>CAVZKP010000001.1:0-82138 GCA_963775875.1 uncultured Alphaproteobacteria bacterium
GCACGAGAGGTTGTCGCTGCCGCCGAAATCGCCGCCGCTGAAATCGTCGCTGCCACCCGCCCCGGGATCGCCGCCGCTGAAATCCTGGTCCGAGCTGTAGTCCTGATCGCCCGAGCCGTCGCTGCCGCCGCTGAAATCCTGGTTAGAGGCGTAATCCTGATTGCCCGAGCCGGCATCGCCACCGCTGAAATCCTGGTCCTGACCGCCGCTGCCGGCGTCGGAGCCGTAGTAGTTGTTGACGACGCTTTCGCCGAGGCCCGGGGTCATCGCCTGGCCGCCGAGGATGCCGGCGCTGGCGTGCTGGCCAAACAGCGACTCGATCCCCTGGAACAGCAGAGCGCCGCCGGCGATCCCGGCAGCGGTCGCCGCCGCCGAGCGCAGAAACCCGCCGCCGCCGCCCATGCCGCCGCCCATCAACCCGCCGCCGGCGCCCATTGGTTGGCCGCCCATCGGCTGGCCGTAGCCGCCTGGCTGAGCGGGCTGGCCCCAGGGCTGAGCCGGCGGCGCTGCCGCCACCTGGGGGGCGCGCGTCCACGGGCCGGCCGCAGGAACGCCGCCGGGTCCGGGCGCCGGCGATGCCGGCTGGCGCGAGCCGAACAGGCCGCCGAGAAAGCTCGTCGCCGCCGGCCGCGCCACCTGCTGCTGCATATCGGTCAATTGCTGTTCGAGCTCGGCCATCCGATTCTGCGCGTTGTGCAGGCTCAGATCCTGGATCAGGACGGTCTGCGCCAGGAAATAGGGCGCATCGGGCTGCTCGGCCATCGCCTGCCGGATCAGCGCGTCGGCCTCGGGATCCTTGGGCTGACTGGCGGTGCTCTTTAGGCGCGCGAGCAGGGTGGTGAGCAGGTTTTGTTCCTGAGGTGTCATGACGGCCTTCCACTGCGGGAAAAGCGGTGCGCTTCGACGAAGAGCATCAGCGCCTCCGACCCTCCCCGCGGGAAGGACGCCTCCCGACCGGTCAGGGGCCGATGCGCGGGCCTAGATGTGGGGCGCGGCCGGACGCGGTCAATGACCCTCGAAATTGGGCATTATCGGCTGGTCAAAGGCCATGACCGCCCATCGCCAGGAATTTTTCCCGGCGTTGCGAACGCAATTTTGGGCCGTCGAGGCCGGATAGCGGCTGTAGCGCCTCGTCGATCGCCTGGCCGAGCTGCTCGATCGCCGCTTGCGGTTGGCGGTGCGCGCCGCCCATCGGTTCCGGCACGATCTGGTCGACGATCCCCAGGCGCAGCAGATCCTGTGCGGTCAGCCGCAAGGCCTCGGCCGCCTCGCGCGCGTGCTCGCCATCGCGCCACAGGATCGAGGCGCAGCCTTCCGGGGAAATCACCGAATAGATCGCATGCTCCAGCATTAGCACGGTGTTGCCGGCGGCGAGTGCGATTGCCCCGCCCGAGCCGCCTTCGCCGATCACCGCGGCGACCAGCGGCACCTCGATGGCGAGGCAGGTCTCAATGGCGGCGGCGATGGCTACGGCCTGGCCGCGCGCCTCGGCGTCGATACCGGGATAGGCGCCGGCGGTGTCGACAAAAGTCAGTACCGGCAGATCGAAACGGTTGGCGAGCAGCATCAGCCGCCGCGCCTTGCGGTAGCCCTCGGGCCGGGCCATGCCGAAATTCCGCGCGAGCCGGGTCTCGGTGTCGGCGCCCTTCTCGGTGCCGAGCACCATGACGCTGCGCCCACGAAACCGGCCGATCCCGCCGATGATCGCCTTGTCCTCGGCAAAGGCGCGGTCGCCGGCGAGCGGCACGAATTCGCTGATCAGCCCGCCGATATAGTCGAGCGCGTGCGGGCGCTCGGGGTGGCGCGCCACCTGCACTTTCTGCCATGGCGTCAGCCGCGCATAGGTCTGACGCAAGAGCCGTGCGGCGCTGGCTTCGAGCCGGCCGACCTCATCGGCGATGTTGAGGTCGCCGGTGGTCGACAGGTGGCGCAGCTCTTCGATTTTGCCTTCGAGTTCGCCGAGCGGCCGTTCAAAATCGAGAAAATGGCGGATCATTTGCGCCGCGCGAGCGGATGCGCGGTATTCACCAGCCGCCGCAGCCGGTCGGAGAGAACGTGGGTATAGATCTGGGTGGTGACGATGTCGGCATGGCCTAGCATCTGTTGGACGCTGCGCAGATCGGCGCCATGGTCGAGCAGATGGCTGGCAAAGGCGTGGCGCAGCACATGCGGCGACAGCCGGGCGGGATCGAGGCCGGCTTTCAGCGCCAACTCCTTGAGCAATTGGCCGCAGCGCTGGCGAGTCAGATGGCCCTTGCCGCTCCGCGACGGAAACAGCCAGGGCGACGGCCGAGCCTCGGGCAGGAAATGCCCACGGCATTCGAGATAGGCGATCAGCGCCTGGCGCGACGGTTCGCTCAGCGGTACCACCCGCTCGCGGCCGCCCTTGCCGCGCACCAGCAGAAAGCGCGGGTCACGCAGCGCCGCGGCGAGGGGCAGGGTCAGCAATTCCGAGATGCGCATGCCGGTCGCATAGAGCAGCTCGATCAGGCAGCGGACGCGCACCCCTTCTTCCCCGGGCCAGGCGAGCGCCGCGGCAAGCAGCCCGCCGACCTCGCCTTCTGACAACAATTTCGGCAAGGGGCGGCCGAGCCGCGGGGTATCGAGGCCGACCGTCGGATCGTCCGGACGCACCCCATCGACGACCAGAAATTTGTAGAATTGGCGAATCGCCGAGATCCGCCGCGCCAGGCTGCGCGGCGCCAGCATCGCGGTCGCCGCCGCCGCCAGATAGGCGTGCAGCGCCGCCTCGTCGGCTGCTTCGAGGGCGGTCGCCCGCGTAATCAGAAACCGCGTGAGATCGATCAGATCGGTGCGATAGGCGGCGATCGTCAAGCGCGCGGCGCCGCGCTCGGCGGCCAGCATTTCGAGGAACGCTTCGAGATGCCTCGACAGGCCGAGGCCCCGGCGCGGCGCCAGGGAGAGCCCGCCGGCTATTTCGGGAAGCGGCCATCCGGCAATACTTTTTCAATCGCCACCGAGGGCGCCGGCGGGTTCCACAGCGCCAGGAACGCGGCGCCGCCGAGCGCTGCCAAGACAATGACGATGACGAACCAAAGGGTCAGCTTTCCCATGCTGCGGCTCGCATGTTCCCTGGCCGAAACTCTCCGGCCGAAATTGCCCGGCCGAACCGGCCCGACACCGCCGGCCCGACGCCGATTGACGACACGGCTGCACGATATGCTAGTACCGTTGCGCGGCGCCGGAAAAAAAGAGCGGCGGCCGGCGGAGAGGACCGCAGTGCAGACTGACGCGCTCGAAATGGGACGGCGAGCCTTGGCGGTGCGGCGCTTTGTCCCGTGTCGGACCGTGGTCCTGGTCGGGCTGATGGGCGCCGGCAAGACCAAAATCGGCCGGCGCCTCGCGCTGCGGCTCGGCCTGCCGTTTTTCGATTCGGACCAGGAGATCGAGGCTGCGGCCGGCGAGACCATCGAGGAGATCTTTGCCAATCGCGGCGAGCAGCTGTTTCGCGACGGCGAGCGCCGGGTTATCGCCCGGCTGCTGGCCAAACCAGTGCATGTGCTGGCGACGGGCGGCGGCGCATTTATGGATCCGGCGACCCGCGCGGCGATCACCCGGCGCGGCGTCTCGCTGTGGCTGCGCGCCGATCTCGAGGTGCTGGCGCAGCGGGTGTCGCGACGCGCCGACCGGCCGCTGCTCAAAGCCGGCGATCCACGCGCGATCCTCGCCGAATTGATCGAGCGGCGCTATCCGATCTATGCCGAGGCCGAGGTGACCATCGACAGCGGCGACAGCTCGCCCGAAGCGACGGTCAACCGGGCGCTCGCCGCGCTCGCCGGCTGCCCGTGTGCGCTGACGCCGCCCGATGCGGAGAGCGAAGGATGAATATGACGGGCGAAACTGGCTCCGAACGGCTGCGCGTCGCATTGGCCGAGCGCGCCTATGACATCGTCGTCGGGCCGCAGCTGATCGCCGCGGCCGGGCGCGAGATGCTGCCGTTGATGCGCCGCCGCCAGGCGGTCGTCGTCACCGACGAAAACGTCGCCGGGCATTGGCTGGCGGCGTTGCGCGACAGCCTCGTCGCGGCCGGGATCGCTGATCATACGATCGTGCTGCCGCCCGGCGAGGAGACCAAGGATTTCGCTCATTTCAGCCGCCTCGCCGAGCAAATCCTGGCGTGCGGTATCGAGCGCGGCTCGATGCTGGTGGCGCTGGGCGGCGGGGTGGTCGGCGATTTGACGGGGTTTGCCGCGGCGACATTGCTGCGCGGCATCGATTTCGTGCAGATTCCGACGACCTTGCTGGCCCAGGTCGACAGCTCGGTCGGCGGCAAGACCGGGATTAACACGAGCACCGGCAAAAACCTGATCGGCGCCTTTTATCAGCCGCGCCTGGTGCTGGCCGACACCGATACGCTCGCCACCCTGCCGCGCCGCGAATTGCTCGCCGGCTATGCCGAGACAGTCAAATACGGCCTGATCCGCGACGCCGAATTTTTCGCCTGGTGCGAACGCCAGGGCAATGCGCTGTGCGCTCTTGAGGCGGATCCGATCCGGCATGCGGTCGTCACCAGCTGCCGGATGAAGGCGGCGGTCGTCGCCGCCGACGAGCGCGAGGAGGGCGAGCGCGCGCTGCTCAATTTCGGGCACACTTTCGGCCATGCGTTGGAGACCGAGACCGGGTTTTCCAGCCGGCTGCTGCATGGCGAGGCGGTGGCGCTGGGCATGGTGCTGGCCTTCGATTTCGCCGCCGCGGCTGGGGCTGGTCGCGATCGCCGAGGGCGAGCGAGTGCGCCGCCATTTCGCCGCGACCGGGCTGCCGACCGGGCTCGCCGATGTCGGGCTCGCCGGCATCCCGGCCGAGCGGCTGTTGGCGCATATGGGCCGGGACAAGAAGGTCCGCGACGGTAAGATCGCGCTGATCCTGCCGCGCCGAATTGGCGAGGCCTTTATCATGAAGGACGCCCCGGTCGACAAACTGCGCGACTTTCTCAGCACCGCAGCCTGACCGTCAGCCCTTGCCGTCGTCCGGCGTCAGCGTGGTCAGCGACAGAGCGTGGACGCGGGTCGCCAGTTCCTCGGCGAGCGCCTGGTAGACGAGGCGCTGGCGCGCCACCCGGCCCTGTCCGCTAAAGGCGTTAGAGACGATCGTGACCGCAAAGTGCGTCTCGCCTTCCGGTCGCGCGCCAGCATGCCCGGCATGGCGATGCGACTCGTCGACGATGTCGAGCCGTATCGGTGCGAACCGTTCGGTCAATTTGCGGCGGATCGTCTCGGCGACGGACATGTTGAATGCATGGACAGCTTGTCGGTGGGGGTCAAGAATATTCCAATTCGCCAGCCGCATCCCGCGCGATGAACAATCTGAGCCCATTGATCCCGATCGTGGCAGCGTTCGTCGCCGCGATCCTGGCCTTTTTGTTCGGTCGCCAAGCCGAACTGAGCAAACACTACTCGTCGTTGCGCACGGAAGCTTATGTCGATTTTCTCGGGGCAGTAGCGGAGATAGCGATGTACCAGAGAAGGGGCGACTCGGAAAAAGAGACAACCGCGCTGGCGCGTTTGGCGGCGGCTAAGGCCCGGATTGCGATCGACGGCAGCAAGCCCGTAGCCGCGAAGGCGGCCAAATTCTTTGCCGAGTACGGCGAGCTGTCCTCGTCGGCGGGACGTGCGTCTTTTCTAGCCGTGGCTGCGGCGATGCGGTCCGAAGGAGGCCGGAACGTCAGGGTTCTGGAGGAAGACGTCTTGGAAGTGTTGCTGTTTAAGTAGGGCCTGGCAGCGATGAGATCGCTTCGTGCGACTCTGGTCCGAGCGACGCGGCTGCGGTCAGAAAGCCGCCGAGATCGTCGACGATGTGGTGGATGTGATCACCGTCTGCGCCGGCGACGGCCCAGTCGACGGTGCCGCGGACCCAGGCGGTGGTCATGCCGAGGGCGGCGGCAGGGACCAGGTTCTTGGCCATGTCCTCGACCATCAGCGCGCGATCCGGGCTGACCGCGTGGCGGCGCAGCAGCTCGTGGTAGCCGGCGAGAGCGGGCTTGGGCTCGAACCCGGCCATGGCGATGTCGACGATGCCGCAGAACGCCAAGCCGATGCCGAGATGATCGAGCAGCCGCTCGGCATGGCGCACCGAGCCGTTGGTGTGGACGATCTTGCGGCCGGGGAGTGCGGCGAGGGCCGCTACCAGGACCGGATCGGATGGCACGACGGATAGGTCGATGTCGTGGACATAGGCCAGGAACTCGTGCGGATCGACCCGGTCGACGGTCATCAGCCCGCGCATCGTCGTGCCGTGTTCGCGAAAATAATTTTTCTGCACTACCAGCGCCGCTTCCGGCGACAGATCCAGCCGTTCGGCGATAAAGCTCTGCATCCGCGCATGGATCTGGTCGAACAGCCGGCACGAGGCCGGGTAGAGCGTGTTGTCGAGATCGAAGATCCAGGTCTCGATCTCGGCCAATGGCCGGCCGCCGGCATCGGGCATGGCCGAACCCTCACCCGGCCCGGATCAAGGTGCCGGCGCCGGAGGTGTCGGTGAACAATTCGAGCAGGATCGCGTGCGGCACGCGCCCGTCGAGGATTACCGCCGCCTCGACCCCGCCATCGACCGCATCGAGACAGGTTTCGACCTTGGGGATCATGCCGCCGGAGATAATGCCGTCGGCGATCATCCGCTGCGCCGTGCCGGCGGTGATCTCGGAGAGCAGCCGCTTGTCCCCGTCGAGCACGCCGGCGACGTCGGTCAAAAGCAACAGCCGGGTCGCCTTGACCGCGGCGGCGACCGCCCCTGCCACCGTATCGGCGTTGATGTTGTAGGTCTCGCCCGCGGCGCCGACGCCGATCGGGGCGATGACCGGAATGATGTCCGATTGACGGAGGGTGTCGAGCACGCCGGCGGCCACATGCTCCGGCTCGCCGACAAAGCCGAGGTCGATCTCGATCCTGGCGCCGTCCTCGACCCGGCTGCGGAGCGCCTTCTTCGCAACGATCAGCCCGCCATCCTTGCCGGTCAGCCCGATCGCACAGCCGCCTTCGGCGTTGATCGCCGCGACCAGCGCTTTGTTGATGGTGCCGGCGAGAACCATCTCGACCACTTCCATGGTCTCGCGGTCGGTGATCCTGAGCCCATCGACAAAACGGCTCTTGATGCCGAGCCGATCCAGCATAACGCCGATCTGCGGCCCGCCGCCATGGACGACGATCGGGTTGATGCCGACCTGCTTTAGCAGCACGACGTCGCGGGCGAAGGAATCGCCGCCATCGCCCATCGCGTGGCCGCCATATTTGACGACCAGGGTGTGGCCGGCATAGCGCCGCATATAGGGCAGCGCCTCGGCCAGGATCGCGGCTTTGAGCCGTGGGTCGGCGTCAGGGTTCATTGTGACGGTCACTCTATGGTCCTGGTTCGGCTGCCGCCATCGCGGGCGCGTATGATCCGGCCGCGGCAAAGCCGGCGAGCGTAGCGCGCAGCGCGGCGATGCCGCGGCGCTGCTCGGCGCTGGTCAGGTGGAGTTCCGGATGCGCGGCGGTGTGGGATGCGAGTTCGGCTGCCACCCGGGCGGCGGTCTCGGCGAGCGCGGTCGGTCCGAGCTTGTCGGTCTTGGTCAGCACGATCTGGTAAGAGACGCCGGCGCGATCGAGCATGTCGAGCAAGCTGCGGTCGATATCCTTGATCCCGTGGCGGGAGTCGATCAACAGGCAGACCCGGCGCAAGGCAGCGCGGCTCTGCAGATAGCGGCGGACCAGGCCAGTCCAGCGCTTGACCGCGATCTTCGACGCCTCGGCATAGCCGTAGCCGGGCAGGTCCACCAGCATCAGCGCGCCGCCGAGATCGAAGAAGTTGATCTGGCGGGTCCTCCCGGGGGTGTTCGAGATCCGCGCTAGCACCCGGCGAGCGGTCAAGGCATTGACAAGGCTCGACTTGCCGACATTGGACCGCCCGGCAAAGGCGATTTCGGGCAAGGTCTCGGGCGGCAGCGCGGCGGGCTCGGCGGCCCCGGCGATAAAGCGTGTCTGATGGGCAAACAGGCGGCGGCCGATCTCGACCAGTTCGGGATCGGTCACGCGCGCCGGAAAGAGGTCCGCCGGATCGTCTTGCGCCATCGCCGCCGCCGCTGCGCTCAGGCCGCGCCCGCACGGCGCATGATCACCCATTGCTGGCCAATGCTGAGCGTGTTGTTCCATGCCCAGTAGATCACCAGCCCGGCCGGGAAGTGCGACAGCATGTAGGTGAACACGATCGGCAGCAGCATGAACATCCGCGCCTGCATCGGATCGACCGGCTGCGGGTTGAGCTTTTGCTGCAGGAACATGGTCAGGCCCATGATCAAGGGCCAGGCGCCGATCATCAGGATCGAGGGCGGGGTGAAGGGGATCAGGCCGAACAGGTTGGCGAACGAGGTCGGGTCGGGCGCCGATAAATCATGGATCCAGCCGAAAAACGGGGCGTGCCGCATCTCGATGGTGACGAACAAGACCTTGTATAGCGAGAAGAATACCGGGATCTGGATCACGATCGGCAGGCACCCGGCCAGCGGGTTGGCGCCGACCCGCTTGTACAGCGCCATCATCTCCTGCTGCTGGCGCGCCTTGTCGTCGGGAAAGCGCTCGCGCAGTTTCTGGATCTCCGGCTGCAGCAGCTTCATCTTGCTCATCGCCTGATAAGATTTGTTGGCGAGGGGAAAGAACAGCAGCTTGGCGCACAGGGTCAGCAACAGGATCGCCAGCCCGAAATTGCCGAGCAGCCGGTCGAAGAACTGCAGGATCAGAAAGATCGGCTTGGTCAGAAAATAGAACCAGCCGAAATCGATGGCGCGGTCGAAGCGCGGGATGCCCGAAGCGGCATACGCATCGAGCAGGTCGACCTCCTTGGCGCCGGCGAAAAAGCGGGTCGACGTGGCGCCGGTGCCGTCGGGCGCCACCGTGACCTTGGGTCCCAGATAATCGGTCTGGTAATGATCGACCCCGTTCTCCAAGGTGTGCGTGAAACGTGCTGCGAGCGGCTCGTTCTGCGCCGGGATCAGCGACGTCAGCCAATATTTGTCGGTGAAGCCGAGCCAGCCGCCGGTGGAGGAGTATTCGATCGGCTTGTCCGGGCTGAGCGAGGCGTATTTGACCTCCTGCAGCGAGCCGTCGAGATAGCCGATCAGCCCTTCGAACAGGATGTAGTAGCCGGCGACCTGCGGCGTCCCGGTGCGGCTGACAAGGCCGTAGGGCTGCAACTCGACCGGGCTGCTGCCGGTGTTGCGCACGGCGTCGCGCACCGTGAACATATAATCGGCGTCGACCGAGATCGTCCGGGTGAAGATCAGCCCCTGGCCGTTGTCCCAGGTCAAGACCACCGGGTTTGCCGGGGTCAGGGTTCCCCCCGAGGCCTTCCACAGGGTCTGGGGTCCCGGCACCTTGACCGACCCCGGAATCGCGGCGACCCAGCCGAACTCGGCGAGATAGGGGTTGGCGGTTCCGGGCGGCGATAGCAGCACCACTTCCGGGCTCTTTGGGTCGACGGTCTCGTGGTATCCGGCGAGCGTCAGATCGTCGAGCCGCGCGCCCACCAGCGCAATCGAGCCGTGCAGCCGCGGCGTGTCGATCCGAATGCGCGGCTGGCCGGCGATGGCCTCCGCGCGTGTCTCGGCGGCGCGCGCCGCGACCGCGCCCGGCGCGCCCGCTATCGTGCCGGGAGTCGCCGCCGATGTCGCCGGCGCCGTGGCTGTGCCTGCGACATGCGGCACCGGCGGCGGGTGCAGCCGCTCGAACACAAACTGGAAACCGATCAGAATCACGACCGAGAGTACGATCGCGATCAGGAGGTTGCGCTGTTCCATTTTCGAAGAGGCTGGCAGTCTCAGCTGCCGGCGCCGGCATGCCGACTGCCGGCTGATTTGGCGGCGGACCCGGCCGGGGGAACCGGATCGTAGCCGCTACCGCCCCAAGGGTGGCAGCGGGCGAGCCGCCACAGGGCGAGACCGCCGCCGCGCAGAGCGCCATGCCGCTCGAGCGCCTCGATCGCATAATCCGAACAGCTCGGCAAAAAACGGCAGGACGGCCGCAGCAGCGGCGAGATGGCGAGCTGATAGAGGCGTACGATCAGCCCCAGTGCCTTGCTCAAAATGCCGGCGCGATCGTGCCGCTCCATCTCACTCCTCCTGAGCGGCACGCGACCGGCGTCCCGCCACGCCGCGATCGACCCGGCGCAGCGCCGAGACGAGGTCGCTGACAAGGGCTGCATAAGGCCGCCCGGCCGTCGCCGCGCGGGCGATCAGCACATAATCCATTCCCGGACTTCCCTGGCCCGCCAAAACCTGAGCCGCGGCGGCGCGCAACCGCCGTTTCGCCCGATTGCGGATCACCGAATTGCCGACCTTGCGGCTGGCGGTAAACCCGACCCGCAGCGCGGCGCTGCCCGGCGAATCCGGCGGCCGTGGCGCGGCCTGCAAGATCAGGCCGGGCATGACTGCTTTGCGGCGATCCGCCGCAACCCGTAGGAAATCGGCCCGGATCTTGAGCGTTGCAAGCCCGCCGGCCACGAAATCCCCGGCTGCCGTGGTCGCGCGAGCCGGATCGCCGGCTAGGCAGATAGCCGCTTGCGTCCCTTTGCCCGCCGTGCGGCGATCACGCGACGGCCGCCGACGGTCGCCATCCGCGCCCGAAACCCGTGACGGCGCTTGCGAACGAGTCTGCTGGGCTGGTAAGTGCGCTTCACGGCACCGGCTCCGATTGCGGCATCTCTTTCGAGCGGAGGCGGCTATATAGGCGAGGCTCCCGGGCAAGTCAACGCCAGCTCCGGTTCGGCCGGGAATGAGCGATGGCGACGCGTTCGGCTTGAGCCTCGACCGCGGACGTGGCATGTCGGGGAGGAACAGGGAGCGGAGTGGGGCCCGATGTTGGATGACGCGACGGTCGAAGCTGCCGATCGTGCCGCCCGGGTATGGGTTGCAGCCGAACCCGGACCGATCGTCCCCGGCAGCGAGGCGCACAAGACGGCGTTTTGCCGGATGCTGCTCGACACCCATAACCGCTACAAGCCCTCGATCATCGATTGGCCGATGCTCGATCCTGAAGCACGCGAGCGGCTGGTAGGGCTGCCGATCTGGGATATCGCGGTACAGACCGAGGGCAAGGCCCGACAGCGGGTGCTGAGCTATGCCGAGACTGTCGCCGACCCGGTGCTGCGCCAGGCGATCGAGCTCGACGGGTTCGAGGAGGGCCGGCACAAGGAGGTTCTCGCCAACCTCGTGCAGGCCTATGGCATCCGCCTCGCCGACGAACCGGAATACGTTCGCCCGCGCGACCCCGAATGGGCCTTCCTGGTAACCGGCTTCAGCGAGTGCATCGACAGCTTCTTTGCCTTTGGCCTGTTCGCGCTGGCCCGGCGCTCGGGGTTTTTTCCAGCGGCCCTGGTCGACACGTTCGAGCCGGTCATGCAGGAGGAAGGCCGCCATATCCTGTTCTTCGTCAACTGGGTGGCCTGGCACCGGCGGCGGTTGCCGTATTGGCGGCGCCCGCTATTCGCGATCAAAACCCTCGCGGTGTGGGGCTTTCTGGTCTGGGAGCGGATCGGCATCGCCCGCGGGGTTGGCAACAGCGAGGCTACCGGCGCGGGTGCGGGCGGGACGCCGCAAGACAACAACTTCACCCTGACCGGCGGCAAGTCGCTAGCCGCGGTCGACCTTTCGGCGGCGGCGCTGATCGAAATCTGTCTGGCCGAAAACGAACGGCGGCTGGCCGGCTATGATCGGCGCCTGTTGCGGCCGCAAATCGTGCCGGCTCTGATGCGCGCCGCTCACCGCGTGATGCGATGGCGGGGCAAGCCCGCGGCGGTGTCATGAAGATTGGCTCCGACGAACACAAAAGGCGGTTTTGCGATCAGTTCATCGCAAGCCACAACCGCTACGATCCCGAAACCCTCGCCTGGCCGGAGTTGGACGAGGCGGCGCTGGCGCGGTTACGCGCGATCCCGTTCTGGCCCGAGGTGCTCTATACCGAGCGGCGCGCCGGAGCCATCGTCGATGCCTATGCGGCGACGATCGCCGACCCGATGGTGCGCGATGCGGTCAAGCTTCAGGGGTTCGAGGAGGCGCGCCACGCCAATCTGCTGCGCCTGATGGTCCGCCGCTATCGCATCGCCGCCGAAGAGCGTCCGCTCGAACAGATCGGCCCCGACCTCTACCGCGCCTTCGCCGATTTCGGCTATGGCGAGTGTCTCGACGCCTTTCTCGGCTTCGGCGTGTTCAAGATCGCCCGCCGCTCTGGTTTTCTGCCCGAGCCGATGTTCGCGATCTTCGAGACCCTGATGCATGAGGAAAACCGCCACATTGTATTCTTCATCAATTGGATGGCGTGGGAGCAGGCGCGGCGCGGATGGGGCATGCCATGGCTGCGCTCGGTAGTCGCGGCCGGCTATTATGGCCGAGCGATCGGCCGGCTGCTCGGTACCATCCGGCGCGGCCAGGCGGAGAATGACGGGACCGATTTTTCGGCAACCGAGGCGAGTGTTTTCCTCGACGGGTTTTCGGTTCGCGGACTGGTCGAAGAGTGCTGCGCCGAGCATGCCCGGCGGATGCAAGCATTCGATCCCGAGCTGCTGCAGCCCCGCTTGTTGCCGAGACTGGGCGCGGTGGCGCTGACCGGGCTGCGCCTGGGGGGACGGGCGCGCGGACGGCGTTAGCCGCATGAAGCCGGTTTCGATCCTGGCCGCGGCGATCGGGCTGTTACTGCTCGGGGCGCTCGTCATCCATTTCGGCGCGGCTGCGGTGATCCGCTCCCTGCTCGCCATCGGGTGGGCGGGTTTTGCCGCGATCGGCCTGATTCAGCTCGTGCTGATTGCGGTGATGGGCGTCGCCTGGTGGGCATTGCTGCCGGGGACAAGCCCGTGGTCGGCGATCTGGGCGCGGCTCGTCCGCGACTCCGCGTCCGAAGTGCTGCCGCTTTCCCAGGTCGGCGGCTATGTCGCCGGCGCGCGGGCGATCGCTATCGCGGGGGTTGCCGGCAGCACCGCTGCGGCGAGCACGATCGTCGACGTCACCCTCGAATTCTTCGCGCAGATCGCCTACACCGCGATCGCGCTGGCCTGGCTGCTGGCTCTCGAACCGCGGTCGCGAGTAGCAGTCCCGGTCGCGATCGGTCTTGGCGTTGCTGTGTTTTTGGCCGCCGGCTTCCTTTCCGCTCAGCGCCGCGGCTTTGGCGTGCTCGATCGCTTTGCCGGCGCACTCGGCCACGGCTGGGCCGAGCGGACGGCGGCCGGCGCCGGCGAGCTGCACGCCGCCATCGCCGATATTTATGGCCGGATCGAGCGGGTTGTGGGTCAGCTTTACCCTCCATCTTGGCTGCTGGATCGCCAGCGCCGCGGAAATCTGGCTGGCCTTGCGCTTGATGGGAGCGCCGCTCGGCTTTGGCGCGGTTCTGGTGATCGAGAGCCTGCTCTACGCCATTCGCAGCGTCGCCTTCGCCGTGCCGAACGCGGTCGGAGTGCAGGAGGGCGCCTATGTCCTGCTCGGCGCGAGCTTTGGGCTGACGCCGGAAACGGCCCTGGCCCTGTCGTTGCTGAAGCGGGGGCGCGACCTCGTGATCGGATTGCCGGCGCTCGGCGCCTGGCAGCTTATCGAAAGCGGCCGATTGTGGCGGATTGCCTCGAAACGAAACCCCGGTCGCGATGACCGGGGTTTCTCTCCCTGCTCCCGGAGGAAAGAGCAGGGCCAGGTGCATCGCTCGGGATAACAATCGGGCACACATGACGATGCAGGCCCATAGTGCAGTAAGACCGTATAGATTGCAATATATATCTCATAAATTAACTAATTATCTATAATGCTGGCATTACGGGTAATCGGTGCTGATCGCCTGATTCCTGGCGATGCCCTCTGCCTCAAGGGTTTCCCGGCGGTTCACGGCAAGGTGACCGCCGATCGGTTATCGGGGCGCTAGCATGGCCGCTTCGGAATTGGCGGAGCCGGACCCGCGATGCCCGACGACCCCTCGCCGCGACCCGGCTGCTCCGCGCGCCGCCTGGCGCCGCTAGGGCTTCTTGTCGCCGCCG
This sequence comes from uncultured Alphaproteobacteria bacterium, assembly GCA_963775875.1. GTDB lineage: Bacteria > Pseudomonadota > Alphaproteobacteria > ATCC43930 > CGMCC-115725 > AP-15. The sequence continues at coordinate 13,996 of CAVZKP010000001.1, forward strand.
GGATTGGCTTTGTCGCGATCGGCGGACACCGCTATCTGACCTTTGCCGCGCTCGACGAACACCGCATCTGGCTGTGCGCCGCGGTCGCCCGCTGGGGTCTCCTCGCCGCGCTGGTCTACATCGCCGCCTATGCCGTGCTGATCGCGTTGTCGGTCCCGGGGGGAGTGATTCTGACGATTGCCGGCGGCTTTCTGTTCGGGACTTGGCTCGGCGGGATTTGCGCGGTCGTCGGCGCGACTTTGGGCGCGACCGCGGTCTTTCTCGCCGCCCGCGCCGGCTTCGGCGGCCTCGCCCGGCGCGCCGGGCCGTTCTTCGGCAGGCTCGAAGCCGGGTTTCGCGCCGACGCGTTCAACTATCTGCTGGTGCTGCGTCTGGTGCCGCTGTTTCCGTTCTGGCTGGTCAACCTCGTTCCGGCCTTGGCTGGGGTCGGCCTGCCGACCTACCTGCTGGCGACCTTTATCGGCATCGTTCCGGCGACTTTCGTCTATGCCGGCCTCGGCAACGGGCTGGGAAAGGTGGTCAATCAGCCCGATCTCGGCATCGTGTTCCGCCCGAGCGTGCTGCTGCCGGTTGTCGCGCTTGCCGTGCTCGCCCTCGTCCCGGTGTGGTATAAACGACGGCGCCACAAACGGACCGCATGACCCGCCCGCTCACCCCCGATCTATGCGTCATTGGCGCCGGTGCGGGCGGACTGGCGGTCGCCGCCGCAGCGGCGCAGCTCGGCGCCGAGGTGGTGCTGGTCGAGCGCGGCGCGATGGGCGGCGATTGCCTGAATTTCGGTTGCGTACCGTCGAAATCCCTGCTCGCCGGGGCCCGGCTCGCCAGTATGTGGCGCCGCGCGCCGCAGTTCGGCCTCGCCTATACCCCGCCGCAGATCGATTTTTCGGCGATCGGCGACAGCGTGGCGCAGGTAATCGCGGACCTCGCGCCCAATGATTCGGTCGAACGGTTCGAGGCTCTCGGGGTTAGCGTGCTGCAGGCGGCAGCGCGGTTTGCCGGCCCGGATATGGTCCATGCCGGCAAGGTCGAGATCCGGCCGCGGCGGGTGGTGATTGCCACCGGCTCGCACCCGGCAGTTCCGCCGATCCGCGGGCTCGACCGGGCGCCGTATCTGACCAACGAGACCGTCTTTGCCAACCGCGAGCAGCCGGAGCATCTGATCGTGATCGGCGGCGGGCCGATCGGCATCGAGATGGCGCAGGCGCATCGCCGGCTTGGCGCCCGGGTCAGCGTGCTCGATATCGGGCCGCTATTGCCGCGCGATGATCCCGAACTCGTTGCTCTGCTTGCCGAACGGCTCGCCGGCGAGGGGATCGCGCTGCGCCCGCGGGTGCAAATCGTCGGCGTCGAACCCGCTGGCCAGGGTGTGGCCGTGCATCTGGCCGGGGGCGAGCGGATCGCCGGGTCGCATCTGCTGGTCGCCGCCGGGCGCCGCCCGAGCATCGCCGCGCTCGATCTCGCCGCCGCCGGCATCGCCGCCGGCCCGCAGGGGATCACCGTCGATGCCCGGTTGCGCACGACCAATCGCCGCGCCTTCGCCGTCGGTGATGTCGCGGGCGGGCCGCAATTCACCCATGTCGCGCTCTATCAGGCCGGGATCGTGATCCGCAACGCGCTGTTTCGCATCCCGGCAAAGGTGGATTACCGGGCCTTGCCTTGGGTCACCTATACCGAGCCCGAACTCGCCCAGGTCGGGCTGACCGAGGCGGCGGCGCAGGAAACCGGCCGGCCGGTACGGGTGCTGCGCTGGCCGTTCGCCGAAAACGACCGTGCGCATACCGAGCGCGACACCGAGGGTCTATTCAAGGTTCTGACCCGCCGCGATGGCCGTATCCTCGGAGCCTCGATCTTGGGGGCCGGGGCCGGGGACCTGATCCTGCCCTGGGCTTTGGCGATCTCGCAGAAGCTCAAGATCGGCGCGCTCGCCAATCTGGTCGTGCCCTATCCGACGCGCGGCGAGGCCGGGAAGCGCGCGGCCGGCAGCTTTTACACGCCGACATTGTTTTCGCCCCGGACTCGTCGGATTGTACGTTTTTTGGCGCGGTTCGGCTGAAGCGGACGATCCCCGGTGCTGCTGCGGAGCCTGTCGGCCCGTCTTCTCGTCCTGACCATCTTTTTCGTGATGGTCGGCGAGGTTTTGATCTTTGTGCCGTCGGTCGCACGGTTTCGCATGACCTATTTCGAGAACCGCATCGCTTCCGGCGAGCTTGCCACCCTGGCGCTCGAGGCGAGCCCGACCGGGCGTCTCGACCGCAGCCTCGTCGACAAGCTGCTCGCCCGGGTCGGCGCCCATGCGGTGATCCTGCACCGCGCCGACGGGATGCTGCTGATGCTCGACCGCCCGGTGCCGCCAAAGCCGGACATCACGATCGATTTGACCCATCCGAGCGTTATCGCCGCGATCCGCGGCTCGTTCGGCGCGCTGCTGCGCAGCGGCAATCGCATTGTGCGGGTGCTCGGCCCGTCGCCAACCGGTAGCGGCGAGACGGTCGAGGTGTTGCTCGACGAGGCGCCGTTGCGGGCCGAGATGTGGGGCTTCGGCATCCGCATCCTCGAATTGTCGATCGTGATCTCGCTGGTCGCCGCGGCTCTGGTCTATCTCAGCCTGCAATGGTTGCTGGTGCGGCCGATGCGCCGGCTGACCGCCAGCATGATCGAGTTCCGCACCGAACCGGAGGACGGCTCGCGGATGATCCGGGCCAGTCGCCGAAACGACGAGATCGGGGTTGCCGCGCGCGAGCTCGCGATCATGCAGGACACCGTGCGCCGGGCATTGGCCCAGCGTGCGCGGCTGGCCGCGCTCGGCTCTGCGGTGACCAAGATCAATCACGATCTGCGCAACATTCTGGCGACGGCGCGGCTGGTGACCGACGGCCTGACCGCTAGTGCGGCACCCGAAGTTCGCCGCATCCTGCCGCGACTGATCGAGGCGATCGACCGCGCCGTGGCGTTGTGCACGCAGACCCTCGATTTTTCGCGCGAGGGTAGCGCACCCCTGGCGTCGAGCCGGTTTCGGCTCGGGCCGCTGATCGACGAGGTGAGTTCCGGTCTGGCGGTTTCCGAGCACGATCTGGCGTTCGAATGTGCGATCCCGCCCGATCTGATGGTCGAGGCAGACCGCGATCAGCTGTACCGGGTCCTGTCAAACCTTGCGCGCAATGCAATCGAGGCTGGGGCGCGGCGGCTTCGCTTTGCCGCAGCGCGCGAGCAGGGGTCGGTCGCGATCGAGGTCAGCGATGACGGCCCCGGCCTGCCGCCAAAGGCGCGCGAAAATCTGTTCCGCCCGTTTTTTGGCTCGGCCCGCCCCGGCGGCAGCGGGCTCGGCCTGGCGATCGCCCGCGAATTGACCCGAGCGCATGGCGGCGATCTGACGCTGGTTTCCAGCACCGGCGCCGGCACGGTTTTCCGCCTGAGCCTGCCGGCGCCCGCCGATCGCGCCGCCGAAGCCAGCCGCGCGCCCGCGCCGCTGGCCTGACCCCGATGCTGGCGGCGGTCAGCCCGTCAGGCGAAGCCGACAAAGCCGATGCTGATGTCGTTGATCTTCCGCTTGGAACGCTGAAAGACGCCGATGCCGTTGGCCGAACCGCCCTCGTTGGTGTTGCCCTCGATGGTGACCAGGGTGCCGCCGATCACATCGGCGACAAGACCGGCATGGCCGGTGGTCGGGCCGGTATCGATGTAGAAGACCATGCCCGGCACGACCAGCGACGGGTCGCTGGCGGCTTGTGCGGCGGGTAGGATCGTCAGGCCGGGCAGCGACTGGGCCATCTGCCAGGAGCGCTTTACTCCGGCGGTCCGCGGCACCGGATTGGCGAGGTTGAGATTGGCGGCAGCCCGGCCGAAGCACCAATAGACAAAGGCCATGCACCACGGCGCGCCGCGCAGCCCCGGCTCGACCGCTTCGAGATACTGATCGACGCGCGGTCCGCGATTTGAGCCGAGCGGCACTTCGCGGACCCCAACCTGCGTCGCCGCTGTCTGAAGCGCCTGGGCCGGCAGCGACCCTGCTGGCGGCGCGGATGTTGCGATTTGCGGGGTGGCGATCCCGAACAGCGCCGCCCAGGTCTTCTGGCCGACGATGCCGTCGATTTCCAGGGGGGTATTGGTTTCGTCGACCGCCCGCGCCTGGAACAGTTTTACCGCCGCTTCCGTCTGGCCGCCGAAATCGCCATCGGCGCCGCCCGTGCTGATGCCGAGCGCGGCGAGGCGCAGCTGGATTCCGGTAACCTCGGGACCACGTGCATCCATCCTGACGGGGTGACCCGGATAGGCCGGTGGCGCCGCCAAAGGCGCGGCGGCGCCGTCCTCTGGCGACACTGCCGGGGTGATGGCAACCTCGCCGGTATCGACCGGGGCCGGCGGGACCGCGATCGCCGCCTTGGCGGTGTCGATGATCCGTCTGAGCACCGCCATGCCGCCGCATTGCTTGCTGACCGCAATGTCGGACCACTTCCCGTCGGCGACATACCGACCGGCCGAGTAGATGGTCGTGAAACTCCACAAATATGGGCTTTTCACATGGGGGTGGTTCAATCGATAGCCGAAGCCATTATACCGTTCGAGCACATAGGCAATGCCCGCTACCGACCAGTCGGTCCATTTATCTAGATCGTGCATGGTCAGCGCGTCGATCGCGCTGTCCAGCCATTGGAACGGCGGATTGCCGGTCGGCGGCCTGCCGCGGGGGACATGCACGGTCTGAGCCGACAGCGGATCGCCATTGTGGAGGTGAGTGTTGAAGTTGAATTCGGCTTCAAGACTGTGGATTATGCCCACCACATAGGCGGGGACCCCGATTTTGGCTTCCACCTGCTGGTATTGGGCAATGTTAACCGGATCGAAAATCCGATCGGCGGTAGCCGATGTCTCGAATTTATGCTCGGGCCTCGGCTGAGCCAAGGCGAACAGGTGATTATATTCGTCGGCAAGATCCTTGGTGAATGGTAGCGTTGCCATGGCTGGCTTCCCTGTTCTCGACGGTCGGTATTTATACCAAGCCGTAAGGTTATATTCATATTCAGGGTAAAATCAGCAAAATTCTTGATCTGGCCAGCCAGCGCCGATCGGGTTGCGATCGCCGCCGAGACAATTTTCTAAAATGGTCCGAAGCAGGCCGCGGCCGGGCGGTTTGGTCAGTCGAGCGCCAATGTCATCGATTTGAGATAGGCGGTCTCGGGCAGCGAAGGATGGACCGGGTGATCGGGCCCGGCGCCGGCATTGCGCAGGATGCGGAAGCTGCGCCCGGCATCGGCGAGCCCGCGCCGCACCGCCTCGGCGAAATCGCCGGCCTCGACATTGTAGGAGCACGAGGCGAGAAACAGTATGCCCCCGCGCGCGGTCAATAATGCGGCGAGACGCGCCAGCTTTCGGTAGCCGCGCAGCGCCGCCGGCGCTTCCTTGCGTGATTTGGCAAAGGCCGGCGGGTCGGCGATGACGATATCGAAGCGCTCGCCGGCGTCGGCGAGCCGGGCCGATTCGCCAAACACATCGGCCCGACGGAAGCTGCAGATGGCGTCGACCTGGTTCAGCGTCGCCGCTTCGGCGGCGAGCGCGAGGGCCGATTCGGAACGGTCGATCCCGAGCACCGAAGCGGCGCCAGCGCGGGCGGCTTGCACCGCAAACCCGCCAGTGTAGCAATAAAGGTCGAGGACGCGCCCCCCGCCCGCCAGGCCGGCGACAAAGAAGCGGTTGTCGCGCTGGTCGAAAAACCAGCCGGTCTTCTGCCCGGCGAGCGGGTCGATCGGAAACACCGCGCTGTTTTCGCGGACGTGGACCGGTCCGCCGACTTCGCCCAGCGCCACGCGCGTCTCGGGGGTCAGGCCCTCCTGCGCGCGCACCGGGCTGTCGTTGCGCAGCACGATCACCTGCGGCTTCAGCAGCGCGGTGAGTGCGTCGAGAACCAGGGGTTCGAGCCGGGCCATGCCGGCCGCGTTCGACTGCACCACCAGGACCGCGCCGTAGCGGTCGACGACCAGGCCCGGCAGGCCGTCGGCCTCGGCATGGACGAGGCGGTAATAGGGCTGATCGTACAGCCGCTCGCGCAGCCGCAGCGCGCGATCGAGCCGGCGCCCGAGGAAACGCCCGTCGATCGGCCGGCCGGCATCGCGGTCGAGCAAGCGCGCGGCCAACAGACAATGCGGGTTGAACATGGCGACGCCAAGCGCGCTGTCGTCGGCGCGGCGCAGGGTGACGAGCGTCCCGCGCGTCAGCGCACGCGCGGTCTCATCCATCCGCACCTCGTTCGCGTAGATCCACGGGTGACCCAATTCGGCGCGTTTGTGGCGGGCCGGCAACAGCGCGACCGAGGGCCGCGACGCCGGGTCGTCGCCGGCCACCTCGCTTGGGACTGCTGTCTCGGCGCTCATTGCTCATCACTCCCGACTTGCCGCGGCGGCGGCCGCCATTATTTGGCCGCGCCATTGGCTGCTTGCGAGCCCGCCCCGGCTCGGGGCGCGCTCCCCGATCCGCCTTGCCTTTTGCGGTGCCGCGGGAGTAGTTGTTGCCGCCGCCATTGCCGGCGCGCTTCGCGGCGGGCGCCCGTAGCTCAATTGGATAGAGCACCAGACTACGGATCTGGGGGTTGGGGGTTCGACTCCCTCCGGGCGCGCCAAGCCTTCGGGATGCGGCGGGACGAGGTTGGGCGTCAGGGCGGTCTTGCGGACAGGTCTCTGGCTCCCAACGTTCAGCTTGCTAAAATTAACGAATTGGCTTTCGATATCGCGAATGGATCAACCGTTCGGAGCAAATCTTGCTTAGCCGACAGCAGCAACCCTATCCTCGCGGCGACGATCGCGAGCGCATCGTCAGGGCGCGCCAAGCCGCCGAAGAGCTTTTCACCTCAAAACCGGCGTTCAGCGGGCCGATTTCGGAACCTCCGCCAGCCGGGCAGACGGCGCGCAAGCCGCGTGTGCTGCGAGTGATCCCGCCGGCGGCTCCGGTCCCTGCCAAGGAGGTCGAAACTCCGATCAGCCCCGAGCCACGGGCGACCGGCGAGATCCCAGCGTCGCAATTCGGGCGCATTCGCAGCTGGGTAAAATACGGCATGACGGTCGCCCAGGTCGCCAGGGTCTATAGGGTTGCCGCCAGCGACATCGAGCGCATCCTCCGGCAAGCCTGACAAACGATCAGCCGGCGATTTCCGCGGCACCGTGGAGAAAGCGCCGGTTCGGGGCGCTGCGCGGACGGGCGTCGAGCCGCTGATGCGCCAGCGCCAGAGCAACGTCGCGCTTCCCGGCGCGCACCGCCGCCTCGGCCAGGGTCCAGTCGATCACGTCACGTTGCGCGTGACTGCCGCCAATCTGCCACAGATCGACACGTACCGGCAGCAACCAATCGACCGCCTGGTCGTAGTCGCGGCGATTGAACGCGGCGAGGCCGTTGACGATCGGAATGCCGACGGTGTGGTAGAGGCCGGCCGCTTCGACGCCGCTGGCCGCCGTCTGACGCATCGCCGCCAGCCGCCGCTCGACCAGCAACTCCTGGCCTGAGCGCAATTCGGCCATCGCCGCGTGGATATCGCTGAACACGAGACATTTTCCGTCGGCATGGTCTTGCCATAGCGCCGCCAGCTCCTGCCAACGGTCGCCGATGTCGCAGCCAAGGGTATCGAGGCGCCACAGCAGAGCCGACGCGTTGGTGAGGCTGAGGCTCAAGGGGCGCTGGGTAGCGCGGATCGGGCCGTCATAGAGCGCAAGCGCGGCGTCGTATTGCCCGAGCTCGATGTGGAATAGCGCCTGGTGCCACCAGATATGGACCTGGTTGGCGTGGCCAGGGGTCGACCATAGCGCCTCCCGCGCCGCCATCCACCCCACCCCGTCTTCCGGACGCCCGGTCATCTCCATCACATGAGCGACCGTGTGATGCGGCCAAAAGCTCAACGGTTCGAGATCGGCGGCGGCGCGGGATTCCGCCTCGGCGCGGGCGTAATCGCCGGCTTCCTCGAGCCCGAAGCCATGAAAGGCCAGCAAGGTGGCGTAGCCCGGCTGGTCCTCGGACCACAATGGCAGGGCCCGCGCCGAGCGGTCCCGGATCCAATGGAAGCGTCCGAGGAACCCGTCGGCCAGCACCGCCGCCTGATGTGCCAGAAGGTCGAACGGGTAATGCATCAGATGGCGGTCGAGCACCGCGACGGCGGCGGCGCGGGAACCCTGGACCGAGTGGGACAGGGCGGCGAGGTGGGCTTGCTCACGCTCGTTCAACGACAACCGCCGGGCGGTTTCAACCAATAGACTGGCCTGGGTCATCAGGCCTGGGTCATTGGCCGCGGCGAGGACCCAGGCTTTTCCTAGATGCGCCATGACGAAGTCGGGCGCGGCCTGACGCGCGGCGTCGAACAGGCCGACGGCGTCGCCATAGACGAGGTTGAACGCCCGCACCGCCTCATCATAGGTGGTGACACCCGCGGCCGTCGCACCGGAGAGGTGATATCCCTGCGCATCCTGGTTCATAGCTCGCCCCATTGCCCCGAACCCCGCTCCCTTGTTGCCCTCGGGCCGCGGTGGGAGGTTATATTAGCTAAATAGATTTCGAGCCGATGATGATTACCGCCCCGGTTCCCTTGCCACTGTTGCCGTTGTTGCGCAAGGCGCGCGGGGCAGAGCCGCCGCCGCCAACCGGGCAGCGCTCCGTGCGAAGGCGCGGCTGGTGAGAGGAGAGGCGGCGCCGCCGGTCGCCCATCGTGGGGCGATGACCGCGACGGTCATCTGCGCGTGCGTCATGCAGGGGCTCGACACGACGATCGTCAATGTCGCCCTGCCGCACATCCAGGGCAGCATGTCGGCTTCCCAAGACCAGATCTCGTGGGTGTTGACCTCCTACATCGTCGCTTCGGCGATCATGATGCCGCTGACCGGCTGGCTCGCCGGCCGTTTTGGCGTCAGATACATCTTTCTCGCCTCGGTCATCGGTTTCACGATCGCCTCGGCCTTGTGCGGGGCGGCGACGAGTCTCACCCAACTGGTGCTTTACCGCCTCCTGCAGGGCGTGTGCAGCGCCGGGCTGGTGCCGCTGGGACAGGCGACTTTGTTTACGATCTATCCGCGCGAGCGCCACGGCCACGCGATGGCGATCTTTAGCACCGGCGCGATGATGGGGCCGATCATCGGCCCGACCCTGGGCGGCTGGCTGACTGAGAACCTCGATTGGCGCTGGTGCTTCTACATCAACCTGCCGGTCGGGGCATTGTGCGCACTCGGCATCTTCGTCTTGATCCGCCAGTCCCCGGCGATGCGGCGCGACCAGTTCGATATGTTCGGCTTTGCCATGCTGAGCATCGCGATCGGTTCGTTGCAATTGATGCTCGACCGCGGTCAGCTCAAGGACTGGTTCCACTCGACCGAGATCTGGGCCGAGGCGACGATCTCGGTATTGTGTTTCTATCTCTTGGTCGTCCACACGATGACGGCTGGCGAGCGCTCGTTCCTAAATCGAGAATTGTTGAAGAGCCCGAATTTCGTCGCCGGAAGCTTGCTGATGTTTGGGGTCGGCATGATCCTCAGCGGCACCCTGGCGCTGTTGCCGTCGATGATGCAGGTGCTGATGAATTACCCGGTGTTCGATGCCGGGTGGATGATGGCGCCGCGCGGCTTCGGCACGATGCTGGCGATGTTCCTGGTCGCGCGGGTGATCGACCGCATCGACAACCGGCTGTTCATCCTGGTCGGGTTTCTGCTGACTGCGGCGTCGTTGTGGCAGATGACCGGCTATTCGTTGTACATGGGGTCGGGGCCGATCCTGTTCGCCGGGTTCGCCCAGGGTTTCGGGCTCGGCTGCACTTTCGTGCCGCTCAACCTGCTGGCGCTGTCGGGCCTGCCGCATCACATCCTGACCCAGGGCACCGCGATACGCGCCCTGATGCGCATGCTCGGCGGCAGCATCGGCATTGCCATCCTCGAAACGCAACTCTCTCGGAACACCCAGATCGTTCATTCCCGTCTGATCGAAGGGCTGCGCCCCGACAACCCGTTGGCCCACGCGCCGTACCTCGCCGCGCCGTTCAATCTGGTGACGCCCTCCGGGATCGCCGCGCTCAACCAGGAGGTAACCCGACAGGCGGCTATGATTGGCTATATCGACGATTTCGCGCTGATGCTGATTGTCATCCTCGCCTCCCTACCGCTGCTGCTGCTGGTCCGCGTTCCCCGCCGGCAGCCGATAGCGGCGGCAGCGGCGGACGATTAGCGGGGGATCAGCTCGGCGGCCTTCGCCGGCGCGGCGGGGCAATGGCTGCGCCTAATAACCGCGCTGCCAATCGACCACATTTCGCAGCGGCCGACCGTCAAGATAGGCGCGCAGGTTCTCGCAGAACAGATCGATGGCGCCATGCCGGTTCTGATCGCTGGCGCCCGAAATGTGCGGCGTGATCAGCACCCGCGGGTCGGACCAGAGTTGCGCCATTGGCGGGTGCTCGAATTCGCCGACATAGACATCGAGTACGACGCCGCGCAGACGATCGCGCTGCAGCGCGTCGGCCAGCGCTTCCTCGTCGACGATTTCGCCGCGCGCGACATTGATCAGCACGCATCCCGCTTTCATCCGGGCAAAGCGGTCCTGGTCGAAGAGGCGGGTCGTCTCCGGCGTCCAGTGGCAGCAAATCACGACGAAATCGCTGTCGGGCAGGAACCGGTCGAGCTCCCCGGGGCCGCCGAGTTCGCTGAACCCCGCAGGCAAGGACTGGCCCGGTGGCGGGTTGCGGCGGGTGCCGACGACCCGCATGCCGAGCGCGGCGCAGAGTTTGCCGACCTCGAGCCCGATACCGCCGGCGCCAACGACGCACGCGGTCTTGCCCTCCAGCAGTAGCGGCCGATAGTCACGCGGGGCGAATGCTGCCGCCTCACGATCGATGACCGCGCGGTGCAAGCCCTTGGCGAAATGCAGAATACCGGCCACCGCGTACTCCGCCATCGCCAGCGTACTGCCGACGCCGCGTGAGGTGGTGACCATCACCCCGCTGCCCCACAGATCGCCCCTGAGCAAATTGCTGGCGCCTGCCGGACGCTGATGAAACCATTTTAGCCGCGGCGCCCTGGCGCGCAGATCGAGGGGAAAGGGAAAGCCGCCGAGAATGATCTCGGCGCAGGCGAGGAGGCGGTCGCGTTCCTCGCGGGTTCCCGAGCCGGTGGTGCCGGTCGGCAGGTAGCGGGCCGCGGTGTAGGCTGGCCAGGTCTGGCGGATTTCGCCGTCGAACCAGCCGCCGGCATCGGTCAATGCGACCGCCGCATCGACCGCTTCGATCTGGGCCCGGTCCGCCCCGCCGAGGCGGTGAATATTCAGGATGTTGATCCGTTGCATGAGCATCTTTCCAAAATCGGCTAGGCGCGGTCGCGCCGCATCAGCGGGGGCAATCGGCCGGGGTCGAACGGCGACAGGTCGACCGCCTGGGTCGCACCGTCGGTCAGCAGTTCGGCCATGGCCTCGCCGGTCGCCGGCGCGTTCAGCATGCCCCAGACGCTGTGCCCAGTGGCGATGTAGGCGCCCTCGACGCCGGGCACCCGGCCGATCAGCGGCAGGCCATCCCGGGTGATCGGACGATAGCACGCCTGCCGCGCCAGGATTTGCGAGGAGGCGAGCACCGGCGACAGCTCGCTGCAGATGGCATGCAGACGCTCGATCGCGCCCGGGTCCGGAGCCACCTCGGCGGGATCGACCGGCAGCGGGCTATCGCTGGAGATGGCGCAGATATAGGTGGTGCCGTCGGTGCGCGGAAACAGTTCGGGCGATTGCATGGCGCCGCTCGCCTCGCGGTATTCGATAAACAGGGCATCGGCCGACAGCCTTGTCCCGGTATCGAAGACCAGGCTGTGCCCCTTCAATCCGAATACCGCGGGCAGCGGCAGCCATTTGGCGGCGAGGATCGACCAGGGACCCATGGCGATGACGACCGCATCGCCCTCGACGGTCTCGCCATCGACCTCGACGCCCATCACCTTCCCGGTGTTGCCCTGGCGTAGGATCCCGGTGACTCGTCCGAGACGCAGCTCTGCTCCCTGTGCCTGCGCGGCTTGCATGATCGCGCCGACGAAGGCCCGCGGATGGATCTGGGCCGTGGTGTCCGTCGAGCCCAGGCGCTGATCCACTCTCACGCCCGCTGACAGCCAATCGATGTCGCGGCTGTTACCGCGATGGCGAGCGTGATGCCGATTGCCGGCGAAGCCGCCATAGGTGGTCAGGCGCCGGTAGCCCCAATCGCTGCCGAGCTCCTGCGCCAGCCGGGCATGCAGCGCAAAGCTCCGCCGCGCGAGGGGTTCGAGCGGGGTGCCGTCGCACCAGTCGAGCGCCAGAAAGCCGCCCGATTTGCCGGAGGCCGCGCAGGCCAGACCGGTGCCTTCGATGACGGTCGCCTCGACCCCGCGGCGGCTCAGAAAATAGGCGATCGAGGTGCCGATCACCCCGCCTCCGCAAATTAGCACCCGCATTGACGCGCCTGGTGTTTTGTTGGATGGGAGGAGGATTCTAGACCCGACGGGTTGCTTCCCAACAAGGAAACAATCGTGGACCGACCGTTGCTGGTGGTGGATGGCAACTCGTTCGCGCATCGCGCCTATCACGGACTGCCGAAGTCGATCCGGCGGCGCGGCAACAAGGGCGGCGGCGCGATCGTCGGTTTCGCGAATTTCCTGCTGCGGCTGTACCAGCAGGAGCAGCCCCGAGCCGTGCTGGTCGGCTGGGACACGCTCGACATGCCGACCTACCGCCACCGGGCGCTCGAAAGCTACCAGAGCGGGCGCGACTTTGACGCCGAGCTGGTGGATCAACTCGACATCCTGCCGCAATTCGTCGCGGCGTGCGGGTTCGCCTATGCGAAGGCGCCAGGGTATGAGGCAGACGATTTCCTGGCGGCGGCGGTGGCGCAGGAAAAGCGGCGCCGTGGCGCCGTGGTGGTAGCGAGCGGCGACCGCGACGCGTTTCAGCTCGCGTCGGAGTCGGCGACCATCCTCCAGCCGGTGCGGGCTGGGGAGATGGCCCGGATTGGCCCCGCGGAAGTGCGCGAGCGCTATGGCGTCGAACCCGTACAGGTGCCCGATTTCATCGCGCTTCGTGGCGATCCCTCCGACAAGATACCAGGGGTGAAGGGCATCGGGCCGAAAGGCGCCGCGAGCCTTCTGCGCAGGTATGGATCGCTCGAAGCAGCGCTGCTGGACGGGAGGTTCGCGGCCGAGGCGGACCGGCTGCGGCTCTACCGATCGATAGCAACCATGGATTCTTCGGCGCCGCTCCCCGATCTGCCCGATCAGACCCCGACCTGGGGAATGGCGGCGGGCTTGGCGCGGGAGTGGGAACTGAGCCGGCTGGCGGATCGCCTTGGCGAGCTGGGATGACAATTCGGCTTTCTCTCGCATCCACGGCTCTCGCATCCACGGCCCGGCGAATGACGCCGCCGACGCGGTTCGGTTCTGCTGCTATCCTCGCCAGATCCGAGGTTGCGCGAGCGGAGGGTTGCGATGCTGGTGCTGAAAGGGGGAAGGCTGATCGACGGGACCGGCGCCGGTCCCGTGACAGATGCGGCCATCACGATGCGCGGCGAGCGGATCGAGGCGGTTGAGGCGGGTGGCTCCGGCGGCTGGCCGGCCGAAGCCGAGATCATCGATATTTCCGGCATGACCGTGTTGCCGGGGCTGATCGATACCCATGATCACCTGGCGATGCACGGCTACGATCTGGCCCGGCGCTGGGGGATCGACGAGCCGCAGAGCACCCGCACATTGCGCACCGCCAAAATCCTGCAACAGACCCTCGCCGCCGGCTATACGACGGTGCGCGACGCGGGCGGGCTCGATGCCGGGTTCAAGCGCGCGATCGACGAGGGTCTGATCGCCGGGCCGCGGCTCGTCGTGTCGCTTTGCATCATCTCGCCGATCGGCGGCATCGGCGACCGGGTCAGCCCGTCCGGCTTCTCGTGCTGCGTGCCGAACGACCCGCTGCTGCCCGACGGCGTCGTCAACAGCCTGGCCGATATCCGCCCGGTCGTGCGGCGGGTGGTGCGGGCCGGGGCCGACGTGATCAAATGCGCCACGACCGGCGGCGCCAGCTCGCGCCCCGAGCACGGGCCGCGCGACGGCGCCTTCAACCTCGACGAGATGCAGGCATTGGTCGAAGAAGCGCATGCGCTCGACCGCCGCGTCATCTGCCATGCGTTGGGCGGGCGCGGCCTGCGCATCGCGGTCGAGGCCGGCGTCGATTCGATCGACCATGGCTGCTATCTCGACGAGGAGCCCGAGCTGCTCGGCGACATGGCGCGGCGCGGCATCTTTTTCGTGCCGACCTTCGCCGTCTACGATTACCACCGCAAATCGCCGCTGCCGCATATCCGCGAGCGCGCCCGCGACCTCGAACAGCATCACGTCGCGAGCCTGCGCGGCGCACTCGCCGCCGGGGTCAAGATCGCCGCCGGGACCGATGCCGGCGGGCACGGCCATCCGCCGAACGCGATCGAGATCGCCTGCCTGGTCAAGGCCGGGATGACGCCGCTCCAGGCGTTGCGCGCGGCGACCGGCTGGGCCGCCGAATGCATCGGGCGCGGTGATGATCTCGGCACCGTCGAGAAAGGCAAGCTGGCCGACCTCGTCGTCGTCGAGGGCGACCCGCTCGCCGATGTGACGGTATTGCAGAATCTCGACCGGATCGCCCTGGTGGTCAAGGGCGGCGAAGTCGTCGCCAACCGGCTGGCGCGACAGCGCCGTCAGTCGCGATAAACGCGGCGCTCCGAAACATCACGCCCGGAAGTACGGACTGCTGCCAACGTGGAGTCCGTCCTTGGTTCGGCGATCCCCTCTGGCATCATGCCGTACTTCCGATATGGGCCCGCTGCGCTTCGCCGAGAAGGTGTTGTGGACGGTTGTTCAAGGTTTGCGGTCGCATCCCTCGCTATAACGCTTTTTGATGGAAACCTATACTAATGCCCAATATCTAATCATATTGGCAAAGCTACCCGGGATCAAACCGCGAATTTGACCGTTGGCGCGGAATATGCGTGCTGCACAGCCGGCGGCTGCGATTGGGCAGGAAAGAATGGATCGCTCGATCCTCGATGGTTACGATCCACAGGGGTTCTATTGCGAGATGCTGGGCAGCCCGGCGAGTGCGGCGGTGCGGGAGCGCCTGTCCTGCCTGTCGATCGACGCGCTCAAGGAACGGGCCGCTGCCGCCAATGCCGAGCTCTATAATCTCGGGATCACCTTCACGGTCTATTCCGACGCCAAGACGATCGACCGGATTCTGCCGTTCGACGTGCTGCCGCGGGTGCTCTCGGCCGCCGAATGGCGGCATCTCGAAAGCGGCATCGTTCAGCGCATCACCGCGCTCAATCTGTTGCTGGACGACATCTACCACGACCAGCATGCGCTGCGGGACGGCATCGTCCCGGCCGATCTGATCCTCGGCAATCACAATTATCGGCCGCTGATGCGCGGCATCGACGTGCCGCACAAGGCCTATATCAACATCTGCGGCACCGACATCGTGCGCGACGAAAAGGGCGCCTTTCTGGTTCTCGAGGACAACGCGCGCACCCCGTCCGGGGTCAGCTATGTCGTCGAGAACCGGCATATGATGCTGCGCGCCTTTCCGGATCTGCTCGACGACATCAGTCTGCGTCCGATCGACAATTACGGGGCCAAGCTGATCGCCGCGTTGCAGGAGCTGGCGCCCGCCGGGATAACCGACCCGCAGGTCGTGCTGCTGTCGCCCGGCACCTACAATTCCGCCTATTTCGAGCATGTCTTTCTGGCGCGCGAGATGGGCGTGCCATTGGTCGAGGGGCCCGACCTGGTGGTCGAGGACGAGCGCGTCTACATGCGCACCACCGGCGGCCTGGCGCGGATCGACGTGATCTACCGCCGTATCAACGACGATTATCTCGACCCGGAGGCGTTTATCCCGACCAGCATGCTGGGGGTGCGCGGCTTGATGCGGGCCTATCGCGCCGGCACGGTGGGCCTCGCCAACGCGATCGGCACCGGCGTCGCCGACGACAAGGCGGTTTATGCCTATGTGCCGCGGATCATCCGCTATTATCTCGGCGAGGAGCCGATCCTGCACAACGTCGAAACCCATATCTGCCGCGAGCCGGAAGCCTTGTGCTACACGCTCGATCATCTGGCCGAGCTGGTGGTCAAGCCGGTCGGCGAAGCCGGCGGCTACGGCATCACCGTCGGCCCCAAGGCGAGCCGCGCCGAACTCGATGATTGCCGGGCCAAGCTGCTCGCCGATCCGTCCAATTACATCAGCCAGCCTTGCATCAACCTGTCGGTGGCGCCGACCCTGATCGACGGCCATATCGAGGCGCGCCATGTCGATCTGCGGCCGTTCGCGGTCACCGGATCGGGCACCTGGGTATTGCCGGGCGGATTGACCCGGGTGGCGCTGCGCCGCGGCTCGCTGGTCGTCAATTCCTCGCAGGGCGGCGGTTCGAAGGATACCTGGGTCCTTGGTTGACGTTCTGCTCGCCCGCTACGCGGACTGCATCTTCTGGCTTGCCCGCTATGTCGAGCGGGCCGAGAATTTGGCGCGCATCCTCGACGTCAACGAGACTTTCTCGCGCGACAGCCGGGGCGGCCAGAACTGGCGCTCGATCATTCAGCTGAATTCGGACGAGGAACGGTTCTTTGCCGACGGCCGCAAGGTGTCGGCGCAGAGCGTGCTCGAATTCTATGTCGTCGACGCCGACAATCCGACCTCGATCGTCGACGCCATCCGTAACGCGCGCGAGAACGCCCGCACCCTGCGCCCGCTGATCTCGACCGAGATGTGGGTGCAGCTGAACGTATTCTACAACCGCCTCGCCGCAATCGGGGTCGCCGATCTAGCGCCCGGCCGGCTGGCGGCGCTGTTCACGACGATCAAGGAAGCCTGCCAGACCCACACCGGCATCACCGAGGGCACGTTTTTTCGCGACCAGGGCTGGTATTTTTATCAGCTGGGCCGCTATATCGAGCGTGCCGACCAGACGACGCGGCTGCTCGATATCAAATACCACCTGCTGTTGCCCGACATCGCCGATTTCGGCTCGCCGACCGATGTCAGCCAATGGAATGCGCTGTTGCGCTCGGCCGCCGGCTACCATGCCTATCGCCGCCTGCACGCGGCCACCACGACACCGGCGCGAGTGGCCGGCTTTCTGCTGCTGAACCAGGCCTTTCCGCGCTCTGTCCATCATTGCGTGCGCGAGGTCGGGCGGCTGTTGGGCGAGGTCAAGTCGCGCTATGCGCTGCGCGGCGGCAATGACGCCGCCGAGGAACTCGACCGCTTGCGCGCCGTACTCGGCACGCTCACGATAACGTCGATCCTGAGCGAAGGGCTGCACGAATTTCTCGATCTGATCCAACAGCAGCTGATCGCCGTCAGCCGCGACCTGTCGATCGCCTTTTTCGGCTATACGCCAGAATCCTCGCAGACGCAGACCGCGGTCGCGTAATAGGCAGGTGCAATGCCGATCATCACTGTGCGTCACGTTACCACCTATCGCTACAAGCAGCCGGTCGCCTTTGGCGAGCACCGCATGATGCTGCGGCCGCGCGACAGCTATGACCAGAGACTGCTCGACAGCACGCTGGCGATCACACCGGAACCCGCCAACATCCGCTGGGTCCATGATGTCTTCGGCAATTGCGTCGCGATCGCCCGGTTCGCCGGGCGGGCCGAGGAGCTGCGCTTTGAAAGCGTGATCCGTCTCGACCACTCGGCGACCAACGCGCTCGATTTTCAGATCGAGGAATATGCGACGCGCTACCCGTTCACCTATGGCGCCGACGAGATGCCCGATCTGTTGCGCCTGGTCGAGCGGCAATATCTCGATCCAGAACACGAAATCGACCGCTGGGCGCAGCAGTTCCTGCGCCATGACGGACGCAGCGACACCTCCGAATTGCTGGCCGCGATGACCCGGGCAATTCGCCGCGACCTGGTTTACGAGGCGCGTGAGGAGACCGGCATCCAGGATCCCGTCAAGACCTTGCGGGCCGGCAGCGGCAGCTGCCGCGATTTCGCGGTGCTGATGATCGAGGCGGTGCGCTCGCTCGGCCTCGCCGCCCGCTTTGTCAGCGGCTATCTCTATGTTCACGAAGGCCGCCGGCGCAGCCGGGTCGGCGGCGGCGCAACCCATGCCTGGCTCGAAGTCTATCTGCCGGGGGCCGGCTGGGTCGAGTTCGATCCGACCAACGGCATCGTCGGCAACCACGATCTGGTCCGCGTCGCCGTGGTCCGCGATCCGCGCCAGGCGGTGCCGATTTCCGGGTCCTGGACCGGTTTTCCCTCCGACCATCTCGGCATGACCGTCGAGGTCGAGGTCAGTGCCGAGCCTGAGCCCGAGATAGACCGCGCAGCCGGGACCACGCCGCACGAGCTTCGCTCGCAGGCCTGCGGCTGACCCCGCGCCACAGCTCTTCCCGCTCGGCCGCCTGGACATCGGCGACAAGACCACCCTATCATCGCTGGTGCGAATGTCCCGCGAGCAGTTCGCGCGCAGGGAGGGCGGTAGGCAGTGAGCGGTCCGCAACGCTACCCGTCGCATCGGCCGGAGAATTCGCGCCACGCTTCGCAAAGCCGGCGCTGGCCGACCTATCTCGGGATCACCGGACTGCTGTTGTTTATTCTAGTCGGGCTGGCCGGCGGGATCATTTGGTACAATTCGAAGAAGTCGAGCGAGTTGGCGATCGCCGCGGCGCAGCGGTTGATGCAGGAAGCGGACGAAAAGATCACCGACCGCATCCGGCTCTTATACGACCCGATGTATGCGATCGTCGGCATCGCCTCCCTGGTGCCCGGGCTGACCACGCCGGCGATCAAGGACGACCCGAGCGCGATGGCCTTGCTGCTGCGGGCATTGCGCATCTATCCGCAAATTCTGTCGCTCTATGTCGGGTTCGACAACGGCGATTTCTTTATGGTGACCCATATCAGCGGGGAGAAGAGCGCGGCGCTGCGCAAGGCGTTGCAGGCACCCGCCGACGCGGTCTTTGCGAACGAAATCGTCACCGGCAATGCCGCCGGCCAGCGGACCGTGCGCTGGGTCTTTCTGGGCATGGATGGCGCCGTCGTCGGAAGCCGCGATCCCGCCCCCGCGAGTTTCGATCCCCGGCAGCGCCCCTGGTATGATGTGGCAAAGCGCAGCGATGTGGTCGAGCACAGCGATCTCTACATCTTCGCTTCGAGCGGCGAGCCTGGGTTCACCCTGAGCCGCAGCTTCAAGGGATCGGTGCCGGGGGTGATGGGAGCCGACCTCGCCACGGTCGATCTGGCGAATTTCCTGCGCCAACAGCGCATCACCCCGAGCAGCGTCGCATTCATCTTCACCGAGTTCCGGCGAGGTGGTGGCCTTGCCGGACCAAGCCCGTGTCGCCAACGCGGTGCGTGCCGATGGCCATGACGTGGTCAAGCCGCCCAAGGTCGCCGATTTGCATGACCCGGTGATCGAGGGGCTGGTCGCCGCCTACCAGAACGGACGGATGGCCGGAACCCGGGTCTATGATGTCGGCGGGCGAACCTATATCGGCCGGGTGGTGGCGATCCCGCCCCGCTACGGGCGCGGCCAGCTGCTGGCGATCACGGTGCCAGTCGACGAGATCGAAAAACCGATTATCGATATCCGCAACGACACGCTGCTGTACTCGATCGCGTTTCTGGTCTTTGCCCTGCCGCTCTATGTGACGCTGGTCGTCGCCTGGATCGACCGCCGGCTCGCGGGCCGGACCCAGTGGCCGGGGTTCCGCGACGACGAGTGAGGCGAGGGCTGGCTGGCGGGCTCAGGCGATCCGCTCTTCCTCGACGACCACGGTTCCGACGGTGACCAGTTCGTCGTGATAGAGCCAGCGGGTGAAAAATCCGGCGATTGCGGCGCCGATGATCGGCGCCAGCCAGAACAGCCACAGCTGCGCGATATAGTGCCCGCCGGCGAACAGCGCCGGCCCGGTGCTGCGAGCGGGGTTGACCGAGGTGTTGGTGACCGGGATCGTGACCAGATGGATCAGGGTCAGGCACAGCCCGATCGGGATGCCGGCAAAGCCCGACCGCCGCCCCTCTCGAGGTCGAGCCGATGATCACGAAGAGAAAAAAGAACGTGGCAACGACCTCGGTCAGAAAGCAGGCGCCCAGACTGTACTTGCCGGGACTGAGTTCGCCGTAGCCGTTCGAGGCGAACCCGCCAGGAACCCAGCCGGGCTTGCCCGAGGCGATCGCGTAGAGGATCGCGGCGGCTACGATCGCACCGATCACCTGAGCGATAATGTAGGGCAGCACGTCACCGGTCTTGAACCGCCCGCCGGCCCATAGCCCGACCGTCACCGCCGGGTTGAAATGGCCGCCCGAGATGTGGCCGACGGCATAGGCCATGGTCAACACCGTCAGCCCGAAGGCGAAGGCCACTCCGAGAAAGCCTATTCCGAGCGCCGGGAACGCGGCAGCCAGAACCGCGGCGCCGCAGCCGCCCAAAACCAGCCAAAGGGTCCCAAAAAATTCGGCCGCGGCTCGGCGCGTCATGTCCATGGTTTCTCTCCGCTTCGATGGTCGACCCGGGTTCGCCGGCCCGAGCCGCAGAATGCCGGCAACAGGCTGCACAAAGTTGCATCATGCGCAACAGATCTTTTGATGACCAAACCACAGGGCGACGAACTGCGTTTCGGGACCGCGCCCGGCCAGAGGCGGCACGGCGGCGATTCGTCTTGGGCTAATCAGGCCATCGCCGATGCACCCAGAGCCACTGCTCGGGGCGATCGCGAATCCACGCCTCCAAGATGGCGTTGACCCGGGCGGTCAGCGCCGCGACATCGGCCTGCGGGTTGCCGCTGCGCACCAATGGCAAGGGTGGAAACACGGTGAGCCGGAAATGCGCGCCCTCCAGCCGCTCGACCCGGGCGGGCAGCACATCGCAATCGAAACGCAGGGCGAGCAGCGCCAAGGCCGGGGCGGTCATCGCCGGCCGGCCAAAAAACGGCACCGCGATCCCGTCATTGAGCTTCTGGTCGGCGAGCAAGGTCAGATGCTCGCCGCGGTAGAGCGCGGCAAAGGCGCGCCGCGCCGCGGCCGCGCCCTTGGGGATGTACTCGCCGCGGTCGCCGCGAAACCGCGCGATCAGCCGGTCGACCAGCGGGTTGTTGGCGGCGCGATAGATTTGGGTGACGCGGGCCCCGTACTGGGCCGCGGCCAGCGCGGCGATCTCCCAATTGGCGATATGGCCGGAAAAGATGATCATCCGCCGCCCGCCCGCCACCGCCCGGTCCAAGTACTCGACGCCGCGGGTCTCGACCCGACCATCCGGCGCGAACACCCGAATCTCGCGCAGATGCGGGTATTCAGCCGCGACCCGCCCGAGATTGTCCCACATGCCGATGATTATCTGTTCGACCGCGGCGTCGCCAAGTTCGGGAAGGGCGCGGCGCAGATTGATGCGGGCGCGCTTTGAAATCCCGAGATGAGGGCCCAGACGCCGCCCGATCGCCGCGCCGAGGGCCGAAGCCCGATCGATCGGTAATAACCCGAGAGCGCCGAACGCGAGCGCCGCCCCCCCGGCTTCCAGCCGATGGGAAAGCCGCGGCGTCTCAGCGCGGGTCTCGGTCCGGATCGCGTCCATCGTCGCCGGCCGATAGCACGACTGGGGCAAGGAGCCCAGCCAATGCCGCGGTATCGGGCCAGTGGATCTCGACCTCGACCACCTCGATGCCGCAGCGCGCCGCGGGCGGCAGCCGCACATAATCCTTTGCTGTCGTCGCCAGGCGGGCGTTGCTGCGGCCGGCCTCACGGCGCAGCGCGGCGATCTCTGCGGCGCGGTAGGGATGATGGTCGGGAAAGCCGCGGGTGCCGACGAGTTCGGCGCCGAGCCCGTGCATGGTCGCAAAAAATTTCTCCGGCCGCCCGATCCCGGCAAAAGCGAAGACCCGGCTGCCGGCGAACCGGTTGCCGCCAACAGGCGTCAGCACCGCGGGCACGACCGGCCGTCCGGTGTCGATGCCGATCAAAGGGGCCGGGACCGGCTCGCCATCGACGGCGATCAGCACGATCCCGTCGGCGCGGCCGAGACCACGCTTCAGGCTCTCGCGCAACGGGCCGGCCGGCATCACCCGCCGGTTGCCAAAGCCATAGGCGGCGTCGACGACGATCAGCGCCAGGGCTGGGGCGACGGTGGGGTTCTGAAACCCGTCATCGAGCAGGACCGCCTCGGCCCCGGCTGCGACCGCAGCGGCGACGCCCGCGGCGCGGTCGCGCGCGATCCAGCACGGCGCGCGTGCGGCGAGGAGCAATGCCTCGTCGCCGACCGCCGTGAAATCGTGGCGGGCCGGATCGACGCGCAGCGGCCCGGCGAGCCGGCCGCCATAGCCGCGCGTCACCACATGGACCGCGACGCCACGGGCGCCGAAGCCAGGCGGCAAGCGCCAGCGCGACCGGGGTCTTGCCGGGGCCGCCAGCGACAAGATTGCCGACGCAGATCACCGGCAGCGGCGCATGATAGGGCCGCGCCAAGATACGGCGCAGCCGCCCGGCAACATCCCAGGCAGCCCCGATCGGCCGCAGCAAAGCGGCGGCGAGCCCCGGTTCCGTCCCCCAGAAACCGGGGGCGGCGCGCATCATGCCCGCAGCGAAAGCGACGCCCCGGTCCGGCTTTCGATCGGAGCGCTCGCCGCGGGCCCGCCTCGGACCGGTGCGAGCCGGTCGAGCCAGGGGCCGAGACGGGCGAGGACGGCATCGAGAATGCCCTGGCCGGCGGCAGCGGCGCGCACGCCGGCGGCGCAGCGCGCGGCGCGCAGCCGCCGGTCGGCGAGGAGAGCCGCCACCGCCCGGGCCAGTTCGCCGGCGCCGGTCACGGTCTGCGCCGCCCCGACCGCCGCCAGCGCCGAGGCCATCCCGGCGCAATTGCTCATATCCGGCCCGTGCAGTATGGCGCAGTCGAGACGGGCCGCCTCGAACGGATTGTGGCCGCCGTTTCGGCTCAGCGAGCCGCCGATAAAGGCAATTCCGGCGAGGCTGTAAAACAGGCCGAGTTCGCCGATCGTGTCGGCGAGGTAGATTTCGATTTCGCTGGCCACCGGATCGTCGTTGCTGCGCCGGGCGACTCTCAGTCCCCGCCCGGCGAGCATCGCGGCAACGGCGTCGCCGCGCGCGGGGTGGCGGGGGACGATGATCGTCAACAATCCGCTATGTTCGGCCGCGAGGCGGTGATGGACCGCGGCGGCGATCGCCTCTTCGCCCTCATGGGTGCTGGCCGCGAGCCACAGCGGGCGCGAACCGATCTGCCGGCGCAGGCGCCACAGTTGCGCCTGATCGACCGGCAGGGTGGCGCCGGCAGCCTTGAGGTCGCCGATTGCGGCGACATCGCGGGCGCCGAGCCGGCGAAGCCGCTCCGCCTGGTCGGCATCCTGCGCCAGGCATTGCGCGAACGCGCCGAGCATTGGGCCGATCAGCCCGGGCCAGCGACGCCATCGCCGATACGAGCGCGCCGACAGCCGGCCATTGACCAGCAGCATCGGAATGCCGCGCGCATGGGTCGCCAAAACCAGGTTCGGCCACAGTTCGGATTCGACCCAGAGCGCCAGATCCGGCTGCCAGTGATCGAGAAACCGTCCGATCCAGCCGGGCAGATCGACCGGAACGAATTGATGGCGCGCCCGCGGCGGCAGCCGCTTTTCGAGCAGCCGGGCCGAGGCGACGGTGCCGGTGGTGAGGAGGATTTCGAGCGTTGGCCGGGTATCGACCAACCGCTCGATCAGCCGCAGCATCGCTGTCGCCTCGCCGACGCTGGCGGCGTGGATCCACAACAGCGGCCCCGGCGGACGGGCGCCGCAGGCAAAGCCCTGGCGTTCGCGCAGGCGCCGGCCGTCCTCCTTGCCGCGCTGCCGCCGCCGCTGCAGGTAGAGCAGCACCAGCGGCGTCAGCGGCCGGGTCAGCGCGCGATAGACAAGCGGTAGCGTCAAGGGGCGGGCGCCGTTCGGGACATCGGTTCCGAAGATGATAGGGGCGGGACGCCGGCAACATTCCCGCCATCCGGTTGCGCCGCCATTGTGGTCAAGATCGGCGGTGGCGGGGCGGGATGCCCCAGGCGGCGGTCGGCTTCGCCGACCATCTCGGCCATGCGCATCTCGATCCGGCGGCGGCAGCGTTCGAGCCCGAGCTCATCCGTCTCGGCGTCGATCTCGATCGGCTCGCCCCACAGAAAAATGCCGCGGCCGAATGGCAGAGCGACATGGAAGCTGTCCCAGCTGGCGAGCATGCGCCGGCGGCTGGTGGCGTAGGTAATCGGTACGATCGGCGCCTGGGCCAGCCTCGCGGCGTTGACGATGCCGATGCTGACGCTCATCGCCGGGCCGCGCGGCCCGTCCGGAGTGATTGCCACGCAGTCTCCTTCCCGCAATTTTTTCAGCATGTTGCGTAACGCCGCCGACCCGCCGCGGCGGGTCGATCCGGTGATCGCCTGAATTCCGAAATACGACACGGCGTCGGCGATGATCCGGCCGTCGCGGTGCGCTGAGATCAGCATATGCATCGGCGCCATGCGCTGCCACGCCATCGGGATCATCAGCATCCGCCCGTGCCAGAACGCGCCGATGAAGGGCCGGCCCTCGGCGGTCAGCCGGCGCGGCGCCTCGCCACCCTCGACGGTCCACCGGTTGGTGCGATAGACGAAACGGATATAACAATGGATCGCCCAGCACGCGGTGTGCCGCAGCCAGGCGTTGCGCAGCAGGCGGCGCCACATGCCGGGAATGGCGAAGCGCAAGGCCGCGCCGCGATTATGCCGGGGCCGGGGCGACGAGGTCGCGCTCATCGGCGAACTGCATCGCATAGAGCCGCGCATAAACGCCATCGCGGGCGAGCAGTTCGGCATGCCGGCCACTCTCGACGATACGCCCGCGATCGACGACGCAGATCAGATCGGCGCCCTGCACTGTCGATAGCCGATGGGCAATCACCAGGGTCGTGCGCCCGCGAATGAGCGTGCGCAAGGCCGCCTGCACCTGGCGCTCGGACTCGCTGTCGAGGGCCGAGGTTGCCTCGTCGAGCAGCAGAATCGGCGCGTCCTTCAGCATTGCCCGGGCGATCGCCAGTCGCTGGCGCTGGCCGCCGGAGAGGCGCACGCCGTGTTCGCCGACCTGGGTGTCGTAGCCGTTCGGCAGCCCGCGGATGAACTCGTCGGCCCCGGCCGCGCGCGCCGCCGCCTCGATATCCGCCGCCGGGGCGCCGAACCGGCCATAGGCGATGTTGGCGCGCAGGGTGTCGTCGAACAGGGTGACCTCCTGGGCGACCAGGGCGACCGCGCCGCGCAGCGATTCGAGCGTCACCTCGCGCACATCCTGGCCGTCGATCGCGATGCTGCCTTCCTCGACATCGAAAAAGCGTGGAATGAGGTTGAGGATGGTCGATTTGCCGGCCCCCGACGCGCCGACCAGCGCCACGGTGCGCCCCGCCGGGACGGTCAGCGAGACGCCGTCGAGAGCGACCGCGCCGGGGGCGTAGCCGAAACGGACCTGGTCGAAGCGGATTTCGCCGCCGCCGACGTCCAGCGCCCGGGCTCCCGGCATGTCGCGGATGGTCGGCTCGACGTCCAGCACCTGAAAGATCCGGTGCGCCGCGGCCAGGCCCTCCTGCAGCGATGCGTTCAGATTGGCCAGGCTCTTCAGCGGCTGATAGGCGAGCAGCAGCGCGGTGATGAACGAAAAGAACGCGCCGGGGGTTCGCGCCTCGGTGATAACCTGATGGCCGCCATAGAGGATGACGATGGCGATCGCCGCTCCGCCCAAAGTCTCCATCATCGGCGAGGCCCGCGACCTCGTGCGCGTCGCCCGGTCGATCAGCGCGAACAGCCGCTCGAACAGACCGGCAGCGCGCCGCTCCTCGTAAGCCTCCATGCCGTAGGCCTTGACCAGGCGGGCGCCCTGAAAGGTCTGGCTGAGCAATGTCGTCAACTGGCCGATCTCGGCCTGGGTATTGGCCGACACCCGGCGCATGCGGCGGCCGATGCCGACGATCGGATGGATCGCCACCGGGAAGATGAAAAACGCGACCAATGCCAGGAGCCAGTCCTGGTAGAACATGACCCCGACCAGGAAGACCACGGTCAGCGCGTCCTTGCCGATGCCGCCGAGAACATTTGCCGCCGCGCTGCGCAGCAACGCCGCGTCGCTGGTGAACCGTGAGATCAGGGTGCCGCTCGGATGGGCGTGGAAATAGGCGAGATCGGCCCGCATCAGCCGGGTGAACAGTGCGATCTGCACATCGGCAATGACGCGCTGGCCGACGCGGTTCATTAGCACCGCCTGTCCGAAATCTGCGAGCCCCTTGACGATGGCGATCGCGAGCGCGCCGCCGGCGATCAGCAGCAATAGCGAGCCATCGCGCCCGACAAAGATGCGGTCGAGCACCGGCTCCATCAGCCAGGCGCGCAGGGCCGTACTGCCCGCCGCCGCACCCATCAGCAGCAGCGCGAGGGCAATGCGCGGCGCGTGCGGGCGCATGAAGTCGCGCACCAGGCGCCACACCAGCGCAGCCGTGCGCGCGCTCTCTTCGAGGATCGGCGGTTTGTCGAACATGAGTCCCCGCCGGCAGTGTTAAAGGCGAGGACCCGCCTTGGCAAGGGCGGCTGCGTCCGGCAGAGCCCGCCCACCGCGCCGCCGCGCCACGATCTTATGCCGGGTAGGAGACGAAGCACTTCTCCGAGGCAAAGATGTGGGTCTCGACGTAATCGTGCACGACCGGACGGCGGTCGAGCGTTTCCATCGCGCCCATCAGCGCGCACCAGTTCAGCATCTCATGCTGGCCGGCCTGCTCCATCGCCTTCAGCGGCCGTTGGCGCCAGGCGCCGTAGTCGCGTTCCGACAACGCGTTGAACAGCAGCCGGTCGGCCTTGTGGTCTGGCCACAGATAGCCGTTGGTCGGCGACAGGAAGCAGTGCGACCAGCTCGACGAGGCGATCAGCGCCACCCGCCACGGCGATTGGGCCAGGGTCTCGGCCACCGCCTTACCGACCTCCATGCAGCGCCACGGGTGCGGCGAGGGCGGATCGGCCGGGATCGCCGGATCGCGAGGCGGCATGAACAACGCCGCGGTGCCACCCTTGGCGTGCAGCAGATTGCTGCCGTAGCAATTGATCGCAAACGGCACCACCGGATAGGGGAACCCCTGCCGGTCCCAGTCGAGATAGAGGAAGGTATTGGTGAAGGCGTGCGCCAACGGGTGGTGCAACGGCTTATAGGCGTAGGCCATGTCGACGCCGCGCTCGATCAGCCCGGTAGCGAGGAATTTGGCCATCTCGCGATGACCGTGCAGTTTGAGCGCCCAATCGCCCGGCTCGTTCCAGCGGTTGGGCCGGCCGCCATTGGCGGTCTTCCACGGCGTCGTGGCGAAATCGTCATCATAGCCGAGGACGCAGAAAGCCGGAATGATGTCCTCGCGGAAATTCTCATACTGGTCGTCGCCCCAGACCAGCACGACATCCGGGTTGAAATCATCGAGCGCCTTGCGCACCGTGCGGAAATCGTCGGCCATCCGCGCGCCGTAGCGCTGCGCCGAAGAATAGCCCTCGTCATTGCCGAGCTCGGCGACCAGTTCGGCCGGCCAATTCGCCGGGTTCTTGTAATGGTCCGGCACGTTGGGCGCGGTCAGCAGCCGGTGGAACAGCGACGGCAACTGCTCGTCCGGCGCCGTCAACCCCGGGTAATGCGTACAGCCAAGTCCCAGAATCTCGCCCATGTCCCTGCTCCTTTTCAAAGGGTACGGTGCGGAGCCCGCCGCCGTGCCGATGGCTGCCTCCATGCTATCGCATTTCGACCCGCTTGGCAGCCTACTAAGCGGGCTTAGATGTGAGCTTTCATTGGGCTGTCCATCCGGTCCGGACCGAGGAAGCTGAGGTTGCGAAGCTTCAGTGTCCAAGGGGGACCAGATGACCGTAGCACCCCGTGTATTGCGGCGGTCAGGCGCCGGCGACGGTCAGGTCGTCGATGCGCAGGGTTGGCGAGTCGGCGCCGGCCTTGAATTCGAGATCGTCGGCGGCGACGAGGCGGGCGAAGATCTCCTTCAGATTGCCGGCGACCGTCATCTCGCTGACCGGAAAGACGATCTCGCCCTTGTCGATCCAGAACCCGGCCGCGCCCCGGCTGTAGTCGCCGGTGACCCCGTTGACGCCGAACCCCATCATCTCGGTCACGTAGAACCCGCTTTCAATGTCGGCGATCAGCGCCTGCGGGCTCAGCATGCCGGGTTCGATCCATACATTGGTGGCGGAAGGCGAGGGCGGCGAGGCGGTGCCGCGCGCGGCGTGACCGGTGGTCTTCAGCCCCAGCTGCCGGGCCGAGCGCAGATCGAGCAGCCAGGTCGTCAGCACCCCCCGGTCGACGATCGCGCGGCGATGGTTGGCGATGCCCTCGCCGTCGAACGGCTTCGAGCGCAGGCCGCGCTGGCGGTGCGGATCGTCGATAATGGTGATCGCCTCGGGGAAGATGCGCGCCCCGAGCCGGTCCTTGAGAAAGCTGGTGCCGCGAGCGATCGACGGTCCTGAGATGGCGCCCAGCAGATGCGAGATAAAGCTGCGCGCGACCCGCGGGTCGAACACCACCGGGCACCGGCAGGTCGGCATCTTGCGCGCGCCAAGGCGCTTGACCGCGCGCTCGCCGGCGCTCCGGCCGATCGCGGCCGGGTCGGCCAGATCGGCGGCAAAGACGGCGCTCGAATAGTCATAGTCGCGTTCCATGCCGGTGCCCTCGCCGCCGATGACGCTGGCGCTGACCCCGTGGCTCGAACCCCGGTAAGTGCCGGCGAAGCCGTTTGAGGCGACGAGTGCGATCTCCGAGCGGCCCCATCCGGCCTCGGCACCCTCGGAGTTGGTGACGCCTTTGACCGCGAGCGCGGCCTCCTCGGCGGCGCGCGCCCGTTCGATCAAGATCTCGGCGCTGGGCTCCTCAGGATCGAAGGTGTCGAGCGCGGGCCAGTCGCGGGCGATTTCGCCGGACTCGGCGATGCCGCAATAGGGATCCTCGGGAACGGTCTTGGCCATTGCCACGGCGCGCTCGACCAGTTCGCCCAGGGCATTCGCCGAGCGATCGCTCGACGATACGATCGCCTGCTGGCGGCCGATAAAGACCCGCAGGCCGAGATCCTGTCCCTCCGAGCGCTCGAGCTTTTCGGTCTTGCCGAGGCGGCGGCCATGCGACAGCGAGGCGCCCTCGAACAGCACCGCGTCGGCCGCGTCGGCGCCGGCGCGGCGGGCGCGCGCGATCAGATCGTGGAGGAGGTCGAGGGCCGGCGAATTTCGGCTGATGTCGTTCATCGGATCTCCGCTTATCTCCATATGGGCTTGCCCGATCCGGGCAGCCCGTAGCTGGTCCATTTGCTCGTCACTGCGGCGACGACCTCCTCGGCCATGCGGATCGGCCGGCCCCATTCGCGCCGCGTCTCCGGTGGCAATTTGCCGGTCGCGTCGAGGCCGATCTTGCCGCCGAGACCCGATTCGGGCGAAGCGAAGTCGAGGTAGTCGATTGGGGTGTTGTCGACGAGGGTCACATCGCGCACCGGGTCCATGCGGGTCGAGATCGCCCACATCACGTCCTTCCAGTTGCGCGCATCGATGTCGTCATCGACGATAATAACAAATTTTGTATACATGAACTGGCGCAGAAACGACCAGATCCCCATCATCACCCGCTTGGCGTGGCCGGGATAGGCCTTCCTGATCGCCACCACCGCGATGCGGTAGGAACAGCCTTCGGGCGGCAGCCAGAAATCGACGATCTCGGGGAATTGCTGCTGCAACAGCGGAATGAACACCTCGTTCAAGGCCTCGCCGAGGATCGACGGCTCGTCCGGTGGACGGCCGGTAAAGGTCGACAGATAGATCGGGCGGTGCCGCATCGTGATCGCCGACAGCCGAAACACCGGGAAGCGCTCGACCGAATTGTAATAGCCGGTATGGTCGCCGTAGGGGCCTTCATCGCCGTATTCGTCGAGCGAAACATGGCCTTCGAGCACGATTTCGGCCTGCGCCGGCACCTTCAACGGCACGGTCTGGCAATCGACCAGCTCGACTTTGCGGCCGCGCAGCAACCCGGCGAACTGGTATTCCGACAACGTGTCGGGCACCGGGGTCACCGCGGCGAGGATGGTGCCCGGATCGGCGCCGATCACCGCCGCCGCCGGCAGCGGCTCTCGACGTTCGGCGCGCCAGCGCTGGTGATGCTGCGCCCCGCCGCGATGCTTGAGCCAGCGCATCAGGGTGGTGTCGCGGCCGGTGACCTGCATGCGGTAGATGCCGAGGTTGAAGCCGTCTTCGCGGCGCTCGCCCGGGCCCTTGGTCACCACCAGCGGCCAGGTAATCAACGGCGCCGGCTCGCCCGGCCAGCAGGTCTGCACCGGCAATCCGGCGAGGTCGATCTCGCTCCCGCGCAAGACGATTTCCTGGCAGGGCGCCGAGCCCACAGTGCGCGGGCGCATCGCCATGACCGTACGCAGCAACGGTAACAGGTCGAGCGCCTCGCGCCAGCCGCCGGGTGGCTCGGGCTGCTTCAGAAAGGCCAGGGTCCGGCCGATCTCGCGCAACTGGCCGGGTTCGCGGTCCATGCCCCAGGCGACCCGCTCGATGGTTCCGAACAGATTGACCAGGACCGGCATAGGGTAATTGCCGCCACCGTTGCGGACCACGTTCTCGAACAACACCGCCGGCCCGCCCTCGGCCAACAGCCGGGTCTGGATCTCAGTCATTTCCAGATCGGGCGACACCGGAGCCTTGACCCGCGCCAACCGACCGCTGGTTTCGAGCCGGTCGATAAACTCGCGCAGGCTGGAATAGGGCATGCCGGCTATATGGGAACAGCGACCGCGCTTGGCGAGCGGGGTCAGGCCGGCAGCACCTGCCACACGACGCCGTCGCGCGTATCGCGATCCTCAAGCTCGCGGCTCGTCGGCACGGTGTAGCGGGCGAGTTCGCGCAACCCCTCGGCCGGCAGATAGGCGCGGCCGGGGTCGCCGAGCAGAACGGGACAGCCGCCGCCGGCGAGGTTGCGCAGCCAGGATATCGTGCGATCCGCCATTTCCTGCTCGTAGCAGACATCGCCCGCGGTGACGATTTGCCAGCGTCGATCTGCGACGCCGATCAGATCGGCGGTCGTCACCTGCACAGCGACATCGTTCAGCGCGGCGTTGGCGGCGATCGCGGCGGCGGCGAAATGATCGATCTCGGCGGCGAGCACCGGGCTCGCGCCAGCCATGGCGGCGGCGATCGCGACCAGGCCGGAACCGGAAGCGAAATCGAGCACGAAGCGACCTGCGACCACCTGCGGCTGATCGAGCAGGTAGCGGGCCAACGCCTGGCCGCCGGCCCAGGCAAAGGCCCAGAACGGCGGCGGCACGGCGCCGCGCGCCAGGCTGTCTTCGCTCGCCTGCCAGATCGGGGTGATTTCGGTCGCCAGATGGAGGCGGATTTCCGGCGTGAGCGGCGGCGCGGCGATCGCGGTATTGCGGCGGATGAACAGGGTGGGGTCCACAGCGCCGTTCAGAGCACGTGGCCGGCGACGATCCCGGCCAGCACCAGCCAGCCGACCGCGCGGTTTGAACGGAATTTAGCGAGGCAATCGGCTGGCTGATCGATATCGACCCGGATGGCCTGCCAGCAGAGCTGCAATGCCGCGGCGGCGAGCCCGGCCCAGAACCAGCCGCCGAGCCCGGCGGTCCGGGCCGCCATGCCCCACAGCAGCACCGCGGCGGCATAGAAGACAAAGAGCCACGGCCGGGTATGCTCGCCAAGCACCAAGGCCGAGGATTTGACCCCGATCAGCGCGTCGTCCGCCTTGTCCTGATGGGCGTAGATCGTATCATAGCCGATCGTCCAGAACACCCCGCCGAGGTAGAGCAACAACGCCGGCCGTCCGATTGCGCCGACGACCGCGGTCCAGCCGATCAGCGCGCCCCAGTTGAAATTGAGGCCGAGAAACACCTGCGGCCAATAGGTGATCCGCTTCATGAACGGATAAGTGCCGATCAGTCCGAGGACGGCGATGCCGAGCAGAATGCTGGCGCGGTTCAGGCTGAGCAGCACCGTGGCGCCCAGCGCCAATTGCAGCAGCAGAAACGCCACCGCCCGGGGGACGCTGACCGCGCCGCTCGGCAACGGCCGCAGCCGGGTGCGCGCCACCTTTGCGTCGTAGTGGCGGTCGGCGATGTCGTTCAAGGTGCAGCCGGCACCGCGCATGACGATAGCGCCGAGCGCGAACAGCGCCAGCAATGTCGGGTGTGGCCAGTGTGGCGAGGCGAGCGCGATCCCCCACCATCCGGGAAACAGCAGCAGCCAGGTTCCGATCGGGCGGTCGAGCCGGGCGAGGCGGGCGTAGGGCCGGATCCGCAGCGGCAGCCGGCGCCCGACCCAGTCGCCGCGATCGATATCGCTCGGATCGGTCCGCGTCGCTCGCCACTCACCCTCGCCCACTCCCCGCCCGCGGGAAGAAGGAGGGACCGGCCTAGCCGGAGGGTGAGGGGCGATGCCGGCGCCCGACTTGTTTTCCGCCGTCATGAGCTAATCTTGACGGCACAACCGGCTGGGCTCAAGTCGCGGCCCAAGCCAAGGGGAGCGTGCCATGAGCGTACCCGGCGCAACCCGCGTCTACATCGCCGGGATGCTGAGGCCCGGCGTCGCGCTGGAGCTCGCGCCGGGGCAGGCCCATCACCTGCGCACGGTGCTGCGGCTCGGGGCGGGCGCCGCGGTCGTGGCGTTCAACGCGACGGATGGCGAATGGCTCTGCCATATCACCGAAATCGGCCGGGACCGGGTGGTGGTACTGGCGGTCGAGCGCCGGATCCGGCCGGTGGAAACCGAGCCGGATCTGTGGCTCTTGTTCGCACCGATCAAGCGGGCGCGCCTCGACTGGCTGGTCGAAAAGGCGACCGAACTCGGGGTGGGGGCGTTGATGCCGGTATGGACTCGGCGAACCCAGATCGAGCGTCTCAATCTCGACCGGCTGCGTGCGCACGCCATCGCCGCCGCCGAGCAGAGCGAGCGACTTTCGGTGCCGCAATTGCACGAACCGCAGGCGCTCGATCGCCTGCTCGACGGCTGGCCCGACGAACGGCGTCTGATTGTCTGCGACGAGACCGGCAACGGCTCCCCGATCGCCGAGGAAGCGGCGCGGCTCGGCCATGGGCCGGTGGCGCTGCTGATCGGCCCCGAGGGCGGCTTTGCCGACACGGAGCTTGATTATCTGGGCAAACTCTCCTTTGTTACCCGCGTCGGGCTCGGGCCCCGCGTGCTTCGCGCCGATACGGCGGCACTGGCGGCTTTGGCGGTGCTCCAGGCGGTCGCCGGCGATTGGCGCCGTGCGCGCATTTGGTGATCGTGCGGACGCCCGACACAACCGAGACTACCGACCCTTCCGGCCCATCTTTCCAGGGAGTTCCGCCGAGGATGACGACCACGCCGAGCACGCCGGGAGAACCGATCGCCGACCAACGACAGCTCGTCGAATACCTCGCTTCCGGATCGAAGCCGCCCGCTGAATGGCGGGTTGGGACCGAGCACGAGAAATTCGTCTTCCGCCGCACCGATCTGCGCCGGGTGCCCTATGAGGGACCAGACGGGATCGCTGCTTTGCTGCAAGGGATGACCCGGTTCGGCTGGAAGCCGGTAATCGAAAACGGCAACACCATCGCGCTGTCGAACGATGCGCGATGTTCGATCACCCTCGAACCCGGCGGCCAATTCGAACTGAGCGGCGCGCCGCTCGAAACCGTGCATCAGACCTGCGACGAGGTGCATGAGCATCTGCGCCAGGTGCGCGAGGTCTGCGACGAACTCGGGCTCGGCATGTTCGGGCTTGGCTTCGATCCGAAATGGCGCCGCGAGGACATCCCGTGGATGCCGAAACAGCGCTACCGCATCATGCGTGACTACATGCCGAAGAAGGGGCATCTCGGTCTCGACATGATGCTGCGCACCTGCACGGTGCAGACCAACCTCGACTACCAGTCCGAAGCCGACATGGTCAAAAAGTTCCGAGTTAGCCTGGCGTTGCAGCCGGTGGCGGTGGCGCTGTTCGCCAATTCGCCCTTTGTCGAGGGCAAGCCCTCGGGACTGTTGAGCCAGCGCAGCTTCATCTGGACCGACACCGACCCCGACCGCTGCGGCACCTTGCCGTTTGTGTTCGAAACGGGATTCGGGTTCGAGCGTTATGTCGATTACATGCTCGACGTGCCGATGTACTTCGTCTACCGCGACGGCCGCTATATCGATGCGAGCGGCCAGTCGTTCCGCGATTTCCTCGTCGGCAGGCTGCCGGCATTGCCGGGCGAAATCCCGCGGCTCGGCGACTGGATCGACCATCTGACGACGGCCTTCCCCGAGGTCCGGCTCAAGACCTTTCTCGAAATGCGCGGCGCCGATGGCGGCCCGTGGCGGCGGCTGTGCGCATTGCCGGCCCTATGGGTCGGAATTCTCTATGATCAGACGGCGCTCAACGCGGCGCACGATCTGATCTCCGACTGGACCGCCGAGGAACGCGAGGCGATGCGCCGCGACGTGCCGCGGCTGGCGCTGGCGACGCCATTGCGCACCCGCACCCTGCGCGACGTGGCGCTCGAAATGCTCGACATCGCCCGCGAAGGGTTGCATCGCCGCGCCCGGCGCAGCGCCTGCGGCGATGACGAGACCCATTTTCTCGATCCCTTATTCGCGATCGCCGGCTCCGGCCGCACCCCGGCCGAGGAGTTGCTCGAAGATTTCCGCACCCGCTGGCACGGCGACATCGACCCGGTCTTTACCGATTACGCGTATTAGGCGGCCAGACACGACCCGCCGCACCCCCGCATTCGAGACGATTGCCCCGCAGAAGGCCCGGCCGGGCAGCGCCAAGGCGGGCGTTTTCGTTCGAAGTCATGAGGAAGGCATCCGTTGCTGATGTCGCCCCATAGACGGGAGCATTTGTTAAGTAGGATTTAGAAGATCGACATTGGAATTAGTAGACCCGGCCTCGTCTCAGGTGGGCATCAACATTTTCCTTTCTCTGTTTTTAGGTCGTCTGGCGCAGTGTTTTTCCAAGAAGGCAAGGTATTGGTGACTGCGCCGGTTCCGCCTGTAGCGTGTTTCGTTGAAACAGTAAACCGCTTGGAGCACTCCGGGTCCGGGTTACTTGGGTTCTTCGCGTCTGCCTCCGCGCCCCAGCTCCAGGTCACCATCGCCAGAGGAATCCTGGCCGTATTGGCTGGCTCGGCGGGTTGCCACAACAACCACGTCTTGAATTTATCGTCGACGTGCACGTGCATCCCTCCTACCCCTTGGCCGGGACTGTCATCCGTTTTGAATGTTACGTCTCCCGCTGTCGAGACCTGCAGCGCGTCTATGGGATCCTTGGTATCTAACCAATACCCATCAGTTTTTCTATGGATGTCTTCGTCCTTGCTTACGTGAATGCCGTGGCAGTTCTCGTTAAGTTGAACGTACTGTAAAGTTCCCTTGCAGTCGGCACGAACATTGACAATCGCTGTGATTGTCGTGCCGTTACTCTTATGTGGTTCGCCCAACATTAATTGACAATGGCCGTCAATCTCTCTAACGCCAATTGTACCGGTGATATCCGCCTTGAGCGATTTAAATACCGGGCGGCAAGGTTGCGCCTCCGGTTTGGGTCCCTGAGGTTGCGGCTTTGGCTGCGGTTGCGGCTTGGTGCCGCCGTCTTTTTGCCGGAATAAGATCGGAGTCCCCTCGGTTTCGGCGGCACCGCGATCGTATTGGGCCACATGCGCCAACTCATGCGCCAGCAGCCGTCGCCCCTCATGCGTGTTTGACGCACACTGTCCCGCGCCAAATACAATGTCTCTCCCGACCGTGTAGGCCAGAGCGTCTACCGCCCGAGCAGATTGGGCGGCCCGCGCACCCGTGTGAATGCGCACCGGGCGGAAGTCATGCCCTAACCGCGACTCCATGTACGCGCGCGTCGCACTCTCGATCGGTTGGCCTGCCCCTAGCATCTCGTGCACAAGATCCGTGCTATGCCCAGAAGCGAAGCTGTCGCCGAGATTGCTACTTCGTGGGCTACCATCACCGCTAGCGCGGGGTCGCTCCGGCGCAGCCGTGCGCATCACCCGGTCGGCGACGAACTCGGCTTCTTGCTCGCGATCATCTTCGGGCACACTGACCGAAAGATTTGCCCGGACGTTTTTCGACGAATCCGGAAATATCGATATCCGGCCGAAATCATATGCGAAGCGAGGACCTGCCTTGGTACCGTAGGGTACTCCAGCCCAATCAGGTTTAGCCCCAGATATCGGCAGGGAGGGATCGTGGTCTATGGTGCTTTGCACGTCCCGTATGGGCTGTCGCCAGGTGCCTTGTAGCGGGGGCAGGCAAACCCGGCTTGGCGGCGCTGGAAGATTCTTTGCGCTGGGGCTGATGTTGTTTCTGGCTAAAACAGTGCATGTTTCAACCTCCTCCGCTCCGGCGTCGCGGCTAGCCGGAATGCGAGCGGTTATAGAATGGTCGGTGAAGCCGGAAAATCCACATGCGTACGCCGAAAAGCGACAAGTGGCGATTATTTGCGATAATATGCAAGAAGAGCGCTCGCGGGTCAAGATCGGAGACGGTTCGTTGCGATATTTGCGCTTTCCTGAACTCGTCTGAGCGCGTCAAAGTCTACATTAATCATCGGCACGACCAGGTTAGGCAGCAGGGCCGCACATTCGGTCAGCCGACTCCCGCGCTCGGCCGCTATTCCCGTTCGAGTGCGCCACCGCCGGCCAGTTCGGCGTAGAAGTGGAACGAGTCTTTGGGGCGGCGGTCCTGCGTCTCGTAGTCGACATGGACCAGGCCGAAGCGTTTGCTGTAGCCGAGGGTCCATTCGAAATTGTCGAGCAATGACCAGACGAAATAGCCCTTGACCGGGACCCCGGCGGCGATCGCGTCCTGCACCGCGCCGAGATAGCCGCGCAGGTAGCTGATGCGCCGCTCGTCGCGGATATGCCCGTCGGCTTCGACCCGGTCGGGAAAGGCGGCGCCGTTTTCGAGGATGTAGACCGGCAGGTCGCCGCTGTAGCGCTGCTTCGCTTCGATCATGACCGCGCGAAAGGCGTCGGGCGCGATCTCCCAGCCCATCTCGGTGACCGGCGCGCCGGGCGGCGGCGGCAGGGCGCCGGCCTCGAACGGATGGCTCCGGGTCGCGGCGCACCCGCGAGCGGGTGTAGTGGTTGAAGGCGAAATAATCGAGCTTCTGCTTGATGATTTCGAGATCGCCCGCCTGCACCAGCGGCTCGACCATCTCGGCGGCGAATGGCTCGGGGTAATGCCCGAGCATCTGCGGGTCGGGAAACGCGCGGTTCCACAGCGCGTCGAGCATCTGGCAGGCGATCTCGTCTTCCTCGCGCTCGCTCGCCGGCTCGTAGGGATGGAAATTGTAGATGTTGCCGAGCAGCAGGTCGGCGCGCGCCGAGCGCATCGCCTCGACGCCCCGCCCATGCGCCAGGTTCATCACATGGATCGCGGCGAGAGCGGTGGTCCGGCCGCGGATGCCAGGAGCGTGCTCGCCGTCGCCATAGCCCTTGAGAGAGGCGCAGTTGGGCTCGTTGAAGCTCGCCCAATGCTTGACCCGGTCGCCGAGCCGCCGCACCGTCAGATGGGCGTAGTCGGCAAACCAATGCGCGGTGTCGCGGTTCTGCCAGCCGCCGCGGTCTTCGAGCGCCTGCGGCAGATCCCAATGGTAGAGGCAGATCCAGGGCTCGATCCCGGCTTCCATGATGCCGTCGACGAGTTTGTCGTAAAATTCGAGCCCCTTGAGATTGGCCGCACCGCGCCCCTCGGGCAGGATGCGCGGCCAGGAGGTCGACAGCCGGTAGGCGCCGAGGCCGAGTTCGCGCATCAACGCCACATCCTGCGGCCAGCGATGATAGTGATCGCAGGCAACATCGCCGGTATCGCCGCCCACGATCCGGCCCGGTAGATGGCTGAACCTGTCCCAGATGGACGGCCCGCGCCCGTCCTCCCGGACCGCACCCTCGATCTGGTAGGCTGCCGCCGAGGCGCCCCAAAGAAATCCGTCGGGAAAACTTGTCGCCATGTTGCCGCCTCACCGATGCTTGGGGCGCGGCATGCATGATGCCCGACGCCCCGGCGTAATCAAGCCGACCGAGGATCTTCGGGCGGATCAGCCATGCGCTCGCGCGGTCGGCGCCGGCAAGCTCTCGATCATCCGCGGACCGTTGCCGAGGCGCATCATACGCCAGCCGGCGGGATCGCGCATCGCCACGGCTGGCGAGCGGCCGGACAGCGACATCCAGCGGTCTCGGTCCCAGGCGGTGACCGCGATCTCGACGCGAAGCGGGGTCCCCGCGACCGGCGGCGCCGTTCCCAGCGCCGACCACGGGATCCGCGCTTCCGCGGTGATGCGCGGCTGGTCGGCGCCGAAATAGACAGCTTTGCCGCCGATGACCGGGGTGCAGCCTTGGCCGATCGCCCGCGGTGCCGCCCCGGTGCAGAGTTTGGCGGCCATTTCCGGATAATCGTGGATCTTGGTGCGCGGCGGGATGAAGAACAGGGTGAAGCGCCGCGGACCGTCGCCGAAATCGATCCCCAGCTCGACCCGGTAGGCCTCGCTTAACGGAAACGGACCGTCATAGGCCAGCAAGTCCATATCGTAATAATCCTGGCCAATGGTCGCCAGCTGCAGCCCGCGCCGGCTCCAGGTGAGATAGGCCTCGCCGAATTCGACCGCCCCCGGCGAGGCGGTCAGTCGCGGCAGCAGGCTCGCCGGCTTCGGCCAGTCCGACAGCGAACGCGCGCGGAGCGCGACATCGGCGTGCGGCAGCACGAAGATCCGTGTCGGGGATGGCCGCGCGGTCCCCGCCGCTTCCTGATGGATTTCGAATGCGCGTCGATTGGCGACGGCGAGCGCCGCGGTCAGCCGGCGATACGGCCGGTCGTTGATGTCGACCAGCCCAAAATCGTAATCCTCGCCATCGGCCCGCCCGCCTTTCGGGTGATCGTAATACTGGAACCAGTGGGCGCCGATAATTTCCGGGATCGCGGCAAAGTTCTCGGTCGCCGCCGCCGCCCCGTCGGCGCGTTCGGCCTGGGTCGTGACCGTCATCAGGTGGCCGTTGTTGAGATTGCCGGTGCGGTTGTGCTTGGCCGCGAAAAACCATTCGGAGACCAGCACCGGCTTGCCCTCCGACAATTTCCTCAGCCCGTCGAAATAATAGGGCGCGACCCAGCCGTCGCTGCTGTCGACGTTATAATTGGTGGCGATCGCATCGACATAGGGCGCCATCGCCCGCACCGCCGCGGGGTCGTAATAGATCGGCAGCCGGTCGCCGAAATAGAGCGCATCGGGATCGGCCGCATGGATCGCCTCGGCGGCGAGGGCGTAATAATGCCGGGCGACGATCCCAGTCCATTCGCGCACCGCATGGATCCCCGCACCCCCGGGCCGCATCCGCGTCATCCCGGTGGCGGCGAGCAACTGCGCCCATGAACCGACGCCGGGCGGCGGCAGGAAATCGGCGGCGAAGCCTGCCCAGTTTCCGGCGTAGTGCCGGCGCAAGGCCTCAACCCAGTGCTGCTTCGTCGCCGAACTCGCCGGCTTCATTGAATAGAAGACGAACAGCGCCCCCGCCCACCAGCCGACTTCATTGTCTGAGAAATAGCCGATCCGGTAGGGATTATCGCGATAGGGCCCGACCAGACGGCGGGCGAGCGCCATCATCCGCGTTTTGGTCTCGGGGGCGAACGGGTCGAACCAGTGAAACCGCGCCTGGCGTCCCAGTTCGAGGTCGATGATCGTCGGCAGATGAAGCGCCCGAGGCGGCAGGGACCAGCCGCCGGCGCTGTTGAACCCCCAATCCGCCAGCCGCCGACGAGTTGCGTCGACCCATTGGGCGCGGGTCGGCGCGAACGCGGTCCAGCTGTACCAAATCTTGCCGTCCTTGTCGCGGTAGGGGTAGCCGCCGTCGAGCGCGTTGACGCCGAGACTGAAAAAGCGCTGGCCGCACGGCGTCACCAGCCAGGATACCCCGTGCTCCCGCGCCAGCGACCAGTGCGTCGAGGACGCATCGGCGAGATCGGTGCAAGCCGATACCGGAGCGGCCGGCAGTGCGGCAACCAGAACCGCCAGCGCAACCGCCCGTCTATGGCCCCGAAACCGCATGCTGCGCGCAGGCCCGCCGCCGGGCCGCCCCCGCCGTCCGGCCTTACGCGCTGGTGCCGCCGACGGTCAATCCATCCATGCGCAAGGTCGGCTGGCCGACGCCGACCGGGACGCTCTGCCCATCCTTGCCGCAGGTACCGATCCCGTGATCGAGACCGAGGTCGTTGCCGATCATCGTGACTTTGGTCAAGGCGTCGGGGCCGTTGCCGATCAGGGTGGCGCCCTTGACCGCGGGGCCGACCCGTCCGTTCTCGATCAGATAGGCCTCGGAGGCGGAAAAGACGAACTTGCCCGAAGTGATATCGACCTGGCCGCCGCCGAAATTAACCGCGTACAGCCCGCGTGGCACCGAGGCGATGATTTCCTGCGGGTCGCGGTCGCCGGCCAGCATATAGGTATTGGTCATTCGCGGCATCGGCGCGTGGGCAAAGCTCTGCCGGCGGCCGTTGCCGGTCGGTGCGGCGCCGAGCAGCCGGGCGTTCATCCGGTCCTGCATATAGCCCTTGAGGATGCCGTCCTCGATCAGCACGGTGCAGTTGGTCGGCGTGCCCTCGTCGTCGACGGTCAACGAGCCTCGCCTGTCGGGCAGGGTGCCGTCATCGACCACCGTCACCCCGTTGGTGGCGACGCGCTGGCCGATCATCCCGGAAAAGGCCGAGGTCTTCTTGCGGTTGAAATCGCCTTCGAGCCCGTGCCCGATGGCCTCGTGCAGCATGACCCCGGGCCAGCCGGGACCGAGCACCACGGTCATCTC
The DNA here is from genome assembly GCA_963775875.1 of uncultured Alphaproteobacteria bacterium. Classification (GTDB taxonomy): domain Bacteria; phylum Pseudomonadota; class Alphaproteobacteria; order ATCC43930; family CGMCC-115725; genus AP-15. Next base: position 54,829 of record CAVZKP010000001.1, read on the forward strand.
GCCGGCCGGCGCCGGCACCGCCCCCAGATTGACCAACGCCTGGCGCAACGCCTCGTCGACCTGCTCTTTCCAGTGGACGGGATCGAGATAGCGCTCGTAGGCGAGCCGGCCGCCGGCTCCCGACGAACCGGTTTCCATATGATCGCCCTCGCCGACGACGACGGCGACGCCGATGCGAACCAGCGGGCGGATATCGGCGACCCGGCTTCCGTCGGCGCGGATTATCTGCACCGCCTGCCACACCCCGCTCAGCGACGCCATCACCTGCTTCACTCGCGGGTCGCGGCTGCGGGCATAGGCGTCGATTTCGGAAAGGAGCCGCGACTTGGCCGCGAGATCGACGAGCCCCAGGGGGTTTACGTCGGTATAGAGAGAGCGGTTGGTGCCCGGCGGCGGCCCGGCCATCTCCCCGGAATAGCCGCTCGCCACCGCCCGGACCGTTGCCGCGGCGCGGCGGATCGCCGCCTCGGATAGGTCGGAGGCGTGCGCGTAACCAGCGGCCTCGCCGGCCACCGCGCGCAGCCCGAACCCCTGGGTGGTGTCGAAGCTGGCGCTCTTGATCCGGCCGTCGTCCAACGCCAGGCTCTCGGACTGGCTGTATTCGAGATAGAGCTCGCCGTCATCCATTCCAGCCAGCGCCTGGGCGACGATGGCCTCGACCCGGCCCGGGTCCATGCCGGTGCGCTCGAAAAACAACTGGTCGGTGACGGCGAGATCGGTCATCCGCTGCTCCTTTGATGTCGCACTACAATATGGTCGCCGTCAGCCGCCAGCGGAAGTCGTGATCGGCGCCGGCGTCTCGTCCGCATCATCTGAGGCGAGGTGTCGTGCGGGAAGCTGGCCCGAGTGGCTCGCCGGCGGTGAGCCCGGGGGTTATTCCCGGTTCACCCGGTTTGGCCGCGTTGGGGCAAGTGCAAAGTGAATACGGCTCCGCCGCCGGGCGCATCCGCCACCGAGACCGAGCCGTCGAGAAGGCGCATGATCCGCCGCACGATGGACAAGCCGAGCCCCGCCCCGGACGTGTCCCGAGCGCCGCTCCAAAACCGCTCGAAGATCTTCTCGCGCATATCTGGCGGCACGCCGGGACCGGCATCGATGACCGCGATCGCCGGTTCGTCGCTAATTTGGAGCCGCACCGCCTCGCCGCACGGGGTTTGCAGCAGTGCGTTCTCGATCAGGTTGTTCAGCGCGTTGAACAGCATCCAGGCGTTGCCGCGCACCACCACCGGCGGGACCTGCTCGTCGACCTCGATGCTCTTGCCGGCGGCGATCGCCAGCGGTCCCAGCGAGGTCGCCGCATCCACCGCCACCGCTCGCAAATCCACTTGCTCACCGAAGTCGATCGTCGCCGCCTCGAGGCGGGCCGCGAGGAGCAGCTGGGTGACGATTCGCGTCATCGTATCCAGGTCCCGTTGCAGCCGGGGCGCGACCGTTTGGTCCGGCAAGGTGTCGATATTCGCCTGCAGCACGGCTAGGGGCGTGCGCAGCTGATGCGCCGCGTTCGCGGTGAACTCGCGCTGTCGCAGAAACCCTCGATCCAACCGGTCGAGAGCGAAATTCATCGCGCGCACCAGCGGCATGATCTCCCGCGGCACGCCAGCCTCGGGCAATCGGTTGTTGGTTCTGCCAGGCTCGATCTCCGAAGCCAGCCGCGACAGGCGGCTGAGCGGCGAGAGGGTTTGCCGCACGGTCAGCACGCTGACCGCCAGCAGCGCGATCAGAAACGGCACGCCGAGCCATCCGCCGTCGGTGAAAAACTCGTCGGTGACCGACGCCGCCAGGTATTGGTCGCGAGAAGCGATCTCCTCGACCTGCGTCTCGAAGGCGCGGCCGGCTATTGTCGTCTTGACGGCGGCGCCGAACACGCGGCGGCCTGGGCCATTCGGGCGATAATCGTAGACGCGCCGTTGGCGATCGCCCGGCAGCTGCATCGACGCCATAAAGTGCCCGGACGTCGAGAATCAGGTTCCCCCGCTCGTCGCGGACCGCGTAGTGGTAGCCGCTGTCGGATTCTTCGTAATCCTCGGCGAGCGCCGCCGGCAGGTCCACCGTGACGCTGCCGTCGGGATGGACCACGATATGGCGCCCGATGTCCTGCGCCTGCTCGACCAAGGTCTGGTCGCGCAGGGCCGCGGCCGTCAGGCTCGCCTTGCGGTAAAGCCAGCCAAATGCGACGAGCCCGGCGACCATGGTGGCAATCGCCAACCGGACAGTGATGCGCCGCAACAGCGAGGGCTCTTTGATCATTGGCGTAAACCCTACTCCTTCAGCAGGTAGCCCACGCCGCGCATGGTGTGGATCGACAACGGTACGCCGAAATTCTCCAGACGCTTGCGCAACCGCGAGATCAGCGCCTCGACCGCATTGGGCTGGACCTCTACGGCAAGGCCGTAAATGCTGTCCTCGATCGCGCGCTTGCCGACGACCTGGCCGGCCCGCCGCATCAGCAGTTCAAGCGTGGCGAATTCGCGGCGGGAAATGCCCACGGGACGCCCGTCGACCGTGACTTGGCGCTGGATCGTGTCGAGCGCGATGTTGCCGATGCTCAAGATGTTGCCCAGCACCGCGCCCGGGCGGCGCAGCAAGGCGCGCAGCCGAGCCGACAGCTCCTTCATCGCGAACGGCTTGACCAGGTAGTCGTCGGCGCCGCCGTCGAGACCGGCAACCCGGTCGTCAACCCCGTCCCGCGCGGTAAGAATAAGGATCGGCACCCGCTGTCGGCGAGCGCGCAAGTCGCGAAGCAGCGCGATCCCGTCGCGGTCCGGCAGGCCGAGATCGAGAATGATCGCGTCGTACTCGATCGTGTCGGCGGCCGCTGCGCCGTCTTCGGCGGTGCCGAAGGCATCGATGCCGAAGCCGTCCTGGCGCATGCCTTTGACGACGAAGTCGGCCAGAGGCTGGTGATCTTCGATCAGGAGGATGCGCATCACCAGACCTTCGAGTGGGGGACAGGGCGTCGAGGCATGGTCGCACCTTGCGCTGCATCGGCCGTGAGCCGTCGCCCTCGCGGGCGTGCTGGTGCGGCAATGCGGTCAAAACTTTCTCGGCTCAACTATCTTAAACCAGAAACCTGACAAGAACCTCACAGTTCAGCCACAGACGCGGGTAGAGATCGGGCCGGTTCGGCGTAGAGCCGGTCGGATCGAATTCCGGCTTGAAGCTGGTCCCGAATTTTTTTTCGTCTCGGCAGCATCTCGTCAGCAAGCACATCTATTCAAGGTACGGCCGGCTCGACGGCAGCAAGTGCTCGGCTTGACGCCGAGGTTGTCGAGCAGCGGATCTGCTGCGAGCCGCTTGCGGCTTTGCCTATAGTCCTTAAAGGAGACCGTGGATGTCTGCGCTCGCTATTCCATTTACTTCGCCTTTGCCCGATGAACGGCGCGGCTTTGTCCTTTCCAGCGACCGCATCGCCCGCGCCAAGAACGCCTACACCACCCGTCACGTGCCGCGTGAGCGGATGCGCCGGCTGCTCGACGGCGCCTGCCCGGCCGTTGGGGATCTGGTGCTGGCGCGGGTTGCCCGGCTCGGGCAGCACGAGCACATCGAGCGGCCGGACGGGCGGCGCGCCAAATTGTGGGACGGCGACGAGATCATCGTCGCCTACGGCAACCGCTATGCGCCCGACCAATTCGAGGCCTATGTGCCCGATGATCTGGCCCCATGCCATCTGGTCGCCGGCGGCGGCGTCGCCGCGCGAGTCGCCGCGCAGCACAGCGGCATGAAGCGGGCGACCGAGATCGTGCCGCTGGGGTTGTTGGCCGATCTCGAAGGCGAGCGGCTGAACCTGGCCAAATGGGGGCTGGCCGCGGCCGGCCACGTGCACGCCAAGCCCTACGTCTTCGCCGTGCTGGGCTCGTCGATGAATGCCGGCAAGACCACCACCGCGGCGGCGATCATCCAGGGCCTATCGCATGCCGGCTATGCGGTCGGGGCGGCCAAGGTGACCGGCACCGGCTCGGGCGGCGACCGATGGGCGATGGTCGATGCCGGGGCCAAGCTCGTCCTCGACTTCACCGATGCCGGCCATCCCTCGACCTTCGGACTGGCGCCGCGGCGGATCGAGCAGCTGCTCGGCCTTCTGATCGGCCATGTCGCCGCTGCCGGGGTCGAGGCGGTCGTAGTCGAGCTGGCCGACGGCCTGTTCCAGGACGATACCGCCGGCCTGGTAGAATCGGAGACCTTCGGGCGACTGGTGGACGGCATCGTATTCGCCTCCAACAGCGCGATGGGGGCAAAAGGCGGGGCCGATTGGCTGCGCGCGCGCCATTGCCCGCTGCTGGCGATCAGCGGCGTGCTGACGACCTCGCCGCTGGCCGCGCGCGAGGCCGCCAAAGCCACCGGCCTGCCGGTGCTGTCGCGCCACGATCTGTCGCACGGAACCTGGTGGACCGAGTTCGCTGCCGGCCCGCCGGGCCCGCCTCGGCGATGACCCTGGCCGTGCGCCGCCGGCTCGTAGATTGGGGCCCGGCCGACGGCGCTGTCGCGGAGTGCCGGCTTAACGGCGATCCGCGGCAGATCTACTATTTGTGCCTGCCCCGCGAGGTGCGGGCGAACTCAGCTGTGCTGGTTTGTGTGCACGGCATCTCGCGCAACGCCGAAGAGCACATGTGGCACTTCGTCCCGCGCGGGCGGGAGCGCGGTATGGTGGTGGTCGCTCCAGTGTTCCCGGCTGCCGAGTTCCCAGACTATCAGCGGCTCGGGCGAGCGGGGCGAGGCAGACGGGCCGATTTGGCGTTGCGCGAGATATTGGAAGAGGTTCGCCAGCGCGTCGGCGTGAGCATCGACAGGGTAGATCTCTTCGGACATTCCGGCGGCGCGCAATTCGTGCATCGCTACGTGATGGCCTATCCGGCCGGGGTCGCGCGCTTCGTGGTCAGCGCCGCCGGCTGGTATACTCAGCCCGACCCCGATCTGCCCTTCCCGTTGGGCATCGGCCGGGACCCGCTGCTGCCGGATCTGGATTTCGACCCCGATGCGTTTCTGCGCGTGCCCGGATGCGTGCTGGTCGGCGAACGCGACACGCGGCGCGGCCGTTCGCTGCGAACCACTCCGCCGGTCGATGCCGCCCAGGGCAGAACCCGAACTCGAGCGGGCCGAGCGCTGGGCCGAGGCGATGAACCGGGCGGCGCTCCAGCGCGGGTTGCCGCCTGCGGTGGATTTGCACGTGCTGCCGCGGTCGGGACATCGGTTTGCGGAGGTGGCGACCCGCGGCGGCGCGCCGGAGCGCGTCTTTGCTTGCCTGTTCGGCCCAACCGCCGCTGCGGGGGCGGCATGATGCGCGGGGCGGCGGCGCGGCTGATCGCGATCGCCCGATGCCGCGACAGCCGGCTCCTGGTGGTGGTGCGCGGCGTGCGCAGCATCGGCCAGGGCGCGCTGGTGGTGGATTTCGCGCTCTATCTGCGGGCCTTGCATTGGACCGGCGGTCAGATCGGGGCGCTGCTCACCGCCTCGATGATCTCGGGCATCGCGCTGACCATGCTGGTCGGACCGCTCAGCGACCGGATCGGCCGGAAATCCCTGCTGCTCGGTTTCGAGAGCACCCGGGTGCTGGCGGCGCTGACCGTGCTGTTCAGCAGCGATCCGCACCTGCTGGTGGCGGCGGCGGTGCTGGGCCAGTACGGACGCGGCGGCAACGGCTCGGCCGGGCCGTTTGGGCCGGTCGAGCAAGCCTGGCTCGCCCATTCGGTGGCGCCGGAGCAGCGGGTCTCTGTATACAGCCTCAATTCGGCGATGGGCTTTCTCGGCAACGCAGCCGGCGCGCTGCTGGCAGCGTCGCCAGGGCTGCTGGCGGCCTGGCTGCTCGGGCCGCTCGCCTACCGGCCGCTGTTCGGCCTGGTTCTGATCACGTCCTCGATCTCGCTTTGGCTGATCACCCGGGTCCCGGAAGGGCGTCAACCGGCCCGGCCGGCGCCGGCCCCGAGCCAGGCCGTGCTCGGGCGGCGCGAGAACGCTTTGCTGCTGCGTTTGGCGCTGGCCAACCTTCTGCAGGGGGCGGGCCTCGGACTGTCCGGCCCGCTGATCGCCTATTGGTTCGCGGTGCGTTTCGGGCAGGGTCCGGCATTGATCGGACCGTTGATCGCGGCCAGCCTCGTCCTCGCCGCGCTGGCCTCGCTGGGCGCCGGCCGGCTGGCGCGCCGGTACGGCATCGTGCCGGTGGTGATCGGCATGCGGACGGTCGGGATCGGACTGCTGGCGGCGATGCCGTTGGCGCCCAGCCTGCCGTTTGCGGCCGGCCTTTTTGCCGCGCGCTCGCTGTTCAACCGCGGCACCAACGGGGCCCGGCAGGCGCTCAGCATCGGCTTGGTGCGGGCGGAGCGGCGCGGGCTCGCCGCCAGCCTCAACTCGGTGTCGCTTTCGGTGCCCCGCGCGATCGGGCCGCTCTTCGCCGGTCTCTTGTTCGATACCGGATTTCTGGCCCTGCCGTTCCTGCTCGCGGCGGGGTTTCAGGCCGGCTATCTGTGCCTCTATGGTTGGAGCTTCGCCGACCACGACAGAAAAACCCTCAGATTGGAGAAAGCCGGTATGGCCGGCTGATGCGGCTGCCGGTAGGCGCGTGCGGCGGCTTGACGCAATGGGCTCGGCCGGTTGTGAGGCGCGGCGGTGATGGTGTAGGTTCGGCAGAGCTTCGCCGCCTCGGCCGGCGGGTGGGTTTGCCTGGGTCGCGGCGAGCCGGCGGCGACGCCGGGCTCGACGATCGAGAATAGCCGCTGTGGGCCGCCGATCGGCCGGGTGGGACGGATCAGAGGCGGCAGGGAATGGCGCGGTTGAGGGGATTGCTGACAAGGAAGCGGGTGGCGCGGGTGATGATCGCGCTGGCGGTCGCGGTGACCGTCACCGGGGCGCTCGTGGCGATTGCCTGGGCGGCGCAGCCGCGACCCTGGCAAATGGGCATGCAACCGCCGGCCACCCCGGTCAAGGAGCGGCTGAACGCGTTTCACAACGAACTGCTGGTGATCATCTTTCTGATCGCCGGCTTTGTCATGGCCCTGTTGCTTTATGTGATTGTCCGCTTCAACCACCGGCGCAACCCGGTGCCCTCGCGGACCTCGCACAACACCGTGATCGAGGTGCTGTGGACCGTCGTTCCGGTGCTGATCCTGGTGCTGATCGCGATCCCGTCCTTCAAGTTGATGTATTACATGGACCGGGTGCCGAACCCGGCGATGACGATCAAGGTGACCGGGCATCAGTGGTACTGGAGCTACACCTATCCTGACGCCAAGGACCTGTCCTTCGACAGCAACATCATTCCGACCGCCGATCTGAAGCCGGGCCAGAAGCGTCTGCTCGACGTCGACAACCCGCTGGTCGTGCCGGTCGATACCAATATCCAGGTGCTGATCACCAGCACCGACGTGATCCACAGCTGGTTCATCCCGTCCTTCGGGGTCCAGGAATATGCGATCATCGGCCGGCTCAACCACAGCTGGTTCAATGTCGAGCGGCCCGGCACCTATTATGGCGAGTGCAACCAGATCTGCGGCGTCAACCACGCCTTTATGCCGATCAAGATCGTCGCGATGCCGAAAGATGCGTTCCAGCGCTGGCTGGTCGAGGCCCAGAAAAAGTTTGCGCATGATCGACAGGACGGGAACGCGGTGCGCGTGGCCGCCAATCCGGCGCCCGCCGGGAACTGACATCGAAAGGGTCCGGGGATGACTTACGAGCGCGAGGCGCACACCGCCGACGGACATGGCTACGGCGCGCATGCTCCCGGCGATCATTACCCCGGTTTCTTCACCCGCTGGCTGTTCTCGACCAACCACAAGGATATCGGCACCCTCTATCTGATCTTCGCCATTTGCGCGGGGCTGATCGGCGGCACCTTCTCGGTCATCATGCGCATCCAGCTGATGCGTCCGGACAATCATTTCATCGCCGACCATCAGCTCTACAACGTGATCGTGACCGCCCACGGGCTGATCATGATCTTTTTCACGGTCATGCCGGCGATGATCGGCGGCTTTGGCAATTGGATGGTGCCGCTGATGATCGGCGCCCCCGACATGGCCTTTCCGCGCATGAACAACATCAGCTTCTGGCTGCTGGTGCCGTCCTTTGCGCTGCTGCTGGGCTCGACCATGGTCGGCGAGGGTGCCGGTGTCGGCTGGACGCTCTACCCGCCGCTATCTGGGCCGGTCGGCAGTCCCGGCCCGGCCGTCGACATGGTGATCTTTTCGATCCATCTGGCCGGCGCCTCGTCGATCATGGGGGCGATCAATTTCATCACCACGATTTTCAATATGCGCGCGCCGGGCATGACCTTGCACCGGATGCCGTTATTCGTGTGGTCGATCCTGGTCACCGCGTTTCTGTTACTGCTGTCGCTGCCGGTGCTGGCCGGAGCGATCACGATGCTGTTGACCGACCGCAATTTCGGCACCAGCTTTTTCAACCCGGCGGGCGGCGGCGACCCGCTGCTGTTCTTGAACCTGTTCTGGTTCTTCGGCCATCCCGAAGTCTACATTCTGATCCTGCCCGGCTTTGGCATGATCTCGCAGGTAGTCTCGACTTTCTCGAAGAAGCCGATCTTCGGCTATCTCGGCATGGTCTATGCGATGGTCGCCATCGGCGTGGTCGGCTTTGTCGTGTGGGCGCACCACATGTTCACGACCGGGATCTCGATCGATACGCGCGCCTATTTTACCGCCGCGACGATGGTCATCGCGGTGCCGACCGGGGTCAAGATCTTCTCATGGATCGCGACGATGTGGGGCGGATCGATCGACTTCAAAACCCCGATGCTGTGGGCAATGGGTTTCATCTTTCTGTTTACGATCGGTGGTGTTACCGGCGTCGTCCTGGCCAATGCCGGTGTCGATTTCGCCTTGCATAACACGTATTACGTGATCGCTCATTTCCACTATGTTCTGTCGCTCGGAGCGGTATTCTCGATTTTCGCCGGCTTCTATTACTGGATCGGCAAGATGTCTGGGCGACAATACAATGAGACATTTGGCAAGATTCATTTCTGGACGACGTTCGTCGGAGTCAACCTGACCTTTTTCCCGATGCATTTCCTCGGGTTGGCGGGGATGCCGCGCCGGATCGCCGAATATCCGGACGCGTTCGCCGGCTGGAATTTCGTCGCGTCGATCGGCTCCTACATTTCCTATGCTTCGACACTGTTCTTTGTTTTTATCGTCTTTAACACGCTGTTCTACGGTCGCCGGGTTGGAGCCAATTACTGGGGCGAGGGGGCGACCACGCTCGAATGGACGGTGTCCTCGCCGCCGCCATTCCACAGCTATGACGAGTTGCCGGTGGTTACCTAGGGAGAATCTGGCTTCGTGACCGAGTTGTCCGAGAGCCCGCCGGCTGCCGCCCTGCACCTGGCGGGGACATCCGCCGCAGAGGTCGGCGCCTATTTCGAGATCCTGAAGCCGCGGGTCATGTCGCTGGTGGTGTTCACCGGGCTGGTTGGGCTGATGACGGCCCCGGGGCATCTGCATCCGGTGCTCGCCGCGGTCGCGGTGCTGTGCATTGCGGTCGGCGCCGGCGCCGCCGGCGCCATCAATATGTGGTACGAGCGCGACATCGACGCGATCATGCGCCGCACCGCGGCCCGGCCATTGCCCGCAGGCAGGATGATGCCCGGCGAGGCGCTCGGCTTCGGCGTCGTGCTGGCGGTCGGCTCGGTATTGATCATGGCGCTGGCGGTCAATTGCGTGGCCGCCGGATTGCTGGCGCTGACCATCGGCTTTTATGTCTTCGTCTACACGATCTGGCTCAAGCGGCGCACCCCGCAGAATATCGTGATCGGCGGCGCCGCCGGCGCCTTTCCGCCGCTGATCGGCTGGGCGGCGGTCACCGGCGACATCGGCTGGGGCGCGATCGCGCTGTTCGCCATCATCTTCTTCTGGACCCCGCCGCATTTCTGGGCATTGTCGCTCTATCGCGCCGACGATTATGCCAAGGCCGGCGTGCCGATGCTGCCGGTGGTGGCCGGCCCGGCCGAGACCAAGCGTCAGATGCTGCTCTATACGCTGGTGCTTTGGCCGGTCAGCGCGGCGCCCTGGCTGCTCGGGATCGCCGGCGCGTTCTACGGGGTGGCGGCACTGGGCTTGAGCGCGCTATTTACCGCCTCGGCGGTTCGCGTCCGGCGTGACGCGGGCGAGCGCAGCGCCCGGCAGATGTTCGCTTTTTCGCTGCTCTATCTGTTGCTGATTTTCAGCCTGCTGCTGGTCGACCGGACCGGCGCAGGATGGCTGCGGGGAGGCTCGCAGTGACCGTGATGGACGAGGCGGAGCGCGCCCGCGAGCGAACCATCCGCGCCCGCAACCGGGCGCTCGTCGCCGTGCTGGTGGCGCTGGTGGCGCTGTTCTACGTCATCACCCTCGTACGGATCGGGGGGTAGCGCGTGACCGATGCGGGTGGAGCGCCCGGCAGACGGCGTCGTCACGGCATCACGGCGCTGATCCTGGCCGCGGTGGTCGTCGGCATGATCGGGCTGTCCTTCGCCTCGGTTCCGCTCTACCGCATCTTCTGCGGCGCGACCGGTCTTGGCGGCACCACGCAGCGGGCCGAAGCCGCGCCCGACAAGGTCTCGCCGGCATTGGTGACGGTCAGTTTCGACGCGCAGACGGCGCCCGGGCTCGACTGGGAGTTCCGTCCGCTGACCAATTCGGTCAGGGTGCATCCGGGGGCCGAGACCCAGGTGTTCTTTCGCGCGGTCAACCACAGCACGGTGCCGATCACCGCGCGCGCGGTCTACAACGTCGCGCCGGCCAAGGTCGGGATCTATTTCGACAAGCTGCAATGCTTCTGCTTCAGCAACCAGACCCTGGGACCAGGCCAGAGCGTCGATATGGGGGTGCTGTTCTTTGTCGATCCGGATCTGTTGACCGATCCGGATACGCGCGAGGTGCGGGCGATCACCTTGTCCTACACCATGTTCCGGGCGGTCGATGCCGCACCCCCGAGTGCTCAGGCGACGCCGATCCCGGCAATCCCGGCGCGTTCCGTGAATTGATCCATCGAGGCTCCAACCCATGAGCGAGACGCATGCGGCGCATGCCGCGCCAAAACATCCCTATCACCTGGTCGATCCCAGCCCGTGGCCGATTGTCGGCGCCATCGCCGCCGGTCTCCTGGCCGGCGGTGGCGTCCTCTATATGCATGGGCACGGCTGGGCCTTGCTGATCGTCGGTCTGCTGTCGGTGCTGGGGATCATGGCGGTGTGGTGGCGCGACGTGATCCGCGAAGCGACCTTCCAGGGCTACCATACCCCGATCGTGCAACTCGGCATGCGTTACGGCATGGCGCTGTTCATCGCCTCCGAGGTCATGTTCTTCGTCGCCTTTTTCTGGGCGTTCTTCGCCTCGAGCCTGTTTCCGGTCGGCGGGGTATGGCCGCCCAAGACCATCCACCCGTTCGATCCGTTCGAGTTTCCGTTTCTCAACACCCTGATCCTGCTGCTGTCGGGCACGACGGTGACCTGGGCACACCATTCGCTTTTGGAAAACGACCGCAGCGGCATGCTGCGCGGCCTGGCAGTGACCATTCTCCTCGGCCTGTGCTTCACCTCGGTCCAGGCCTATGAGTACAGCCACGCTGCCTTTCATTTCACCGGCGGCATCTATCCATCGACCTTTTTCATGGCGACCGGCTTTCACGGCTTTCACGTCATTGTCGGTACGACCTTCCTGATCGTCTGCCTGGTCCGGGGATGGCTCGGGCATTTCCGCCCCGACCACCATTTCGGCTTTGAAGCAGCGGCGTGGTACTGGCACTTCGTCGACGTGGTCTGGCTGTTCCTGTTCATCTGCATTTATTGGTGGGGCGGCGGCAGCGCCGCTTATGAAGGGGCGGCCGGCTGACCGCGACGGCGGCGCCGTCGATGGGAGCAACCGAGCGCGGCGTCGACAGTTTCCCTGCGGTCCCGGTGATGCGCGCGGCGCTCGGCTGCCGCTGCCCGCGTTGCGGCGAGGGCCCGCTGTTCGCCGGATTGCTGCAGGTGCGCGCCGCCTGTGCGGTATGCGGCCTCGATCTATCGGCGCAGGATGCCGGAGACGGTCCAGCGGTATTCGTGATCCTATTTCTCGGCCTGATCGTCGTCGGCTTGGCCGCCTTGGTCGAGATCTGGTTCTCCCCCCCGCTATGGGTTCATCTGGTGCTATGGACGCCATTGATCCTTGGCGGGGCGATCGCGATGCTGCGCCTGTTCAAGGCCGGGTTGATCGCGCTGCAGTATCGCCATCACCTGCTTGGCGGCTCGCCGCACGGCTGAGCGCCTGGCCCGATGACCGGGTTCCGCCCGCAATTCTGGCCCACCGTGATCGCGGTGCCGATTGTGCTATTGTGTCTCGGGCTGGGCTCCTGGCAGATCAAGCGGCTGTTCTGGAAAGAGGGGCTGATCGCGGCGCGCGCTGCCGCGGTTGCGGCCCCGCCGGTTCCGGCGCCGCCGAGCACGGCCGGCATCAGCGGCATGGAGTTTCGCCATGTCACCGACGCCGGGGTCTTTCTGAACGACAAGGAGATTTTTCTCGGCGCCACCTCGGACACATTGCAGAGCGGCTATCAGGTGCTCACACCGCTACGCGAACCGGACGGCCGTATCGTTTTTGTCAATCGCGGGTTTATCCCATCGGCGCTCAAGGATCGGGCGAAGCGGATCGCCAGCGAGCCGGCCGGCGCCGTGCGGATCGTGGGATTGCTGCGGCTGCCGCCCGAGGGACGGCCGAACTGGTTTCTCCCCGACAACCGCCCCGACCTCAACTATTGGTTCTGGGTCGATCTGCCGGCGATGGCGAAGGCCGACCGGCTCGATAATGTGGCGCCGTTCTACATCGACGCCGATGCCGCCCCCAACCCCGGCGGTTGGCCCAAGGGCGGCGTTACCCGGCTGGCATTGCCGAACAACCACCTGCAATACGCAATCACGTGGTTTTCCCTGGCAGTCGCGATGATCGTCATCTATGTCCTGTTTCATCGCCGCAAAGCGGAGTCACGATGACCGCCTATCAGCAGTTGGAAGCGCGATTCCGTCGCCTGGGCGCGATTGAGGAGGCGGTCGGCGTGCTCAATTGGGACTGCGCGACGATGATGCCGCCGGGCGGGGCTGCGACCCGGGCTGAGCAGCTGGCGACCCTGAGCCTGCTGGCCCATCAGCAACTGACCGCCGCCGATATGGGCGAGCTGATCGACGAGGCCGAAGGCGAGTGCCGGCCGCTCGATGCGTGGCAGCGCGCCAATCTGCGCGAGATGCGGCGGCGCCGGAGCCATGCGACGGCAGTGCCCGATGCGCTGGTCGAGGCGCTGTCGCGCACCGCCTCCGAATGCGAGACGGTGTGGCGCAAAGCCCGCCCGGCGAACGACTTTGCCGCCGTCCTGCCGGTGCTCGAGGAAATGCTGCGGTTGCAGCGCGAAGTCGCCGCGGCCAAGGCCGAACGCCTTGGCGCGAGCCCCTATGAAGCCCTCCTCGACCGCTACGAGCCGGGAGGGTCGGTCGCTACCATCGATCGCTTGTTTGCCGAAATAGCCGGCTTTCTGCCCGATCTGATCGAGGCGGTGCTGACCCATCAGGCGGCCCAGCCACCGCTCGCCGCGCCGCCGGGTCCGTTCCCGATCATGGCCCAGCGCCAGGCAGCCGCCCAGCTGATGGAAGCGCTCGGCTTCGACTTCGCGCATGGCCGGCTCGATATCAGCGCCCATCCATTTTGCAGCGGCACGCCCGACGATGTGCGGATCACCACACGCTACGACGAGAGCGACTTTACCAAGGCGCTGATGGGGGTTCTGCACGAAACCGGGCATGCGCTCTACAAGCGCAACCTGCCGGCGCGGTGGCGCCTGCAGCCGGTCGGCGCCGCCCGCGGCATGGCGATCCATGAGAGCCAGTCGCTGCTGCTCGAAATGCAGGTTTGCCGCAGCCCGGCGTTTACGACGTTCGCCGCGCCGGTTTTGCGCGCGGCTTTCGCCGGCGACGGGGCCGGCTGGGAGCCGGCGGCGCTCCATCGCCGCCAGATTCGGGTCGGCCGCAGCCTGATCCGGGTCGAGGCCGACGAGGTCACCTATCCCGCCCATGTAATCCTGCGCTACCGTCTCGAACAGGCGATGATCGATGGCGACCTGATGCCGAGGGATTTGCCCGGCGCCTGGGGCGAAGGCATGCGCGCGCTGCTCGGCGTGGCGCCCGACAACGATCGCGACGGATGCCTGCAGGACATTCATTGGTATGACGGCTCGTGGGGTTATTTCCCGACCTATACGCTCGGCGCGCTGATTGCGGCGCAGCTGTTCGAGACCGCTCGCGCCGCTCTCCCCGATCTGACGGCGGAAATCGCCGCCGGAGAGTTCGGGCCGCTATTCGCCTGGCTGCGTGAACGGGTGCACGGGCAGGCATCGCTGCTGTCGACGAGCGAGCTGGTCGAGAATGCCACCGGGCGCCCGCTCGGCACCGCGAGCTTCGAGCGACACCTACGCGACCGCTATCTCGGCGGCCGCAACGAACCCGCTCTCGGAGTGTTCACCGGGACAACGAACTAGATTGGGGGCGCCCGTGTTCGACAGTGCCGCGCAACCACAGGCCCGCAGCGCGGATCGCCAGGGCGCGCTCGACCGGTTCGAGGCCGTGCGTCTCGACAGCGAGGCGCTCGCGGCCAACCTCACGCCCGAAGACCAATCGATCCAGTCGATGCCCGATGTCAGCCCGACAAAATGGCATCTGGCGCACACGACCTGGTTCTTCGAGACCTTCATCCTGACCAGACTCGATCCCGATTACCGGGTGTTCGATCCGGCTTTCGCCTATCTGTTCAATTCCTATTATGAATCCGCCGGGCCGCGGCATCCGCGGCTCGAGCGCGGCCTGTTGTCGCGACCCACGGTCGACATCGTCGGCGCCTATCGCGATCATGTCGGGGCGGCGATGGCCCGGTTCGTCGAGCGTGCCAGTCCGGAGCCGGCGTGGCGAGAAGCCGCACCCCTCCTCGAGCTCGGCCTGCATCACGAGCAGCAACATCAGGAGCTGATCCTGATGGACATCAAGCACGTCTTCTCGATCAACCCGCTGCTCCCGGCCTATCAGGCGCCGCAGCCGCAGATCGCCGCGCCCTCGGCGCTACTCGACTGGGTCGCGTTCGCGGGCGGGCTGGTCGAGATCGGGCATCGCGGCGCCAGCTTTGCCTTCGACAACGAGACGCCGCGGCACAAGGTCTGGCTCGAACCGTTCCGGCTCGCCACCCGACCGGTGAGCTGTGGCGAGTTTCTCGAATTCATCGATGCCGGCGGCTACCGGCGGCCGGAATTCTGGCTGTCGGACGGCTGGGCGACGGTAACCGCGCTGGGCTGGGAGGCACCGCTCTATTGGCTCCGCGAGGATGGCGGCTGGTCGATCTTCACGCTCGGCGGCAAGCGCCGGCTAAACCCGGCCGAGCCGGTCTGTCATGTCAGCTTTTTCGAAGCCGACGCCTTTGCCAAATGGGCGGGAAAGCGGTTGCCGACCGAGGCGGAGTGGGAAATTGCCGCCGAGGGCCTGCCGGTATCGGGAAATTTGGCCGACCGCCGGCAGTTTCACCCTGGCGCCGAGGCTGCGGCGGCGGTCGCGAACCGCCCGCCGGCGCTGCGCCAGATGTTCGGCGATGTTTGGGAATGGACGGCGAGCCCCTATATCCCCTATCCGCGCTTTCGGGCTGCCGCGGGTGCGGTCGGCGAGTACAACGGCAAGTTCATGTGCAATCAGATGGTGCTGCGGGGCGGCGCCGCGGTCACCCCCGCCGGTCACCTGCGGGCCAGCTATCGCAATTTTTTTCCGCCCTCGGCGCGCTGGGCCTTTGCCGGGTTGCGGCTCGCGGAGGACAGTTGATGATGGACGGCTCGCGCTTTGCGTTTCACGATTTGGCGCCCGGGGAAGAGAGTTTTCGCGACGCCGTGCTAAAGGGCCTCGGCCGGGTTCGCAAGGCGATCCCCTGCAAATTCTTCTACGACGCGCGCGGCTCCGCATTGTTCGAGGAGATCTGTCTCCTCCCCGAATATTACCCGACCCGCACCGAAATCGCGATCCTCGAGGAAAATGCCGACGAGATCGCGGCGCAGATGGGACCGCATTGCCGCCTGATCGAGTTCGGCAGCGGCGCCAGCCACAAGGCGCGCATCCTGCTTCAGGCGCTCGACCGGCCGGCCGCCTATGTGCCCGTCGATATCTCGCGCGAGCATCTGCGCGAGGCGGCCGCCTCGCTCGCCGGGGACTTTCCCGAATTGCCGGTGACCGCCGTCTGCGCCGACTATACACGCCCCTTCCCGCTGCCGCCGCTGCCCGGGCCGAGCGGCAGGCGGGTCGGGTTTTTCCCGGGCTCGACGATCGGCAATTTCGAGCCCGCCGCCGCCGAGGGTTTTCTCGCCAACTGCGCCGGCATTCTCGGCTCGGGTGGCGAGATGCTGATCGGCGTCGATCTGAAAAAAGACATCCCGATCCTCGATGCCGCCTACAACGATCGCGCCGGGGTCACCGCCGCCTTCAACCTCAACCTGCTCGAGCGGATCAACCGCGAACTCGATGGCGATCTCGATCTCGACCTGTTCGAACATTTCGCCTTCTACAACGAAGCCCAGGGGCGGGTCGAAATCTATGTCCGCAGCCTCGCCGATCAAGCGGCGACAATCGCCGGCCGCCGCATCGACTTCGCCGCCGGGGAACTGGTCCACACGGAATATTCTTACAAATATGCGGTGCCGGAGTTTCGCGCTCTGGCGGCGCGGTCCGGCTTCCGCCCGATCGACACCTGGACCGACCCGGCCGAACTGTTCAGCGTCCACTATTTCCGGCTGCGCTGACACGGCGTCGCTACGGTTCCGGCTCGCGACCCTCGCTCGACACCGCGGCGAGGAAGCCCGGCAGGTCGGGCCAGCCATAGGCGAGCGCATCGACCAGGCTGCCGCCGACGGCGATCGCCCGGCGGCTGACCTGATGGCCGCCCATCCTTGCATAGAAGAATCGGGCCGGATTGTCGCGCAGCACCCAGACAATCGCCGCATCGAGGCCGGATGCGGCCAGCCGCCGGAACAGCGCGATCAACAGGCTCCGGCCGATGCCCTGGTTTTGCCAGTCGGGCCCGACATAGAGGGTGAATACCTCGCCGGGGAAGTGCCGTTCGCTGCGGCTCGGCCCGCAGCTGCCGAAGCCAAGGATCGCCCCTGCCGCGTCGACCGCGATCCGCACGTCGCGTGGCTCGCGCTGGATTACCATTCGCCAGCCGCTCTCGCGCCGCCGCTCCGACAGCCCGACGAGATAAGTGGTGGACAGCACTCCGGCATAGGTCGTGCGCCAGGTCTCGACATCGAGGCGGGCGATGCCGCTCGCGTCTGTCGGCCGCGCCGGGCGGATCGTGATCGCGTCCATCGCGCGCATTGTGCCCGGTTTCGCCGGCCGAGGGGAGGGCCATGCAACGCGCCGCCGAATCTGCTAGTATTGGGAAGTTGCCGTTGCGCCGGGAGCGCCATGATGCCCAGCGATTATTTCGCGACCCTCGCGCGCTACAATGCCTGGGCCAACCGGTGCCTCTATCGGGCCTGCGAGCGGTTGAGCGAGGGCGAATATCTGCGCGAGCGGTTTTCGGCCCCGCGCTCGCTTCACGCCACTCTGAACCATATCCTTCTCGCTGACCGGATCTGGATCGCCCGGATCGAGGGCCGCAGCCTGCCGAACCTGGACCGCGACCAGATTCTGTACGCGGATTTGATCGGCTTGAAGGTGGCCCGCTCGGCCGAGGACGAGCATTTGCGCAATCTCGTCGCCGGGATTTCCGAGGCCATGCTCGATCAGCCGCTGGTTTACCGCAATGCCCGGGGTGACCGACGCGAGACGGCGCTGCGCCTGGTGCTCGGGCATATGTTCAATGCTCAAGCGCATTATCGCGGCGAGGCGAGCGTGTTGCTGGCGCAGACCGCCGTATCGCCCCCGTCATTCGACCTGATCCGGTTCGTCCGGGAGGAAGGGCGCGCAGCCGCCTGCTAGCGCCTGGCGCTGTTTGCGATGCATATCCATGGTGGGGGTTTATGACGAGATCCTGGCGAACCCGGCTTGGCGCGTTGGCGGTGTTGATCCTCGCATTTTCGCCGCCGGGCCGCGCCGAAACCGTGAAGAAACACGTGGCGCCAAAGCATCATCCGACCGCGGCCGAGCGGATCGGCGGCGGCGGCGCGTGGAACGCCTATCTCTACAAGTCGAGTTCCGGGAAGGTCTGCTATCTTGCCGGCGCCCCACAGAAGACCGAGCCGGTAAAGTTCAAGCACAGGCCGCCCTCGGCGACGGTAACCCATCGCCCGGACGAAAATGTCTTCAACGTGGTGAACTTTGACGTAGGGTTTCCGCTGAAACAGGGCAGCGACGCTTCGGTCGATGTCGACGGCACAAATTTCGATCTGTTCACCAAGGGCGACGGCGCCTGGTCGCGCACCTCCGATCTGGACAAGACCATCGTCGAGGCAATGGCCAAGGGTAAGCAGGCGATCGTCAAGGGCGTTCCGGAGAAGGGGCCGCCGACAGCCGAGACCTATTCTCTAGCCGGCTTTACCCAGACCCTGGCCCTGATCGACAAAGCCTGCGGCGTCAAGCGCTAGAGGCCGGGCATGGCGATGCAGCCCGGCTGCGGCCATATCTGCGGATGATGCCGAGCGAAAATCCGATCCGCGACCTGCACCGCGACCTCGTCGGGCTGGGTCGCGCCCAACTCGCCGCCGAAATGCAGGAATTCGGCGCCGAACCGTTCCGCGCGCGCCAGCTATGGCACTGGATCTATCATCGCGGCGCGACCGATTTCGCGCAGATGACCTCCTTGTCGAAGGCTTTTCGCGAGCGCCTCGGCGAAACCTACGAGCTGCGCCGGCCGGCGATGTCGCACGGCCTGACCTCGGTCGACGGGACGCGCAAATGGCTGTTGCGCTTTGCCGACGGGCAGGAGGTCGAGACCGTCCACATCCCCGAGGCGGATCGCGGCACCCTCTGCGTCTCCTCGCAGGTCGGCTGCACCCTCAATTGCACCTTCTGCCATACTGGCACCCAGGCCTTGGTGCGCAATCTCGGACCGGCGGAGATCGTCGGGCAAATCATGGTTGCGCGCGACGCGCTGGGCGAATGGCCGTCCCCGCAGAACGACCGCCAGGTGACCAATATCGTGCTGATGGGCATGGGCGAGCCGCTCTACAATTACGACAATGTCGCGGCGGCGATGAAGATCGTCATGGATCCCGAGGGTCTGTCGGTCTCGCGGCGCAAGATCACCCTGTCGACCGCCGGCGTCGTGCCGACGATCCGGCGCTGCGGCGCCGAACTCGCGGTCAACCTCGCGATTTCGCTGCATGCGGTGCGCGACGATATTCGCGACCAGCTCGTGCCGCTGAACCGCAAATTCCCGATCGCCGAACTGCTCGATGCCTGCCGCACCTATCCGGGCAGCAGCAACGCGCGGCGGATTACGTTTGAATACGTCATGCTGAAGGGGGTCAACGACAGCCCGGCCGAGGCGCGCGAGCTGGTGCGGCTGCTGGCCGGGATTCCGGCCAAGGTCAATCTGATCCCGTTCAACCCGTGGCCCGGCGCCCCCTATGAATGCTCGACCGATGCGGCGATCGCGGCGTTTTCCGACATCGTCTTCGCCGCCGGCTATTCCGCGCCGGTGCGCACGCCGCGCGGCCGCGACATTCTCGCCGCCTGCGGCCAGCTCAAATCGGCCAGCGTCAAGCTGCGCCGCAGCGAGCGCGAGCGCTCGCCGGCGCCGGCAGGCTGATCCTTCCCCCGTTCGCCCAGGTGCTTTACCCGCTGTTCGGATGCGCGCTGGCTGCATATGGCGGCATCGTCGGCGGGCTCTACCTGTTCCAGCGCCAGTTGCTCTATCGCCCGGGAGCGATCCGGCCCGGACTTGGCGATCTGGCGCTGCTCGGCGTGCGCGAGGTGGTGCTGACGACGCAGGACGGGCTCTCGTTACTCTCCTGGTACCTGCCGCCCGGCGACGGTCGGCCGGTGATCGCCTATTTTCACGGCAATGGCGGGCATATCGGCTATCGCGCCGAGCGCCTGCGCCGCCTTGCCCGGGAAGGCTACGGGGTATTGCTGGCGGAGTATCGCGGCTACGCCGGAAACCCCGGGTCGCCGTGCGAAGCCGGACTTTATGCCGATGCCGAGGCGGCACTCGATTTTCTCGCCGGCGAGCGGATTCCGCCGAGCGCCCTCGTGCTGTGGGGCGAGTCGCTGGGGTCGGGCGTGGCCGTCCATTTGGCGGCGCGCAAGGCGGTTGCCGGGGTGATCCTCGAAGCCCCGTTCATCAGCGTCGTTGCTGCCGCGCAGCACCACTACCGGTTCCTGCCGGCTGCCATGCTGGTGCGCGACCGCTTCGACTCGTTGTCGTGCATCAGCCGGATCAGGGCGCCGCTGCTGGTGTTGCATGGCGAGCGTGACATGATCGTCCCGGTCCGCCACGGCCGCCGGCTGTTGGATGCCGCGCCGGAACCGAAAGAGGGCTGGTTCGCGCCCCAGGCCGGGCACGAAAACCTCGCCCAATTCGGCGCGCTCGACGCCGCCATCGACTTTATCGAACGCCGGGTGTGCTGTGCTCCGGCGGAACCCGTTGCCGCCGCCGCCAATATCGTCGATTAGTGCGGTGCGGTCGGATCGAGCGAGGGGACAAAGGCGATGCCCGATGCGGTGAAAAAAGTCGTGCTCGCCTATTCGGGCGGGCTCGACACGTCGGTGATCCTGCGCTGGCTGCAAGAGACCTATCGCTGCGAGGTCGTGACCTTCACCGCCGATCTCGGCCAGGGCGAGGAATTGGAGCCGGCACGGCGCAAGGCTGAATTGCTGGGTGCTGCGCAAATCTTCGTCGACGATCTGCGCGAGGAGTTCGTCAACGATTTCGTCTTTCCGATGTTCCGCGCCAACGCGCTCTACGAAGGCGCCTACCTGCTCGGCACCTCGATCGCCCGGCCATTGATCGCCAAGCGCCAGATCGAGATCGCGCGCATGGTCGGGGCCGACGCGGTGGCCCACGGCGCCACCGGCAAGGGCAACGACCAGGTGCGCTTCGAGCTCGGCTATTACGCGCTGGCCCCCGACATCAAGGTCATCGCCCCGTGGCGCGAATGGGATTTGACCTCGCGCACCCGGCTGCTCGACTACGCCGACCAGCACCAGATCCCGATCGCCCGCGACAAGCGCGGCGAGGCGCCGTTCTCGGTCGACGCCAACCTGCTGCACGTCTCGGCCGAGGGCAAGGCGCTCGAAGACCCGTGGGCCGAGCCCGAGGAGTTCGTCTTCAGCCGCACCATCGCTCCCGAGGCCGCACCCGACATGCCGCAATATGTCGAGATCGCCTTTGCCCGCGGCGACCCGGTGGCGGTCGATGGCGAGGCGCTGTCGCCGGCGGCGTTGCTGACCCGGCTCAACGAATTGGGCGGCAAGCACGGCATCGGCCGGCTCGATCTGGTCGAGAACCGCTTTGTCGGCATGAAATCGCGCGGGGTCTACGAAACGCCGGGCGGCACGATCCTGCTGGCCGCGCATCGCGGCATCGAGAGCCTCATGCCTCGATCGCGGCGCCGCACATCTCAAGGACGAGCTGATGCCGCGCTACGCCGAGCTGATCTACAACGGCTTCTGGTTTTCGCCGGAGCGGGAGATGCTGCAGGCCTTGATCGACCAGAGCCAGGAAAACGTCGAGGGCGTGGTGCGGCTGAAGCTCTACAAGGGCTCGGCCCATGTCGTCGGCCGCAAATCGCCGAAGAGCCTCTACAGCCAGGCCCACGTCACCTTCGAGGAGGACGCGGTCTACGACCAGCGCGACGCCGAAGGCTTCATCAAGCTAAACGCGCTCCGCCTGCGCCTCGCGGCCCGCCGCGATCGGGAATGAACTCCGGCAACAACGCGTCTTCGTCCGGCCACCGTCCTTGTGCGTTCCCGGGGCTATGCTCAGCGCGTTCTGAACCCGGCGATGCGGGTGTGGTCGATTAGGCTAGCAATGTTCTGCAAGGTGAAGACCTTGCCACGAGTCGAGAGCAGCAGTTTCTTCATGTCCTCGCGACGTTCCCTGAAGCCTCGACCTGCTATACAGGCGATTACCTCGAAACGTAGAGGTTCGTCCGGTTGAAGTCCACGGCTAGCAAGCTCGCCGAGATGCTGAACTCGGGTCACCTTGTCCCGCGCAGTTCCGTCATCCTCGGTAATTTTTGCCTCGATCACTACTTGTGGATCGAACTCGTCCGGGACAATGAAGTCGGGTGCCTCGGCCGCAGCGCTGATCGATGCCGGTCGTGGTGATTCAATCGACAAGCCGGTCTACTTGCGGTCCATGCCAGCGAAGGCGGCGCGCCAATTCTGCTTATGAAACGCCATCGGCGCGCATCGATCGGTAAAGACCGACCTTGGCGTTGGTCAGTGGCGGCAGACGAACCATCCGACGATGAGGCTTGTCGGCCTGGATAATTGGATCGGCCGAGACTTCACGGAAGCCGTTGGTGATCCGCTTCAATAATTCGTAGCCTTGCTCGAACGTCGGGTATTCGAGGAACCCTGCGCCTTTGGGCAACGTCAAAAATTCGGACTGAAGGGCACCGAAGACCTCATCGACGTAGGTATCAAGTTCTGCTCGAACTTGTTCGAACGGCACCTCAAAGGGGAACGGCATCGCGTTCTCGTCGGGAGAATATCGGCGCCGCCGGTAGATGCCGATCGAGAGTAGGAGCGAGCATGCTGATAATCGATTGGATGTCCCCGAAACACGCAATTGCCTTGGCACAACTCTCTCGGCGCTCGATTGTCGGCCGTGTCACGTCCCAGCCGTCGCGCAGTCGCCACACAGCGATGCGAGCTAGATGGCCGAAGACGATACAACGAATGTCGCCCGCGGTCGGCTTCATTCCGGCCGCGCGAAGCTGAGCGAGTTCGTCACTAACCAAATCTGTTACGTCTTCGGCAGTCTCGCAGAGGTGACGACGGCGGACACGGCCCCGAACGTACGTGTACGCTCGGGCAGGATCGGGGCAAGTGACGAGGCCAAGATCCAGTATGAGCTCGCAACGGGGGTACAGGGTTACGAAGTACATGAACAGCCCGCGGAATGGTCTAAGCCAGGCCGAGATCCTGTCTTTCGATCCTTGTAGCTCTCGACGGAGAACGGGTAGTGTCACGCTAAGCCATCCGGACTAATTGCCGCAGTGCATCAGCCAAGCGCAAAAGTTGCGCTGTCAACCCGGGGATCGGAAGCCATATTCTGCGCACGCGAGTACACATCATGATTGATCCAGATGGCCTTGCTGCCGCACTATTGGTGAGTCAGCAGCACCTGCGACACGCATGCAAGATCATTTTCGCTGTAACAACGTGAACAGACGTGAAGACCATACGATTCTTGGGGAGAATCACGCCCGTATCCGTAGTTATTGCATCTGTAGGCAACGAGAAGCGCGGTGTCTTGCGCTGTCGAGGTGCTCGATTTCCTCGCGAACAATCCAAGCCGACATCGGATTGATATCGAAGCCGATCACATCGCAACCAACGCGGTTGGCCTCGATCAGCGGGGTTCCGCCTCCCATGAAGGGGTCAGCGACAACTCGGCCCGGAAAGTCATTGGCGCTGAAGAATGTCTCGGCGATTGGCCGCTCGCCGAATTCTGAGAGGACTAGCCCACGAAAGAGTGTACCCGGGCGGCGTGCAAACCATTTGTGCACTGCGATGATCGGCCTGTAGTTCTGCTGTATCTGCTTCTCTTTCAGCGCCATTGCGGCGACAAACGGAACGTCAAATTGGGTCTCTATTGCCATCGCAGCGGCTATCCCCTCGCCGTTCGGTACAATGACCAACAGCGCCCACTTTCAGCATCAAGATATAAGAAACATCGAACACAGGAGGTACATTTTATCCAACTCCGCGCAGAATCCGCGTGAGGAAAGCGTTAATGGCACGGGAATGTCTTCTCCGTGGGCGATCCTCGCGGCGAGCGCCTCTTCGATAGCAGCACCGGCGCGCCGCAGCGCGTCCTCCTGATCCCCTCCAAACGTGGTGACCTCCGGCAGGTCCGGGCAGGTCACGAGAAGGGTGCCGTTGTCGTCGGGTTCAAGAATCACTGTGTACATTGGCGACCGTTCCGGTCAGCGCGCCTTTCGCTGCGCGTCGAGCCAGGCGAGCATGATGTGGTTGAAGGCGGCGGGGGCTTCGACGTTGGGGAAGTGGCGCATGCCGGCGATTTCCTCGTAGCGGGCACCGGGGACGAGGCCGGCGAGGCGGCGGTTTTCGCTGGCCGGGGTGCCGGCGTCGTGCTCGCCGCAGACCACCAGCACCGGCAGCTTCAGCGAAGGCAGTCGCGGCACGAAATCGAAATTGAGGATCGCCGCCGAGCAGCCGAGATAGCCGGCGGGCGTGGTGCCGACCACGGTGTCGCGCAACTGCTTCCAGCGGCCGGGGTTCTTGGCCTGGAAGGCCGGGCTCAGATAGCGGTCCATGCTGCCATCGGCGATCGGCTCGAGCGAGTTCGCCTCGCGCACCGCCTTCATTCGCGGACCCCAGATCTCGCCCGCACCGGGCGGGCTTGCCGGCAATGTGTCGCACCACAGCGCGGAGATCAGCTTGTCCCCATGATCGAGCGCAAAGGCCTGGCCGATCATCCCGCCGATCGACAGCCCGATGTAATGGACCCGTGCGAGGCCGAGCGCGTCGAGCACGGTCGCGACATCGCCGGCGAGGTCCTTCATCGTGTAGTCGCCCGAAACCGGGTCGCTGCCGCCATGCCCGCGCATATCGAGCCGCAATACGCGAAACCCGGCCTGCAACAGCGCCGGCACCTGTTCAGCCCAGCTGCCGCCGTCCGAAGCCAGCGAATGGGTGATGCAGACCACCGGCCCGTCCTCGGGACCGGCGAGATCGTAGTAAAGACGGCGTCCGGCGAGCGGCAGCAGCATGGCAAACCCTCCGTGTTCAAGGCGAATGGGTGAGAAATCGCCCCCACTCTACCCGTGCAAAGTCCAGGGAAACACCACCGGCACGCCGGCGAAGATCGGGTGGGCGAGGTAGAGGACGGCGTAGAGCAGCAATGCCGCGACCGGCCGCAGCAGCCCGATGTCGCGCCAGCGCAGACGGGTTCGGCCGGTGGCCAGCGCCGCAAAGGGAATGTTGGAGGTGACGCTGGCCAGGCGCTGCCAGTGACTGCCGAGGGCGAGGCGCTTTTTGCGGTCGATCAGCACCGTGCCGCCGAGCGCCAGGGCGGCGATCAGGCCGAAAAACCACAAGGAGGCGAGGTCGCCATTGGCAAACAAATGGCTCAATGCCCACAGCCCGACCGCCCACATGACCGGATGACGGGTCACCCTCAGGATTCCGGGCGCCGGGTCGTCGGCCCGGACCGACCGTTCCATGCCGACCGCCGTCGGGTTGGCGGTCGTATAGCCGGCGACCAGGAGCAGCGTCGCCAGCGGCATGACCAGCACCGGGACCAAGGCGATCCATCGCGGCGGCGCCCACAGCGGCAGGTTCGGCGCCCGCGCATAGGCGGCGACGAACCAGGCGAAGGTCGCCAGCGCGGTCAGCGAGTAGACGAACAGAAACCCCTGTTCGCCGAGCTGGTCGCGCAACGATCCGCGCAGCCGGGTGCTCGATAAGAGGGTGTGCGACCCGCAAAAGGCGACTCCGGCGATGACCAGTGACACTAGCGCGTGGACCATCCGCGAGCCCGCCGTCTCAGGGACCGGGCAGAGCCGCAATCAGCGCGCCGATCCGGTCCGAGAGCTGTTGCGGGTTGCCCGCCACCGACACGGTCTTGTATCGGCTGGCGCCGCCGGCGACGATCGCCAGGTCACGGCGCGGCAGTCGCCAGGCCTGGGCCAAAAGCTGCAGCAATGCCTCGTTGGCGCGCCCGCTCTCCGGCGGCGCCGTTACCGATGCCTTGACCACGCGCTTGCCCTCGGCGGTCGCGGCGATGGCGAGCACGCGATCGGCCTTGGCCCGCGGGGTCAGCCGGACCGCTACGCGGAGGCCGTCGCGCCCCGAGGTCAGTGGGCCGTCAGGCAAGGTATTCGAACATCAGGTTGCGGATGAAGTAAAGCAGCAGGATCAGGATCACCGGCGAGATGTCGATGCCGCCGAGGTCGGGAATAATGCGGCGAATCGGCCGCAGAACGGGCTCGGTCACCCGCCACAGAAAATCCCCGACCATCGCGACCACACGGTTGTGCCGGTTGACGACGCCGAAGGCGACCAGCCAGCTCAGCACCGCCTGGATGATCAGGAGCCAGATGTAAATTGTGATGATCGTGTCGACGAGGTTAAGCAACGCGTACATCCGGGCGAAACCTCGGCGGCAAATGACGGCGCGACCGTAGTCTCGGCAGCCGGGCTCCGCAAGCAGGAGCGACGCGGCGCTTCCCGGCCCGCGGTCGCGTGTAGGCAGGGCTGCGCTTGACAGCGGATGACGTGCTCAGCATAGTCCGCCGCCCGGCAAAGAGTTCGAATCGTGCGATGGGGCCGTAGCTCAGCTGGGAGAGCGTCGCGTTCGCAATGCGAAGGTCAGGGGTTCGATCCCCCTCGGCTCCACCAACCTCCCCAATGCGTTAGAGCATGATCCTAAGAGTCTGAATCAAAAGGATACTCACACGCGCTGAGTTTTGCGATTCAAGGTTCTGGCTGGGGTTGGGGGCCAGCATCGAATGGCAAGACCCTATTCACAGGATCTGCGCGATCGGGTGGTTGCCGCGGTGGCGAGCGGTTGCACCTGTCGAGGTGTGGCGGCGCGGTTTGGGGTGAGTGTTGCCAGCGTGGTGAAATGGTCGCAGCGGTTTCGAGCGACCGGCAGTGCCGCGGCAGCGAAGATGGGCGGCTGGCGGCCGCTGCGGTTGGCGAGTGAGCGGGATTGGCTGCTGGCGCGGATTGCCGAGAAACCGGATCTGACCCCGGCCTTCGCCGGGGCAGGCTCTTGCGGGCGGTGGTGGCCGAGCTGGCCGAGCGCGGCACCCCGGCCAGCTACGGCGCGGTGTGGCGCTGTTTCAGGCACGAGGGCATCACGTTTAAAAAAAAGCCTGCACGCCAGCGAGCAGGATCGCGTTGACATCGCCCGCCGGCGGGCGCGGTGGAAGATGCATCAGGGCCGGCTTGATCCACGGCGCCTGGTGTTCCTCGACGAAACTTGGGCCAAGACCAACATGACGCGCCGCCACGGGCACTGTGCGCCCGGCCCTCAACCAGCACGCGACGCACCAGCTCGGCTCGACTATGCGGTGTCAGGCGAGCATTCTTATGGACGTTCATCCGGTCCCCCTTGGACACTGAAGCTTCGCAACCTCAGCTTCCTCGGTCCGGACCGGATGGACAACCTAATGAAAGCTCACATCTAGTCTA
>CAVZKP010000002.1:0-25005 GCA_963775875.1 uncultured Alphaproteobacteria bacterium
GCGTGTCGAGCGGCCGGCTCGCCTGAG
This sequence comes from uncultured Alphaproteobacteria bacterium, assembly GCA_963775875.1. Classification (GTDB taxonomy): domain Bacteria; phylum Pseudomonadota; class Alphaproteobacteria; order ATCC43930; family CGMCC-115725; genus AP-15. Next base: position 28 of record CAVZKP010000002.1, read on the forward strand.
CGGTGTCTGTCTTGGTGTCGAAAAAATAGCTTCATCTATTACATCACCGGGCCGCAGCGGTTGTCGCCGATCAGGCCCAGCGCTGCCGGCTGGCCGGCGGCGGCGAAATCGGCCGCGGCTGGCCGGTCAGCAGATCGCCGCCGGCGTCGCGCACCGTCACCGTGCAGAAGGTAGTCGTCGCGGACCAGCGAATGGCCCAGGCGAAACGCGGCCACCGCAAATCGTGCGGGATGCGGATCGTCGCATCGCTGCCGAGCCCGGCCCGGCAACGATAGAGGAAGGTGTGGACCGCCATCGGGTCCGGCAGGGTCGAAGTCGGGGCGGCGCCGCGGGTATAAGCGTGCAGCGCGTCCGGGGCGACGCGGTCCAGACTTGCCTCGGCCGAGATGCGCGGCAGAAAATCGGTGGCCACGATTGTCTGGTAGGTCCACTGCACCTTCTTGTGACAGGCGTCGAACGCGATGCCGATCCGCTGCTGGCTCGGCGCGGCGATCCCGGCCAGCGCGCGATCGACGCAGTCATTATGGGCCAGCTCGAACAGGTTCTGCAGCTGCGATAGCAGCTTGTGCTCGCTGTTGCGCGGGTCGGGAATCTCGGCGGTTCCGGCCGCGTCGCGCTGGAAGTCGAAACCGTCGATCAGGATCGGGGCGACGGGCGAGGTCGGAGCCTGCACCTCGCGCAGTGCGAACCGGCCGGTGTAAACGCCGTTCCGCCGCTCGAACCACGGCGCGCTGATTTCGCTCAATGCGGCAAAGTCGGACACTCCATAGACGCTGTCGAGATCGAGCTTGGCGGTGTTGGCGCTGAGCGCCGAGCCCGGTGTCGCGGCGTCGGCGAGCGCCTGGTCGAGCTGGTCGAGGGTAATCCCGGCGGCGGCGAGCTTTGCACGCACCGTTGCATCGCTGTGCGCTTGCTGGCTCAACTCGCCGAGCGCCAGCAGCGCCGTCGTCGTGCGCGTCACGTCGTGATCGATGAACTGGCCGAAAAAGGTGTAGCCGGCGGGCTGCGCGCCGTCGGGGCCGGTGTTGTCGTCGACGAACGGGCTCACCCCAGCGCCGAACTGCGGACCAATGATCGCGTCCAGGGTTGGGTTGTCCTCGACCGGCGCGCAAAGCTGCTCGGGCGGATGGGACGCGCCAGGCGCCGGCTGGCCGCAGCTGCCGACGGCGCGCTCGGTCCGGCAGGCCTCATAGCAGAAGCCGTAGATCGACGGATCCTGGACCGCGGCCGCCGCGCCCGGTGAATTCGCGGCGAGCGGCGGACCGCCGCCGTGGCCGACGCCGACCGGCGGAAGGATCCGCAGCATTTGCTCGAACGCCGACTGCGTGATCGGCGCCGGCGGACCATTGCCGGCAGCGCCGGAACCCGCCCGCATCATGCGCAGAAAGAGATCGAGATGCGGGTCGGCGGCGGATTGCGCCGCCTGCCCGCAATTCGCCGCGGCGGCCAGCGCCATCGCGAACACAATGGCAAGGATCCCGGCGACGCGCGTCATCCGGATCAATTGCGTCTTCAAGGCCGACGGTCTCTAGGGTCGGCGCAACGCGGTCTCGCCGCCCTTGGCCGGCGTCGCACGCCCCTGTTGCGGCGACCCCGCGGGCACGGCTTGATGATCGGTGGCGATCCCGGGCATCCAGCCCTCCATTCAACGCGATGCCGTCACTCTATCGCCCGGCCGAAGCATTGCAAAACGCCGCGCGCCACCGTCATACTTCGCCCAGCAAGCGAGCCCGAGCGGAGGAAACCAGCCGATGGAATACACGATCACCCCGATGACCGAGCACACCGGGGCCGAGGTGCGCGGCCTCGACCTCAACCAGGGTGTCGACGCCGAGACCCGCGCCGCGCTGAACCGCGCCTTCGCCGAATACCATGTACTGGCGATCCGCGGCCAGGAATTCACCCCGCCGCAATTCATCGCCGCGGCGCAGGTTTTCGGCGAATTGTTCCAGCACGACAAGCGCGAGATGCACGTTCCCGGCTACCCGCAGATCTATTATGTCTCAAATGAGCAGACCGTGCCGGGCAAGCGCTATATCTCGGGCGAGACCTTTCACACCGACCATTCCAATCATCCGACGCCGCCAAAGGCGACGATGCTGTTCCCGGTATCGCTGCCGAGCCGCGGCGGCGACACCCAGTACGTCAATATGCACGAGGCCTATGACGACCTGCCCGAAGCGACCAAGGAGCGGATCGACGCGCTCAAGGCGGTTCATGTCTATCTGAGCAAATACAGCCCGCGCGAATTGCGCCCGCTGAGCGCCGACAGCGCCCGGCAGGTGCCGCCGCCGGGGGTGCATCCGCTGGTCCGCACCCACCCCGAAAACGGCCGCAAGGCGCTCTATCTGAACCCGGTGCGGATCGAAGCGATCGAGGGCCTGGAAGACGATGAGGCGCTCGACCTCGTCACCGGACTGATGGCGCATTCGATCCAGAAGAAATACGAATACCGTCACCAGTGGAACTATGGCGACTTCGTCATCTGGGACAATCGCAGCGTATTACACAAGGCCAACCCGGATTACGACATGAACGAGCGGCGGTATCTTTACCGCCTGATGCTGAAGGGCGAAAAGCCGGTCTGACTGGGTGGTGGTAAGAACTGGAGGAGACGAAATCATGCGCTGGATACGGTTTGAGACGAACGGACAGGCGGCCTACGGCATCGTCGACGGCGATAGCGTGACCGAGGTCAAGGGCGACCCGTTCGCCGGCTACGACAAGACTGCGACCCGACATAAGCTGTCTTCGGTCAAGCTGCTGGCGCCGGTCGAGCCGCGGACCTTCTATTGCGCCGGGCTCAACTACGCCGAGCATGTGATCGAGGCGGCCAGAAAACGCGGGCAGGAACCCAACCTGCCCAAGGCCGCCGATATCGGCTATCGCGCCAACAACGCGCTCGTCGCGCATGGCGAAAACATCGTGATCCCGAAGGACGCGACCGAGCGCTGCCAGTACGAGGGCGAGCTGGTCGCGGTCATCGGCAAGAAGGCGAGGCATCTGAGCGAGCAGGACGCGCTCTCCTGCGTGCTCGGCTGGACCATCGGCAACGACTTTAGCGAGCGCACCTGGCAGGCCGGCGACCGCACCCTGTGGCGGGCCAAGAACAGCGACACCTTCAAGCCGATGGGGCCGTGGATCGAGACCGATTTCAACCTCGAAGCGGCGCACACCATCATCCGGGTCAACGGCGACGAAAAGATCCGCTTCAAGACCGACCACATGCTGTTCGGTCCGGCGACATTCATCAGCCGCATGTCGCAGTATATGACGCTCTATCCCGGCGACGTGGTGTGGATGGGCACCGAGGGCGCGCCCGAAAACGTCAAGCACGGCGATACGATCGACATCGAGATCACCGGCATCGGCACCTTGAGCAACCCGGTGGTGCGCGAAGGGATGTAGCTTCCGCGCCGCCGGGCAGCCGGCGACGCCCCGTTCAGAACTCGACGATCTGCTGCTTGAGCCCCTTGGCGACGGCTTCGGCGCGGCAGCCGGCGCCAAGTTTGCGGAACAGTTGGTCGAGGTGAAATTTGACCGTGTGCGGCGAGATGCCGAGCCGCCGCGCGATCGCCTTGTTGCTCAACCCAGCGGCGAGCGCCGTCAGCACCTCGATTTCCCGCGGGGTCAGCGCCGGCGATCCATCTTCCGGCAACGGGCCGAACTGCGGCTGCGGCGGCGCCAGCGGGCGGATGGCGAGCCCGGCGGCGACGGCGCGCAGCGCGGCGTCGAGTTGGGCCGGCCCCGCCTCGGCCGGGAGCAACCCGGCAAAATTGCCCGCCGCCGATCCCAGGGCGACGATCGGCGCCTCGGGCGCGGCGTCGACCGAGCCGTCGGTCAAAATCGCATCGGCGGCATCGGCCGCGGCAACGATCTGATGCCCGGCGCGCACGACCATCGCCGCCAGCCTCGCGGCCATAGCCGGAGCGGCGGCGATGATTGCGACCCGCAGCCGCCGCGGCATCTCGGCGGCCGGCGCCGGGACGCTCATCGCTCCGGCCGCGCCCCCACCATGGCCGCGAGCGCTTCCACCTTGCCGGCGCGGATCAGCCGCAATTGGACCTGGCGGCCGACCGCTTCCGGCCCCAGCCGTTCGGCCAGCTGCGACGGGCTGCCGACCCCGGCGCCATCGACCCCGATCAGGATATCGCCCATCAGCATTCCGGCTTGCGCCGCCGGTCCGTCCCTGGTCACGCCGATAATCATCAACCCCAGCCGCTGACCGGCCTCGCTGCTCAGCGCTTCCGGCACCAGCACCGGCTGCACCGCGGCGCCGAGCCAGCCGCGGGCGATCCGCCCGGTCGTCAGCAGCGGTTCGAGCACCCGCTCGACCGTCGCCGCCGGGATCACCAGGACGCGCCGGCGCGGCCCCAGGGTCGAGATGCCAATGAGGCCGCCCGCGGCGTCGAGCACCGGCCCGCCCTCCTCGCGGCTGTCGAGCCTGATGTCGAGCCCGATCCGGCGGTCGATACGGCCGCCCGCCCGGCTGTGCCAGACCGGCCCGACCGAATGCACCGCGCCAAGACGCACCGCAACCTCGCCGGCGCCATCGGCGGCGAGCGCCAAAACGAGCATGCCCGGCCTCGGCTCTGCGGCGGCAAGCGGCGTCGGCGGCGGGCCGCCATCGAGCCGCAGCACGGCGATGTTGGTGCCCGGATCGCGCCCGGCCAGCCGCGCCGCGAAGGTCGCGCCTCCGGCCAGGATCACCTCGGCCTCCTCGATATCGGGCAGCGCCTGCTCCGAGGCGACGACGACATCCTTGCGCCACAGGGTGGCCGAGCGCAGCGAGCGCCCGCGCACGCGGATCCCGGCCACCAGCGGGCGAGCCGCTGCGACGCGCTCGCTCAGGGTCGCGGAAAGCTGGCTCAAACTGTCCTGCGGGTCGTCCGGCATGGCTCTCTCCTCAGTTGCGATACCGAGGAGAATGGGGTCGGAAGCAGGCGGCGGCTACCGGGCGAATGGGCGGGTCGGCCGGCGCCAGCCGGGCGGAGACGAGATCAGCGGTCGCGCAGTTTGGGGTCGAGCACGTCGCGCAGGGCGTCGCCGTACAGGCTGAAACCGAACACGGTCAGCGCGATCGCCAGTCCTGGGAAGATCGCGATCCACGGCGCGGTCGAGGCATATTCCTCGGCCCCGCCCTGCAGCATCAGGCCCCAGGCCGGGGTCGGTTCCTGCACGCCGAGGCCGAGATAGGACAGCGACGCCTCGGCCAGGATCGCCTGCCCGACAAAGGCGGTCAACAGGATCAGGAACGGCGCCATCACATTCGGCACCATGTGCCGCAGGATGATCCGCGAATGGCTAAAGCCGAGGGCGCGGGCGGCGTCGACATAGGGCACCTCGCGGATCGACAAGGCGCTCGACCGCACGATGCGGGCGCAGCGCGGGATCAGCGGGATGGTGATCGCGATGATCACATTGTGCATGCCGGTGCCGAAGATCGCGACCATGGCCAGCGCCAGGATGATCAGCGGAAAGGCCATTACGATATCGAGCAGCCGCTGCAGATAGAGATCGATGCGGCCGCCGAAATAGGCGCTGCCGACGCCCAGCACCAGCCCGGCAAAGCTGCTGACCAAGGCGCAGGAGAAACCGACGATCATCGCGGTGCGTGCGCCATAGATGATCCGCGACAGCTGATCGCGACCGAACTGATCGGTGCCGAGCCAATGCGCCCAGCTCGGCGGCTCGGTCATCGCGGCAAAATCATTCGCGGTCGGGCTGTAGGGCGCGATCCATTCGGCGCCGAGCCCGGCCACCCCCATGACCAGCACCAGCACCAGGCCAAAGGTGCCGAGCGGCTGGCGGCGGGCAAAGAGCAGCGCCCGGCCGATCAGCGATCGCTGGCCTCCTGGCACATCGTCGAGGATTGCGGGGAAAGCGGCTTGGTTCGGGGCGGCGATGGTCATGGCAGTGCTCACGCGTAGCGGATGCGGGGGTCGAGCCAGGCATAGAGCAGATCGACGGCGGTGTTGGTCAGCACGAAAATGCCGACGGTCAGCATCACCAGCGCCTGGGTCAGGGTGTAGTCCTGGTTTTGCACGGCTTGGACAAACAGGCGGCCGATCCCGTTCAGGTTGAACACCTGCTCGGTCACCACCAGGCCGCCGATCAGAAACGCCAATTCGATGCCGATCAGGGTCACCACCGGCAACAGCGCGTTCTTCAGCGCGTGGCGGTTGATGATGATGCGCTCGATCAGCCCCTTGGCCCGCGCGGTGCGGATATAGTCCTCGCGCAGCACTTCGAGCATCGAGGAGCGGGTCATCCGCATCGTCACCGCGGCATAGCGGTAGCCGACGGTGATCGCCGGCCAGATCGCCATCGACAGATTGCGCATCGGGTCCTTCCACAACGGCACATAGTCGATCGGCGGCATCCACGGGGTGCCGAACACGGCCTGGGAAATGTTCAGGATGGCGAGGATAATCAGGATGCCCAGCCAGAAGGCCGGGGTGGCGAGGCCGGCGATCGCGACGGTGCGGACCACCACGTCGGTCAGGCTGTTCTGCTTCAATGCCGAGATCGTGCCGAGCGGGATGGCGATGGCGATGGCGACCACGGTCGCCAGGATGGCGATTTCCAGCGAGATCGGAAAGCGCGCCGCGATCTCGTAGGATACGGGCTTGCCCGACCACATCGAAATGCCGAAATCGAGGTGCAGAAAGCCCCACACGAAATCGAAGAACTGCCGCACGATCGGGCGGTCGAGCCCCAGTTCGGCATGGCAGGCGGCGACCGCGCGCTCGTCGAAGGTGCCGCCGCCGGAGCCGAGCCGCACCACGCAGATGTCGCCGGGGATCAGGCGCATCAGCGCAAACACCAGCGCCGCCGCCCCGACCAGGGTCGGCACCACCAGCAGGATCCGCTGCACGATGTATCGGTACATTGGCTCTCTTCCGACCTCGCCGCTGCTGTTCTAAGCTCTGCCGCCGGTTCGCATCTGCGGTGCTTCGGGCATTTGCCGGCCGTCGAAGGCCGATCTCGCTGCACGCGGCCCAGTGGCCCGGCCGCACCTCGCGCAATTCGGGTCGGGTATGCCGGCAGCCTTCGACCGCGATCGCGCAGCGCGGGTGAAACACACAGCCCGAAGGCGGGTTGATCGGGCTCGGCACCTCGCCCTTGACCGGGCGGAACGCGCGCGTCCCCTCGACCGTCGGATCGGGCACCGGCACCGCCGACAGCAGAGCCTGGGTATAGGGGTGCAGCGGGTTGTCGAACAGCTCGTCGCATTCGGCCAGTTCGACGATGCGGCCCAAATACATGACCGCGACCCGCTGGCACAGATGGCGGACCACCGAGAGATCGTGGGCGATGAACAGATAGGTGAGGCCGAACCGCTCGCGCAGATCCTCGAGCAGATTGACGATCTGCGCCTGGATCGAGACGTCGAGCGCCGAGACCGCCTCGTCGCAGACAATAAATTCCGGCTCCAGAGCCAAGGCGCGGGCGATCCCGACCCGCTGGCGCTGGCCGCCCGACATCTCGTGCGGGTAGCGGTCGGCGAATTTGGGGTCGAGCCCGCACACCGACAGCAACTCCCTGACCCGCGCCGTCCGGCGGACCGCGTCGCGCTCGATGCCATGCACCTTGATCGGCTCGGCGATGATCTCGCCAACCTTCATGCGCGGGTTCAGCGAGCTGTACGGGTCCTGAAAGATGACCTGGATGCGCCGCCGCAACTCCACCAGTTCGCGCCGTTCGAGCCTGGCGATGTCGACGCCGTCATAGCGGATCTCGCCGGCGGTCGGCCGTTCGAGCCGCAGGATGCAGCGCCCGGTCGTGGTCTTGCCGCAGCCGCTCTCGCCGACCAGCCCCAGGGTCTCGCCGCGGCCGACGCTGAAGTCGATGCCATCGACCGCCTTGACCTCGCCGACCCGGCGATGGGTGATGTTCCCCTCGGTGATCGGGAAGTGCATCCGCAGCCCTTTGACTTCGAGGAGTGGATTTCCGCCGATCGCTGACACGCCGGTTTCGCCTTTCTGCTCAATTGCTATTTGTCGAGCCAGATCGTTGCGAGATCCTGATTGACGTAATGGCTCGGCCCGATCTTCCAGCCTTTGACATAGGCATGGTACGGCACCACCCGCTGCCACCACAAAAGGAAGATCTCGTGCGCCTGCTCGTCGAGCACGTATTTGGCGAATGCGAGCAGATCGGCCTTCTGCTTTGTCTTGTCGAGCTCGCGCAGCTGACGGTTATACATCTCGACTTCCTTGGCATCTTCGAAATTGCCGTAGTTCGAGCTGGATACCGAATGCGGCAGGTATTTGCCGACATCGGCAAGCGGATTGACCACGTTCTGGCAATTGCCCTCGACTGTGACGTCGAAATTGCCGCTGCGCTGGGCTTCGAACCAGGGACCGACGGGGACGACCTTTTGCGTCACGTGCAGGCCGATCTTGCTCCACTGGTCGACGACCCAGATCCCGTAATATTTGTAGGGCTGATCGTTGTTGCGGTTGAGCAGTTCGAAGCTGAGACCCTCGGCCCCCGCCTCCTTCAGCAAACGCCGCGCCTCGGCCCGCGATTTCTCGATATCGGGCCAGTAGCCGGCGATCTGCTGCAATTCCGCCTTGCTCGGGGCCAAGGGCGACCCCGGGAAGGTGACGCCGCCGACCGTGTGCACGAAGGCGATCTTGGACAGTTCGGGCGCGCTGCCCCAGCGATCGATCGCCAGGGTCAGGGCGCGGCGCACCCGCACATCGTCGAACGGCTTGCGCGCGTGGTTCGGGGTCACCAGCCCGCCGCAGTTCCAGTCGCTAGTCTGGATCGCCAGCTTGTCGCCGAGCGCAGTCTTCAACTCGTCGACCGCCGACGGCGGAAAACCGCGGAATTCGATGTCGGCGCGGCCGCTGCGGATCGCCGCGATCTCGACCGCCTGCTTGGGGGCGAAGATGCCAATGAAGCCGTCCAGGTAGGGCATCCCCTTGCGGAAATAATCGGGGTTGCGAACGCCCCTGATCTCCTGGCCGGTCTGGTATTCGACGAATTTGAACGGGCCCGAGCCCATGATGTTCTTTTCGTACCAGTGCGGGTCCTTGTCGATGATCTTCTTCTCGTAGATCCAGGCATAGGGGTCGGCGAGCGCCGGCAGGAACGCATCGGTCGCGAATTTGAGGCGGAAGACGACGGTGGACGGATCGGGCGCCGTCACCGAATCGACCATGACGAAATTGCTCTGCCGCACGCTGAGCACACCGGGCGGCGGGAAGATGATCTCGTTCCAGCTCGCCGCGACATCCTCGGCGGTTAGCGGCGAACCATCGGTGAATTTGATGCCATCGCGGATCTTGAAGGTCCAGGTTCTACCGCCATCGGTCGGTTGCGGCATCGCCGTGCATACGTCGCAAACGATGTCGTCGGTCTTGCCCGGATTGTACGGATCGGCGCGGACCAGCGTGCTGTAGAACGGTGCCGCCGAATGGATCGTCGCGTAGGTCTCCTCGCGGTGGCCGTCAAAGCTGGGCGGCGCATCCGCCGGGATCATGTATTTCAAGACGCCGCCGGGTTTCGGGGTTTCCTCACCCTGTCCCGCCGCGGCCGCGAAGGCGGTTAATCCGAGAATGGCGGCCAGCGCCACAGCCTTAATGTGCATTGCCAACTCCCTGTCTCAAAGCCGCCCCCTCTCGGGTTGTTTTGCTGATCTCCGCAAGGGCGGACCCCGAGGCCCGACGCCTTGCCGATCTTTCACTTGTCGAGCCAGATCCTCGCCAGATCCTGATTGATGAAATGAGTCGGAGCGATCTTCCACCCTTTGACATAGGAACGGTAGGGTACGATCCGATACCACCACAACAAGTAGATCACATGCGCCTGATCATCGAGCATGTATTTCTCGAACCCGCGCATCAGAACTCGCTGTTTCACCGGATCGGTCTGGTGCAGCATCTGCTGGTATAAGGCCACCTCGGTGTCGTCCGAGTAACGCGCGTAATTCTCGGCGTCGACCGACGCCGGCAGGAATTTCTGCACATCGAGCAGCGGGTTGACCAGGCCGTGCCCGGGCGCCTCGAGCACGACATCGAAATTGCCGCTGCGCATCGCCTCGAACCACGGGCCGGTCGGCAGCACCCGCTGGGTGACGTGCAGCCCGATCTTGCTCCACTGGTCGATCAGCCAGACCGCGACGTATTTATAGGGCTGGTCGACATTGCGGTTGAGCAGCTGGAACGACAGCCCCTCGGCCCCGGCCTCCTTTAACAGCCGCCTCGCCTCGGCCCGCGACTTTTCGATATCGGGCCAATAGCCGGCGATCTGTTCGAGCTCCGGCTTGGTCGCGGCCAGCGGCGAACCGGGAAACACGATGCCGCCGACGGTCCTGACGATCGCGATCTTCGACAATGGCGGCGCCCCGTGCCAGCGGTCGATCGCCAGGCTCAATGCGCGCCGCACCCGCGGGTCGTCGAACGGCTTCTTCTGGTGGTTCGGCGTCACCGCGCTGCCGACGTTCCAGTCGCCCTCTTGCACCGTGATCTTGTCGCCGAGGGCGTTGACCAGTTCGTCGCGCGCTTGCGGCGGCATGCCGCGGAACTCGATCGCCGCCCGGTCGCTGCGGATCGCGTCGACCTCCACCGCCTGCTTCGCCGCAAAAATGCCGATAAAGCCGTCGAGATACGGCAGCCCCTTCTCATAGTAATCCGGGTTCCTGACCCCCTTGATCGACTGGCCAGTCTGGTATTCGACGAATTTGAATGGACCCGAGCCCAGGATATGGGTCTCGTACCAGCGTGGGTCCTTGTCGAGGATCGCTTTCTTATAGATCCAGTTGAACGGGTCAGCGATCGCCGGCAGAAACGCGCTGGTCGCGAACTTCAGATGAAAAACGACGGTGCTGGGATCCGGCGCCTCGACCTTGTCGACCATCAGATAGTTGCTTTCGCGCGCGCTCAGCACGCCCTTTGGCGGAAAGATGATCTCGTTGAAGCTGGCGGCGACATCGGCGGCGGTCAGCGGCGAGCCGTCGGTGAACTTGACGCCGTCGCGGATCTTGAAGGTGTAGGTCTTGCCGTCATCGGTCGGTTGCGGGATTGCGGTGCACAAATCGCAGGCGAAATCCGTCGTCGAGGCCGGATTGTCCGGGTTGATCCGAACCAGGACGCTGTAAAAGGGGGCGGCCGCATGCACCGTCGCATAGGTGCTCTCGCGGTGCGCGTCGAAGCTCGGCGGCGCATCGGCCGGGATCATATAGGTCAGGATGCCGCCGCGTTTTGGCGTCTCCTCACCCGCTGCCGCCGCCGTGGCAATCGCCGCCACGCCAAGGATCGCGGCCAGCGCCGCCGTCTTGATGCCCACTTTTTTTTCTCGCTTTCTATTTGTCGAGCCAGATTGTCGCCAGATCCTGGTTGAGGAAATGGCTCGGGCTGATCTTCCAGCCCTTGACGTAGGACCGGTATGGCACGATCCGATACCACCACACCACCCAGATCTCGTGCGCCTGGGTGTCGACCACATACTTCTCGAACTGCCGCATCAGCGCGCGCTGCTTGGTAAAGTCGGTCTCGCGCAGCATCTTGTTGTAGAGCTCTATCTCCTGCGGGTCCTGATAGTTGCCGTAATTCGCGGTATAGACCGAATGCGGCAGGTAGGATTGGACGTCGAGCAGCGGGTTCGGCACCCCGTGGCAATTAGCCTGCAGCACGACGTCGAAATGGCCGCTGCGCATGGCTTCGAGCCAGGGACCGGTCGGCGCCACCCGCTGCGTGACATGGAGCCCGATCTTGCTCCATTGGTCGACGAGCCAGGTGCCGACATATTTGTAGGGCTGGTCGACGTTGCGGTTCAGCAGCTCGAAGCTGATCCCTTCGGCCCCGGCCTCCTTCAACAGCCGCTTCGCCTCTTCGCGCGACTTGTCGATGTCGGGCCAGTACCCGGCGACCTGATCGAGTTCCTGCTTGGTCGCCGCCAGCGGCGAGGCGGGAAAGACGATGCCGCCGACCGTCTTCACATCGGCGATCTTGGCCAGCGCCGGCGCGCCGTGCCAGCGGTCGATCGCCAGGGTCAGGGCGCGCCGCACCCGCGCATCGTCGAACGGTTTCTTGCCGTTGTTGGGGGTCACCAGGCTGCCGCAGTTCCAGTCGCTTTGCTGCACGGTGAGCTTGCCGTCGAGCGCGGCCTTCAGCTCGTCGCGGGCCGAGGGCGGAAAGCCGCGGAACTCGATCGCGGCGCGATCGGCGCGGATCGCGTCGACCCGCACCACCTGCTTGTCGGCAAAGATGCCGGTGAAGCCATCGAGATAAGGCAGCCCCTTGTGATAATAATCGGGATTGCGAACGCCCTTGATCGACTGACCGACCTGGTACTCGACAAATTTGAACGGTCCCGAGCCCAGGATATTCTTCTCGTACCAGCGCGGGTCCTTATCGAGGATCTTCTTCTGGTAGATAAACGTGAAAGGATCGGCGAGCGCCGGCAGAAACGCCGCGGTGGCGAATTTGAGGTGAAACACCACGGTCGACGGGTCGGGCGCGGTCACCGTATCGACCATCTCGTACCAGCTCTCGCGCGGGCTCAGCACGCCCTTCGGCGGGTTGATGATCTCGTTCCAGCTCGCCGCCACATCGGCCGCGGTCAATAGCGAGCCATCGGCAAATTTGACCCCGTCGCGAATCTTGAAGGTATAGGTCGTGCCGCCATCGGTCGGCTGCGGCATCGCCGTGCACAGGTCGCAGACAAAATCGGTGGTCGAGGACGGATTCTCCGGGTTGATCCGGATCAGCACGCTGTAGAAGGGGGCCACCGCATGCAATGTCGCATAGGTACCCTCGCGATGGCCGTCAAAGCTCGGCGGCGCGTCGGCCGGGATCATATAGGTCAAGGTCCCGCCGCGCTTGGGGGCTTCCTCGTCGGTCGCGGTCGCCGCGGCCGCGGCGGTGGCGAATACGGCGACGAGGCCCGCCGCCCACACCGCCCATCCAATCTTCATCGCTTCCTCCGGTGCTATTTTTTTGTTCAGGAATCGGCATAGCCGCCGGCCAAATGGCGCGTCTGCGGGGTCATTTCGGCGGCGATTTCGCGGCTGCGGAAGCAGGCGGCGAGATGCGGCCCGTCCCCCGCCGGCCCCTCTCCGGCCGGTTCCAGCGCCGGCCGCTTGCGGGCGCAGATCTCGATCGCGAACCGGCAGCGCGGCCGGAACGAGCAGCCCTGGTCGAGCCGGGTCAGATCGGGCGGCTGGCCCTCGACCGGGTCGAGCCGGGCCTGGCGCGGGCGGTCCAGCCGCGGCACCGAGCGCAGCAGCGCTATGGTATAGGGATGCCGCGGATCGTGATAGATCGCCGCCGCCGGCCCGCTCTCGACGATGCGGCCGGCATACATGACGTTGACCCGGTTGGCATAGCGGGCGACCACCCCGAGATTGTGGGTGATGATGATCAGCGCCACATCGAGCCGGCGGGTCAGTTCCTTCATCAGTTCGAGGATCTGCGCCTGGATCGTCACGTCGAGCGCCGTGGTCGGCTCGTCGGCGATGATCAGCTTGGGGTCGCAGGCCAAGGCGATCGCGATCATGATCCGCTGCCGCATGCCGCCCGACAGCTGATGCGGATACTGCTTCAGGCGGCGCAGCGGATCGGCGATGCCGACCAGCCCGAGCAGCTCGACCGCGCGCTTTTGCGCCGCCGCCCGATCGGCGCCGCGATGTTGTTCGAGGGTCTCGGTGATCTGCCGGCCGATCGTCAGCACCGGGTTCAGCGAGGTCATCGGCTCCTGAAAGATCATGCCGATATCGCCGCCGCGCACCTGGCGCATCGCCTCTTCGGAGAGGCGCAGCAGATCGCGCCCGGCAAACAGGATCTCGCCCTGGGTGACCCGCCCCGGCGGGTCCGGGATCAGCCGCAGCAACGACAATGCCCCGGCGGTCTTGCCCGAGCCGCTCTCGCCGACGATCGCCACCGTCTCGCCGCGTTCGACGCTGTACGATATGCCATCGACCGCCGGCACCACGCCGGCGCCGGTGCGGAACTCGGTATGCAGGTTTCTGACTTCGAGCAGTGCCGGCAAAGCGCCCGCTCCCTTCCTCCCATCGACCATGCCGAGGGTTTCTTTTGTTGAGGTCAAGCTGTGTGGTATCGACCCCGGGACCCCCTGTCAACCATCGGCGGGCAGGCCTTGGGGCGGACCGCGAATTGGGCCTTAAATGGAGTTAGCCCTAACCATTGTCAGTTTGATGAAAGTTTTCTCGGCTCCGCCGTCATCCGGTTGAAGCCCGAGCACAAGGCCGGGCTGACCAGGATCCTGACCGACCGCATCGTCCCCGGCCGCTGCGCGTACCAATGCTGCGGCAATGGGCGGCCGCGATCACCCTTGCGGAAGGTAGGCGCGCCCGGGCGGATATGTCGGGTGCTTGGGCAGGTCCGGGTCCATGTGGTCCCAGGGCTGGGCGCTTTTGACAAAGATGTCGGCCTCGGGGCGAAACTCGCCGGGATCGTCGAGGCTGCCGACCCGCAAGCCCACGATGTCCGGCCGCGACGACACCCGGATGAAAAGCGGGCAGCCGCATTCCCCACAGAACGCCCGCGTCACCTGGTTGCCGGCCTCACTCAAGCTGACATAGAGCTTCGGCTCGCCTTTTGTAACGCGGAACCCGGCCGCCGGCACCCGCATCGCCGCGATGTAGGCGCCCCCGCTCTGATGCTGGCAGTCGCGGCAATGGCACAGCAGCGAAAACAGCGGATCGCCCGCCGATTCATACCGCACGCCGCCACACAAACACCCGCCATTCCTGACCGCCGTCATTGCCAGCCCCCGATGGATCAGTTCGCCGCCGCTGCGCTGGGCGGCGAGGTTGCGGTCCAATCGACGCTGGGAAGCGCCACCCCGATCATGGTGTCGCGGGTGATGATTTCGGCGAGCCTTTGCTCGCTCCAGCCCTCGGTGCCGGCCGGCCGCATCGGCAGCACGATGTAGCGGGTCTTCTGGTTCGAATCGTGGACGCGGACCTCGACATCCGGCGGGATGACGGTGCCGAACTCGGCCAGCACCTGGCGCGGCCAGCGGACGACGCGGCGGCGATAGGTCGACCGCTCGTACCACGCCGGCGACAAGCCGAGCAGCGGGCGCGGGTAGCACGAGCACAAGGTGCAGACGATCACGTTATGCACCTGCGGCGTGTTCTCGCAGACGATCAGATAGGTATAGTCGCTCGGGGTGCCAACGCCGGTCGGCGCCATCCAGTCGATGCCGAGTTCCTTGCAGGCCGCCACCCCGTCGGCCAGCAGACGCTGTTTGTAGGCCGGATCGACCCAGGCCCTGGCCACGACGCGGGAGCCGCCGGTCGGCCCGAGATTGTCGTACCACTCCATGAACCGGCGGTGGTCTTCGGCCGAAAACAGGCCCTTGGCGATCGACAATTCGCGGATCGCGGTTTCGAGGATCGTGAACTCGACGGCCTCGTCGCGCTCCTCGATCGTGGCATGGCTGTGATCGTGCGCCTCGCTCATGCGCTATCTCCCGTTTTCAGTCCGTTCGTGAAATGCCGGATCGCTGCGGCCGGTTCAGCCGGCGGCGGGTTCGAGCCAGTGTTCGGAGATCTCGGTTTCCAAGGTGTCGATCGCGACCCCACCATAGTCGGGCCATAAATCGCGCTGGTTGAAGCGGATCATGTAGAACGGCTCGCGCCTTCCCTCGTAGCGGCCCCAGGCCTCATCCTCCGGGATCACCCATTCGGGCCGTATCGCGACGATAATCCCGGTATGGCCGCGGGTATAGCCCTGGGTGCGGGTGTGAAAGAAGGTCGGCAGGTCGCGCACCGTCACCCGGTCGCCGACATTGAACCGGCTCATGCCGTCGCCTCGCGCTTGCGCACCTCGTCCATCTTGGCGATCAGTTCGTCGGGGGTGACGTGGCCCTTGTCGAGCAGCATCTTGGTCGCCGCCAGGAGCCAGCGGGCATAATAGGGCGTGCTGAAATAGAGCGTCTCGCCGAGATCGTTTTCGCGCCGGCGCCGCTCCTCGGCAACCCAGGCGCCGCGCCAGGCCAGGCACTCGGCGGTACAGTGCGTGCGCTTTTCCCACAAATCCGGCTTGTGCAGCGATTTGTCGATCGGCCCGTCGGGCTGACCGCCAAGATCATGAACCACATGCAGCAGCCCCTCGGCCTGTCGCTGCGAGATGGTCAGCGGCAGATCGGTCGCCCGATGCTCGGCCGGGGCATAGGCCCGGATCGTCTCCAACAGCGCGACATAGCTGTTTGCCGGACCCGCCATCGCCAATCCTCCCCAGTCGCAAGGCGCCCTCGCCACTGTCTACGCTCTAGATCACCGCGCTAGGGGTTGGCAACCCATAGCCGCGCGTTAAGGATGCCGAAGCGGCAATTCCGTCCGGATTACGTCGGCTCGTTCGACATGATGATGGTGCCGGAGGCGGCGAACATGCCGCCGACACCATGGCAGACCGAGATCTTGGCGCTGCCGCTCTGATGCTGGCAGTCGCGGCAATGGCACAGCAGCGAAAACAACGGCTCCCCCGCCGATTCGTACCGCACCCTTCCGCACAGACACCCGCCGCCCCTCATGTCAGCCATCGCCACCTTCTCCTCCGGGTCTATGGGCTCCTGCGGTCTACCGGCTCCGCCACACCTGCGCCGCTCTTCCTGTTATTCTGTTTTCCGCAGGAAATTTACAGCTGACGGCGCCAGGCAATGCCTGCTCGCCTCTTCCGGTTGGAGGCCGCGCGGGGTAGCAATCCCTGGTAAAGCCATGATAAACTAGGCCATCTGCACCCGATCCGGCGGCCTAGGCTGTGAGGTCGTAGGAGCGAGCGAGTGACCGGTTCGTCCTGGGCAATTCGCGTGCGTTCGGCTCTCCTTGGCGGCTGGGAGCCGGTGCCGGCCGAATTCATTGTCCGCCGATCGTACTATCCCTGGCTCGTCGTCGGCACGACCTGTATCGCCGCGTTCATCGGCCAGCTCGATGCGAGCATCGTGCAGCTGACCTTGCCGACGCTCGAGCACGATTTCGTTGCCCGGCTGAGCGTGGTGAGCTGGGTTGCCATCGCCTATCAGCTGGCCTTTGCCTCGAGCCTGCCGGTGTTCGCGCGTCTGGCCGAGATCGCCGGGCGAAAGGTGATGTATTTAACCGGGTTTGTGCTGTTCACTCTGGCTTCTGCCTTGTGCGGGCTGGCATCGGACCTTCCTCAACTCGTCGCGTTCCGTGTCCTCCAGGGCATCGGCGGGGCGATGCTCGGCGCCAACAGTATCGTCATTCTGGTCAAGGCGGCCGGTCACGGCCGGCAGGGGCGCGCCATGGGCATCTTTGCCGCGGCCCAGGCAGTTGGCGTCAGCATGGGCCCCCTCGCCGGCGGCGTGCTGCTGGCCGCGCTCGGCTGGCGCTGGGTGTTCTGGGTCAATCTGCCGTTCGGACTGGCCGCGGCGGTCATCGGTTGGCTGGTCATCCCGCGAACGACCGATCTCGGCTCCGATCGGCGCTTCGACGGGCTGGGCGCAATTCTGCTGATCCCGGCATTGACGTTCGTGCTGCTGGTGATCAGCGAAAGCTATGCCTGGGGTCCGACCTCGCCGGCAATCATCGGGGGCGCCGTCGCTGCTGCGGTTCTGTTATCGCTGTTCCTGCGTCAAGAGCGCCGGGCGCCGGCGCCGCTGATCGACCTCGACCTGTTCCGTATTATCGCGTTTGCCGGCGGCATCCTCGCGATCGTTTTGTCTTACGCAATGTTGTACGGCATGTTTTTTCTGATGTCGTTCGGCTTGGTGCGCGGCTACCACGATTCGCCGCTGATGGCGGGAATCCGGCTGGCGATCATCCCGGTGGCGCTCGGGATCGTCGCGCCGTTCAGCGGCGCGCTGCACGAGCGGCTGGGGGTGCGCACGGTGTTGCTCAGCGGCATGTCTGTGTGCGTGGCGGCGCTGATCCTGCTGTCGAGGGTGCTGACCGGCGCCGCGGCGAGCCTCGCCGGCGTCATGATCGCGCTCGCCGTCTACGGCGCCGGGCTCGGCCTGTTCATCGCGCCCAACAACAGCTCGACGATGAGCGCCGCTCCGGGCGACCGCAGCGGCGAGGCCGGCGGCCTGCTCAACCTGATGCGCACGCTGGGGACCAGCCTCGGCGTGGCGAGCGCGTCGGCGGTGCTGTCATGGCGGCTGGCGGCGCTGACCGGGATCGGCGACCGGACGCTCGGCGTACCGGAACAGGCGCTGCTCGGCGGCGTGCATGACGGGCTGGTGCTGCTGATCGCCTTCGCCGTCGTCGCCGGCGTCACCTCGGTGCTGCGCGCCCCGCCCCGCGCGCCGGCCGTGACGAAAGCGGCATGAGCCAGGGGCCGCCCGCATCCCCCGTTCACGGCGGCCCATATTATTATTACGGTAACTCCTGTCACCGTAACCACCCACCGTCACCCCGAGGCCCGAAACCTTATGATTTGGTTCATCGCTTGGGTGATCGCCTTTTTAGGCGGCGGCACCTGGGGCTATTTATGCGCTCACCCTTCAGATTTTCCGTGTTCACGACCATCGGCCCCGTTTGTCGTTCGCATGTGGGAGGGCGCCAATCTGGTTGGCGACCCCAAACACGAAGCGCATGTTTTTTGGTGAACTGCAGGAACTTCCGAATCCTGAAGTAGCCGAGCCGAAAAAGGTGCTGATCCTGGTGTTTGGAACTTTCGCGGGCTACGACGTTGGCTACGCTCTCCGTTACGCCCAGAATTCTCCGAAGCGCCACCCGAAGATTCGCCCCGCCCTTGTTCTCGCCCGGCGGGATTAATCGCTAAATCTCTACACCCTACGATGGCTCGTTCGACATGATGATGGTGCCGGAGGCGGCGAACATGCCGCCGACACCGTGGCAGACCGAGATCTTGGCGCCGGGGATCTGGGCCGGGGCGATGCCGCGCATCTGGCGCACGCTCTCCTGCAGGGCGTACATGCCGTACATGCCGGAATGCATGTAGGAGAGGCCGCCGCCGTTGGTGTTGAGCGGCAGCTTGCCGCCGGGGGCGGTGTTGCGGTCGGCGATGAACGGCGCCGGCTTCGCCGCGCCCGACAAAGCCGAGATCTTCGAGGCCGTAGATCGGCAGATGGGCGAAGGCGTCGTAG
Source organism: uncultured Alphaproteobacteria bacterium (assembly GCA_963775875.1). GTDB lineage: Bacteria > Pseudomonadota > Alphaproteobacteria > ATCC43930 > CGMCC-115725 > AP-15. The sequence continues at coordinate 19,075 of CAVZKP010000002.1, forward strand.
ATCATCAGATGGTCGACGTCGCTGTGGGTGATGCCGGCCTCGGCGAAGGCCTTGATGCCCGACACGCGAAACGCGCTCGACGAGGTGAAATCCTTCATCTGGCTGACCATCGGGGTCTCGACGCTCTCGCCGGTGCCGAGGATGTAGACCGGCTTGGTCGGGAAATCCTTGGCGCGCTCGGCCGAGGTGAGAATCAGGGCGCCGCCGCCATCGGTCACCAGGCAGCACTGCAACAGTCGAAACGGGTAGGCGATCATCCGCGAGTTCAGCACGTCCGCGACGGTGATCGGGTCCCTGAAGGTGGCGCGCGGGTTCTTGCCGGCCCATTCGCGCTGCACGACCGAGACCATCGCCAGGGTCTCGTCGGTCAGGCCATAGGTCTTCATGTAGCGCAGAACCGGGATCGTGAACAAAGTCGGCGGCCCCATCGGCCCATAGGGCTGCTCGAACTGGCCGGCGAGGCTGGTCGGCGCCACGACGTTGCGGGTGCGCCCGACGCCGGAGCGGCCGCTCTCGCCATGGGTGATCAATACCGTGTCGCACAGCCCCGAGGCGATCGCCGCGGCGGCATGGCGCGTGTGGATCATGAACGAGCAGCCGCCGACCGCGGTGCCGTCGACCCATTTCGGGGTGAGCCCGAGATAATGCGCGATCGTGGTCGGGGTCTCGCCGGCGGTGGCGATGCCATCGATGTCGGACGGCTTGAGCCCGGCATCGGCCATCGCGTTCAATGCCGCGTCGGCGTGCAGTTGGATCTGCGACATGTCGGGAATGACGCCGAGCCTGGTGGTCTCGGCGGCGCCGACGATGGCGATCGATTTCGGCTTCATGGCGATCAACCTCGGATGAGTAATAGGCTGTCATTGCGAGCGAAGCGACGCAATCTCCGGCCCGGGCAGACTCCATGCCGTCGAGATTGCTTCGTCGCCTCCGGCTCCTCGCAATGACGAGTGTTGTGCATGCCGGTCAGCTCCGCGCCGGACGGAACAGCGGCAGCGTGATCTGGTCGTCGAGCTTTTCGAAGGCGATTTCGACCGGCATGTCGAGCTGCAACGCCTCGGGCGTCTGCGGGCACCCGGTGATGTTGGTCATCATGCGCGGCCCCTCGTCCAATTCGACGACGGCGATCGCATAGGGCGGGGTGAAGCCCGGCACCGGCCGGTGGTGGATCACATAGCTGTAGAGCCGGCCCTTGCCGGATGCGTCGGAAGACCGCTGACGTCGCGCGCGCGCGCAGGCGGGGCAGAACGGGCGCGGCGGGAAATACACCTTGCCGCAGGCGTTGCAGCGCTGCAGGCGCAATTCGCCGGCGCGGGTCCCGTCCCAGAAATGCTGCGTCTCGGGCGTCGGCATCGGCCGCGCGCGTCTTCCTTCGGACATCCCCACCTCCATCGACATAATTGAGGCGGACTTTGACGCCTGCCGCGAATTCGGGCAAACGGAACACGAAACAGAGACCCACACCAACGCCACGCGACGCGACGCCGACGCCGAGTAGATAAGCGATGTCGAAGGTGGTCTCGCTGCGCGCAAGGCTGATCAGCACCAGTCCTGACGCCAGGACGAGTTGCCCGAGCATCGCGATGCGCCGGGCGCCGTTACGATCGGCTACAGGTCCGATGACCAGGCCAAGCGAAAAGTACAGCGCGCCAGTAGCCGAAAACAGCGCCGTCAAATGCCCGCTAGGGATCGCCAATTTCTTGATGAGAATGGGGAAGAATGCCGGTATTGCATAAGCGGTGCCGAAGCTTGTGGCCAGGAGGGCGGCGGCGGCGATGACGACGCAGGCCGAGGCTCTGTCATGCGCCGCCCCGCCGCTCCAAATGTGCATTCGTTGCCTCCCGCAGCGACTCTCAGACCCGGAACCGTGTCATTGGGCGGGCGGAACGGTGCCGCGCACGAAGTGAGTTCCCCGCATTCAGCATCTACAATTCTCGTGCTAATCGGGTGTGAACTGGATCACACCTCGGCCAAAAAAAAGCCGGCTTTGACGCCCGCTGCGAATTCGGGCAAACGGTATGTAGCAGTTGCATCGCGGTCGTGCATGCTTCGAGACGCGCCCTGGCGCGCTCCTCAGCATGAGGCGCTTTCTTGATGGCACTACAAAAATTCCTCATCCTGAGGAGGCCGCAAAGCGGCCGTCTCGAAGGACGCTCGTGATCATATAGGAGGACAGCGATGCCAGGGGCACCAGGGAGCGTTACGCCGGCGGAATTGCGCGGCCGGCTCCACGATGGCGGGGAGATCGCGATCGTCGATCCACGCGAGGAGGGGAGCTTTCATCAGCGGCATCTGCTGATGGCGTCGTGCCTGCCCTTGAGCCGGCTGGAGCTGATCGCGCCCAGCCTGCTGCCGCGACGCTCGGCGCCGATCGTCGTTTGCGATGATGACGGCGGACCGGGCGGCCTTGCCGAGCGCGCCGCGGCGCGGCTGATCGAAGGCGGCTGGAGCGATGTCTCGGTGCTGGCCGGCGGGGTTTCGGCGTGGGCGGCGGCGGGGTTCCCGGTCTATAGCGGCGTCCATGTGCCGAGCAAGGCTTTCGCCGAAGTCGTCGAGCACGAATACGGCACCCCGTGGATCAGCGCCGAGGAATTGGCGCAGCGCCAACAGCAGGGCGGGCTCGCGATCTTCGACAGCCGTTCCTACGAGGAATACCATTCGAACAGCATTCCCGGCGCGGTCAGCGTGCCCGGCGCCGAACTGGTCTACCGCTTCCACGAGCTGGTCCCCTCACCCGAAACTTTTGTCGTGGTCAATTGCGGCGGGCGTACCCGCAGCATCATCGGTGCGCAGGCATTGATCGACGCCGGCGTGCCGAACCGGGTGGTCTCGTTGAAGGATGGCACGATGGCCTGGCACCTCGCCGGGCTCGATGTGGTCAATGGCGCCACCGATCGCGCGCCCGAGGTCTCGGCCGAAGGCGTCGCCGCGGCACAGCAGCGGGCCGAGGCGGTGGCCCGGCGCTATGGCGTGCCGACGATCGACCGCGGGCTGCTGGCGCAGTGGCAAGGCGAGGCCGGGCAGCGCACGCTCTACGTGCTCGATGTCCGCGATCCGGCCGAATACCGCGCCGGCCATCTGCCGGGATCGCTGATGGCGCCGGGCGGTCAGCTGGTTCAGGAAACCGACAGCTGGCTCGGAATCTGGGGCGCGCGCGTGGTACTGGTCGACGACACCGGGGTCAGGGCGCGGATGACCGCGTCGTGGCTCAAGCGCATGGGCTGGGAGGTTCGGGTGCTCGAACGCGGGCTCGATGGCATCGAGCTCGAGCGCGGCATGCCGGCGATCCGCAGCGATGTCTTTCCGCTCGCCGGGCCGGAGCCGGCGGTCGTCACCGCCGCCGATTTGCATGCCAACCCCGCCACCGTCGTCGATCTGGCGCAAAGCCGCCGCCACCGCGAGGGCCACATCCCCGGCGCATGGTTCGCGATCCGCGCCCGCCTCGCCTCGGCATTGGCGAGATTGCCGGCCGAAGGCGAACTGGTGCTGACCAGCGAGGACGGCGTCATTGCCCGCTTTGCCGCCGCCGAGATCGCCGCGCGGGCCGGGCGCCGGGTGCGGGTGCTGGCGGGCGGCACTTCGGCCTGGAAGGCGGCCGGGCTGCCGCTCGAAACCGGCATGGGACCGCTCGCCGACGAGCCCGACGATGTGTCGCTGTCGGCCCGCGACCGGCCCGCCGACCGCGAGCGCTACATGCGCGAATACCTCGCCTGGGAGATCGACCTGGTCAACCAGATCGCGCGCGATGCCGATTGCCGCTTCCACCTCGCCCCGCAAGCCCGATGAGCGCGATGCCGCAATCGGGCGGCGGCCCGGTCTACACGGTGACCTATATCGAGGTTGCCGCGTCGGCTGCGGCACAGGCCGCGGCGCTGGCCCGGCAATTCGCCGCTGCCGGCCGCGAGGCACCGGGCAATGCCGGCTTCGAGGCGTTCGCCGAGATCGGGCGGCCGGGCCGCCTGGCAATGCTGGAGGCGTGGCAAGACCAGACGACGGCCGCCGCCCATGCCAAAATGCCGGCGGACGGGTTTCGCGATCCGCTGCAACCGATCCTGGCCAGCCCGTTCGCGGTTCGCGCTTTCGACGGGCTATCGGTGGCCGGGGCCACCGCGCGCGGCGGCCGGCAGGCGGTCTGGGTGCTGACCCATGTCGATGTCTTCCCGGCCGGAAAGGACCAGGCCGTCGAGCTGGTCGGGGCATTGGCCAAAGCCGGCCGCATGGATGACGGCAATCTGCGGTTCGACGTGCTCCAGCAATCCGGACGTCCGAACCACTTTACCGTGGTCGAGGGCTGGCGTGACGGCAAAGCCTTTGCGGCGAGCGTGATGGCCGCGCATCGCCGGGAGTTCCGGCAGCGCCTGACCCCGCTCGAGGGCGCCCTCTATGACGAGCGGCTCTATCGCGCGCTGCGTTAGGACCGGTCCGCGCCGGCGAGGGTGGACGCTGCGGGCGGCTACGGCGCCGCGACCTCCGCATCGGTCGACTTTGCCCGCCGCGATACCGCCGCCAATCCCGCCAGCGCCGGCAACAACAGCCAGAACGTGCCCGGCTCCGGTACCGGCGGCGGATCGTCCGCGGCCAGGATCAGCGCGGCTGCCCTGACCGACGGAACCGACTGGTAGACCGCGCAGTTGGAAGGGTTCACCGGAGTCGTCACATTGTTCAAGGTGTCGTTCCGCAGATCGGCGGTGACGCAATTCGGGTCATAAAGCCCAGTGGCGTTCGGCGTTCCAATACTGGTGAGGGTGTCTCCGGCCAACAGGATGCTGTTGTCGGAATAGAGCAGCCCCTCCTCGCCATAATCGATCAGCTTGTAGTTTTCAGTCGCGGCGCCCTGGATGATCTGGTCGCCGGTGATGGTGGCGACGCCGCCATTGGCGACATCGATGCCGAAGCTGGTCGAGCCGGCCCGGCAGCCGACCGCGGCATCGGCCGCCCCGTCATAGATCTGACTGTTCTCGACGGTGGTCGCTGCGGCGCGGCTCTTGATGTCGTGTCCGATCAGCTGGCCGCAGAACAGGCTGTTGCTCACCGTCAGGCTGCCCGCGTAATTGACGTACAGCGCGTGCTGGTAATCAGTCGGACTGGGATTGCCGTTGTTGAGGAATTTCGACCCGATGATCTGGACCGCCTCGCTGCTGTCGTAGCCGGTCAGAATCCCCTCCTGATTGCCGGTAAAGATGCTGTTTTCGACGATCAGGCTGGCCCCGGCGCCGGTGTTCTGATCGCGTATGCCGGCGCCGTTGCCGCCTTCCGAATTGGGGATTTCCGCTCCCTCAAAGGTTAGTCCATCAACGGTCAGGCTGGCGGTCGTCAGGATGATGCCCTTTTCGTTGGGCAGGTCTTCCGTGGCATCGAGCAGCACCTGCTGGCCGGCCTGGCTCGGATTGACCGAGATCGTCATCGCCCGCGTCACATTGGGAAAATCGTTTTTGTACGTCCCCGGCGCGACATAGATGTCAATATGGTGGCTGGCGTTGGTATCGTTGTCGGCAGCCGCTACCGCCTTGGCGATGGTGGCGTACTGGCCGTTCGGCCCGACCGTCATAATGACATCGGCAGCGGCAGCTGGGGCAAGCGCGCACAGCACCGCGCCAAAGAGCAGCAGACTGTATTGCCAGCGCATTTTCCCCCCTGTGCGCATCCATAGACGAAGGGGAAACGCGGTGCGCTTCGCCCATTACTAGATCGAGACACGGCCGAACCAGCGGGGGACGTTTGCAGTGGGCTGCGCGCAGGGTCAATGGCGCAAAAGGGTCATAGCCAAAAGGGTTAATTGCGCATGGCATTGCCGACAGCGCCGGAACTACGGCGTTACCTGGTCACCGGCGGCACGCTGCGCCGGCCAATGCCCGATAAATGTCACGATCGCCCGTCCCGCCAGGGACGGCGCTTATTCGGTATGCCAGGGCGACGCCAAGGAACCGGGGA
>CAVZKP010000003.1:0-38705 GCA_963775875.1 uncultured Alphaproteobacteria bacterium
TGCCGGCCCGGCTCACAGGCTCCAATAATGCAAGTTCGCCGGCACCGCCTGCGGCGAGATCGCGGATTTGACATCGACCAGGACGCCGCCCGGCACCAGCGCCGCGAACAGCTGGCCCCATCCCGCCTTGGCCAGCACCCGATGGGGGACGGCGAGGATCAGCCCGTCGAGCCCGCTGAATTGGTCGAGGGCGACCAGATCGATGCCATATTCGCGGCGCGCCTCCTCGGCGTCGGCGAGCGGGTCGGCGACGCGGGCGGCGATGCCGAAATCGCGCAGTTCGGCGACGATGTCGGGAACCCGGCTGTTGCGCAGATCGGACACGTCCTCCTTGAAGGTGATGCCGATTATGCCGATCCGCGCGGCGTTGACCGGACGCCCGGCGGCGATCAGCAGCTTGACCAGGCGCTGGGCGATAAAGCCGCCCATGCCGTCATTGATCCGCCGGCCCGACAGGATCACCTGCGGGTAATGCCCCGCCGCCTCCGCCCGTGCGGTCAGGTAGTACGGGTCGACGCCGATGCAGTGGCCGCCGACCAGGCCCGGCGTGAACGGCAGAAAATTCCATTTGGTGCCGGCCGCCGCCAGCACCTCCCGGGTCGGAATGCCGAGCCGGTCGAAGATGATCGCCAATTCGTTCATCAGCGCGATATTCAGGTCGCGCTGGGTGTTTTCGATCACTTTCGCCGCCTCGGCGACTTCGAGCGAGGAGGCGCGATGCAGACCGGCCCCGATAATCTGCCCATAGACCGCGGCGACCCGCTCCAATGTCTCGGCGTCCTCGCCGGCGACGATCTTGACGATGGTTTCGAGCCGGTGCCTGCTGTCGCCGGGATTGATTCGCTCGGGCGAATAGCCAAGCTTGAAGTCGACCCCTTGCACCAGCCCGGAAGCTTTGGCGAGCAACGGCCCGCAGATGTCGCGGGTCAGCCCGGGATAGACCGTCGATTCGAAGACGATAACGGCCCCCGGCTGCAATCGCGGCCCGATCAGCGCACAGGCCTGGGACAGCGGCGCCAGATCCGGCCGCCGCTCGGCATCGATCGGGGTCGGCACCGTGACCACCAGAAAGCTCGCGGCGGCGAGCGCATCGGGGTCGTCGGTCAGCTGGAGCCGGGTCTCGCGCAACGTCGCCTCGGGCACTTCTGCGGTGGCGTCCCGGCCCTGGCGCAATGCGGCGATCCGCCGCTTTGAAATATCGAAGCCGATGACCGGATCGAATTTCCTGGCCAAGGCCAGCGCCACCGGCAAGCCGACATAGCCGAGGCCGATAATCGCAAACCCGCGTTCCATGTCAGCCTCTATCCGAAAGCCTCTCGATCGGCGATCGCGATGTAATTCTGGCAGAAGCTGATCCGATATAGTTAAAAAACCCTGTCATGCGGGCAATCGGACACGGCGCCGGCGATCAATTGATCCGGTGATAGCGCTTGTACCAAACGACGAAGCGGCCGATGCCCTCTTCGATCGTCGTCTTCGGCTCAAAGCCGAGATCGCGGCGCGCCGATTCGATGTCGGCAAAACTTTCCGGCACATCGCCCGGCTGCAGCGGCAGCAGCTGCTTTTTTGCCCTGCGCCCGAGCGCGCGTTCGAGCACCGCGATGAAATCGAGCAGCTTTTCCGGCCGGTGGTTGCCCAGATTGTAGATCCGGTGGGGAACCGCGTCGTCACCCGCCCCCGCCGCCGGGGCACGGTCGTGCGCGGCGATGGTGCCGGCGACGATGTCGTCAATATAGGTAAAATCGCGCGCCATTTGGCCTTGGTTAAAGACCTTGATCGGCTCGCCGGCGAGGATCGCGGTGGTGAACAGATAAGCCGCCATATCCGGCCGGCCCCACGGCCCATAGACGGTAAAAAATCGCAAGCCGGTGGCCGGCAGCCCATAGAGATGGCTGTAGCTGCGGGCGATCAACTCGCAGCTGCGCTTGGTCGCGGCGTAGAGCGAGACCGGCTGATCGACCGGGTCGGCCACGCTGAACGGCTGCTTGCGATTGCCGCCATAGACCGAGGAGGACGAGGCGTAGGTAATTGCCGTCAGCCGTTTGACCCGCCGCGCCGCCTCGAGCATGACGAGCGTGCCCATCACATTCGCCTCGATATAGGCATAGGGGTTTTCCAGCGAGTAGCGCACCCCCGCCTGGGCCGCGAGATGGATGATGCCGGAAAGATCCTGGTGGCGCTCGACCAGGGCAAAAACGCCGTCGCGGTCGGCGACATCGAGCTTGGCGAAGGCGAAGCCGGGAAAGCCGCCGAGTTCGTCGAGGCGCGCCTGTTTCAGCCGCACATCGTAATAATCGTTGAGATTGTCGATGCCGACGACTTGGTCGCCGCGCTCCAGGAGCGCCTTGGCGACATGAAAGCCGATGAACCCGGCGGCGCCGGTAACAAGGGTCGTCGACATGGGGCTCCTGGCGGGCGCGAGTCCCCTGCCCTATCGTGTTGCTGCGCCACCGGCAAGCAATTTCATGATGAACGGCGGAGCCGCTGTTTCAGCCGGCGAGCCAGGTGCTCGAGGCGAAAGCGCAGCCGCGGCTGCTGCGCCACCTGCCACAGCATCGGCTCGCAGCGGGTCGCAAAGCTTTCTTTCAGCCGGTTGCGGCCGGCCATGAAATCGTAGACTTGCAGGCCCGAGCGAAAGGCGTGCCGGATCGCCAGCGCGTGGGTGACGATGCCGGGCCGTTCGCGCGGATCGGCGTCGGCGAACCCGCTCTGATAGGCATAGATCCGGCCGTCCCGGCGAAAATTGTAGAGATAGCCGATGGCCCGCTCGCCGGCCCGCGCCTCGACCATCTGGATCGCGCCTTCGGCGAAACTGCGCTCGATCAGCAGCCGGTGAAATCGCTCGAAAAACCCGCCGGCGAACGAATGGGCGACGCCGCGCCGCTCCCATGAGGCGCAGTGCAGCGCCTTCAACTCGGTGAACCAGCCCTGGGCCTCGGCTGCCGTGGCCGCCTCGCGCAGATGCAGCGGGCCTTGCGCCTCGAAGCGGCGAAACGCGCGGCGCAATTGTTGGCGGGCATTGGCGCTGAGCACCGGGTCGAGCGCGCCGTCGCTGGTCGCGAGACATTCGAGGTCGAGCGAATAGGAGGGGGTCACGATCTCACGCTGCAGCAGCCGGTATCGGGCCAGCGCCGCCGCCGGCCAGCGCAGCAGCGAGCCGCTGAGATGGAGTTCGTCGGCCTCGCCGCGCCGATCGGCGAACCAGGCGAGCAGCGCGTCGAGAATGGCGGCATCGGCGCCGGCCGCACCGAGGATGCGGTTGTGCTCGATGGTCATCGCGTCGAAACGCCGGTCGCCGGTCTCGTTCAGATAAAGCCCGCGCGAACCGACCAGCCCGTGCCGGCGCCGGGTGTCGGCGCTGCCGAGCAGCGCCAGGGCGACCGTTTCGCCCCCCGCCCGGCCGCGCAGCAGCATCGGCCGGCTCGCTTGCGGGATCGCCGCCAGCATGCTGCCGATCCATGCCCAGGAGATGAAGAAGGACGGGCTGGCGACCGCTTCGAGCGCCCGCCATTCGCGCTCGAGCTCGGCCAGCGCCGGCAGCGCCTCGCGGCGGAACACGATCTCGCCGGTCACGCACAGTGCCTATCGCGGGATAGGCGGTGGGATCGGCTGGTCCTTTCGGCGAGTCCTTTAGTCGAGCTTTTCGATAAAATACTTCTGATAATTATTCATCGCGATGACCACCGGCTTCTCGGGTTTGTCCGCGAGGAACTCGTCGACGGCCAGCTTGCAGCCCGGCCATGGCGGATCGTTATACTCGTCGAGCAGGATGATGCCGCCACCCGGCAGCTTCGGATAGAAGAAGGCCAGCGTCTGCCTATAAGAATCGTAGATGTCGCAATCGAGGTGGACAAAGCTGAACCGCGACGCCGGCAAGGTCCGCAGCGTGTCGGCAAAATAGCCGGGGACCAGGGTAACCGCGTCGAGCAGCCCCAGCCGCGCCAGTTTGCCGCGTACATGGCCGATCGAAGTGCCGTCGAACCCGCCGATGCGCTTCTCGCGGTCCGCCGCGCCGCCGAGTTCGATGTCCCGGCCGACGCTGTGATCAAAACCTTGAAATGAATCCAGTCCGTATGCGTGCTTGCCAATGCCGCTCTGCCGCAGATGCAAGGCGATCGCGCACAGGCTGCTGCCCTTGAAGACGCCGCATTCGGCGACATCACCGGGAACGTCTTGCGTCCGGCCGAGCAGGTCCAGGATAATGTTGATGTTCGAACCGCCCTCCGGCGAGAGCGCCGTCTTTTGCGGCACGGTCGCCGGGGTCTTGACCTCGAGCGCATCGGCAGCCCATTTTGGCCAATTCTTAATCGGGTGCGACCGATAAAGACCCGCGGCGACTGGTCCGATCGATCTTTGCAGCAGGCTCCGCATCGGCGCTCCTTGTAGAGGTCGGGCCGGGTCGGAGTTAATTATTAATCGCGCGCTCTGACACGTGCAAGCCGCCGATAAAGTCCGACGCAGTGCTCGCGGCGGTGCGGGCTTGCTAGCCAAGGGCGTGAAAAAGGGCATGGCGTAATGCGGTTCTTCGAGACTATCGGCAACGCCATCGTCATCGCCTACGACGACGGGCCGGTGCTGACCACCGATCCCTGGATCGACGGGGATGCCTATTTTGGCAGTTGGGGACACGACTACACCATCCCGTCGGCTCAGCTGCAGGCGATTCGCGACGCGAAGTACCACTGGTTTTCGCACGGCCATCCGGATCATCTGAATATCCATTCGCTGCCGTTGCTGACCAAAGGCCAGTTCCTGGTGTCCGATCATTACGGCAGCCGCATCCAAAGAGATCTCGCGGCGGCGGGATATGCGGTGCGGGTTCTGCCCGATCGACAATGGGTAGAGTTGTCAAAGGGGGTCAAAGTCTACTCGGTCGCCAACCAGAACCAGGATTCGATGCTGCTGATCGATGTGAACGGTCGGCTGGTGATCAACCTGAACGATTCCGGGGATTACGGCGAATCCTTTCGGGTCCGGCGGATCGCCAAAAACTTCAAGGAAGTGTACATGCTCCAGCTGCATGGCTGGGGCGGGGCGGATATGCTGAACCTGTTCGATCCCGCAGGCCGCCGGCTCACCGCGACCGAGGAAAAACGCCGCCCCATTGCACCGCGATCGCAGCGCAGCGCGATGACCATGGGCGCGAACCGGGTGATCCCGTTCTCGTCGTTCCAGCGCTACCAGCGCGAGGACAGCGCCTGGGCCAACGATCTCGTGCCGCAGATCGCGGATTACCGGTCGGATGCATTTGCCAAAGGACCCGAGATCCTGCCGGCGTTTGTCAGGGTCGATTGCGAAACCGACCAGATCACCCCGATCGATCCGCCGCGCGCCCCGCCGGTGATCCGCAAGCCGGAGGAATTCGGCGACAGCTGGTCCGACCCGCTGACTGCCGACGACAAGACCAAACTGCGCCGCTACTTCACCGCGCGCGAGACGCTTTTCGACCATTTCGGGTTTATTGAAATTTCGGCGGGAGGATCGAGCGTCACCGTCGATCTCAACCGCGACAAGCGCAATGTCGGGATCGGTTTCGAATGTCCGCGCCAATCGTTGATGACCTCGATCGAACACGAGCTGTTCGACGATCTGCTGATCGGCAATTTCATGCGCACGACCCTGCACAACGTCGAGGGCCTCTATCCGCATTTCACCCCTTACGTGGCAAAATATGCCGACAATGGCGGGGCAAAATCGAAGCGGGAAGTGGAAGCCTATTTCGGCCACTATTACATGCGCGACCCGATCGCCCACACGCTGAAGCGGTTTTCGACCGCCAGCGAGACCGTGGTGCGGCGCACCCTGCCGGAAGACTCGAAAATGTTCCGCGCCGCCAAGCGCCTGTATTATGAATTCATCGCCCGCTGAGCCGCTGATTGGCGTGAACGTTTCGACCGCCGCCGCGCGCCCACCCCGGCGCTGCCCACCCCGCCGAAGGAACCTCCGGTATCTTGCCGTCGATCGCAATTGCCGGCGCGCAAGCGTCGCCCCTGCGGGTATTGCACATCCTCGATCATTCGCTGCCATTGCAGAGCGGCTATGCCTTTCGCACGCTCGGCATCGTCGACCAGCAGCGGGCATTGGGCTGGGACCCGGTGCTGCTGACCAGCGGCAAGCATTACGCGCCGGGGCCGCCGCGCGAACGGATCGGCGATTGGGAATTTCTGCGCACGCCGGTGCCGGCCGGGTTTGGCGCCCGGCTGCCCTGGCTCCGCGAGATGAAGATCATGGCCGATCTCGGCCGCCGCCTCGACCAGCTGGTCGATCAAGTACGACCGCAGATCCTGCACGCCCACTCGCCGGTGCTCAACGCTCTGCCGGCGATCCGCGTCGGTCGCCGCCATGGCATCCCGGTGGTCTACGAGGTGCGCGGGCTGTGGGAGGACGGGGCGGCGAGCCACGGGACCCATGGCGAGGCCGGGCTGCGCTATCGCGCCTCGCGGCTGATCGAGACGCGGGCGCTGCGGCGGGCCGACGCGGTAACGACGATCTGCGAGGGGCTGCGCCGCGAGATCGCCGCCCGCGGCATCGCCAGCGGGAAGATCACGGTCATCCCCAATGCGGTCGACCGCAAGGCATTTCACGGGCCGGGCCGCCCCGATCCGGCACTCGCCGCCCGGCTCGGCCTCGGCGGCAAGCGGGTGCTCGGCTTCTTCGGCTCGTTCTATTCCTATGAGGGGCTGCATCTGCTGCTGCGCGCACTGCCGGCGATGCAGCAGCGCCGCCCGGAGATCGCCGTGCTGCTGGTCGGCGGCGGCCCGGAGGCGGACCGGCTGCAGGCGCTCGCCAGCGAACTCGGTCTCGCCGGCAGCGCCGTCTTTACCGGCCGGGTGCCGCATGAGGAAATCGGCCATTACTACGACCTCGCCGAGATTCTGGTGTTCCCGCGCCTCTCGCTGCGCCTGACCGAATTGGTGACGCCGCTGAAGCCACTCGAGGCGATGGCGCAGGAACGGATCGTCGCCGCCTCGAATGTCGGCGGTCATCGCGAGCTGATCCGCGACCGTGAGACCGGCTATCTGTTTCCCCCGGACGACCCCGAGCGGCTCGCCGAGGGCGTGCTCGCTGCGTTCGACGACGAGGGCTCGTGGCCGCGCATCCGGGCATCCGCCACCCGCTTCATCGACAGCGAGCGGTGCTGGGCGCACAGCGTCGCCGGCTATGCCGAAATCTATGCCCGGCTGCTGCGCCGATGATCGGGCTCAGCCGCGGCCCTGCCTTTCGGGTAGTTCGCGCAGACCTCGTCGAACAGCGCGATCTGCCCCGCGGTCGTGCTCTGCCAGTCGAACCGTTCGGCATAGGCGCGGGTCGCGGCGCGGGCGGGCGGCGCCGCGAGCAGGCCGCGGATCGCGGCGGCCAGATCCTCCGGCCCGGCAGCGGCGAGGATGCGGCCCGCCGTCGGCGCGGCGACGATGTCGCCGATCCCGGCAATGTCGGAGACCATAACCGGCGTCCCGCAGGCCATGCTTTCGAGCAGCACGTTGGGCCAGCCTTCATGGGTCGAGACCAGCAGCAGCAGATCGGCGGCGCCGTAGATCGCGGGCAGCTGTTCCTGCGGCATCCGCCCGAGCAGGCGCACCCGGCCGGCGACGCCGCGGGCGCGCGCCAATGCTTCGATCGCCCGCCGTTCCGGCCCCTCGCCGACGATGACGAGATCGGCGTCGGGCAGCAGGGCCAATGCCTCGACCATCCGCCGGTGCCGCTTCAGCGCCACCAGATTGCCGACCGCGAGCAGGGTCGGCCGGGTGAAACCGAGCTCCCTGCGCGCCGCTTCGCGGTCGCCCGGGCGAAACAATGCGAGATCGACGCCGTTGCGCAGAACCCGGATCCGCTCCGGCGCGGTGCCGAGCCGCACCAGCCGGTCCTTCAGCCCGCTCGACACGGCGATCAGTCCCTGCGCGCGCGCCGCCGCCCAGCGAATCCACCGCCGCGGCACGGCATAGCCGGCGATCAGGTTGAGGTCGCTGCCGCGCGCGGTGACGACGACCGGCCGCCCGAGCGCCCGGCCGAGCAATACCGCGGCAACCCCGTCGGGGTAGAAATAATGCGCGTCGATCAGGTCGAAGTCGCGGCCGGCGCCGATCTGCCGGCGCAGCCGTGGCAGCGCCGCCGCAAACAATGCCAACGGCGCCGAGCTCATGCCGATCTTGGGCAGCAGCGGATAGCGCGGGTGATCGATATGCAGCCCGTGCCGCGTCTCCTCTCGCGGTATCCTGGCCATCGCCGCATAGGCGCCAAAATGCTCCGAGGCGAATGGGAACCACGGACAGGGCGCGACAATTCGAGCCTCGACCCGGCCGCTTTCAACCAGTTTCCTGAGCCGCGTCTCGACAAAGATCCCGTGTTGAGGCCGCGCCGCGCTCGGATATAACGTCGTAAAGGTTAGGATCTGCACCTGCGGGGACCAGTCGAGATGCGGCGGGACCGGCATCCTCGGATACCGGGCGCCTGATGCCAGTGTACCGCAACCCCGATTTTCGGCGACTGCCGTGCGGGCTCGCCGCGCTGTTTGCGACCGCGGCACGGGACTGCTTCTTCGCGCTGCCCGGCTGGTATGGGCTGATGGTCGGCCACGGGGTGCCATCGGCGACCGAAACCCGGCTCTACGTCGACCAGAACGCAGCGGCGGCGGTCGCGCTGCAGATTGTCGAGGGGCGTCATGGGCGGCGGCTCGCCAGCCTGACCAACGCCTATAGCGTCGAGCACGGCATCGTGTGCGCGCCGGCCGCCGATGTGAGTGCCAGCCTCGCCGCGATCTTTAACGAGATCCTTGCCGAATTTCCGCGCTGGGACGCCATCGTCCTCGACGAACTCGATCCGCGCGCCCCGTCCTATCATGCCGCGCTGGCCGCTCTGCGCCGCGCCGGACTTCTCGTCGAATGCGTATTCCATTCCGGGAACTGGTTCGAGGAAACCGCGGGGATGAGTTTTGCCGATTACCTCGCCGCGCGGCCTTCGGAATTGCGCAACACCTGGCGCCGCAAGCGCCGCAGCGTGATGGCGGGCAACCGGCTCGAAACCGCCTTTTACGCCGATAGCGCCGGCATCGACCGGGCGATCGCCGACTACCAGACGATCTACGCCCAGAGCTGGAAGCCGGCCGAGGCGTTTCCCCGCTTTATTCCGGCGCTGATCCGGCTGGCTGCCGAAACCGGCGCGCTGCGTCTCGGCATTTCGACCCTCGACGGCATTCCCGCCGCGGCCCAGTTCTGGATCGTGTGGAACGGCCGCGCCGTCATCTACAAGCTCGCCCACGACCAGCGCTTCGACGATCTCTCGCTCGGCACCCTGCTGACCATGGAAATGATCGAGCGCGTGCTCGGCGAGGATCGCCCGCATGAAATCAATTTCGGCCGCGGCGACGATCCCTACAAGAAATTATGGCTGCCGCGGCGGCGGGAACGCTGGGGCATCGCCGCCGCCAACCCGCGCACCGGGCGCGGCCTCGCTCTTGGCCTGAGGCGGGAGGCAGCCAAGCTCTACCACCGCCTGCGCCGCGAGCCTGTCGTCCCCACCGGGTGATTGCGCCGGGTGATCGGCCATGTTGCAGTGGATTTCCTATTCCTCGCTGATCCCGCCGAACCTGTTCATCCTGCTGGCGATGATCGGGGTGGTCCTCGCCTGGCGATGGCGGCGATCGGGCCTGATCCTGGCGACGGCAGCGATGGGCTGCCTCTATCTGGCGGCGACCCCGCTGGCCGCCCACCTGCTGTTGCGCTCGGCCGACGGGCTGGCCGGATTGGTCCCCGCCCTGCCGGCCCCGGCGCCGCCCGCGGCGATCATCGTCCTCTCCGCCGAATTCCGGCACAGCAATATTCCTGGCGGCAAGGACACGGTCGGACCGGTCACGCTCGAACGGCTGGCCGAAGCGGCGAGGGAGCAGCGCCGCCTCGGGCTGCCGATCCTGGTCAGCGGCGGCCGGCTCGACGACGCCGACGCTAGCCTGGCCGAGATGATGGCCGAGACGCTGCAAAACGATTTCCACGCGCCGGTGCGCTGGCGCGAGCAGCGCTCGCAGACGACCTACCAGAATGCGCTCTATTCGGCCGAGATCCTGCGCCAGGCCGGGGTGCCGGCGGCGCTGGTGGTGACCAACCCGTGGCATATGGCGCGGGCCTTGTGGTCGTTCGCCGCCGTCGGCTACCCGGTCGTCGCCGCGCCGACCCCCGGCGGTCGGTCGCTACGGCTGTCGCCAGGGGCCTTTTTGCCGCAGATCCCCTCGCTGCTCGACAGCTACTACGCATTGCACGAGCTGATCGGACTGGCGTGGTATGCCTGTCGCTATGGCCGGTGGTGAGGCGCCGGTGCCGAGGGTCCGATGGCGAGGAGATTGGTGGTGCGGGCGGTCGGAATCGAACCGACACTCTGTCGCCAGAACTGGATTTTGAGTCCAGCGCGTCTACCAGTTCCGCCACGCCCGCGTGCCGGGGCGCGACTATAGTCAGGGCGGGCGGCGGGTCAACTTCCCGCATCACCACGGCAAACGCGAGGGAGGCGGCGATGGCGCAACGGATCAACCGGGCGATCGAACTGCTGGCGCAGGGCCAGGCGATCTATTATGTCGGCGGCCATAGCGGGCATGTATTGACCCGCGCGCAAGGGCATCAGGACGCCGCCACCTGGGCCGACTACATCAATATCGGCATGGAGCACGGCTCGTTCGACATGGCCGGGCTCGCCGAATATATGCGGGGGCTGGCCGAGGCTGGGCCGACCCGCTCCGGGCACCGTACCCCGGCCATCATCGTCGAGGCGCCGGTCAACGGCACCGACGCCGCCAATGTCCGCTTCAACGCGTGGCAGTTCCGCCAGATCCTCGGCCGCGGCGCGCACGGGGTGCTGCTGTGCCAGGCCGAAACCGCCGACGCGGTGCGCGCCTTTGTCGAATCCTGCCGCTATCCGCACCATGCCGCCGGGGTCGACCCGTCGCTGCCGACGCCGATCGAGCGCATGCGCGGCGCGGTTCGCGACACCAAGAGCGGGCTCGGCCTCGGCACGCGGGGCCGCGGCTCGGAAGCGACGGCGGCGCCGATCTGGGGGATCTCGGCCGAGGAATATCTCGAGCGCTGCGAGCCGTGGCCGCTCGACCCGCAGGGCGAATTGCTGCTCGGGGTCAAGCTCGAATCGCCGGAGGGCATCGCCAATTGCGAGGCGATCCTCGCGGTGCCCGGCCTCGGCTTTGCCGAATTGGGTCCGGGCGACCTCGGCCTGTCGCTCGGCTATGTCGCGGTGCCGCGCGAACCCTACCCGGCCGCGATGCGCGAGGCGCGCGAGCGGGTCTTTGCCGCCTGCCGCAAGAATAACCTGGCGTTTCTGGAAACCGGCTCGCCGGAAACCATCGCCGCCAAGCTCGATGAGGGGGTGCGCGTCATCGCCGGCCACCGCGAGGAAACCGCCGCGGTCGGCCGCGCCCACCAGCGCCGCGCAATGCCGGTTTAGCCGCTTTTGTTATCGGGCTGGCGCCGCCTGCCCGGGCTGGGGCGGCGGATCGGTCGGTTGATCTGCCGGCAATCCCACGAGCTTGCGGAACTCGGGATCGTCGAGCCAGACCGCCCGCAAATCGTCCTGGCGATCGCAGCCCGCCGCGAGCGAGGCCGGGGCGGCCTGCCAGAACAGCCGGTTCTCGAGTTTCAGCGTGTTGTCCTGGGCAAAGGCGAATTCGAGGTCCTGGCGGATCTCGGCGCGCAGTGGGGCGAGCTCCGCGTCGTCCTGGGACTTGCCCGCTTCCCGCGCGTCTCGATACATCTGGCCGCGCGCCAGGGCCCGCAACAGATGCAGCCGACCGTCCGGGTCGTCGTCTTTTTTGTCGCCGATTTCCTTTAGCAGCTCCAGTGCCTGGCGATACCCGCCGGGCACTCGGCCGGACAGCCGCAACGCGACGCCATCGCCGATAATCATCCGACGAATTTCGGGGTCGGCCTTATCTGCGGCCTGGAGCGCCAGCTCGGCAACAACCTCGGCCACCTTGCGGTAGTCGGCGCCGGCGGCGTTGAACACCCGCGCGGCTTCGAGCAGCAACCTCGGATCGGAGGTGCCGGGCGCAATCCCATTCGGCGCAGTCCCATTCATGGCTGTCTCACCGCCGGCGATCGGCTCAACAGATAGGCATAGCCCTGCGCCGCCGACCGATAATCGTTCAGCACCGCCTTTGCCCGCGACCAGTTCAGGATCTCGGTGTCATCCGGGTGGGCGACCAAATCTTCGAACCGGATCTGATGATATTGCAGCGCGGCTTGCACTTCCGCCAATTTCGGCTGAACCGAGGTTTGCGGATCGCCCGCGCCGCGCGAAATCCGCGGCGCCAGGCCTTGGGTCAGCGGCATCAGGCGCAGGGTGGGTGGGCCTCGGCGGTGGTGTCGAGGCCGCTCGCGACGGCGGCGATCAAGCGCGAAATGATCAGTTCGGTATAAAGATAGGCAAAGAGAAATCCGAACACCGCGCCGCCGACGATCACCGCGGCGATCAGCGCCGGGCTGCCGTGCCGCATGCCGAACAGCCAATCGGCGGCCGTAGCGGAGATCGTCTGAAACTCGGCCAGCACATTTTTTGCTTCGACCAGGCTGACGCCGACGACGATTTTGGTCAGCCAGTCGGAAATCTGGGTAAGGTTGGTGCTGAGTTCCCACGCCTTGGCCGCCTGCCGATGATCCACCCCCGGCGGCGGAGCTGCACCGCCTGCGGCCGCGGGCGGCGCCTGGGGGGCGCTGATCGGCCGCGGGATGCCAAAGATGAAGCCCAGCAGGGCCCCCGCGAGCCCGGCCGCCGAGCAGATCAGCAGGACGCCGCCAACCGCGCGAACCACCTGCCAGAAGAGAACCCCGAACAGCAGCCAACCGGGACAGCCCGAATTCAAGCAGGACCAGCCGGCCAGCGCTTCGCCGACGCCGTCGGGCTGTGCCGCGAACAGCCACGCGGTGCGCATGATCCCGGCGGCCGCTGCCCAGGCGGCGGCCAGGACGCCAAACACCAGCATGGCGGCCATCAGCAGGTGAATCGTCTGGGTCGTCACCCGCTCGGTGTTGAAGCCGGCGAAATCGGGGGTCAGCGCATCCCAGATGCTGCGGAGAACACTGCGCCGCGTCGACGCGCCGAACACCCCGAAACGGTCAAGGACGGCACCCAGAGCGAGGGCCAGCGCGATGGCGATCAGAAAAAGCCAGAGCCAGGCGGACATCGGCCGCTCCGCGCTCAGCAATTCACCGCGCGGCCGGCGCGCGGTATTTGCCCGAATGCCGCAGCCGAAGCGCCCGCTTGCCTGGAGACGATTGAGTTATATAGGGCGATTGCCAGCCCCAAATCGACGCTGGCCACGATGCCGACTGAGTTGTCGGGCGAGGACACACCCTGCCCCCTCGAAAAAGGTGCCTTCGCTCGGTTCAACCGGCCCTTTCCAAGAAAGTCCGGCTGCGCCACCGAAGGGTGAGCTTAACCACGATCCGGCCGGCGGTCAACGGTGCGGCCGCGGGATGCCCCGATCGGCAGCGCAGGTTGCCGCCGCAGCATCCGCAGGCCAGGCCGCCACCGGCCGACCGGGCCGGGCTCGCCCCCGGGCATGTGGCGGGCTAGACTGCGCGCGCCTGTGCCACCAGATCGCCAGATGGGAGGTCACGATGCAATACGGCCTGTTCACGATGCCCTCGCACCCGCCGGAGCGCCCCCTTTACGACGGCCACCGATGGGACCTCGACACCCTGCGCTGGGCCGACGAACTCGGCTTTTCCGAGGCGTGGATCGGCGAGCATCATACCGCACCCTGGGAGCCGCACCCCGCCCCCGACCTGCTGATCGCCCAGGCGCTGATGCAGACCAAGCAGATCCGCCTCGCCCCCGGCGGGTTCCTGTTGCCCTACCACCACCCGGCCGAACTCGCCAACCGGGTGGCGATGCTCGATCATTTGGCGCAGGGCCGGCTCAATTTCGGCGTCGCCGCCAGCGGCCTGCCGAGCGACTGGGCGATGTTCAACGTCGACGGCAATGCCGGCCAGCACCGCGAGATGACCCGCGAGGCGCTCGACATCATCCTCAAGCTGTGGACCGCGGAGGAGCCGTTCGACTATCCGGGCAAATACTGGCAGGTCAGCAAGACCGATCTGATGCTGCGCACGCTGCGGCCGCACATCAAGCCATTGCAAAAGCCCTATCCGCCGATCGGGGTCGCCGGCGTCAGCAAGGGCTCCGACACCTTGAAGCTGGCCGGCGAGCACGGCTTTCTGCCGATGAGCCTCAACCTCAACCCGACCTATGTCGCCAGCCATTGGGAATCGGTCGAGGAAGGGGCGCGGCGCACCGGGCGCACCCCGCAGCGCAGCCAATGGCGGCTGGTCCGCGAAATCTTCGTCGCCGACACCGACGAGGCGGCGTGGCGGCTGTCGGTCGGCGGCATGATGGGCCGGATGATGCGCGAATATTTTCTGCCGCTGTTAACCGATGTCGGCGTCATCCAATTCCTCAAGCACGATCCCGATGTCGCCGACAGCGACGTGACCCCGGAATACTGCGCCCGCCACAACTGGCTGATCGGCTCGCCTTCGACCGTCGTCGAAAAGATCGAGCGGATGTATGACGAGGTCGGCGGCTTCGGCTCGCTATTGCTGTTCTGCTTCGATTACAGCGGCAATCCCGAAGCCTGGCGCGAATCGATGCGGCTGCTGGCGCAGGAGGTGATGCCCAAGGTCCAGCACCTGTCGCCCGCTTGATCCGGGCCTCGCCAATCCACGATGAAGTCCCGACGTAATCGGCGACGTCATGGCCGAAGACGCGCCGGCCGGCCTGCGAGGCGAGGGTTCGGCCCGCCGCGCGGGTTCAGGCGGCGCGCCGCCGTTGCGGCTGCAGCTTTGGCTGCGGCTGTGGGGCGGCCGTGCGGAACGGATGCTCGGCGGCGACCGGCACCTTGCGGCCGATCAGCCGCTCGATGTCCTTCAGATAGGCGCGCTCCTCGGTGTCGCACAGCGAGATCGCCGCACCCCGGGCGCCGGCGCGCGCGGTGCGGCCGATGCGGTGGACATAGGTCTCGGGCACGTTCGGCAATTCGTAATTGACCACGTGGCTGATCGCGTCGATGTCGATGCCGCGGGCGGCGATGTCGGTGGCGACCAGCACCCGCACCGCGCCGGCCCGGAACTCTTCGAGCGCCCGCTGGCGCGCGCTTTGCGACTTGTTGCCGTGGATCGCCTCGGCGCCGAACCCGGCGCGGACCAGCTGCTCGGCGAGCCGGTTGGCGGTGTGCTTGGTGCGGGTGAAGACCAAGACGCGGGCCAATGCCGGGTCGCGCAGGATCGCGCACAGCAAGGCCCGCTTGTCGGCGCGGTCGACGAACATGACGAGCTGCTCGGTCAGTTCGACGGTCGAGGCCGCCGGTGTCACCTCGACCCGCACCGGGGCGTCGAGGATCGCCGCCGCGAGCCGGGCGATGTCGGTCGGCATCGTCGCCGAGAACAGCAGGGTCTGGCGCTCTTTCGGCAGCATCGCGACGATCTTTCTGACGTCGTGGATGAAGCCCATGTCGAGCATGCGGTCGGCCTCGTCGAGCACGAAGGTCTCGATCAGGCCGAGCCTGATATGGCCCTGCCCGATCAGGTCGAGCAGCCGTCCCGGCGTCGCCACCAGGATATCGACGCCGCGCGCCATCGCGGCGACCTGCGGCACCTGGCCGACCCCGCCGAAGATCACCGTCGCGCGCAGCCCGAGATGGCGCCCGTAAGCGCGGAAGCTGTCGCGAATCTGCAAGGCCAGCTCGCGGGTCGGGGTCAGCACCAGGCAGCGCGCGCTCTTGCGCGCCAGTGCCGGCGGCGCCGGGGCGCCGCGCTCGGCGGCGAGGCGCTGCAGGATCGGCAGCGCAAAGGCGGCGGTCTTGCCGGTGCCGGTCTGGGCGATTCCCAACAAATCACGTCCGTCGAGAAGATGCGGGATCGCCTGCGCCTGGATCGGGGTCGGCGCGGTATAACCCTCGTCGGCGAGCGCGCGCCGAATCGGCTCAACGAGCCCAAGATCTTGAAATTTCGTCACGAATTTTAATTCTTTCTTGTTTCACAGCCGGTCATGCTCGCTCGCATCCAAAATTGCGGATGCCGCGCACCGGCGCTATCGGGGAAGGATGACGGGATGTCTCGCGGGGGCAGCTTTGCGCGTTCTGCCGGGCTTGGTGGCTTTCCGCCTGGATTGACTGCCGCTGCGTTACCTCGCGAGGCGAGCACGATGCTCTGCCAAAGCAGATGCGCCGCTCCCATATCAAAGTCAAGCCGCGCCCCGAGCAAGACCGATGCGCCGCGGTGGTTGCGCCTCCCCCGGGGATGAGGCAAGCTGCCGCACCCTACCGGCGGGAATGCGCCGCCGAGGCACACCGTATGCGCAAGGCAGACCGAGCGAGAAGAAAGATGACGACCGGGCCGAGCCCGATTATAAGCCCGGCCCGATGCTTGGCCCAACTTGCGTTCGAACCGGGCAAGCCGGCGCGACCGGGATAAGGCCGGATCGGGCATTACCCCGGTCCTCAGGAGGAGCCTAGTGCAGCCGACCGATATCGCCGTCCCCGACTATTTTCACAAAGTCGTCGATTGCCAATGGGCGTGTCCGGCCCACACCCCGGTGCCCGAATACATCCGGATGATCGCCGACCGGCGCTATACCGACGCCTATATGGTCAACTGGTATTCCAACATCTTCCCCGGCATCCTCGGGCGCACCTGCGACCGCCCGTGCGAGCCCGCCTGCCGGCGCGGCCGGGTCGAGGAGCAGCCGGTGGCGATCTGCCGGCTGAAGCGCGTCGCCGCCGACAACAAGGGCGACATCAGCCCCTACCTGCCGGCCATCCCGAACCAGAAGAACGGCAAGAAGATCGCCTTGGTCGGCGCCGGCCCGGCCTCGTTGACGGTCGCCCGCGACCTGCTGCCGCTCGGCTATCGCTGTGTGATCTTCGACGGCGACACCAAGGGCGGCGGCATGATGCGCACCCAGATCCCGCGCTTCCGCCTGCCCGAACGGGTCACCGACGAGGAGGTCGATCTGGTCCTCGATCTGGGGGTCGAGCCTCGCTTCGGCGAATCGGTGCACAGCCTGCGCGCCTTGCTCGCCGAGGATTGGGACGCGGTCTTTGTCGGCTGCGGCGCGCCGCGCGGGCGCGATCTCGAAATCCCCGGCCGCGAGCAGGCGTCGGCCAACATCCATATCGGCATCGACTGGCTGTCCAGCGTGTCGTTCGGTCATATCGACAAGATCGGGCGCCGCGTCATCGTCCTCGGCGGCGGCAACACGGCGATGGATTGCTGCCGCTCGTCGCGCCGCTTGGGCGGCGAAGAGGTCACCGTCGTCGTGCGCAGCGGCTTTGACGAGATGAAGGCCTCGCCGTGGGAAAAGGAGGACGCGACGCATGAAGGCATCCCGATCCTCAACTGGCTGGTGCCGAAGGAATTCACCCATGATCGCGGCATCCTGACCGGGGTCCTGTTCGAAAAGGTCAAGGCCGAATACGACGCCAATGGCCGCCGCAACCTGGTCCCGACCGGCGAGCCCGATACCCACATCGCCTGCGACGACGTGCTGGTCGCGGTCGGCCAGGAAAACGCCTTTCCGTGGATCGAGCGCGATATCGGCATCGAGTTCGACCGCTGGGGCATGCCCAAGGTCGACCCGAAGACGATGCAGTCCTCGCTGCCCAAGGTGTTCTTTGGCGGCGATGCGGCTTTTGGTCCGAAAAACATCATCTGGGCGGTCGCGCACGGCCACGACGCCGCGATCTCGATCGACAAATTCTGCCATGGCGAGGATGTCGCCGACCGGCCGCCGCCGGGGGTGACCCTGGTCAGCCAGAAGATGGGCATCCACGAGTGGAGCTACGACAACGACATCTCGAACGATCAGCGCTATCGCGTGCCGCTCAAGGACACGGCGGTGGCGCTGGCCGATATCCGGGTCGAGGTCGAGCTCGGCTACGATGAAAAGCTCGGCTATCTCGAAGCCGAGCGCTGCCTGAACTGCGACGTGCAGACGGTGTTCACCGGCCAGCTGTGCATCGAATGCGACGCCTGCGTCGACATCTGCCCGATGGATTGCATCACTTTCACCGACAATGGCGGCGAAGCAGATCTGCGCGGGCGGCTTATGGCCCCTGCCCTGAACCTCGAACAAGACCTGTACATCGGCAATTCGCTGAAGACCGGGCGGATCATGGTCAAGGACGAGGATGTCTGTCTGCATTGCGGCCTGTGCGCCGAGCGCTGCCCGACCGGGGCGTGGGACATGCGCAAATTCCTGCTCGAAATCACCCAGGCCGGCCCCGCATGCCGCAGCCGCTGAGCCATATGGCCGAATCGGGCCGGGCGCAGATCAAATCCCGAGGAATGAACGTGGACCGATCGAGCCGAGAACAGATCGAAAGCGTCAACGATTTCGTCGTCAAATTCGCCAATGTCAACGGATCGGGCTCGGCCAGCGCCAACGCGCTGTTCGCCAAATCGATCCTGCGCATGGGCATACCGGCGAGCTCGCGCAACATCTTTCCATCGAACATCCAGGGCCTGCCGACCTGGTTCGAGGTGCGGGTCAGCGACAAGGGCCATCTCGGCCGCCGCGGCGGCGTCGATATGATGGTGGCGATGAACCCGCAGACCTGGGACGAGGACATCGCCGAGATCGAGCCCGGCGGCTACCTGTTCTATGACGCGACCAAACCCTTGCCGCCATCCAAGTTCCGCGACGACATCACCGTCATCGGCGCGCCGCTGACCGCGATCTCCAACCGCGAATACAACGACCCGCGCCAGCGGCAGTTGTTCAAGAACATCATCTATCTGGGCGCATTGTCGGCGCTGCTCGACATGGATGCGGCAGCGATCGAAAAGCTGATCGCCGAGCAGTTCCGCGGCAAGGACACGCTGATCCGGCCCAATCTGCGTGCGCTCAATCTCGGCCGCGACTGGGCCTTGGCCGAGCACGACTGCCCGATCGGGTTGCGCTTCGAGCGGGTCGACAAGGTCGGCCAGCGCATTTCGATCAACGGCAACGACGCCGCGGCGCTCGGCTGCGTCTATGGCGGGGCGACCGTCGCCGCGTGGTATCCGATCACGCCCTCCTCGTCGCTGGCCGAGGCCTTTGCCAACCACTGCCGGCGCTATCGGATCGATCCCGAGACCAAGAAAAAGCGCTATGCGATCATCCAGGCCGAGGACGAACTGGCCTCGATCGGCATGGTCATCGGCGCCGCCTGGAACGGCGCGCGCGCCTTCACCGCGACCTCCGGCCCCGGCATCTCGCTGATGCAGGAATTCATCGGGCTCGCCTATTTCGCCGAGATCCCGGCGGTCATTTTCGACGTTCAGCGCGGCAGCCCGTCGACCGGCATGCCGACCCGGACCCAGCAGGCCGACATCCTGTCCTGCGCCCATGCCTCGCACGGCGACACCAAGCATGTGCTGCTCCTTCCCGAGGATCCGCACGAGGCCTTCGCCTTTGCCGCCGAGGCGTTCGATCTGGCCGACCGGCTGCAGACCCCGGTCTTCGTCATGCTCGACCTCGACATCGGCATGAACGACTGGCTGGTCGAGCCGCTGGCCTGGGACGAGAACCGGCAGTTCGATCGCGGCAAGGTGATGACGGCCGAACAGCTCGAAGCCGGGGTCGAGTTCGGCCGCTATCTCGATGTCGACGGCGACGGCATCCCCTACCGCACCCTGCCCGGCACCCATCCGACGCGGGGCGCCTTTTTCACTCGCGGCACCACCAAGGACCGCTATGCGCGCTATTCCGAGGAGGGGCCGGATTACGTCGACAACATGCAGCGCCTGCTGCACAAATTCGAGACAGCCAAGCGCCTGGTGCCGCCCCCGATCAAGCGGATGGCTGCCGAGCCCACCCGTTTTGGCGCGATCTATTTCGGCTCGACCGCGCCGGCCATGACCGAGGCCCTCGAAGCACTCGAAGAGCGCGGCATCCATCTCGACACCATGCGGGTGCGCGCCTATCCGTTCCACGATGACGTCTATGATTTCGTCGCCGCCCACGACCGCATCTTCCTCGTCGAGCAGAACCGCGACGCCCAGTTGCGCAGCCTGCTGATCAACGACGGCGATATCGACCCGGCCCGGCTGGTTCCGATCCTGCACTATGACGGCACGCCGATCACCGCGCGCTTTATCGTCAAGGCGATCGGCGACATGCTCGAAATTGTGACCCTCGCGCCACTGCGCAGAGCGCTGCCGTGAAGGCCGGCACCCCCATTTTCATCCCCCTCACCCTCCCGCATTGCGGGCGAGAGGCCCTTTAGGGACCTTTGCCATGACCTATATCGCCAAGCCCCGGCTGCACCATCCGAAGCTGCCGACCAACGCGCTCGGCTTTACCCATCGCGACTATGAAGGCGCGGTCTCGACCCTGTGCGCCGGCTGCGGCCATGATTCGATCAGCGCCGCGATCATCCAGGCCTGCTTCGAGCTGAGCCTGCCACCGCATCGCATCGCCAAATTGTCGGGCATCGGCTGCTCGTCGAAGACGCCGACCTATTTTCTCGGCAAGTCGCACGGCTTCAACAGCGTGCACGGGCGCATGCCCTCGGTCCTGACCGGCGCCAACCTCGCCAACCGCGAGCTGATCTATCTCGGCATCTCGGGCGATGGCGATTCGGCCTCGATCGGGCTCGGCCAGTTCGCCCATTGCCTGCGCCGCGCCGTCAACATGGTCTATATCGTCGAGAACAACGGCGTTTACGGGCTGACCAAAGGACAATTCTCGGCGACCGCCGACAAGGGCTCGAAGGCGCGCCGCGGCGCCGTCAACACCGATTCGCCGATCGACCTGGTGGCGCTGGCGCTGCAGCTCGGCGCGTCCTTTGTCGGCCGCAGCTTTTCCGGCGACAAGGCGCAGCTGGTGCCGCTGATCAAGGCCGCGATCGAGCACCGCGGGTCCGCCTTTATCGACGTGATCTCACCCTGCGTCGCCTTCAACAACAACGCCGAATCGACCAAGAGCTTCGACTATGTCCGCGCCCATAACGAAGCCGTCAACCGCCTGGACGTAATCCTCGAACGCGACGAGATCACCGCCGATTACGCGCCGGGGACGGTCGAGACCGTGGTCCAGCACGATGGCTCGATCCTGCGCCTGCGCAAGCTCGCCGTCGATTACGATCCCTATGACCGGATCTCGGCATTGACCCATCTCCAGCAGCGGCACGCCGCCGGCGAGGTGGTCACCGGGCTCTTGTTCGTCGAGCCCGATTCGGGCGACATGCATGAATTCCTCGACACCGTCGAACCGCCGCTCAACGGCCTCGACGAAACCGAGCTGTGCCCCGGCCCCGCCGCTCTCGCCCAGTTCAACGCCGCCCATCGCTAGCCGCAGCGGCTGCTTGGCTGGCTACTCCGCCGCCGCTGCGGTCGGATGGGTCAGTTGTAGCGCCTGCTGGGCGATGGCCGCGGTCGCGGGTTCGCCATCGCCGGCGAGCTGAACCGTCGGATAGGCGAATTTGATGCCGTTGGCGTCGAACGCCTTTTTGATCCTAAAAAGGGCCTGTCGGCGGATCACGAAATTCTCGCCGGGCAAGGTCATCATCTTCATCCGGATCTGAACCGCGTAATCGCCGAACGCGTCGACCCCCTGCATCTTCAGCGGCTCCAGGATCAGCGGCTTGAATTCGGGCTCCTCGGCCAATTCCAGCCCGATCTGCTTGATCAGCTTTCTGGCTTTGTCGATGTCGCTGTCATAGGTGATGCCGACCGTGAGCTTGTCGATGACCCAGTCGCGGCTCATATTCTGGACGGCGCCCAATAGACTAAATGGGACGGTGTAGACTGGGCCGCGCTGATGCCGCAGCCGGACCGAGCGGATGCTAAAGCCTTCGACCGTGCCCTTGTAATTGCCGCTCTGGATGTATTCGCCGATCCGGAAGGCATCGTCGAGCAGATAGAACATCCCCGCGATGATGTCGCGGACAAAGGTCTGCGCACCAAAGCCGATCGCGACGCCAAGGACGCTGAGAGCGGCGATCAGCGGGCCGATCTCAACGCCCATTGCCGCCAGCGCCATCAGTGCGGCGGCGGCAATCACGACGACGAACAGGATATTGCGGAAAATCGGCAGCAAGGTGCGCAATCGCGCCCGCCGTCGCGCCTCGGGAGTGTTCGGAAGACCGAAATCCGCAGTCTCGGCGAGCTTGATATCGATCGCGGCTTTTGCGACATGCCAGATGAAATCGGCGATCAGGGCAATGGCAACGGCGCTCAGAGCGCCGTGCGCGATACGGGTCAACATCGTCTCCCGCCCGGCAAGGCTCTCCAGATCGATCCCCCAGCCCCAGGCGAGCAGCGCCAGCGCACCAATGATTAACGCCGCCCGCAGGCCGCGCTCGAGAAAGACCGCGGTGAGGGTCGGCGTATCGGCAATTTCGGTCGTACCAGGCGGTCGCAGCAGATGCTCGACCGCCCGCCGGGTCAATCGGTCGGCGAGAGGCCAAATCATAACGACGGCGAGCAGCCAGAAGGCGGGCATCATTCCGGCGACGCGGAGCCCCCATAGCAACACCAAGCCTACAGTCAGTAGCGCATTTACCTTGACGCGGCTCACATGGCGGATTTCGTGCCCGGGCTCGAATCCCGCCTCGGCGCTTTCGGGCGGCCGCCGCCAGATGGCTACGAGCAGGATCGCCAGCGTGCCGAGCCCGAACGCATAACCAACAATGTCGCGCGCCGGCCGCGAAATTTCGAGCTCGCCGAGCACGCCCTTTGTCACCAAGGCGAGCACCACCCAGCCGACGACGAGCTTCAGCCGCACATACCAATACCGCGCCGCCGCCGCTTCCATCGGGCAGACGCGGAACCGGTCATTAGCCGGCGCCAGCAGAAAGCGACCGAGGACGGCGGCAATGCGGATCGCCAAAAAGACGATCAGATAGCCTAAGACGATCTGGCGCAGCAGGCCCGGCCAGTGAAAAACAAGAAAAGCGCCGATACTGCCGACGGCATAGGCAATGACCAGTCCTAGCGCGAAAGCTGCCCGCTCGGCGACGAGGCGGACACGGTCACCGACGGTCTCCACCGGATGCTCGTCGAGATGCCGCCTCATCCGCCGTGTCGCCCGGCTAAACAGCGCTTCGGCGCCAAAGCCGAGACCCACGAAAGCGGCGAGCAAGGTCAGGATGCGCGCCGGCTTCTTGCCCCCCAACCTATCCTGAAAGACATCTGCGGCATGCGCGAACTCCGCCGGCATACCCGGGATCGCATCGGTCAAATCGACGAGGTGCCCGCGCACTGCGTCGACGCGGGCGGACATCATGTCCTCAGGGGAATCATCCTTGGGCTTGGCCGGCGCCCGGGCAACAGTTTCAGTCGCGTGCTGCTGGTTCAACCACGCTTGCACCTTGGGATCAGCAAGCAAGTTCAGCAGCGCTTGGATCTCCGCGGGCGCTGCCGTCTCGGCCGATGTCTTCGCCGATTTGCCGGCGGCTGTCGTCGCGCCGGCGGCCGGCAGTATCGCGATGCCGATCAGCAACGCCGCGAGGCAGGCTCTCAGCAGAGCGCCGATGACAAGGGCGCGTCTAGTCGGCCGGCGCGCCGCGCGCGACTTTGCGGCCGACGATCCAGTCTTTATAGGTATTACCGGGCATCGGCCCTTTGGAATGCGCATCAAGGGCCTCCTGGTCGCGCCACTTCTCGACCAAAAAGACATGCTTGTCGTCGTCCTTTGGCAACATCAAATCGAATTGTAGGCAGCCGTCATCGCGCCGGGAGCGCTGTGCATGCCCGCGCATCAGCTCGATGAACTGGCTGCGATGCTCCGGCTTCACCTCGAATTCGACGACGATCATGACCTGGCTCATCGGCGTTCCCTTTCGGCATCGTTTCGAGGCATCATCGATCATCGACCGGCGCGGAAGCAAGCGCCGGCTGTTTGATGGGAGATTCCTAGGATGGCCTACGACGCCTTGCGCACGATTTTGCCGATTGCCGGCTGGCCCGAGGAGCGGATCCGCCAGGTCGAGATCACCGGCGGCGCCGACCCGGTTCTGCCGACCCCGTTCCGCATCGGCGCGGCCGGCGCCGCGGCGCTCGCCGCCACCGGGCTCGCCGCCGCCGATCTGTGGGAATTGCGCACCGGCCGGCGCCAGGACGTCTCGGTCGATCTGCGCCAGGCGGTCGCCTCGCTGCGCAGCGGCCATTACATGCAGGTCAATGGCGCCGCGGTGCCGACCGACCGCAACCCGGTGATGGGCGTCTATCCGGCCAGGAACGGCCGCTGGAGCTACATCCACGCCAATTTCCCGAACCACCGGGCCGCCGCCATGGGCGTGCTCGGCGTGCCCGAAGAGCGCGAGGCGGTGCGGCAGGCGGTGTCGAAATGGGACGCGCTCGAGCTCGAAGAGGCGATCCTCGCCGCCAAGGGCGCCGGCGGCATGGTGCGCAGCATGGAAGAATGGGCAAAGCATCCGCAGGCCGCGGCGATCGCGTCGCTGCCGCTGATGGAAATCATCCGGATCGGCGACAGCGCGCCCGAACCCTTGCCCGAGGCCGAGCGGCCATTGTCCGGCATCCGCGTCCTCGACCTGACCCGGGTTTTGGCCGGCCCGACCTCGGCCCGCACCCTGGCCGAGCACGGCGCCGAGGTGATGAAGATCACCGCGCCCCATCTGCCGAATATCGGCTACCAGGAATACGACACCGGCCACGGCAAATTGCAGGCCCATCTCGATCTGCGCCAGCAGCAGGATGTCGAGACCCTGCGCGGGCTGGTGCGCGAGGCCGACGTGTTCACCCAGGGCTACCGGCCGGGCACGCTCGGCAATCGCGGCCTGTCGCCGGAGGAATTGTCGCGGCTGCGGCCGGGCCTCGTCTATGTGTCGATGTGCGCCTTCAGCCATGTCGGTCCCTGGGCCTCGCGCCGCGGCTTCGACACCGTGGTGCAGACCGTGAGCGGGATCACCACGCGCCAGGGCGAACTGTTCCCCGGCGCCAGTCCCGGCCCGCAATTCTATCCGGTCTCGGCTATCGATTACTTAACGGGCTATTTTATGGCGTTCGGCGCGATGGTGGCCCTGGCCCGGCGGGCCCGCGAAGGCGGCAGCTGGCTGGTGCGCATCTCGCTGGCGCAGACCGGGCGCTGGCTGGTCGATCGCGGCCAGATCGCGCAGGCGGCGCTCCAGGAGGTCGACAAGGAGCTCTACCCGGCCGAGATCGCGCGCTGGTCGATCGAGAGCGACACCCCGGTCGGGCGACTGCGCCATCTGGGGCCCACCGTGCGGCTCTCCGAGACCGCACCCTATTGGGCGCGCCCCTCGGCCCCGCTCGGCTATCACCAGCCGGTGTGGCCGGCCCGCGCCGCCTGACGGAGCCGGATTTTTACCGCCGCCTCGATGCCGGCGCTCGAGGCAGGACGAAGCGGAGCCAGGCGGGTCGGCGTGATCGGCGCCGGCATGGTCGGGGTGTGCGTGGCGAGCTGGCTGCAACGGGACGGCCACAAGGTCTTCATTGTCGAGCCCGGCGAGCCCGGCCACGGCGCCTCCTTTGGCAATGCCGGCGCGTTCAACGCCTCCTCGGTGACCCCGGTATCGATGCCCGGGGTGATGTGGAACGTGCCGCGCTGGCTGTTCGACCCGCTCGGGCCGTTGTCGTTGCGCTGGTCCTACCTGCCGGTGATCGCGCCGTGGCTGGTCCGCTTCATCCGCGCCGGCACTCCGGAAAAAATCCACGCCCAGGCCCGCGCCCTGCGCCCGCTGGTCGGCGCCACCCTCGAAGCGCTGACGCCGCTGATCCGCGATGCCGGCGCCGAGGAGCTGGTGCATCGGCTCGGCCATCTCTATGTCTACCGCTCGGCGCATGGTCCGCAAAGGGACCGGCTCGCCTGGGAATTACGGCGCGAGAACGGGGTCGAGATCGACGAATTCGACGCCGATGAATTGCGCCAGCTCGAACCCACCCTGTCGCGCGACTACCAGCGCGGCATTCTGGTGCGCGAGAACGGGCACACCTCGAACCCGCTCGCGCTGGTCCAGCGCCTGTTCGACCATTTCCTGCGCTGCGGCGGCGAGCTCAATCATGCGCGGGCATTGGGGTTCCGCCTCGACGGCGGCCGGCTCGGGGCGATCCGCACCGACCAGGGCGAACTTGCCGCCGATGCCGCGATCATCTGCGCCGGGGCCTGGTCGAAACCGCTCGCCGCGGCGCTGGGCGACCGGATTCCGCTCGAGACCGAACGCGGCTATCACCTGATGATCCGCGACCCGGAGGTCATGCCGCGCATCCCGACCGCCGACGCCGACGGCAAGTTCGTCGCCACGCCGATGGATACCGGGCTGCGCTTTGCCGGCACCGTCGAACTCGCCGGCCTCGCCGCGCCACCCGATTGGCGGCGCGCCCGGATCCTGCTCGAGCAAGGCCGCAAGATGCTGCCGGGCCTCGCCGCCGATCACGCCGAGGAGCGGATCTCGGTGTGGATGGGCCACCGCCCGAGCCTGCCCGATTCGCTGCCGGCGCTGGGGCCGTCTGCGGCGACGCCCGACGTGATCTACGCCTTTGGCCACGGCCATGTCGGCATGACCTCGGCGCCGATGACCGGCAAAATCGTCGCCGATCTGGTCGCCGGGCGGCGGCCGGCGATTGACATCGCGCCGTTTGCTGCTACCCGGTTTGCCTGACAAAGCAGCCTCGCGTTCCGCGCGACTGAAGATTTCAACCCGATCCAGTTAAGCAATACGACCGAATTAAGGTCCTATTATTTATTTTTTTGAAGGGATCTCCTGGAACCTGACAGTCTCTCTGCCCGTTAGGTCATCAAGCCGCTATCCGAACTCTAGGGATAAGCGGTGAAGACTTAACCAGTGGAGTCGTTATCATGGCCGATCGGGACCAATCCAACACGTCGAACCGCGGCTTTGCCTCGATGGACGAAAAGAGGCAGCGCGAAATCGCCAGCAAAGGCGGCCAGGCCAGCGGCGGAAATTTCAAGAACGATCCCGCGCGCGCCGCCGAAGCCGGACGCAAGGGCGGACATGACGTTCCGGCCGAGGAGCGCAGCTTCTCGAAGGACCATGAGCTGGCGGCCGAGGCCGGGCGCAAGGGCGGAGAGCACAGCCACGGCGCCCAGGGCACCGGCTCGCATCAGGACAGCCGTCCGATCGGCGGGCAGCACGGCGGCACGCATCAGGGCAGCCATCAAGGCGGCCAGGGCAGTTTCGCTGAAGATCGCGAGCGCGCCGCGGAGGCCGGCCGCAAAGGCGGCGAGCACAGTCACGATAAGCGCTAACCACCTTTAGCCGGCGAGAGCCCCGCATCTGCGGGGCTCTTTCTGAAATTTCCTATTCCCGCACCCTAACGCCCGGGGCTTTGGCGAGACGCAACGCGCCTGGGATGACGATCCCTCCCGATGAGGCTCGCGGACTCAATAGGGCCGACCGTCCTTATGGACAAAGAGCCGCGCGCCGTCAGGCGCCAGGGCGCGGCCGATATCGTCATCCGGATAGATCACCGTGTCCCCCGGATTGCGGTCGCCGATTTCGAGATAGGCGACATCGCGCATCGTGCGGTTCAGCAGATGGTGGGCGTCGCCGGAGCCGGCCTTGAACCCGGCGCACATGCCGGGGCCCAGCTGGGTCTCGCCGGCGTTGGTCACCAGCACCGGCTCGCCTTCGACGATATAGATGAACTCGTCCTCGCGCGCGTGGGTGTGGCGCAGCGCCGACATGCCGCCTGGCGGCAGCCGCGTCAGATTGACCCCGAAATTGGTCAGCCCGAACAGATCGCCGAGCGGCCGCCGGACCCGGCCGGCCACCCGCGTGGCGAACGGCTCGGGGTAGCCGCGGCCAGGTCGGGCCGGGGCCGCCGCGCCCGCCTCGATCGCCACCGGATTGGTCTGGTCCGCCATCATCCCCTCCTTGCACCCGCCGCTTGCGCCAGAGCCGTGATTGTCCGGCTGGCAACGGACCGTTAAGTAGAGTGAGCTAGCGCGCGGCAGCCCTTCGAGGAAATATCGATGGACGCAACCGGCATGGCCGGGCTTGGCCCGCCGACAACCGGCCCGCGCCGATGACGCGGGCGACCAGCCCAGCGATCACGCTCCGTTTTGCCACGGCCGAAGACGCCGGCCTGGTGCTGCGGCTGATCCGGGCGCTCGCCCTCTATGAAAAGGCGGCCGACGCCGTCGTCGCAACCGAGGCCGATCTGGTTCACTACGGCTTCGCTCCGGGCCGCGAATTCGAGGCGGTTCTCGCATTTCTCGATGGCGAGCCGGCCGGCCTGGCCGTGTTCCATCCCAGATTCTCCACCTGGCTCGGGCGGCCGGGGATGTATCTCGAAGACCTCTACGTCGCGGAAAAGGCGCGCGGGCAGGGCGTCGGCCGCCGGCTGATGGCCCGCCTCGCCGCGATCGCGGTCGAGCGCGGCTGGGGCCGGATCGATTTTCAGGTGCTCGACTGGAACCCGGCGCGCAATTTTTATCACCGGCTCGGAATGCAACATCTCGGGGGATGGCTACGTTATGGAGCCAACGACGAAGCGCTGCGCCGCCTCGCCGCAGAGGATCCCAGCGATCCCTGAGCGATCAGTCGCCATGGCGTAGGTGCGAACCGCGACGAGATTGCTTCGCCGCGCTTGCAATGACATCGTTGTGACCGGACAACGCAACCAAAGGATATCCAATGTTGGAGGTGTGGAGCTGGCCAACGCCGAACGGCCATAAGGTGCATATCGCGCTCGAGGAGCTGGGACTGCAATACAAGGTAATCCCGATCAATATCGGCGCCGGCGACCAGTTCAAGCCGGAATTTCTGAAGATTACCCCCAATCATCGCATCCCGGCGATCGTCGATCCCGACGGCCCCGGCGGCCAGCCGTTTACGTTGTTCGAATCAGCCGCGATCCTGGTTTACCTGTCGGAAAAGAACGGCGGCAGGCTGATCCCGAAAGATCCGATCGGGCGCTACAAATGCCTGGAATGGATGATGTTCCAGATGGGCGGCGTCGGCCCGATGTTCGGCCAGTGGAACCATTTCGGCGCCTATGCGCCGCAGAAGATCCCGTATGCGATCGAGCGCTACACCAACGAGGTCAAGCGGCTGACCCGGGTGCTGAACCATCGGCTCGAGGAGTCGCCCTGGCTCGCCGGCGACGAGTACAGCATGGCCGACATCATCACCTTTCCGTGGATCCGCGCCGCCACCGAGCCATCCTCTCGCTTTGCGGAGCGGGGCTATATCGACCTCGGCGAATATCCGGCAGTGCGGCGCTGGCATGACGAAATCGCGTCGCGGCCGGCGGTGCAGCGCGGTTTGGCGGTGCTGGCCGACGCCCAGCGTCCGGGCGCGATCACCGATACGGAGCGCGAAAACACCTTCGGCGCGACCCAATTCGCGGTGCGCTGACCCGCGCGGCGCGAGCAGGCGCCGGCCAAGACCGGTCGGCGGCGCCCGGCTAGTCGAACAGCGAAAGATCGATCGCGTCGCCCATCTTGTTGTAGCCGAGGTCGCTCGGATGCAGGCCGTCGCCGCAATCGAGTATCGGCAGCATCTGCGTCGGATGTTCGGGGTCGCGCAATGCCTGGTCGAAATCGGCGACCGCGTCGAACCCGCCGCCCTCGCGGATCCAGCCATTGACCGCCAGCCGCACCTCCTCGCGCCGCGGGTTCCAGGCATCGGCCATATAGGTCTCGTTGCCGAACGGGGTCAGCGTGGCGCCGATGATCTTGATCCCGGCGCTATGGGCGCGCACCGCCATCTGCTTCAGCCCGGCGATCATCTGCGGCGCGGTGGGCTCCTCTTCCGGCTTCTTCCAGCGATTGCGCAGATCGTTGGTGCCGAGCATGACGATGACATGGCTGACCCCCGGCTGGGACAGCACATCGCGGTCGAACCGGCGCAGCCCGCTGTCGCCGCGGATGTCGAAGAGGATGCGGTTGCCGCCGAGCCCCTGGTTCATCACCGCCATCGGCCGGCCGCGTCGGCGCGCCATCAGGCGGCGGGCGAGCTGGTCGGGCCAGCGGCAAAACGCATCGATCGTCGAGATGTTGCCGTCGGTCAGCGAATCGCCGAGTGCGATGATGCCGCCGGTGTCGGCGCTGGCCAGCACGTCGACGCCGCAGACGAAGAACCAGTCGCTGGTGAGGCTGCCGATCGGCATCACCTTGGCCGCGGTGAAATCGCCCGGCGGCGAGACGTAGTTGGTCTGCCGCGCATAGCGTCCGGTGATCTGGAAATCGTTCGGGATCTCGTCGGGCAAATAGAGGCTGACCGCGAGATCGGCGAGCGGCGGCAGGTCGAGCGCGACCGGATCGCTGAACAGGACCGCGCCGGCCGCGATCGTCGCCGTCGCCGCGCCGGCGAAACTCAGCTTGCGGT
Organism: uncultured Alphaproteobacteria bacterium; assembly: GCA_963775875.1. Classification (GTDB taxonomy): domain Bacteria; phylum Pseudomonadota; class Alphaproteobacteria; order ATCC43930; family CGMCC-115725; genus AP-15. The sequence goes on from CAVZKP010000003.1 coordinate 30,308, forward strand.
CCAACTCGGCAATAATCGCCGCTCCGGCGTCGCGCAGCGCGATATGCGCGCCGCCGATGTCCAGCGGACGCCGGCCATAGGCGTTCGAGATCCGCACCCGCAGCCGGTTGCCGCCGAGGCTGGCGCGCATGGTCATGCGCAAGGTCTGGTTGTTGAAGGCGCCGGTTTCCGCCGGCGCCGGCGCCATGGTCCAAGTGCCGACCCAGTTCTGCTCGTCTGCCATCGCTAATACCTCCCGAATGCCCGGCTGGCTGGGGCGGGAGGATTCGAACCTCCGTATGGCGGAATCAAAATCCGCTGCCTTACCACTTGGCTACGCCCCACCGGCCCGACCCGTCCCAAATTACCGGGAAACCCCCTCTGCGACAACCAACCCGCCGGCCGCGCACCACCATCCAGGCTCGGCCGCTGCAAGGGCGGCGCATGCCCGCTCGGCCGCGGCGCGGTCGGCGAACAGGGCAAAGCAGGTGGCGCCGCTGCCGCTCATCCGCGCGATCAGGGCCCCGGGCAATCGGGAGAGGAGCGCCAGCACCGCGGCGATCTCGGGAACCAGGCCGATCGCCGGCTCGCTCAGATCATTGCGGCCAGGCCGCAATGCCGCGGCGAGACCGGCGGCATCGCGCGGCATCGGCGCGAACCGACCGCAACCGCCGAACCGCCCGCGCCGGGCGGCGAAGACGCTCGCGGTCGGCAACGCGATCCGCGGATTGGCCAGCACGATCCCGGCCGCCGGCAGCGACGCGGCCGGCTCGATGCTTTCGCCGATGCCGCCGACCCAGGCGGCGCCGGCATGAAGGCAAACCGCGACGTCGGCGCCGAGCCGGGCGCCGAGATGGCGCAGATCCTGCTCCTCGATCGACACCCGCCACAACGCGCATAGCGCGCGCAGCGCCGCCGCCGCGTCGCTCGACCCGCCGCCGATGCCGGCGGCAACCGGCAGGTTCTTGTGCAAATGGAGGGCCGCGCCCGAGGCAATCCCGGCGTGCTCGCGGAGCAGGCGGGCGGCCCGCAGCACCAGATTATCCTCGCCAAGGCCGACAAGGCCCGCCGCCTCCGGCCCGTCGATATCCAGGGTCAGCGATGCTGCCTCTCGGGCGGTGAGGCGGTCGCCGATATCGGCAAAGGCGACCAGGCTGTCGATCAGGTGATAGCCGTCCGCCCGCCTGCCGATAACATGCAGGTAAAGATTGACCTTTGCCGGGGCAAAGGCGGCGACCGGCATCGCCGCTAGCCGCCGCCGGCGCGCGTCGTGGTGGTGATGCTCGGCAGACCGCTTTCAAGCTTGGCTTCGATCGGCTTGATGTCTTCCTTGTCGGGCTTGAACTGCAGCGCCTGCCGCCATTGATAGCGGGCTTCGAGCGTCCGCCCGCTCTTCCAATAGGCGTCGCCCAGATGATCGTTGATGGTCGGATCGTCGGGCACCAGTTCCAGCGCCTTTTCCAGGTATTCGACAGCGCCCGCATAGTCGCCAAGGCGATAATGCGCCCAGCCCAGGCTGTCGACGATGTAGCCGTCCTCGGGCCGCAACGCCACCGCCCGCTCGATCATCTTCAGGCCGCGCTTCAGCTTTTCGCCGCGGTCGATCCACGAATAGCCGAGATAGTTGAGCACCAGCGGCTGATCGGGCTTGAGCTCGAGCGCGTGTTCGAGGTCGGCCTCGGCCAGGCTCCATTGGCCCGAACGCTCATAGGCGATGCCCCGGCTGTAATAGAGCGGCCAGTGCGGCGTCCCGCCGGCCGCCTTCAGACGGCGGATCGCCTCGCTATAGGCGTCGGCCGCTTGCGAAAAGCGCTTCTGGTCGCGCAACAGATCGCCGAGCTGGATCTCCGCCCCGGTGCGGGCAGGCTCCTTCGCCGCCATCGTCCGAAGTTCGGCGACCGCCTCGTCGGCGCGGCCGAGGGTCTCCAGATTGGCGGCCCGGCGCAGCTGCGCCGACCAGGCATAGCGCGAGCTCGCCGGAATTCCGGACAGGACGTCGAGGCTCTCCTGCGCCTTGTTCTCGCCGCTCAGGATGTCGGCGAGCAATAGCTGGGCCACCGCCAGATGCGGCCGCAGATAGAGTGCGCTGCGATCATAGAGCAGCGCCACATCGGTGGTCTCCGGCTGGTTGACGACGCTGGCCAGATCGAACAGGCCTTCGGCGAGGCCGTCCTCGGCCGAGCCGATCAGCGGCGCCGGCACCCCGACCGGCTTGGTCGCCAGCACCGATTCGGCCAGCTCGCTGCCCGAATTCTCCTTGATGAACCGTTTGTAGATCGCGTCGGCCTGGTCGGGATGGCCGTGACGCTGATAAAAATTGGCCATCGCGTCGGTCAGCCGCCAGTTGAGCTGGCCGGTCGCGTCGAGGGTTTGCTTGTAATACTGCTCGGCCTTATCGGGTTTGCCGGCAAAATCATAGAGCAGACCGAGCTGGAAATATTTGAGCGGGGCGAAGCCGTCGAACTTGTCGAGCTCCTGCAAGGCCGCGTCGGCGCCGGCGAGATTGCCCACCGCCATCTGCGTCCAGGCGCGGGCTACCGGGCCGAGATAGCGGTGCAGCCCGTCATTCGGCAACGCCTCGGCGCGGGCCAGTGCCGCGGCCTTGTCGCCGGCCTTGACCCGGTCGATCAGCAGAACCAGATCGGCGACCGCATCGGAGCCGTCGAGCTTGAGGACCTGCTCGGCGAGCGGCAGCGCCTTGTCGAAATGACCGGCCTGCGCCTCCATCGAAAAGGTGCGGCTGATCAGTTCGGGCGAGCCCGGATCGGCCTTGAGCGCATCCTCGAACCACAAGGCGGCATTGCCGTAGTCGCGCTCCTGCTGCGCGTGCCGGCCGGCCAGATAGGCGCCGAACGGGGTATCCGCCGAAATCGCCGGCTCCGGCGGGCTTGGCGCCGCCATGGCGGCGCCCGCCGCGAGGACCGCCATCAACACACCCGCGACACATCCGATCCGCAACGGCTCGATCACCGTAATCCCCATCTGTTGCCGCCTGTCAGCCTCTTACATATTCGGATAATTGGGCCCACCGCCGCCCTCCGGCACGACCCAGTCAATGTTCTGCTCGGGGTCCTTGATGTCGCAGGTCTTGCAGTGCACGCAATTCTGCGCGTTGATCTGCAAGTAGGGGGTGGCGCCCCCGGCCGCCTCGACGATCTCGTACACGCCTGCCGGACAATACCGCTGTTCCGGCGAATCGTAGAGCCGATAGTTGACGGCGATCGCTTTTGCCGGGTCGCGCAGCCGCAGATGCGGCGGCTGGTCCTCCTCGTGATTGGTGTTGGAGATGAACACCGAGGAGAGCCGGTCGAAGCTGACCTTGCCGTCGGGCCGGGGATAGTCGATCCGCCGCGCCGCGCTGGCGCGGCAGCAGCTGCGTGTGGTCGGGGTGATTGCGAAACGTCCAGGGCGCGGCGCCGCGCAGGACATAGGTGTCGAGCGCCGCATAGGCGAGCCCCGCCCACAGCCCCCAGCGAAAGCCCGGCCGGATGTTGCGCACCTGGCGCAGCTCGTCCCACACCCAGCTGTCCTCGAGCGCGGCTCCGACCTCGGCGGCCGGCTCGCCGGCGAGCCGGCGGAACACGGTTTCGGCCGCGACCATCCCCGATTTCATCGCCGTGTGGCTGCCCTTGATCTTGGGCACGTTGACAAAGCCGGCGGCGCAGCCGACCAGCGCCCCGCCCGGGAAATCGAGCCGCGGGATCGACTGGAAGCCGCCCTCGTTCAGCGCCCGCGCGCCATAGGCGATGCGCCGCCCGCCCTCGAAGAGCGGGCGGATCGCCGGGTGCGTCTTGAAGCGCTGAAATTCCTCGAACGGGTTCAGATAGGGGTTCTTGTAGTCGAGCCCGATCACGAAGCCGACCGCCACCTGGCGGTCCTCGAGATGATAGAGGAACGAGCCGCCATAGGTGGCGGCGTCGAGCGGCCAGCCGATGCGTGTGGACGACCAGGCCGGGATGATGCTGCTCCGGCCTCGACCTCCCACAATTCCTTGATGCCGATCGCATAGGTCTGCGGATCGATGCCGTCGCGCAGACCGGAAGCGCTCGACCAGGGTCTTGGTCAGCGAGCCGCGGCAGCCCTCGGCGAACAGCGTCTCGCTGGCGAGCAGCTCGACCCCGGGCTGGTAGCGCTCGGTCGGCCTGCCGTCCTTGCCGATGCCCATATCGCCGGTGGCGACGCCCGCGCACCCGGCCGTCCTCGTCGTACAGCACTTCGGCGGCGGCGAAGCCGGGATAGATCTCGACCCCCAGCGCCTCGGCCTGGCTCGCCAGCCAGCGGCACAGATTGCCGAGGCTGATGATGTAGTTGCCGCGATTGTGCATCTGCGGCGGCGTCGGCAGGCGCCAGGCGCGGGTCGCGGTCAGCAGCAGGAACCGGTCGTCGGCCGCCGGCGGTGACCAGCGGCGCGCCGCGCTCGCGCCAGTCGGGAAACAGCTCGTCGAGCGCGCGCGGCTCGAACACCGCGCCCGACAGGATATGCGCGCCGACCTCCGAGCCTTTCTCGATGACGCAGACCGCGATCTCCTGTCCGGCCGCCGCCGCGAGCTGCTTCAGCCGGATCGCGGCGGCGAGCCCGGCCGGCCCGGCCCCGACCACGACCACGTCGTATTCCATCTGCTCGCGCGGCACCCGCTCCTCTGCCATCCCGCCTCCGGCGAATGTTGCCGCAGGACTATAGAGGATTGCGGCGAAAACCGGGCGGTCGGCGAGCGGCGCCAGCTTTTCGCCCACTTCCTCGCGGCAACTCGCGCGACCCGCTATCCTCGCGCCGCGGCTCGGGCTATTTTCGCGCCATCTGGCTACCGATGAAGCTTCGCCCGCGCCATGCTCCCGTGATCCGCGTCATCCGACATCCCGGCCCCCGATCGCACCACCCGCGCGGCGCGGTCCTGGCGATGGGCAATTTCGACGGCCTGCATCGCGGCCATGCGCTGCTGATCGGCCGGGCCCGCGAATTGGCGCGCGAGCACGGCCGGCCGATCGCGGTGCTGACCTTCGAGCCGCATCCGCGCAGCGTGTTCCTGCCCAATGCCGAGCCGTTCCGGCTGACCCCGTTCCGGGTCAAGGAGCGCGAACTGGCCCGGCTCGGCGTCGATCTGTTGTTCGTGCAGCATTTCGATCTCGGCTTTGCCGCGAAGAGCGCCGAGGATTTTCTCGGCGAGATCATCGTCGAGGCGATCGGCGCCTCCCACGTCGTGGTCGGCTGGGACTGCACCTTTGGCAAGAGCCGGCGCGGCACGCCCGATTTCCTGCGCGCCACCGGATCGGAGCGCGGCTTTGCCGTCACCATCATCGAGCCGATTCGCGGCGCCGACCAGACCGTCTATTCCTCAACCCAGATCCGTGAATTGCTCAAGGCCGGCAATCCGCGCCAGGCGGCGGCCCTGCTCGGCCGGTTCTGGGAGATCGACGGCCGCGTCGCCGCCGGCGACCGGCGCGGCCGGACGATCGGCTTTCCGACCGCCAATCTCGGCCTCGACGATTACCTGCGGCCGGCCTTTGGCGTCTACGCGGTGCGGGTCAGCGGCGACGGCCCGGACGACCCGCTCGCCGGCCATACCATCGACGGCGTCGCCAATCTCGGCCTGCGCCCGACGATCGGCGGCTCCGAACCGCGCCTCGAAGCGCATCTGTTCGACACCGACACCGATCTTTACGGCCGTCACCTGCGGGTGGCGCTGGTCGATTTCATCCGCCCCGAACAGAAATTCGCCGGGCTCGACGCGCTGAAAGCCCAGATCAGCGCCGACGCCGCCCGCGCCCGCGAAATCCTTGCTGGAATCCCGCTAAATTAGGCAGCTGTTAGGGTTAGCGGGGCCGGAATGGCCAGATCATCGGGACAGCCCTCTGGGAAAGCGCAAATACCAGCACCGAATCCCCAGGCGCTGTCGCCAAGCCAAGAAAAGAGCAGGATGGCGGGACGAGACCGAAACAACCATAACCCTGCGGTCAAACCGGCAAGGTCAGCCGCTTTTCTGAATATAAAGATTGCCAGGCGGCGAGATCTTCGGTCAATACTTGTGACGTGGCAACGAGAACGTTGCGAGTGTCGTCAAGCGCCAGCGTGCGTTTGGCTCGCGCGAGATCGGATTCGCGATTTTCCAGGTTCGCTACCGTTCTCGCGGACCGTTGCGCGAAACCATGGAAATCGCCAGTCTCGCGGATCCCGGCGAACGCCGCTCCCAGCGCCGGCAGGAACGCCGCAAAAAACGTAAACAGATTCGAAATCCACAACGCGTGACTTTCTACGACACCTCTTTTAATTGGCCAACCCGATCGATACAACGGCCAACACAACAGGAACATCACAAGCACTAATACAGTTGCCAAAAAACATCTATCCGTAAACTTATGGAGCAACTGACTCATCCGATGCAGGGTATGAGCGTTTGTCCGGTGATAGTCGAGTTGATCAGATATTACGTGCTGCTGCACGGAGGAGAGCAGCTCCGATTGGTAGGTCCCATCCAAGACGCCCTGTGGTAGGCCGAGCTCTCGCACCGTTGCTCTCAAATACCACAACAACCACGTAGAAGATGACGACCCAAAACTGTCGGCTCGTTGTATACTGCCATATTCAGCAAAGAAGGCAAGAAATCTCGAATCACGAAGCAGCTCCGCCAGCGCACGATATTCGAGCCATTTTTCGTGCCAGAGATGCTTCCTGCCAGTGGTGTAGACAACTATTATTGTAATAATAAATACAAACTCTATTATAACTATTATAAATTTTTGGACTAGCAAAACCTTTGCCGATTCATCCGGGTCAACATGGAGCAAGAGTCCAAATAATGCTATAAACACAACCAGTGCTGCCAACAAATAGCAGGTAATATACGCGCTTCTATATTTGTGAGCATAAAAAACGGCGAGCTGATCTGTCCAAACATAGCGAGGAAGCAAAATCGAGCGAATCCGTTTCTTGAGATTTTCGTTAGCGGGGGCGTTTTCTAAGAATCGATCCCATTCAGTCAACCGCTCCGGCAACGGCGGAACGGTAATTTTCCAGCGCAAACAACGCCGTTCGATCAACCGTCGGTAAAGGTCGTAGGCGATGGACCTGGATGAAGCCGGCCAATTTTCGGCCAGAAAAGTTGATAATTGTTGCTCGACCCTCGGGGCGCCTGCTTCTACGCCGCTTTCGAACACTGACGCCTCAATGTTTTTGGGCAGCGACACGATCGTTGAAATCGCGTCCTTGAGGCGCCCCGCAGTGCAATCTGCCGCCGGCGCGACAGGCTCTCCCTGCCTTCTCGAAAGCTTCGATCATGCGAGGGAAAGTGGGACCGTGCATCGCCTCTGGCCGGGTGGTGATCCAGACCACCGGGACATGGGCGCTCACCGCCTGCCGAATTACCGACGCGGTGCCTCCTGGACCCTCTTCAGCCTGTCCATCCCATACGGCAACCAGCACGTCGACCTGCCATATCAGAAAGGTTCCTAGCCGCGCATAGCCCCGAACCCGTTCTTTAGGGTCCTCAATTTCCGGCAGCTCCAGGACGGTATCGGCTTCCTCAAGAGCGGCGTCGAAATCCGCTTGGACGTTGCGGCCGTCATCCGCCGCCGATTGCAGGAAATCTTTTCGGTAACTGTCGCGCGGGAACGGCAGAATGGCGTCGACCGCCCAGCCATCCGGCCGCGTCCAGACCGCCACCTGATCAGCGCCCGCGTGATTGTCCGACACGACTACAGCCTCGACCTCCCAGTCTTTCGGCCGGGCCCAGACCGCCATTTGGTCGGCGCCCTGAGCCATGCCGGTGACCAACCGGATTCGGCGACGGCTCGCTCGAGTAGAACCGGGCATTCGCGCGGTGGAGTTCGCGCAGCGCTTGATCGATCGCCCGGAATACCAGGCTGAGCTGGCCGCTCACGCGCTCGAACGCATCGGGGGGAAACCGCGCCGGTTTCGGGCGATGTCCGGTGATCCCGACCCGCAAGGTCAGGACCGGCTCGGCGGGTGGCGGTCGTCCTGGGCTGATCGTTCGGCAACGGTCACGGCTGCCGGTCTCCGCAGCAATATTCGTTCGGCTTCGACGCCTGCCACAATCGGGCTTGCAGCCTGCCCAACGCTACGGTGCGGATCGGCCGAAGACAACAGCGTTGCGATACCTCCGGTTGCGTTTGGCCTCGTCGCGAACCGGTCGAGGATGGTATGATCCGAGGCGACGCAGTTTCGCCAAGGAAAGCCGGTGGCCGAAGCCGACGATCCACAGGACGGCCTCGAACGCAAGCTGGCGACGATCCTGTCGGCCGACGTCGCCGCCTACAGCCGGCTGACGGCCGAGGACGAGGACACACCCTGAAAATCTTCCGTGGCCACAGCGCAGTCTTCGAAAAGCTGGTGGCGCTGCACCGCGGCCGCGTGTTCAACACCGCCGGAGACGCCATCCTGGCCGAGTTCGGCAGCGCCGTCGAA
>CAVZKP010000004.1:0-25908 GCA_963775875.1 uncultured Alphaproteobacteria bacterium
ATCGATCGCGTCGCCCATCTTGTTGTAGCCGAGATCGCTCGGATGCAGGTGGTCGCCGCAATCGTGTATCGGCAACATCCGCGTGGGATGTTCGGGGTCGCGCAGCGCCTTGTCGAAATCGATCACCGCGTCGAAGCCGCCGCCTTCGCTGATCCAGCCATTGACGGCCAGCCGCATCGTCTCGCGCGGCTGGGTCCAGGCATCTACCAGGAACGTCTCGTTGTCGAACGGCGTCAGCGTGGCGCCGACGATCCGGATCCCGGCGCATGTGCGCGCACCGCCATCTGCCGCAAGCCGGCGATCATCTGCGGCGCGGCGGTCACCTCTTCCGGGTTCCATCGGTTGCGGAGGTCGTTGGTGCCCAGCACGACGATGACATGGGTCACTCCCGGCTGCGACAGGACATCGCGGTCGAACCGGCGCAGGCCGCTGTCGCCGCGCACGTCGAACAGGATGCGGTTGCCGCCCAATCCCTGGTTCATCACCGCCGATCGGCCGGCCGCCGTCGGCGCGCCATCAGCCGGCGCGCGAGCTGGTCCGGCCAGCGGCAATACGCATCGATCGTCGAAACGTTGCCATCGGTCAGCGAATCGCCGAGCGCCACCACTCCGCCGGGTCGCCGCTCGCCAGCACGTCGACGCCGCTCAGGAAGTACCAGTCGTCGGTGAGGCGCCGATCGGCATCACCTTGGCCGCGGCGAAATCGCCCGGCGGCGAGATGTAGTTGGTCTGCCGCGCATAGCGTCCGGTGATTCGAAGATCTTCGGCACCTCGTCCGGCAGATAGATGCTGACCGCGACATCGGCCAGCGGCGGAACGTCGAGTGCGACCGGATCGCTTAACAGGACGGCACCCGCCGCGATGGTCGCGGTCGCGTCGCCGCCGAAAGTCAGCTTGCGGTCCGACTTGGAATGACCGCCACTCCCGGCGTCGCGCAGCCCAATATGCGCCGCGCCGATGCCCAGCGGACGCCTGCCATACGCGTTCGAGATTCGCACCCGCACCTCGCTGCCGCCGATGCTGACACGCATCGTCATGCGCAATGTCTGGTTATTGAACGCGACGGTTTCCGCCGGCGCGGGCGCTATGGTCCAGGTGCCGACCCAGTTCCGCTCGTCTGCCATCGCTATTACCTCCCGAATGCCCGGCTGGCTGGGCGCGGTGATCGACCCTCCGTATGGCGGAATCAGGAGTCGCTGCCTTACCACTTGGCTACGCCCCACCGGCCCGACCCGACCCAACTCACCGGGAAACCCCCTCTGCGACAACCAACCCGCCGGCCGCGCACCACCATCCAGGCTCGGCCGCAGCAAGTGCGGCGCATGCCCGCTCGGCCACGGCGCGGTCGGCGAAGAGGGCGAAGCAGGTGGCGCCGCTGCCGCTCATGCGCGCGAGCAGCGCCCCGGGCTCGCCGCGAGAAGCGCCAGCACATCGCCGATCACCGGCACGAGGCCGATCGCCGCCTCGGTGAGATCGTTGCGGCGCCGCAAGCGCCGCCAGATCGGCGGCATCGCCCGGCGTCGGCGCGAAGCGGCCGCAAGCGGCGAATCGCCGCCGGGCGCGCGAAGACGGACGCGGTCGGCAGCGCGATCCGGGATTGACCAGCACCAGCGCGGCCGGCGGCAGCGCGGCGCCGGCACGACGCCTCGCCGATGCCGCCGAGCAACGAGGCGCGCGGCACGAGGCAAACCGGCACGTCGGCGCCGAGCCGGCGCCAGATCGCGCAGACGCGTCATCGAGCGACACCTGCCACAACGCGCAGCGCGCGCAGCGCCGCCGCCGCATCGCTCGAGCCGCCGCCGATGCCGGACGCGACCGGCAGGTGCTTGTCCAGGGTCAGCGCCGCGCCCGGCGCGAGGCCGGCAGCGCGCCGCCAGCGCAGCGCGCCGCGCAGCACGAGATTGTTCTCGCCGGGCTGACAAGCCCGCCGCGAACGGCCCGTGAGATCGAGGCGCCAGCGACGCGGCCGGCTCGGGCGGCGAGCCCGTCGCCGATATCGGCGAACGCGACGAGACTGTCGAGCAGGTGATAGCCGTCCGCGCGGCGGCCGAGCACGTGGAGATAGAGATTGAGCTTGGCCGGCGCGAACCCGGCCGACCAGCGGCATCGCCGCTAGCCGCCGCTCGGCGCGTCGGTCGGGCTGCGCCGCTGCTCGGCCGCCCGCCGTCGAGCTTGGCCTCGATCGGCTTGGCACGTCGTCCGGCTCGGGGTTGAACTGCAGCGCGCGCCGCCATTGATAGCGCGCCTCGGCTAGCCGCCCGGTCGCCCAATAGGCGTCGCCGAGATGGTCGTTGATGGTCGGATCCTCGGGCAGCAGCTCGATCGCCCGCTCCAGGTACTGCAGCGCCGGCGAGAGTCGCCCGCCGCAGCGCGCCCAGCCGAGACTGTCGACGATGTAGCCGTCATCGGGCCGCAACTCGACCGCGCGCTCGATCATGCCGCGCCTCGGGCAGGTTCACGCCCTTGTCGATCCAGGAATAGCCGAGATAGTTCAGCACCAACGGCTCGTCGGGCGAGAGCTCAGCGCGCGTTCGAGATCGGCCTCGGCCTTCGGCCATTGGTGCGAACGCTCCTCGGCGACGCCGCGGCTGTAGAAGAGCGGCCAGTGCGGCGTCGCGCCGGCCGCGTCAGCGCCACCGCCTCGTCATAGGCGGCGACCGCCTCGGATAGCGGTTCTTGCTCGCGCAGGTCGCCGAGCTCGATCCGGCCCCGGCGCGGGCCGGCGCCGTGCGCCGCCAGCTGCCGCAGCTCGGCGATCGCCTCGTCGGTGTGTCGAGCGCGTCTCCGATCGGCGGCCGCGCAGCTGCGCCGACCAGGCACAGCGCGAGCTCGCCGGCCACTCGGCGATAGAGCGCGAGCGCCCTCCGGCGCTGTTCTCGGCGCCGGATTCGGCGAGCAGCAGCTGCGCGAGCGCCAGATGCGGCCGCAGATCGAGCGCGCAGCGGCATAGCGCAGCGCCACATCGATGGTCTCCGGCTGGTTGAGAGCGCGGCGGCAGATCGAACAAGCCTTCGGCGACGCCGTCCTCGGCCGAGCGCGATCAGCGGCGTCGGGCATCGGCCCGACCGCGATGCGCGCCAGCCCGCCTCGGCGCAGCTCGTGCCCGTCTCCTGGCGAACCGCTGTAGATCGCGCTTGGCCCGTCGGCATGGCCGTGCCGCTCGTAGAAATTGCCGGCGCGTCGGCGCCGCGCGAGGTCGAGGTTGGCCGGCCGAAGCGAGGCTGCGCCGTAATACTGCTCGCCTATCGGCGTCGTCCGGCAAAATCGGCGAGCAGCCGGCGTGGAAGATGCGAGCGGGCGCGAAGCCGTGAACCTGTCGAGCATCCTGCGGCCAGCGCTCAGCGCCGGCGAGATGGCGGCCCGCACCTCGTCCAGGCGCCAGCAGCGGGCGCGAGACATGCGTGCGCCCCTGCTCGGGCAGGCTCGGCGCGCGCGTGCCGCGGCCTGTCGCCGGCCTTGACCCGGTCGCGTCAGCAGCAACCAGTCGGCGACCGCATCGGTTGCCGTCGAGCTCGAGGATGCGCTGGGCGAGCGGCACCGCCTCGTCGACTGCCGGCGCTGCGCGGCCACGAAAGGTGCGGCTGACGCAGGTCGGAATTGTCGGGATCCTGCGCCGAGCGCATGCTCGAACGGATCGTCGGCGGCGTGCCGTAGTCGTGCACCTCCTGCGCGAGGCCGGCCGGCGAGATAGGTGCCGAACGGCGGTTCGCGCCGAGATCGCCGGCTCGCGGCGCGGCTTGCGCGGCCGTCGCGATGGGCGGCGCGCCGCCGACAGCAGGGACAGCGCCACAACGCACCCGCGACACAGCACGCGGATCCGCATACGGCTCGATCACCGTAATGCCCATCTGATGTCGCCGACCCGCTGCTCACATGTTCGGGATAATTCGGACCGCCGCCGCCCTCGGGCACCACCCAGTCGATGTTCTGGGTCGGGTCCTTGATGTCGCAGGTCTTGCAGTGCACGCAGTTCTGCGCGTTGATCTGCAAGTCGCGGCTCGCCGTCACCGACGCGCGACGATCTCGTACACGCCGGCCGGACAATAGCGCTGTTCCGGCGAATCGTAGAGCCGATAATTGACGTCGATCGCCACTTGCCGGGTCGCGCAGCTGCAGATGCGGCGGCTGGTTCTCCTCGTGATTGGTGTTGGAGATGAACACCGACGACAGCCGGTCGAAGCGTCAGCTTGCCGTCGGGCTTGGGATAGGCGATCGGCCTGGCGCCGCGCTGTCGTCGCAGCGCTCGTGTGGTCGGCGTGTGGCGGAACGTCCACGGCGCGCGGCCGCGCAAGACATAGGTGTCGAGCGCGGCATAGGCGAGCGCCGCCGGACAGGCCCCAGCGGAAGCCCGGCCGGATGTTGCGCACGGCGAAGCTCGCGCCAGATCCAGGAGCTGTCCTCGAGCGCGGCGCGATAGCTCGGCGGCCGGCTCGCCCGCGAGCGCGGCGGAACAACGGTCTCGGCCGCCACCATGCCCGACTTCATCGCGGTGTGGCTGCCCTTGATCTTGGGCACGTTGACGAAGCCGGCGGCGCGCCGATCAGCAGCCCGCCGGGGAAATCGAGCTTCGGGATCGACTGGAAGCCGCCCTCGTTCAGGGCGCGCGCGCCATAGGCGATGCGCCGCCCGCCTTCGAAGATCGGGCGGATCGCCGGATGCGTCTTGAAGCGCTGCAATTCCTCGAACGGCGACAGGATACGGGTTCTTGTAGTCGAGCCCGACCACCATGCCGACCGCGACCTGGCGATTCTCCAGATGATAGAGGAACGAGCCGCCATAGGTGGCGGCAGTCGAGCGGCCAGCCGATGGTGTGGATGACCAGGCCGGGTGATGCTGCTCCGCCTCGGCACCTCCCACAGTTCCTTGACGCCGATGCCATAGGTCTGCGGATCGATGCCGTCGCGCAGACCGAACCGCTCGACCAGGGGCTTGGTCAGCGAGCCGCGGCAGCCCTCGGCGAACAGCGTCTCGCCTGGCGTGCAGCTCGACGCCGGGCTGGTAGTTCGCGGTCGGTGCTGCCGTCCTTGCCGATCCCCATATCGCCGGTGGCGACCCCGCGCACCCGGCCGCATCGTCGTACAGCACTTCGGCGCCGGCGAAGCCCGGATAGATCTCGACCCCCAGCGCCTCGGCCTGGCTCGCCAGCCAGCGGCACAGATTGCCGAGGCTGATGATGTAATTGCCGCGATTGTGCATCTGCGGCGGCGTCGGCAGGCGCCAGGCGCGGGTCGCGGTCAGGAGCAGGAACCGGTCGTCGGTCGCCGGGGTGACCAGCGGCGCGCCGCGCTCGCGCCAGTCGGGAAACAGCTCGTCGAGCGCCCGCGGCTCGAACACCGCGCCCGACAGGATATGCGCGCCGACCTCCGAGCCTTTCTCGATGACGCAGACCGGATCTGCTGCCCGGCCGCCGCCGCGAGCTGCTTCAGCCGGATCGCCGCGGCGAGCCCGGCCGGCCCGCGCCCCGACCACGACCACGTCGTATTCCATCTGCTCGCGCGGCACCCGCTCCTCTGCCATCCCGCCTCCGGCGAATGTTGCCGCAGGACTATAGAGGATTGCGGCGAAAACCGGGCGGTCGGCGAGCGGCGCCGGTTTTCGCCCACTTCCGTCGCGACAACGCGCGCGACCCGCTATCCTCGCGCCGCGGCTCGGGCTATTTTCGCGCCATCTGGCTACCGATGAAGCTTCGCCCGCGCCATGCTCCCGTGATCCGCGTCATCCGACATCCCGGCCCCCGATCGCACCACCCGCGCGGCGCGGTCCTGGCGATGGGCAATTTCGACGGCCTGCATCGCGGCCATGCGCTGCTGATCGGCCGGGCCCGCGAATTGGCGCGCGAGCACGGCCGGCCGACCGCGGTGCTGACCTTCGAGCCGCATCCGCGCAGCGTGTTCCTGCCCAATGCCGAGCCGTTCCGGCTGACCCCGTTCCGGGTCAAGGAGCGCGAACTGGCCCGGCTCGGCGTCGATCTGTTGTTCGTGCAGCATTTCGATCTCGGCTTTGCCGCGAAGAGCGCCGAGGATTTTCTCGGCGAGATCATCGTCGAGGCGATCGGCGCCTCCCACGTCGTCGTCGGCTGGGACTGCACCTTTGGCAAGAGCCGGCGCGGCACGCCCGATTTCCTGCGCGCCACCGGATCGGAGCGCGGCTTTGCCGTCACCATCATCGAGCCGATTCGCGGCGCCGACCAGACCGTCTATTCCTCGACCCAGATCCGCGAATTGCTCAAGGCCGGCAAGCCGCGCCAGGCGGCGGCCCTGCTCGGCCGGTTCTGGGAGATCGATGGCCGCGTCGCCGCCGGCGACCGGCGCGGCCGGACGATCGGCTTCCCGACCGCCAATCTCGGCCTCGACGATTACCTGCGGCCGGCCTTCGGCGTCTACGCGGTGCGGGTCAGCGGCGACGGCCCGGACGACCCGCTCGCCGGCCATACTCATCGACGGCGTCGCCAATCTCGGCCTGCGCCCGACGATCGGCGGCTCCGAACCGCGCCTCGAAGCGCATCTGTTCGACACCGACACCGATCTTTACGGCCGTCACCTGCGGGTGGCGCTGGTTGATTTCATCCGCCCCGAACAGAAATTCGCCGGGCTCGACGCGCTGAAAGCCCAGATCAGCGCCGACGCCGCCCGCGCCCGCGAAATCCTTTCTGCATTCCCGCTAAATTAGGCAGCTGTTACGAGGTTACCGGGGCCGGAATAGCCAGATCATCGGGACAGCCCTCTGAAAAAGCGCAAATGGCA
This sequence comes from uncultured Alphaproteobacteria bacterium, assembly GCA_963775875.1. Taxonomy (GTDB): domain Bacteria; phylum Pseudomonadota; class Alphaproteobacteria; order ATCC43930; family CGMCC-115725; genus AP-15. The sequence continues at coordinate 6,743 of CAVZKP010000004.1, forward strand.
GCACCGCATCCCCAGGCGCCGTCGCCAAGCCAAGCAAAAGCAGGATGGCAGGGCGAGACCGAAACAACCATAACCCTGCGGTCAAACCGGCAGCGTCAGCCGCTTTTCTGAATATAAAGATTGCCAGGCGGCAAGATCTTCGGTCAATACTTGTGACGTGGCAACGAGAACGTTGCGGGTGTCGTCAAGCGCCAGCGTGCGTTTGGCTCGGGCGAGATCGGATTTGCGATTTTCCAGGTTCGCTACCGTTCTCGCGGACCGTTGCGCGAAACCATGGAAATCGCCAGTCTCGCGGATTCCGGCGAACGCCGCTCCCAGCGCCGGCAGGAATGCCGCAAAAAACGTAAACAGATTCGAAATCCACAACGCGTCGATTTTCGCACGACATCTCTTTTAATCGGCCAACCCGATCGATAAAATGGCCAACATAACAGGAATATCAACAAACACTAATACAGTTGCCACAAAACACCTATCTGTAAAGCTTTGGAGCAACTGACTTATCCGATGTAGGGTATGAGCATTTGTCCGGTGATAATCGAGTTGATCCGACTATCACGTGCTGCTGCACGGCAGGAGAGCAGCTCGTATTGGTAGGTCCCATCCAGAGACACCCTGTGGTAGGCCGAGCTCGCGCGACTGTTGCTCTCAAATACCACAAGAACCATGTAGAAGATGCGGATCCGAAAACTGTCGGTCTCGTTGTATTCTCGCCATATTCGGCAAAGAAGGCAAGAAATCTCGAATCACGAAGCATCTCCGCCAGCGCACGATATTCGAGCCATTTTTCGTGCCAGCGGTGCTTCCTGCCAGTGGTGTAGACAGCTATAATTATAATAATAAATACAAGCTCTATTATAACCAATATGAATTTTCGGGCCAGCAGAAACCTTTGCCGATTCATCCGGGTGAAGATGGAGCAAAAGTCCAAATAAGGCTATAAAACCACCAGCGCAGCCAACAATAACAGGTAATGTACGCGCTTCGATATTTGTTAGCAAAAACAACGGCGAGCTGATCTGTCCAAATATAGCGAGGAAGCAAAATCGAGCGAATCCGATTCTTGAGATTTTCGTTAGCGTGGGCGTTGTCTAAGAATCGATCCCATTCAGTCAACCGCTCCGGCAACGACGGCAACGGGGAATTTTCCAGCGCAAACAGCGCCGTTCGATCAACCGTCGGTAAAGGTCGTAGGCGATGCACCTGGATGAAGCCGGCCAATTTTCGGCCAGAAAAGTTGATAATTGTTGCTCGACCCTCGGAGCGCCTGCTTCTCACGCCGCTTTCGAACACTGACGCCTGCAATGTTTTTGCGGCAGCGACACGATCGTTGAAATCGCATCCTTGAGGCGCCCCGCAGTGCAATCTGCCGCCGGCGCGACAGGCTCTCCGTCCCTCGCGAAAGCTTCGATCATGCGAGGGAAAGCGGGTCCGTGCACTGCCTCTGGCCGGGTGGTGATCCAAACCACCGGGACATGGGCGCTCACCGCCTGCCGAATTACCGACGCGGTGCCTCCTGGCCCCTCTTCAGCCTGTCCATCCCATACGGCAACCAGCACGTCGACCTGCCATATCAGAAAGGTTCCTAGACGCGCATAGCCCCGAACCCGTTCTTTAGGGTCCTCAATTTCCGGCAGCTCCAGGACGGTATCGGCTTCCTCAGAGCGGCGTCGAAATCCGCTTGGACGTTGCGGCCGTCATCTGCCGCCGATTGCAGGAAATCTTTTCGGTAACTGTCGCGCGGGAACGGCAGAATGGCGTCGACCGCCCAGCCATCCGGCCGCGTCCAGACCGCCACCTGATCAGCGCCCGCCTGATTGTCCGACACGACTACAGCCTCGACCTCCCAGTCTTTCGGCCGGGCCCAGACCGCCATTTGGTCGGCGCCCTCAGCCATGCCGGTTACCAGACCGGATTCGGCACGGCTCGCTCGAGTAGAACCGGGCATTCGCGCGGTGGAGTTCGCGCAGCGCTTGATCGATCGCCCGGAATACCAGGCTGAGCTGGCCGCTCACGCGCTCGAACGCATCGGGGGAAACCGCGCCGGTTTCGGGCGATGTCCGGTGATCCCGACCCGCAAGGTCAGGACCGGCTTGGGCGGGTGGCGGTCGTCCTGGGCTGATCGTTCGGCAACGGTCACGGCTGCCGGTCTCCGCAGCAATATTCGTTCGGCTTCGACGCCTGCCACAATCGGGCTTGCAGCCTGCCCAACGCTACGGTGCGGATCGGCCGAAGACAACAGCGTTGCGATACCTCCGGTTGCGTTTGGCCTCGTCGCGAACCGGTCGAGGATGGTATGATCCGAGGCGACGCAGTTTCGCCAAGGAAAGCCGGTGGCCGAAGCCGACGATCCACAGGACGGCCTCGAACGCAAGCTGGCGACGATCCTGTCGGCCGACGTCGCCGCCTACAGCCGGCTGATGGCCGAGGACGAAGAACACACCCTGCAAATCTTTCGCGGCCACAGCGCGGTCTTCGAAAAGCTGGTGGCGCTGCACCGCGGCCGCGTGTTCAACACCGCCGGAGACGCGATCCTGGCCGAGTTCGGCAGCGCCGTCGAAGCGGTGCGCTGCGCCACCGAGATCCAGGCGGCGTTGCGCACCCGCAACGACCAGTTGCCCGACGGCCGCCGGGTCGAGTTCCGCATCGGGGTCAATCTCGGCGATGTCATGGTGCAGGGGCGCGACCTGCTCGGCGACGGCGTCAATGTCGCGGCGCGGCTGCAAGGGGCGGCCGAGCCCGGCGGCATCTGCATCGCCGGCAGCGTCTACGACCAGATCCGCAACAAGCTGTCGCTGGCGTTCACCCCGCTCGGCGATGTCAGTTACAAGAACATTCCGCAGGCGGTCCGCACCTTTGCCATCGCCGAGGCCGGCGGTCTCGGCGCCTTGCCGGCCCCGGCCCCGCGGCGAAACCGAACCGGTGGCGTTAGCCGATGGCCCGTCATCGCCGCCATTGTACTACTGCTGCTCGCCGCCTCGGCCGCATTCTGGGCCTATTCCGAGCATCAGCGCCGCCAGGCCGAATTCGCCCGGCAGGCCGTGCTGGCGGCGCAAAAGACTGCGGCCGAGCAGGCGCGGCAGCGCGCCGAAGCGCAGCGCCCGCTCGAAACCCAGCCAAATGTCGAAACCCGCCAAACGCGCCCGGCAGCCGCACCGTCGCCCCCAGCAACACCGGCAACACCGGCGCTGGTTGGGTCCGCGCCGCCTGCCCTGCCGCAAAGCCCTGCCGGCATCGCGAAACCGGGCGCCACCGCCGATCCGAGCGGGCTCTATCGCGGCCGGATCTGCTATGGCCCGGGTCAATCCGATCCGGCTCACTGCTACGAGGCGCAGGCTATCGTGCTGCACAATCGGATATCGGGGGAATGGCCCGGCCGCGTCCGGGGGGCGACGATCTATCTGTCGGGCCACATCTCACCCGCTGGCCAGGTGGATATTCACATGCACAGCAAGCGGGCCGATGGCTCGCGGTTTGCCGTCATCGACATGATCGGCACGCTGCGCGACGGCCGGATCGATGCTGCCGGCGCCTTTCGCAACGGCCGACACACCACCTTGAGCTGGCGTAAGGACTGACCGCACAATCTCGGCCGCAGGCGCGCCCTTCGGCATGGCGGGTCGTTTACGACCCCTCGAATTTGGCCGGGCCGGCTGTTATATGTCGCGCATGTTTTCGCATCGCGCCTGGATATCGCGAATTATCGGCCCGGTCCTCGGCTGAGGATCGGGGACGCTTTCACCTTTTCGCTTTTTATCCAGGGGATCATGATGCCCACGGATTATCGTCCGACCGTATTCTTGCCCAAGACCCCGTTCCCGATGCGCGGGGACCTGCCGAACCGCGAGCCGGCGATCCTGGCGCGCTGGCAGGCGATGGATCTTTACCATCGGCTGCGCGAGACCTCGCAGGACCGGGAGAAATTCGTCCTGCATGACGGCCCGCCCTATGCCAACGGCCATCTCCATATCGGCCACGCGCTGAACAAGATCCTGAAGGATCTGGTCAACCGCTCCCAGCAGATGCTGGGCAAGGACGCGCCCTATGTTCCCGGCTGGGACTGCCACGGGCTGCCGATCGAGTGGATGATCGAAGAAAAGTACCGGGCGAAGAAAATTTCGAAGGACAGCGTCCCGGCCGATCAATTCCGCCGCGAATGCCGCGAGTTCGCCGCCCATTGGATCGCCGTGCAAAAAGCCGAGTTCGAGCGCCTCGGCGTGGTCGGCGACTGGGCCGACCCCTATACCACGATGGCCTATTCGGCCGAGGCGCAGATCGTCCGCGAGATCGGCAAGTTTCTGGTCAATGGCGGGCTTTACCGCGGCTCGAAGCCGGTCTTGTGGTCGGTCGTCGAACAGACCGCGCTGGCCGAGGCCGAGGTCGAATATCACGACCACAAATCGACGACCGTCTGGGTGCGCTTTCCGATCCTGCGCACCGGCCTGCCGGCGCTGGTCGATGCCAGCGCATTGATCTGGACGACGACGCCCTGGACCCTGCCCGGCAACCGCGCGATCGCGTTCAGCGCCGCACTCGATTATGTCGCGATGCAGGTCGACCGGGCGGCGGAGGGCAGCCGCGCGCGGCCCGGCGAGACCTTGCTGGTCGCCGCCGCACTGGTCGACCAGGTTGCCGCCGGCGCCGGCATCGAGGCCTATTCGGTGGCTGAGCGCGTTCCAGGCGCCGCGCTCGCCGGAACCATCGCCCGCCACCCGCTGTGCGGCCAGGGCTACGAGTTCGAGGTGCCGCTGCTGGCCGCGGGTTTTGTCGAATCCGACCAGGGCAGCGGTCTCGTCCACATCGCACCGGGGCATGGCGCCGACGATTTCGATCTTGGCCAGGCGAATGATCTGCCGGTGCCGGACACGGTCGGGCCGGACGGCGTCTATCTGCCGGGCGTGCCGCTGTTCGCCGGCCGCTCGGTCTATCGGCCAAACGGCAGGCATGGCGATGCGAACGAGGCGGTGATCGCCGCAATCGACGCGGCGGGCGGCCTGCTGGCCCGCGGCAACCTGGTTCATTCCTACCCGCATTCCTGGCGGTCGAAGGCGCCGCTGATCTTTCGCAACACGCCGCAATGGTTCATCAGCATGGCGGCCAACGGCCTGCGGCAGAAGGCGCTGGCGGCGATCGCCGCCACCCGCTGGATCCCGCCGCAGGGGCGCAACCGGATCGAAACCATGGTCGAGACCCGGCCCGACTGGTGCGTTTCGCGGCAGCGCGCCTGGGGCGTGCCGATCGCGGTCTTCACCCACCGCGAGACCGGCGAGCCGCTGCGCGACCCGGCCGTGGTCGAGCGCGTCGCCGCCGCGGTCGAGCGCCACGGCTCCGACATCTGGTTCAGCGCCGACGCCGCGCAATTCCTCGGCAATGGCTACGACCCGGGCGAATGGGAAAAGGTCGCCGATATCGTCGAAGTATGGTTCGATTCGGGCTCGACCCACGCCTTTGTCCTCGAACAGCGGCCCGAACTGCGCTGGCCGGCCTCGCTCTATCTCGAAGGCTCGGACCAGCATCGCGGCTGGTTCAACTCTTCGTTGATCGAAGCCTGCGGCACCCGCGGCCGCGCGCCTTACGACGCGGTGCTGACCCACGGCTTCGTCCTCGACGAAGAGGGCCGCAAGATGTCGAAATCGCTCGGCAACGTGGTCGCCCCGCAGGACGTCATGCAGCAGAGCGGCGCCGACATCCTGCGCCTGTGGGTGGTCGGCTCCGACTATTCCGAAGATTTGCGCATTGGTCCCGAGATCCTCAAGCATCACAGCGATGTCTATCGCCGCCTGCGCAACACCCTGCGCTATCTGTTGGGCGCGCTCGACGGCTTCACGCCCGGCGAGGCGGTCGGCATCGAGGCGATGCCCGAGCTCGAGCGCTGGGTACTGCACCGTCTGGCAGAGCTCGACAGGCTGGTCCGAGGCTCGATCGACGCCTTCGATTTCCACGGCATCTTTACCGCGCTGTACAATTTCTGCGCAGCCGATCTATCGGCGTTTTACTTCGATATCCGCAAGGACCGGCTCTATTGCGACGCGCCCGGCGGCATCCGGCGGCGGGCGGTGCGCACCGTGCTCGACCGCGCCTTCGACTGTCTGGTGCGCTGGCTGGCGCCGATCATCTGCTTTACCGCCGAAGAGGCCTGGCTCGCCCGCCATGGCGATGCCGCGGAGCGCAGCATCCATCTCGAACAATTCGCCGCGGTGCCACCCGATTGGCATGATCCCAGCCTGGCCGAGCGCTGGGCGGCGCTGCGCGATCTGCGCCGGGTCGTCACCGGCGGGCTCGAACTCGAGCGCAGCGCGAAACGGCTGGGGTCGAGCCTGCAGGCGGCGATCGAGGTCTTTGTCCCGGACCGGCTGGCGGCGCTTGCCGGCGATGTCGACCTGGCCGAGCTGTGCATCACCTCGACGGCGACGGTTGCGGTTGGGCCGGTTCCGGAGGATGCGTTTACCCTGTCGGATCTGCCCGAGATCGGCGTTCGGGTATCGCTGGCGGCGGGCGAGCGCTGCGAGCGCTGCTGGCGGGTGCTGCTCGAAGTCGGCCATGCGCCGGGCCACGCCGATTTGTGCCTGCGCTGCGCCGCGGCGATCGACCAGCGCGACGACCTGGCGTGCCCGGCGAGCGCCGGGTGATGCTGGCGCGGGGGCTGGCCGTCGCGGTAATCGTCGCGATCCTCGACCAGCTCAGCAAGGCCGCGATTCTCGCCCATTTTGCCGGGAGCGCCTTCGCCGGCGAGCGGATCGCGCCGATGTTCAACCTGGTCCTGACGTTTAACCGCGGCATGAGCTTCGGCATGTTCAACACCGGCCCGGGCGGCGACGCCGGGCTCAATGCCCTGGTGTTTTCGCTCGCCGCTGCCGCGATCGTTGCCGGGCTGATCTATTGGCTGAGCCGGGTCAGCAGCCCATTGCTCGCGGTCGCCATCGGCCTGATCATCGGCGGGGCGGTCGGCAATGTCATCGACCGGATTCGGCTCGGCGCCGTCGTCGATTTTCTCGATTTCCATATAGGATTATGGCATTGGCCGGCGTTCAACCTCGCCGACAGCGCAATCTGCGTCGGCGTCGCCGCAATGCTGCTCGACGGCTTGCTTCTGCATCGTGAAGCGCATTAAATACCGCGGGGAGGGAGTACTGCCATGACCGAAGATCGCTGGGTTCGCGGCGGGGGCCGCGGTCTTGTTTCCCTTTGCGTCATCTGCCTGGGCACGGCGTCGCTGCTTTCCGGCTGCACCGATTTGAAGCAGGCGATCGGTATCGACCAGCCGATGCCCGACGAGTTCGCGGTCGAGTTGCGGGCGCCGCTGACGGTCCCGCCGGACTTCGATCTGCGCCCGCCCGAGCCGGGGGCGGAGCGGCCGCAGGAAAAATCCGCCGAACAGCAGGCCGAGCAGGTCATCGACCAGGCCGGACCCGGCCAGCCCGGCAAGCAGGCCGCCGATATGCGTCTGCGCGGCACCGGCGGCCTCCCCGATATCGGCGCGCCCAACGGACAGACGCCAAACCAGAATGCGATCGTCGGCTCGCAGAGCCTGGCGAACAAGCTGCTGACCTCGAGCGACACCGGCGCCGCCGGCGCCACCGTCGAAAAGCACGAGACGACCCCGCTGAAAGGGGTTTATTGAGCTCGCGGCAGGTGTCGAGGCCAGGACGAGGCGGAAGCGCTGCGGGCGCGACCGCTGGGATGAGCCGGTTCGACCTTTCCGGGCGTGTCGCCATCGTTACCGGGGGCAATGGCGGCATCGGGCTCGGCATGGCCCGCGGGCTGGCCGAGGCCGGCGCCAGCATCCTCGTGGCGGCGCGCGACCCGGTGAAGTCGCAGGCGGCGGTGGCGGCGCTCGCCGCTCTCGGCTGCGAGGCCGGGTTGGTCGCGCTCGATGTCGCCGACGAGGCGTCGTGCCGGGCGCTGGCGGACGCGGCTCTCGCCCGTTTCGGCCGGGTCGACATCCTGGTCAACAATGCCGGCATGTCGATCCGCCGGCCGGCGGAGACGTACAGCGCGGCCGAGTGGCGCGCCGTCCTCGATACCAATTTGACCGGCGCCTTTGTCTGCGCCCAGGCGGTTCACCCGGCGATGAAGCAGGGCGGCGGCGGCAAGATCATCAACATCGGCTCGATGTATTCGATCTTCGGCGCCGCCTATGCGGTGCCCTATGCCGCGAGCAAGGGCGGGCTCGTGCAAATGACCAAATCGCTCGCCGCCGCCTGGGCTCCGGACAACATCCAGGTCAACGCGGTGCTGCCCGGCTGGATCGACACCGAACTGACCGCAAACGCCCGCCGCGAGGTCGCCGGACTGCACGAGCGGGTCCTGGCGCGCACCCCGGCCGGCCGCTGGGGCATGCCCGAAGATCTCGCCGGGGTCGCCGTGTTTCTCGCCTCATCCGCCGCCGACTTCGTGACCGGCGCCGCCATCCCGGTCGATGGCGGCTTCTCCGCCTCCGCCTGACGACCGAAACCGGCCGCCAAACCTTCGCCAGTCGCCCGCCAATCAGGGAACCGAGGCCGCCTCGGCCGCGGCGATATACGCCTGGACGTCCTGATCGAGCAGCAGACGCTGGTGCTCAAGCTTATCCACCGCGGCCGTGACCAGGCCGACATAGGTCGCGTGGTCCTTGTGGGGCTCTACAACACCCGCAACCTATTGTTCTGGGGGGCCGCGCTTCGATGCCGATTACGAGAGCTGGTTGCTCCCCGGTGACGCCGCCAATATCATCGCCAAGGCCGCTTCGGTCACCATCCCCTGACAGCGCCCCGCCGCCGCTGCGCCTCGCCGATTACGTGGGGCTCGATAAAGTCGAGCAAATCGTGATCCGAGTATAAGGTGACAGGCGCCGCCACCCGGTTCGGCCCGTAGCGCAGGTGCAGTGCCTTGGCTCACGATGTCTTTATCAGCTATTCGCAGCACGATAAGGCCGTCGCCGATACGGTCTGCCACCGCATGGAGGCGGCCGGTATCCGTTGCTGGATCGCCCCGCGCGATATTGCCCACGGCAAGACCTGGGACGACGCCGTCGTCGATGGAATCACCGCGGCTAGCCTCCTCGTCGTGATCTTCTCAGCAGCGGCCAACGCCTCGCGCAGCGTCCTCGACGAGGTCGCAACCGCTCTCGATGCCGGCGTGACGGTAATCCCGTTCCGCATCGAAGACATCCGCCCGACCGGCGCCCTGCGCCTGCATCTCGGCCGCGTGCATTGGCTGGACGCGTTGACCCCGCCGCTCGAAGCGCATATCGACCGGCTGATCGACAGCATAAAACGCAACTTGCCGGAGGCGAAAAAGGCCGAGGAGGAGCAAGGCCGACAGCAAGAGAAAGAGCATCGCCGGCATCAACCACAGGAGGAAAAACGGCACCAACGGCATGAGGAAGAACAGCAGCAGCGGCTGAGAGACGAGCAACAATGCCGAGAACAGAAACCAGCGCCAGCGCCGCAGACAATGAGGGTATCGGACCGAAGACAATGGAAGAAGGAGCAGCAGCCACAGGAACGCCGACCGATCTTTCGTCGTCCGACCGTGGTGATCTCTGCTGTCGCCGCTGCCACGTTTGTGCTGGTGGTCGCCTGGATGCTGATTCTTCGCAATTCGCCCGGCCCGCCAGTGGCGCCGGCGAAAGTGATTTTCGACCCCCGCCCCACAGGAACGAACTCTGGCCTCCGGATCGCCATCTAAGCCCGACATTCAAGGGGCCGTTACTGCGATAGCAAGTGCGAGCATGATCAAGGTCGGAGACCGGTGGATCGAACTCTACGGTGTCAATGACCCGACTCAGGGAGCGACGGATAGGAAGGAGGTTTTGGCTCTGTTGTCACCATCTCGCGGGATCGTCCAGTGCTATCGAAGAGTTGGTAGAAAATATCAATGTTACGCCAACGGAAAGGATCTCGCGCTAGAAGCGCTGCATCTGGGGATCGCAGAACTAGCAGTAGATGCCCCTTTCGAATATAGAGACCTTCCAAATCTTCCAATATCTGCCCGCTCTGAAAAACCAATACCCGTCGGTCCCACGAAGAAGGAATTCTTGTCATCCGTTTATCAAACTGGCCTTTGATTCTGACGGCAAGGTGCAGATCGAGGGTCCGTTTCGGGAATGTATGGGATCTGACGGAAAATTGCACGAGGAATAGCTTTTGAGAGAGTACACGCCATCGGGATGCTAATTAGGCGTCCGCTCCCGAGCCCCCCTAACCATTTTGTAAGCGCTTCATTACTCCGTCAGGCACCGCCACGCTGCTCCGCGGATGCCATATCGGAAACCGAAACCCGGTGCCGGGACAGCAAAAGTGGGATCGCGCGTCGCCCTGACCCAAAACAAGGAACCGGCGCAGTTGATCGCGCGTAGCAACTGATATAGGCGAAATCGAGCCGAAGGGCACCGCCGCCCGCGACGAGAGCACCTGTCACCGGAACCAGTGAGCGGCTCCTCGCCCACCGCGGGCGAGGATGTCCCGATTGCGCTGATTGTTTATGGAGCGCCGGTCGCCCGCTGCGTCTGGTTGGCCCCGCCGGTGACCGTGTTGCCGATCGCCGACACGTCCCGCCCGGCGCCGGCAACCGTGCCGCAGGCCGACAGGATCGAACCCATCCCCAGCAGCACCAGCGCTGCCAGCAACAGGCCGGCGGCGCCATTGCGTTGCTCAGTCTTCATCTGAAACCTCCGAAAACCAATCGAACCACCCCAAAGAGGAAACGGGATGCGCGCGATCGGGGTTCCCTTGGGCCATCGATCGGAGGTCTTCGCCGGCTTGAAATCCATCACCGCCCGCCGCCCGCTCAACTCTGCCCGGCCCGGGTGTGCCGCGCCCGGGTCTGCGCCGCCTTTTTTGCCGAGGCCGACCGCGCGCTCTTGGGCCGCGCCGCCGCAGCCTTGCCGCCGAGCCGGCCGCCCTTGCGCGCCGGCGCCTGGTCGAGCGGATGGCCGCGTCCGGAGCCCGATTTCTTGCCCCCGCCGGTCATCTTGTTGACGGTCGCCCAGGCCCGCCGCTCGGCTTCGCCCTCGCTGACGCCGCGCTCCTCGTAGCCTTCCTCGATATGCTCGGCCTGACGTTTCTGCTTGTCGGTGTATTTCGACTTGTCGCCCCGCGCCATCGCTGATCTCCTCCACTTCACACTTCGCTCCTGATTGCGAAACGAAACATGGTCGTCTCCGGTTCCACTGACAGTCGATACCGTTGGCGAAACCAAAATCGGCAAGACTTCGGAACCGATCCTCGCCGGCAGTGTTTGGAGATTCGAATTAACCGAACGGAGGTAAAGGATGGATACGGTTACTGGAACCGACGCTACAGTGCGCGAGACTGCCCGCCTGATCGCCAGCGACAAAGTCGAAGGGACCGCGGTGCGCAACAGTACCGGCGACAAGGTCGGCACCATCGAGCGGATCATGATCGACAAGCGGACCGGCAAGGTCGCCTATGCGGTGATGAGCTTTGGCGGGTTTCTCGGGATGGGTCAGGACTATGTCACCCTGCCCTGGCATCTGCTGCACTACAACGAGCGGCTCGACGCCTATGAGGTGAACATTACCGAGGACCAGCTGCGCGGCGCGCCCGCCCCGGCCCAGGGCTGGGACACCGGCACGGTAAGCCGGGATTGGGAGCGCAACGTCTATAACTACTATGGGGTCGATCCGTACTGGTAGGCTGGCAGCCAGTCGGAATTTACCGAGCGGAGCGGCTTTGGCCGCTCCGTTTCGTTTGCGGGCCCCTTGCACTTCGCGCTGGGAATGACCGCGGTTCCGGTGTCAGGATCGCACCGACAATGCGAGGACGAGGGGGTCCCCAATGCCGATCGCCGCCGATTTGCCGCCAACCGAGCGGCTGACCGCATTATGGGATCATCTGGGGCTCGGCAAGGCCCATGTCGCGACCTCGATCCCGGGCGATGTCGCGCTGCTCGCCACTCGGCATCCCGGCCGTGTCGCCGGCGCCGTGCTGTGCGTGCCGAGCCGGCTCGATCCGGCCCCGTTCGCCGATCTCGGCGGCCGCGTGCTGATGATCGCCGCCGAGCACGGGCCATCGGCCGAGGCCACCGCGCGCGCCGCCCGCCGGCTGCCCGAGGCCGAACATCTCGTCCTGGCCGGCTACGAGGCGCCCGGCAGCTGGGCCGATGCCTGCGCCGACCGGGGCGACGAGATCGCCCGCGGCATGATCGGCTTTCTCGGCCGGCTCGCGGCCGACGGGCACGGCGCCGATACCCCGCGCCACCTCGCCGCCGAGGGCGCTCACGCCGGCATCGCCTACCGCACCCAGGGCAGCGGGCCGGCGCTGATCCTGCTGCCGTTTTTCCTGGCGCCGTCGCAGTGGGAGCCGGCGATCCCGCTGCTCGCCCGCGATTTCACCGTGGTGACCCTGGGCGGTCCATATCTGGGCGGGGTCGCCTCGCTCGAAGACCGGGCGCGGATGCGCAGCTACCAGGCGATGTTCCACGCGCTGATCGACCGGATGGCGCCGCGCCCCGGCGAGGCGATCCTCGAAGTCGGCTGCGGCGCCGGGTCGCTGGTGCGTCTGCTGGCCAAGCGGCTCGGCCGCGCCAACCCGATCACCGCGGCCGATGTGAACCCGTTCCTGCTGCGCGAGGCGGCGGCATTGGCGGCGGAAGACGGGCTGGCCAAGGCGATCGAATTCACCCACGGCAATGCCGAATCATTGCCGTTTGCCGATAATTCCTATGATTGCGTCTATTCGGTCACCGTGCTCGAGGAGTGCGATGCCGACCGCGCGCTGGCCGAAATCATGCGCGTGCTGCGGCCGGGCGGCCGGGCCGGGATCGCGGTGCGGGCGCTCGACATGCAGCAATGGTGGAACCTCGATCTGCCCGAGCCGATTCGCCGCAAGGTCGAGACCCCGCCGCATTCGGTCGGCCCCGCCGGGGTCGCCGATCGCAGCCTCTACCGGCGGATGCGCGAAGCCGGATTCGCCGATCTGGCCGGGTTCCCGACCCTGGTCACCCTGGACCGTCCAGGCGGGCCGATCTGGCGCAACCGCGAGGATTACGTGCTGTCGCTGCTGTCGCCGGAGGAGCGGGAATGGTGGCAGGCCGAGCGCAACCGGGCGGCGGCCGACGGGCTCCTGCTGATGGCCCATCCGCTGCATTGCGCCGTCGGCGCCAAACCGCCGCAGGGGTGAAGCCGGCCTGGATCGGCGACAATTTGACGATCTCCACCGGCATGAGCAGATTGTGCCGACCTGAGGCTTGGGAACAGCGCGGTCCGGCATGACATTTCTCCAAGCCGTTTTCTTCGCGATCGTCCAGGGCGTCACCGAGCTGTTTCCGGTCAGCAGCCTGGGCCATGCGGTCATCCTGCCGGCGCTGCTGGGTTGGCATATCGACCAGGATTCGCCGCGATTCCTGCCGTTTCTGGTGGTGCTGCATGTCGGCACCGCGACCGCGCTGCTGGTCTATTTCTGGCGCGACTGGCTCGGCCTGCTGCTGGCCGTGCTCGGGCGCGGCGGCGCTACCAGCAGGACGATCGGCGAAAACCGCCATCTGATCGTGCTTCTGGTGCTCGGCACCTTGCCTGCGGTCGTGCTCGGCTTCGTTTTTGAAAAATCGCTGCGCCACCTGTTCGGCTCGCCGGTCGCGGCCGCGATGTTCCTGATCGTCAACGGCGTCGTGCTGTTTGCCGGCGAGCGCCTGCGCCGCCGCGCCAATGCCGCGCGAGACCGCAAGACGCTTGCGCATGCCGGCTGGGGCGACGCGATCATCGTCGGCCTCTGTCAGACGACGGCGTTCCTGCCGGGCATTTCGCGCTCCGGCGCCACGATCGTCGGCGGCCTGCTGGTCGGCCTGCGGCACGAGGATGCGGCTCGGTTTTCGTTTCTGCTGGCGACGCCGATCATCGCCGGGGCTGCCGTTCTCGAAATTCCCAAGCTGCTGCACGCCCCGGCCGGAACCGGCGGCGCCGCGATCGGCGGCGGGGTGCTATGGGTCGCCGGCGTGGTCGCCGCCGTGACCGCCTATGCCAGCACCGCCTTTCTGATGCGCTATTTCCGCAGCCATGAGGAAAGTCCGGCGCTCGACCCGTTCGCCTATTACTGCTGGCTGGCCGGCGGGCTGGCATTGCTGTACCTGATGATCGGATGAGGCCGCGCGAGCCGGCCGCGGCGCCTCGGCCCCCTGGAGCGACGTCGAAGCCGCCGGCTGTTACCGCCGGGGGCTGATCGGTTCGCGCTACAGTCCCAAGCTACAGTCCCAGATAGAATTTCCGCACGAGTTCGTTGTTGTTGAGGGCTTCGGCCGATTTGCCGGTGAAGGCGATCTTGCCGTGGACGATCACATAGCCGCGATCGGCGATGCGCACCGCCTGGTTGAAGTTTTGCTCGGCCATCAGCACCGTCAGCTGATAGCGCTCCTTCAATTCCTGGATCTTTTCGATCGTGCGCTTGACCAATACCGGCGCCAGGCCGACCGAGGGCTCGTCGATCAGCAATATCTTCGGCGCCGACATCAACGCCCGCGCCAAGGCCAGCATCTGCTGCTCACCGCCGCTCATGCTGCCGGCGAGCTGGCGCCGCCTTTCGCGCAAGGCCGGAAAGGTCGCATAGGAGGATTTCGAGATTGCCGGCGATCTCGGCCCGCGCCTTCGGCCGGAACGCGCCGAGCAGCAAATTCTCCTCGACCGTCAATTTCGGAAACAGCCGCCTGCCTTCGGGTACCAGGCTGATGCCGAGATCGACGATCTCCTCGGTGGTCAGGCCGACCAGATCGTGCCGCGCGCCGTCGATCTCGGCGACGATGCTGCCGGCCATCGGCGCCACGATGCCCATCACGCATTTCATCACCGTGCTCTTGCCGTTGCCGTTGGTGCCGAGCAGCACCACGGTCTCGCCCGCCGCCACTTCGAGCGACACGTCTTCGAGCACCCGCACCGCGCCATAGCCGGCGTCGATGCCGGCGATCTCGAGGCTACTCGCCAAGATAGGCCCTCTCGACCTCGGGGTTGCGGATCGCCTCCTGCGGCGCCCCGTCGGCGATCTTATGCCCGGCCACCAGCACCACCAGCCGGGTCGAAAAGCTCATCACCGCGCGCATGATGTGCTCGATCAGCACGATCGTGATGCCGCTCTGGTTCAGCCGGAACAATACCGCCAGGATTTCCTCGACCTCGGAGGGCGACAGCCCGGCCATCGAACTCGTCGGCAAACAGCAGCCTGGGCGCGCTGGCCACCGCGCGGGCGAGTTCGAGCTTGCGCATCTCGACCTGGGTCAGGTCGCGCGGCAGCCGCCGGGCCTTGTCGGCGAGCCCGACATCGTCGAGCAGTTGCAGGCAGCGTTCCTCGATCGCCGCATGGTGGAGGTGCATGCCGGGCCGGGCATTGACCGCGTAGAGCAGCGGGATGCGCAGATTGTCGACCAGGCTCATGGTGCGGAACGGCTTTGGCAGCTGAAAGCTGCGCGCCAGCCCGAGCCTGGTGCGCTTATAGGCGGAGTAGCGATCGAGCCGGCGGCCGGCGAACATGATGCTGCCGCTGTCGTGGCGCAAGGTGCCGCACAGGCAATTGACCAAGGTGCTCTTGCCCGAGCCGTTGGGGCCGATCAGCCCCAGCCTTTCGCCCTCGGCGACCGCCAGATCGATGTTGTCGAGGGCGACGAACCCGCCGAAATGCTTGGCCAGGCCGCTGGCCTCGAGCAATGGCGGCGGGGCCGGTTCAGCCATCACCGCTCCCCGCGGCGGCGCCGCGCCGCGATCAGCCCGACGATCCCGTTGGGCGCGACGATGACAAAGAAGATCAGCAGCAGCCCGACGATCAGCAGGTTCAGCGCCGAGGAGATCGTCACCGTCGCCACCTGCTGGATCGTGCCGAGCAGGACCGCGCCGAGGATCGGGCCGATCCAGCTGGTCATGCCGCCGATCAGCGGCATCGCCACCGCGTTGACCGCGTAGGACAGGTTGAAGCTCGAAGTCGGGTCGAGATAGGTCACGTAATAGGGTAACGGCGCCCCCGACATGCCCATCAGCGCGCCGCTGATCGTGGTCGCGATCAGCTTGAGCCGCAGGGTCGGCACGCCGCTCGCCTCGGCCGCCTGCTCGTCGTCGCGAATCGCCGCCAGCCCGAGCCCGAGCCGCGAGCGCTCGATGGTGCGCGCGATCGCCACCGACACCCAGCTCAACAGCAGCATTAGCGAATAGAGATACTGGATATAGCCGCCGAACAACGGCGCCTGCTGCGGCCGGATGATAGAGATGCCGCGCGAGCCGCCGACATAGTCCCAATTGACGATCAGGGTCTGCGCCACGATCGCCAGGGACAGGGTCGCGATCGAAAAGAACACCCCCTTCAGCCGCAGGGTCAGATAGCCCATGCCAAAGCCGAGCAGCCCGGAGACCGCCCCGGCGACCAGGATCATCACCGGCACCGGAACCGAGGTCAGCTTGTGCAGCACGACCGAACTGTAGGCGCCGAAGGCGAAAAACGCCCCGGTGCCGAAATTGGTGTAGCCGGTATAGCCGCCGAGGATGTTCCACGCGGTCGCCAGCACGACGTATTGCAGCACCACATAGGCGGCGAAAAAGAAATACTCGTTCTGGATCTGCCAGCGCGTCAGCACCAGCAAACCGGCCGCGACAAGAAACGACGCCAGCCAGAATTTCCCCGCGCTCACGTCAGAGCCCGCTCGACGGCCCCCTCCCGCAGCTGCGGGGGGAGAGGCGGGAGAAGCCGCAACGACCCATTTTCAGCGTCCCAGAATGCCGGCGGGGGCGCACCGCGAGGGTCAGCAATAAAAAGCCGAACGCCACCGCCGGCGCCCGAGGACGGCCCGTAAAAGGTGGCGGTCAGGCTCTCGACGATGCCGATCAGCAGCGCCCCGGCGACCATGCCGGGAAAGCTCGTCATCCCGCCCAGCACGCAGATCGCAAAGATCCGCCCGATATAGTCGCGCCCGACCGACGGCTCGACCGGCTGGATGATGAGCAGCGCGCCGGCGACCGAAGCGGTGGCGATCGAGATGCCGAAGGCGATCCGCTTGACCCGGGTCGGATTGGCGGCCATCAGCTGCAAGGCCAGCCGGTCCTGCGTACACGGCGAGGATCGCCCGGCCGATAAAGCTGCGGCCGAGAAACAGCTGCAGCAGCGCCACCATCAGCAACGAGACGACGAACGGGATCAACATGCGCCAACGGCAGGTCGACATAACCGAAATGCAGGCTGGGACCGATATACCGCGCCTCGACAAAGCGGTAGTCGACGCCAAAGATCAGGATCAGCGCCACCTCGCCGACAAACAACAGGCCGAAGAAAAAGGCGAGGCCCTGGATCGAACTCCTCGCCGCGCCGCTCGAAAGCATAGTAATAGATTTGATAAACCGCGATCCCGAGCAGAAAGAACAGCGGCGTCATCGCCACGCCGATCAGCACCGGGTCGAGGCCGAGGCTCGAATTCAGCGTATAGGCGACGAACGAGCCGAGCATGATAAAAGCCGGGTGGGCGATGTTGACGATGTCGAGCATGCCGAAGGAGATCGTCACCCCGACCGTGACCGCGGCGTAAAACCCGCCGAGCAGCAGACCGGCGATGATCGCGTTGACCGCGAGCTCGATTGAAATCCCCATTCCGGGTCAGCGCCCGAACGGCGCAGCCGGCCGCGTCTCGGCGTGCGCGCCGCCGGCGCGCGCGGACAGTCGCGGCATTTTTCGATCCCCTCTGGCGATGTTTCCCGACCCCGAGCCATTAGAGCAGCATCGAGGGCATCTGTTAAGTTCCCGCGGCGCTTCTCCGGCGATCGACCGGCGACCGAACTTGTGGCGAAAGAAAATCGCCCGAGCCGGCTCGTGCGAACCCGCCCCGCCGGTGCCCCGGCGACCTCATGCCCGAACCAGGTCTATCCAGTAACGATCGGCTTGACCCGGATTGGCGTGGCAGATAACCTCAAAAAGACCAAAAATGAACATAATTATGGCAAATTAGGGAGATCGCGGTGAAGAATTTCTGTAGAGTGGCCCGGAGCTTCGGGTTGTTGCTTCTTCTTGTCGGCTTTTCCGGTTTCGTCTTTGGGTTGAGCAGCGCAGCTTCGGCTCAAGGCTATCTGCCCGATGGGCCGAACGTCCCGGTCATCACCCTCAATGAAGGCCCGGAAGGGGCTGCCGGCCTGCCGCCGCTACCGGTGCCGCCGCCCAATAGCTGGAACCAGCAATCGATCTGGAACATGAAAATCGTCGGGTTCAACAAGAACCAGGGGCGCCCCAGTTCGGATGACGGCTGGATCGAAAACGAAAATGGCCGCTATATCCTGTACATGACCGACAGTGGCGGCAGCGCCTACAACCCACTGACGGGAAAAGTGGAGGGGAACGGCACGTCGCTGATCGATGTCACCTATCCCAACAACCCGGTCTTCCTGTGGCACATCCCGGCGTCGCAAGGCAGTTCGTCGCATGTGGCCGTGTGCGGCAGCAAGACTCTGAATAACGCGCCGTCGAAGCCCGGGCTGCCGGCGAACCACTGGTACATCGTCCGGCATAACGGATCGATCGATCAGGAGGTTTGGGATGTCACAAATCCAACGGCGCCGGTTGAGCTCGAGGAGATCCTGACGGGCCTGAACTTCACGCACCATATCTGGTGGGGAATGCGACACCGGGATCGCGTACGTGATCGCCGGCAGCGCGGCCGATGGATGGAAATCGGGACAGCACGTCTATATTTTTGAACCTGCAATCCGGCGAAGCCGGTTTTCATCCGCCAGTGGGGGCTGGTTGGCCAGCAGCCTACCGCCTCCCCATCCGCACGAAGCTGCTACAATGCTCCCGGCCCACTTGCTACGAAGGCGTCACCAACCCCGCCGGGCCCGGCAACCCGGAAATGGTTCACCAGGTTCTTCGGCGGGTGGAGACAAATCGCGTCTACATGCCCTATGGCGTCAGCAGCACCGGCGTCTTTCAAATCCTTGACCGGCAGAAGCTGCTGACCGGCTGCACGGTGTCGGCCGACCCGACCGACTGCCCGAACAATCCGTCGCAGGTGGATTTGCTCTATCCGCAGATCAGCTACACGACAACCAACCCCAACCAGGGCGGGCATCACCTCGATCCCGATCTTCGGGGTGCCGATCCCGCAGGCGCAGGAGAAGTTTCTCGACGGCACGCCGGAAGAAGAGTCGACCTGCCGGGTCACTTCCGAAGACACCACCAATGATGTCTCGGCCAGCCTGGAAGAATGCCCAGCTG
>CAVZKP010000005.1:0-28854 GCA_963775875.1 uncultured Alphaproteobacteria bacterium
TCGCGTCGCCCATCTTGTTGTAGCCGAGGTCGCTCGGATGCAGGCCGTCGCCGCAATCGAGTATCGGCAGCATCTGCGTCGGATGTTCGGGGTCGCGCAATGCCTGGTCGAAATCGGCGACCGCGTCGAACCCGCCGCCCTGGCGGATCCAGCCATTGACCGCCAGCCGCACCTCCTCGCGCCGCGGGTTCCAGGCATCGGCCATATAGGTCTCGTTGCCGAACGGGGTCAGCGTGGCGCCGATGATCTTGATCCCGGCGCTATGGGCGCGCACCGCCATCTGCTTCAGCCCGGCGATCATCTGCGGCGCGGTGGGCTCCTCTTCCGGCTTCTTCCAGCGATTGCGCAGATCGTTGGTGCCGAGCATGACGATGACATGGCTGACGCCCGGTTGGGACAGCACATCGCGGTCAAACCGGCGCAGCCCGCTGTCGCCGCGGATGTCGAAGAGGATGCGGTTGCCGCCGAGCCCCTGGTTCATCACCGCCATCGGCCGGCCGCGTCGGCGCGCCATCAGGCGGCGGGCGAGCTGGTCGGGCCAGCGGCAAAACGCATCGATCGTCGAGATGTTGCCGTCGGTCAGCGAATCGCCGAGTGCGATGATGCCGCCGGTGTCGGCGCTGGCCAGCACGTCGACGCCGCAGACGAAGAACCAGTCGCTGGTGAGGCTGCCGATCGGCATCAACTTGGCCGCGGTGAAATCGCCCGGCGGCGAGACGTAGTTGGTCTGCCGCGCATAGCGTCCGGTGATCTGGAAATCGTTCGGGATCTCGTCGGGCAAATAGAGGCTGACCGCGAGATCGGCGAGCGGCGGCAGGTCGAGCGCGACCGGATCGCTGAACAGGACCGCGCCGGCCGCGATCGTCGCCGTCGCCGCGCCGGCGAAACTCAGCTTGCGGTCCAACTCGGCAATAATCGCTGCTCCGGCGTCGCGCAGCGCGATATGCGCGCCGCCGATGTCCAGCGGACGCCGGCCATAGGCGTTCGAGATCCGCACCCGCACCCGGTTGCCGCCGAGGCTGGCGCGCATCGTCATGCGCAAGGTCTGGTTGTTGAAGGCGCCGGTTTCGGCCGGCGCCGGCGCCATGGTCCAAGTGCCGACCCAGTTCTGCTCGTCTGCCATCGCTAATACCTCCCGAATGCCCGGCTGGCTGGGGCGGGAGGATTCGAACCTCCGTATGGCGGAATCAAAATCCGCTGCCTTACCACTTGGCTACGCCCCACCGGCCCGACCCGTCCCAAATTACCGGGAAACCCCCTCTGCGACAACCAACCCGCCGGCCGCGCACCACCATCCAGGCTCGGCCGCTGCAAGGGCGGCGCATGCCCGCTCGGCCGCGGCGCGGTCGGCAAACAGGACAAAGCAGGTGGCGCCGCTGCCGCTCATCCGCGCGATCAGGGCCCCGGGCAATCGGGAGAGGAGCGCCAGCACCGCGGCAATCTCGGGAACCAGGCCGATCGCCGGCTCGCTCAGATCATTGCGGCCAGACCGCAATGCCGCGGCGAGACCGGCGGCATCGCGCGGCATCGGCGCGAACCGACCGCAACCGCCGAACCGCCCGCGCCGGGCGGCAAAGACGCTCACGGTCGGCAACGCGATCCGCGGATTGGCCAGCACGATCCCGGCCGCCGGCAGCGACGCGGCCGGCTCAATGCTTTCGCCGATGCCGCCGACCCAGGCGGCGCCGGCATGAAGGCAAACCGCGACGTCGGTGCCGAGCCGGGCGCCGAGATGGCGCAGATCCTGCTCCTCGATCGACACTCGCCACAACGTGCACAGCGCGCGCAGCGCCGCCGCCGCGTCGCTCGACCCGCCGCCGATGCCGGCGGCAACCGGCAGGTTCTTGTGCAAATGGAGGGCCGCGCCCGAGGCAATCCCGGCGTGCTCACGGAGCAGGCGGGCGGCCCGCAGCACCAGATTATCCTCGCCAAGGCCGACAAGGCCCGCCGCCTCCGGCCCGTCGGTATCCAGGGTCAGCGATGCTGCCTCTTGGGCGGTGAGGCGGTCGCCGATATCGGCAAAGGCGACCAGGCTGTCGATCAGGTGATAGCCGTCCGCCCGCCTGCCGATAACATGCAGGTAAAGATTGACCTTTGCCGGGGCAAAGGCGGCGACCGGCATCGCCGCTAGCCGCCGCCGGCGCGCGTCGTGGTGGTTGTGGTGATGGTCGGCAGACCGCTTTCAAGCTTGGCTTCGATCGGCTTGATGTCTTCCTTGTCGGGCTTGAACTGCAGCGCCTGCCGCCATTGATAGCGGGCTTCGAGCGTCCGCCCGCTCTTCCAATAGGCGTCGCCCAGATGATCGTTGATGGTCGGATCGTCGGGCACCAGTTCCAGCGCCTTTTCCAGGTATTCGACAGCGCCCGCATAGTCGCCAAGGCGATAATGCGCCCAGCCCAGGCTGTCGATGATGTAGCCGTCCTCGGGCCGCAACGCCACCGCCCGCTCGATCATCTTCAGGCCGCGCTTTAGCTTTACGCCGCGGTCGATCCACGAATAGCCGAGATAGTTGAGCACCAGGGGCTGATCGGGCTTGAGCTCGAGCGCGTGTTCGAGGTCGGCCTCGGCCAGGCTCCATTGGCCCGAACGCTCATAGGAGATGCCCCGGCTGTAATAGAGCGGCCAGTGCGGCGTCCCGCCGGCCGCCTTCAGACGGCGGATCGCCTCGCTATAGGCGTCGGCCGCTTGCGAAAAGCGCTTCTGGTCGCGCAACAGATCGCCGAGCTGGATCTCCGCCCCGGTGCGGGCAGGCTCCTTCGCCGCCATCGTCCGAAGTTCGGCGACCGCCTCGTCGGCGCGGCCGAGGGTCTCCAGATTGGCGGCCCGGCGCAGCTGCGCCGACCAGGCATAGCGCGAGCTCGCCGGAATTCCGGACAGGACGTCGAGGCTCTCCTGCGCCTTGTTCTCGCCGCTCAGGATGTCGGCGAGCAATAGCTGGGCCACCGCCAGATGCGGCCGCAGATAGAGTGCGCTGCGATCATAGAGCAGCGCCACATCGGTGGTCTCCGGTTGGTTGACGACGCTGGCCAGATCGAACAGGCCTTCGGCGAGGCCATCCTCGGCCGAGCCGATCAGCGGCGCCGGCACCCCGACCGGCTTGGTCGCCAGCACCAATTCGGCCAGCTCGCTGCCTGAATTCTCCTTGATGAACCGTTTGTAGATCGCGTCGGCCTGGTCGGGATGGCCGTGACGCTGATAAAAATTGGCCATCGCGTCGGTCAGCCGCCAGTTGAGCTGGCCGGTCGCGTCGAGGGTTTGCTTGTAATACTGCTCGGCCTTATCGGGTTTGCCGGCAAAATCATAGAGCAGACCGAGCTGGAAATATTTGAGCGGGGCGAAGCCGTCGAACTTGTCGAGCTCCTGCAAGGCCGCGTCGGCGCCGGCGAGATTGCCCACCGCCATCTGCGTCCAGGCGCGGGCTACCGGGCCGAGATAGCGGTGCAGCCCGTCATTCGGCAACACCTCGGCGCGGGCCAGTGCCGCGGCCTTGTCGCCGGCCTTGACCCGGTCGATCAGCAGAACCAGATCGGCGACCGCATCGGAGCCGTCGAGCTTGAGGACCTGCTCGGCGAGCGGCAGCGCCTTGTTGAAATGACCGGCCTGCGCCTCCATCGAAAAGGTGCGGCTGATCAGTTCGGGCGAGCCCGGATCGGCCTTGAGCGCATCCTCGAACCACAAGGCGGCATTGCCGTAGTCGCGCTCCTGCTGCGCGTGCCGGCCGGCCAGATAGGCGCCGAACGGGGTATCCGCCGAAATCGCCGGCTCCGGCGGGCTTGGCGCCGCCATGGCGGCGCCCGCCGCGAGGACCGCCATCAACACGCCCGCGACACATCCGATCCGCAACGGCTCGATCACCGTAATCCCCATCTGTTGCCGCCTGTCAGCCTCTTACATATTCGGATAATTGGGCCCACCGCCGCCCTCCGGCACGACCCAGTCAATGTTCTGCTCGGGGTCCTTGATGTCGCATGTCTTGCAGTGCACGCAATTCTGCGCGTTGATCTGCAAGTAGGGGGTGGCGCCCCCGGCCGCCTCGACGATCTCGTACACGCCTGCCGGACAATACCGCTGTTCCGGCGAATCGTAGAGCCGATAGTTGACGGCGATCGCTTTTGCCGGGTCGCGCAGCCGCAGGTGCGGCGGCTGGTCCTCCTCGTGATTGGTGTTGGAGATGAACACCGAGGAGAGCCGGTCGAAGCTGACCTTGCCGTCGGGCCGGGGATAGTCGATCCGCCGCGCCGCGCTGGCGGGCAGCAGCTGCGTGTGGTCGAGGTGATTGCGAAAAGTCCAGGGTGCGGCGCCGCGCAGGACATAGGTGTCGAGCGCCGCATAGGCGAGCCCCGCCCACAGCCCCCAGCGAAAACCCGGCCGGATGTTGCGCACCTGGCGCAGCTCGTCCCACACCCAGCTGTCCTTGAGCGCGGTTCCGACCTCGGCGGCCGGCTCGCCGGCGAGCCGGCGGAACACGGTTTCGGCCGCGACCATCCCCGATTTCATCGCCGTATGGCTGCCCTTGATCTTGGGCACGTTGACAAAGCCGGCGGCGCAGCCGACCAGCGCCCCGCCCGGGAAATCGAGCCGCGGGATCGATTGGAAGCCCCCCTCGTTCAGGGCCCGCGCGCCATAGGCGATGCGCCGCCCGCCCTCGAATAGCGGGCGAAACGCCGGGTGCGTCTTGAAGCGCTGAAATTCCTCGAACGGGTTCAGATAGGGGTTCTTGTAGTCGAGCCCGATCACTAGCCCGACCGCCACCTGGCGATCCTCGAGATGATAGAGGAACGAGCCGCCATAGGTGGCGGCGTCGAGCGGCCAGCCAATGCTGTGGACGACCAGGCCAGGGTGGTGCTGCTCCGCCCTGACCTCCCACAATTCCTTGATGCCGATCGCATAGGTCTGCGGATCGATGCCGTCGCGCAACCGGAACCGCTCGACCAGGGTCTTGGTCAGGGAGCCGCGGCAGCCCTCGGCGAACAGCGTCTCCCTGGCGATCAGCTCGACACCGGGCTGGTAGCGCTCGGTCGGTCTGCCATCCTTGCCGATCCCCATATCGCCGGTGGCGACCCCGCGCACCCGGCCGGCATCGTCGTACAGCACTTCGGCGGCGGCAAAGCCGGGATAGATCTCGACCCCCAGCGCCTCGGCCTGGCTCGCCAGCCAGCGGCACAGATTGCCGAGGCTGATGATGTAGTTGCCCCGATTGTGCATCTGCGGCGGGGTCGGCAGGCGCCAGGCGCGGGTCGCGGTCAGCAGCACAAACCGGTCCTCGGCCGCCGCGGTGACCAGCGGCGCGCCGCGCTCGCGCCAGTCGGGAAACAATTCGCCGAGCGCCCGCGGCTCGAACACCGCACCCGACAGGATGTGGGCGCCGATTTCCGAGCCTTTCTCGACGACGCAGACCGCAATCTCCTGTCCACCCGCCGCCGCGAGCTGCTTCAGCCGGATCGCGGCGGCGAGCCCAGCCGGCCCGCCCCCGACCACGACCACGTCATATTCCATCTGCTCGCGCGGCACCCGCTCCTCTGCCATCCCGCCTCCGGCGAATGTTGCCGCAGGACTATAGAGGATTGCGGCGAAAACCGGGCGGTCGGCGAGCGGCGCCAGATTTTCGCCCACTTCCGCGCGACAACGGGCGCGACCCGCTATCCTCGCGCCGCGGCTCGGGCTATTTTCGCGCCATCTGGCTACCGATGAAGCTTCGCCCGCGCCATGCTCCCGTGATCCGCGTCATCCGACATCCCGGCCCCCGATCGCACCACCCGCGCGGCGCGGTCCTGGCGATGGGCAATTTCGACGGCCTGCATCGCGGCCATGCGCTGCTGATCGGCCGGGCCCGCGAATTGGCGCGCGAGGACGGCCGGCCGACCGCGGTGCTGAGCTTCGAGCCGCATCCGCGCAGCGTGTTCCTGCCCAATGCCGAGCCGTTCCGGCTGACCCCGTTCCGGGTCAAGGAGCGCGAACTGGCCCGGCTCGGCGTCGATCTGTTGTTCGTGCAGCATTTCGATCTCGGCTTTGCCGCGAAGAGCGCCGAGGATTTTCTTGGCGAGATCATCGTTGAGGCGATCGGCGCCTCCCACGTCGTCGTCGGCTGGGACTGCACCTTTGGCAAGAGCCGGCGCGGCACGCCCGATTTCCTGCGCGCCACCGGATTGGAGCGCGGCTTTGCCGTCACCATCATCGAGCCGATTCGCGGCGCGGACCAGACCGTCTATTCCTCGACCCAGATCCGCGAATTGCTCAAGGCCGGCAAGCCGCGCCAGGCGGCGGCCCTGCTCGGCCGGTTCTGGGAGATCGATGGCCGCGTCGCCACCGGCGACCGGCGCGGCCGGACGATCGGCTTCCCGACCGCCAATCTCGGGCTAGACGATTACCTGCGGCCAGCCTTTGGCGTCTACGCGGTGCGGGTCAGCGGCGACGGCCCGGACGACCCGCTCGCCGGCCATACCATCGACGGCGTCGCCAATCTCGGCCTGCGCCCGACGATCGGCGGCTCCGAACCGCGCCTCGAAGCGCATCTGTTTGACACCGACACCGATCTTTACGGCCGTCACCTGCGGGTGGCGCTGGTCGATTTCATCCGCCCCGAACAGAAATTCGCCGGTCTCGACGCGCTGAAAGCCCAGATCGCCGCCGACGCCGCCCGCGCCCGCGAAATCCTTTCTGCATTCCCGCTAAATTAGGCAGGTGTTATGATGGTTACCGGGGAAGGAACAGCCAGATCACCGGGATAGCCCTCTGAAAAAGCGCAATTGGAGCACCGCATCCCCAGGCCCGTCGCCAAGCCAAGCAGAAGCAGGATGGCAGGGCGAGACTGAAACAACCATAACCCTACGGTCAAACCGGCAGCGTCAGCCGCTTTTCAGAATATAATGATTGCCAGGCGGCAAGATCTTCGGTCAATACTTGTGACGTGGTAACGAGAACGTTACGGGTGTCGTCAAGCGCCAGCGTTCGTTTGGCTCGGGCGAGATCGGAGTCGCGATTTTCCAGGTTCGCTACCGTTCTCGCGGACCGTTGCGCGAAACCATGGAAATCGCCAGTCTCGCGGATCCCGGCGAACGCCGCTCCCAGCGCCGGCAGGAATGCGGCAAAAAACGTAAACAGGTTCGAAATCCACAACGCGCTATTTTCGACGACATCTCTTTTAACAGGCCAACCCAATCGATAAAATGGCCAACAAAACAGGAATATTAATAAAACCAATACTGTTGCCCCAAAGCACCCATCTGTGAGCTTGTGGAGCGACTAACTCATCCGATGTAGCGTATGAGCATTCGTCCGGTGATAATCGAGTTGATCCGCTATTACGTGCTGCTGCACCGCGGAGAGCAGTTCGGATTGGTAGGTCCCATCTAAGACACCCTGAGGTAAGCCAAGCTCGCGGATTGTTGCTCTCAAATACCACAAAAACCATGTAGAAGATGCTGATCGGAAACCGTCACCGTGTTGTATTCCGCCATATTCGGCAAAGAAGGCAAGAAATCTCGAAATCACGAAGCATCTCCGCAAGCGCACGATATTCGAGCCATTTTTCGTGCCAGCGCTGCCTCCTGCCAGTGGTGTAGACAGCTATAATTACAAAAATAAATACTAGCTCTATTATAACCAATATGAATTTTCGGACCAAAGAAACTTTTGCCAATTCGTCCGGGTGAAAATGGAGCAAAAGTCCAAATAACGCTATAAAAACCACCACCGCAGCTAGCAAATAATAGGTAATGTACGCACTTCTATATTTATTGGCAAAAACTACGGCAAGTTGATCTGTCCAAATATAGCGAGGAAGCAAAATCGAGCGAATTCGATTTCTTGAGATTTTCGTTAGCGTGGGCGTTGTCTAAGAATCGATCCCACTCAGTCAACCGCTCCGGCAATGACGCAACGGCAATTTTGCAGCGCAAACAGCGCCCTTCGATCCACCGTCGGTAAAGGTCATAGGCAATCCACCTGGATGAAGCCGGCCAATTTTCAGAAAGAAAAGTTGATAATTTTTGCTCGATCCTCGGAGCGCCTGCTTCCCCGCCGCTTTCGAACGTTGACACCTGAACATTTTTGGGCAGCGACACGATCGTTGAAATCGCATCCTTGAGGCGCCCCGCGGTGCAGTCCGCCGCCGGCGCGACAGGCTCTCCCTGCCTCTCGAAAGCTTCGATCATGCGAGGGAAAGCGGGTCCGTGCACTGCCTCTGGCCGGGTGGCGATCCAAACCACCGGGACATGGGCGCTCACCGCCTGCCGGATTACCGCCGCGGTGCCTCCTGGCCCCTCCTCGGCCTGTCCGTCCCATACCGCAACCAGCACGTCGACCTGCCATATCAGAAAGCTCCCTAGACGCGCGTAGCCCCAATCCCGTTCTTTAGGGTCCTCAATTTCCGGCAGCTCCAGGATGGTATCGGCTTCCTCGAGAGCGGCCTCGAAATCCGCTTGGACGTTGCGGCTTTCATCTGCCGCCGATTTCTCGAAATCTTTTCGGTAACTATCGCGCGGGAACGGCAGAATGGCGTCGACCGCCCAGCCATCCGGCCGCGTCCAGACCGCCACCTGATCGGCGCCCGCCTGATTATCCGACACGACTACAGCCTCGACCTCCCAGTCTTTCGGCCGAGCCCAGACCGCCATTTGGTCGGCGCCTTCGGCCATGCCCGTGACCAGACGGACACGGTGGGGCTCGCTCGAGTAGAACCGGGCATTCGCGCGGTGCAATTCGCGCAGCGCTTGATCGATCGCCCGGAAAACCAGGCTAAGCTGGCCGCTCACGCGCTCGAACGCATCGGGCGGAAATCGCGCCGGCTTCGGGCGATGTCCGGTGATCCCGACCCGCAAGGTCAGGACCGGCTTGGGCGGGTGGCGGTCGTCCTGGGCTGATCGTTCGGCAACGGTCACGGCTGCCGGTCTCCGCAGCAATATTCGTTCGGCTTCTACGCCTGCCACAATCGGGCTTGCAGCCTGCCCAACGCTACGGCGCGGATCGGCCGAAGACAACAGCGCTGCGATACCTCCGGTTGCGTTTGGCCTCGTCGCGAACCGGTCAGGGATGGTATGATCCGAGGCGACGCAGTTTCGCCAAGGAAAGCCGGTGGCCGAAGCCGACGATCCACAGGACGGCCTCGAACGCAAGCTGGCGACGATCCTGTCGGCCGACGTCGCCGCCTACAGCCGGCTGATGGCCGAGGACGAAGAACACACCCTGCAAATCTTCCGCGGCCACAGCGCGGTCTTCGAAAAGCTGGTGGCGCTGCACCGCGGCCGCGTGTTCGCCACCGCCGATCCTGGCGGAATTCGGCAGCGCCGTCGAAGCGCATTTGTTCGACACCGACACCGATCTTTACGGCCGTCACCTGAGGGTGGCGCTCGTCGATTTGATCCGTCCCGAGCAGAATTCGCCGGGCTCGGCGCCCGCCCTCAAAGCCCAGATCGCCGCCGATGCCGCCGGCGCCCGCGAAATCCTCGCCCAGACGCGTGGCCCCGGCTAGCCCGCCGGAAAATTTTACGGTCTGCAAACTGATAGGTTGAAACTTGTACATGTTCACGCCGCCGCGCGGCCCCGGCGCGGTCAATCACGAATATCATCCGGAAAAATGCGTCGCAAAGCGTCGGAAAATCTTACAATGGCGAGGCAGGATGACTGCCAAGTACTTGTTTTTCCATATTGGCCCATTTTTTGCTTGTGTTTTGGCGAAGATATAGTCGGCACCGTCGTCGACATCGCGGTCGGCGGCGCCGGCGGCGCCGGCAGCAGCTATGGGGGTGGCGGCGGTGGCGGCAGCTTTGTCTACACCTCGTTGACCGCGCCGCTGGTCGTCGCCGGCGGCGGCGGCGGCGGCGGTGGCGGCGGCGGCGGTCCCGGCCAGCAGGGCAAGGACGGTCAGAGCAGCAATGCCGGCGCCGGGGGTACTAACGGCATGGGCGGCGGCGGCGGCGGCTATGCCGTTGGCGCCAACGGCGGCGGCGGCGCCGGCTTCTTCGGCAATGGCGGTAACGGCACCGGACTGTTCTCGGGCCTCGGCGGCTTTGGGCCGACGACCTTCACCGGCGGCGGCGGCGGCACGGCGGGTGCCGGCGACGGCGGGTTTGGCGGCGGCGGCGGCGGTGGCAGCGTTGGCGCCGGGTTTGGCGGCGGCGGTGGCGGTGGCGGCGGCTACGCGGGCGGCGGCGGAGGCGGCAGCTATGGCGGAGGCGGAGGCGGCTCGTACGTCGCGAGCGATTTCACCAATGTCGAGCTGGTGACCGGCGGCGCCGACAATGGCGCTTACAGCGGCAACGGCTATGTGACGATCGACTTTGTCCCCGCCGCGGTCCCCGAGCCCGGCAGCCTGGGGCTGGTCGCGTCGGCGCTGATCGGCCTCGGCCTCGTCCGGCGGCGGCGGCATTCGGCATGAACCGGCGTGGCTCCGGCGACGGCCGGAGCCGATCGTAATCACAACAGGGGTACGTTGATGAGACGTTATCTTTTGGCCGGGACTTCGGCGCTGGCCTTGCTGGTCGGCGCCGCCGGCGCCAATGCCACCACCTTCAATTTCAGCGGGGCGGTCGCCAGCTACACGGTGCCGACGACCGGGACTTACGACATCATCGCCGCCGGTGCGCAAGGCGGCAGAGCGTACCAAAACACTGGCTGTCTGGGGGCGCTCGCCAGCGGCGATGTCGTTCTCACTGCCGGCACGATGCTCGACATCGCGGTCGGCGGCGCCGGCGGGAACGGCAATTTCGGTATCGGCTATGCCGGCGGCGGCGGCGGGGGCAGCTTTGTCTACACTTACTTGACCGGGGCGCTGATCATCGCCGGCGGCGGCGGCGGCGCCGGTTTCCTGTATGGGAACGGGGACCCGGTCAGGCCGTCACCGCTGGCCAAGCCGGTTACGGGACCTACGGCGGTGCTGGCGCGGCCGGCGGGTTGGGCGGCTACGGCGCCACTGCCAACGCCTTCAATGGTGGCGGCGGCGCCGGTTATTACGGCAATGGCGGCCCTGGCGCCGGATCTTTCTCGGGCGGCGGCGGCTTTGGTCCGCCAAGCTTTGGGGGCGGCCCTGGAGATGTCGCCAGCGTCGACGGCGGCTTCGGCGGCGGGGGTGGGGGCGGCTATAGTGGTGGCGGCGGCGGCGGTGGTGCGTCGGGCGGCGGCGGCGGCAGCGGCTTTGGCGCCGGAGGCGGCGGCGGCGGCTCGTACGTGGCGCCGTACGCCGCCAACCCCGTGCTGGTCGCGGGCGGCGCGAACAACGCCGCCTACAGCGGCAACGGCTATGTGACGATCGACTTTGTCCCCACCGCGGTCCCCGAGCCCGGCAGCCTCGGCCTCCTCGCCACGGCATTCGCCGGGCTCGGCCTGATCCGCCGCCGCCGGCGCGGCTGAGCCGGCCTCGATGCAGATCCCGGAACCCTCAGTCGTCGTCATTCCCGCGAAAGCGGGAACCCGGTGTCCCAGGGCCGCAGCATCCGCTCTGGACCCCCGCTTGCGCGGGGGCGACGAATAAATGGTTAGATAGCGCCGGGGGTCGCTTGGTTGCCTTGGGGGCGCCTCGCAATGGCCGCGAATGATCCTCTGTGATCCACAACACTGGCGAATGCTTTGATGCGCAACGGCATCCATTTCATCTCCGGCCTGCCGCGCTCGGGATCGACCCTGCTCGCGGCGTTGCTGCGGCAGAACCCGCGCTTCTCGGCGGGCATGACCAGCCCGGTCGGCAGCCTGTTCAGCGCCATGCTGCGCGAGACCAGCCAGCGCAACGAGGCCTCCGTCTTCATCGATGACGATCTGCGCCAGCGGCTGTTGCGCGCGGTGTTCGAGGCCTATTACGCCGACATCCACCCGGAGCAGGTGGTGTTCGACACGAACCGGCAATGGACCACAAAGCTGCCCGCGCTGACCCGGCTGTTTCCCGCCGCGAAAATCGTCTGCTGCGTGCGCAACCCGGCCTGGGTCATCGACAGCATCGAAAACCTGATTCGGCGCAACGCCTTCGAATTGTCGGGGATCTTCAGCTACGAGCCGGGCGGCACCGTCTATTCGCGGGTCGAGGGACTGGGCGGCCCGACCGGCATGGTTGGCTTTGCCCTCAACGCCTTGCGCGAGGCGGTCTATGGCGAACATAGCGACCGGCTGCTCTTGGTCCGCTACGAGAGCCTGACGGCAAACCCGCTCGGCACCCTGGCCGCGATCTACGATTTTATCGGCGAACCGCTTCACGCCCACGATCCCGAGCATATCGAGCCGTGCTACGACATGATCGAGTTCGATCTGCGGCTCGGCACACCCGGACTGCACGATGTCCGCAGCGCGGTCAAGGCGAAGCCGCGCGCGACAGTGCTGCCGCCGGATTTGTTCAACCGCTACGAGGGCCTCGCCTTCTGGCAGGACCCGGCGCAATTGCCGACGACCGTGTCGATGGTGTAGCCGGAGACCGCGGGCAATTTATCGACGCCGGTTGATCCATCACGGGCGACGACGCGGATCAAACGATCCTCGAATTTGGCCGGGCCGGCTGTTATATGTCGCCTATGTTTTCGCATCCCGCCTGGATATCGCGAATTATCGGCCCGGTCCTCGGCTGAGGATCGGGGACGCTTTCACCTTTTCGCTTTTATCCAGGGGGTCATGATGCCCACGGATTATCGTCCGACCGTCTTCTTGCCCAAGACCCCGTTCCCGATGCGCGGGGACCTGCCGAAACGCGAGCCGGCGATCCTGGCGCGCTGGCAGGCGATGGATCTTTACCATCGGCTGCGCGAGAGCTCGCAGGACCGGGAGAAATTCGTCCTGCATGACGGCCCGCCCTATGCCAACGGCCATCTCCATATCGGCCACGCGCTGAACAAGATCCTCAAGGATCTGGTCAACCGCTCCCAGCAGATGCTGGGCAAGGACGCGCCCTATGTTCCTGGCTGGGACTGCCACGGGCTGCCGATCGAGTGGATGATCGAAGAAAAGTACCGGGCGAAGAAAATTTCGAAGGACAGCGTCCCGGCCGATCAATTCCGCCGCGAATGCCGCGAGTTCGCCGCTCATTGGATCGCCGTGCAAAAGGCCGAGTTCGAGCGCCTCGGCGTGGTAGGCGACTGGGACGACCCCTATACCACGATGGCCTATTCGGCCGAGGCGCAGATCGTCCGCGAGATCGGCAAGTTTCTGGTCAATGGCGGGCTCTATCGCGGCTCGAAGCCGGTGCTGTGGTCGGTCGTCGAACAGACCGCGCTGGCCGAGGCCGAGGTCGAATATCACGACCACAAATCGACGACCGTCTGGGTGCGCTTCCCGATCTTGCGCACCGGTCTGCCGGCGCTGGTCGATGCCAGCGCATTGATCTGGACGACGACGCCCTGGACCCTGCCCGGCAACCGCGCGATCGCGTTCAGCGCCGCGCTCGACTATGTCGCGATGCAGGTCGACCGGGCGGCGGAGAGCAGCCGCGCGCGGCCCGGCGAGACCTTGCTGGTCGCCGCCGCACTGGTCGACCAGGTTGCCGCCGGCGCCGGCATCGAGGCCTATTCGGTGGCCGAGCGCGTTCCGGGCGCCGCGCTCGCCGGAACCATCGCCCGCCACCCGCTGTGCGGCCAGGGCTACGAGTTCGAGGTGCCGCTGCTGGCCGCGGGTTTTGTCGAATCCGACCAGGGCAGCGGTCTCGTCCACATCGCCCCGGGGCATGGCGCCGACGATTTCGATCTTGGCCAGGCGAATGATCTGCCGGTGCCGGACACGGTCGGGCCAGACGGCGTCTATCTGCCGGGCGTGCCGCTGTTCGCCGGCCGCTCGGTCTATCGACCGAACGGCAGGCATGGCGATGCGAACGAGGTGGTGATCGCCGCAATCGACGCGGCGGGCGGCCTGCTGGCCCGCGGCAGCCTGGTTCATTCCTACCCGCATTCCTGGCGGTCGAAGGCGCCGCTGATTTTTCGCAACACGCCGCAATGGTTCATCAGCATGGCGGCCAACGGCCTGCGGCAGAAGGCGCTGGCGGCGATCGCCGCAACCCGCTGGATCCCGCCGCAGGGGCGCAACCGGATCGAAACCATGGTCGAGACCCGGCCCGACTGGTGCGTTTCGCGCCAGCGCGCCTGGGGCGTGCCGATCGCGGTCTTCACCCACCGCGAGACCGGCGAGCCGCTGCGCGACCCGGCCGTGGTCGAGCGCGTCGCCGCCGCGGTCGAGCGCCACGGCTCCGACATCTGGTTCAGCGCCGACGCCGCGCAATTCCTCGGCAATGGCTATGACCCGGCCGAATGGGAAAAGGTCGCCGATATCGTCGAAGTATGGTTCGATTCGGGCTCGACCCACGCCTTTGTCCTCGAACAGCGGCCCGAACTGCGCTGGCCGGCTTCGCTCTATCTCGAAGGCTCGGACCAGCATCGCGGCTGGTTCAACTCTTCGTTGATCGAAGCCTGCGGCACCCGAGGCCGCGCGCCTTACGACGCGGTGCTGACCCACGGCTTCGTCCTCGACGAAGAGGGCCGCAAGATGTCGAAATCGCTCGGCAACGTGGTCGCCCCCCAGGACGTCATGCAGCAGAGCGGCGCCGATATCCTGCGCCTGTGGGTGGTCGGCTCCGACTATTCCGAAGATTTGCGCATTGGTCCCGAGATCCTCAAGCATCACAGCGATGTCTATCGCCGCCTGCGCAACACCCTGCGCTATCTGTTGGGCGCGCTCGACGGCTTCACGCCCGGCGAGGCGGTCGGCGTCGAGGCGATGCCCGAACTCGAGCGCTGGGTACTGCACCGCCTGGCGGAGCTCGACAGGCTGGTCCGGGGCTCGATCGACGCCTTCGATTTCCACGGCATTTTTACCGCGCTATACAATTTCTGCGCAGCCGATCTATCGGCGTTTTACTTCGATATCCGCAAGGACCGGCTCTATTGCGACGCGCCCGGCGGCATCCGGCGGCGGGCGGTGCGCACCGTGCTCGACCGCGCCTTCGACTGTCTGGTGCGCTGGCTGGCGCCGATCATCTGCTTTACCGCCGAAGAGGCCTGGCTCGCCCGCCATGGCGATGCCGCGGAGCGCAGCATCCATCTCGAACGGTTCGCCGCGGTGCCGCCCGACTGGCATGATCCCAGCCTGGCCGAGCGCTGGGCGGCGCTGCGCGATTTGCGCCGGGTCGTCACCGGCGGGCTCGAACTCGAGCGCAGCGCGAAACGGCTGGGGTCGAGCCTGCAGGCGGCGATCGAGGTCTTTGTCCCGGACCGGCTGGCGGCGCTTGCCGCCGATATCGACCTGGCCGAGCTGTGCATCACCTCGGCGGCGACGGTTGCGGTTGGGCCGGTTCCGGAGGATGCGTTTACCCTATCGGATCTGCCTGGGATCGGCGTTCGGGTATCGCTGGCGGCGGGCGAGCGCTGCGAGCGCTGCTGGCGGGTGCTGCTCGAAGTCGGCCACGCGCCAGGCCACGCCGATTTGTGCCTGCGCTGCGCCGCGGCGATCGACCGGCGCGACGACCTGGCGTGCCCGGCGAGCGCCGGGTGATGCTGGCGCGGGGGCTGGCCGTCGCGGTAATCGTCGCGATCCTCGACCAGCTCAGCAAGGCCGCGATTCTCGCCCATTTTGCCGGGAGCGCCTTCGCCGGCGAGCGGATCGCGCCGATGTTCAACCTGGTCCTGACGTTTAACCGCGGCATGAGCTTTGGCATGTTTAACACCGGCCCGGGCGGCGGCGCCGCGCTCAATGCCCTGGTGTTTTCGCTCGCCGCTGCCGCAATCGTCGCCGGGCTGATCTATTGGCTGAGCCGGGTCAGCAGCCCATTGCTCGCTGTCGCCATCGGCCTGATCATCGGCGGGGCGGTCGGCAATGTCATTGACCGGATTCGGCTCGGCGCCGTCGTCGATTTTCTCGATTTCCATATAGGATTATGGCATTGGCCGGCGTTCAACCTCGCCGACAGCGCAATCTGCGTCGGCGTCGCCGCAATGCTGCTCGACGGCTTGCTTCTGCATCGTGAAGCGCATTAAATACCGCGGGGAGGGAGTACTGCCATGACCGAAGATCGCTGGGTTCGCGGCGGGGGCCGCGGTCTTGTTTCCCTTTGCGTCATCTGCCTGGGCACTGCGTCGCTGCTTTCCGGCTGCACCGATTTGAAGCAGGCGATCGGTATCGACCAGCCGATGCCCGACGAGTTCGCGGTCGAGTTGCGGGCGCCGCTGACGGTCCCGCCAGATTTCGATCTGCGCCCGCCCGAGCCGGGGGCGGAGCGGCCGCAGGAAAAATCCGCCGAACAGCAGGCCGAGCAGGTGATCGACCAGGCCGGACCCGGCCAGCCCGGCAAGCAGGCCGCCGATCTGCGTCTGCGCGGCACCGGCGGCCTCCCCGATATCGGCGCGCCCAACGGACAGGCGCCAAACCAGAATGCGATCGTCGGCTCGCAAAGCCTGGCGAACAAGCTGCTGACCTCGAGCGACACCGGCGCCGCCGGCGCCACCGTCGAAAAGCACGAGACGACCCCGCTGAAAGGGGTTTATTGAGCTCGCGGCAGGTGTCGAGGCCCAGGACGCGGCGGAATGGGGTTGCGCCGGGATGGTTTGACCGGAGCGCCGGATTAGCGGGTTGGCCGCTGGGATGAGCCGGTTCGACCTTTCCGGGCGTGTCGCCATCGTTACCGGGGGCAATGGCGGCATCGGGCTCGGCATGGCCCGCGGGCTGGCCGAGGCCGGCGCCAGCATCCTGGTGGCGGCGCGCGACCCGGTGAAGTCGCAGGCGGCGGTGGCGGCGCTCGCCGCTCTTGGCTGCGAGGCCGGGTCGGTCGCGCTCGATGTCGCCGACGAGGCGTCGTGCCGGGCGCTGGCGGACGCGGCTCTCGCCCGTTTCGGCCGGGTCGACATCCTGGTCAACAATGCCGGCATGTCGATCCGCCGGCCGGCGGAGACCTACAGCGCGGCCGAGTGGCGCGCCGTCCTCGAGACCAATCTGACCGGCGCCTTTATCTGTGCCCAGGCGGTTCACCCGGCGATGAAGCAGGGCGGCGGCGGCAAGATCATCAACATCGGCTCGATGTATTCGATCTTCGGCGCCGCCTATGCGGTTCCCTATGCCGCGAGCAAGGGCGGGCTCGTGCAAATGACCAAATCGCTCGCCGCCGCCTGGGCTCCGGACAACATCCAGGTCAACGCGGTGCTGCCCGGCTGGATCGACACCGAACTGACGGTAAACGCCCGCCGCGAGGTCGCCGGGCTGCACGAGCGGGTCCTCGCGCGCACCCCGGCCGGCCGCTGGGGCATGCCCGAGGATCTCGCCGGGGTCGCCGTGTTTCTCGCCTCGTCCGCCGCCGACTTCGTGACCGGCGCCGCCATCCCGGTCGATGGCGGCTTCTCCGCCTCCGCCTGACGACCGAAACCGGCCGCCAAACCTTCGCAGTCGGGCGCCAATCAGGGGACCGAGGCTGCCTCGGCCGCGGCGATATAGGCCTGAACGTCCTGATCGAGCAGCAGACGCTGGTGCTCCAGCTTATCCGCAGCGGCTGTGACCAGGTTCACATAGGTCGCGTGGTCCTTATAGCGTTCCTGGATCGAAAGCCGTGGATCGCCGGCCGCGATCCGCGCCGCCCGCGTCTCGGCGAACGCGAGACGCTGGCCTGCGGCATCGCAGCAAGGCTCCTATGCCGAATCGGCAAGCCAGTGGCCAACCCCGCCCGCTCCCTCTTGGCGTATCATGATTAAGACACAATTGGACCGGCTGCGCCGCTAAGCCGCAAGAGCTTGCCGAGCCTCGTGGCCGGCCGAGTTCTCATCGGGGGGAACGCGATCATGAGGAGACGGGCTTATCTTGTCATGGCGGGTCTGAGTGCGCTCGGGCTGCTCGGCTTCACCGCACCGACGCAGGCGCGGATCACCGGTCTCAGCTACGCCGTGTCGCAGCCCTATGGCACCCAATCCTTCGGCTCGGTCGGGCAGTACCAACAGCTCGACGGCACCGCTACCGGCGAACTGGACCCGAGAGATCCGTTAAACGCGATCATCACCGATATCGATCTCGCCCCGAAATCGCATGGGAAGGTCCAGTATTCGTTCACCTTCTCGATTTTGATGCCGGTGGATCTTACTAAAAGCAACCACACGTTATTTTATGATATAGTCAATCGCGGTAACAAGGTAGTCACCGGCTGGAACATCGGGGTCACCAGTTCAACCCCGCAAGGCGACGGCTTTCTCGAAAGTCAGGGGTTCATCATGGCGTGGAGCGGCTGGGAGGCCGATATGTTGACCGCCCCGGGCCGCATCCAGCTGACCGCCCCGATGGCGAAAAACCGCGACGGCAGTTCGATCACCGGCCGCATCGTCACCGAATACGATCTGTCCGCGCCCGCGAGCTTCGTGCCGTTGGGCGGCGGCCCCTTCGCCGGCAATAACGGCCGCGACTATCCGCCGGTCAGCCTCGACAACAATCGCCCCCGGGCGATCTTGACCGAGCGGGTCCACCAGGACGATCCGAAGGTGCCGATAGCCAACAGCCAATGGAATTTCGCGGTCTGCACCTCGAGCCAAGTAACCGTCAGCCCGCCCGACCCGCCACAAATCTGCGTCAACATGCTCAATGGCGGCATGTTCGACACCAACCATATCTACGAGTTGACTTATACGGCCAAGGACCCGCTGGTCGACGGCATCGGGTTGGCGGCGATGCGCGACTTCATCTCGTTCCTGCGCTACGGGCAGCCGGGGCTGACCAATCCGCTGCAAGGCGCAATCACATATGCGCTGATGCACGGCACCTCGCAGGACGGCCGCCTGGCGCGGGCCTTTCTTGATCTCGGCTTCAACCAGGACGAACAGCGCCGCCAAGTCGCTGACGGGCTCAATCCGCATATCGGTTCGGTCCGCAACGACATCAACCAACGTTTCGCCCAGGCGATTCGCGGCCCGGGCCTGCAGCATGAGGAAAAGCTCAGTACCGCAGACGCCGACGCGCCCTTCACCTACGGCGATAGTCTCGACCCGGTTTCTGGAACCTGGGGCGGGCTGCTCGACCGCTGCCGGCAAAGCCATACCTGCCCCAAGATCTTCCACACCAACACCGACACCGAATATTGGCAGGGCGGGATGTCGCTCGACACCACCGACGGCCGCGGGCATGACCTCGCCATTCCCGGCAATGTCCGCATCTACCATTTCGCCAGCGCTCAGCACGGCGGCTTCAACCCGGTATCGCCGATCCCGACCTCGACCGGGATCTGCGAGTACCTGCCCGACGTCAATCCCTATGTCTATCAACAGCGGGCGTTGCTGATCGACCTGCAGCAGTGGGTGGCCAACAGCACCCTTCCACCGCCGAGCCGCTATGCGACATTCGCCGACAAAACCCTGCTGCCGCCGACAAAGGTCGGATTCCCGAACGGGGTGTTCCCGACCGGCATCGCCGCCTATCCGACGGTGACCTTCACCGGGCTCTACAACACCCGCAACCTGCTGTTCTGGGGGCCGCGCTTCGATGCCGACGACGAGAGCGGGGTTCTCGCCGGGCCGCCGATCGTCCTCCACCGGCCCTACAATATCATGGAGCCCGCAGTCGATGCCGATGGCAACGATATCGATGGGGTCCGCTCTACCACCTTGCAGGCGCCGCTGGGCACCTATATGGGCTGGAATTATCGCCGGGCCGGCTTTGGCGAGGGCGATCTGTGCGACCTGACCGGCAGCTTCATTCCGTTCGCTGGAACCCAGGCACAGCGCCTGGCCGATGGCGACCCGCGGCTCTCCCTACACGAGCGCTACGGCAATAGCGCCGGCTATGTCGCCGCCGTCACCGCCGCCGCCAATAGTCTGGTCAGCGAGCGCTTCCTGCTCCCCGCCGACGCCGCCAATATCATCGCCAAAGCCGCCACGGTCACCATCCCCTGACGGCGCCCTTCTCGTCACATCGGCAAGGGCCGTTCGCATCGCTGGTAGCTGTCCGGCGGGCGGCGGGAGCGGCTCCTCGCCCACCGCGGGCGAGGATGCCCCGATTGCGCTGATTGTTTATGGAGCGCCGGTCGCCCGCTGCGTCTGATTGGCCCCGCCGGTGACCGTGTTGCCGATCGCCGACACGTCCCGCCCGGCGCCGGCAACTGTGCCGCAGGCGGACAGGATCGAACCCATCCCGAGCAGCACCAGCGCTGCCAGCAACAGGCCGGCGGCGCCATTGCGTTGTTCAGTCTTCATCTGAAACCTCCGAGAACCAATCGAACCACCCCGAAGCGGAAACGGGATGCGTGCGATCGGGGTTCCCTGGGCCATCGATCGGAGGTTTTCGCCGGCGTGAAATCCATCACCGCCCGCCGCCCGCTTAACCCTGCCGTGCCCGGGTCTGCCGCGCCCGGGTCTGCGCCGCCTTTTTTGCCGAGGCCGATCGCGCGCTCTTGGGCCGCGCCGCCGCAGCCTTGCCGCCGAGCCGGCCGCCCTTGCGCGCCGGCGCCTGGTCGAGCGCATGGCCGCGTCCCGAGCCCGATTTCTTGCCCCCGCCGGTGATCTTGTTGACCGTCGCCCAGGCCCGCCGTTCGGCTTCACCCTCGCTGACGCCGCGCTCCTCGTAGCCTTCCTCGATGTGCTCGGCCTGGCGTTTCTGCTTGTCGGTGTATTTCGACTTGTCGCCCCGCGCCATCGTTGATCTCCTCCATTCCACACTTCGCTCCTGATTGCGAAACGAAACATCGCCGTCTCCGGTTCCGTCGACAGTCGATACCGTTAGCGTAACCAAAATCGGCAAGACTTCGGAACCGATCCTCGCCGGCAGTGTTTGAGGATTCGAATTAACCGAACGGAGGTAAAGGATGGATACGGTTGCTGGAACCGACGCTACAGTGCGTGAGACTGCCCGCCTGATCGCCAGCGACAAAGTCGAAGGGACCGCGGTGCGCAACAGCACCGGCGACAAGGTCGGCACCATCGAGCGGATCATGATCGACAAGCGGACCGGCAAGGTCGCCTATGCGGTCATGAGCTTTGGCGGATTTCTCGGGATGGGTCAGGACTATGTCACCTTGCCCTGGCATCTGCTGCGCTACAACGAGCGGCTCGACGCCTATGAGGTGAACATCACCGAGGACCAGCTGCGCGGCGCGCCGGCACCGGCCCAGGGCTGGGACACCGGCACGGTCAGCCGGGATTGGGAGCGCAACGTCTACAACTACTATGGGGTCGATCCGTACTGGTAGAACTGGCAGCCAGTCGGAATTTACCGAACGGAGCGGCTTTGGCCGCTCCGTTTCGTTTGCGGCCCGTGCAATTCGCGCTGGGCCCGTGAAATTCACGCTGGGAATGATCGAGGTTCCGGTGTCAGGATCGCACGGACAATGCGAGAATGAGGGGTCCTTAATGC
Organism: uncultured Alphaproteobacteria bacterium; assembly: GCA_963775875.1. Classification (GTDB taxonomy): domain Bacteria; phylum Pseudomonadota; class Alphaproteobacteria; order ATCC43930; family CGMCC-115725; genus AP-15. The sequence continues at coordinate 21,268 of CAVZKP010000005.1, forward strand.
CGATCGCCGCCGATTTGCCGCCGACCGAGCGGCTGACCGCATTATGGGACCATCTGGGGCTCGGCAAGGCCCATGTCGCGACCTCGATCCCGGGCGATGTCGCGCTGCTCGCCACCCGGCATCCCGGCCGTATCGCCGGCGCCGTGCTGTGCGTGCCGAGCCGGCTCGATCCGGCCCCGTTCGCCGATCTCGGCGGCCGCGTGCTGATGATCGCCGCCGAGCACGGGCCGTCGGCCGAGGCCACCGCGCGCGCCGCCCGGCGGCTGCCCGAGGCCGAACATCTCGTCCTGGCCGGCTACGAGGCGCCCGGCAGCTGGGCCGATGCCTGCGCCGACCGGGGCGACGAGATCGCCCGCGGCATGACCGGCTTTCTCGGCCGGCTCGCGGCCGACGGGCACGGTGCCGATACCCCGCGCCACCTCGCCGCCGAGGGTGCTCACGCCGGCATCGCCTACCGCACCCAGGGCAGCGGGCCGGCGCTGATCCTGCTGCCGTTTTTTCTGGCGCCGTCGCAGTGGGAGCCGGCGATCCCGCTTCTCGCCCGCGATTTCACCGTGGTGACCTTGGGCGGTCCATATCTGGGCGGGGTCGCCTCGCTCGAAGACCGGGCGCGGATGCGCAGCTACCAGGCGATGTTCCACGCGCTGATCGACCGGATGGCGCCGCGCCCCGGTGAGGCGATCCTCGAAGTCGGCTGCGGCGCCGGGTCGCTGGTGCGGCTGCTGGCCAAGCGGCTCGGCCGCGTCAACCCGATCACCGCGGCCGATGTGAACCCGTTCCTGCTGCGCGAGGCGGCGGCATTGGCGGCGGAGGACGGGCTGGCCAAGGCGATCGAATTCACCCACGGCAATGCCGAATTATTGCCGTTTGCCGATAATTCCTTTGATTGCGTCTATTCGGTCACCGTGCTCGAGGAGTGCGATGCCGACCGCGCGCTGGCCGAAATCATTCGCGTGCTGCGGCCGGGCGGCCGGGCCGGGATCGCGGTGCGGGCGCTCGACATGCAGCAATGGTGGAACCTCGATCTGCCCGAGCCGATTCGCCGCAAGGTCGAAACCCCGCCGCATTCGGTCGGCCCCGCCGGGGTCGCCGATCGCAGCCTCTACCGGCGGATGCGCGAAGCCGGATTCGCCGATCTGGCCGGCTTCCCGACCCTGGTCACCCTGGACCGTCCAGGCGGGCCGATCTGGCGCAACCGCGAGGATTACGTGCTGTCGCTGCTGTCGCCGGAGGAGCGGGAATGGTGGCAGGCCGAGCGCAACCGGGCGGCAGCCGACGGGCTCCTGCTGATGGCCCATCCGCTGCATTGCGCCGTCGGCGCCAAACCGCCGCAGGGGTGAAGCCGGCCTGGATCGGCCACAATTTGACGATCTCCACCGGCATGCGCAGATTGTGCCGACCTGATGCTAGGGAACAGCGCGGTCCGGCATGACATTTCTCCAAGCCGTTTTCTTCGCGATCGTCCAGGGCGTCACCGAGCTGTTTCCGGTCAGCAGCCTGGGCCATGCGGTCATCCTGCCGGCGCTGCTGGGTTGGCACATCGACCAGGATTTGCCGCGATTCCTGCCGTTTCTGGTGGTGCTGCATGTCGGCACCGCAACCGCGCTGCTGGTCTATTTCTGGCGCGACTGGCTCGGCCTGCTGCTGGCCGTGCTCGGGCGCGGCGGCGCTACCAGCAGGACGATCAGCGAGAACCGCCGTCTGATCGTGCTTCTGGTGCTCGGCACATTGCCTGCGGTCGTGCTCGGCTTCGTTTTTGAAAAATCGCTACGCCACCTGTTCGGCTCGCCGGTCGCGGCCGCGATTTTCCTGATCGTCAACGGCGTCGTGCTGTTTGCCGGCGAGCGCCTGCGCCGCCGAGCCAATGCCGCGCGAGACCGGAAGGCGCTGGCGCATGCCGGCTGGGGCGACGCGATCATCGTCGGCCTGTGTCAGACGACGGCGTTCCTGCCGGGCATTTCGCGCTCCGGCGTCACGATCGTCGGCGGCCTGCTGGTCGGCCTGCGGCACGAGGATGCGGCGCGGTTTTCGTTTCTGCTGGCGACGCCGATCATCGCCGGGGCCGCCGTTCTCGAAATTCCCAAGCTGCTGCACGCCCCGGCCGGAACCGGCGGCGCCGCGATCGGCGGCGGGGTGCTGTGGGTCGCCGGCGTGGTCGCCGCCGTGACCGCCTATGCCAGCACCGCCTTTCTGATGCGCTATTTCCGCAGCCATGAGGAAAGCCCGGCGCTCGACCCGTTCGCCTATTACTGCTGGCTGGCCGGCGGGCTGGCATTGCTGTACCTGATTATCGGATGAGGCCGCGCGCGCCGGCCGCGGCGCCTCGGCCCCGTGGAGCGACCTCGAAGCCGCCGGCCGTTACCGCCAGGGGCTGATCGGTTCGCGCTACAGTCCCAGATAGAATTTGCGCACGAGTTCGTTGTTGTTCAGGGCTTCGGCCGATTTGCCGGTGAAGGCGATCTTGCCGTGGACGATCACATAGCCGCGATCGGCGATGCGCACCGCCTGGTTGAAGTTTTGCTCGGCCATCAGCACGGTCAGCTGATAGCGCTCCTTCAATTCCTGGATCTTTTCGATCGTGCGCTTGACCAATACCGGCGCCAGGCCGACCGAGGGCTCGTCGATCAGCAATATTTTCGGCGCCGACATCAACGCCCGCGCCAAGGCCAGCATCTGCTGCTCGCCGCCGCTCATGCTGCCGGCGAGTTGGCGCCGCCTTTCGCGCAATGCCGGAAAGGTCGCATAGGAGGATTTCGAGATTGCCGGCGATCTCGGCCCGCGCCTTCGGCCGGAACGCGCCGAGCAGCAAATTCTCCTCGACCGTCAATTTCGGAAACAGCCGCCTGCCTTCGGGCACCAGGCTGATGCCGAGATCGACGATCTCCTCGGTGGTCAGGCCGACCAGATCGTGCCGCGCGCCGTCGATCTCGGCGACGATGCTGCCGGCCATCGGCGCCACGATGCCCATCACGCATTTCATCACCGTGCTCTTGCCGTTGCCGTTGGTGCCGAGCAGCACCACGGTCTCGCCCGCCGCCACTTCGAGCGACACGTCTTCGAGCACCCGCACCGCGCCATAGCCGGCGTCGATGCCGGCGATCTCGAGGCTACTCGCCAAGATAGGCCCTCTCGACCTCGGGGTTGCGGATCGCCTCCTGCGGCGCCCCGTCGGCGATCTTATGCCCGGCCACCAGCACCACCAGCCGGGTCGAAAAGCTCATCACCGCGCGCATGATGTGCTCGATCAGCACGATCGTGATGCCGCTCTGGTTCAGCCGGAACAATACCGCCAGGATTTCCTCGACCTCGGAGGGCGACAGCCCGGCCATCGACTCGTCGGCAAACAGCAGCCTGGGCGCGCTGGCCACCGCGCGGGCGAGTTCGAGCTTGCGCATCTCGACCTGGGTCAGGTCGCGCGGCAGCCGCCGGGCCTTGTCGGCGAGCCCGACATCGTCGAGCAGTTGCAGGCAGCGTTCCTCGATCGCCGCATGGTGCAGGTGCGTGCCGGGCCGGGCATTGACCGCGTAGAGCAGCGGGATGCGCAGATTGTCGACCAGGCTCATGGTGCGGAACGGCTTCGGCAGCTGAAAGCTGCGCGCCAGCCCGAGCCTGGTGCGCTTATAGGCCGAGTAGCGATCGAGCCGGCGGCCGGCGAACATGATGCTGCCGCTGTCGTGGCGCAAGGTGCCGCACAGGCAATTGACCAGGGTGCTCTTGCCCGATCCGTTGGGGCCGATCAGCCCCAGCCTTTCGCCCTCGGCGACCGCCAGATCGATGTTGTCGAGGGCGACGAACCCGCCGAAATGCTTGGCCAGGCCGCTGGCCTCGAGCAATGGCGGCGGGGCCGGCTCAGCCATCACCGCTCCCCGCGGCGGCGCCGCGCCGCGATCAGCCCGACGATCCCGTTGGGCGCGACGATGACAAAGAAGATCAGCAGCAGCCCGACGATCAGCAGGTTCAGCGCCGAGGAGATCGTCACCGTCGCCACCTGCTGGATCGTGCCGAGCAGGACCGCGCCGAGGATCGGGCCGATCCAGCTGGTCATGCCGCCGATCAGCGGCATCGCCACCGCGTTGACCGCGTAGGACAGGTTGAAGCTCGAAGTCGGGTCGAGATAGGTCACGTAATAGGGTAACGGCGCCCCCGACATGCCCATCAGCGCGCCGCTGATCGTGGTCGCGATCAGCTTGAGCCGCAGGGTCGGCACGCCGCTCGCCTCGGCCGCCTGCTCGTCGTCGCGAATCGCCGCCAGCCCGAGCCCGAGCCGCGAGCGCTCGATGGTGCGCGCGATCGCCACCGACACCCAGCTCAACAGCAGCATTAGCGAATAGAGATACTGGATATAGCCGCCGAACAACGGCGCCTGCTGCGGCCGGATGATATAGATGCCGCGCGAGCCGCCGACAAAGTCCCAATTGACGATCAGGGTCTGCGCCACGATCGCCAGGGACAGGGTCGCGATCGAAAAGAACACCCCCTTCAGCCGCAGGGTCAGATAGCCCATGCCAAAGCCGAGCAGCCCGGAGACCGCCCCGGCGACCAGGATCATCACCGGCACCGGAACCGAGGTCAGCTTGTGCAGCACGACCGAACTGTAGGCGCCGAACGCGAAAAACGCCCCGGTGCCGAAATTGGTGTAGCCGGTATAGCCGCCGAGGATGTTCCACGCGGTCGCCAGCACGACGTATTGCAGCACCACATAGGCGGCGAAAAAGAAATACTCGTTCTGGATCTGCCAGCGCGTCAGCACCAGCAAACCGGCGGCGACCAGAAACGATGCCAGCCAGAATTTCCCCGCGCTCACGTCAGAGCCCGCTCGACGGCCTCTCCCCCGCAGCTGCGGGGGAGAGGCGGGAGAAGCCGCAACGACCCATCTTCAGCGTCCCAGAATGCCGGCGGGGCGCACCGCGAGGGTCAGCAATAAAAAGCCGAACGCCACCGCCGGCGCCCAGGACGGCCCGTAAAAGGTCGCGGTCAGGCTCTCGACGATGCCGATCAGCAGCGCCCCGGCGACCATGCCGGGAAAGCTCGTCATCCCGCCCAGCACGCAGATCGCAAAGATCCGCCCGATATAGTCGCGCCCGACCGACGGCTCGACCGGCTGGATGATGATCAGCAGCGCTCCGGCGACCGAAGCGGTGGCGATCGAGATGCCAAAGGCGATCCGCTTGACCCGGGTCGGATTGGCGGCCATCAGCTGCAAGGCCAGCCGGTCCTGCGACACGGCGAGGATCGCACGGCCGATAAAGCTGCGGCCGAGAAAGAGCTGCAGCAGCGCCGACCATCAGCAGCGAGAACGACGCAACGGGATCAGCATGCGCAACGGCAGGTCGACATAACCGAAATGCAGGCTGGGACCGATATACGGCGCATCGACAAAGCGGTAGTCGACGCCAAAGATCAGGATCAGCGCCACCTCGCCGACAAACAACAGGCCAAAGAAAAAGGCGAGGCCCTGGATCGACTCCTCGCCGCGCCGCTCGAAAGCATAGTAATAGACCTGATAAACCGCGATCCCGAGCAGAAAGAACAGCGGCGTCATCGCCACGCCGATCAGCACCGGGTCGAGGCCGAGGCTCGAATTCAGCGTATAGGCGACGAACGAGCCGAGCATGATAAAGGCCGGGTGGGCGATGTTGACGATGTCGAGCATGCCGAATGAGATCGTCACCCCGACCGTGACCGCGGCGTAGAACCCGCCGAGCAGCAGACCGGCGATGATCGCGTTGACCGCGAGCTCGATTGAAATCCCCATTCCGGGTCAGCGCCCGAACGGCGCAGCCGGCCGCGTCTCGGCGTGCGCGCCACCGGCGCGCGCGGACAATCGCGGCATTTTTCGATCCCCCTGGCGATGTTTCCTGTCCCCAAGCCATTAGAGCAGCATCGAGGGCATCTGTTAAGTCCCCCGCGGCGCTTCTCCGGCGATCGACCGGCGATCGAACTTTGTGGCGAAAGAAAATCGCCCGAGCCGGCTCGTGCAAACCGCCCCGCCGGTGCCCCGGCGACCCACGTCCGAACCGGGTCTATCCAGCAATCATCAGGCTTGACCCGGATTCCCGTGGCAGATAGCCTTAAAAAAGACCATAAATGAACATAATTATGGCAAATTAGGAAGATCGCAGATGAAGAATCTCTGTCGAGTGGCCCGCAGCTTCGGGTTGTCGCTTCTTCTTGTCGGCTTTTCCGGTTTCACCTTTGGGTTGAGCGGCATAGCTTCGGCTCAAGGCTATCTGCCCGATGGGCCGAACGTTCCGGTCATCACCCTCAATGAAGGCCCGGAAGGGGCTGCCGGCCTGCCGCCGCTACCGGTGCCGCCGCCCAATAGCTGGAACCAGCAATCGATCTGGAACATGAAAGTCGTCGGGTACAACAAGAACCAGGGGCGCCCCAGTTCGGATGACGGCTGGATCGAAAATGAAAATGGCCGCTATATCCTGTACATGACCGACAGTGGCGGCAGCGCCTACAATCAGCTGACTGGAAAAGTGGAGGGGAACGGCACGTCGCTGATCGACGTCACCTATCCCAACAACCCGGTCTTCCTGTGGCACATCCCGGCGTCGCAAGGCAGCTCGTCGCATGTGGCCGTATGCGGCAGCAACACTCTGAATAACGCGCCGTCGAAGCCCGGGCTGCCGGCGAACCACTGGTACATCGTCCGGCATAACGGATCGATCGATCAGGAGGTTTGGGATGTCACAAATCCAACGGCGCCGGTTGAGCTCGAGGAGATCCTGACGGGCCTGAACTTCACGCACCATATCTGGTGGGAATGCGACAACGGGATCGCGTATGTGATCGCCGGCAGCGCCGCCGATGGATGGAAATCGGGCCAGCACGTCTATATTTTTGACCTTAGCAATCCGGCGAAGCCGTTTTCATCCGCCAGTGGGGACTGGTTGGCCAGCAGCCTACTGCCTCCCCGTCGGCGCAAAGCTGCTATAATGCTCCCGGGCCCACTTGCTACGAAGGCGTCACCAATCCCGCCGGGCCCGGCAATCCGGAAATGGTTCACCAGGTTTATTCGGCGGGTGTAAACATAAATCGCGTCTACATGCCCTATGGCGTCAGCAGCACCGGCGTCTTTCAAATCCTTGACCGGCAGAAGCTGCTGACCGGCTGCACGGTGTCGGCCGACCCGACCGACTGTCCGAACAATCCGTCGCAGGCGGATTTGCTCTATCCGCAGATCAGCTACACGACAACCAACCCCAACCAGGGCGGGCATACCTCGATCCCGATCTTCGGGGTGCCGATCCCGCAGGCCCAGGAGAACTTTCTCGACGGCACGCCGCAGAAATACGACCTCCTGGCAGTCACATCCGAAGACACCACCAATGATTGTCTCGGCCAGCCCTGGAAGAATGCCCAGCTGCTCGACATAACCAATGATCTGGCGATCTGGCCGATTTCATCGATGACGGTCGGCCAGTTCCCGGGAGATTTCTGCGCCAAAGGAGCGCGCTTCGGTACCCATGAGCTCAATCGGGCAATCTTTGCCCCCTATTACGGCAAGATCCTGGTCGTCGCCATGTTCAATGCCGGGCTGCAGGTGTTTGACATTCGTGACCCCTATAACCCGAGACG
>CAVZKP010000006.1:0-44684 GCA_963775875.1 uncultured Alphaproteobacteria bacterium
CGCCAGAGTAGCGCGCCGTCGGATAGACGATGTTCTTCTCAAAGACGCCGTCGGGTCCGATCGCTCCAGGGTCGATCCCGCCATGTCCCGGATCGAGGACGATCATCGGCCGATACCGCGGCGGCAGCCTTCCTCGCAAGGTCGGCTTTTCCCGCCCCGGCGGCTGCGCCAAAGCCGGGCCGAACCTCCAGCCGATTGCGGCGCAACCCGCCAGCAGGCGCAGCACGGTGCGCCGCGCGCAAGCGATATCCCGCATCCCCACCCCCGACGGCTCGCTCTCGCCCCCAACAAGAACGGCCGATTAGTTTATATTATGCTGTATAGCGGCGGCAGGCGCCAGATTAGGGCGCGGTTCGGCATAGCGCGAAAGCTTGCTATATCGGCACCGCCGGCGGCTTTGGTTTCAGCCCCGCCGCGGCGGCGCCTACCGGTCAGGCCGGCGCCGGCCCGCCGCCGCCCAGGCTGTGCGAGGTCGAGGGCGGGCAAGGCGGCCAGGTCGCGACGACGGTCCAAGTCCCGTCCGCTTTTTGGGTTTTGGTCACCGAAATCGGCGGCGGGACGTTGGCTCGGTACAATGCCACCACCGAATCCTGGAAACCATCGGGGACGTTGTCGGTGGTAAAAACTCCGCAGACCATGGCGCACCTCGCTTACGGTGGTATGTGCAGATCGGCAATCGCCCGCTGCCGCACCTGCTCCATTACTTGCGAGCCCGGCTTATCTTCGAGGAGCTTCTCCACCGGAAGACCCGGCAGATTCGCAGTGACCCAGTTTTGCAGGGCCGCAAGGTTGATCTGGTTGAATGATGGCTGGCCAAAACCGATCCAGGCGCGAATCCGCTGGGCGCTCGCGGCAGTACTGAAATCGGCGGTCCGATAGGTGTCGACGAGCGCCTGCGCCGCAGCCTTCTGCGCGGTTGCGGATAGCGTAATGTTTTGCACCGCATCGGCGATGCCGGACGCCCTCTGTAACACTTGCAAATCCATCTCGGCTGCCGCGAGCGGATAGCTCGAATCATCCCTCGTATTTAAAGCGTCGAGTATTCCTGCTTTTATGATGTCCCGGTTGGCAGACATCTGCGCCAAGATGGCCGGTAATGTGCGCTGATAATAAATATCCCTGTTGATGGCGCCTTGGGCGCCAACAATGCCGGCGGAAGCAGCGGCCAGCGCCGACTTGGTTGCGGCCCCCCCTGTGGTGGCCGCCAATCCGTTGAGGATCAGGATCGAGAGATCGCCGCCAACCGAAACAATATTGGTGTCTCCCCATAACCGCGCCTGGAATCGGGTAAAATATATTTCGTAGACCTGCATCTCGCCCAGTACGGTCCGGTTTCGCAGCGCCTTGAGTTCTGCCGGGGTCGCCGCGGGATTGGACGCAGCTTGGTAATATTTGATTCTGGTATCGGTGGCAGCCGCCAGCAGGCTGTCGATGGTCTGATCATTATCGCCGGGATTTTCCGGGTAGCCGCGTATCGGGGCGCACGATAGCAGCGAAGAGAGTGCAATCCCCAGCGCCAAGGTCCGAGGCAGCGCCTCACCCCAGCGGCGGCTTGCATAGCAGCTCGAGGTCACCTGCTCCTCGGTCCACTTGGTTGTGCCCGAAGCAGGATGACACAACCGGCAAGCTAATTACAAGATGTAATTAAATTTTCGGTAAGCCCCGAACCGGCCGTGATCGACGTTTGCGGCTTTACGATCCGCCGCGGCGATCGTCGCGCGAACCGACCAACCGGGATGGGCTGGCCGGGCGTTCGGGCACGAACAACCGGCGCAGGCCGCTCGCGATTGCGCGCCACAGGCGGGTCGGCCTGCCGCGGCGAAGCTGAAAGATTTCAGCGAGGATTGTCTTGTGCGGAACATGGCGCAGGCTCGCCATGCCGTGCCGGCGGTAATCGGCGACCCAGCGATCGACCAGCCGCTCCGGCACGCCGATTGCCGACCCGGCTTCGGCGCTGCTCCAGCCGTCGACGATCACCCGCTGGACGATATGGCCGCGCTGCGCCGGGGTCAAAGTGATGGGTAGGGCCGAGCGATCTTTCATGCTCCGCCAACGCCCAAACACGTTCGAAATTCCATCCGCTTTACGCTTTGATGTCGACGACGGTCCGGCCGCGCACCTCACCTTTGAGCATCTTCGGCGCGAGTTCCGGCAGGGCTGAGAGCGGCACGGTCTGGGTCATCCGCTCGAGCCGACCTAATGGCAATTCCTGCGCCAGGCGCCGCCACGCTTCGATCCGTTCCCCGGGCGGACACATCACCGAATCGATGCCGAGCAGGTTGACCCCGCGCAGCAGGAACGGGATCACCGTCGCCGGCAGATCGCTGCCGCCGGCGAGACCGCAGGCCGCGACGCTGGCGCGATATTTGAGCTGGGTCAGGATCGTTGCCAGGGTCGTGCCGCCAACCGCGTCGACGGCGCCGGCCCAGCGTTCACTGTCGAGCGGTCGCGACGGCTTGGCGGCGAGGGCGGCGCGCTCGACCAGATCGGCGGCGCCGAGTTCGATCAGATAGTCGCGCTGCTCGGGCCGGCCGGTCGCGGCGACGACCCGGTGGCCCAGCGCCGACAGCAAGGCGGTCGCCACGCTGCCGACGCCGCCCGCCGCGCCGGTAACCAGAACATCGCCCGCTCCAGGGCGCAAACCATGGCGCTGCAGGGCCATGACCGCGAGCATCGCGGTGAACCCGGCGGTGCCGATCGCCATCGCCTGCGCCGCGCTTATCCCTTCCGGCCGATGCACCAGCCATTCGGCTTTGACCCGCGCCTTTTCGGCATAGCCGCCCCAATGGGCTTCGCCGACCCTCCAGCCGGTCAGGATCACCGGGTCGCCAGGCTGGAACTCGGGCGATGCCGAGTGCTCGACAATACCGGCGAAATCGATGCCGGGAATATGCGGGTAGGTCCGCACCAGCCGGCCGAGGCCTTGCAGCACCATCGCGTCCTTGTAGTTCAAGGTCGAATATTCGACCGCGACGGTGACCTCGCCTGCCGGCAGCCGCTCCTCCTCGACCGCCTCGATGCGCGGCACGACCTCGCCGCCCGCCTCGCGCAGCAGCAGAGCCCGGAACGTCGCCATGATGCCCTCCTTCTGCGCAGCCTCTCACACCCGCCGCTCACCCGTGCGGGGCAAGCCGCTCAGGCGCGCAATGGCTCCAGGATGCTGACGAAATTGGCGACGGCAGCGCCGCCCATATTCATCACCCCGGCGAGCGCCGCGCCCGGCACCTGGATGCCGCCGGCGGTTCCGGTCAACTGCATCGCCGCCAGCACATGCATCGATACCCCGGTGGCGCCGATCGGGTGACCCTTGGACTTGAGCCCGCCCGAGGGGTTGACCGGCAGCCTGCCATCCTTTTCGGTCCAGCCTTCGAGGATGGCCCGCGCCCCATCGCCTTTGGGCGTCAGCCCCATCGCCTCGTACTCGATCAGTTCGGCGATGGTGAAGCAGTCATGGGTCTCGACCAGATCGAGATCGTCAAGGCTGAGACGGGCGCCGGCCAGCGCCCGCTTCCACGCCAGCGCCGGCCCTTCGAAGGCGATCACATCGCGCCGGCTCATCGGCAGAAAGTCGTTGACCTGCTCGGCCGCGCGGAAAATCACCGCCTTGCGCAGGCTCAAAGCGGTCGCCGTATCGGCCAGCACCACCGCCGCGGCACCGTCGGAGACCAGCGAGCAGTCGGTGCGTTTCAGCGGGCCGGCGACGATCGGGTTCTTGTCGGAAACGGTGCGGCAGAATTCATAGCCGAGATCCTTCTGCATCTGGGCGAGCGGGTTGGCGACGCCGTTCCTGTGGTTTTTCGCGGCAATCCGGGCCAGCGCATCGGATTGGTCGCCGTAGCGCTGGAAATAGCTCTGCGCGATCTGGCCGAAGATGCCGGCAAAACCGCCTTCGATGCGGTCCTCCTCCTTGCGGTAGCTGGCGCCGAGCAGGATGTCGCCGACCTGAGCGCCCGAGACTTCCGACATCTTCTCGACCCCGACGACGAGCGCCAGCCGCGCCTTGCCGGCGGCGATCGCGTTCAGCCCCTGATGGATTGCCGCCGAGCCGGTGGCGCAGGCATCCTCGACCCGCGTCGCCGGCTTGAAGCGAAACGAGGGGTCAGCCTGGAACACCAGCGAGGCCGGAAACTCCTGGCGCACGAAGCCGCCATTCATCGTGCCGAGATAGACCGTATCGATATCGGCGGCCGCGACGCCGGCATCGGCGAGCGCCGCCTGGGCAACCTCAACGATCAGCGATTCGATGTCCCTGCCCTCGTGCTTGCCGAATTTCGTATGCGCCCAGCCGACGATGCACCCGCTCATACCGCCCTCCAAAAGTACCGACCGCGTGCGGCGGGGCGGCCGTGGCACGCCCGCCCCCACCGTTCTATGCTGATATGGGTAAGGAAATGGCGGAGAGAATGGACGCAATCAGCTTGCGACGCCCGGACGATTGGCACGTCCATCTGCGCGACGGCGCCATGCTCGCCGCGGTGTTGCCCTTCACCGCGCGCCAGTTCGCTCGCGCAATCGTGATGCCGAACCTGGTCCCGCCGATAACCGATGTCGCATCGGCGCTGGCTTATCGCCAACGCATTCTGGCCGCCCTCCCGGCCGCTCTCGCCTTCACCCCGCTGATGACCTGTTACTTGACCGACCGCACCGACCCGCGCGAGGTCGCACGCGGCTACGAGGAAGGGGTGTTCGCCGCGGTCAAGCTCTACCCGGCGCACGCGACCACCAATTCCGAGTTCGGCGTCACCGATCTGGACCGGGTCATGCCGGTGCTGGAGCGCATGGCCGGGCTCGGCATGCCGCTGTTGATCCATGGCGAAGTGACCGACCCCGAAGTCGACATCTTCGATCGCGAGGCAGTTTTTATCGACCGGGTGCTCGACCCGCTGCGCCGCCGTCTACCGGAATTGCGCATCGTCTTCGAACACATCACCACCGAGGAGGCCGCGCAATATGTCGGCGCCGCCGGGCCGAACCTGGCGGCGACGATCACCGCGCATCACCTGGCGATCAACCGCAATGCGTTGTTTGCCGGCGGCATCCGCCCGCATCTGTATTGCCTGCCGATCGCCAAGCGTGAAAAGCATCGCCTGGCCTTGCGCCGGGCTGCGGCATCCGGCGACCCGCATTTTTTCCTCGGCACCGACAGCGCCCCGCATGCGGCTCCAACCAAGGAGACGGCCTGCGGCTGCGCCGGCATCTTCACCGCCCCGTGCGCATTGGAAATCTATGCCGAAATGTTCGAGGAAGAAGCTGCACTCGACCGCCTCGAAGCGTTTGCCTCGCTGAACGGCCCGCAATTCTACCGGCTGCCGCCAAACGACGCCCGGGTGACCCTCGAGCGCGAGCCCTGCGCGGTGCCGGAGCGCATCGGCGCGGGCGACAGCGCCGCTATCCCGTTCCGCGCCGGCGATACCCTGCGCTGGCGCCTCGCCCAACCCGAGGAGGGGCATACATGATCGCTCCCCCGAAAGGGCCGTCGGTCAATTTGCCGCTGATACGAAGGCTCGTGCAGTTGGTCGATCTCTCTCCCGAAGAAGTTACGATATTGGAGGGCCTCCAATCGAACACCCGACTGATTCGACGCAACCGGGAAATCGTCACGCAAGGACGAAGATACGACGCACTTTTCGTGATGATCGACGGCATCTCGATCCGTTATCGAGTTCTCCGCGACGGCCGGCGCCAGATCTTGAACATCGCGCTTCCCGGAGATTTCATCGGTTTTCCGGCATGTTTTTTCGAACACGCGCTTTACCCAATCAGCGCGTTGACCGATGTCGTCGTTGCGCCGATATCATTCGCCGTGTTGATCAACCTCTTTGAGAGGCACCCCCATCTTGCCGCCGCAATCTTTTGGTCGTTCTCTTCTGAGGCCGCGATCTATTCCGAACGTCTGACCGATATCGGGAGACGAACGGCGCTGGAGCGCATCGCTCATTTCCTGCTCGAGCTTCTGATTCGGTTCCAAATCATCGGCTTGGCCGACGAGTGTTCATTTCCGATGCCGCTGACTCAGGAACTCCTGGGCGATGCGCTCAGCCTCAGCCTTCCCCATGTCAACCGCACGCTGCGCCAGTTGCGTGAGGACGGGCTGGCCAGCATCGAGGCTCATCACGTGATCATCCGGGATATCGAAGCTCTCTCGGCGCTGGGTGATTTTGAAAAATCATATCTCAGTCGGTTTCGGATGCCCGATCTATTTGCTCTCAGAACGATCGCGGCTTACCCGAATTCGCGCCAAGGCCCAATTGCCTCGTAAGTCACGGGGTAGGGGTAATTTGGACGGAGGAAATCGGACCGACCGGTCTCGGCGGTGAGATTTTCGTCCCGATAAAGAAGGTCACATCCACAATGCTCAACCCGATCGCGAGAACCAGCAGATAGGGATTGATTCGATAGGTCGCACGATCGAGACGTCGCGCCAGCCGCGCGCTGGAATACTGCATTCGCAGAATAAATTGTCGCCTCATAGCTTCCAGCGCAGCCGGTTCATGGGCTCAACTTGTTCCGGGGCGACCGGTGAATGCCGGCCTGCGCCAATACATCGCCGATTGGCAAGCGCACGGTCTGCCGCGACCGAGCGCTCGCGTGGCGAAGCCTCGAGCCGCCACGACATAACCTCGCTGGCATCAGGCGAGTTCCGGAAGCACTTCGGTAAAGGTTTCGAGGTTGCCGAGGGTCTCGCGGCCGAGGGCAAACGGAATGCAGGCGCCGATCGCGACCATGACAATCATCGTGCCAAAAAAGATCGTCGGCGAGCCTGTATGCGCGACCATCACGTAAGGTACGATCACCCCGGCGAAGATCCGCCCGAACGATTCACCGAAAAAATGCCCACGTCCGCGCAGCGCCGTCGGAAACTGCTCGGAGAGATACATCCGCACCGCCGGGAAGATCGACAGAGTGGTGAAGCCGGTAATCAGCGCTCCGGCGCTGAAGACGATGGTCGCGATCGAACCGGCACGGTGCGCCGCCACCATCAGCAACAGACCGGGTATCGACATCAGGAACGCGCCGGTGATGGTCCATCGCCGGCCGACAATCTCCATGATGAAGCCATTAAAGAGTTTGCCTGGGATGCTGGCCGCGAACACCAGTGAGCTCAAGCCGAAGCTCAAGGCGACGGCGGCGCCCTGATTGACCAGCGCTTTCGGTAACAGGATTGCTATCAGGTAATAGACCGTGCCGGCGCAGATGCCGCATAGAATGCCGGTCGCAGTCCAGCGGAACTGACCAGGGGCAAACAATTTCCAGAACGACGGTAGTTGCTCTCGCGCCCTCTCGACCCCGGTTCCGAGATCTGCGACCGTCATCGGCGTTACCCGGTTGCCGCAGCGCCTAATGATCAAATTCATGTTGTTGACCGCGTCCTGGACGCGGCCTCTGCGCAGCAGCCAGCGTGGGCTTTCTGGGATCAGGAAATAGATCAGCACCGGGGCGATAAACAGGGTGACCCCGCCCGGCAACCCGACCAACTGAAATCCTCTTGGATGATCGGCCAGCACAAAGCCGACGAAGGGTAACAAGGTGAATGCTATTGCGAGCATGGTTTCATAGATCGCGGCATAAGTGCGCCGATGCCGTGCCGGCATCAGCTCGGCGGCGATCGGAAACGGCGCCGAGATCGTGAAGCCGAGAAAAAAGCCGGTAATCAGCCGCAGGACGAACAATTGCTCGAAACTATGCACGAACAGGATCAACAGGGTGCATAATGTACTGAGAATCACCCCGACCTGCATTACCGCCAGGCGGCTGATGCGATCGGACATTGCCGCCGCCGCAAAACCCCCGATGACGACGAGGAATGTTGGCCAAGTGGCGAGCGCGCGAATCGCGTCGGCGTTCATATGCAGGGGCGCTTTGGCAAGCACCAGCAGCGAGCCGGTCAGTGCCAGGTCGTAGCCCTCGATAAAGCCAACGAATCCAAGCACCAGGATGATCACGACGTGATATGCGCTGAACGGGACGCTGTCGAGCTTGCGTCCGAGCACATGGCTCGCCGGTATCACACCACTGGGAAGGGGCATGGTCGTCATCACCGTTTCCTCCACTCGGGCGGCGCAACCCCATTACGCTGCGATGCAGCTCAGTTTCCGGGGGATGTTCGGAGCGTGTTCGCTCCACCGCCGCTCTCTCATAGGCGACTAACAACTTGTTAGCGGGGGGCGTCTTTAATCTAACTTTATGATCTAGATTAAGGGAGAATTGTGCAGAACTGGCGGATAAGGCCCGGCCGATTGATCGCCAGCCAGCTCGAACGAAAGTCATCGCCATCCGCAATCCATTCGCACCAGCCTAACCGGCGATGACAGCGGATCAGTCCCCCAACGGACCGTGTTCCCCTGCGGCAGCTCGTCTCGTCGCCGATCTTCCGGCCAGCAGCTTCGCCTGCGTCATGGCCACCGGCATCATCTCGATTGCCGCTGCGCTGTTGAATTTTGGCAGAATTGCGGCGATGCTGCTGGCCGTCAATGCGATTGCTTTCGTGCTGCTGTGGGTCTTGACGCTGCTACGCGGGATGTACTGCAGCTCGGCTTTGATTGCCGATCTCGGCGACCATCGACGAGGACCGGGATTGCTGACGGTCGTCGCCGGAACAAATGTACTGGGAGACCAGATCGCGCAGCTGACTTCGCATCAAGGCATCGCCGTCACCCTATGGCTGCTGGGCTGGGCGCTCTGGGTCGGCCTCATCTATTGCCTTTTCGCATCATTTGCTACGCGGGCGGCAAAGCCGTTGATCACCGCCGGATTGGACGGCACTTGGCTGCTGATCGTGGTCGCGCCCGAATCATCCGCGATCCTCGGAGCCCAGATCGCCGGCAGTTTTTCGTCGCCGAAGTTCGTTGTTTTCGTAAGCCTGTCATTGTGTCTGTTGGGCGCCGCATTCTACTTGGTAATCATCACCCTCATTTTATATCGCTGGCTGTTCGAGCCGATGGCGCCCAGCGAATTTACCCCGGCCTACTGGATCAATATGGGCGCCGCTGCGATCACCGCACTTGCTGGCGCGCGGCTTTCGGTGGCGGTCGTTTCCGATCCGAAGCTCGCAAGCATTGGCGGCTGCCTCCTCGGGATGACCTGGTTTTTTTGGTCGGTTGCCAGCTGGTGGATCCCATTACTAGCGGTGCTCATGGTGTGGCGGCGTGTCATCGGCCGTCTCCGATTGGTCTACCAGTTCGATTATTGGTCGCTGGTATTTCCGCTCGGCATGTACGCGACAGCGACTCTGAGCTTTGCGCGGGCGATCGACGCCGAATTCCTGGCTTTCGTTTCACGCTTCTTCTTGTTCGCGGCAATCGGCGCTTGGTGTCTTGTCGTTGTCGGAATGGTGCGGCACTTCGTCGACTTCGACTTCGGCCCTTTCGCGCTCAACGGCCGCCCCAACAGCCGCCGCGGCGCTTCAGCCGAACGGGCGTCCGATGGACGCTTCGACCAATCCGACGACAAGTGAACGCGCCGCCGGGCAAAAAACGCCGCCGAATGTGCGTCTCATCGCCGGTTGCCGGCACGCCGTCTTTGCAACGCATCGGGGGCAGGGTAAACCCGTTCCCGCCGACTGGAAGCAGGGCAGGAGCGAGAGATGCGGACCGGGGCGGAGTACCGCGAGGCATTGCGCGACGGGCGCCGGGTCTGGGTCATGGGCGCGGGGCTCGTCGACGACGTGACCACCCATCCGGCCACGCGCGCGATGGTCGACGAATATGTCGCCTGGTACGATCTGCATCGCGATCCCGCCTGGCAGCAGATTGCGTTGCGGCCGTCCGACCACACCCCCTGGGCCTATGTTGGGCCAAAGAGCGCCGACGACCTCGCCGGGATGGGGCGGTTCTTTGCGGCGACGACGTTTCTCTCCGCCGGCAACATCACCCATACCCCGTGTTACGGCCACATGATCGCGCTCGGCATCCTCGCTTCGGCGCAGGAGCGCAATGTCTCGCCGGAACAGATCGGCAATGCCGCCCGCTACCGCGCGATGATCGCCGAGAGCGGACGGTTTTTGACCTTTTGCGGCGGCGCGCCGACGATCGGTTACCGGCTGCGGGAAAACCCGGCCGATCGGGCGGCATTGAGGATCGTGCGCGAGACCGATGCCGGGGTCGTCATCAGCGGCAAGATCGGCATGCACACCAGCCCGGCCTATGCCGAGGACGTCTATGTCGGCAGCGTTTCCGGCCTGAAGATCGGCGAGCACTTTGCAACCTTCATCGTGCCGGTCGCGGCGCCGGGCGTGACCACGCTGTGCCGCAAGATCGCGGTGCGCGACGCGAACCCGTTTGTCGCGCCGTTGAGCAGCCGCTTTGACGAACTCGACGGCCAGATGTGGCTCGACGACGTGTTCATCCCGTGGGAGCGCGTCTTTCTATTGGGCCAGTCGCCCGAGCCGGTGGTCCGCTGGCTGATCTGGCATCATCTTTACGGCTGGCTGTCGAAAGCCGAATTCACCCTCGGTCTGGCGCTGGCCCTGGCCCATGCGATGGGGCTGGCCAAGCACGAGCAGACCATCGACTACCTGCTCGATCTGATCGTCGAGGTGCAGACCGTGCGCAGCTGCCTCACCGCCTGCGAGCGCGACCCGCGGTTCACCCCGGATGGCTGGTGCGTTCCCAATCACGCCCATCTCGCCGCCGGCGGCCTGGCGATCCTGCGGGCGCGCCCGCGCATGGCCGAGATCCTGCGCATCGTGCCCGGCTCGTCCCTGGTCGTGGCCCCGTCGGATACCGACCTCGCCGCCCCCGAAATCGCCGAGGGCCTCGCCGAATCGTTTGGCGGCGGCGGCTACACCGCATTGCAGCGCGCGGCCCTGTTGCAGATGGCCTGGGACCACGTCTCCTCGGCGCTGGACGGCCGCGAATCGGCGTTCGAATTGCACGCCAGCGGCGGCATTCCGGCCTGGCGCGGCCGGTTGCGCCACAATTTCGCGAGCTACAACGATCTCGCCAATCGCGTCGCCGGCTCGCTCGGCATCGCGATGCCCGAGATCGATCTCGACCATTTGCGCGAAATGCCCTGGGCGCCCCGCCGCCCGGTCACGCCCTCGCTGCCGGACGGCAAGGTTTAGTCTATCGTCGTCATGCCGCGGCCGGGGTCGGGGCCGCCACGACAGGGGACGAGAAGGGGGACAGGCGATGAAAGGGGGACAGGAGATGACAGGGGGACGGGCGATGACGGGGGGACGGGCGATCAGGCGCTGGGAGCGAGGCGCGCGGCTTATCGCGGCGGCGATCGCCGCGCTGGCGGTGACGGCCGGTGCGGCCGCGGCCGGGACGCTCGACCATATCGCCAAGGATAAATCCATCCGCATCGCCTATCGCGACGACGCCCCGCCATTCTCCTATCAAGGCAAAGGCGGGCAGCCGGCCGGTTATATGGTCGATCTGTGCCGCGCGGTCGCCAAGAAACTGGCGGAGCAGCTGAAGCTGCCGGCGCTCAATGTGGTTTACGTCCCGGTCACCGCGGTCGACCGCTTCGACGCCATCACCCAGGGCCGGGCCGATCTGTTGTGCGAGCCGACGACCCAGACCCTGTCGCGACGCGAAGAGGTCGATTTTTCGATCCCGACCTTTGTCGACGGCGCCGGGCTGATGATCCGCACGGACGGGCCGCACAGCCTGAAAGCGTTAGCCGGAAAAAAGATCGGAGTGCTCGCCGGCACCACCACCGAGGATGAACTGAACAATTCGCTGAAGGATGCCGGGATCACCGCCGACGTCATCCCCGCCAGCACCCATGAACAAGGGCTGGCGATGCTGGACCAGGGCAAGATCTCGGCCTACTTCGCCGACCGCGGCATCCTGGTGTTTCTGGCGCAGCAGAGCAGCGCGCCGAACAAGCTGCTGCTGGCCGACAATTATCTGACGATCGAGCCTTACGCGCTGGCCTTGCCCCATGGCGACGAGGCGTTCCGACTCGCGGTCGATGGCGCGCTGAGCCACATCTACCGCTCGGGCGAAATTGCCCAGATTTTCAGCAATAACTTTGGCAAAAAAGTCAAGCCGAGCCAGATCGTGCGGACCCTTTATCTTATTTCGGCTCTGCCTGATTAGAAATATACAGAAAAAAGCGCAAGCGGGCAGTGTGCCGGCAAATCGGTGCTTGCGCTTTGCCCCAGTCACCACTGACAATAGCAGACAACGACTGGATCTGTCCGCGTTTGAGCCGAGCGCCCGATGTCGCGTGGGCAGAGCACGGGCGAAGCGGCGCGCTACAACAAGCGTATGACGACAAGTACGCAAGCGCGGCGCTCCAGGGATACCGGCCGGCTTTGGTGATCCGAACAGCGGAGGAAGCGTATGGACAGGGGTGGTGCCGCAGTTGCGCAACTCGGTGGGTTGCGCGCGATCAGCCGCTATCAATGGCTCGTCTTCATTGTCGTATGGCTCGGCTGGACGTTGGACGCAGCCGATTTCGGGCTTTACTCGCTGGTTTTGCGGCCGGCGGTGACCGAACTACTCGGCGGCAATCCGACCATGGCCCAGCTCGGCAGCGTCGGCGGTCTGCTCAGCATGGTGGGTCTGCTCGGCTGGGCCATCGGCGGCTTTCTGTTCGGCACCATTGCCGATTACATCGGCCGGGTTCGGGCATTGACCTACAGCATTGCCATCTATGCGGTGTTCACGGCGATGCAGGGCCTGTCGCACGGCGTGTGGGATTTCGCGGTCTATCGCTTCCTCGCCGGCATCGGCACCGGGGCCGAGCTGATGGTCGGCATCCCGCTTTTGGCCGAAACGCTGGGTGAGACGCATCGCGCCAAGATCGCCGGCTTCATGATGAGCGGCGGGGCAATCGGCACCTTTATCGGCGCCTGGGCTTACGGCCTGGTCGGCGGCTATGGCTGGCGGGTCGTCTTTTTCATCGGTCTGGCGCCGGCGATCCTGCTCGGTGTCATGCGCCGCCGCATGTTCGAGCCCGATCGCTTCGATGCGGTGCGCGAGCGACGTCGCGCGGTCGGCGCCGGCCGGCGCCTGGCCGAGGACGACCGTGAGTTCATGCGCTTTGTGCCGATGCAGCTGTTTTCGAAACAGCACCGCTTCAACACCTTTGTCGGGGTGCTGTTCGGGCTCGGCTCATTGTTGGCGATCTGGACCACCAACATCTGGCTGCCGACCATTCTGTCGTTCATGATCCAGAAGAACGGAGTCACCGGCGCTGCGGCGGTGCCCTTCGTCAGTCACGGCATCATGATTTGGAGCCTTGGCGGCGTTTTCGGTTTCTGGTGCCATGGCTTTATCGCCGACAAGATCGGCCGGCGCTTTTCGGTAATGTTTTATTCCGCTGGCACGATCGCCGCCGGGCTGATCCTCTATCTGGCCCTGCCCAGCTATCAGCCATGGTATCCGGTCGTGTTGCCGATCTTCGGCTTTTTCGTATTCGGCATCTTTGCCGGCTATGCGATCTACCTGCCCGAGCTGTTCCCGACCCAGGTGCGGGCGACCGCAGTCGGGTTCTGCACTGGCAGCGCCCGTATTATCACCAGCTTCGGCCCGCTGGTCGCCGGCGTCATGGTCGGCGCGTTTGGCGGCAGCTTTAACAGGGTGACGGCGTTCATGACCTGCTTCGCCTTCCTCAGCATCATCGCGATGCTGCTGGGCCGCGAGACCAAGGGCCGGCTGCTGCCCCGCTAGCCGGTAAGCGCCGCCGGGCGGCGAGCCTGTGGCCAGCCGGGCCGCTCTCCCTATAGACTGGCGCCAGCGGTGCAAAACCAGTCGAAGGGAGGGCGGCCATGGCGCTCGAAGTCAGGCGGATCGTCACCGGGCACGATGCCCACGGCAAAGCCGTCGTCGCCACCGACGAGCGGCTCGCCGCGGTGCCCCGGCTCAATCGCCCATACATCTCGGGCTGCGAGATCTGGTCGACCGACCATATGCCGGCCGACAATTCCGAGGCGGCCGACGCGGCGCAGCGGGCCGGCTTCGTCAAGCGCTACAATTATGTCGGCACCGGCCAGGGCACGGTGATCCGGGTCACCGAATTCGCCCCCGGCGCGCCCAAATTCATGCACCGCACCGAAACCGTCGACTATGCGATCCTGCTGTCGGGCGAATGCGACCTCGAATTCGACAGTGGCGAAATCGTCCATATGAAGCAGGGCGACATCGTCGTCCAGCGCGGCACGATGCACGCCTGGGTCAACAATGGCTCGGCGCCGGCGGTCTTCGCCTTCATCCTGATCGACGCCGAACCGGCCGCGGTCAACGGCGAGGCGCTGCGCACCCATTACCCGGCGCCGTGATGCAGCGCATGATTACCCTCGCTGGCGCCAGCCTCGAACTGGTCGAGCGCGGCGCCGGCCGGCCATTGCTGTTCCTGCACGCCGGCGAGGGTCTGATGCCGGAGCGGCCCTGGCTCGACTTATTGGCTCGCCGGTTCCGGGTGATCGCGCCGAGCCATCCGGGCTGGGGCGGTTCGCCGCTGATCGACGGCTTGGGCTCGGTCGACGACCTGGCCTATCTCTATCTCGATCTCGCGGCCGAGCTGGGCCTCGAGGATGCGGTGCTGGTCGGCGCGTGCTTTGGCGGCTGGGTGGCGGCCGAGATCATGGTGCGCTCGACCGCGCGCTTCTCCCGCCTCGTGCTCGTCGATCCGCTCGGGGTCAAATTCGGCGGCCGCGAGGACCGGGACATCGCCGATATGCACGCGCTCTCCCGCGCCGAATACCTGCAGCGCGCCTGGGCCGATCCGAGCCGGGGCGATACCGATTTCACGCGATTGCCGGAAAGCGACCTCGCCTCCATCGTCCGCGGCCGCGAGGCTTTCGCCCTCTATGGCTGGAAGCCCTACATGCACAACCCGCGCCTGAAGCGCTGGCTGCACCGCATCGATCGTCCGGCCCTGCTGCTGTGGGGCGCCGAGGATCGGATCGTGACCCCGGCCTATGGCGAGGGCTGGCGCCGCGAGATCCCGGGGGCAAAGCTCGAACTGATCGCCGACGCCGGCCATTTCCCGCATTGGGAGCAGCCCGAAGCCTTCGTCCAGGGCCTGGCGGCGTTCGTCGACGAGGGGCCGATAGCGGCGGCCGGCGCCGCGCGGGCGTGAGTGTGCGGCGACGGCGCCCGGCCGATCATCGGTGGCAGTGCGGCGCCACGGTGTCGTACCGGTCGTGGTGCCGAACCCAATCGGTCAGGTTGCCATTGATCGTTTCATTGCGGCCTTTTGGTGTGATGTCGAGAAAGGCATAGCTGCCGAGGAATGGCTCGCCGCCGCGGGCATAGGATGAGTAAGTGTGGAAGATCTGGCCCGCCTCGTCGCGGAAGAAAACGCTGCGCCCCGACATTTCGTCACCGACCGGCGCCCGCATATCGTAATTGTAGTAAGCCTTGCCGCTTACGATTTCTTCCGGCCGGAAAGAGACGTGAAAGTCGTAATTGAAATCGGTGCCGTAGGAGGAGACCCATCTGACCGGCCAACCCATGCGCTTCCGGAACGCCTCTATCTTGGCGAGCGGGGCGCGCGACACGACCGCGTAAGACAGGTCGTGGTGGCGGATATGAAGCAGTGCGCCCTGCACCTGGTCCAGTTCGAATGAGCAGCCGACGCAGCCTTCCGTCCAGTCCGGGCCAAACATGAAATGCTTGATCACCAGTTGGCTGCGGCCGTCGAACAGCTCAGCCAGCGCGACCTTTCCTTCAGGGCCGTCGAAAACGTAATCCTTTTCCACCTTCACCCAGGGAAGCGCGCGGCGTTCCTCGGTCAGTTGGTCACGTAGCCGGGTGAATTCCTTCTCCTTGCGCAGAAGTTCCTTGCGCGCGGCCAACCATTCGTCACGCGAGACGACGCGATGCTGCATCTTTCTATCCTCCTGGGGTGACGGTAAGGATGTAGTCGGCAAAGCGTTCGAGGCAGCTTGTCCAGCCCGAGACGTGCTCGTCGCGCCATTGCGTTGTGGTAAACCGCGCCTGGTGCAGCGTGAGCCGGGTCTTCGTGCCTTCTTCGATGAAGGTAACCGTGGTCAGCAGCTCGAGGCCCGGCTTGCCGTCGGCGTCCTCCCAGGCGAAGGTGAAGACGATCCGTTCCGGTTCGACGATCTCGCGATAGACGCCGTGCTTCCAGAACTCGATGCCCACCGGCGAGCGCATACCAAAGCGATAGGCGCCGTTGATCCGGACATCCATCTGACAGGCGATCGTGGTGAACCCGCGCGGCCCCCACCAGCGAACAATGTGTTCGGGCTGCGTCCAGGCCTTGAAGACCAGCGTCCGCGGCGCATCGATGAGCCGGGTGATGACCAGTTCGCATTCGGCGGCGCTAGCCCCTGTCGCCACGACGCCCCTCCATACTCTGCAGTTCCCTCAGATAGGCTTCCAGACCGTCGAGGCTCTGTTCCCAGAACAGCCGGTAGTGTTCCAGCCAGTTCGCGGCGTCCTTCAGCGGCGCCGCGTCGAGCCGGCACGGCCGCCACTGCGCCGCGCGCCCGCGGGCGATCAGCCCGGCTCGCTGCAGTACCTTGAGATGCTTGGAGACGGCGGGGAGGCTGATGTCGAAGGGTTCGGCGAGCTCGGTCACCGAAGCTTCCCCCGAACTGAGCCGCGCCAGGATCGCCCGTCGCGTCGGGTCGGCGAGCGCAGAGAAGGTGCGGCTGAGCCGGTCGGCAGGCATAGTACTTAACCGTCTGCTCAATTATCCATACGGTTAAGTGACACGGCTCATTGGGCTTGTCAAGCCCGCCCGCCATCCGTTCGACCGTCCACGTCGCGGCCAGCACCATCCGGATTGGCACTTATGTCGAAAGGGCGATACGATCGCGCCGATCCGGCTCGGCCAGGAGGCAGCCCATGCGCGTCTGGTATTTCTCGGAAATGGCCTATCACCCGGCCTGGGACGAGGGGCTAAAGCGCGGCTCGTTGCGCGTCGTGTTGCCGAACCGCAATTACGATCCGCAGCTCGGCCATCAGTTGCTGAACCGTTATCTCGACGAGTTCGCGCTGTGCGACGAGGTCGGGCTCGACATCATGGTCAACGAGCATCACAGCACCGCGACCTGCCTGACTATTTCGGTGCCGATGGCGTTGGCGATCATCGCCCGCGAGACCAAGCGCTCGCGCCTCCTGTCGCTCGGCACCCCGATCGCCAATCGCCCCGATCCGGTGCGCGTCGCCGAGGAGATGTCGTGGCTCGACGTCTTGTCCGGCGGGCGGTTGGAGATGGGGCTGGTCAAAGGTGCGCCCTACGAGATCGCGCCGGCCAACAGCAATCCGGCCAATCTGATGCGGCGCTATTGGGAGGCGCACGACCTGATCCTGAAGGCGATGTCGACGAAGGACGGCCCGTTCAATTGGGAAGGCGAGTTCTTCCATTACCGCAACGTCAACATCTGGCCGCGGCCGGTGCAGCAGCCGACCCCGCCGGTATGGATGACCGGGCTCAGCGCCGATACCGGCCGGATGGCCGCCGAACATGGGCACGTCGTCGGCACCCTGCTGTCGCTGTCGGCCGCCGGACCGATGTTCGCCGCCTACCGCCAGCGCGCGCGGGAGCTCGGCTGGACCGCCGGACCCGACCGCTTCGCCTATGCCGCGGTGATCGGCGTCGGGGCGACGCGCGAGGAGGGCCTGCGCCGCGCCAACCTCG
The DNA here is from genome assembly GCA_963775875.1 of uncultured Alphaproteobacteria bacterium. Taxonomy (GTDB): domain Bacteria; phylum Pseudomonadota; class Alphaproteobacteria; order ATCC43930; family CGMCC-115725; genus AP-15. Next base: position 17,569 of record CAVZKP010000006.1, read on the forward strand.
CCGCCGATTATGTCCGCACCTCGCCGATCGTGGCCGAGCCGTTCACCAACCCGCCGGGCTACAATTCGCCGGCCGCCAACATCGCGATGCTCAAAGCGGGCGGCAAGCGCGGCGGCTTCGTGCGCGACCGGCACGGCAACCCGGTCGACCAGACGACCGCCACGATCGAGCAGCTGATCGAGAGCGGCACCTGCTTTGCCGGCACGCCCGACGACGTCTACGCGCAGATCAAAGCGCTCAGCGACAGCGTCGGCGGCTTTGGCCATCTGTTGTTCTTCGGCCAGGGCGGTTTCCTCGACCATGCCGATACCGTCGCCAACATCACCTTGATGGGGAAGGAGGTATTGCCGCGGCTGCGTGAGCTCAACCCGGAGCCGGCGAAACCCGTCGCCATCGCCGCGGCGCAGTAGGTAGCGCCGATGCCGACCCTTCATCCGCAGATCGTCCAGGTCCTCGAGGCGATGGCCAAGGCCGAATTGCGGCCGATCGAGGCGATGACCCCGGCCGAGGCGCGCGCGCAGATGGAAGCGACGGCGCGGGCGCGAAAAGCCGAGCCATTGCCGGTGGCCCGGGTCGAGGAGCGGCCGATCCCCGGCCCCGGCGGCGAGATCCGCCTGCGGCTCTATTGGCCCAATGCGGCGGCGCCGGTGCCGGCGATCGTCTATTATCATGGCGGCGGCCACGTCATCGGCAGCCTCGACAGCCACGATCTCGTCGCCCGCAATCTCTGCGCCGGGGCCGGGGCGCTGGTCGCCTCGGTCGATTACCGCATGGGACCGGAACACAAATTCCCGGCGGCGGTCGATGATTGCTTCGCGGCGTTGCAATGGACCCACGCCAATGCCGCGAGCCTCGGCGCCGATCCCGGCCGCATCGGGGTTCATGGCGACAGCGCCGGCGCCAATCTCGCCGCGGTCGCGGCGTTGCTGGCCCGCGACGCCGGAGGCCCGCAATTGCGGCTGCAGTCGCTGGCCTATCCGGTCGCCGACTACACCATGTCCGGCCTCAGCTACGCCAGATATGCGACGGGCTACGGCGTCCTCACTCGCGACGCGATGGCATGGTTCCGCGACCATTACCTGCGCACGCCCGGGGACGCCGAGGACTGGCGCGCCTCGCCGCTCAAGGCGCCGAGCTTCGCCGGCGCCGCACCGGCCATCATCATCACCGCCGAATGCGACGTGTTGCATGACGATGGCGAACGCTATGCCGAGGCGCTGCGCGGCGCCGGCGTGCCGGTCGAGTACCGCGAATACCCCGGCATGATCCACGGCTTCCTCGGCATGGTCCCGGTTGTCGACGACGCGATGAACGCCCAGCGCCAGGTCTGGGCCGCCTTCAGGCGCGCCTTCGCCTGATCCGCCGATCGGGCTCGGACCGCGACCGCGGGGCCGGCTTTAGGCGAGCGGTCTCATCTGACCTTGCGCTCGTTGACGCGGGTTGCGGTCGAAGGATCGTTCGGATCATCGCGCCAGGTCGGGTGCGTGAAATGGATGACAAAATCGCCGTTGTAAGACGCGACGGCGTTGTCGAAGGTCATTTTTCCAATACGTCTCCAGTCGGTGAAGGTTCGCCGCTGAAAGAAATTCGGGCCGCGGGTCGAGCCTTTATCGGTTACTTCGATGTGGATAGTGAGCGTACGCTTCGGCGCGGGGTCGCCGCGGTCGAATATCTGAGCCATGATCTCGTCGCGAAAATCCAACGCGTCCCCTTCGATTCGCGGCTGGTCGGAATCGACGACGAGGCGCATGAATGCCGGCGTTCGCGTCGGTTCGCCCTCCGGTTTGCCGAGTTCGGCGATCTGGTAGAGCTGCCGGATCGTCGGGTTCTTGTCGACCTGGCCGAAAACGATCCCGGTAACCAGCAGAACCGGCGCACCCAAGCCGCGCCGCCAGCCGCTGGTATTGGGCGCGTTGCGCAGTTCGGCGTCATTGATCCAGTCGGTCCGGTCACCGCCGATATCCTGCTGGGTGATGAAATTGGCGGTGCGCAGGTTTTCGCCATGGTTCGGGTCGGTCGTCGGGAACAGCTTGCCGACCAGCGACAACGACCGTTCCCGGCCGCGTCGGGTCGCATTGCAGCAGGTGGAGTAACGGCCGATCAGCAGCGCCCGGCTGCCCTGACGGAAGTAACCGGAATATTGCGTTGACCCGGTGATTTCCCACCGGCCGGTAAGGCAGATGCCATTGGGATGGAGCAGGCGGCGAAAACCTTTGCGATCGGCGCCCCAGCGCAGATCGGCCCGGGAATCGACGGCCCGCGCCACCGCCTGCCGAAAAAAATACGGCAGTCCCCGCGCCAGGACGCCTCGCAATACGCTCGAGAGCGTGACTTGGTAGGCCGGCCATGGCGGCTCGCCAGCACCACCCCAGACTTTCCGGTACGGATTGGCGAATAGGGCGTCGCATACCTCCGAGAAACGCGAACCCCGGTAGGCGCGGTCTTCGTCGGTTACCTGTTCGGTGCCGAAAAAGCGCGGTCCCATGGCAATCCCCCGCCGACGCTCAATACTACCGACCCTAGGCCGAGCAGGTCGCGAGCCATCCACGATCGCGGACCGAAGGCCGGCGGGCGAGCCGCGAACGCAGCAGCGCCGCGGCCTTAGCCGGCTGATCCGACCCGAGATAGGCGACGATCAGCGAATCCTCGAACACCTCGCGCTGGGCGTGGCTGCCGCCGATCCGCGGCAGATCGGCGAGCGCGGCTTCAAATGCCTGCGCCGCCGTCCGATTGTCGCCGCGGGCGATCGCGCCAGCCCCGACGCACAGCGCAGGCGCTACCGCTCCCGGCGGCAGGCGCCCGTCGCGCACCAGATGCTCCAGCCCGGCGATGCGCTCTTGCAGATTTTCGCCGTCGCCGGCCGCGGCTTCGGCAAGGGCGGCGTGCAGATCGGCGAAGGCGAGACCCGCCTTGGGAAAATGGCGGCGGGCGTGCGCGGCAACCTCGGCCCATTCTGTGTCGAGCGGCGGGACGGTCCGATAGATCCGCCAGCGCCACAGAAAGGATGCTGAATTCGGCGAGCGACAGCATTGGCGCCGATTGCGCCACCGACGGCCTGATGCTGTCGACATAGATCGCCTTGGCGCGCTCGCTGTTGCCGCGAGCCAGTTCGAACAGCGCCAGGTGCCACGACAGGTGGCAGTGCAGCTGCCCGGCCCGCTCGTAGTCTTCGAGCCAATCCGCGACGAAATCGGCGCCGCCCACCGCATCGCCGGCTTCGAAATACCCGTGAACCCGCTGATGCGCCCCATGGGCATTGCGCGGGTTGAGCGCCAGCGAGCGCTCGACCAGCGGCGTACCGGCGGCGATCGCGCCGGTTTCGATCCGGGCCCAGCCGAGATATCCGAGAAACCACCAATCCTCGGGCCAGTGCGCCGCCAATTCTTCGAGCAGCGCCAGTTGCGCCTGATGGTGGTCGCGCCGCCCGCTGAAGCCCAGAAGACCAAAGACGCCGAGAGCCAATGACAAGGGCAGCGCATCGCGCGGGTATTCCGCGGCATGGGCGCGGATTTGCGCCAACGCCTCGCTCGCGGCGCCGGCGATCCCCAGCGCCACCGCCTCGATATGCCGCTGCTCGCGGGCCGAGACACGCTCCGCAAGCGCCCGCGCCCGCGCCGCCGCGGCGCGCGCCTCCCCCATCCGCGCCTGGAGCTGCAATAGCCGCGCCTGCGCGATATGGGCGAGCGCGAACTCCGGATCGGCGGCGATCGCCCGGTCCAACAGCGCGTCGGCCCCGGTATTGGCCGACAGCAGCAGATCGAGCGCGGCGACATAATCGGCGACCGCTGCGGCGGAGGCCGCGGTGACCGGAAGATCGAAGCGGTCGGTCATCGCCATGCGTCTCACCCCCGGACCCGGTTATCTCGACCCAGCACGATCGGCGCGACAGGGAAGCAGGGATGACCGAGAAATGGAAGATCAAGAAAATCTTTCCGCCGCCGGGACAGTCGTCTCGTCAGCCGCGCTGTGCTAGGTTCGCCTCGGAGGAACGAGCGAGCCATGAACGAGATCAGCTTCGCTGCGCCGGAAATTGCCGTTTCACGGCAGCGCGGCATCCCGGCCGCTGAAAGTGAGCTATGGCAGACACTGCGCGTCGAAGCCAGGCGCGCCGCGGCCCGCGAGGCGATACTGCGGGGATTTCTCGATCTGGCGGTGCTGCGTCACCAGGGCTTCGACTCGGCGCTGGCCTCGCTGTTGGCGGGCAAGCTCGCCGCGCCTTCGATGCCGGCCGATGGGCTGCGCGAAATCGCCCGCGCCGCGATGACGGAGGACTCGACGATCATTGCCGCCGCCGTCGCCGACCTGGTCGCGATCCGGACCCGCGACCCGGCCGCGGAGACGCATCTAACCCCGTTTCTCTACTACAAGGGCTTTCACGCGCTGCAATGGCACCGCATCGGCCACCGGCTGTGGCGCGACGGCCGCCGCGACCTTGCGCGTTTCCTGCAAAGCCGGGTCTCCGAGGTTTTCGCTGTCGATATCCATCCCGCCGTACCGATCGGGCTCGGCGTCTTTATCGACCACGGCACCGGTCTCGTCGTCGGCGAGACCGCGGTGATCGGCGACGACGTCTCGATCCTGCACGAGGTGACATTGGGCGGCACCGGCAAGGAGCGCGGCGACCGGCACCCGAAAGTGCGCGACGGGGTGTTGCTGTGCGCTGGCGCCAAGGTGCTCGGCAATGTCGAGATCGGCCGCGACGCCAAGGTCGGCGCCGGCAGCGTGGTATTGCATGATGTGCCGGCCGGGGCCACGGTCGCCGGCGTGCCGGCCCGCATCGTCGCGAGATCGAGCGGCACCGTGCCGGCGCTGGAGATGGATCAGAGCCTGCCCGACTACGCTACACAGCCCGATTACCAGATCTGACCGCCTCGGCGCGGCTGCGACGGCGCCGATCTCGACCCCAGCCGAAAGACCGCTCCCGGGCATCCAGGCTGCGTCAAATGCGGGTGTGCTACCAGGCAGCGTCGAGCAGGGTACGGACCACCGCCGGGCCGTCGATCTTGCGCGGGTTGGTGTGAATCCAGCGATCATGCATCGAATTCTCGGCGATCACGTCGAGCTGATCCTCCTTAACCCCGACATCGCGCAGCCGGGTCGGCAGGCCGAGTCCGGCGATCAATGCGCCAACGGCGTCGGCGGCGGGCTGGTCCGGATGGCCGAGCGCTTCGCCGACCCGCGCCTGCTTGTCGGCGTTGACCTCAAGGTTGAAGCGCAACACATGCGGCAGCATGATGCACGAGGTGTAGCCATGCGGCACGTTGGCGGTGCCGCCGAGCACGTGGCCGATGCCGTGGCTCGCCCCTTTGCTAACCCCGGTCTGCGAGCCGACCATCGACATCCAGGCGCCGATCTGGCAATCGAGCCGGGCGTCGAGATCGGCAGGGTTCGCCTTGACCGCCGGCAGCCCCCTGCTCAACAGCCGCAGCGCATGAAACGCCGCCCCCTCGGAGAGGGGCTGGCCGTTGACCGAGCAGATGTCTTCGACCGCGTGGTCGACGGCGCGAATGCCGGTCGACAGAAACAGCCATTCGGGTGTCGGCACGCTGGCGGCCGGGTCGAGAACCACGGTGCGCGGGATCATCAGCGGATGGCTGAAGCTTTCCTTTACATGGCGCACGGTGTCGGTGCAGCCGGCGCCGGCCGAGAACTCGCCGGCCGACAACGTCGTTGGGATCGCGATCATGCGCACGCCTGGGGCTTTGACCTGCGGGCGCTGGGTCGTGCCGTCAGCCGCGATCCTGGCGCGGAAATCATCGAGCTGTTCGGGCGCGCTGACGGCGTTGCCGAGACATAGCCCGACCATCTTCGCCGCATCGGTGACCGAGCCGCCGCCGATCGTGACGATCAGATCGGCGCCGCTCTCGCGCGCCATATTGGCCGCGGCGACCACATCGGTGCGCGGGGTGTGCGCGCCGATCTTGGCGCAGGCCCCGGCAAAGCGGTTGCCGAGCATCCGCCGCAGACTTTCGACATAGTCGGTCTCGCGCGCCAAGGTGCCGCTGGCGATGATAAAAACCGCGCGGGCGTCGAGCCGGTCGATCTCTTGCGCCAGCGCCTCGGCAAACGGGGTGCCGAAAACGACATTCTCCATCTGCGGAAAGCGGTAGACGCCGCTCAGCATCGGCTTCCTCGCCAGAAACCTCCGGTGCCGATTGGAGCCGCGTAAATGGGGCGCATCGCAGGATCGCCGCCGCGCCACGCAACGCCCTCACCCTTCCCCGCATCCGCGGAGAGGCGTGCCCTCTCCCGCAATGCCGGAGAGGGCAGCGAGGCGAGTGAGGACGAGTTGCTTCCGAACTTACATCGCCGCCATGCGGCCGGCGCGGCGCCTGGCCAGCGGCGTCGCCGGCTCCGGCACCGGCGCCGGCTGGATCTTCTTGGTCGAGCGCGGCAGGGTCCAATCCCACTCGTCCGCGCCCATCTGGTAATGACGGTTGTTCTGCGACGGGTTGCGGTTGACCATGTGCCGGTTGTAGAGCGGGTGGGTGCAGCTGCGCACCTCATGCTCGATCGTGAACAGGTGCTTGCCGGTCTCGAGGCAGACGATGTCCTGCCAGCGGTACTGGTACTGATCGCTTTCCTCGGTGATCAGGCCACGCTTTTCCAGTTCGTCATGCGGGCCGGAAAATTCCTGGGCATAGACCTGCAGATGATGGCCGTCGAAATCCGGGAGTTTCCGGTCGGTCTCGCGGAACACCAGCTGCTGTCGCGGCCCGGTGCTGACATGGGCGGCGCGGCCCTCGCCGTTCTCCTTGACGCAAGCGGGCGTATAGAAGATTTCGCGATAGAACCGCGCGATCCCGTCGGCGCTCCCCTCCGGCACCGTGAACTCGACATAGGGCATGCCGAGGTTGATCGCGCCGAACCGCTCCTCGTCGGGCTCATAGAGGCGGAACTTGTTGCCCCACGGGCAGGTCGCCTCGACATAGGCGTTGTGCTGCTTGCACTCGAACTTGGTGTCGGCGAGCTTTTTCTTGGCTTCGCCCAGACGCTCGCACAGTTCCTCGAGCGACGGCACGACCAGACCGACATGGCCGCGCAGCACATTGGGCTCGCCGGTCGGCAGGTGGAACTGGCTGTTGCCGACATTGACCCACATGTTGTTGGTGCCGGGGAACATGAAGGGGTCGCGGGTCAGGCCGAGCGCCGACAGATAAAATTCGGACGCCAGCCCTTGGTCGTTGACCCTGAGATTGACGTGTTCGAGACCGACCAAATTGCCGAGATCCTCGGCCGTGCGGTCGTAGAGTTGTTGCGCCATAGGGACCTCCAATATTGCCGGACGGCCGTTGCCGCCCGGCCCTCTGCTAAATCGGCGTGCGCGGTGCGGGCGAGCGGATTTCGGGGCCGCCGCGCCGTCGCCGGCTTGCGCCGACATCAAAACAGCTTTTCGAAGCTTTCGTCTACCGGTACGCGATAGCCATTGGCAAGAGAGTTGGTTTCATTGGCCATGCCGACGACCGCCAGCAGCTCGGCCAGCATCTGCCGGCTCATGCCCTGCTTCTTCGCCGCCGCGGCATGCGAGGCGGTGCAATAGGCGCAGCCATTGGTCACGCTGACCGCGAGATATACCAGCTCCTTGGTCAACGGATCGAGCGCGCCCGGCGCCATTACCGACTTGATGCTTTCCCAGGTCCGGCGCAAGGTCGGCGGATCGTTGGCCAGCGCCTTCCAGAAATTGTTGATCCAGTCGGTGCCGCGGGTCCGCATGATGTCGTCATAGATCTCGCGCACCTCGGCGCTCGCCCGGTCGTATTCGATCAGCGGGACCAATGTCATCGGTTTCCTCCCGCGGCCGTGCGGCGCAATTCCCGGCCGAGCCGCCCGGACACGAACAGCGCCAGCATACGCAGATCGCTGACCAACGACCAGCCGGGATGCCCGAATGTCTCGGGCCGGTTGTGCTCGAACGCCAAATGGCCGAACCAGGCGAGCGCATAGCCGGCGATCGGGGCCGCCACCAGCCAGCGCCAATCGCCGGTGACGGCGGCGGCGACCAGCGCCGTCAAGCCGAACAGCGTGCCCAGATAGTGCAATCCGCGAGTGCGCGGATCGCGGTGCGCGGCCAAGTAACGCCGCCAGAACTCGGCGTAACTCATGGCGCGCGGTGCTTGCAAAGCGGCGGTCGGCATCGTAAGTCAGCAGCCATCACCGCCCCTTTCGGCTGCGGAGTCGCAAAATGGGTTTCAAGATAGCGGTGGTCGGGGCCACCGGCAATGTCGGGCGCGAAATCCTGACCACACTCGCCGAGCGCGATTTTCCCGCCGACGAAGTTGTGGCCCTGGCCTCGTCGCGCTCGGTCGGTAAGGAGGTGTCGTTCGGCGAGGACGAAATCCTCAAGGTGCAGAACCTCGAAACCTACGACTTCCACGGCATCGATATCGTATTGTCGTCGCCCGGGGCCAAGGTGTCGGCGCAATTCGCCCCGCGCGCGACCAAGGCCGGGGCGGTGGTGATCGACAACACCTCGTGCTTCCGCATGGAACCCGACGTGCCGCTGGTCGTCCCCGAGGTCAATCCGAAAGCGATCGGCGAGTATCAAAAGCGCGGCATCATCGCCAACCCGAACTGCTCGACGATCCAGATGGTCGTGGCATTGAAGCCCTTGCACGACCTGGCGCGGATCAAGCGGGTGGTGGTTGCGACCTATCAATCGGTGTCCGGGGCGGGGCGCGCCGCGATGGACGAATTGTTCAACCAGACCCGCGCGATCTTCGTCAACGATCCGGTCAAGCCCGAGCAGTTCACCAAGCAGATCGCCTTCAACGTGATCCCGCACATCGACATCTTTATGGATGACGGCGCCACCAAGGAAGAATGGAAGATGGTGGCCGAGACCCGCAAGATCCTCGACCCCGACATCGCGGTCGTCGCCACCTGCGTGCGCGTCCCGGTGTTCATCGGCCATGGCGAGGCGGTCAATGTCGAGTTCGAGCGGGCGCTCAGCGCGGACATGGCGCGCGCCGCGCTGCGCCGCGCCCCCGGGATCAGCGTCGTCGATCACCGCGTCGATGAAGGCTATGTGACCCCGAACGAGGCGGCTGGCGAGGACCTGGTCTTTGTCAGCCGCATCCGCCGCGACCCGACCGTGCCGTACGGGCTCAATCTGTGGGTCGTCGCCGACAACCTGCGCAAGGGCGCCGCACTCAACGCCGTGCAGATCGCCGAAATCCTGGTCGCCGAACATCTCGGCGGCAAGCGCGCCTCCGGCCGCTCGAATGTCGAGCCGCTGCGCCGCAAAGCCGGGTAGCACGCAAGCAGGCTGCTCGGCGGTCGTGATTTCCAAGGACGCGGTTTGGATCACAACCCTGGGTGCCTCGCTATCTGGCGATCATTGGAAACAGATCGCGGTTTTACTCCTCGATCAACCGGATTTTTCAATCCCGCCGCCATTTCTTGACGGCCTTCTCGCGGGTGGTCGCGGCGGTCGGATCGTCGAACACCTCAAACCAGACCAGGCGGTCGACGCCATATCGCGCGGTGAAGCCTGCCGCCGCCTTAGTTTTGTGCCGACCGACGCGGCGAACAAGATCGCCGGTAACCCCGAGATACAATGTTCCATACCTCCGACTAGCGAGGAGATAGACACAATAAGGCATCGCAGATCACCGAAACCCTTCGACGGCAATTATAGCGAATTGCAACCGGCAACGGTCATTTCGGGCCGGCTCGCGCGGGCCGGGCCCGGAACCCATGAACACGAACCCCTGGCTGCTCGCACAGAGCGAACTCGCAGCTCGAATGGTGCTGCGATCACGGCTGATGCCGGTGTGCATGGGTTCCGGGCTCGCGGCCGTGCCGCGCCCCGGAATGACGGTAGCTGTAAGGAACCGGACCCCGGCGGGAGTGCCCCTGGAAAACGCCGGTGAACGGATCGCTGAAAAGCGGCGCGATCAATGTGGCTGCCGTCGCGCAGCGGCCGAGCGCCGCACCCGATCGCTTTCTCGGCCGGCCGATCTCGCCGCTGACCCGGCGCCGGCTCGACAGTTTTCGCGCCAACCGCCGCGGCTTCTGGTCCTTGTGGATCTTTCTCGCGCTGTTCACCCTTTCGCTGTTCGCCGAATTCATCGCCAACGACCGGCCGATCCTGATCCATTTCGACGGCGCCTGGTATTTTCCGGTGTTCGCCGATTATCCCGAGACCGCGTTCGGCGGCATCTTTCCGACCGAGGCCGACTATCGCGACCCGGTGGTGCAAAAGCTGATCCGGGCCAAGGGGTGGATGGTGTGGCCGCCAATCCCGTTCCACTACGACACGATCAACTACAACCTGCCGAGCCCGGCGCCCTCGCCGCCGTCGCGGGTCGACTGGCTCGGCACCGACGATCAGGGCCGCGACGTGCTGGCGCGGCTGATCTACGGGTTCCGCATTTCGGTGCTGTTCGGGCTGACCCTGACCGCGCTTTCCTCGGTGATCGGGGTGGCGGCCGGCGCGGTCCAGGGCTATTTCGGTGGCGTTCTCGATCTCGGCTTTCAGCGCTTCATCGAGATCTGGTCCGGGCTGCCGGTGCTTTACCTGCTGATCATCATGGCGAGCTTTGTCGAGCCCAATTTCTGGTGGCTGCTTGGCCTGATGCTGCTGTTTTCATGGATGGGTCTGGTTGACGTGGTGCGCGCCGAGTTTCTGCGCGCGCGCAATTTCGACTATGTCCGCGCCGCCCGCGCGCTCGGCGTCCCCGATCGGGTCATCATCCTGCGCCACGTGCTGCCCAACGCCACGGTGGCGACGATCACCTTTCTGCCGTTCATCCTGAATGGCTCGATCACCACCCTGACCTCGCTCGATTTTCTCGGTTTCGGCCTGCCGCCGGGATCGGCCTCGCTGGGCGAATTACTGGCTCAGGGCAAGGCCAATCTGCAGGCGCCCTGGCTCGGCCTGACCGCGTTTTTCACGCTGGCGCTGATGTTGAGCCTGTTGATCTTTGTCGGCGAGGCGGTGCGCGACGCGTTCGACCCGCGCAAGGTGACGGTGTGAGCAGCCGTGGGACAGAGTGGTGAGCGCGGCGCAGAGCGGCCGGCCGCTGCTCCAGGTGCGAAATCTCGAGGTCACCTTTGCCGGCCGCGGCCGGTCGCCGCCGGTCGAGGCGGTCCGCGGCGTTTCGTTTTCGCTCGATCGCGGCGAAACCCTGGCCCTGGTCGGCGAGAGCGGCTCGGGCAAGAGCGTCACGGCCTTGTCGGTGCTCCAGCTGCTGCCCTACCCGCTCGCCCGGCACGGGCCGCAGAGCAGCATCCGCTTTGCCGGCACGGAGCTGATCGGCGCCGATCCCGAACCGCTGCGCCGGGTCCGCGGCGACCGCATCGCGATCGTCTTTCAGGAGCCGATGACCTCGCTCAACCCGCTGCACACGCTCGAGCGCCAGGTCGCCGAGACCCTGCTCGTCCACCGGCGGATGCCGCCGCGCGCGGCGCGCGAGCGAACCCTCGAACTGTTGCGGCTGGTCGGCCTGCCCGATGCCGAAAGCCGGCTCGGCGCCTACCCGCACCAGCTTTCGGGCGGACAGCGGCAGCGGGTCATGATCGCGATGGCGATCGCCAACGAACCCGACATCCTGATCGCCGACGAGCCGACGACCGCGCTCGACGTGACCATCCAGGCGCACATTCTTCAGCTCCTCAAGGAGCTGCGGGACCGCTTCGGCATGGCGCTGCTGCTGATCACCCACGACCTGACCATCGTGCGCAAGATGGCCGAGCGGGTCGCGGTGATGACCAGCGGCGAGATCGTCGAGAGCGGATCGACCGAGGAGATCTTCGAGCGACCCCGCCACCCCTATACCAGGCGCTTGCTGGCGGCCGAGCCGAAAGGCCGGGCCGCCGCAGCCGACCCGGCCGCACCGCTGCTGGTCGAGGCGCAGGAGCTGCGCGTGTGGTTCCCTCTCCGCCGCGGCCTGCTACGCCGGGTCACCGGCCACCTCAAGGCGGTCGACGGCGTCTCGCTGGCGCTGCGCGCCGGCGCGACGCTCGGCATCGTCGGCGAGAGCGGCTCGGGCAAGACCACGCTCGGTCTGGCATTGCTGCGCCTGACCCGGTGCCGGGGAGAGATCCGCTTTGCCGGCCATGACATCGCGGGATTGACCCAGCGGCAGCTGCGGCCATTGCGGCGCGAGATGCAGATCGTCTTCCAGGATCCGTTTTCGAGCCTGTCGCCGCGGCTCTCGGTGGCGCAGATCGTCGAAGAGGGGCTGAAGGTGCACAATCTCGCGGCCAGCGCGGCCGAGCGCCGGCGGCTGATCGAGGCGGCCCTCGCCGAGGTCGGGCTCGACCCGCAGGCGGCCGACCGCTACCCGCACGAATTTTCCGGCGGCCAGCGGCAGCGCGTCGCGATCGCCCGCGCCCTGGTCCTCAAGCCGCGGCTCGTCGTCCTCGACGAGCCGACCTCGGCGCTTGACATGTCGGTGCAGGCGCAGATCGTCGAATTGTTGCGCGAATTGCAGATGCGCCGCGGCCTCACCTATCTGTTCATCAGCCACGATCTGCGCGTGGTGCGCGCGCTGGCGCACGAAATCATGGTCATGAAGGACGGCCGGATCGTCGAGACCGGCTCGACCGAGCAGATCATGACCGCGCCCCGCCACCCCTACACCCGCGCCCTGATGGCCGCCGCTTTCGACCTGGCCCCGGCCCCGGCCTGATCGGGACCGCTTGCCCCGGGCTCCGCGAGGGCATCGTCGAGCGGGCCGGTTCGGCGCCGAATAACCGCGGGAGGTTAACCGGTCTTTAGCCAATCGCGTCGACGATGACGGTCTCGTTGAGCATCGCCTCGGAGGCCATCATGCCCGGTCGGACGCAGCCATCGCGCCCTCCCGCCATCGCGGCCCATCCGCGGCGGTGCGGCCTCGGCCGGTCTCCCGGCCGCAGGGCCGGACCGAGGGGCATGCAAAAATGAGCGATCCGTATTTCGTCTGGCTGGCCGGTTTCGTCGCGCTGATGATCGCCGCCGCCATTGTCGATTTTCGCCGCCTGGTCATCCCCAACCCGCTGATCGGCGGCTTGTGCGTCATCTGGCTGCTCGCTCTGGAAACCGCCCCCCATGCCACCCTGACGACGACGATCGCCACAATCGGCTGCGCCGCGGCGATTTTCCTCTGCGGCGCGGTGCTGTTCGCCCGCGGACTGATCGGCGGCGGCGACGTCAAGCTGCTGGCCGCGGCGAGCCTGTGGGCCGGCGCCGACGCGGTCCCGCCATTGCTGCTGCTGACCGGCCTGATCGGCGGGTTGCTGGCGCTGCTGTTCCTGACCCCGCTCGGCGCGCGGATCACCGCCTCGCGCAGCGCCGGGCGGGAGCCGGGCGGCGAGCCCTGGCCGCGGGGAGGCCGGGCGCCGGTGCCCTATGGGGTGGCGATCGCCGCCGCGGCGCTGGTGGTGACGCTCGCGCCGCATCTCGGCTGAGAGGCGGTCATGCGTCTGCGCACCCTGCTACTGTTCGCGATCGCTCTGCTGCTCGCCGGCGGCACTGCAATCCTGGTCCGCTCATGGCTGGCGCAGCGGCCGGCGGTGGCCGCAGCGGCGCCGCGGCCGGCGCCGCCGGCGCAAAAGTCGGTTCTGGTCGCTCGCGCCGCGATCACCCGCGGACAGATCCTCAAGCCCACCGATGTCGCCGCGCGGCCCTGGCCCGAGGCCGATATCAATGCCGAGTACATTCTCGCCGGGAGCGGCGCGGAGAAATCGCTGGTCGGCTCGGTTGCCCGCCAGCCTTTTGTCGCCGGCGAGCCGATCGTCAAGACCAAGATCGTCGCCCCGGGGGAGCGCGGCTTTCTCGCCGCCGTGCTGCGGCCGGGCATGCGCGCGGTCTCGGTTCCGGTCGATGCCACTTCCGAAGTCTCCGGCTTTGTCTTTCCCGGCGATCGGGTCGACCTGCTGATCACCCTGCCAGTGCCGCAAGAGGGCGCCGGCGCGAGCGGCTATCAGCACAAGGCGGCCGAAACCGTGCTGCGCGACCTGCGCGTGATCGCGATCGATCAGCGGCTCGGCAGCAAGGACGGCCAGGCGGTGCTGGCGCGGACCGTGACCTTCGAGGTGACGCCCAAGCAGAGCGAGATCGTCGCGCTCGCCGGCGAAATGGGCAAGCTGTCCCTGAGCCTGCGCAGCCTGGTCGCGACCCCCCAGCCCAAGCCGGCGCTGGTCTCGCTCGCCGATTCCGGCGGCGATGCCGCCGTCGATTCGACGGCCGACGCCGCCCTCCCCTCGCCAGCCGATTCGCCGGCCAATTCGGTCCGCGGCCGCGGCGCCGCGGGCTTCACCCTCGACAGCGACGTCAGCCCGCTGCTGCCGAAGCCGTTCAGCGAAAAGCAAAACCCTAGCGATGGTATGGTTACCATATTGCGCGGGAACGGTAATAACGGTACATCTGTCTCGTCGCAACCTGCGTCCCGAGGTTCCTGATGTACCCGTCGCCTCGCGCCGTTTTCGCCGCAGCAATAATCTGGCTGGGATTTGCCGCCGCCGCCGTTGCGGCCGAGCCGAACGCGCCCGCCGGCGCCACCGCGCCAAACCCGCCGGCCGCCAGCGCCCGCCAATCCTATGGCGGGGCGGTACAGATCCCGGCCAATGGCCGGCCGATCGCGCTCGAAGTCGGCAAGGGCACCTTGATCCGGCTGCCGCGCCCGGCGAATACCGTTTTCGTCGCCAACCCGGACATCGCCGATGTCCAGATCAAATCGCCGACGCTCGTCTATGTCAGCGCAAAAGCGCCGGGCCAGACCGTGATCTATGCCGTCGACGGCAACGACGCGGTGCTGCTCAACGCCGCGGTGCGGGTCGATTTCGATCTGTCGCAGCTGCACCAATCGCTGGAGCGGCTGGCGCCGGGAAACGCGATCTCGGTGACCCAGGTCGATTCGAGCCTGGTATTGAGCGGCGCCGTCGCCACTGCCGGGCAGGCGGAAAAAATCCGCACCCTGGCCGCCGCCGTCACCGGCGGGGTCAAGGGCAGCGAGGTCATCAACCGGCTCTCGGTCGCCACCCCGAACCAGGTCAATCTGCGGGTGCGCATCGCCGAGGTCGACCGCAACATCCTCAAGCAGATCGGCCTCGACTGGAGCAAGCTCGGCACAGCGAGTCAATTTCAATACGAGCAATGGCACCGCGGCCCAATCATTGTTGAACAACGTAATACCCGCGACAAATTTTGCAACTTTCGGGATATTCCCCGCCTTTCTGGAAATCAGGTCGCCGCCACCCTCGAGGCGCTGGCGACGGAAGGTTTCCTGACGGTGCTCGCCGAGCCCAACCTGACGGCGATGTCGGGACAGACCGCGAGCTTTCTCGCCGGCGGCGAGTTCCCGTACCCGGTGCCGCAATCGAGCTCCGCTGGAGCCGGGACGACAATCACGATCGAGTTCAAGACAATTTGGCGTACAGCTGGCGTTCACCCCGACGATCATGGATGCCGACCATCTCAATCTGAAGGTCCGGCCCGAGGTCAGCCAGCTGAGACTACGCAGGACGCGGTGCACGCTCGACGGCATTTACGATCCCGGCCTTGACCGTGCGCAGCGCCGAAACCACGGTCGAACTGGCCAGCGGGCAGAGCTTCGCGCTCGCCGGACTGCTTCAGCGCACCACCTCAGCAGGACCTCTCCAAGGTTCCGTGGCTTGGCGATATTCCGATCCTCGGCGCGCTGTTCCGCTCGAACAAGTTCCAGCACGATCGAGACCGAGCTGGTCATCATCGTCACCCCCTACCTGGTCAAACCGACGGCGACGGCGCTGGCGACCCCGCTCGACGGTTGGGTGGCGCCGCATGACGTGCAGCAGGTGCTGTGGGGCGACACCTGGCAACAGGGCCTGCCGGCGAAGGCCCGCGGACCGCTCGACAGCGGCGGCGCCGGCCTGATCGGGCCGGCCGGGTTCCGGCTCGACTGAGGGCGGAGGCGAGGTCATGAAACGCTATCTTTATCCGATCGCCATTTCGCTGTTGCCGGTGCTTGCCGGCTGCGTGCCCGGGATGGCCGAATACAGCAAAAGCGAGGCGCCGAACCGCCTGCAGGTCGACGGCGCCACCAGCGAGGTGGCGGTTGCCTTCGCCCCGGGTTCGGCCCGGCTGACGGCGGGCGAGGCGGTGCGGCTTGACCGGCTGGTCGCCAATGGCCGCATCCGCCAGGCCGACCGCGTCGCGATCGCCGCGTCGGGTCCCCCCGCACTGGCCGAAGCGCGCAGCGCCGCGATTTCGAGCCGGCTGCTGCGCTGGGGCATCGTCGCCGAAGCGCGTCCGCTTCCGGCCGTGCCGCCCAACCGCGCCGTCGTAACCGTCGGCCGCTACACCGTTACCCTGCCGGCCTGTCCGAATTGGAGCATGCAGCCGGCCAGCGACTTCACCAACGCGCCGACCAGCAATTTCGGCTGCGCCACCGCGATGAATCTCGGCCTGATGGTGGCGAGCCCGGGCGATCTCGCCAATGGCCGCCGGTTGGCGGAAGCGGACGGCAAGCCGGCGGCGGCAGCCGTGCAGCGCTATCTCGACGACAAGGTTCAACTACCGACGGAAACCGATTTGGGACCGATAGCAACGAGCGGCGGCAGCGGCGCCACCCCTGGCGCGACATCGGGGACGGGCGGCCAGTGAAAGCCTTGCGCCCCGCCGCCGCGGCCAAACCCGCGCGCGAGGGCATCCTCGCGGTCACCCGCGACCAGCCGACCCTCGACCGGCTGGAAGGGGTGATCCGCGAGCTGCAATTGGATGACGAGCTGGCGATCGTCGACACGCCCGACCTGGCGCTGCACCGCATCCGTTCGGGCCTGGCGCCGCGGGTCCTGCTTTTGGATATCGCGGAACTGCCGGCGCCGATCGTCGAAATCGGCGCCGCGCGGGCGGTCGGCGGGGCTGATCTGGCGGTTGTCGGGCTCGGCACGGTCAACGATGTCGCACTCTACCGCGAGCTGCTGGCGGCCGGCGCCAGCGACTACCTGGTCAAGCCACCGACCCGCGACGCGCTGGCGGCAATCCTGCGAAAGCCGCCGGAGGGCGCGGCGGCGGCGGGCGATGGCGGTCTCGGCCAGGTGATCGCGTTTGTCGGCAGCCGCGGTGGGGTCGGCGCCACCACCACCGCCGTCGCCTGCGCCTGGCTGCTGGCCGAGGACCGCGCCGAGCACACCGCGCTCCTCGATCTCGATCTGCATTTCGGCACCGTGGCGCTCAAGCTCGACACCGAGCCCGGCAGCGGATTGTACGAAGCGCTGGAGCAGCCGTCGCGCATCGACAGCCTGTTCATCGACCGGGCGATGGTCAAGGTCACCGACAATCTGCGGGTGCTGGCGACCGAGGCGTCGGCGGCCCAGCATCTCGCGATCGACGCCGGCGCGATCGACATGCTGCTCTATGAGCTGCGCCGCAAATTCTTCCGGGTCGTCGTCGATCTGCCGCGCGGCGCCACCCCGGTGCAGCGCGTCGTGCTCGGGGCGGCGAGCCACGTGGTGATGATCTGCGAACGCAGCCTCGCCGGCTTGCGCGATACGATCCGGCTGCAGACGCTGATGCGCGAGCAGGCGCCTCAGGTTCGCCTGTGGCTGATCGAGTCCGGGGCCAGCGGCAGCCGCGCCCTGATCGGCAAAAGCGAATTTGAAAAGGGGGTCGGCAAGGCGCTCGACATGACCATTTCCTGCGACCCGAAATCGGCCGGCGCCGCCGCCAATACCGGCCAGCCGCTGCCGGTCGCCGCCCCGCGCAGCCCGGTCGTGCGCGAGTTGCGTCAGCTCGCCGAACTCCTCGCCGGTCCCGCCGCGAGCGTTCCCAAGCGCCGCCTTCTGGCATTGCGCTCGCTATGGTAGGCTCGTTCAAGCGATCCGAGAGCGAGAGCGCGCTCGACGCGCGCATCGCGGTCATGTCGCAACGCCGCACCTTGGGCGTCGCCGCCGCCGCCGCCGCTCCCCCGCTTCCGGTCGCGGCGCCCGATGCCGCGCCGCCGGGCCCGACTTCTCACGAAGAAACTCTGCTGGCGGCGCGGGCGGATCTGCTGTCGCGGCTGACATCCGAAATCCGCCCCGAGCGGCGGCTGATTCTGAGCCGGGGGGAACTCGCCAAAATCGTCGACACGGCGGTGCAGTCCTATCTGCCGCGCCACGGGATCGAGGTCAACGCGCTCGAGCGCCGCGATCTGATCACCGGACTGATGCAGGCGCTGCTGAACCCGCCCGCGTCATCCGACAGCGAACCGGAAAAGACCGCCGCGCAGCGCCACGCCAACCGGTCGGTGATCGAAGCCGCAAAAGCGCAGATCCAGCCGCTGGTTCTCGAACACATGGACGTCGCCGCCGCTGCCGCGATGCCGCGCGCCACCTTTGAGGTGCAGCTCGACGGCTGGGTCAAGGAATTGCTCGGCGAGACCAAGACCCAGCTCAATTTCGTCGAGCAGCGCGAACTCGTCCAATCCCTGGTCGCGGACATGCTCGGGCTCGGCCCGCTCGAACCGCTGATCGAAGACGAGACCGTCAGCGATATCATGGTCAATGGGGCAAAGCAGGTCTATGTCGAGCGCCGCGGCAAGCTCGAACCGACCGATGTGACGTTCCGCGACGATCAGCACGTCATGAACGTGGCGACCAAGATCGTGACCCGGATCGGCCGCCGCATCGACGAAACGCGGCCGCTGGTCGATGCCCGCCTGCCCGACGGCAGCCGCGTCAACATCATCATCCCGCCGCTGGCGATCGACGGCCCGGCGATCTCGATCCGCAAATTCTCGAAGAAGACCATCACCCTCGACACCATGGCGCAGCAGGCGAACATCTCGCCGGAGATGGCCACGCTGCTGAAGATCGCCGCGCGCTGCCGCCTCAACATCCTGATCTCCGGCGGCACCGGGTCGGGCAAGACGACCTTGCTCAACGCGCTGTCGCGGCTGATCGACCCGACCGAGCGCACCGTGACCATCGAGGATGCGGCCGAGCTGCAATTGCAGCAGCCCCATGTCGTGCGCCTGGAGACCCGGCCGCCGAACCTCGAAGGCACCGGTGAAATCACCATGCGCGACCTGTTGCGCAACGCCCTGCGGATGCGGCCCGACCGGATCATCCTCGGCGAGATCCGCGGCGCCGAGGCGCTCGATGTGCTGCAGGCGATGAACACCGGGCATGACGGCTCGATGAGCACGATCCACGCGAACCGCCCGCGCGAAGCGCTGACCCGGCTTGAAAACATGGTCGGGATGACCGGCATCCACCTGCCCTCGCATGCGGTGCGCACCCAGATCGCCGCAGCGGTCAATCTCATCCTGCAGGTCAACCGGATGCGCGACGGCATGCGCCGGGTGACCGACGTGATCGAGGTCGTCGGCATGGAAGGCGAGATCATCACGACCCAGGAACTGTTCAGCTTTCAGTTCCAGGGCGAGGCCGCCGACGGCCGGCTGCGCGGGGTGTTCAAGTCGAGCGGGGTGCGCCCCCATTTCCTGCCGCGCGCCGAGTATTTCGGCCTCGACCGGCCGCTGCTCGAGATCATCTGAAAGAAATCGGCGCGGCCGGCCCCGCGCCGCCGCGGATCGCCCTGCCGGCATCGCCTCTGGAAAGGAATAATTAGCAAACCCGGGCGATCATCGATCGCTTGCAAAACTGCGCCTTGATCGCGGCAATTGCTGTCGCATGGGCCATCTGAGGCTGATTCCGGGGAATGCTGGTGGGCTTCGACACGGTGGATTGGCTGGCCGCGCTGTGCGCCATTGTCGCCGCAGCGAGTTTCGGCCTGATCGTTGCGGCGGTCGACAACGCGGCGCAGCGCCGCTACCGGCGGCGCCTTGCCGCCCTGCTCTCCCGGGCCAAGGGCGTTCCTGTCGCGGCCGCCGCCGCCCAGTCTTTGGCGCGGGTGCAGAGCGCAACCCCCAAGATCGATCGTGTCGCCCGCCGGTGGCTGCCGCGCCGCGAGCTTCTCGCCGCCCGCCTGGCGCGCACCGGCAGAGCCATCACCATCGGGCAATACGGGCTGGTCATGGTCGGCGTCGCGTTGCTGTCAACCTTCGGCCTCGTCAGCAGGGCGCCGCTCGGCTTCGTGCCCGATGCGCTGATCGGCCTGTTTCTGGGAATGGCGCTGCCGCACCTGGTAATCGGCCGGATGGGGAACCGACGGGTCGCGGCATTCATCGCCCTGTTCCCCGACGCCATCGACCTGATGGTCCGGGCCTTGCGCTCGGGCCTGCCGATCAGTGAAGCGATCATCGGCGCCGGCCGCGAGATCGCCGACCCGGTCGGCAGCGAACTGCGCCTGGTCGAGAGCGGGATGCGCCTCGGGCGCGACCTCGAAGCCTTGCTGTGGGACATCGCCAAGCGCATCGACACGCCGGAATTCCGGTTTTTTATCATCGCCCTCAGCGTCCAGCGCGAGACCGGCGGCAATCTCGCCGAGACGCTCGCCAATCTCGCCGACTCCCTGCGCAAGCGCAAGCAGATGCGGGCCAAGGTTCGTGCGATGTCGAGCGAAACGCGCGCCACGACGATGATCCTCGGCGGGCTGCCGGTAGTCGTGATCGGTCTGCTGATGCTGACCTCACCCGAATACCTGGCGCCGCTGTTTCACGACACCCGCGGCTATATCCTCGACGGGGTGGCGGTGTCGATGCTGGTGACCGGCGTCGCCATCATGAACAAGATGGCCCGTTTCGAAATATGATCAGCCTGCAACCGCAAGATTTGCACCTTTCCGCCTGGCTGCCCGCCGGGATCGGCCTCGACAACGCGATCGCCGGGCTCGCCGCGCTGGCGGTGCTGACCAGCTTTGCCGCGATCTGGCGGGTGCTGCGGCCCAGGGATGCGTTCGAACGCCGCCTCGAACAGATCGTCGAGCGCAAGGAAACGCTGCGCCGCCAGGCGCTTGCCGCGCGGACGCGACGGCAGCAGCGCCGGTCGGTCGGGTGGATGCGGTTGGCGGTGACGCGCCTTAATCTGCTGCGCAGCCGTCATGCCGCGGAAGCCCGCCAACTGCTCGCCCGCGCCGGGATCAGATCGACCGACGCGATGATCGGCTTCCTGTTTGCGCGGCTCATTCTGCCCTCGCTGTTCGGCTTCGCCATGCTGGTCGACAACTCCTTGCTGCACTTGCTGGCGATTCCGCCGGCATTGCGCTTCGCCCCGGCAATGGGCGCGGCCTTGTTCGGCTTCTACGCGCCCAAGATCTATCTGACCAACGCTGCCGGCAAGCGCGCCAAACAGCTGCAGCTGGCCTTGCCGGACGGGCTCGACCTGATGGTCATCTGCGCCGAGGCCGGGCTCAGCCTGGACGCGACCTTGATCCGCGTCGCGCGTGAACTCGCGGCCAGTTGGCCCGAACTCGCCGAGGAGTTTGCCATTACCGCCGCCGAGCTGACCTTTTTGCCCGACCGCCGTTTGGCCTTCGACAATCTAAACAGCCGCACCGATTCGGATGCGATCCGGGCAGTGGTCAATACCTTGCAGCAGACCGCCAAGTTCGGCACTCCGCTGGCCCAATCGTTGCGCATTCTGGCGAACGAGTCGCGGGCGGCGCGGATGACCCGCGCCGAGGAGAAAGCGGCGCGGCTGCCGGCATTGCTGACCGTGCCGATGATCGTATTCATCCTGCCGACATTGTTCATCGTCCTGCTCGGCCCGGCCGCGATCAACATCATCGACACGTTCCGACATTGAGCCCGGTGCGCTATGTTCAGGACGACCCGGGCGCGCCGCGGCTGCCTGCGGCCGACAGTATTGCCCGATCGCGGGCTTCGGGCGATAGCGAGCGCAGGGTCTGGTAGTAGGCCAAATTGTGCTCGACCGCGGCCTCGTCGAGGTCGATCCGGCCGAGCCTGGCGGCTTCGGCGACGCTGCCCTGCAAACCATAGATCAGCGCCAGGGTCTGCCGCTCCTGGGCCGATGCGGCGGGCGCCATGGCGACCGGCTGCAGCACCGCGATCGCATTCGGATAATTGCCGCTGAGCGCCAGCGACAGCGCCAGATCGACCGTCAATGCCGGATCGCCTGGCGCGTACTGCAGGCCGCGCTGATAATAAGCCTGCGCTTGCTGATGCTGGCCTTCGAAATCCTTGGTGACGCCGAGCAATACCAGCAGCTGGGGGTTGGCGGGATTCGCTGTCAACGCTTTGGCGAGCGGTACCAGCGCCAGTTCGGGCCGGCCGGTTTCGAGATAGGCCTTGGCCAGCCCGGTCTGCGCCGGCAGATCGCTACTGTCGCGGGCCAGCGCCGAATTATAGGCGAGGATCGCTTCGTTGACCGCGCTGGTCGCCAGCAGGGTGTCGCCGATCCCGACAAACGGCGCGGCCGCCCGGGGCTCGATCTCGGCGGCACGGCGGTACACCGAGACCGCGTTGGCGTAATCGCCGCCGGCGCGCGCGGCTGCCGCGATCCGCATCAGCGCCGCATAGCTCGGCGGGCTGCCGCCGCCGTCACGGCCATTGGCGCTCAGCGGATCGAGATGGAACGGCAGCGGCTCGCACCCCGCCGCCAGCAATACCACAGCAACCGCGAGAAATCGTCCAGACGGAAATCCGCCGATGCACCGCCTGCGCGCGCCCCTTAACCCGCCCATTTCGGTCTCGTCGATGCGCCTCACCCTTTGGAGCGCTTAATTGGCGAGCGTCAAATATTCGTCCAAAATCCCGGGCCCGGCGAGGATCATAGCGCTTCGGCGGTTTTTGCTTTCACCCGCCAGCCAGCAGAGAGCGAATTGGGGCTAATCGGCCGGCGGGACCGAAACTTCGCTCTGCACCTTGGCTTCGACCGCTCGCTCGATGGCGGCGAGCGCCGCCTCGGCGCGCCCTGCGTCGGGACCGCCAGCCTGCGCCATGTCGGCGCGGCCGCCGCCGCCTTTGCCGCCCAGCGCTTCGGCGCCGGACCGGACCAGTTCGACCGCATCGAAGCGGCCTGCCAGATCCGGCGTGACCCCGACCACAATCGCCGCCTTGCCGTCGGCGCGCGACACCACGCTGACGATGCCGGAGCCGATCCGCCGCTTCAGATCGTCGGCCAGGGATTTGAGCTCGCGGCCGGGGACATCGTCGACGACGCGGCCGTCCAAGGCGATCCCACCGATCCGCTTCGCCGCCGGTCGGGCGGCCGGGCCGGCGCTGGCCAATGCCCGCCGCGCCTCGGTCAGCTCCCGTTCGAGCCGGCGCCGCTCGTCGACCAGTGTTCCGATCCGCCCCGGCAGTTCGGCCGGGCTGGTGCGCAACGCCGCGGCAGCCTGGCGCAGGATCCCCTCCTCCTCGGCCAGATAGGCCTCGGCGGCGGCGCCGGTCAACGCCTCGATCCGGCGCACGCCCGAGGCGATCGCAGTTTCGCCGACGATCTTGAACAGCCCGATATCGCCGGTGCGGCGGACATGGGTCCCGCCGCATAACTCGACCGAGAAAGGCCGGTTTTCGCCTTCGAGGGTGCCGCCCATCGAAACGACGCGTACCTCGTCGCCGTATTTCTCACCGAACAGCGCCAGCGCTCCTTCGGCCACGGCGCGGTCCGGGGTCAGCAGGCGGGTGCCGACCGCCGCGTTGGTGCGGATGCGCTCGTTGACCTCGCTCTCGATCGCCCGGATGTCGTCGCCGCTCAGCGGCTTCGGATGGCTGAAATCGAAACGCAGCCGCTCGGGTGCGACCAGCGAGCCCTTTTGGGTCACGTGCTCGCCGAGGCGGCGGCGCAGCGCCTGGTGCAGCAGATGGGTGACCGAATGGTTGGCGCGCAAACGCCGGCGGCGATCCGCGTCGACCCGCAGCTCGACCGCATCGCCCTCCTTTAGTGCGCCGCGCGCCAGCCGCCCGAGATGCACGTGCAATTCGGCCGCCTTCTTGACCGTGTCATGCACCGCCAGCTCGGCGCCCGATGCCGAAAACATGACCCCGGCGTCGCCCATCTGGCCGCCTGATTCGGCGTAGAACGGCGTCTGGTTGACGATCACCGCCAGCTCGTCGCCGGGGACCGCTTCGCCGACCCGTGCACCGTCACGCAGGATCGCCCGCACTACTCCCGCGGCGTTTTCGGTCTCATAGCCGAGAAATTCGGTGGCGCCGAGGTCCTGGCGCAAGCCGAGCCATACCGCCTCGGTCGCCGCCTCACCCGAACCGACCCAGCTGCGCCGCGCCTCCTCGCGCTGATGCGCCATCGCCGCATCAAAGCCTTCCACCGCGACCCTGCGGCCCTGCCCGCGCAGCACGTCCTCGGTCAGATCGAGCGGAAAGCCGAACGTGTCGTAGAGCCGGAACGCAGTCTCGCCGGGGAACGGCGCGTCGGGGCTGAGCCGGGCGGTCTCCTCCTCCAAGAGACGCAGCCCGCGCTCCAACGTCTGCTTGAAATTGGTTTCTTCGAGCAGCAGCGTCTCGGCGATCAGCGGCTGGGCGCGCGTCAATTCGCCATAGGCGGCGCCCATCTGCTGCACCAAGGCCGGCACCAGCCGCCACATCAGCGGCTCCTTGCAGCCGAGCATATGGGCGTGGCGCATCGCCCGGCGCATGATCCGGCGCAGCACATAGCCGCGCCCCTCCTTGCTCGGCAGCACGCCATCGGCGATCAGAAACGCCGAGGCGCGCAAATGGTCGGCGATGACCCGGTGCGACACCGCATGCGCGCCGTCCGCCGCCACCCCCGAAGCCTCGGCCGAAGCCAGGATCAAGGCCCGGAACAGGTCGATATCGTAATTGTCGTGCTTGCCCTGCAGGACCGCGGCGATGCGTTCGAGCCCCATGCCGGTGTCGATCGACGGGCGCGGCAAGGCGGCGCGCTCGCCAGGGCCGAACTGCTCGTATTGCATAAAGACGAGGTTCCAGATCTCGACGAACCGGTCCCCGTCCGCCTCGGCGCTGCCCGGCGGGCCGCCCGGGATCGCCGGCCCGTGATCCCAGAAAATTTCAGAACACGGCCCGCATGGCCCGACATCGCCCATCGCCCAGAAATTATCCGAAGTGGCGATCGGAATGATGCGCTCGCGCGGCAATCCGGCGATCTTCGCCCACAACGCCGCCGCATCGTCGTCTTCGGCGTAAACGGTCACCAGCAGGCGGTCGCGGGCCAGACCGAACTCGCGGGTGATCAGGTTCCAGGCCAGCTCGATCGCGCGCTCCTTGAAATAATCGCCGAACGAAAAATTGCCGAGCATCTCGAAGAAAGTATGATGCCGCGCGGTGTAGCCGACGTTTTCCAGATCGTTGTGCTTGCCGCCGGCGCGCACGCATTTCTGCGCGGTGACGGCGCGCGCATAGGGCCGCTTTTCCAAGCCGGTAAAGACGTTCTTGAACTGCACCATCCCGGCATTGGTGAACAGCAGGGTCGGGTCGTTGCGCGGCACCAGCGGGCTCGACGCCACGACCTCATGGCCGTTGCGGGCAAAATAATCGAGAAACGCGGTGCGGATGTCGTTGGTCGTCTGCATCACACAGATTGTGGCACCGCGCCGCCCCGGCGCAAGAGGGCGAATCGACCGTTTGCGCCGATTCGGTTTCACCGGGCGAGAAAGTTGGGTATCCAGCCGTCGGCGGGCCGATATTCAGGGCAGGGCGCACCATACGGCAACGACCGTCTTGCCGAATTTATGGCCGGTCACCGGATCGAGGCGGCGAGAAATCGGCACCAGCAACTTGTCCCAGACCGCGATCTGCCGCTTTGACGGCAGCGCTGCGCAGAGCATCAGCCGGTTGGCGAGCGAAGCGAAAAATCCGACGCTATCGAGCATCAGCAAGGCTTCGAGCCTGCATCCCGGTGGGGTCAGCGCGCGCAGGCCGGCCCGGTCGTAGCGCCGATGGTGGCCGATCACCGCATCGAACAGGCTGAACAGAAACTGATGCGCCGGCGCCAGCACGACGAGGTGGCCCCGGGCCGTCAGATGCTCGCGGGCGCGGGCCAGTTCGGCCCGGTCTTCGCCGATATGTTCGAGCACATCGAGATAGAGGATCGTGTCAAACCGGGTGGCGCGGTCGATATCGGCGATCGTGCCGATCTCGGCGCGGCAGACCGGCGGCAGTTCGCCGCCGCTGATCCGCGCGCCGATGCGCCGGGCAAGATCGGGATCGGGCTCGAGGCTGACCCAGTCGTCGACGCCAGGATTGCACAGATAGGCGGTGTTGGCGCCGATGCCGGCGCCGACCTCGAGCACGCGGCCGGCGATGAACCGGCCCAGGACCGCAGCGATATAGGCCTTCCAATTGGTCGCCGCCGCGAACAGCTCCAATTCCGAGCCGATATAGCGAAAGCTCATGCGGCCGGCCGGACCGATGCAACCGCAGCGCCCCGGTGGTCGAGCCGGCAACGCTCACGCTCGGCGACAAAGCACAGGCAGTCGACAATCGGCACGATCGGCCGGTTGCTGCGCCCGGCCAGCACGGTCAGGCTCGCCGCGACCACGACAACCAATGTCTGCGCCAGGATGATCGCCAGATCGCCGGCCGCGGTGGTGGCCCAGCCGGGGACAGCGAAATCGGTCGCGACGCGAATGGCGGTGACGGCGGCGATGCCGAGCCCGGCCATGCCGGCGACAAAGCCGGCCGCCAGCAGAACCCGGATAAAGATCTTGTCGGTGTAAATCGACATCGCGCTGAGCCCGTGCACGATCAGCGACACCAGGCTCATCCGCGACTCTCCGGCCGAGCGGCTGCCGCGCGCGGTGGGCACCGTCATATAGGGGAGCCGCGAGCGGATGATCGAGGCCGCGAGGTTGTTCCACAGTTCGGGCATGTGTACGAGCCGCCGGACCGCCGCCATCGGCATCACGCAATAATTGCCGAAGCAGATGGCCTGACCGGTCAATGCCCGGAACAGCAGCTTGTAGGCGCCGTAGCAGAAGCGGAAGGCGCGGGATTCGGCGCGTTTCGCCCGGCCCGCCAGCACCACGCGGCGCGGATGCTGCCGGATCGCCGCCAACAGCAGGGCGAGGTCGGCCGGGCGGTCCTGGCCGTCGCTGTCCATGACCACGACCGCGTCGGTTTCGCTGCTGCCGGCGATCGCGCACAACCCGACGGCGATCGCCCGCTGGTGGCCGAGATTGGCGGCGAGCCGGATGATTTCGATCGATTTGACGCATGAGCCGCGCGGCAGCGCGAGCTCGGCCGCGTCGAACGGCTCGGCCGAGCCGTCATCGACGGCATAAACATGAAACGCGAAGCCGGACCCGGCGAACCGCTCGGATATCTCGGTCACCAGTCCGGCAAACGACACCCAGTCATCGAGGACCGGGG
>CAVZKP010000007.1:0-10555 GCA_963775875.1 uncultured Alphaproteobacteria bacterium
TAAGCGGAGCTTGATGGCCACCGCTACGGCGGGTTGACGAGCTGGTTTTGTTCGAGGGGCCGCGATCAGGGGTGATCGGCGGCCCAGGCCCAGGGGGTCAGTTCGGCCAACCGGCTGTTGGGCCAGTTGTTGACGAGCTTGGTCAGCACGTCGGTCAGATAGGCTTGCGGATTGACGCCGTGCAGCTTGCAGGTCTCGATCAGCGAGGCCAGCATCGCCCAGTTTTCGGCCCCTTCGTCGCTGCCGGCGAATAAGGCATTTTTTCGATTCAGAGCAATCGGGCGCATGCTGCGCTCGACGGTGTTGGAGTCGATCTCGATGCGGCCGTCATCGAGGAAGCGCACCAACCCGTCCCAGTGGTTGAGGCCGTAGCGAAGAGCCCGGGCGATGGTCGCGCCGCCGGCGAGCCGAGCCAGGGTCGTCTCGAGCCAGGTCTTCAGTGCCGCGACCAACGGCGTTGTCTTCTCCTGCCGCACCGCCCGGCGTTCCGCGGCGCTCTTGCCGCGGATCTCGGCTTCGATCTGGTAGAGCTCGGCGATCCGCTTCAGGGCCTCGGTGGCGATCGGCGCCGGCGGTGATTTCGCCAGGTCGAAGAACTGCCGACGCCAATGCGACCAACACAAGGCGAGGGTCACCGGCCCGCCGGGGCGCTTCGGGTCGGCCAAGGCTGCGATAGCCCGCGTAGCCGTCGGTCTGCAGCACACCGCTGTAGCCCTTCAGCAACGCCACGGCGTAATCGCCGCGGCGCCCCGGCGCGTAGCTGTACACCACCGCCGGCGGTGCGCCGCCCTGCCACGGCCGATCGTCGCGGGCGAGCGCCCAGAAGTAACCCTTCTTGGTGCGCCCCCGGCCGGGGTCGAGCACCGGCGCCGTCGTCTCGTCGACGAACAGCTTGGTCGAGCGCAGCAGCTCCTCGCGCATCAGCCGCCACACCGGTTTGATCTCGGCGGCGGCATAGCCGGCCCAGAAGGCCAGGGTCGCGCGATCGATCGCGATGCCCTGCCGCGCCAGGATCTGGGCCTGGCGGTAGAGCGGGCAGTGGTCGGCGTATTTCGCCACCACGACATGGGCGACCAGCCGCTCGGTCGGCAGGCCGCCCTCGATCAGCCGCGCCGGCGCCGGTGCCTGCACCACCGCCTCCTGGCAGGCGCGGCAGGCGTATTTCGGCCGGCGCGTGACGATCACCTGGTATTGCGCCGGGATGACGTCGAGCCGCTGCGAGCGATCTTCGCCGATCACATGCATCGCCCCGCCGCAGCACGGACAGGCGGTGTCTTCCGGCTCGATGACGATCTCGACCCGCGGCAGGTGCTCGGGCAGCGGCCCGCGGCCGGCGCGCCGCTTCTCCGAACGGGCCTGGCGCAGCGCCGGATCGGCCTTCTCCTGTTCGGCCTCGCCCTCGGCGATCGCCTGTTCGAGGTCTTCCAGAGCCAGGTTGAACTGGTCGGGATCGAGCTTTTCCGAGCGCCGGCCAAACTGCATCCGCTGCAGCTGGCGAAGCAGGTGGCGCAGCCGGTCGTTCTGGCCGGCGAGCTGATCGCGCTCTTCGATCGAGCTGCCCCTTCTCGGCCCGCTCGGCGTCGCGCTCGGCCCATGCCGTCAGCACCAGGGCGCGCAGCGCAGCAAGGTCGTCGGGAAGGGTGTCGGGCGTCGTCACGGCCGGGATTATCCCATGTCGCCGGCGCCGTGCGATCCTCAACCTCAAGGTAAGTCAACGTGACGCAGGCCTCTCGATCAAGGCAGAGGCGGGCGCTCAGCCGGCCACCTGCGGCCGTCTGATCCTTGGGGCGTACACCCGTCTCCAATCGAGTCCCTCGAACAACGCCGCCAGTTGCGCCGCCGACAGCCTCATGACCCCGTCGCTGATCGCCGGCCATTTGAACTTGGCCCCCTCCAGCCGCTTCCAGATCAGCACCAGGCCGGTCCCGTCATAGACCAGCATCTTCACCCGGTCGGCGCGTTTCGAGCGGAACACGAAGATCGTCCCGCTGAACGGGTCCTGCCGCAGCACCGATTGCACTGTCGCCGCCAAGCCGTCAGCGCCGCGGCGGAAGTCGACCGGACGCGTCGCGATCAGCACCCGCACCCCCGCCGGCGGTGTCGCCGGAAAGGGCGGGGATCACCTCATCGCCTTCAACAGGCGCAGCACCTTGCCGAGCAAGGCCAGATCGACCCCCGCCCTGACACGCACGATCGCGCTGCCGATCTCGATCTCGATCGCCGCCGCGCCGGAACCGCCATCCGCCACCACCGGAACGAAGTCGGGCCCTTGCGCGCCGGCCTCGGCCATCGCATTGGCAACCGCGCCGATCCGAACTCCCGCCGCCAGCCATAGAGTTGGTTGCGATGCAGCCCGTAGCGCAACGCGATCTCGCTCGCCTGCGCACCCGGCGCCTGGCTCTCCGCGACAATCGCCGCCTTCTCCGCCATGCTCCAACGTCGCCGTCGCGGTGTTCCGGTCAGGACCTCCACCCGACGGAAACTGTGCCCATCAATTGGCAAATTACTTGGCACACGATCCCCCTGCCTCGATCAGAACAGGCAGGTTCACCCCATCACCGTCATCCGGCGCAAGGTGGGGGTCAGGCTCCGCTTACGGCGAACCCAACGCCGACCGGCTTAATGCACTGACCGCCAACGCAGCAGGCCCGGTTAACCGGCTCACCTCACGTGATTTCGCCTCGTCGCCCGGTGCGCTCGCAAGGCTCCGCATGCGCGGCCCTTCGTTTGCGGGCCCAGTCTCAACCGTACCGCTCACCTTGACGCCGGCCGCGCGGGACACGCGGCAGCCGAGCCTGGCCTTTAAGCCGAGGCCAACATCCGGCAGCACCACCCGTGGAGCCGGGTTCAGATGCCTCTCGGATGCGCCACGCGGTCCCTCGTCGCCCGTTCCGCAGGCCCGTCCCTGGCATGTCTCTCAAAGCCCTAGAGCCCGCCGGCGCCGCCGCCAACCGGTCCGCCGCAAAAATTTCCCCGGCCGGCAACAGTGCCGGCCTCCTCGCGGCCGCTGCGCTGTCAAATTTTCCCGCCTCCCCGGTCCTTCGTTGGCACTCCGGCCGCTCGCCGGCTCGCGGTGACGGCGGCGCCGTTGCGGTCTCCGAGCCCGAGACATCGCCGGGGACGGTCCCGGCGAACAATCGAAAAGGAAACCCCTCATGGCGATCACCCTCGGCACCTTCACCCAGCTCGATGACGGCGTTCTGACCGGGACGTTCAAAACCCTCAACGTCAGCGTCTCGCTGGCCATCGTCCCGATCGACAAGACCTCCGACAAGGCTCCCGATCACCGGGTCTATGCCGGACCGCGCCACGAAGTCGGCGCTGGCTGGAGCCAGGTCGCCAAATCGAGCGGCGAGACCTACATCAACCTCAAAATAGGTTCGCCGGAATTTGGCCCGGTCTGGGTCCGCTGCCGGCTCGTCAAGCTCGAAAAGCCGGCCGAAGACGGCGCCACCCACATCGCTCTCTGGGAACCGCGCGACTAGCTAGCGAGCACCAGCGCCCCGCCGCGCAACCCGCGGCGGGGCTTTTTCGCGCAACCGCTCCTTTTGTCGGAACGACCCCTCTCCCGCTGTAGAAGCCGTCTCGCCGGATTTCCCGATCATCCCATGCCGGCCCGCGCCGGTTCAAGGAGGCGCGGTGCCCCCAATTTTACCGCGCGGAATGAGCGCGCCGGCGCGCGCCGGTCTTGATGCGCACGCGACAAAATCGGCACCCCCGCGCCCCGCTTCGCGGCGCCTGCGGCGTCCTTGACCCGACCCAGCCCGGCATGGCGCCCGCCTTCCGTCTTTTGCGACGGGAAGGAGAACACGATGATCACCCTCTACGACCATATCCAGCAGCTGCGGGCCGAGCTGCGCGGCTGCTACTTCACCCGCCGCGAGCGTGCTGCCGTACAGGCCGAGCTCGCCAATGCCATCGCCCGCCAAGCCGAGGTCGACCGCGCATTCGACGACGCCCTGGAGGCGCTGTCGGATCCCACCGAGCAGATCGGGGCCGCCGCGTAAGCGGCCCCTCCCCTCCTCCCAAATGCTGGTCGCTCGTGGCCAAGCGACCGGGGTCGCAGAACGCGGCGATCGGCATTATGGCGAGCACACGAGGCCCACGCTTCGCTTTATTCTTGGTTGTCTGCTAGATAGCGGCTATCTAGCAGATTGCATCTGTCGGGAATGCTCGTAGGCCTCTAGTGCGTCCTCGAGCACTTCGACCAGTAGCTTGCGGTCGCGCTCGGCAATCGAGCGAAGCCGGTTATCGAATTCAGGGCTCACCCGTGTAGCAAATTGCAACGTCCGACCCGAACGCCGGGCACTTCGGCCGTCACGACGCGGCGCTCCCCTCTCCACGCGCCGCCGCAGGCGGTACGACCGCCATCCGCCGGTCTGGCGGCACCGGAGGCGCCAGCGGCGGCGCAGTCTCCGGAGCGTGAAGGTTAGGGCTCGCCTCAGCCAGCGGCGGCGGTGCGCCGAGCGAGCTCCGCCGTTTCAGCTTCGTCAGATCTGCCATGATCCTCCACCTTGTCGATAAGGGCCTGAATGAGCGCGTCGGCCTTGGCATTGAGGCCGGCGTAGCTGGTTTCGGTCACGGCATGACCAGTATTCTGCGCCTTACGGTAGGCCGGGCGTTCCAGAAGGCATCCGTTGAGCGCCACATAACCGGCTTCGGCAACGTATGCCCTGGCCTCTGCCTCCTCCGCCGCCGTACCAATGCGGTTTAGGGCGAAGATCAGCTTTTCCTTCGCGATGCCTTCGTTGACGAGCGCATGAAACTCGCGCACGGCCGGACGCAGATCGTCAACCGACGCCCCAGTCGGCTGCACGACGAGATGGGCGACTTTTGCTATCGCCAACGTGCCTTTGCTGGTCCGCGCGGGCCCGTCAATGATCAGCAAGTCGTACTCAGCGGCGGCTTTAAGAGCTTGGTCGGTAGTCGCAAAGGCTTCCACGGCAACCACTGGCTCAATCCGGGCGCCGAGCCGGGTCGATGCCAGTCGACCGACGTGCCCTGCTGAGTATCGAGATCCGCGATTTTGGTCTTGAACCCAGCGGCCGCGGCCTCTCGCGCAAGAGCCCTAGCTAGGGTCGATTTGCCAACTCCGCCCTTTTGCGAAACAAACGCAATGATTGTGGACATGCCCCCATCCCCCCGGATAGCGGCTATCTGGCGGCTAACTATACACTAGCGGCTAGGTGATTGCTAGATATTTATCAGCTAGCAGACAGCTTGCGGCGGGCTAGACTATTGCTAGTCGCTATCTAGCAGATATCTCATAATTCGCCAGAAAAAGTTTTGCCTGATTCGCGCGATTCCATCTGCGATTACCCCAGCGCCCAAGCTCTTTCCGCAGCCGTTATGATGCAATTTATCCCATTATTACAACGCCCTGTAACCACACCATGACAAAGTGTCATGGACAACCACAAGACCTAGTTATATTTGTCTCGCTAGCGACTCAGAAGCTCGCCGAAGGAGGGTCATGCAGACTACCGAGAATGTTGCCACCGACAAAGATCGTGCCTATCGGCGCCGTCTTGCCGCGCAAGGACAGCATCAGCTCATCGTCGCGTTGCCGCGCGAGACGGTCGCCTTTATCGACGAGCTCAAGGAACGCCAAGGCCTGCGCAATCGCAGCCAGGTGTTGATGCAGCTAATCGAACAAGGGAGGGACAGCGCCCAGCAGCAAATAGACCCAGAAATCACGAAAGCCCGCCTTGCCGGGCGGGCTTCTGAAACTCGTGACGGGCCTAGAGGCTTCACGTCGGGGACAATCACCAGCCCCAACCTAGCCAATAGACGCCGTCCTGTCAAACGGAAATTGCCGTTTCCGTTAACGGGGAAGGCTTGCCCGTCGCGATCCAACCAGAGAGGGGGAACAGCGATGGCACACGAAAATAGCGCCCAAGGGGCGCCACGGGGGAGGCTTTGCCCATACCCCGACCGGCTTCCGGCGGATGACGCCGGGGCTGCTCAAGGCCGACCGCACGGCGGAAGGTTTTGCCGGCCTGCCGGAGGGGGTCAAATCGCCGGGGCAGTTGCTCGCGGCCTTGAAAGCGGCGGCGCCACGGCTCGGCATTTCGCCACGGCTGGTGCACGCGGTCGACTGGCTGTTCCGCTTCACGCAGCCGCAGGACTGGGAGCAGGGCAGCCGGCCGATCGTATGGCCCTCGGCCTCGATGCAGCAGGAGGCGCTCGGTCTCTCGCCGTCGCAGGTCAAGGAGATCAACCGGCGCCTGATCGAGCTCGGCCTCGTCACGATGAAGGACAGCCCGAACGGCAAGCGCTACGGCCGCCGGCACGAGAAGACCGGGCATATCATCGAGGCCTACGGCTTCGATCTGTCGCCGATCGCGATGCGCCATGCCGAATTCGTGCGGCTGGCGGAGGAGGGGAGGGCGGAGCGCGCCGCCATGGGGCGGCTGCGCCGGCGGGCGACGATCGCCAGGAAGGCCATCACCCAGATCCTCGAGACGGCTGCAGGAATACGGTTTCGAGGGCGAGGAGTGGATCAGACGCTCGCCCGCGAGACAGCGGCTCTCACGCGCGCGCTGAGGGAGCGTGGAGCGGCCGGACGAGATGGAGAGCCGGGGTCAAGAGCCTCGAACGCCGTCAGATCGCGGCGCGCGAGCGTCTTGAGAGCTTCTGTTAGGAGTAGTAAATTCCGCCCCCAAGGAGCCGGAAAACCGGCCCCACCAATACAACTACAAACCAAGCCTTGATCCTGAACAGGATACGGTAATCGCAGCCAAAGACTGTAGCGGGGAAGGGGAGGAGGCTGGTTGCTCAATCCCCAGCACCAGGAGCAGCCGGAACGGCCGGAGAAGGGCATGGTGCACGGCATCCGCCCGGACGAGCTGCCGCGGCTGACACCAAAGCTCAAGCTCTATCTGCGGCGGCCCAATCCGACCTGGCCGGACATCGTCGATGCCGCCGATTGGCTGCGGCACGACCTCGGGGTGTCGAAATCGCTCTGGGGCGACGCCTGTCTCGCCATGGGCCGCGAATTGGCGGCGGTGGCGCTGGCGATCGTCTCGACCAAGGAGGCGGAGCATTTCCGGACCACGCCCGGCGGCTACTTCCACGGCATGGTCGCCAAAGCCAGGGCCGGCGAATTGCACCTCGAACGCACGGTGTGGGCCTTGCGGCGCGCCTCGGAGCCGGAACACGCGCGGGGCAGGGGAGGGGCCTTGCACCGCCGCGAGGATGACCGGGCGTGGTGAGGCCTGGCCTGGCCAGTCTGGAGGTCATTCCGGGTTTCGGCTATAGGAACCGAATGAAGCATGAACATCGATCGCGATCGGCTACGGGTTTGGGCGGAGGTTCGCCATGGCCGCTAAATCCGCACCGGCCGTGACCGCCGTCCGGGCCACGCGGGCGCGTTCGGCTGCTGTCGTCAGTGACGATGTTCCGCCGGCGGCTCTTCCGGCCGATGCGCTCGACGACCGGATCGCGATCGTCGGCACGGCCGGCTCGGGCAAGACCTATGCGGCCAAGGGCTTTGTCGAGCGGCTGCTGGAGACCGGCGCGCGGGTCGCGATCGTCGATCCGCTCGGCGTGTGGTGGGGATTGCGCGCCAGCGCCGACGGCAGCGCCCCCGGCTATCCGGTCGTCGTGTTCGGCGGCCGCCATGCCGACGTGCCGATCACCGCCGAGACCGGCGCCGCCCTCGGCCGGCTGATCGCAGGCCGAGGCGCTGGCCTGCGTCGTCGATCTCTCCGAGCTCGGCAGCAACGCGGCGCGGCGGCGCTTCATGGCGGCGTTTGCCGAAGCGCTTTACGAGGCGAATGAGGAGCCGCTGCACCTCGTGCTCGACGAGGCCGATCTGTGGGCGCCGCAGCGGCCGATTGCCGGATCAGACGGGCCTCCTCGGCCATATCGAGGAGATCGTGCGGCGCGGGCGGGTGCGCGGCTTCATCCCGTGGCTGATCACGCAGCGGCCGGCGGTCGTGCACAAGGACGTGCTGTCGCAGGCCGACATCCTGATCGCGATGAAACTGACGGCGAGCCAGGACCGCGACGCGATCGGCGGATGGATCGAGGGCCAGGCCGACCGCCAGGAAGGCAAGCGCATCCTCGGCGACCTGCCGCGGCTGCAGCGGGGCGAGGGGTATCTGTGGGCGCCGGGCCGCGGCATTCTCGAACGCGCCGCGTTTCCCGGCGATCCGCACCTTCGACAGCTCGCGCACGCCAAAGCGGCGGCGAGCGGCTGGCGACGCCGCGCACGCTTGCCGAGGTCGACCTCACTGCGATCGTCGCCGCGCTTGCCGCGGCCGAGACATGCCGGAGAGCCGAAGACCCGTCGCGGGCACGGTCCGGATGAGGACCGCGCGACGGCAGGCTCAGCTCGAGCGGGAACTCGGCGGCGGCGAAAGCGCGGATTGCCACGCTCGAGCAGGAAAACCGCGCGCTCGCTTCCCGGCTGGCAGAGATTGCGGCGCTTGCAAGCGGGAGCAAAGAGGCCTTGCCGATATCAGCGCCGGCCTCGGCACCGTCGGCACCATATCGGAGACCAAACCGCCGCACTCGCCGCGCGTCGGCGCCAATGCCAAGCCGAGCGACGGCCCGCGCATCGAGGTCCGAGGCGGGCTTCATCCCGCCGCGCAAAAATTGCTGATGGCATTGGCACAGCACGCGCCGGCGCGGTTTACCTGGGGCCAGGCCGCGACCCTCGCCGGGCTGAAACCGAGCGGCGGGCATTTCAACGCCGGGCGCAAGGAACTGCGCGACGCGGGTTACGTGGCGGAAACCGACGGTCTCGTGACGCCGACGCCGGAAGGGCTGAATGCCGCCGGTGAGGTGCCGGCAGCACCCTCGACGCCGGCCGAGCGGCTTGCCTTGTGGTGCGAACGGCTGCCGGCGCCGGCACCCGAGATGTTGCGCACACTCGCCGCTCAGGGCGAGCGTTATATGGATGCCGGGGAACTAGCGAACGCCCTCGGCAAGAAGCCGACCGGCGGACACTGGAATTCCGGGATCGCGATATTGCGCAACAACGGGCTGCTGATCGAAGCCGAGACGGCCGTCGAAACGCCGGGAAGCAAGCGCTATCGGGCGGCCGCGCTTTTTCGGAATTAGCACTGACCGCCGGCCGGAAATCGCGTCCTCGGGGCGGCTCACACGGGCCGCCCGTTTCCCCAGCGCAGCTCTTGCTCCTCACCAATATGAAAGGGCCGGCGAACGATGAACCGATCGCCGGCCCCATTTCCTTGACGGTCATCGCCGCTCCCGGCTGTACCGTGCTGCGATCATAATCCCGAATCGCCTGCCGATGAAATCTCTCCCAAAATCTGACGATTTCCTTGTTCAAATACTCCGGAGAGCGCGAGAGGCAGAGCCTCTCGCCGGCGCGCAGCGCCGCTGCAGCGCAGGGGGTTGCTGACCAGCAGCTGTTGTTCAGGGTGCTGGTGGCGGCGACCCGCTCTCGCGGCCGGCTGGGATGAAGTCGTTCTTGGTGCTGGCGCTGTGTTGTGCGAACTCCGGATCGGCCTCGCTGAGCTCCGGGAACAGCGCGCGATCGTGCGGACGGAGGACGTACTCGTCGAGCAGCCGGAACATGACGCGGTGAAATTGGGAGTTCTGGGTTTTTCTCGTAATGTTCCAGCGCCAGGGCGCCGGCGATGACCTTGCGCCGGGTATCGGCTTTGCGCTCGGCTTGCTTGTTGCGGGCCTCGAGCGCTTTTAGTTGGGCGTCGAGCTGCTCGCGTTTGTCGCGGAGGATTTTGAGGCGATCGGCTGTGGACTTGCGGGGCATTGGCTCTTTCAATGAGTATGATTAACGAGTGATGTTGGCACAGGATGGGATTTGCGGCAATCGCCGGTTATGATGTCCTGGGTTCTATCGAGCCATCCCGCGCGGCACGCTAAGGGCGCACTTATGCATTACCTTCGGCAATGCAGTTACGGCAGGGGCGTTCCCCTGCACCCCCACGCGCTCGCCGCGTTTCCTCTTCTTTGACCTGGCCATACCGAGACCAGGCCGTGGCGATCTATTCGCTGCACGTTAAGACGGTGTCGAGA
Source organism: uncultured Alphaproteobacteria bacterium (assembly GCA_963775875.1). Taxonomy (GTDB): domain Bacteria; phylum Pseudomonadota; class Alphaproteobacteria; order ATCC43930; family CGMCC-115725; genus AP-15. The sequence goes on from CAVZKP010000007.1 coordinate 10,012, forward strand.
GGTGCGGGCCGCAGCGTTGTCGCGGCCGCTGCCTATCGCGCCGCTGAAAACATCGCTGACGAACGGCTTGGCGTAGTGTGGGATTTCACGCGCAAATACGGGGTCCTGCACAGCGAGATCATCGCCCCCGCCGATGCTCCGTCATGGGCACGGGATCGCACCGAGTTGTGGAACGCCGCCGAACGCGCCGAGGATAAGTCGACGCGGCGGGACAGTGCGACCACGGGCCGAGACATCATTGTGGCGCTGCCGCACGAGCTCAGCGACGAGCAGCGACTTGCAGCCGTTCAGGAATTTGCCGCGGGTCTCGTCGATCGGTACGGGGTAGCTGTCGACTTTGCGATCCACGCGCCCGACCGGCACGGCGATGAGCGGAATTACCACGCGCATGTGCTGATGACGACGCGGCAGATCGATGCCGACGGGCTCGGCGCCAAAACCCGCGAGCTTGACAGTTTCAGGACGGGACCGCGCGAGATCGAAGCAATCCGGCAGGAGTGGGAACAAATCGGCAATCGGGCGCTGGAACGAGCCGGTATCGACG
>CAVZKP010000008.1:0-12201 GCA_963775875.1 uncultured Alphaproteobacteria bacterium
CGGCCGATAGCTTTCGCCCCATTCCAGCCCGTGCGCCTGCATGCCCTTCACCAGTTCGAAGGCCCTCGGTAAACTGCGGATCGTCACAGCCTGTGGCATTGGGGATGCTCCTCTTGGCGGACCTCGGCAATCCGCCGAGTACCCCCTGTCGCCGCACTGACACAAATCTCCGTACATCACCCAACCCTCGCGCCGGTTGACGGGCGCGGGCGGTCGACGATAGGCTGACCATGCCTCACCACGCCCGCGACAGGCGGCAGGAGCAGACGGCATGGCCAGGATCGTCCTCGGGATCGCCACCTCGCATACCCCGATGCTGAATACTCCGGCCAAGGACTGGCCGAGTTTTATCGACCGCGACGCTGTCCGCGACTTTCTCGACAAGGACGGCAACCACGCGACCTACGAGGAGTTGCTGAGCCGCCCCGACCCGAGGGCGCTGCCGGAGTTGACGCCGGAGCGCTTTGCCGCGCGCCACGACGAGGCGCAAGCGGCGGTCGACTATCTGAAACAGAGCGTGCGCCGCGCTGAACTCGACGCGCTGATCATCCTCGGCGACGACCAGAAGGAGCTGTTCTACGAGGATCACCTGCCTTCGATCCTGGTCTATTACGGCGACACGATCCGCAACGTGCCGCTATCGCCCAATTTCAAGGGTCCGGAATGGTCGCGGCTCGCCACCGCGCGCTATTACGAAGAGAAGGAGCCGCGCGATTATCCGGTTGCGGCGCCCCTGGCGCTGCATCTGATCGAAGAGTTGATCGACCGCGAGTTCGACATCGCCACGTCGAACGGGTTGCCGCCCGGACATGGCGAAGGCCACGCTCACGCCTTTGTGCGCAAGCGGCTGATGGAAAACCAGTCGCTGCCGGTCGTGCCGGTGTTCCTCAATACCTATTACCCGCCAAACCAGCCCACGCCGCGGCGCTGCTACAATCTCGGCCGAGCGATCCGCGCGGCGGTCGAGAGCTGGCCGGGCGACGCCCGCATCGGCATCGTCGGCTCGGGTGGGCTCAGCCATTTCGTCGTCGATGAGGAGTTGGATCGCGGCATCATCGACGCGCTCGCCCGCAAGGACGGCGAGGCGCTGCAATCATTGCCGCGCAAAAAGCTCAATTCCGGCAGCTCGGAGATCCGCATGTGGATCGCCGTCGGCGGCGCCGTCGAGCATCTCGATATGGCTTGGTCGCATTACGTCCCGGGCTACCGCACCCCGGCCGGGTCCGGCACCGGGCTCGGTTTCGCCGTTTTCCAGTGAGGTCGGCAATGAGCAAACAAAAGGACAGCGAGGATCTCGTCCGCGTCGGCCCCGGCACGGCCATGGGCGAGATGATGCGGCAATATTGGCTGCCGGCCGCGATGTCGTCGGAACTGGAGCGCGACGGCGCGCCGATGCGGCTGATGCTGCTCGGCGAGCGGCTGATCGCGTTTCGCGACAGTTCGGGCCGGGTCGGGGTCATGGACCACCGCTGCCCGCATCGCTGCGCCTCCTTGTTCCTCGGCCGCAACGAGGAGGACGGCATCCGCTGCGTCTATCACGGCTGGAAATACGATGTGGCGGGAAACTGCATCGATATGCCGAATACGCCGCCAAAGCACGACTACAAGGCAAAGGTCAAGGCCAAGGCCTACCAGGTCGCCGAGCGCAACGGCCTCGTCTGGGTCTATATGGGCGAGCGCGCAGAAGCGCCGCCCTTGCCGGGGATCGAGGCCTCGCTGTTGCCCGAAAGCGAATTGCAGGTCACCTTCGCCCAGCGCGAGTGCAACTGGCTGCAGGCGCTCGAAGGCGACATCGACACCTCGCATTTCGGCTTTCTGCATGCCGGCTCGGTCGATCCGGCGAATGTGCCGGCCGACAATCTGATCCGCTGGACCGTCGCGAACCGCGCCCCCGAATACCACGTGACCGACACCGATTGGGGCACGATGTATGCCGCCTATCGTCCGGCCGAGGCGGGCAAGACCTACTGGCGCTTCGCCAATTTCCTGTTTCCGTTCTGGACGCAGACGCCGCAGGGCGCCTTTGATCGGGTCAACAGCCGCGCCTGGGTCCCGATGGACGACGGACATACAATGTTCGTCAGCCTGTCGTGGAAAGGCCTGCCGGCCGACCGCGCCGCGCTGAGCAACAGCCGGGTGCTCGCCGGCTCGAAACTGACAATGGATTTCCAGCCAAACACGACCGATTGGTACGGCCGCTGGCGGCTCGCCGGCGTCGAGGGCAACGACTGGATGATCGACCGCGAGGCGCAGAAAAACGGCGGGATCTACACCGGCATCATCGGCATCCAGGCGCAGGACCAGGCGGTCACCGAAAGCATGGGCCCGATCACCGACCATGATTTCGAGAATCTGGGACCGAGCGACATCATGATCGCCCGCACCCGCCGCCGCCTGCTGCGCGCCGCCCGCGCGCTCAAAAAAGACGGCGCCGTGCCGCCCGGCGTCGACAACCCCGACGTCTACACCAATGTCCGCAGCGGCGACTTCCTCGCCGACGCCAAGATCAGCTGGCGCGACGCCTACGACATGCAGCAGCACACCGCCATCCGTCCGCTGGCTCAAGCGGCGGACTAGGTTCACCGGGAAGGAGAAGCGGCCACACATCACGAGGAGGCCCGACTTGGCGGCCGCCTCGTTCGCCGGAATCCTATGTGTTATCGCTGATACGGCGGGCACAGCCTCAAACAGCTCAATAACAATGTTGAGGTCTCGATAACCTGGTGGCGTTCTGTTACGTGATTAGAGGCTCTAGGAGCCGAGATAACGTTGAGCGTCAGCTTCGCGCCTAGTTTGATATGGATCAAAGTTGAAAAATTTCGGAGAAAGGCTCGCTGATAGTCTTCTTGAAGTGCCCCGAGTGCCGGTTTGGATCTAAACATGGTTGGGATGCATAGGTGCTCACGACAGTGTAAAGGTGGCCGTGGCGAAAAAGGAGGGGCGGGGACCCCCGGCAAATGAGGTTCTCTCGCCCTCCTTCGCAACATGAGGATGTCAAGTACCAAGGAGGTACCGCCGCTGAGTCGGCAGCTATTATTTAGCGACCGTCAGATGATAGGTGATGTCCTGAGAAGCGCCCATTGTACATCCAGCGGCAACCCAGTGAATAGTGTGCTGCCCTGGAGGCAGCGGATTCAGGAAAAGGTAGTATCCCTGCTCCGCGCTTGGAGTGAGGCCCAGCTCTGGTGCATCGCTTTCCGTGAGTCCAAAGAAGTTTTCAGGGGGTAGTTGGATATTAAAGATAGGTGATTGGCTTCCGGATGGTCCAGTGAAGAAACGGTCGGGCCGAGGGACTTTCAACCCGTCGATCCAGACGGAGATATTTGCTGGTAAAGTGCAGGCCGCCTGCTCCCGCAAATATTTTTCTGTTCGTTGGTCTGGCGGGTCGCTCAGGAACGCTCCATAGCCATTGTTGATGAGTGGAAAAAATAAGGATTTCCCCGATGGAATAGTGCAAATACGAGCGGCTGAGCCCGAGAGAAATACTCCTGCCAAAAACCAGACATCATTGACCTGCCGCTGCGAGCAATTTTGACCTGTCTGATCGTTGAGCGGATTTTCGGCCAGTGGTATTTGATACACCCATTGAAACCACGCTGCGGCCCAACGTCCGTAGGTCTGCCCTTCGGGGTTCGAGTTTATCGGGGCAACTACCGAAAATCTCCAATCGTCCGCCTTAGCCACCGAAGCAGAAAGCAAAACTGCCACTAGCATGAACGCAGTTGACAGCAAGCAGAAACGTTGTCCAGGCATGTTCCAACACTCCATCTATATGTTTTCATAGGAGTAGGCCGCGCCGAAGACAGACCAGCTGCGCCTACGAATTAAAATCTATCCGCTCTACCGCGAAATACTTTGATCCAAATCAACGATCGCGCGTTTTTCGGCACAGCTATCGACGGCGTGGTCGTGGCGTGCCCGTTGCCGGTGCCGGAATTGACGGGTCCGGTGAGCCGCTCCGGCCAGTGAATTTGGTCTATTGGCCTTTTCCCGACCGGGCACTGCCGGATGCTCCGGCTGCGTCCCTTGTATTATTTCGTCACGAAGCCGTTTTCGATGTCCTCGGCGACCCCGGCGGGGTTGCGGTCGGCCGGGTTGCCCCAGCCACCGCCACCGCCGGATTCGAGGATCAGGACAGCGCCTGGGCGGATTTCGAGGCCGGTTTCCTTGGTTTTGATCGGGCGCGGCGGGGCACCGTCTGAATAGAGCGTGTAGCGGTGCGGCATGCCGTCGGCGCCGCCGAGGATGCCGCAGGCACCGTGACGCACGCCATCGCCGGCGGTGTTGGCGATCGCCGGCTCCGCGGTCTCGACCACCATCTCGACCACCCCGCCGGGCCCACCGCGATGCTCGCCGATGCCGCCGGAATCGGGGCGGAATTCGTGGCGGCGGAAGAACAGCGGAAAGCGCAGTTCGGTGACTTCGAGACTGCCGAACTTGATCCCACCCGCGGCCTGCCATTCGCCGGCGCCCGGCCAACCATCGCCGGCCGGCGACGCACCCCCGCCCGGCCGCGCCTGAAAGAAATGCCATATGAACGGCTTGCCGGCAGGGGTATTGCTTCCGGGCATAGCAGCCTGACCGGGCGTGCGCGGGTCCTTGCCCTGAATGGCGATCCTGAAGCGGCGGCCCCAGCCGGCCATCGCCCGCTCGGGGCAGGCCGGGGCCAGCGCCTTGATGATCGCTTCCAATATTTCCTGGCCGCAATGGTTGGTGGCCAGGGTCACCGGCATGCCGGGATTGGCCCACACCACGGTCCCCGGCCTGGCGATGACCGTGATCGGGCGAAACGTGCCGTCGTTTTTCGGCGTGTCCGGGTCGATCAGATAGGACAAGGCCACGACCACCGCCGAGCGCATGTTCGGATAGGAGGAATTGACAAAGCTCGCGACCTCCGCATGTGAATCGGACAAGTCGATGACGAGGTCGCTGCCGCGCTTTTCGACGGTCGCGCGGATATGGATGTCATCATTGCCGCGCCCGTCATCGTCGAGCAGGGCCTCGCCGCGATAGACGCCGTCCTTCCATTGCGCGATGACCGCCCGCGTCTGACGTTCGGCGCCGTCGAGCACCGCCTCGATCGCGGCATCGGCGACCGGCCAGCCAAATTGGCCGGCCAATGCCAACAGACGCCGCTCGCCGACATGGGCCGACCCGATCATCGCCGCGAGATCGCCGCGAAAGTCGCGCGGATGGCGCACATTGGTGGCGATCATTTCGAGCACGTCGCGGCGCAGTTCGCCGGCGTCATAAAGCCGCAGCGGGGTGATGCGGATGCCTTCCTGCCAGATATCGGTGGCAGCGGCGTTGTAGGCGCCGTGGGTCGCCCCGCCGATATCGCTCTGATGGGCGCGGTTGATCGACCAGAAGCGCGGCTGTTCGCCCTGGAATACCGGAACGAAGACGGTCAGATCGGGCAGATGGTTGCCGCCGTGATAAGGATCGTTGAGCAGAAAGACGTCGCCCGGATGGATGTCGCTGGCAAAGAACTCGCTCACCGCCTGGGCCGCGTAGGGGAGGGCGCCGACATGGATCGGCACATGCTCGGCCTGCGCGATCAGCCTGCCGTCGAGGCCGCAGATCGCCGTCGAAAAGTCACGGCTCGAATTGAGGATTTGCGAATAAGATGTGCGCAGCATGGCCTCGCCCATCTCTTCGACGATCGCCAGAAGGCGGTGCCGGACGACCGAGGCCACAATCGGGTCGACACGATCTGTCAATATCTTCCCCTCGCCGTTTGCCCGCCGCTCGCCGGCCAGCCGATAGGAGCTTTGCCTGATGCCGCGAAAACCGAACTACCGGATCGAACGCGCCGAACGCGACCGCGCCAAGAAGGCGAAGAAGGAAGAAAAGATCAAGCAGCAACAGGAACGCGCCGCGCTGCGCAGAGCGCGGCGACGCCGCCGACGATTCGGCGCCCAGCGAGCCGGAAGCCCTCTGACCCCCATCATCACCAGGTCGCGAACATGGCGGCTACCGCGACTGCCATGACCCCGGTCGTCAGCCAGCCCATCGCCCATAGCGGGCGCGGCACGACAAACGCGCCCATTACCCGGCGCTGTCGGGCCATGATCATGATCACGACCATCAGCGGAACCGCCACGACGCCGTTCAGCACCGCCGCCCAGAACAGCGCCTTGATCGGGTCGATCCCGACAAAGTTGATGAAGATGCCGATCAAGGTCGCGACCGCGATCGTGGCGTAAAACGCCTTGGCGTCGCGCGGCATTCGACTGAGGCCGGTCGGCCATCCGAACGCCTCGCCCAGCGCATAGGCAGCGGATCCGGCGAGCACCGGGACCGCGAGAAGGCCGATCCCGATGATGCCGGCGGCGAAAACGGCAAAGGTGAAGACGCCGGCGATCGGACGCAATGCCTCGGCCGCCTGGGCCGAAGTCTGAATGTTGGTGACCCCGTGCGCGTTCAACGTCGCCGCCGCGGTGATGATAATGAACAGGCTGATCAGATTGGAAAATCCCATCCCGAGATAGGTGTCCACGCGGATGCGGCTGATCTGGGCTCGCGCCTCGTCCGGAGCGTCGCGCAACGGGTGGGCGGCGGGATCGATGCGCTCATCCTCTGCCTCCTCCGACGACTGCCAGAAGAAGCAGTAGGGAGTGATCGTGGTGCCGAGAACGGCAACGATCGCAACGAGGTAATCCGTGCTCCAGATCAGGCCCGGCACCAGGGTGTTGTAGACGACCTTGCCCCAGGGCACGTCCACCGCCAGCGCCGTAGCGACATAGGCAAACAGCGACACCGCCGTCCACTTCAGGATGCGCACATAGTTCTCATACCGGGCAAATACTTCGAGAAGCGCGCAGACGACGGCAAACCCGACGACGTATAGACGGGCCGGGCCACCGAGCAGCAGCTGCAATGCCGCGCCCATCGCCCCGAGGTCGGCGCCGAGATTGATAATATTGGCGGCGAGCAGTAGCGCCACGATGACGTACAGCAGCCACCGCGGGTAGTGCTCGCGGATGTTGCCGGCGATGCCATCGCCGGTGACCCGGCCGATACGGGCGCTGACTTCCTGGATCGCCGCCATCAACGGCCAGGTGAACAGCATGACCCAGGCCATGCTGTAGCCGAATTGCGCGCCGACCTGCGAATAGGTGGCGATGCCGCTCGGATCGTCGTCGGAGGCGCCGGTGATCAAGCCGGGGCCGAGAAGGGCCAGAAACCCGCGCTGTCGCGGCCGGCGCGGTATCCAATGACGGGCGATCCGCCCGGCGAGCGGGAGGTGACGCCCGGTTTGGCTGGGGGCGAGAGGTGCCTCTGTCAATCGTCGAGCGCCTCGGGAAATTGGAGTCGAAATTCGAGCTGCATGCTCGGCCCTTGGAACCATTGCGGCAAGGGCGGGAAACGGCCGACCGCGCGGATCATTTCCTCGATCCTGAGGTCGATGTCCGGATAGCCCGAGCTCAGCCCGACGCTAAGCATCGCCACCGTACCATCGTCGAGCACCAGCACATTGATAATTGTCTCCCCGCGGCGCCCGCCGACCACCGATCGCGACAACAAGCCGATATGCTGGCGGGCGAGATAGGCGAGATAGGCTAGGTACTCGTCGCGGGTGGCGGCCGGACCTGGAAATCGCGCCGGCCGCGGATTGAGGCGCCCCCGCTCCGGCACCCGCCGGATCGGCTGGCGCATGGCCAAAGCCGGTTTCCGCGACGGTTTGGGCGCGAGCCTCCGTTCGGCTTCTGGAGGTTTCGGCAGGGTGATTTTGTCAGGCTCCGGCAAGGGCGGCGGCGGCATGATCGAAGCGCTCTGCTGCGGCGCTTCGAGCGGCGATTCCTCTGTCGTCGCTGGTTCCTTGTTGGGAGCAGGCTCATCGCTCTTGGTCCGATCGCGTCCCTTTGCCTGCGTGTCGCCGATATCCGCCGACGCGATGCGCCCGGGCGGCGGCCGCGTCTCCGCCTTCAGCTGCGGCCGGGGCTTCGGCTTCGGCTTCGGCAAAGGCGCGGCGGGCGGCGGTTGAAACACCAGCTGCACCGGGATCGGCGTCACCTCGGCCGGCGGATGCATCGGCCAATCGAGCAGCAGCAGAAGCGGCAGCAGATGCAGTATCAGCGATACGATCGGCCCGAACGGGCGACGACGCCGTTCCGAGCCGACCGGCGCCTCGCGATCGGACAGCGGGGGCGATTTGGAAGGCGGCGGCCAGACGATCGGGATCGCAGGTTCGCGGCGGGATGCTGGAGATTCGATCGCCAGCGGGGCTGGCGTCAGCGACAGTCGCGGCGACGGCGACCCCGGCGCCAGAAGCGGCTCGCTGCGACCCTCGTCGATCGGTGCGTCGATGCGGAACACCGCCCGATGTTATCCCGCCACGCCGGCCCCGTTAGCGAGAGCCAGCCACGCCGCCTCATCGAGCAGGACGACGCCGAGCGCCGCCGCCTTGGTCGCCTTCGAACCGGGATCGGCGCCGGCGACTACATAATCGGTCTTGGCCGAGACCGAACTGGTGACATTGGCGCCCAGCGCCTCGGCCCGGGCCTTGGCTTCGGACCGGCTCATGGCTTCGAGCGAGCCGGTAAAGACGATGGTCTTGCCGGCGAGCGGCGAGGCCGCGCCCGGTCGCGTTGATCGGGCCCGTGCCTCATAGTCGAGCACGGTGACCTCCTTGTCGAGATCGTCGAGCACGGCGCGGTTATGCGGTTCGGCGAAAAAGCCGATGATGTCGGCGGCCATGTCCGCGCCGATGCCGTGGACATCGACGAGGCCGGCCCGCGCCTCGCTCGCCGGGTCCTGCGCCATTTCCATTTCCGCCCGCCAATGCGCCAGCGAGCGGTAGTGGCGGGCGAGCAGCCGCGCCGTCGCCTGCCCGACCTGCGGGATGCCGAGCGCGTTGATGAAGCGGTCGAGCGCGATATGGCGGCGCTGGTCGATCGCGGCGATGAGCTTTCTGGCGCTGACCTCGCCCCAGCCTTCGCGCTTGGCGATCTGTTCGGGGTCGAGGCGGAAGATGTCGCCCGGCTGACGAATCAGCCCATCCTCCCAGAATGACTGGATGTGCCTGGAGCCGAGCCCCTCGATATCAAAGCCGTCGCGCGCGACGAAGTGCTTGAGCCGCTCGACCGCCTGCGCCGCGCAGATCAGCCCGCCGGTGCAGCGCCGCGCCACCATGCCCGGCTCGCGCACGGCGAGGCTGCCGCATATCGGACAGTGGTCGGGAAAGTGATAGGGCGGCGCATCGGGCGGACGGCGTTCGCTCACCACTCCGACGATCTGCGGGATCACGTCGCCGGCGCGCTGGACGATGACGGTATCGCCGATACGGACGTCCTTGCGCGCGATCTCGTCCTCGTTGTGCAGGGTGGCGCGCTGCACGACGACGCCGCCGACGGTGATCGGCTCGAGTGCCGCGACCGGGGTCAGCGCGCCCTGCCGCCCGACCGAGATCAGGATGTCGCGCAATACCGTCTGCGCCTGCTGCGCCGGAAATTTATGCGCCAATGCCCAGCGCGGCGCCCGGCTGACCATGCCGAGCCGCTCCTGCAGCCCGAGATCGTTGACCTTGTAGACGACGCCGTCGATGTCGTAGGGCAGCGCCGCGCGGTCGGCGGCGATGTCATGGTAATAGGCGAGCACCTGGTCGACCCCGCGGCACAGACGCGAGCGATCATTGACGGTCAACCCCCATTGCCGGAATTGCGCCAGAGCCTCGGCATGGGTGCCGGCGAAAGGCGCGCTCGCCTCGCCCCACGCATAGGCGAAGAATTTGAGCGGCCGGCGCGCGGTGATTGACGGGTCGAGCTGGCGCAACGAGCCGGCGGCGGCATTGCGCGGATTGGCGAAAACCGGCTCGCCGGCGGCGGCGCGCTCCTCGTTCAGGGCGAAAAAGCCGGTGCGCTCCATATAGACTTCACCGCGGATCTCGATCAGCTCGGGCCAGCCGGAACCGGCCAGCATCTCCGGCACGCTTGGCAGGGTACGGATGTTCGCGGTCACCTCCTCCCCGGTGACGCCATCGCCGCGCGTCGCTGCTTGCACGAGACGGCCCTGTTCGTACCGCAACCCAAGCGACAGCCCGTCGATCTTCGGCTCGGCCATGATCTCGATCGCGTCCTCGGCGACCAAGGCACGGTCGGCCGGGCGGCTGAAGAAATTGCGGATGCCGGCGAAAAAATCGCGGACATCGGCTTCTTCAAAGGCGTTTTCGAGCGACAGCATCGGCCGCGTGTGGGTGACCTTGGCAAACCCCGCGGCGGGAGCCGCGCCGACCCGGCGCGACGGACTGTCGCCGCGGACAAGTTCGGGAAAGCGGGCTTCGACCGCGGCGTTGCGCCGGCGCAATGCGTCGTAATCGGCATCGGAGACCTCCGGGGCGGCATCAGCGTAGTAAAGCCGGTCGTGCCGTCGGATCTCCTCGGCCAGTGTCGCAAGCTCGTCGCGAGCCTCCTCCTCGGTTAGTTGATCGATCGGCCGCGGGTCGGGCCCGGCGCTGCGGCGCGACGCACTCATGCCCGACCCCCAGCGATCAAGCCGCCGGCGAGCATGCCTCCGGCGATCAGGCTCGCGGCGGCGGCGCGGGCTTCGGCGGTCACGGTCCGGCCGGACAGCATGCGGGCGATCTCCTCCTGCCGCGTTTCCGGATCGAGCTCCTCGACGCGGGTCACGGTCTGGCGCTCGAGCAACCGCTTGGCGACGCGCCAGTGATGGGCGCCACGAGCCGCCACCTGCGGCGAGTGAGTGACGACGAGAACCTGCAGGCTGGTGCCGAGGCGCTGCAACCGCTCCCCGACCGCCGCTGCGACGGCCCCGCCGATGCCGCTGTCGACCTCGTCGAAGATCAATGTCGGCACCGAAGACGTGCCGGCCAACACCAGCTTCAACGCCAGCATGAAGCGCGACAATTCACCGCCCGAGGCGATCCGCGCGAGCGGCCCAAACGGCGCGCCGGGAATGGTCGCGATCTCGAAATCGGCGCGCTCGCAGCCATGCTCGCCCCAATCGGGCTCGGCGAGCGGGGTCAGCACCGTGCGAAACCGCGCCTTGTCGAGCCGCAACGGTTTCAGTTCGGCCATCACGCCGGCATCGAGACGATCGGCGGCGGCGGCGCGCGCGCGCGAAACGCCCTGCGCCGCGGCGACATAGTCGGCGCGCGCGGCGGCGGTGGCCCGGGCCAGGCTCTCGGCATCCTCGGCCCCGGCCTCGATCGCGGCGATCCGGCCGGCAAGGGCGGCGCGCAAATCCGGCAGACCGGCGACCGCGATCTGATGCTTGCGGGCGGCAGCGCGCAGGGCGAAGAGCCGCTCTTCGACTGCTTCGAGCTCGCGCGGGTCGAGTTCGAGGCTGCGCGCGGCGGCTTCGAGCACGTCGAGCGCCTCGGCGGTTTCGTGCGCGGCGCGCTCGGCCGCGGCGAACGCATCGTCGAGCAGCCCTTGGGCGCGCTCGCTCGCCCGCTCCAGGCGGCGCGTCGCGCGCGACAGCGCGGCCTGCGCCCGGCCTCGCCGCCTAGCTCGCCGATCGCCTCGTTCAGGATTTCGGCCAGCCGCTCGGCGTTCTGCAACAGGGTACGCCGCGCGGCGAGGCGGTCTTCCTCGCCGGCTTCGGGCACCATCGCGTCGAGTTCGGCGAGCTGATGGCGCAGCAGATCCTCCTCCTCGCGGCCGGCGGCAGCGAGCCGTGGCTTCCTCTTCGCGCCGGCGCGCCTCGCGCCACTCCTGCCAGGTCCGCGCCAATACGCACCGCGCCGACCGAATGCTCGGCGAAGGCGTCGAGAATCATGCGGTGGTTGGCCGGATCGAGGAGGCCGCGCTGCTCGAACTGGCCCTGGATTTCGACCAGGCTGTCGCCGAGCTGGCGCAGTAGGCCGATACTCGCCGGCTCGTCGTTGACGAAGGCGCGGCTGCGGCCGTCGGCGCCGAGCAGCCGGCGCAGCACGATGGTCTCGCTATCGCCGTCGACCCCGGCTTCGCGCAGGATCGCCTGGGAGGGATGGTTGCGGCCGACCGCGAATTCGGCCGTCACCGCCGCCTCGCCGGCGCCGTCGCGCACCAGCCCGGCCTCGGCCCGCCCGCCCAACGCCAGGCCCAGCGCGTCGAGCAGGATCGACTTGCCCGCCCCGGTCTCGCCGGTCAGCACGCACAGCCCCGACCGAAAGGCGAGGTCGAGCCGATCGATCAGGACAACGTCGCGTATGGTCAGCCCGAGCAGCATTCCTCCCATGATATAGGCGGCGTGGGGGCC
>CAVZKP010000009.1:0-22830 GCA_963775875.1 uncultured Alphaproteobacteria bacterium
TGCAGAAAGGCTAGGCGCTCGAACAGGTGCACATCTTCCTCGTTCTTTAGCAAGGCGCCGTGCAATGGCGGGATCAGCTTTGCCGGATCGCGGGTGCGCAGGGTCTCGGGCGAGATGTCCTCGACCAGCAACAGCTTGATCCAATCGAGCAGTTCGGAGGTCGAAGGTTTCTTCTTCAATCCCGGCGCCTGGCGGATGTCGAAAAAGATTGTCAGCGCCTCGTGCAGCAATTCGTGCTTCAAATCGGGAAAGTGTACGTCGACGATTTGCAGCATCGTCTCGTGGTCGGGAAAGCGGATGTAATGAAAAAAGCAGCGGCGTAAAAAAGCGTCCGGCAATTCCTTTTCGTTGTTCGAGGTGATAATGACAATCGGGCGTTGGCGTGCCTGGATCGTCCGCCGCGTCTCGTAAACGTAAAACTCCATACGGTCGAGTTCGAGCAAAAGGTCGTTGGGAAACTCGATATCCGCCTTGTCGATCTCGTCGATCAGCAGCACCGGAGCTTCATCGGCCTCGAACGCCTCCCACAGCTTGCCCGGCACGATGTAGTTGGCGATGTCGTGGACCCGCTCGTCACCCAACTGGCCGTCGCGCAGCCGCGAGACCGCGTCGTATTCGTAAAGCCCTTGCTGCGCCTTGGTGGTCGATTTGATGTGCCAGGTGATCAGATCCCGGCCGATGCCGCGGGCGATCTCATGGGCGAGGATGGTTTTGCCGGTGCCGGGCTCGCCCTTGACCAGCAAAGGGCGTTCGAGAGCGATCGCGGCATTGACCGCAACCTGCAGATCCGGCGTCGCTACATAGCTCTCGGTGCCCTCGAATCGTCGCATGTTGGTTTCACCCTCGCTATTCGGGCGATCACATAGCCCGCGGCGTTGCGCAACGCCAGCCCGGCTCTCGTCGATTCGGCAAACCAGGGCGAGGCACTAATCGGTCGGCTCGAACCACAGTTCGCAGCCGTAATCGATCGTGACCTCCGTGCCGGCTTCGATGTCGGCAGTGACAACCAGATCGAGCGTTTGCTGCGCAAGGTTGCGGTCGGCCCGGGCGCACGGATGGCTGGAATGGTTGCACAGGCTGATCAGGCCAAGTCCGATCGCCCCGCGCCCCTCCCCATCGGGGTCGCCGTCCCAGTGAAAGTAGTAGTCGTGGAGGATCGTCTGATCCAGCATGCGGCATTCGGCCGCTTGCACGACGATCACCGGCGCCATCTCGATCATGGTCCCGGCCGCGATCGGTTCACGAGCGAATACGCCCCGACCCCGCTCAGGCCCGCTGCGGATCTCGAACTCGGCGGTCTGGGTTCGGCCAATGGCGTTCCGGTCTCGCTCCGGCCGGCATTCGCCCGCGATCCGCGGGCGCTCAGACGCGGTCGTGCGGCCGATCGGCGGTGGCAGCGGATGCCGCCGGGCTCGCCGCCGCGACAGGTGGCGCAACCTGTGCCGGCGAGGCGGCCGGCTCGGGTTCGTCGTCCTCCCGCATCCCGGCTTTGAACGCCTTGATGCCCTTGGCGAAATCGCCCATCACCCGTGGCAGCTTGCCGGCACCAAAAAGGATCAGGATGATGGCCAGAACCACGATCCAGTGCATCAGGCTGAAGGAACCCATAATATCCATGACCCCGGAACGCCGATAAAGTTGACTTTAGCGACCTCGCCCGGCTGATTGCAAGCTCGGGCTGGGTCATGCGCGCCCCTCACGAGGTCGTACGGATTTGCCCGAAAGTCAACCCCGGTGAAGGCCGGCCTTATCATGGCCACGGAGTACTCAAAAATGCCTGATTTCCCGCCTCCGCACCCGGCCGACTGGCCGACCCGGGCATGCCCCGCTGCCGCCGCCGCCGCTCGCCACGCGGCCGAGCACGAAACCCCGTGGCAGCGCGACCTCGCCCGGATGGTGGCGAGCGACTTCGCCGAGCGGCCGCCGTGGAACGAGACGCTCGGGCCGGTGCGGCCGCGCGGCGGACCGAACGGCCTCATCCTGCGCGGCGGCGAGATCATTGCCGAGTGGGGCGACACCAACCGGGCCGACATGACCTTCAGCGTCGCCAAGAGCTATCTTTCGATCCTCGCCGGTCTCGCCTGGGATCGCGGGCTGCTCGGCGACCTGCACGAACCAGTGCGGGCCCGTGTCGCCGATGGTGGGTTCGATCCGCCGCACAACGACGCCATCACCTGGCATCATCTGCTGCAGCAGACCTCGGAGTGGGAGGGCGAGTTGTGGGGCAAACCCGATCTGATCGACCGCAACCGCGCCGTCGGCGGCCGGCCCAGTGCGGCGCCAAAAGGGACCCATCGCGACCTGCAGCCGCCCGGCGGGTTCTGGGAATACAACGACGTTCGCGTCAACCGGCTGAGCCTCGCCCTGCTCCGACTATGGGGCCGGCCGCTGCCCGAGGTGTTCCGCGAACTGGTCATGCAGCCGATCGGCGCCTCGCCGGATTGGGAGTGGCATGGCTACCGCAATTCCGATATCGAGATCGCCGGGCAGCGAGTGCAATCGGTTTCGGGCGGCGGCCATTGGGGCGGCGGCGTCTTTATCAGCGCCCGCGACCAGGCCCGGGTCGGCCTGATGCTGCTGCGCCGCGGCATCTGGGGCGCCCGCCGCATTCTGTCGGACGCATGGACCGAGCGGATGCTCGAACCCTGTCCGCTTTATCGCAATTACGGCTATCTGTGGTGGCTGAACACTGGGTGTAGCCTCTACCCGAACGCCTCGGCCGGCAGCTATTTCGCCCGCGGCGCCGGCGGCAATCTGACCTGGATCGATCCCGAGAACGACATCGTCGCGGTATTGCGCTGGACCGACCCGGCGGCGATGGACGAGTTTATGAAGCTGGCGACGGCGGCGATCCGCGAATGACCCCGCCGCCGGTCTATCGGTTCGCCAAGGTCTTGGTCATCAGGAACCGGGTGTGGCCGGGCGGGTCGCAATCGATCCGGCCGAGCACTTGCCAGCCTTGGCGCTGGTAAAAGCCCGGCGCCTGGAATGACAGGGTGGTAAGGATCGCCCGGCTGCACCCGCGCCGGATCCCCTCTGCCTCGGCCGCCTTGATGATTATGCTGCCCAGTCCTTGCCGGCGCAGCTTTTCGGGCAGGAAGAAGCGATCGATATAGAGGAGGCCGAACGAGGTGCGCCCGAGGAGCCCGCCGACGACCTCGCCGCTATCGGGATCAGAGACGAGGACGGCCAGCGGCCGATGATCGCGATAACCCGCCTTCTCGAAATTGTAGGCGCTTAATCCATCGCGGATCGCCGCCTCGGCCTCGCCGCCGGGGTCATCGGTCAAAACCAGCCCCGGGCCCATTTCAGACGCCGGCATCAGCCGGTTTCCATCGGCAGGGCCGGATCGATCGCCCATTCGCTCATCGAGGCGTCGTAGAGCTTGACGTCGGGATGGCCCAGCATGACCAGTGCGAATGCGTCGGCGCTGGCAGCAATGCCGCCGCCGCAATAGTTGATTACCTGTTTACCGAACGCACCGACCGCGTCGAAGCGCCGGCGCAGCTCGTCCGGCGGCAGAAATGCGTTGGTTGCAGGATCGAGCAGATGCGCCGCCGGCAAATTGACGCTGCCCTTGATACGGCCGGGCCGGCCATAGCTGTTGCCGCCGGAGCCGGCGTGCTGCTCGGGCATCAGCGCGTTCAGCGTGCAAACGCCGCCGTCGCCGATCGCTCGCAACACCTCGTCCTGGCCGACCATCAATGGGCGCTGCTCGCGGACGACGAAATGCCCGGGTGGGCGCGGGTTCGCCGGGCCGGTTTCGGCCGGCCGACCCTCTCGGCTCCACTTCTGCCAGCCGCCGTCGAGGATTGCGGCGTTATCGAAGCCGAACACGCGCAGCAGCCACCACACCCGCGTCGCCCACCACGGGTTGGCGGTGCTATAGAGCACCACCCGCGCGCCCTGGCCAACGCCGAAACGGCTCATCGCCGCAGCAAAGGCCTCAGCCGATGGCAGCATGAAGCGCAGGCGCTGGCTCTGGTCCGACAGATCCGCCTGCAGGTCGATGAATTGCGCGCCGGGGATGTGCCCCTTCTCGAATTCGGCCCGGGCCGGCACCGCCAGATATGTCGTTTTCGGATCGGGGATCAGATTGGTCGTGCAGTCGAAGACGCGTAGATCGGCGTCGCCGAGCTGGCGCTCCAGTGTTTCGGTATCGATCAGAAACTCGGGATGAACAAAGCCGGTAGGGGCCATGCGGCTCTCCTCAACGCTGCGGGGATAGGGACGCGGCGATCGACGGGCGCTGGCGGTGGAACGGAGTCGCCTGCTCGAAGGCGTGGCCGACCCGCATCACCGCCGCCTCGTCGAACGGCTTGCCGGCGATCTGAAAGGCGAGCGGCAGGCCGTCTTCGAAGCCGATCGGCACCGACAGCGCCGGACTGCCGGTCAGATTGTAGGGCCCGGTGTAGGACGCACGCTCAAAAGTCGAATAGGTCGGCACCTGGTCGATCCGCGGCGCCGGACCAGTGGCATTGGCCGAGACCGCGACATCAACGCCAGCCAATGCGCGGGCGAATTCGACGCACAGCTCGCGCCGCTGGCGTGTTGCCTCGACATAATCGGCCGCGGTCAGAAACGCCCCGAGCCCGATCCGCGCGAACATATGATGACCGAAATCCTGCGGCCGCTCGCGAAAATCCTTCTCGTGCAACGCATAGGCCTCGGCCAGCATGATCAGGCGGTTGGCGTCGACATAATCAATCAGCGGCGACAATTGCAGATCGACGAGGCGCGCGCCAAGGCCTTCCAGAGTGTGGCAGGCGGCGTCGAAGGCGGTGCTGTAGGCCGCATTCGGGGCGCTGCCGGCGCCGAAACCGGCGACTGCGTCGCGCTCGTGGAAATGGCGGATCACCCCGATCCTTACCCCGTCGAGCCGGGACGTCAGCGCCGCGCGGTAATCCGGCACCGGGACATCGGCGGAGGCCGGATCATCCGCATCGTAGCCCGCCAGGGCCTGCATCATGATCGCGCAATCCTCGACCGTGCGGGTTAGCGGCCCGCAATGGTCGAGCGTATAGGACAGCGGAAAGACGCCGCGCCGGCTGACCCTGCCATAGGTCGGCTTCAGCCCGACGATGCCGCAATAGGCGGCCGGCCCGCGGATCGAGCCGCCGGTATCCGAACCCATCGCCCCGGCGCACAACCCGGCGGCGACCGCGACCGCCGAGCCGCTCGACGATCCCGCCGGATAATGTGCGGTATTCCACGGGTTGCGCGCCGGCTCGAACGGCAGCGTGAAATCGGGCCCGCCGATCGCGAATTCGTGCGTCTCCTGCTTGCCGAGCAGGATCGCGCCGGCGCCGCGCAGCCGCGACCAGGTCTCAGCGTCCTCGTCCGGAACGTGGTCGAGGTAGCGCCGCGAGCCCGCTGTGGTGCGGATGCCGCGCGTTTTGTAGATGTCCTTGAGCCCGATCGGGATGCCGTGCAATACGCCGCGCGCCGGCGTCCGCGCCGCCTCGAGCGCCTGGTCGCGCAGCACCAGCACATAACTGTGCAATTCGCCGTCGAGTGCCTCGATGCGATCGAGATACGCTTCGGTCAGCGCTACCGCCGACAGGCTGCCGTCGGCGATCGCCCGGCTCGCCGCGGCGATGGTCAGCTGGGTCGGGTCCATCGCCGCCTCACGCTCGCGGGTGAACAAAGATATGCGCCGGCTCGGCCGCCCGGTCGCGCGGCCGCCGCACCGAGCGTTGCATGCGCTCGATCTGCGGGTAGGCCTGGCGCAATTCCTCGAACTGCTCCGTGGTCAGCTTCAGCCCTGCCCGCTCGACCAGCATCGCAAAGCGGTCGGCTGGAATCGTCGGCTCGTCCATCGCAATCCCCTATTCGGCAGCTTGCGCGATCGGCCCCGCGGGAAAATTCTTCGGCAGGCCGGCCTTGGCGATGGCGCCGTATTGGACGATTTTCGGCAACGCGCCGTGAACCAGTTTGCGCACCGCGACTAGCCGCTCGAGATCGATGCCGGTTTCGAAGCCCATCGCCTCAAGCATAAAGGCGAGGTCCTCGGTGACGATGTTGCCGGTGGCGCCGGGCGCGTAGGGGCAACCGCCGAGCCCGCCCAATGAGGCGTCGAAGGCGCGGGCGCCGGCGTTCAACGCCGCCAATACATTGGCGAGTCCCAGCCCGCGGGTGTCATGGAAATGCCCGGCGACCGGCAATGGAGACACATCGGCCATGACCCGGCGGAACACCCGCTCGACCGCCGCCGGCTGGCCGTAGCCGACCGTGTCGGCGAGGATGATCGCATCGGCGCCGGCCTCGGCGATTTCGACCGCGATCCGTCGCACCCGGTCCTCGTCGACCGCCCCCTCGATCGTGCAGCCAAAGGCGGTGGCGAGCCCGCAGGCGACGCGCGGGCGCTTTTCAGCCGGGGCGGTCTGGCACAATGCCACGACCCGGCGGAAATCCTCGACCAATTCCTCGGTGCTGCGGCGGACATTGGCGCGGTTGTGGCCGTCGCTGACCGACAGCACGAAATTCATCTCGGGCACGCCGAGCGCCAGGCCGCGTTCGGCGCCTTTGAGGTTGGGGATCAAAGCCGACACGGTGAGCCCCGGCAAGGTCATGGCATGGCGCACCGTTGCTTCGGCATCGGCCAGCTGCGGCAGCAATTTGGGTGGAACGAACGAGCTGACCTCGATCTCGCGCACGCCAGCGGCGTACTCGGCGTCGAGCCAGGCGATCTTCTGCTCGGTCGGCATGATCTCGGCGATGCTTTGCAGCCCGTCGCGCAGGCCTACTTCGCGGACAAAGGCACGTTCGCGCATTCTCTCCTCCCGATATGCTGCTGAGCGCGAAGCTAGTCCCGGCGCGCCAGCGGGGCAACGGTCTCAGACGACATGCTCGGGGGTCAGCGCGCAGATTTCGTCGCTGTCGGCGAGCTCGATCTGGATCGTCGCATGGGCGATGCCGAAGCGGGCGTGCAGCTCCTGGGTCATCGCGTTGAGCGTGGCGTCGCCCGGGTGTCCGGCCGGCATTACCAGATGGCAGGTCAGCGCCGTCTCGGTCGTGCTCATCCCCCAGATGTGCAGGTCGTGCAGCGCGGTCACCCCCGGCAGCGCCGCAAGATGGGCGCGCACCGCATCGGCATCGAGCCCTTCCGGCACCGCGTCGAGGGCGAGGCCGATCGCACTCTTCAGCAATCCCCAGCTGCCGATCACGATAACCGTGGAGACGACAAGGCTGGTCGCCGGATCGAGCCACAGCCAGCCAGTCAATCCGATCACGATCCCGGCGGCAACCACGCCGGAGGTGACAAGGGTATCGGCGGCCATATGGATAAAGGCGCTCTTGACGTTCAGGTCGCGTCCACGGCCCGAGGCGAACAGCATCGCCGTCCCGCCATTGACGGCAATCCCGGCCGCCGCGACCCAGATTACGATCCCGCTCGCCACCGGGACCGGATGGGAAAAGCGCAACACCGCCTCCCAGGCGATGCCACCGGTGACCACCAGCAGAATGACGGCATTGGCGAGTGCCGCGAGGATCGAGGTCGAGCGCAGCCCGTAGGTGAACCGGCCGCTCGGCTGGCGCTGGCTCAGCACCGCGGCGCCCCAGGCCAGCGCCAAACCCAGCACGTCGCTGAGGTTGTGCCCGGCATCGGCGAGCAGTGCCAGCGATCCGGAAACCACCCCGGCCGCCGCCTCGACGGCGACATAAGCGAGGTTAAGGGCGATACCGATGGCAAAAGCGCGCCCGAAATCGGTCTCTCGATGATGATGTTGGTGGTGGTCGTGATCCATGCGATGGCCTCGGCACGGAATTCGTCCCCAGTGGACGTTTGCTGGTACAGTAAGAGCGGTGAATTTCCAATTGAAGCCTTATGCTCATGTAATAAATGCCACAATCGCCGTCGAGGCGAAATCCCGAAGAATCCCTTTCCCAAGGGCGTTTAGCCGGCGGAGACGCAAGATTGTGAAGCAGTTCGATATACGGTTTGGCGGCACCGCGGCCCGCCGGATTTTCGCCTTCGCCGTCGTCGGGTTTGCGACCTTGCTCGGCGGCTGCGGCGACGACGGCATCCTCGCGCGGCTCCTGCTGAAACCCGGTCACATCATTATCGAGCGCCGCCCCGATATGGCGTACGAGAAACTGTTTCCGTATTACGTCGAACTCTGCGCCGGGAGCCAATTCCGCTCCAAACTGACGGGCGAGGGCGGCATCGCCGGCCATGCAGTCATGTATCTCAAAGGCGCCTGCAAGGACGATGACGCCCCGTACCCGCAGCTGCGGCGCTGCCGGGTGGCGGCCACCACCCTGAGCGACCCCGAACACGGCGCCGGCATCAGCGTCAACCGTTGGTTCAAAAACGTCAATTGGGTGGCGATCCCCGGCTATGAACTCTTCTTTGATGGCAATCTGAAAAGTGGCGAGCGGCTGACCCGTACCCAATTCGAGGCGGCCGAAGACGATGCGATCGCCAAGGGGATCTACAAAGGCGTGACCTTTCACCGGTTCCCGGGCGCCAGCTCGGACACCGATCTGCGCGACTTTTTGAAGCGATCCGCCATCGGTACCGATTTCGCGCTGCAATTCGCCCGGTCGGTTTTTTGCGCCCGGCTGCCGGTGACGCAAGCCATGTTGAACCAAATAATCGCTTTCCTGAACGACAAGAACCGCGAATATGCCGAGGGCGAGGCCGACTACAATTGGAGCGTGTGGGCCGACAACTGCATGCATACCCTGCGTAACGCGCTGGCCGCCGCCAACATCTGGTCGCCGCTGTCGGTGCGGACCATAAAGATCATGCAGATATTCAACCTGGCAATTCCGGCGAACGAGTTCGTCAATCTGGCGGAGCTGATGACTGGGGGCAATATCGACGACTATCGCGATATTCTGCGAGATGGCCCTCGCCGAGACGCGTTCCACGAATTCCACTGGCTGCCGACGCGGCAGGGCGCGCTGTTGAAGACGCTGCCGGTGCATGCCCCCAACGATCTCTACGACACGAAATTCCGGCTGTTCACGCTGCAAAATCCGTTCCTGATCGGAAAAACCCAGCGGGCGATCGATTTGCTGTCGGACGAACGCTTCGTAAATCTCGACGCCAACCTGCATTACTTCGAGAAGAAATATGACGCGATCCTTGCCCGACATGACGAGCGGCGCGACGCCATGGCCAGCGTGCGAGGGACACCGTACCGCCGGGTCGAACGCCTCTATTACGATTACATTCGCACCCAGCGGGACGAGGTCCACGCGATGCTGGATCGCCTGCCAGCATCCCCCGAGACTGCGAACCAACCTGCGGCGAAATAGCAATCGCACCCCGCCGCTTTCGGCGCGCCGGGCACACTTGCGGGTCAGGAGATCGGGCGCCGAAGCTGGAAATATCGCAGGATGGCGAAGCACGCGGCGGCGGCGGCCAAGTGCTTGAGCGTATGACCGCTCAAGACGTGTCCGAAGGAATAGATTGCCTTATCGGCGAATTCGAACGCCTTCGCGAGCGCGTACAATGCCGCCGCAATAATCCAATATTGTCCGTGGGTATATTTCGCTGGATAGAGCAGGAACAAGACCAGCAGCGCTAGACCAGGAAAAAATTGGGCCCAAAAGTATAGCCGTAAATCATCGGTCCACAGCCACACCAGGAGGCTCGCGACGCCGATCGCGAGCATTGGCCACAGCAGAAACGTCCCGGCCCTCACGCCGACGCGCTCCTTGGCCACCAGCGCGAAGATCGCCGCAAAGGCGATCGTCATCGGCAGCCGGTCCCAGAACAGCGTGCCGTCATTCGGGTCCCAATGGTAATAGGACGAGCCGAGCCCGGTCAGCAAAAATCCCGAGAACAGGACAATGGTCGCCGGATCGTCGCGAAACTGTATCAGACCGACGGCGCCGACCACGATGAAGGGAATATTCGAGACGACGTTCCAGAAGTTCGGAATCCCGAACAACGTGCGCTGGTCAGCGAACAGGTGATAGGCCTGATCCTGCGGGATTGGGGGCAGCAGCAGCAATCCGACAAGCGACGCCGCCATCAGAGCGATGAGGACCACAAGCGGGTGTCTTGATTTTGCAGCGACGAGCGTCATCGGGAGAGATTAGCACGGGCTCGACAGTTGGACCGATCCGGCAATGGCGGCTGCCGCGTCTGGTTACGCCGTCCGCGCCGACGCGCCCTACGCGGTCCTGACAACCACCTCTATCTGTGTGGACATGCCAAGGACTTGACAGTCAGCCGCCGGCGGGGGGAGATGGTTGCAGGAGGATCCGCCCATGCTCGACGCCTATATCTACAACGCCTTGCGCACACCGTTCGGCCGCCATGCCGGGGCCCTCGCCCGGATGCGGCCGGACGACATGCTGGCCTCGGTGATTTCCGCCGTCGTCGAGCAAAGTCCCTTCGATCCGGCCCGGATCGAAGATGTCGTCGTCGGCTGCGCCAATCAGGCCGGCGAAGACAGCCGCTGCGTCGGGCGCCATGCCGGGCTGCTCGCCGGATTGCCGATCGAGGTCGCCGGTTCGGTGTTGCAGCGCAATTGCGGCAGTGGCCTCAACGCCATCGTCATGGCGGCACAGGCCGTGACCTGCGGCGAGGGCGAGGTGTTCGTCGCTGGCGGGGTCGAGAGCATGAGCCGTGCGCCTTATGTGATGAACAAGGCCGAGACCGCCTTTGGCCGCGACGGACGGATCTTCGATTCGACGATCGGCGCGCGTTTCCCCAATCCCAGGATCGAGCGCGAATTCGGCGCCGACACGATGCCCGAAACCGCCGACAATCTGGCGCGCGACTACCAGATTACCCGCGAGGCCTGCGACGTGTTCGCCGCGGGCTCGCAGCGCAAATATGCGGCGGGCAAAGCCGACGGCTTTTTCACAGGCGAGATCTTCGCCGTCGAAGTGCCTGGCGGCCGGACCGGGCCGGTCAAGATCGGCGAGGACGAGCATCCGCGACCGCAGACCGACCTCGCCGCACTCGCTCGGCTGCGGCCGTTGCAGGAGGGTGGGGTGACGACGGCCGGCAACGCCTCGGGCATCAATGACGGCGCGGTGGCGATGATCGTCGCCAGCCGAAAGGCGGGCGATGCCGCCGGGGCAGGGCCGCTCGCCCGCGTCGTCGCCAGCGGCGTCGCGGGGGTGCCGCCGCGGGTCATGGGCATCGGTCCGGTCGAAGCGTCGAAAAAGGCGCTGGCCCGCGCCGGGCTCAGCCTCTCCGACATCGACGTGATCGAGATCAACGAGGCCTTCGCCGCCCAGGTGCTGGCCTGCCTGCGCGGGCTCGACCTGGCGTTCGACGACAGCCGGGTCAACCAAAACGGCGGAGCGATCGCGATCGGCCACCCGCTCGGCGCCTCGGGGCCGCGCATCGCGCTGACCGCGGCGCGCCAACTCCGGCGCACCGGCGGCCGCTACGCGTTGGTGACGATGTGCGTCGGCGTCGGCCAGGGCATCGCCGCGGTGCTCGAACGGGTCTGAGGCGGGAGTGGGGCAGGGCGTCGACCCTGCTTTCGGCTCGGCCGCGGGCCGAACGGAAGTCGATGCCCGCACCTGAAATTGCTGCGGTCCGCGCGCTGCTGAGCGCCCAGCCGCGTCCGACGGAACTTAGCGAGCGGCGCAAAAGGCTCGACGCCCTCTTCGCCCCGTACCGGCTGCCGACGGACGTGCGGATCGAGGTGGCGGATGCAAATGGGGTCGCCGCCGAATGGTCATCGACGCCGGGTGCCGATGATACCCGCGTCATCATGTACCTGCATGGCGGCGGCTATGTATCGGGATCGCTCGACAGCCACCGGCACATGGTTGCCCAAGCGGGGCGAGAGGCGCGGGCATGCACCCTGGCGCTGGGCTACCGCCTCGCGCCCGAGCATCCCTTTCCGGCGGCGCTGGATGACGCGCTGGCCGGTTACCGTTTCCTGTTGTCCCGCGGTTTCGAGCCGCGGCACATCGCCTTTGCCGGCGACAGCGCCGGCGGCGGATTGACCATCGCCGCCATGGTCTCGCTGCGCGATGCCGGATTGCCGCTGCCGGCCTGCGCCTGGTGCATCTCGCCATGGGTGGATCTGGAAGCTCTCGGCGCCAGCATGACGACAAAGGCGGCGACCGATCCGCTGATCCAGAAACCATACCTGATGGAGTTGGCGGCGGCCTATTTGCACGGCGCGGACCCGCGCTCTGCGCTGGCGGCGCCGATACACGCTAATCTGCGGGGGCTGTCACCACTGTTGCTGCAAGTCGGCTCGGCCGAAACCTTGCTCGACGATGCGGTCCGCCTGACCGGCCGGGCCGGGGCGGCCGATGTAATGGTAAAGCTGGAAATATGGCCGGACATGATTCATGTCTGGCACCTCTTCTACCAGCAACTGGCTCCCGGGCGACACGCGCTTGCCGCCGCGGGCGAGTTCATCCGCTCGATGCAGTCGTCCGGTATTCGCTGAGTGCAGAGCCCCGCCGTTCGCGAGCAGGAGGGCAGTGCGCTGGCCCTGTGGGCATCGTGCCTGGCGATGCTGGCGGTCGGCATCAATGGGACCGCGGTGATGGCGGCGCTGCCGACGATGCAGCGGGATTTTGCCTTCGGTCCGACAATGCTGCAGTGGGTAGTCAACGCCTATTTGGTGACTTCGGCAGCCTGCATCATTGTCGGCGGCAAGGCGGCGGACCGGTTCGGCGCCGGCGCCGTCTCGATCGCCGGCGTGTTGGTGTTCGGGATCGCCTCGGTGGTGATCGCCACCCTGCCGGCCGCCGGATTCATCGTTGCCGGCCGCGCCCTGCAGGGCATTGGCGCGGCGTTGGCGGTCCCGGCGACGCTCGCCCTGGCCGGCGCCGCCGCCACATCTTCGCGGCGAGCGGCCGCGATCGGCGCCTGGACCGGCTTCTTGATGCTGGGCTTCAGCGTCGGGCCGCTGGTCGGCGGCGTGCTTACTCACTTCCTCGGCTGGCGGACGATCTTCTGGTCGAACGCGGCGATCATTCTGATCTCGCTGCCCGGGTTTGTGCTCGATCACCGCCGAGCGGGTCGCGTCGCGACAAGGCATCCGGGGCGCCCCGATTGGCTGGGGTTTCTGTTGCTCGCCGTCGCGATGACCGGCCTGATCTTTGGCCTGCAGGCGCTGCCCACCGCCTTGACGCGGCCGATCGGGGCGTTCGCGCCGCTGATCGTTGCAGCCGCAGCCTTGATCGGCCTGCGAGCCGCGGAGCGGCGGGTGGGCGAGCCGCTCGTCGATTTCGGCTTTTTCGGCCTGCGCAATTTCGTGCTGGGCTGCGCGATCGGGTCGATCGCCATGCTCGGCATCATCACCTTCCTGCTCTACTACAATCTATTTGCGCAAGGGCGCGGCGGGCTGCGATTTACTCCGATCGAGGCCGGGATCTCGCTGTTGCCGATGAGTGCCGCAATTCTCGCATTTGCGCTTTCCGCGCCGGCGCTTGCGGTGCGGTTTGGGATGCGGGCCGTAATCGGCGGCGGCATGCTGTCGATCATCGGCGCCGCCGCTCTGATCCGCGCCGGCGCCGCGGGCAACTGGCCGATCGTGTCTGGCGCGGGGCTCTTCGCCATGGGTGGCGGTCTGGCCGCACCCTATGCCTGCGCCCCGCGCCTCGCGCTCTCGGTTCTGTTTCCGGGACAGGCCGGACAGGGCTCGGGCATCATCAGCGCCTGCACCTTTCTCGGCGGCAGCATCGGTGTCGCCTGCGGCGGCATCGCCTATGGCGTGGGCGGGTTCTCCGGCGTGCTGGCAATGCTGACAGCCGCGGCCGTCATTGGCCTAGGGCTCTGTCGGGGGATTGCCAGTGCGCGGAAAACCGATTGAGCCGGAGGGGCGAGGTCGATCAGAGCGAAGTTGGACGCGGCCACCGCTCCCTGCCCGCGCCAAGCTGGTCGGGCGGCGGTACTCGAACCCGGTTTGGCCTGTTGCTCAGGTTTCGTCCCAGATCCGGTCGGTCAATGGCAGGCCACGGATGTCCTCGCCGGTCAGCGGGCGGTCGGGTGTGATCCCGGCCTGTTCGAGCAACGAGGCGATCTGACGAGTGTGCTGAGCCGAGTGCCAGACCGTGCGCTCGAACATCTCGTGCCGCGAGGTCTCGCCGAAATAGGTCGGTACCGGACCGGCGAAATCTTCGTCTTTGACCCGCTGCCACCAGCGGTTCAGCCGAATGCGCACGCCGTCGCCGAAATCGGCGATCGCGGCGCTGGTTTGCATTTCCGGGGGCGGCCGAACCCCGAGCCGCTCGCGCGTCAGTGATCCGCCGAGTTCTTCCATGTCCAAAAACGCGGTCGGGATCTGGAAAATGTGATGCATCAGCATTCGCCACGAGCGGGGACGGTTCGGCAGCTGGGTCTCCAGCCGGTGGTCGGGTATCTGGCGCACCAGCCGGATCGCGGTCGCCAGCACGTGATCGTCGCGAACATGTAATTCACCGGGCGACAGCACCGGGGTCGTCTTCTCGTCGAGCCCCAAAAACTCGACGACGTCGCGAATGACCTGAGCGAACACAAAACGGTTGCCGCGCGACACCACTGGGACCGAGCGCGCGCCCAGCCGTTGCAGCTCGTCGAGGCCGCCTTCATCCGCCAACACATTGATCGATTGATACTCGATCCCACGGACCGAGAGGTATTCCTTAACCCTCAGGCAGCTGGTTCAATGCGGCTGCCAGAACACCTTGATGGTTTCGCTCATCGCGCTTCCCGCCGTTTCGTCAAACGCGCGCGGAGGCTAGGGCAGGGGGGCGGGGCTGGCAACCGGGAAATTTCCGGGCCGGATATAATGCCGGCGCATCTGCTCGGCTGCCCAGCGGATCGAACGGGATGGTGCTACAATTGGCAGGCGCTGAGCGCTGGAGGATCGGCGATGCCCGAGATCGGATTGTTTGAGGCGATCTATTCCGCGCGGTCGCTGCGCCGCCTTAAACCCGATCCCGTCCCCGAGGCGCTGATCGGCAAAATCCTCGACGCGGCGATCCGCGCGCCGTCTGCCGGCAACGCGCAAAACTGGGCGTTTGTCGTCGTGCGCGATCCCGAGCAGCGGCATAAGCTCGGCGTCATCTACCGCAAGGCCTCCGACATCGCCGCGGCCGTCTATGCCGCGCGCGGCCGGCCACCCCACCTCACCGAACAGCAATTCGCGCGGATGCTGGGGGTAGGCGGCCATCTGTGGGTGCACATCGGCGAGGCTCCGGTGCTGCTGGTGCCGTGCCAAAGCCGCCCGGTGGTGCCGCCGCGCGAGGCGCTGCCGCCGGATATCGCCGCCCGTTACCAGGACGAACTCGCTTATGTCGACCGCATCCGCGGGGCCAGCATCTACCCGGCGGTGCAGAACATCATCCTCGCCTGCCGCGCCCTCGGCCTCGGCACCACGATCACGACCAACCACATCCGCTGCGAGGACGAGGTCAAGGCCGTGCTCGGCATTCCCGACGACGTTTCGACCTTCGCCCTGATGCCGATCGGCTGGCCGCTCGACCGCTTCGGCCCGCTGACCCGCCGGCCGCTGGCCGAGGTCGCGCACGCTGACCGCTGGGGAACCGAGTGGCCTGGCTGAGTCTCAACGCATCAGCAACGACACCAGGAGGGCGAGCGCCAACAGAGCGGCCAGACCCTGCCAAACCCGCAGCGGGGCCCGTTCATAAAGCGTGAGCGGCCGGCGAACCGTGTTTGGCGCCCGCGCCGGGCCGGCCTCCATGTCGAGCGCGAACTCGGTCATATCGCGAAAGCGTCGCGCGGGATCACCCGCGATCGCCCGCTCGAGCACCGCCTCGAGCCAGGCCGGCAGGTCCGGCCGCAGGATAGAGAAGCGCTGCGGCCGACTCCGGCGTGGTGGGCTGACCGCGTCGGCATTGCCATACGGGTATTCGCCGGTGAAGGCGCGGAACATCGTGACGCCCAGCGCATAGACGTCGGTGGCCTCGTTGCCGGGTTCGCCGGCGAGCATTTCGGGCGCCATATAGGCGGCAGTGCCGGGGATGTTTTCGGGCGGAAACTCCTCCAGCCCCGGGACGCGAACCACCCCGAGATCGATCAGCTTCAAGGATCCGCCGCCTTCGAGGATCACGTTGTCCGGCTTGATGTCGCGATGGATGATGCCGGCGCGATGCAGCGCCGCCACCGCCCGCGCCAATATGACCGCGATATTTCGCCCTTCCTCCAATCCCAACGCCGGACTGCGGGACAGCCGGGCTTCCAGCAGTTCGCCCTGATAGAACGGCATGACCGTGTACAGGCAGGTCTGGCGTCCGGGCGGCACTTCGATGACCCGCCCGATCCCCGGGTGATGCACCCGGGCGCCGACCCAGGCCTCGCGGACAAAAGCCGCACGGTAGGCCTCGACGCTGGCGACCTGAGGCTTGGGGAATTTCAAGACGATTTCGCCACCCTCGATTTCGTCCTCCGCTGCGAACAGCCGGCTGTAGCGGCCCTCAGAGACCAGCGCCTTCAGGACAAATCCATCGATCGTCTCGCCACGAACCGGCACCGGGATCAATGGCAGCTGCAGCATGGCGGCGCTGACGTCGGCCGATCCCGCCGTCGGCAACGCGACCACGTCGAGAACCAGGGCGGTGCAGTTGTCGGTGCCGCCGGATTGCAGCGCTGCCGCGACCAGCGCGCCGGCGGTATCCTCGGGAGCGGAGCGTTCGCGCAGGAAGTCGGCAATGGTCGGTTCCGAGAGAAACCCATGCACGCCGTCGCTGCACAGCAGAAAACGGTCGTGCAGCGCCACCGGCTGCGTGGCGTAGTCCAGGCTCACCTCCCCCTCCACGCCGAGCGCACGGGTCAGGGTGTGCGAGCGACCCGTGCCATCCTGTCGCACATGGTCGATGGTCAGACATGTCAGCCGATTGCCGCTGAGCCGATAGGCGCGCGTATCCCCGACATGGAGCAGGTGGGCGATGCGGCCGCGCAGCACCAGCGCGGTGAAGGTGCAGCCCATTCCGGTGAGGTCGGGGTCCTGGCGGCCCAGGGAATTCATCCACCCGTTGAGCGCACTGATGATCCTGGCGCCCGCCCGCTGCACTTCCATGGTCTCGGGCAGGTCGCAAAATCCATCAAGAAAACCGCGCACCGCGGTCTCGGCCGCGACTCGGCCGCCCTTTGCCCCGCCGATGCCGTCGGCGATCGCCGCGACTACTTCCCGACGCGGCTCGGGCAACTCGGCGCCGATAACGGCGCCGGCGAAATCCTGGTTGTCCCTGCGCGGCCCGGTCTTCGAGGCGAATCCGACGCTGGCCTGTACCCCGATTTCAACCGTCGCCATCGAATCAATTCCGCCTGGTGGCAAGCCGCCCGGATCGGAATGCGGCGATGGACCGGACATGCCGTCGACGCTGCGACCGCACGCCGTCACCGCCTTTCCTCCAGACCGCAACCATTATGTCCAAAATAGCCCATCGATGCTCGACACAAACGCGCTTATAAACCTGACCGTTAGATTGCTCAGATTTTCGGCATATTATTGCATATGTTTTAGGCAAATTTCTTGGGCGGCACAGCTTGGTCCCGCGGCGAATTCGGACCTTTCCGCGATTCCGTCGCGTGCTCGCTACTCCGGGCGGCACGTATAATGCATGAAATAGCCGCCGGTGCTCGACGCGTTGCGTAACTGGAGCTTGCCGGTAGCGCGTTCGAAGTCAAAAAATCCCTGTTGTGGATCATGCCAGGTGATCCACTTGTCGGTAACCGTGGCGGAAAGCGAGCCGACCCGGCTGTGGTCGAGATCGACGGTGATCGGCCAACTTGCCCCACTCGTGGCATTGGTGCAGCGCAGGTGAAGGAGCCTCGCCGCAGCCGCCCCGCCATCACCGGTTGAGGCCAGCAAGCTACCCGCGGCGATCCCGGAAATCACCCATCGACGCCGGCGCCGGTGTCTCGCGACCGACGCGTGCGGCATCGTCGCGGGTGGAAAGCCAAGCGGATCAGCCATCATCAACGGGCGCCTCATCCAGAACCGGTGACGGCTTTCAATCTAGGCATGAATCTTGCCTCAAAGCCATCCCGAGGGGGTGCACTTCTCGCATTCGCCAGTAAGGGACCGGCATTGATGCTTGGGCCCGACCACAACCGCAAGAGGTCCAAAGATGCTAGTTCCAACGCCAAAATGGCTCGATACCGGGTCCAACGCCTGGCAAATGGCGGCCGCTACCTTTGTCGGCCTGCAAAGCGTGCCTGGGCTGGTGATCCTCTACGGAGGAATCGTCAAGAGAAAATGGGCGATCAACTCCGCTTTCATGGCTCTGTACGCCTTTGCCGCGGTAATGATCGTCTGGGTGCTGTGGGCCTACAACATGTCCTTCGGTCCGCAGATGTTTCCATTCTGGGGCACACCGCAGCCGGCGCTCTCCGCGGCCTTCCTGCTCGGGCAGGCGACGATCCCGGCCGCCGCCTCCGGCATGCCGCCGCTGGCCTTCCCGATGTCGACGATGATGTTCTTCCAGTTCGTCTTCGCCGCGATCACCGTGATCATCCTCGCCGGGTCGCTGATCGGGCGGATGAGCTTCAAGGCGTGGATCATCTTCGTGCCAGTGTGGATGACCTTCGTCTACACGGTCGGCTGCTTTAGCATCTGGGGCGGCGGCTGGCTCGCCCAGCTCGGGGCCCTCGATTTTTCCGGCGGCTACGTGATCCATCTCGCCGCCGGCACCTCGGGCTTTGTCGCGGCCGCGGTGATCGGTCCACGGATCCAGGCAGATCGCGACCATTTCCCGCCGAACAGTCTGCTGATGGCGCTGGCCGGCGCCGGCATCCTGTGGCTCGGCTGGAACGGCTTCAACGGCGGCGACCCCTACTTCGCCAATGCCGACGCCTCGGCGGCCATTCTCAATACCAACCTTTGCACCTGCGTCGCGCTTCTCGTCTGGACGATGATGGACTCGATGGTCTACGGCAAGCCGTCGGTGGTCGGCGCCATCAACGGCATGATCGCCGGCCTCGTCGGCATTACCCCGGCGGCGGGCTATGTCAGCGGCTGGGGCGCGATCATCATCGGCATTTGCGCCGGCATCATCCCCTGGTTCTTCATGAACAAGGTGCAGAATACCGCGCTGTTCCGGCGAGTTGACGATACGCTGAGCGTGCTCTCGACCCACGGGGTCGCCGGCTTGATGGGCGGTCTGCTGACCGGTATCCTCGCCAATCCGGACATGATCGAATATATCGGGACGGAGAAGGATGCCCCGGGCGTGAGCGGAACCGGCTGGTTCTATGGCAGCTTCCATCAGTTCATGCTGCAGGTCTACGCGGCGGCTTTCATCATCGTCTTCAACGTCGTCGCCACTTTCATCATCCTCAAGGTGATCTCGATCTTTGTATCCTTGCGGATGGACGATGCGACCCTGCGTGTCGGCGACGATGCGGTCCATGGCGAGACGGCCTACAATTTCGGTGACGAGGACGAGATACCCGCCGTCGCCGAATAGGGCTGCAGCACTCACTCTTGGCGGTGCGGAAGGGCCGGTCGTCACGACCGGCCTTTCTTCTCCTGTCGTCGCGTACCGGCAACGAAACGCCTGCAATTTCGCGATCGCGCCGAGCAAGTTTGTTCGAGACACCTCATGCCCCGTTGCAAGCGACAATGGGCTCCACCGGGAAGGTTAAAGGGATGAGGCCATTGTATCGTCACCGGCGACCCGCGCTTTTGGCCGCCGCCCTGGTGTTCCTGGCGGCCGTTCCGGCTTTGGCGCAGGCGCCCGCGCCGGCCGCTGCCGCTGCGAAGCTGGACAGCGGCGACACCGCGTGGATGCTGACCTCGGTGGCGCTGGTGCTGATGATGACCATCCCCGGTCTGGCGCTATTTTACGGCGGGATGGTCCGCAAGATGAACGTGCTGGCGACGGTGATGCAGAGCTTTGCCGTGACCTGCCTCGTCACGGTATTGTGGACCGTGATCGGCTACAGTTTCGCGTTCACCACGGGATCGCCGTTTCTCGGTGGTTTGAGCCGGTTTATGCTGCTCGGGATGACGATGGATTCGGTCAACGAGCTGGCCAAGACCATCCCCGAATCGGTCTATATGTGTTTTCAGATGACCTTTGCGATCATCACCCCGGCGCTGATCTGCGGCGCCATTGCCGACCGCATGAAGTTTTCCGCGCTGCTGTGGTTCATCGGGCTGTGGAGCATATGCGTCTACGCCCCCATCGCGCACTGGGTATGGGGAGCGGACGGCTTTCTCAACGGCGCCGGTGTGCTCGATTTTGCCGGCGGCACCGTCGTGCATATCAATTCCGGCGTCGCCGGCCTGATGGCGGCGCTGGTCATGGGCAAGCGGCACGGCTACGGCACCGAGCCGATGGCGCCGCACAACCTGGTGCTCAGCGTGATCGGCGCCTCGCTCTTATGGGTCGGCTGGTTCGGGTTCAACGCCGGCTCGGCGACCGCGGCCAACGCCAGCGCCGGCATGGCGATGACCGTGACCCAGATCGCCACCGCGACCGCGGCGCTCGCCTGGATGTTTGCCGAGTGGACGTTCCGGGGGAAGCCGAGCGTTCTGGGCATCATTTCGGGCGCGGTCGCCGGGTTGGTCGCGATCACCCCGGCTTCCGGCTTTGTCGATCCGCGCGGCGCGCTGATCATCGGCATCGCGGTCGGCGTCATCTGCTACTGGAGTACCAGCAGCCTCAAGCACGCGCTGGGGTATGACGACAGCCTCGACGCGTTCGGCGTGCACGCCATTGGCGGCGCCGTCGGCGCCATCCTGACCGGCGTCCTCGCCGTCTCCTGGGTTGGGGGGGCCGGCCATAGCGGCTTGATCGACGGCAATCCGCATCAGGTGATCGTCCAGCTCTATGGCGTTTCGGTGACGGTCGTCTATGACGCGATCGTATCCCTGATCCTGCTGAAGCTGGTCGATCTGACGATCGGTCTGCGCGTCGACAGCGACATCGAGCGCGAGGGCCTCGACCTGGCGATCCACGGCGAGGCAGTACAATGAACGGCATCGGCTCGCTGCCCGATGAATTTCATTCAGCATGGTGAAGCGATGAAAAAGGTCGAAGCGATCATCAAGCCCTTCAAGCTCGACGAGGTAAAAGACGCGCTGCACGAGGTCGGTGTAACCGGGATGACGGTCAGCGAGGTCAAGGGGTTCGGCCGTCAGAAGGGGCATACCGAGGTTTACCGCGGGGCCGAATACGTGATCGACTTTCTGCCCAAGATCAAAATTGAAGTGGTGCTCGACGACGGCCTCGTCGAGCGCGCCGTGCACGCGATCCAGGACGCCGCGCGCACGGACAAGATCGGCGACGGCAAGATCTTTGTTGTGCCGATCGAGCAGGCGATCCGGATCCGTACCGGCGAGCAAGGGCCGGACGCCGTCTGAGCCCCGAGCGTCCGAGAGCCGATCCAACTCGATCCAAAGGAAACCCTACGATGTCCGACCCTGGCAAAGTAATGGATCTGATCAAGGAGCACGAAGTCAAATATGTCGACTTCCGCTTCACCGATCCGCGCGGCAAGTGGCAGCATCTGGCGCATCATGTGCGCACGATCAGCGAGGATTTTCTGAACGAGGGGGTGATGTTCGACGGTTCGTCGATCGCCGGGTGGAAGGCGATCAACGATTCGGACATGATGCTGGTGCCGGATTGTTCGACCGCGGTGTTGGACCCGTTTGCGGCGCAGACCTCGCTGATCATCTTTTGCGACGTGCACGAGCCGTTGACCGGGCAGCCCTATGCCCGCGACCCGCGCTCGACCGCGAAGAAGGCCGAGCGCCACCTGATCTCGACCGGGATCGGCGACAAGGCGTTTTTCGGGCCCGAGGCCGAGTTTTTCATCTTTGACGATGTGCGCTACAAGGCCGGCATGAACGGGGCGATGTACGAGATCGACAGCGACGAGGGCCCCTACGTCTCGGACAAGGAATTCGCCGACGGCAATTCCGGCCACCGGCCGCCGATCAAGGGCGGCTATTTCCCGGTGCCGCCGGTCGACGGCCAATCCGATCTGCGGGCCGAGATGCTCTCGGTGATGGCCGATATGGGGCTTCTGGTCGAAAAGCACCATCACGAGGTGGCGCCCTCCCAGGCCGAACTGGGCTTTCAGTTTTCCACCCTGGTCGACACCGCCGACAATCTGCAGATCTACAAATACGTGGTGCACAACGTCGCCCAGCAATACGGCAAGACCGCGACCTTCATGCCCAAGCCGATCATGGGCGACAACGGCTCGGGCATGCATGTCCACCAATCCCTGTGGAAGGGCGACAACACGGTGTTCGCCGGCAACCTCTATGCCGATCTGTCGGAAACCGCGCTCTACTATATCGGCGGCATCATCCGGCACGCCAAGGCGATCAACGCCTTCACCAACCCGACGACCAACAGCTACAAGCGGCTGATCCCGGGCTTCGAGGCGCCGGTGCTGCTGGCCTATTCCTCGCGCAACCGCTCGGCCTCGCTGCCGCATCCCCTATGTGTCGAGCCCCAAAGGCAAGCGCGTCGAGGTGCGCTATCCCGACCCGGCCGCCAACCCCTATCTCGCCTTTGCCGCGATGCTGATGGCCGGGCTCGACGGCATCCAGAACAAGATCCACCCGGGCGACCCGATGGACAAGAACCTCTACGATTTGCCGCCCGAGGAATTGAAGGACGTGCCGATGGTGTGCGGCTCGCTGCGCGAGGCCTTGGGCGAACTGGCCGCCGACCACGCCTTCCTGATCAAGGGCGAGGTGTTCAACAAGGACTTCATCGAGGCCTATATCGAACTGAAATGGGAGGAGGTCTACACCTTCGAGCACACCCCGCACCCGATCGAGTTCCAGATGTATTACAGCGTTTGAGCGCCGGGCGCGAAGATCTGGGACGATTGCGCCGGCTGCGATTCCGCGGCGGCGGCGACAGCGCCGCCATCCCTCGGCCGGCCGGACCGAGGTTGCGGTTTGCGCCGGCGGT
>CAVZKP010000010.1:0-19819 GCA_963775875.1 uncultured Alphaproteobacteria bacterium
TTACGTGACGCTGGTCTATGGCCCGATCGCGGCGATGCTGGCCGAGATGTTCCCGACCCGCATCCGCTACACCTCGGTGTCGGTGCCGTATCATTTCGGCAATGGCTGGTTCGGCGGGTTTCTGCCGGCGATCGCCTTTGCCATCGTGGCGGCGACCGGCAACATCTATAACGGGCTGTGGTATCCGATCGGCATCGCGGCAATGACCCTGGTCATCGGCGTGCTGTTTTTGCACGAAACCAAGGATGCGGATCTCCAGGCGGGCTGAGGCCGCGCGGCGACCGGGGGCCGCGCGCCGGCCCGGCTTTCGATGCGGGCGCCGAGATGTTATCTTCGGCGGATTGGAGGATAACGATGTCGGCGCTACCCAAGCCCGCCTTGTCGCGAATGACGGTCGAGGAATTTCTCGATTGGCCCGGCGACGGCACCGGGCGAACGCACCAGCTGATCGACGGCGAGCCGCAGGCGATGGCGCCGGCGAGCATCACCCACGGGATCATCCAGGCAAACATTGCCGGGATCCTCAGAAACCATCTGATCGGCAGTAGTTGTTATGTCGTGATCGCGCCCGGCGTGGTTCCGCGGGTCCGATCCGAGGCCAATATGCGGGTCCCCGATCTCGCCGTCACCTGCGAGGTCGACGAGACCGGAAAACACGCGGTGGCCGAGCCGATCCTTCTCGTCGAAATATTGTCGCCGAGCAACGAAGCCGAAACCCGCGCGAATGTCTGGACCTACACGACGATCCCGACCGTCCGCGAAATCCTGCTGGTGCGTTCGACCCACATCGCCGCCGAACTGATCCGCCGCGAGCCGGACGGAGGCTGGCCGGCAAACGCGCAGCCGATCGCCGCCGACGCGCCGCTGGTTCTGGAGAGCCTCGATTTCTCGTGCCCGTTGGCCGCGGTCTACGAGGGTACGCGCTTTCTCGCCTCCGGCTGATCAGCGCCGCAGCAGCATCCGGCCGAGGTCGCGCCCGCCGAAGAGATGGACGTGGAAATGCGGCACCTCCTGGTGGCCGTCGCGGCCGCTGATTGGCGAGGATGCGATAGCCGCTTTCGACCAGGCCCCGCTCGGCGGCGATCTGGCCCAAGGCGCGGAACATCGCCGATGCTCCGCCGCCGAAGCCTTGGCGGAGAAATCGTCGAGCGAGACATAGGCGCCCTTGGGGATCACCAGGATATGGGTCGGCGCCTGCGGGTTGATGTCGTGAAAGGCGAGGACGTGCTCGTCCTCGTAGACCTTCTTGCACGGGATCTCGCCGCGCAGGATGCGGGCGAAGACATTGTTGCGGTCGTAGGCCATGGTTCGCCTCCGCTGATCCGGGTTCAGACCTTGGCCCGGCCGCGCTTTTCGTCGATGCCGGAGATGCCTTCGCGCCGCGCCAGTTCGGCGGCGACGTCGGCCGGGGAGACCCCGGTATCGGCCCACAGCACCAGCAGGTGATAGAGCAGATCGGCGCTTTCGCCGATCAGCTCGGCGCGGTCGCCCCGGACGCCTCGATGACCGCCTCGACCGCTTCCTCGCCGAGCTTCTGGGCGATCTTGGTGCGGCCGCGGGCGAACAGCCTCGCGGTATAGGAAGTCTGCGGATCCGCGCCGCGGCGCGAGCGGATGACCTGCCACAGCCGGTCGAGGGCCGGCGCCGATTCGGTTTCGTGGCGCTTGCCGGGCATCGCTCAGCCTCGCACCGGGATGCCGCAGGCGGCGAGATGCGCCTTGGCTTCGCCGATGCGGAACGTGCCGAAATGGAAGATCGAGGCGGCCAGCACCGCGGTCGCGTGGCCGTCGCGGATGCCCTCGACCAGATGGTCGAGCGTGCCGACCCCGCCCGAGGCGATGACCGGCACCCGCACCGCGTCGGCGACCGCGCGGGTCAGAGCGATGTCGAAGCCCGATTTGGTGCCGTCGCGGTCCATCGAGGTCAGCAGGATCTCGCCGGCGCCGTAATCGGCCAGGCGGCACGCCCATTCGACCGCGTCGATGCCGGTCGGCCGCCGCCCGCCATGGGTGAAGACCTCCCACCGGCCCGGCGCCGCCGCTTTGGCGTCGATCGCGACGACGATGCACTGGCTGCCGAATTTCCGCGCGGCCTCGCGCACGAAATCGGGCCGCGCGACGGCGGCGGTGTTGATCGACACCTTGTCGGCGCCGGCGAGCAGCAGCCGGCGGATGTCCTCGACCGTGCGCACGCCGCCGCCGACGGTCAGCGGCATGAAGCATTGCTCGGCGGTGCGGCGGACCACGTCGTAGAGCGTGTCGCGCCCCTCGGCGCTGGCGGTGATGTCGAGAAAGCACAGCTCGTCGGCGCCCTCGCGGTCGTAGATGCGCGCCTGCTCGACCGGATCGCCGGCATCGATCAGATCGACGAAGTTGACGCCCTTGACGACGCGGCCGTCCTTGACGTCGAGACAGGGGATGACGCGCATCTTCAGCATGGCCGCGCCTCCGCCATCAGGCGCAAGGCCGCCCTGGGCTCGATGCGCCCGTCATAGAGCGCGCGGCCGCAGATGATCGCCGGCGATGCCGTCCTTCTCGCGCGCCTTCAACGCGGCGATGTCGGCGAGCGAGGCGACGCCGCCCGAGGCGATGACCGGCATCCGCACCTGGCGCGCCAGCGCCGCGGTCGCCGCGGCATCGACGCCGCCCAGCGCGCCGTCGCGGTCGATGTCGGTGTAGATGATCGCGGCCACGCCGGCATCCTCGAAGCGGCGCGCCAGCTCGACGGCGCCGGTCTCGGTCGTCTCGGCCCAGCCTTCGACCGCGACCCGGCCGCCGCGCGCGTCGATGCCGACGGCGATCGCCCCCGGATGATCGGCAAGCCGCCTGCCGCACCAGTTCGGGGTTGCGCAACGCCACGGTGCCGAGCACGACCCGGTCGATGCCGAGCCCGAGCCAGTGCTCGATCGCGCTGCGGTCGCGGATGCCGCCGCCCAATTGGATCTGCAGACCGACCGCGTCGCGGATCGCCGCCACCGCCGCCCCGTTGACCGAGTGGCCGGCAAAGGCGCCGTCGAGATCGACGACGTGCAGCCAGGCGAAGCCGGCCGCCGCGAACTGCCGCGCCTGCGCCGCCGGATCGTCGTTGAAGATGGTGGCGGTGGCCATCTCGCCGCGCACCAGGCGGACGCAGGCGCCATCCTTCAGATCGATCGCCGGGTAGAGGATCACGGACGCGCCGGCCCGGGCTCGAGTGGATCGGGGTCGAGGGGGCCGGGGTCGAGGGGGTTGGGGTCGAGCAGCTTGTAGTAGTAATGGCCCGGCACGATCCGGCCCTCGACCCGCGCATAGACGGGGTGGGTGCCCCAGCGGCGATAGCCGAGGCTCTCATAGAGCCCGATCGCCGCCCGCTGGGTGTCGCGCAGGTCGAGATTGAGGACCGCCAGCCCCAATTCCCGCGCGAACCGCTCGATCTCGCGCACGATGGCCCGGCCCAGACCGTGGCCGCGCGCCCAGGGCGCCACGAAGGCGCTGGTCACGGTGCCGGCAAAAGCCTGCGCCTCGTTGTTGCGCGGGGCGCGGCTCAATTGCGCCGAGCCGGCGACGACCCCGTCGAGGCGGCCGACCACGAGCCGGCGCTCGGGGACCAGCAGCACGCCCTTCCAATAATTTTCGAGGACCTGACGCGGCGGCGGCTTGAGCCAGCCGAACCCGCCACCCTCGGTGATGGCGCTCTCGGTCGCCTCGCAGAGATCGTCGAGATCGTTGCCGGTATAGCGGGTCAGCCGCTCGACCGAGATCGGCGCCGCGGTGTTCGGCCCGCCGCTCATGGCCGCCACCGCAGGAAATTGGCGATCAGCCGCAGCCCCGCCTCCTGGCTCTTCTCCGGGTGGAACTGGGTGCCGACGAGATTGTCGCGGCCGACGATCGCGGCGAGCGGGCCGCCGTAATCGGTGGCGGCGAGGAGATCGCGCCGATCGCTCAGCCGGAAATGATAGCTGTGCACGAAATAGGCGTGCTCGCCGGCGTCGAGCCCGGCCAGCACTGGATGGGCCGCCCGCGGTTCGAGCTGGTTCCAGCCCATATGCGGGATCTTGAGCGCCGGGTCGGCGGGCTCGATCGCCACCACCTCGCCGGCGATCCAGCCGAGCCCGTCGACGGTCTCGAATTCGCGGCCGCGCTCGGCCATCAGCTGCATGCCGACGCAGATGCCGAGAAACGGGCGGGCGCGCGCCATCACCGCCTCGTGCAGCGCCGCTTCGAGGCCGGGCACGGCGGCGAGGCCGCGCCGGCAATCGGCGAAGGCGCCGACCCCGGGCAGCACGATGCGGTCGGCGGCGGCGACCGTCTCGGGCCGGCTGGTCA
Organism: uncultured Alphaproteobacteria bacterium; assembly: GCA_963775875.1. Classification (GTDB taxonomy): domain Bacteria; phylum Pseudomonadota; class Alphaproteobacteria; order ATCC43930; family CGMCC-115725; genus AP-15. Next base: position 4,305 of record CAVZKP010000010.1, read on the forward strand.
CCGCGATCTCGGCCGAAATGCCGTGCTCGGCCGCGGCGCGCTCGAACGCCTTGGCCGCCGAGCGCAGATTGCCCGAGCCGTAATCGACGATCGCCACGAGCATCACAAGGTGCCGCCGAGAACGCCCTTGGTCGAGGGCACCGCGCCCTGCCGGCGCGGATCGATCTCGACCGCCTGCCGCAACGCGCGGGCCAGACCCTTGAAGCAGGATTCGACGATGTGATGGTTGTTCTCGCCGTAGATGTTCTCGACATGCAGGGTGACCCCGGCCGACTGGGCAAAGGCCTGAAACCATTCCTTGAACAGCTCGGTATCCATCTCGCCGAGTTTCGGCCGGGTAAACGCCACCTTCCACACCAGGTAGGGCCGGTTCGAGGCGTCGAGGCTGACCCGGGTCAGGGTCTCGTCCATCGGGATCATCGCCTGCCCATAGCGCGCGATGCCGGCGCGGTCGCCGAGCGCCTTCGACACCGCCTCGCCGACGACATAGCCGGTGTCCTCGGTGGTGTGATGGAAATCGATGTGCAGATCGCCCGCCGCCCGCAGCTCGACATCGATCAGGCTGTGCTTGGCCAGCTGTTCGAGCATGTGGTCGAGAAAGCCGATGCCGGTCGCGATTTCGGCGGCGCCGCTGCCGTCGAGATCGACCCGGCCGCTGATCCGGGTTTCCTTGGTGTTGCGTTCGACCCTCGCCACCCGCACGATGTTCTCCTCCGCCGCCGTCCGATCCGCGGCACCACCAATTTGATTTAGCGATACCGCCGCCGGCTTGCCACCGTCCGGACCGCGACAAGCGCCGGCCTCATGCCGCGCCGCCATCGATGCGCTCGGCGACGCGAACCAGCAGCGCCAGCATCGCCGACATGCGCTCTTCCTGCGACCCGAAGCGCGATTCCAAAGCGCCGAAGCGGACCTCGATACCACCGAGACGCAACTCCATTGCGGTAAACCGCTGTTCCAGCGCGCCGAAGCGTTGTTCGATCGCGCGGAAGCGCAGTTGTAAATCGCGAAGTTCGGCGGTCAGGGACAGCACCCGCGCGCCGAGCAGGTCGAGGCTGATGCTTCCTTCGCTCATAGGCTTCTCCCGACAGGAGACGATCGGCGCGCAACCTCGCCTCGTCTATCAGATAAGCGCGATTGGGCGGAATGACAGCGCTACTCATGGTGTGGAGGCGCCCTCGGGCGAGCTTGATCGCGCATCGGGCCAGCTTACATCTCAACGGGTCGCGCGGCAGCCAGTCCCTTATAGGCGCATGGATCACTTCGACAATAACGTTTGGCACGGCACGACGATCCTGTGCGTGCGCAAGGGCGGGCAGGTCGTGGTCGCCGGCGACGGCCAGGTCACCATGGGCCAGACGGTGATGAAGTCGAACGCGCGCAAATTGCGCCGGCTGGCCGGCGGCTCGGTGATCGCCGGCTTTGCCGGAGCCACCGCCGATGCGATCGCCTTGTTCGAGCGGCTCGAGGCCAAGCTCGAGCAATATGCCGGGCAATTGCCGCGGGCCTGCGTCGAGCTCGCCAAGGATTGGCGCACCGACCGCTATCTGCGCCGGCTCGAAGCGATGATGGCGGTGGCCGACAAGAGCGTGTCGTTGATATTGTCGGGCACCGGCGACGTGCTCGAACCCGAGGACGGGATCATCGGCATCGGTTCGGGCGGCGGCTATGCGCTGGCCGCGGCGCGGGCGCTGGTCGGCGTCGACGGTCTCGACGCCGAGGAAATCGCCCGCCGCGCGATGGCCATCGCCGCCGGCATCTGCATCTATACCAACGACAAGATCACTTTAGAGAAACTCGATAGCTGAGGCGGCTCGAAATGACATGGTGTTTCAGCCTGTTGTCGTCACCCCCGCATCGACGGAGGTCCACGAGGGCGCTCGGCAGGAGCTTGCAACCCCTGGATTCCCGCTTTCGCGGGAATGACGGCTGAGCAGGTCCGGCGGTTATGCCATCCTTCAGCCCGCGCGAAATCGTTTCCGAACTCGACCGCTTCATCGTCGGCCAGCACGACGCCAAGCGCGCCGTCGCGATCGCGCTGCGCAACCGCTGGCGCCGCCAGCAGCTGACCCCGGAGCTGCGCGAGGAGGTGCTGCCGAAGAACATCCTGATGATCGGCCCGACCGGCTGCGGCAAGACCGAGATCGCCCGCCGCCTCGCCCGGCTGGCGCAGGCCCCGTTCGTCAAGGTCGAGGCGACCAAATTCACCGAGGTCGGCTATGTCGGCCGCGATGTCGAGCAGATCGTGCGCGACCTGGTCGAGATCGCCATCGCGATGACCCGCGAGCGGCTGCGCAAGGAGGTCGAGCCCAAGGCCGAGCTCGCCGCCGAGGAGCGGGTGCTCGACGCGCTGGTCGGCGGCAGCGCCAGCGCCGACACCCGCCAGAAATTCCGCAAGCATGCTGCGCGAGGGCGCGCTCGACGACGCGCGAGATCGAGATCGCGGTGCAGGAAAACGCGGCGTCCAGCCTGCCGACCTTCGAGATCCCCGGCATGCCCGGCGCGCAGATGGGCATGCTCAATCTCGGCGATATTTTCGGCAAGGCCTTCGGCACGCCGCTCGAAGCCGCAAAAGATGACGGTCGCCGACAGCCACCGGGTGCTGATCGCCGAGGAGAGCGACAAGCTGCTGGACCAGGAAATGGTGGTGCGCGAGGCGATCGGCGCGGTCGAGCAGAACGGCATCGTCTTCATCGACGAGATCGACAAGATCAGCGGCCGCGGCGAGCGCGCCGGCGGCGGCGCCCCGATGTCAGCCGCGAGGGCGTGCAGCGCGACCTCTTGCCGCTGATCGAGGGCACCACGGTCGCGACCAAGCATGGCGCGGTCAAGACCGACCACATCCTGTTCATCGCCTCGGGCGCGTTCCACCTGTCGAAGCCCTCGGACCTGCTGCCCGAACTGCAGGGCCGGCTGCCGATCCGGGTCGAGTTGAAGGCGCTCGACCGCGACGATTTCCGCCGCATCCTGACCGAGCCCGAGGCGAGCCTGATCAAGCAATACAAGGCGCTGCTGGCGACCGAGGGGGTCACCCTCGACTTCGCCAGGAGGCGGCGATCGACGAATTGGCATTGCTGGCCGAGGAGATCAACGCCGCGGTCGAGAATATCGGCGCGCGCCGGCTGCACACGATCCTCGAACGGTTGCTGGAGGAGATCAGCTTCACCGCCTCCGACCGGCCCGAGGGCACCCAGGTCACGATCGACCGCGCCTATGTCCGCGACCAGGTCGGGGCATTGGCGCAAAACGCCGACCTCTCCAAATTCATTCTTTAGGCTTTAGGCGTCCTTTACGCTTCGGCGGGTCCCCGGCGCTGAGCCGCCAACGCAGTTGACGCGTGCTCTAGGCCGGTTCGCGCGGTAGGCTCGACCGGATATCCACCCGGCGACAAGGACGTCTGCCGTCTGCCGGGCGCTGGAACCGAGGGGGCCGCCTTGCCGGTTAACCTCGAAGAATACGAGCCGGACCCGGCGCGCGAGGCTGGGGCCGGCAGCGCTGGACGCGGCCGAGGGAGAGGGAGGCGAAGATGCTGTCGGGGGCGCGCATCCAACAGCGGCTGGCGCGGCAGGCGCTGGCCCTGGTCCTCGCCGGCGGCCGCGGCAGCCGGCTCAAGCAGCTGACCGACCGGCGCGCCAAGCCCGCGGTGTTTTTCGGCGGCAAGTTCCGGCTGATCGACTTCACCCTGTCGAACTGCCTCAATTCGGGGGTGCGGCGGATCGCGGTGCTTGACCCAGTACAAGGCGCACAGCCTGTTGCGCCACCTGCAGATGGGCTGGTCGTTTCTGCGCCCGGAAATGGGCGAGTTTCTCGATCTGTTGCCGGCGCAGCAGCGGCTCGACGAGGCGACCTGGTACCGCGGCACCGCCGACGCGGTCTATCAGAACTTCGATATCCTGCGGGCCGCCGACCCGCGCTACTTCGTGGTGCTGGCCGGCGATCATATCTACAAAATGGATTACTCGAACATGCTGGCCGATCACGTCGAGCGGGGCGCCGGTTGCACGGTCGCCTGCGTCGAGGTGCCATTGGCGGAAGCTTCGGATTTCGGCGTCATGACGGTCGATGAATTGATGCGGATCGTCGATTTCCAGGAAAAGCCGCGCCAGCCGCAGGCGATGGCCGGCAAGCCCGACCGGGCATTGGCCAGCATGGGCGTCTATGTGTTTACCGCCGAGTTTCTCTATGCCGAACTGGAACGCGACCGCCACCACCCCGGATCGAGCCGCGATTTCGGCAAGGACATCATTCCGAACCTGGTCAGCCGCGGGCTCGCCGTCGCCCATTCATTCGATGAAAGCTGCGTCAAGACCACGCCCCAGGCCGATTCCTATTGGCGCGATGTCGGCACCATCGACGCCTATTGGTCGGCCAATCTCGATCTGGTCATGCCGGTGCCCTCGCTCGACATCTATGATCCCCACTGGCCGATCTGGACCTACCAGCAACAATTGCCGCCGGCCAAATTCGTCTTCGACGATGAAGACCGGCGCGGCATGGCGGTCGATTCGATGGTTTCCGGCGGCTGCATCGTTTCCGGCGCCACGGTCAGGCGCTCGCTGATGTTCTCGAACTGCCGGGTCAATTCCTACGCGCAGGCCCGCGAGGCGGTATTGCTACCCGAGGTCGAGGTCGGCCGCCATGCAAGGCTGACCCGGGTCGTCGTCGACCGCGGCTGCCGGATCCGGGAGGGGCTGGTGATCGGCGAAGACCCCGATCTCGACGCCAAGCGCTTCCACCGCAGCGATGGCGGCGTCACCCTGGTCACCGCCGAGATGCTGGCGGCGCTGGACTGAGCCGGGCGCTCATCGCGAGACGCCCCGGCAAGGGCCGGGGCAACGGCGTCGAGGTGACGAAAATATTGCCGCGGCAATCGGCCGGCGCTCAGAACACCCGCGCCGCGGTCGAGCGGTCTCGGACCCACACCTGCGCCTCGCGGCCGGTCTGGAGCGCGTCGCGGGCGGCGTCGACGGCGTCGAGCAGCGCCTGCTCCTTGTCGAGATAGGCGCCGTAGACCGCGTTGCCGAGCGTGACCACCCACCGCGATTCGCGGCCGCGCCGGCACACCTGAAACTCCATGACACCCATCGACTTGTGCTCCTCGGGCGACAACGGCCGCCGTGGCGGGTTTCATCCCCGATGCCTCACGCTTCCATGCCGCCGATTATCGTCGATCAGACGCCTCAAATAAAGTCAATTTTGTTACGGATTGACACAAAGTGAGTAAATTTTCGGCAGCCGATCATGGCAACCCAGTAATTTAACCCTACCCCGACACAGCTGCTATTTGTCCTCGGCGGTAAACACCCCGTCCCAATCGGCCGGCGGCGCATCGCTCTGGAAATGCAGGATTCGCCGCCGATAGAGATCGTAGACCGGGGCCAGATGACGCGCGGCGATCAGGCGCCCGTCATCGAGCAGGCGCAGCGCGGCCGCCCAATCCTGATGGCGGTAGGCGCGCAGCAGCGCCGAATGCCGGTCGCCAAACTCGCTGTGCTCGATCCGCTCGGGCGGCAGGGTGTAGACATGGCCGGCCTGGGTCTTGCCCTTGACCGCGACCAGATCGACCTCGATCAAGGCCGGCTCATCGAGCCGCGCCGCGGTCTCCTCGCCGATCACCAGGTCGATGCCATAGACCTTGCCGAGCCCTTCGAGGCGCGAGGCCAGATTGACCGGATCGCCCAGCAGCGAATAGTCGAAATGCTGCTGCGAGCCGAAATTGCCGACGCAGCATTCGCCGGTGTTGATGCCGATCCCCATCTGCACCGAGCGGAACGGCTTGGCCGCGGCAGCCGCCTCCTGCGCCCACATATGGTTCAACTCCACCAGCCTGGCGCGCATCAGCTGGGCCGCGCGCACCGCATTCCTGGCGTGATCGGGATCGTCGAGCGGGGCGTTCCAGAAGGCCATGATGCAGTCGCCGATATATTTGTCGATCGTGCCCTTTTCCTCGGTGATGATCTCGGTCATCGGCGACAGGAAGGTGTTCATGAAATGCGTCAGGCTGTGGGCGTCCATGCCCTCGGCCCGGCTGGTAAACCCGCGGATGTCGCAGAACATGATGGTCATGATCCGCATCTCGCCGCCGAGGACCAGCTTTTCCGGGTGCGCCGCCAGTTCCTCGACATAGTGCGGCGACATGTAGCGCGAAAAGGCGCTGCGGATTTCACGCTGGCGCGCCTCGGTGCGCAGGTAGCCGACCAAGCTGGTCACCAGGTAGACCAGCGTGATCACCGCCCAGGGATAGACCGGGTCGATCAGCAGATGCGCGTATCTGAAGGCCAACCACGACCCGCCGAGCGCCGCCCCAACCGAGACGCCGCCGAGCACCGCGCTCGGCAAGGCGCCGAGCCGCGGCACGATCAGGATCAGGCCGAGCCCGACCACCAGCGCGAACAGGATTTCGGCGCCGACCGCCCAATCGGGCCGGGTCAGAAATTCGCCTTGCAGGATTTCATCGAGCAGCTGAGCGTGAATATCGACCCCCGGAACCGCGCGCGCCAGCGGGGTCGCCTGCAAATCGTTGATGACCCCGGCCGCCGATGTGCCGATCAGCACGATGTCGCCGGCAAACCGCGACGGATCGACCTTGCCGGCCAGAACATCGGCGGCCGATACGGTGCGGCCGGGGTCGACCGGCGCATAATGCAGCCAGACCCGTCCGGCGGCGTCGGTCGGCACCGTCAGCGGGCCGATGCGGATCGCGGTCAAGCCGGTGTCCTGACCGAAATTCCTTTCGCCATTGGCGCCGGCGGCCCGGCCGATATAGGTCGTGGCGCCAAAGGCCAGGCGCAGCGCCTCGGCGACGAGCGAGGGATAGGGCTTGCCGTTTACGGTCAGGATCAGCGGCACCCGGCGCACCACGTGGTCCCAATCGAGATACTGGTTGAGAAACCCGTCGCCGGCCGCCGCCGCTTCCAGCACCGGCAGGTTGGCAATCGCCCCGGTGAAATTGCCGACATGGCCGAGCGGGTCGTCGCCGGCAAAGGCGAAGCCGGCCTTGAGCGCCGGCGCCCGCTTTGCGCCGCGATCGGTCAGGATGAACCCGCTCACCACCGGCACACGGCGCATCGCCGCCGCCAGACGCTGGTCGGGATCGGGCAAGTTCGCCAACAGCTTTGCCGCCTCGGCCGGGTCGCCGCCGTTCCGGGCGATCAGCGGCAGCAGCATCTGGGGCGAGGTGCGGTCGGGCTCGGCGAAATCGATGTCGAAGGCGACGACCGCGGCGCCGGAAGTGGCCAGGCGGTCGACCAGCTGCGCCACGATGGTGCGCGGCCAGGGCCATTGGCCGATCTTGGCGAGGCTTTTGTCGTCGATATCGACGATGCGGATCGGCGAGTTCCCCGGCGTGCGCGGCAATGCGCGCTGATAGAGGTCAAAGGCGATCAGCGACAGCCGGTCGAGCAAATCCGGGGCAACGATCCGGGCGCCGATCGCGACGAACAGAATTGCCAGCGGCAAGAGATAGAGACCGCCGCGGCGAAGATCGGAGAACAGGCGCATGGATCGGGTCGGCGCAGACGAGCCATCGCCATCATCGCCCAGTCAGGCGGCACTTGCCACAATCCTCGAGGCTCGAACATCTTGCCCGAACGCAGCGCAGTCGCCAGTGTTTAACCTGGGATGACCGACACGATCGAATTGACGCCGCCGGGCGAACGCAACGCCGCCGGCGAAGGCAACCCGGCCGGCGAAACCAAGCCGGCGGGCGAAGCGAAAAAAGCGAAGCTGCTGCACAAGGCCCTGGCCGTAGCGGCCGAGGCGCTCGACCCCGCCGAGCGCGGCGCCGCCGAACGCGGCATCGCCGCCTTCTATCGGCATGTGCCGCCGGCCGATATCGCTGGCCGCAGCCCGCGCGACCTCGCCGGCGCCGCGCTGTCGCTGTGGCATTTCGCCGGGCGCCGACGCCCGGGCCAGGCCAAGATCCGGGTCTACAACCCCGAAGCGACGGCCGATGGCTGGACCTCGCCGCACACCATCGTCGAGATCGTCAACGACGACATGCCGTTTCTCGTCGATTCGGCGACCGCGGCGATCAATGCCGGCGAGCGCGTCGTCCATCTGGTGATCCACCCGGTGGTGACGGTCGAACGCGATCCCGGCCGGCCGGCTTCGAGAGATCGGCGAGGTCGACGGCGGAGACATCGGCGAACCGCCCGGATTGCGCGAATCATGGATGCAGATCGAGATCAGCCGCGAACTCGATCCGGCCAATCTGGCGCTGTTGACGCAGAGCCTGGCGGGCGTGCTCGCCGATGTGCGCGCCGCGGTCGGCGACTGGGGAGCGATGCGCCAGACCCTGCGCGCGCTGCTCGACGAGCTTCCCGGCCCGCCGGCAGCCCCGGTGGCACCGGCTGAACTCGGCGAGGTCCAGGATTTCCTGCGCTGGCTCGACGACGACAACTTCACCTTTCTCGGCTACCGCGAATACGATTTCGACGGCGCGGCCGAGCCGGCGCGACCGGCGCTGGGCATCCTGCGCGATCCCGGCTATCCGATCTTCGACGGGCTGCGCGATCTGTCCGCGCTGCCGCCCGATGTGCAGGATTTCCTCCGCCGCCGCGAACTGCTGATCGTCACCAAATCGAACCGCCGCGCCACCGTCCACCGTTTCGCGCATATGGATGCGATCGGCCTGCGCCGGTTCGGCGCAAATGGCGAGGTGGTCGGCCTCCGGCTGTTTCTCGGGCTGTTCACCTCGCTCGCCTACAGCCGCAGCCCGCGGGCGATCCCGCTATTGCGCCTCAAGGTCCGCCGCATCGTCGCCCGCGCCGGGCTGTCGCCGACCAGCCATGACGGCAAGGCGCTGTTGCACATCATCGAAACCCTGCCGCGCGACGAGCTGTTTCAGAGCGGCGAGGACCAGCTGTTCGCCACCGTGATCGGCATCCTCAACCTGCAGGAACGGCAGCGCATCGCGCTGTTCATCCGGTACGACCCGCTCGAGCGCTTTGTCTCCTGCCTGGTCTATGTTCCGCGCGAGCGCTATGACAGCGATCTGCGCCGGCGCTTTACGGCGATCCTGGAACAGGCCTTCGCCGGCCGGCTTTCCGCCTTTTATACCCATCTCGACGAATCGGTGCTGGCGCGCATCCAGTACTTCATCCGCACCACCCGCGGCGCGGTGCCGCCGGTCGACGCCGCCGCGCTGGAAAAGCAGCTGGCCGAGGCCGGACGGAGCTGGTCGGACCGGCTCGAAGAGGCCGCGACCCTGGCGTTCGGCGAGGCCGAGGCGCGGGACCGGCTGCGCCGGCTGAAGCCGTTTCCGGTCGCCTACCAGGCGCTGACCCAGCCGGCGCAGGCGATCGCCGACCTGCCGCGGATCGAGAGCGCGCTGGCCGGCTCGCCGCTGGAAGTCCTGCTGCATTCGACCGAGAACGGGCGGCTCGGGTTGCGGCTCTATCGGGCGCAGCAGCCGGTGATCCTTTCGGACGTGCTGCCGATGCTGGAAAATCTCGGCCTGCGGGTGGTCGCCGAAGAGCCGTTCGGCATCGACAGCGTCGCTGGCGCCGCGGTCTGGGTCCACGAATTCCAGCTCGCCGGCGACGCCGCTGCGACCACCGTCCCGGCGGCGGTCAAGGCGCGCTTCGAGGAGGCGCTGGTCGCGCTCTGGGCCGGCCGCGTCGAGAACGACCGTTTCAACCGGCTCGTCCTCGCCGCCGGGCTTTCGGCCCGCCAGGTCACCGTCCTTCGCCTCTATGCCAAGCTGCTGCGCCAGGCCGGGACCGCGTTCAGCCAGGCCTATATGGAAGACACGCTGAGCGCCCATCCCGACATCGCCGCCCGCCTGGTGCGGCTGTTCGAGATCCGCTTTGATCCGACCGGCGCCGACCCCTCGCTGGCGGTGATGGGCGAAGTCCAGGCGATCGATCACGCGCTCGACGCGGTCGCCAGCCTCGACGAGGACCGCATCCTGCGCAGCTTTCTGATGCTGGTGCTGAAGAGCCTGCGCACCAATTATTTCCAGAAGCTGCCCACCGGCGAGCCCAAACCCTATCTCGCGGTCAAGCTGGCCAGCAGCGAGATCGATTTGCTGCCGCGGCCGCGGCCGCTCTATGAAATCTATGTCTACAGCCCGCGGATCGAGGGCGTGCACATGCGCGCCGGCAAGGTCGCCCGCGGCGGCATCCGCTGGTCCGACCGCAAGGAGGATTTCCGCACCGAGATCCTCGGCCTGATGAAGGCGCAGACGGTCAAGAACGCGGTCATCGTGCCGGTCGGTTCAAAGGGCGGGTTCGTCATCAAACAGCCGCCGGATCAGCGCGACCAGCTCGGGGCCGAGGCGGTCGAATGCTACAAGATCCTGATCCGCGGCCTGCTCGACCTGACCGACAACATCGCCGCCGAGGGCGCGCAGCGCCATCGCATCGTGCCGCCGCCGCGGGTCGTGCGCCACGATGGCGACGACCCCTATCTGGTGGTCGCGGCCGACAAGGGCACCGCCACCTTCTCCGACTATGCCAACGCGATCGCCGAGGAATACCGCTTCTGGCTCGGCGACGCCTTTGCCTCGGGCGGTTCGGCCGGCTACGACCACAAGGCGCTGGGGATCACCGCGCGCGGCGCCTGGGAATTGGTCAAACGCCATTTCCGCGAGCTCGGGCAGAACATTGAGGCGGCCGATCTGAGCGTGGTCGGGGTCGGCGACATGTCCGGCGACGTGTTCGGCAACGGCATGCTGATGTCGCGCCATCTGCGGCTGCTCGCCGCCTTCGATCACCGGCATGTGTTTGTCGACCCCGATCCCGATCCCGGGCGCAGCTTTGCCGAGCGCGAGCGGCTGTTTCGGCTGCCGCGATCGAGCTGGGCGGATTACGACCGGACATTGGTCTCGCCGGGCGGCGGCGTCTTTGAGCGCGGCGTCAAATCGATCGCGATCAGCCCGCAGATGAAGCGCTGCTTTTCCATCGACGCCGACCGGCTGACCCCGGCCGAGCTGATCCGCAAATTGCTGTCGGCGCCGGTCGATTTGTTATGGTTCGGCGGGATCGGCACCTTTATCAAGGCGCCGCAGGAAAGCCATGCCGAAGTCGGCGACCGGGCCAATGACGCGCTGCGGGTCAACGCCGACGAGATCCGCGCCAAGGTGGTCGGCGAGGGCGCCAATCTCGCGGTGACCCAGCGCGGGCGGATCGCCTATGCGCTGAAGGGCGGCCGGATCGACACCGACGCGATCGACAATTCGGCCGGGGTCGACACCTCCGACCACGAGGTCAACCTGAAGATCCTGATCGACCGGGCGGTCGCCGCCGGGGCGCTCGCGGCCGAGGAACGCGAGCCGCTGCTGCACGGCATGGCCGAGGATGTCGCGGCCCTGGTGCTGCGCAACAACTATCTGCAGGGCGAGGCATTGTCGGTCGCCGAGGCGCGCGGCGCCACCGCTCTCGACCGCCAGGCGCGGCTGATCCGCGATCTCGAACGCTCGGGCCGGCTCGACCGCGGGCTCGAATTCCTGCCCGACGACGAGACCCTCGCGGCGCGGGCGGCGCAGCGCCAGGGGCTGACCCGGCCCGAACTGGCGGTGCTGCTCGCCTATGCCAAGATGGCGCTCGACGGCGAGCTGCTGGCCTCCGATCTGCCGGATGCGCCAGAGCTCGCCGAGGAATTGCGCCGCTATTTTCCGGCGGCATTGCGCGACCGGCTCGGGCCGTCGATCCCGACCCATCCGTTGCGCCGCGAGATCACCGCCACGGTCGTCACCAACGATCTGGTCAACCGCGCCGGGATCACCTTTGTCGGCGACATGCAGGCGCGCACCGGCTGCCCGGCGCCGGATATCGCGCGGGCCTATCTGATCGTGCGCGATGTCTTCGAGCTGCGGCGGCTATGGGCCGAGATCGAAGCGCTCGACAACCAGGTTGCGGCGCGAACCCAGGCCGAGATGCTGCTGGAGATCGCGCTGGTGGTCGAGCACGCCGCTTCCTGGCTGCTGCGTCATCGCCATCTCGATCTCGCCGCCGACCCCGCGCGGTACGCGCCGGTGTTGCGCAGCCTGGCTGCCTCGCTCGCCGATCTGCTGCCGCCGCGCGACAACAGCGTCGCCGCCGAGCGCGGCCTGCGGCTGACCGAAGCCGGCGTTCCGGCGGCACTCGCGGCGCGGATCGGCGCGATGATCTTTCTGGCGCCGGCCTTCGACATCGCCGAACTGGCCGAGCGCTCGGCGCAGCCGCTCGGCCGGGCGGCGCGGGTTTATTACGAGGTCGGGGTGCGCTTTGCCCTCGACGAGATGCGCGCCGCCGCCCGCCGGCTGCCGGCCGAAACCCAATGGCAAAAGCTGGCGGTCGAGGCGACGGTCGACGATCTGCTGGCGCTGCAGAGCGATGCCGCGGGGCGCATCCTGACCAGCGAGCACGCGGTGGCGGCCGACCCGCTTGCCGCCTGGGCCGCCGCCCATGCCGCCGCCCTGGCCCCGGCCGAGGCGCTGGCCCGCGAATTGCGCACCAGCCTCGCCCCCGATCTCGCATTGCTGGTCGTCGCCGGCCGCCAATTGCGCCAGGCGCTGGGGTAGCGGCGCGCCCGGTTTCGCGGACAGGTTGACCGCAGCGAGCTATCGGCGGGATGCGGTCGCTGCCGCCGGCGACCGCTGCCGGGAGCCGCCGGCCGCGATGGCTGACAGCCACCAGCGTTGTCGCTAGCATTCCGATCGAGGGTTCGGCTGGCTTATAGGGAGCGCATGCGATGCTGATCGTCGACGCCCAGATTCACCTGTGGGGAACCGGCCTGCCGAGCAACCTCTCGCATCGCCAGGTGACGAAATTCACCCCCGAGGAGGCGATCGCGTTGATGGATGAGGGCGGCGTCGACGCGGCGGTAATTCATCCGCCGGGTTGGGACCCGGGTTCGACCGAGATGGCATTGCAGGCGGTCAAGGACTACCCCGGCCGGTTCGCGATCATGGGTGCGGCGCCGCTCGACCGGGCGGAATCGCGCGCCCGCATCGCCAGCTGGCGCGAACAGCCGGGCATGCTCGGGCTGCGCTACGGGTTCCTCGCCGATCCGGCGCGGCGATGGCTGCGCGACGGCACAATCGACTGGCTGTGGGCGGCGGCCGAAGAGGCCGGGGTGCCGATCGCCGCGCTGGCGACGGATTCGCTGGCGGAACTCGGCCGCATCGCCGAGCGCCACCCCGGGCTTCGCCTGACGATCGACCATCTGGGCGGCAGAGGCGGCACGACGACGCTGAAGGACGCCGCGGCGATGACCCATATGCCGGAGCTGGTGAGCCTGGCGAAACTGCCCAATGTGGCGGTCAAGGCGACCGGCGCGCCGGGCTATTCGAGCGAGCCCTATCCGTTTCCGGCGATGCACGATTATCTGCGGCAGATCTACGATGCATTCGGTCCGCACCGCATGTTCTGGGGCACCGACATCACCAAGATGCCGTGCTCGTGGCGGCAATGCGTGACCATGTTCACCGAGGAATTGCCGTGGCTCGGCGAGCAGGACAAGCGGCTGATCATGGGCGAGGCGCTGTGCGCCTGGTGGGGCTGGGACCGGGCGGCCTGACCGGTCATCGCCCCGACCGATCCTGAACCAGGCGTCGGGATCGCTGGACAAGGTCGCCGCCCCGGAGTCACTGTCGCGCGATGGACAGCCAAGCGTTCAGCGCGCGCGCGATCCTGGCCGGCGAGGCGCCGACGGATGCGCCGGTCACGGTCAAGGGCTGGGTCCGCACCCGGCGCGACTCGAAGGCCGGCATTTCGTTCGTGCATTTGTCGGACGGCTCCTCGTTCCATCCGCTGCAGGTCGTCGCCCCGGACACGCTGGCCAATTATGCCGACGAGGTTCTGCAGCTGACCGCCGGTTGCGCGGTGGAGGCGACCGGAACGATCGTGCCGTCGCCGGCGAAGGGGCAGCCCTTCGAGATGCAGGCGAGCGCGGTCCGGGTGATCGGCTGGGTCGACGACCCGGACACCTACCCGATCCAGCCGAAGCCGCACACCTTGGAGTTCCTGCGCGAGGTGGCGCATCTGCGGCCGCGGACCAACGTGATCGGCGGCGGCGACGCGGGTGCGGCACAGCCTGGCCAAGGCGATCCATCGCTTTTTCGACGAGAACGGCTTTTTCTGGGTGAATACGCCGATCATCACCGCCTCCGACGCCGAGGGGGCCGGGGCGTTGTTCCGGGTGTCGACCCTGGACCTCGCCAATCTGCCGCGGACGGCCGCGGGCAAGGTCGATTTCGCGCAGGATTTCTTTGGCCGCGAGGCGTTCCTGACGGTCTCGGGGCAGCTCAACGTCGAGGCCTACTGCCTGGCGCTGAGCAAGGTCTACACCTTCGGGCCGACCTTCCGCGCCGAGAACTCGAACACCAGCCGCCACCTCGCCGAGTTCTGGATGATCGAGCCGGAGATCGCCTTCGCCGACCTGGCGGACAATGCGAGCTGGCGGAAGGGCTGCTTGAAATACATCTTCGCGACGTTGCTGAACGAACGGCAGGAAGATCTCGCCTTCTTCGACCAGCGGATCGAGAAGGGGCTGGTCGCGAAACTCGAGGGGATCGTCGGCTCGCGAATTCGTGCGTATGGATTACGGCGAGGCGATCGACGTGCTCGAACGGGCGAAGGCAGAAGTTCGAGTTCCCGGTCACATGGGGCATCGACCTGCAGTCCGAGCACGAGCGCTACCTGACCGAAAAACACGCGAAGAAGCCGGTCATCGTGATGAACTATCCGAAGGACATCAAGGCGTTCTACATGCGGGTCAACGACGACGGCAAGACGGTCGCGGCGATGGACGTGCTGGCGCCGGGGATCGGCGAGATCATCGGCGGCAGCCAGCGCGAGGAGCGGCTCGACGTGCTCGACGCGCGCATGGCCGAGCGCGGCATCGACCGCGAGCACTACGCCTGGTACCGCGACCTGCGCCGCTACGGCACGGTGCCGCACGCCGGCTTCGGCCTCGGCTTCGAGCGCACGATCGCCTATGTCACCGGCATCGCCAACGTCCGCGACGTGATCCCGTTCCCGCGCACGCCGGGCAACGCCCGGTATTGACCGAGTCAGGTCAGATCGTCGAGGTCGAGGTCGAGCGCACCGGCGATCTTCTTCAGCGTCTCGACCGTGCCCTTGCGCTCGCCGTTTTCGATCTGCGACAGGTACCCGATGCCGATCCCGGCGCGCTCGGCGAGGTGGCGCAGCGAGTGACCGCGATGCTCACGCCAGACCCGCACCGGGTTCTCTCCGGCGATCAGCCGGTCGACCACGCCGATCGGCACGCATTCCTGGTCGCGGGTGCGGCGATAGGCGGCGATTGCCGCAGCGTCTTCGATCAAATCGGCGAGGTCGTCGGGGGTCATCACCACGCAGTCGGCGCGGTCCGGTCGTCGACGAGTTCAGCACCGGCTAGAGCGGCGAGACGATCGCGCACCAACGCGGCTTGCTCGCCGAGCGGCTCATTCGCAACGGGTCGCTCATCGGTATGCTCCTCCTCTCGGGGCAATCTCGAAAACGCTCATGACGCCGGCCCGGCGATCCAGCGTATACGAGACACGCCAATCGCCGACCCGAATGCGGAAC
>CAVZKP010000011.1:0-15575 GCA_963775875.1 uncultured Alphaproteobacteria bacterium
TGGGGATCAGTTCCGCTCGCCCCAGACGAGATATCCCGCGAGCGTCGCGATGCGGCCCACTGCATTCATCCGCGGAACATTCCTCGTGGCGACCAGCGGCATCGCGATTGGCACCAAGTTTGGCGCGGTGACAACGATTTTGCCGAGCGTCTCGCCCTTTGCGACCGGAGCCGGGATCGGACTGTCGTATTGGAGGGTGACCTTCATTCCGGGGCGCGCCTGGCGCGGCAGCGTCACCACCAGATTTTTAGTGACCGAAAGCGGCACTCGCGCATCAGCGCCGAGCCAGACCTGGGCCTCGTCCACCGTATCGCCGGCGCTGAACAGCCGATAATCGTTGAATTCGCGAAATGCCCAATCGACCAGCCTCTCGCTCTCCTGCGCGCGCGCCTTCATCGTCGGCAGCCCGCCCAGTACGATGACGATGCGACGCTCGCCGCGCTTGACCGAACCGGTAACGCTGTATCCCGATTCCTCGGTGTGCCCGGTCTTCAGCCCGTCTGCTCCGTCATTATCGTAAAGCAGCGGATTGCGATTGCCCTGTTTTATGTTATTGAAGACGAACTCCTTTTCGCCGTAGATTTTGTAAAACTCCGGGAAGTTCTGGATCGTACGGACTGCCAAGGTGGCCAAATCGCGCGCCGTCACCCAGCCGTTGGGATCGGGGAGGCCAGTGACGTTCGCAAAGTGGCTGTGATCGAGACCGATCTCCTTGGCCTTCTTGTTCATCAGATCGACAAAGGCCTGCTCGCTTCCGGCCAGCCCCTCGGCGAGCACCAGGCAGGCGTCATTGCCCGATTGGATGATCATGCCGTGGACCAGATCGTCGATCGAAACCTTGCCGCCGAGCGGCACGAACATTTTCGAGCCGCCGAGCCGCCACGCCTCCTCGCTAACCGGCAATTGGTCGGTGAGCTTGGCTTCACCCTTTTTCAGCATGTCGAAGACGACGTATGCGGTCATCAATTTGTTCAACGAGGCCGGCGGAAATGGCTGGTCGGCGGCCTTGTCGAGCAGCACTGCGCCGGTTTCGACCTCGATGATGATAGCGTGCGCCGCCTGGGTGTCGATGCCGATAGCCGGCGCGTTCGCTGCCGCCGGCGCCTTCGATGCAACAGGTCTTGGCGATGCAACAGGTCCTGGCCGCGCCGGGATCGCAGCGACCGCCTTGGCCTTGGCGTCGATCTTTGCCGCCACTGCGGGCTGAAGGGCGAGGCCGGCCGCGATCAGCGCGGCGAAGAAAGATCCGATAAAACGGGGCGCCATCGCCATGCTCATTTCCATTCGCCTGGGTCCACTGCCCGATCTCAGTCGGTGACGATCCGCGCCCCGGGGTAGCCGCTGCTAACCACTCGTTGCAGCAAGCGATCCGCCTGTTCGACGCTCACCACCGGGCCGAGCCGCACTCGATAAACTTGAATCCCGTTGACCGCCGCTGTCATCACCCGGACGCTGCCCAACGGGGCGATGCGCGACTGCACCCGCTGGGCATTGTCCCGTTCGGAAAAGGCTCCGGCCTGGATAAAAATGCGGCCCGCCGACGACCCAACCGGGACGGCGGCGATCCTGAACGGCGATGGCGGCAATTGCGTGACGACGGTCGGTCCCGCCACGAATTTGGCTGCAGGTTGCCTGGGCGGCGACCATGGCCTCGGCGTGCCGACGACCGGGCCCGCCACCACACGGTGCGCGAGTTCGGAGGGTGGCAAGGCCGGGGCGGCATTGGCAGGCGGTTGCGGCGCAATGGGCGCGGCCGGCCGCCAGGTGTCAGACGGTTCCACGGCGGCGGTCACCAGCGAGGCAGCATCCGGCGCCTGAGCGGCCAGGACGGCCCCGCCGCTATTATGCATCGCCGCTTCCGCGACCTGGATGCTGGCATCCTTGATGATCTTGACCTCGACCGGTGTCGTTCCCCGGCTCTCGAAGCCGAGAAGTTGCGCTGCCCGGCGTGACACGTCAATCAACCGGTCGTCGACAAACGGCCCACGGTCGTTGACCCGCAAGCGCAACGACCGGCCATTTTGCAGGTTGGTCACTTGAACGATACTCGGCATCGGCAGAGTGGTGTTGGCTGCGGTCAGCCGGTTCATGTCGAAGATCTCGCCATTGGCGGTGTATCGACCCTCGAATTGCTCGCCGTACCAGGAGGCGACGCCGGTCTTATCGTAATTGTAATCGACTGCCGGATAGTACCAGATGCCCTTGATCTGGTACGGGCCGCCGACGCGGTAGCTGCCATGCCCATCGCCGGGATAGCCCCCGGCGGTGCTATTCCCGATGGTGGAGTGCGACGCGCACCCGGCAAGTAACAGACCGAGCGCAACAATTGGCGCCGCACCCCAGCTGCGGCCGCCGCCGTCCATCGTCATCATTCCCCCGCCCCCAACTGCCGGCGATCAGCTGTGTTCGATGCGCTCCTGAGCCAGCATGCTGTCGGCGAGATAGCCGACGGCACCAGCAAAATAGGTCGAATTGTTCCACTTCATGATGGTTCGGAAATTGTCGTAGACGAGCAATGCTGGCCCCCCAGCGCCGTCCGGCATGACCAGCGAGGCCTCGACTTCCCTAGCCGGCAACGGGTTCGAATTGAGACCGCGGACCCCCAGCCGGCTCCATTCCCCGGTCAGCCGTCTGACCCCGAGCCCGGTGTAGCGCGCGTCGAAACCCGCCGGCAGCAATACCGCGCGCCCCCAGCTCTCGCCGTTGCGCCAGCCGAGATGGGCGATGAAATTGGCGATCGAGGCGAGGACATCGGCCCGATCGGTCCAGATGTTGCGGCGCCCGTCGCCGTCGTAATCGACCGCATAGCCCAAATAGGTCGAGGGCATGAACTGGCATTGGCCCATCGCCCCGGCCCAGGAGCCGGTCATGTTTTCAGCCGCGACGTTGCCCTGATCGATGATCCGCAATGCCGCGATCAGCTCGCCGCGGAAATAGGGGCCGCGCCGCCCGTCAAATCCGAGCGTGGCCAGGGACGACACCACCATGTAATTGCCGGTAACCGCGCCGAAATCGCTTTCTAGGCCCCACAAGGCGACGATAAAACGGGGCTCTACTTCATAGCGCCGCCATACCGCGTTGAGCAGCAGCCGATTGTCGTATAGCTGGCGGCGGGCGTTCTCCTCGCGCTGCGGGGTGACGGTTTTTTGCAGATATTGCGAAAAGGTCAGGACCTGCTCGGGCTGCCGGCGGTCGAGTTCGATCACATGCGGCAAATATTCGGCGTTGCGTAATGCTGTATCGATCGTCGACAAACGGATCCCGCGCGTCGCCGCCTCGCGCCGGACCGCGCCGAGAAAGGCATAAAAGTCGCCCCCGGAGGCCACGGCCGAAGATCGGGCAATGGCGCTCGACGCAGCGGCGAGCGGCACCGCAAACATAATCCGTCGGCTGAAGCGACGAGCCGCCATCGCAGAACCCCCTCGGTAGCCTGACCCCCGCCAGTTTATTGCCACAACCGAGCCGGGTTGTGCAATGTCATGGCGACATCGGGAAAAATCCTTGGGCGTCATCTTTCGCAAAAATAAAAATCGTCATCGGCAGCGGGCGAATCGGCCGGCGCGACCCGTGTGCAACCTTGACAAAGCAGCGCCGCAAACGTACGCCGGAAACCGCAGGGCGCGCGACTTGGGAGGATTAAGACATGGGCGCTATTCTAGGTCTCGGCGTCACCCATTTTCCGCCGCTTTCGGGGACCGACGAAAGCATGGGGCGGATTTTGAAACGGGTTCTCGACGACCCGGCGCTGCCCGTACAATATCGCCTTCCCGAAGGCTGGCCCGCGGCGATGCGCGAGGAATACGGCGCCGACCACGGCCTGTCGGCGGCGCGACGGCACCGCGAGGCACTGATCGGCGGATTTCGCAATGCGCGCCAGGTGCTCGACGAGTTCGCCCCGGATCTGGTGGTGATCTGGGGCGACGACCAGTACGAAAACTTTCGCGAAGACATCATCCCGCCGTTTTGTCTGATGGCTTACGATGGCATGGCTGTGAAACCGTGGGAAATCCATCGTGCCCCAAATGCATGGAACGAGCCAAACGACAAGGTTTTTGAGTACAAGGGGCATCCGGACGCCGGCAAATACCTGGCTGGCAAGTTGCTTGAAACCGGGTTCGATGTTTCCTACGCCTACCAGCCGCTGCACCACCAGCTCGGCCACGCTTTTCTGAACACCTTGTTGTTCTTGGATTACGACCGGCAGGGGTTCCCCTATCCGGTGCTACCGTTTCAGGTCAATTGCTACGGCCGCCGGGTCATCGCCCAGCAGGCCGGCGTGCGCAGCCTGAGCGAACAGCCGGCCGAGGCCGATTTCGACCCGCCCTCCCCTGCCCCGTGGCGCTGCTTCGACCTCGGCGCGGCCTGCGCCCGTATCGTCAGGGACAGCCCGTACCGGGTGGCGCTGATCGCCTCGTCGAGCTGGTCGCATGCGTTTCTGACCCCGAAAAACTACTTGCTCTATCCCGATGTCCCGGCCGACCGCGCGCTCTACGACGCGCTGGTAAAGGGCGACTATGCGGCTTGGCGCGAGCGCCCGCTGAGCGCGGTCGAAAATAGCGGCCAGCAGGAGGTATTGAACTGGATGTGCCTGATGGGGGCGATGAACATGATCGGCAGGCGGCCCAGCGAAACCTCATTCGTCGAAAGTTGGATTTTTAATTCCAACAAATGCTTTGCGGTGTACGAGCCGTAGGTCCTAGGCCGTCGCCGGTAGCAGTTGCGGATCAACTGCGGCAAACAAGCTAGTGCGGGCATCCTGCCCGCATGCGGGCCAGGGGCTCGCGGTTCGACTACCTACTGAGGCTGCCATGGCGCGGAAATACAATCTGATGTCGAGCGACGGGCATCTCGAAGTTCCGCCCGAGCGGTGGGTGCACCGGGTGCCGCAGAAATATCGCGATCGCGCACCCCATACCGTCCATCTGCCCGACGGCGGCGACGCCCTGATGATCGAGGGCCAGCCATTATTGGAAGCGAATTTTCTCGATCTGCGCGCCGGTCGTGCCGAGGGGACTTGGCAGCCCTTCGGCCTCAAGGTCGCCGACGCCGCCGGCACCGGCTCGCCCGAGCAGCGGGTCAAGGAGCAGGACCGCGATGGCATGGACGCCGAGGTGCTGTTCGCGGCGATGGTCGCGGGGCCGGTGTTCTGGCGCAACATCAGCCATGACGAGGTCTATAAAGCGGTGATCCGCGGCTACAACGACTGGCTGGCCGAGGAATATTGCGCGGTCGATCCTGACCGGCTGATCGGCATGGGGGTGATCCCGATCACCAATGTCGACGACGCAATCGCCGAGATGGCGCATTGCAAGAAACTCGGCCTCAAGGGCATCCTGATGGGCGCCCTACCCAGCGCCAAGGGTTATCCAACGCCGGAGGACGACAAATTCTGGGCCGCCGCGGTCGATATGGAGATGCCGGTGACTGTGCATGTCCAGTTCTACCGCACCGGGGCGCGCGCCACCCAGCCGACCTTCAAATACCCGAAAGAAGACCCGGTAATTATGCAGCGGCTGCGCCGGCCGTTCCTAGAATGGCTGTGCAATTTCGGCCTGGCGCCATCGGTCAGCATCGCCCAACTGGTCCTCGCCGGCGTGTTCGAACGCCACCCGAAGCTGAAAGTCTTCTTTGCCGAGACCCGGCTCGGCTGGGTCCCGTTCTGGCTCGAGCACATGGATCTGTGGTATCAGCGCCACCTTGGCTGGGCCCAGGAATATCTCGGCTTCCAGCCGCTGAAGGAATTGCCGAGCCATTACGTGCGCGACCACGTCTATTTCAGCGTCCAGTACGAGCGGGTCGCGATCGAGGAGCGCCAGCATGTCGGCGTCGACCGGATCATGTTCGCCACCGACTTCCCGCATATCGAATGCGAGTGGCCGAATTCGCGCCCGCTGATCGACAAGATCTACGCCGACATCCCCGAAGCCGACAAACGCCGGATCTGGGCCGACAACTGCGTCGAATTCTTCAAGCTCGACCTTGAGCGGGGGTAAAAGAGTCTTCTTAGCTCCGGCATGCGGGTGGACCTTAACCGCGGCAGAGATCGGCGCAGGTGCGGCCGTCATGGTCGGACTTGATCCGGCCACCCACGGCTGCCTGCGGAAAAACGCGCAAAGTGCACCAAGCCAAGCCAGGTGGTAATGTCTGCGGCTGGGGATGGCCTGCAAACTTAGCCCGAGTTCCCTCTACCGGACAGCCACGGATCATGCCGAGGCAAGGGGTGTTGGGGGTGGCGTCAAATCATCGCCTCCCAGCCCGCCCTCGCCGAGGATCGTCGGCGTCAGGTCGAGAAGTCCCGCGAGACGCAACTCTTCGATCGCCGGCAGTTCGCGCAGGCTGTCGAGGCCGAAATGGGCGAGAAAGCCCGGCGTTGTCACCCAGAGCAGCGGCCGTCCGGGGCTCAGGCGGCGGCCTTTGGGGCGGACCCAGCCGGCTTCCATCAAGGTGTCGATGGTGCCCTTGCCGAGGCCGACCCCGCGGATCTCCTCGATCTCGGCGCGGGTGACCGGCTGGTGGTAGGCGATGACGGCGAGGGTTTCGACCGCGGCGCGCGACAGTTTGCGCGCGACCGGACGCTCGATGCGCAGAGCAGAGGCCAGATCGGGCGCGGTGCGAAAGGTCCACCCGCCGGCCAGCTGCACGAGATTGACCCCGCGCCCGGCGTAATGCTCGGCGAGCTCGCCCAACAGGTCGGGCAGGTCAGCGCCATCGGCCAAACGCTGTGCCAGCGTCGCGTCGGTCAGCGGTTCGCCCGCGGCGAACAGCAGCGCCTCGACGAGCCGCAATTGTTGCGCCCGGTCGGTCATCGGCGAACTTCCTCAGCTCCTCGATGTTCCGGCGCCAATGGCGGGCTGCGCAAGTAGATCGGGCCAAAGGCACGGTCCTGGCGCAGCTCGACCCTGCCGTCGCGGGCGAGTTCGAGCGCCGCCGCAAAGGTCGCGGCCAGCGCGGAGCGGCGAAGCCCCTCGCCGCCCGGCTCGACCGGCAGAAAGCGCGTCAGTTCCCGCCAATCAGGCACTCGGCCGAGAAAGCGCGTCAGGCGCTTCAGTGCGTCATCCATCGAGTGAAAAACCGAGGGCGCGATCGTCAACACCGCGGCGGTCCAACGCCGATGCCCATCGCCATAGGCGCGCAGCAACTCATAGAGGTCGAGCCGCCAGACCGGGACCGCTATCGTCGCCAGCCCCTCGGGAGCGCCGCGCAAAAAGAAATCGTGGCCAAGGCGCGGGCGGGCCATCAACCGGCGGCCGGCAGTCTGCATCGCCTCAAGGAGCTTGAGGCGATGTCCTAGCGCGGCGGCGATTTCGGCCGCCTCGGGCTCGTCCTCCTGCGATGGTTGCGGCAGCAGTAACCGCGATTTCAGATAGGCCAGCCATGCCGCCATCACCAGATAATCGGCAGCGATCTCAAGGCGCAATTTTTGTTGCCGGTAGATAAAGGCGAGGTACTGGTCCGCCAGCGCCAGGATCGAGATCTTCGCGAGATCGACCTTTTGCTCGCGCGCCAAGGACAGCAGCAGATCGATCGGCCCCTCATAGCCGTCGAGGTCGAGCACGAGTTGCTCGGCCGGCGCGCGCCGCTCCTCTCGCTCGCCTTCTCCCCGCGCGCGAGGCGAGGGGGCGTCCCACTCAAAGGCGGGATCGCTCATCCACCCTGCCCGGTGATCGATCAGCACGAAATGGATCAGAGCCTGCATCGGCACGCCGATCACATAGGCGAGGATATTGAGATTGACGCCGATCTGCTCGCCGATCCAGGGCAGCACGAACAGCAGCGCCAGCAGGATCGGGATGCCATACGGCTCGAGCCGGGCGAGCGGATAGGCGAGCGAGCGCGGCAGCAGCCCGACCGCGACCCGACCGCCATCGAGCGGCGGCAATGGCAGCATGTTGAAGACGCACAGCGCCGCGTTGATGATGATCCAGCGAATGGACCAGGTTCGGGCCGCAGGACCTGCACTCCGCCGGAGAGCTCGGCCGCAGCGAACACCACCGCCGGTAGAATAGCAGAACGCGAGGAGACGATCGCCAGCAGCACGTTGGTCCCCGGCCCGGCCAGCGCCACCCACACCATGTCGCGCCGCGGGTCGTGCAGCCGGCCGAAATTGACCGGCACCGGCTTGGCGTAGCCGAACAGAAAACGCCCGCCGGTGGTCAGCAGCAGCAATGCCGGCAAAACGATCGTGCCGAACGGGTCGATGTGGTTCAGCGGGTTGAAGGTGACGCGGCGCGCCTGCCAGGCGGTGTCGTCGCCAAAGCGATAGGCGATGAAGCCGTGGGCCGCCTCATGAAAGGTCACGGCGATGACCACCGGCAATACCCAGGTGCTGGCCTGGTAGATCGTCGCCGCCCAGGATGCCGCTCCGCCCATCACCGCGTCTCCGCCATCAGCGCGTCGAACCGGGGCTCGGCTTCGGACCGGTCGAATTCCTCCGGGCGGCGCCGCACCGCCTCGCCGTGCTCCAGCCGCGCCACAGCTGCGTCGGATAGCGGGCCGATCGCGGCGGTGATTTCCTCCATCTCGGCAAGATCGCCATTGCAGTGCAGCGCCAGATCGCAGCCGGCGGCGAGCGCCCGCTGCGCCCGCTCGGCAAGGCTGCCGCCCAGGGCTCGCATCGACAGATCGTCGGATACAAGCACGCCGTCAAAGCCGATTTCGCCGCGAATGATCTCGGCAATCACCCGCGGCGACAAGGTCGCCGGCGCCGACGGGTCGATCGCCCGATAGACGATATGGGCGGTCATCGCCCAGGGCATCGCGGCGAGCGCGCGGAACGGGGCGAAGTCGGTGCGCGACAGCTCGTCACGTCCGATCGCCACCGCGGGACAGGCGTAATGGCTGTCGACGCGGGCACGGCCATGCCCCGGAATGTGCTTCAGCACCGGCAGCACGCCGCCCTCCAGCAGCCCCTCGCACACGGCCCGGCCAAGGCGCGCAACGCGCTCGGGCTCGGCGCCATAGGCACGATCGCCGATCACCGGATCGGCTCCGGCAACCGGCAGGTCGAGCACCGGCAGGCAGTCGACGGTAATGCCGAGCCGAGAGAGATCGTCAGCGATCAGGCGAGCGCCGAGCCGAGCCGCATCCTCGGCGGTCGGGTCCGGCAAGGCGGCGAGGCGCGCGGCTGTCGGGTAACGGCGCCAATGCGGCGGCCGGAGACGGGCGACCCGCCCACCTTCCTGGTCGATCAGCACCGGTGCGCCAACCCGCCCGACGCAGCCGCGCAACGCCTCGACCAGCCCGCGCACCTGATCGGGCGCGCGGCAATTGCGGCGGAACAGGATGAACCCGGCCGGGTCGGCCTCGGCGAAAAAGCGCCGCTCGCCGGCGCTCAACACTTCACCGGCACAACCAAGGATGACCGCACGCGGTGCCGTTATCGGTCCCCCGCCTACCAAGACGATTCCTGTTCGCGCAACGGGGGCACCTCCGTCTGATCATGCCCGAGTCCGATCCGGGCGTGCTCGCCAATACCCGGCGGGCGGATTGAAGATGGATTACTGGGACAACGGCGGCAATGACGGTGCTCAGGTCGGCGGCGTTGGCGCGACGCCGCGACCGTGGTTCATCTGACCGTGATGCAGCCGAGATGCCTCTGCCTCAACTCGCCGCAGAGCCGTTCTGCCGCCGACGCATCCCCGATCGGCCCGGTCTGGATTCGGTAATAGACGCCCTTGTCGCCGAGATCGGCCCGAACCGCCACCGCTGTCAGGTGGCCGAGCAAATCCGGGTTCATCCGCTTGATCCGATCCCACTCCTCGCGCGCCATCCCCTCGCTCCGCACCGAGGCGATTTGTAGCCGCACCCCGGCCGCCTTGCCTGGGTCCGGCCTGGCTGCGGGCGATTTGGCCGGCTCCCGATGCGGATTTGCCGGCAGATCCGCCGCTACCTCGCCGCGGGCGGCGGCGGGAGCCGGGCCGGGCTCGGCCACGACCGGCGGTAGCGCAGCCGATGGCCGCGCCGGTTGCCCCTCTGGGATCGCCGGTGCGGGTGGCGAACCCGAGGCACCGGCTTGGCTCGCCGGTACGGCGGCCGAGATCGGCGGGGTCGGCGCCGGGAGCGCCATCGGCTGCTCCGGAGGCGGCAGCAAATGCTCGACCTCCGGTCGACCCTGGCCGTAGATCAACATGTTCCGGTCCGGGATATGCATTCCGCCAGCCTCGGCCGGCTTGACCTTCATCGGCCGGGTATCGGCGCGGATCAGCGGAATATCGCCGCTGTCACCGGTGCTGCCCGGATGCCGCGCGCCCTCGACATAAGCGAACCACAAACCGCCGGCAAACAGGCCCATGACCATGAGCGCTACCACGGTCTTCATCACCCGCCGCGGCGAAGGCGGTTCTTCGTCGCTCGGTTCTTCATAGAACCCAGTCGGTTGATCGGGGTCGATCTGTTCAAGGTGATACGACATGGCTACATTTCCTCGACCGGTTCGACGCCGATTACGGCGAGGCCGGAGGCGATGACTAGGGCGACGGCGCGGACCAGAGCGAGGCGCGCACGAGTCAGTGCCGGATCCTCAGCGAGAATAAAGCGCAGCGTCGCTTCGTCCCGGCCTTTGTTCCACAACATATGGAACTGCGCTGCAACCTCTTGCAGATAAAATGCGACCCGGTGCGGCTCATGAGCCTCTGCCGCGCTTTCGACCAGCCGCGGCCATGCCGCCAGCTGGCGAATCAGCGCCAGCTCAGTCGGGTCGGCCAGCCGCTGTAGCGACGTCTCGGCCAGCGCCATGTCGGAAAGATCCTCGCCGACGAACGCCTCGGCCGCATGGCGCATGACCGAGGCCGCCCGGGCGTGGGCGTATTGAACATAGAAGACCGGGTTGTCCTTCGATTGTTCGGTGACCTTGGCGAAATCGAAGTCGAGCGCCTGGTCGTTTCTCCGGGTCAGCATGATGAAGCGGAAGACGTCCTTGCCGACCTCGTCGATGACTTCGCGCAAGGTGACGAAGGTGCCGGCTCGCTTCGACATGCGCACTGGCACGCCCTTGTCGAACAGGTTGACCAGCTGGCAAAGCTTGACGTCGAGCGCCGCCGCTCCGTCGGTCAGCGCGCGCACCGCGGCCTGCATGCGCTTGACATAGCCGCCGTGATCGGCCCCCCAGACATCGATCAGACTGGCAAAGCCGCGGGCGAACTTGTCGCGGTGATAGGCGATGTCGGCGGCGAAATAGGTCCACGAGCCGTCGGATTTCTTCAGCGGCCGGTCGACATCGTCGCCGAATTGGGTGGCGCGGAACAGGGTTTGCGCCCGCGGCTCCCAGTCGTCGGGCAGCTTGCCCTTGGGCGGCTCCAGCACGCCGGTATAGATCAGCCCGCGTTGGTCCAATGCCATCAGGCAATCGTCGATCGTCCCGGCGTCGACCAGAGCGCGCTCCGACACGAACAGATCATGGCGCACCCCGAGCGCCGCCAGATCCTCGCGGATCAGCGCCATCATCCGGCAATGGCGAACTCGCGCACCGGCTGGAGCCACTCGCCCTGTGGCCGATCGAGCCATTTTCGCCCGTCGCGCGCGGCCAATTCCCGGCCGGTTTCGATCAGGTATTCGCCGGGATAGAACCCGTCCGGGATCGGCCCGATCGCCTCGCCCAATGCCTCGCGATAGCGCAGATGCACCGAGCGGGCGAGCACATCGACTTGGGCACCGGCATCGTTGACGTAATACTCGCGCTCAACTCGGAATCCGGCCTTGGCCAGCAGTGCCGCGAGCGCGTCGCCGACCACGGCGCCGCGGCCGTGGCCGACATGCATCGGCCCGGTCGGGTTGGCCGAGACGAATTCGACATTGATCCGCTCGCCGTCGCCGCTCGCCGAATCGCCAAAACCGGCGCCGGCGTGCAATATCGCCCGCAGCTGCGCGTGCCAAACCTCGGGCATCAAGGTGATGTTGAGAAAGCCCGGCCGCGCTGCAGTGACAGTAACGCCGTGGCCGCGGTAATCGCCGGTCACCAATTCACGGCCGCGCAGCGCAGCGCCGATGCGCTCGGCTAGCGCCAGCGGGTTCTCCCGGACCGCGCCCGCCAGCACCATCGCCGCGTTGGTGGCGAGATCGCCATGCGCCGGGTCGCGCGGCGGCTCGACCGCGACCCTGACCACATCGAGCCCCGCCGGCAGCGCCCCCTGCGCCATAAGATCGCCGATCGCCCCCAGCACTAGTTGGCGAATATCGGTGAAAATATTGGTCATCAAAACCACTCAAGTCGGAACGTAGGTGTCGAACAACCGGTGATGCTCGTCGAGCGCGAAGCGGTCGGTCATCCCGGCGAGATAATCGGCGACGACGCGGGCGGTCTGCGGATCGTCGGCGCCGGCCGCCAAGCCGCGCCACTCGCCCGGCAGGCATTCGGGTTCGGCAAGGTACAGGGTAAAAAGGTCATGGACCACGCGACGCGCCTTAGAGCTCATGCGGTTGACCCGATAGTGGCGGTACATTCGCTCGAACAGAAATTCCTTGAGTGCCCGGTCGTTCTTCCGCATTTCGGCGGAAAAGGCGACCACCGGCAGGTTCAGCGCCCGCACCGCCGCAGCCGATCCGACCCCGCTTTCGGCCAGCAGCGCCCGTGTCTCGGCGATCAGATCGCCGACCATACGGTCGATCACCCGGCGAATCGATTCATGGATCAGGCGCGGTTCCTCGATACCCGGATAGCGCGCTGCGACGCTGTGGAAGACCGGGCCGATCAGCGGCACGTCGGCGAGGTCTGCGACCGTGAACAGCCCGGCGCGCAGCCCGTCGTCGATATCGTGGTTGTTGTAGGCGATGTCGTCGGCGAGCGCCGCCACCTGCGCCTCCGGTCCGGGGAAGGTGTCGAGGTCGAGCCGATGGCCGCGATCGTACTCGGCGATCGTCGGCGGCACCGGGCGGTCGGTGTCAGGGCCGAGCAGCGGACCATTGTGCTTGACGGTGCCTTCGAGCGTCTCCCAGGTCAGATTGAGACCGTCGAACTCGGCATAGCGGCGCTCGAGCCGGGTCAGTATGCGCAGGGTCTGGTCGTTGTGCGAGAACCCGCCGAAACGCGCCATCTCGGCGTTCAGCGCCTCTTCGCCGGCATGGCCGAAGGGCGTGTGGCCGAGGTCGTGCGCCAGCGCCAAGGTCTCGGCGAGATCCTCGTCGAGGCCGAGCGCGCGGCCGATCGTGCGCGCGATCTGCGCCACTTCGAGGCTGTGGGTCAGCCGGGTGCGGTAGTGGTCGCCCTCGTGATAGACAAAGACCTGGGTCTTGTGGGTCAGGCGGCGAAACGCGGTCGAATGGATGATGCGGTCGCGGTCGCGCTGAAACGGCGAGCGCGTCGCATGCTCCGGCTCCGGATGGAGCCGCCCGCGGGACTCCTCCGGCTTCGACGCGTAGGGCGCGAGACCGACCCGGGGGACCATGACCTGTCATACCCCTCGGCGGTTCACCCGTCCATCCTGCCGGGAAAACCGAGCCAAAAGGCCGCGCCGGGCCGCGGCCGGTGCAATCGCCAGGACGCCGCGGCAGGTGTCGATTCGCCGAAGGCCGTTAGCGGCGTTTCAGACCGAGCGATTTTTGGTTAAGCTCGCCAAACCGGAGGCCGCACCGCAATGGAATATATTCGCGTAGCCTTTGACCGAAACGATATTCACGACGTGATCGCAAACGGCAACGTCATCGGCCAGACCGAGACCGAACTCGCCTTGCCGGCAAATTATTATGTGATTTCCTTGTCGGGCTCGGGCTACGCGCCGTTGTTCTGGTATGGCGTGGTCAGCGGCACATCGCTCGGCAACCCGCTGCTCATCCAATTCGCCAAAGCATAGAGAGGGCGCATGCCCGGACGATGCCTGATGCTGCTGTGGGTCCTGTTCGCCAGCGGATGCGCGGGCACTCATTTCGAAAACGCGCCGCTGCGGGCCGGCCAAGCCAATCCCGATCGTCGCAGCATCGATCCTGCGACCCCGGATCGCCCGGTCATCCTGATGACCTTCTCGGGCGGGGGCTCGCGGGCTGCCGCGCTCGCCGAATCGGTGCTGCGCGAGATGGCGAGAACCAGCTACGCCGCTTCCGACGGCAGCCATGTTTTGACCGAGGACGTAAAGCTGATCTCGTCGGTGTCAGGCGGCAGCGTGACCTCCGCCTGGTTCGGCCTGCATCGCGACCGTGTCCATCCCGATGGCGACCTCGACGATCTGCGCAACGATTTTCTGACCAAGGACAATATGGCGACGCTCGAGCTCGACGCGGTCAATCCGATCACCTGGTTCGGGCTGGTGACCGGCAAGTTGACCCGTATCGAGGCCGAGGAGGCGCTGTTTAACGAGCGCCTGTTTCACAATGCCACGCTCGCCGATCTCAATCAGCCGGGCCATCCTTTCATCGTGTTGAACGCGACCGACATGGCCGGCGGCGAAACCTTTGCAATGGTCCCGCGACGGTTCGACGACGTGTGTTCGAGTTATGACGCGCTGCCGGTCGCAACCGCGGTGTCGGCCTCGGCGGCATTTCCGATTCTGCTGACTTCCGGTAGGATTTCAGGATTTTTCCGAGGCTTGCGCCGGCCAGCTGCGCAACGGCGCCTGGATCAAGATCGATCTGTCGAACCCGTACACGCCCTATCTCAATCTGCCGGAATACAAAGAGGCACGTTATGCCAATGATCTGCGACACGGGCCCGACCCGTATCGCCGGATCGACTACCTCTATTTTCTCGACGGCGGATTGGCCGACAACCTGGGCACCCAATCCTTGCGCTCGGCGCTGATCGCGCCCTATGACGATGCTGGCGTGTTGCGGGCGATCAACGACGGAAAGATCCGCAAGCTCGTGATCATCATCGTCAATGCCCGATCGGACCCGCCCAACAATCTCTACCGGCAAAAAAATCAACCGGGTCTGGTCAGCATGGTGCAGACGGTAACTTCGGTGCCGGTCGACGCTAACACGGCGAATTCCGAGATCGCCCTTTCCGGGCTGCTGGGCGAGCTGGCGAAGGCTACCGCCGCGGTCGGCAATTCGGCAAAATTTGGCGGCATGAAGATCTATGGGATCACCGTTGATTACGACCAGATCCCAGTCGACACCCCCGCGCATCGCCAACTGCGCGACCAGGCGCAAAGACGTGCCGACAAGCTGGAGCCTGACCGGCCCGCATTTGCAGGTGACCGAGGAAGCCGGCCGCTTTCTGCTGCGCCGGCATCCGTGCTATCGCGCATTGCTGGCCGATCTGCATGCGGCCCAGCCGCCCGCCGAGGCCGGGACCGACGCCCCGACCGGCCCATGCGCGACCGAGATCGACATCGCCAAGCACGTTGCCAAACCCGCTCCCGGCAGCTGATCCGGCGGCCAGGCCGAAGCCCCGGCGCGATTTCGCCAGCAACCGCCTTGCGCGACCAGCTGCGGATCGTCGGCCGCCCTTATCCCAGCGCGCCTCAGCCGGGTACGACGCCGCGGCAGGACAGCGCGACCGCAACAAACGAGCGCGAGCCGTCCGGCCTGCCGGTCAGGTAGGCGGCGCGCAAGTAGCGCACCAGGCGGTCGCGCCGGGCGGCGTCGAGACTGGCGACATAGTCGCCGAGCATGCCCTCGCCGCTGGCGAACGGCTCCCAATAATC
>CAVZKP010000012.1:0-22645 GCA_963775875.1 uncultured Alphaproteobacteria bacterium
GAGCGGCTCCTCGCCCACCGCGGGCGAGGATGCCCCGATTGCGCTGATTGTT
Organism: uncultured Alphaproteobacteria bacterium; assembly: GCA_963775875.1. GTDB lineage: Bacteria > Pseudomonadota > Alphaproteobacteria > ATCC43930 > CGMCC-115725 > AP-15. Next base: position 53 of record CAVZKP010000012.1, read on the forward strand.
TATGGAGCGCCGGTCGCCCGCTGCGTCTGGTTGGCGCCCGCCGGTGACCGTGTTGCCGATCGCCGACACGTCCCGCCCGGCGCCGGCAACCGTGCCGCAGGCCGACAGGATCGAACCCATCCCCAGCAGCACCAGCGCTGCCAGCAACAGGCCGGCGGCGCCATTGCGTTGTTCAGTCTTCATCTGAAACCTCCGAGAACCAATCGAACCACCCCAAGAGGAAACGGGATGCGCGCGATCGGGGTTCCCTGGGCCATCGATCGGAGGTTTTCGCCGGCGTGAAATCCATCACCGCCCGCCGCCCGCTTAACCCTGCCGTGCCCGGGTCTGCCGCGCCCGGGTCTGCGCCGCCTTTTTCGCCGACGCCGATCGCGCGCTCTTGGGCCGCGCCGCCGCAGCCTTGCCGCCGAGCCGGCCGCCCTTGCGCGCCGGCGCCTGGTCGAGCGCATGGCCGCGTCCCGAGCCCGATTTCTTGCCCCCGCCGGTCATCTTGTTGACCGTCGCCCAGGCCCGCCGTTCGGCTTCACCCTCGCTGACGCCGCGCTCCTCGTAGCCTTCCTCGATGTGCTCGGCCTGGCGTTTCTGCTTGTCGGTGTATTTCGACTTGTCGCCCCGCGCCATCGTTGATCTCCTCCATTCCACACTTCGCTCCTGATTGCGAAACGAAACATCGCCGTCTCCGGTTCCGTCGACAGTCGATACCGTTAGCGTAACCAAAATCGGCAAGACTTCGGAACCGATCCTCGCCGGCAGTGTTTGAGGATTCGAATTAACCGAACGGAGGTAAAGGATGGATACGGTTGCTGGAACCGACGCTACAGTGCGTGAGACTGCCCGCCTGATCGCCAGCGACAAAGTCGAAGGGACCGCGGTGCGCAACAGCACCGGCGACAAGGTCGGCACCATCGAGCGGATCATGATCGACAAGCGGACCGGCAAGGTCGCCTATGCGGTGATGAGCTTTGGCGGGTTTCTCGGGATGGGTCAGGACTATGTCACCCTGCCCTGGCATCTGCTGCACTACAACGAGCGGCTCGACGCCTATGAGGTGAACATTACCGAGGACCAGCTGCGCGGCGCGCCCGCACCGGCCCAGGGCTGGGACACCGGCACGGTCAGCCGGGATTGGGAGCGCAACGTCTATAACTACTATGGGGTCGATCCGTACTGGTAGAGCTGGCAGCCAGTCGGAATTTACCGAACGGAGCGGCTTTGGCCGCTCCGTTTCGTTTGCGGGCCCGTGCACTTCGGGCTGCGCAACACCTCGCGCCAAGCCCCTGCAATTGGCGCTGGGAATAACCGCGGTTCCGGTGTCAGGATCGCACCGACAATGCGAGGATGAGGGGGTCCTTAATGCCGATCACCGCCGATTTGCCGCCGACCGAGCGGCTGACCGCATTATGGGATCATCTGGGGCTCGGCAAGGCCCATGTCGCGACCTCGATCCCGGGCGATGTCGCGCTGCTCGCCACCCGGCATCCCGGCCGTGTCGCCGGCGCCGTGCTGTGCGTGCCGAGCCGGCTCGATCCCGCCCCGTTCGCCGATCTCGGCGGCCGCGTGCTGATGATCGCCGCCGAGCATGGGCCGTCGGCCGAGGCCACCGCGCGCGCCGCCCGGCGGCTGCCCGAGGCCGAACATCTCGTCCTGGCCGGCTACGAGGCGCCCGGCAGCTGGGCCGATGCCTGCGCCGACCGGGGCGACGAGATCGCCCGCGGCATGATCGGCTTTCTCGGCCGGCTCGCGGCCGACGGGCACGGCGCCGATACCCCGCGCCACCTCGCCGCCGAGGGCGCTCACGCCGGCATCGCCTACCGCACCCAGGGCAGCGGGCCGGCGCTGATCCTGCTGCCGTTTTTCTGGCGCCGTCGCAGTGGGAGCCGGCGATCCCGCTTCTCGCCCGCGATTTCACCGTGGTGACCCTGGGCGGTCCATATCTGGGCGGGGTCGCCTCGCTCGAAGACCGGGCGCGGATGCGCAGCTACCAGGCGATGTTCCACGCGCTGATCGACCGGATGGCGCCGCGCCCCGGCGAGGCGATCCTCGAAGTCGGCTGCGGCGCCGGGTCGCTGGTGCGGCTGCTGGCCAAGCGGCTCGGCCGCGTCAACCCGATCACCGCGGCCGATGTGAACCCGTTCCTGCTGCGCGAGGCGGCGGCATTGGCGGCGGAGGACGGGCTGGCCAAGGCGATCGAATTCACCCACGGCAATGCCGAATCATTGCCGTTTGCCGATAATTCCTATGATTGCGTCTATTCGGTCACCGTGCTCGAGGAGTGCGATGCCGACCGCGCGCTGGCCGAAATCATGCGCGTGCTGCGGCCGGGCGGCCGGGCCGGGATCGCGGTGCGGGCGCTCGACATGCAGCAATGGTGGAACCTCGATCTGCCCGAGCCAATTCGCCGCAAGGTCGAAACCCCGCCGCATTCGGTCGGCCCCGCCGGGGTCGCCGATCGCAGCCTCTACCGGCGGATGCGCGAAGCCGGATTCGCCGATCTGGCCGGCTTCCCGACCCTGGTCACCCTGGACCGTCCAGGCGGGCCGATCTGGCGCAACCGCGAGGATTACGTGCTGTCGCTGCTGTCGCCGGAGGAGCGGGAATGGTGGCAGGCCGAGCGCAACCGGGCGGCAGCCGACGGGCTCCTGCTGATGGCCCATCCGCTGCATTGCGCCGTCGGCGCCAAACCGCCGCAGGGGTGAAGCCGGCCTGGATCGGCGACAATTTGACGATCTCCACCGGCATGAGCAGATTGTGCCGACCTGATGCTTGGGAACAGCGCGGTCCGGCATGACATTTCTCCAAGCCGTTTTCTTCGCGATCGTCCAGGGCGTCACCGAGCTGTTTCCGGTCAGCAGCCTGGGCCATGCGGTCATCCTGCCGGCGCTGCTGGGTTGGCATATCGACCAGGATTCGCCGCGATTCCTGCCGTTTCTGGTGGTGCTGCATGTCGGCACCGCGACCGCGCTGCTGGTCTATTTCTGGCGCGACTGGCTCGGCCTGCTGCTGGCCGTGCTCGGGCGCGGCGGCGCTACCAGCAGGACGATCAGCGAGAACCGCCATCTGATCGTGCTTCTGGTGCTCGGCACATTGCCTGCGGTCGTGCTCGGCTTCGTTTTTGAAAAATCGCTGCGCCACCTGTTCGGCTCGCCGGTCGCGGCCGCGATTTTCCTGATCGTCAACGGCGTCGTGCTGTTTGCCGGCGAGCGCCTGCGCCGCCGCGCCAATGCCGCGCGAGACCGGAAGACGCTGGCGCATGCCGGCTGGGGCGACGCGATCATCGTCGGCCTGTGTCAGACGACGGCGTTCCTGCCGGGCATTTCGCGCTCCGGCGCCACGATCGTCGGCGGCCTGCTGGTCGGCCTGCGGCACGAGGATGCGGCGCGGTTTTCGTTTCTGCTGGCGACGCCGATCATCGCCGGGGCTGCCGTTCTCGAAATTCCCAAGCTGCTGCACGCCCCGGCCGGAACCGGCGGCGCCGCGATCGGCGGCGGGGTGCTGTGGGTCGCCGGCGTGGTCGCCGCCGTGACCGCCTATGCCAGCACCGCCTTTCTGATGCGCTATTTCCGCAGCCATGAGGAAAGTCCGGCGCTCGACCCGTTCGCCTATTACTGCTGGCTGGCCGGCGGGCTGGCATTGCTGTACCTGATTATCGGATGAGGCCGCGCGCGCCGGCCGCGGCGCCTCGGCCCCGTGGAGCGACGTCGAAGCCGCCGGCCGTTACCGCCAGGGGCTGATCGGTTCGCGCTACAGTCCCAGATAGAATTTGCGCACGAGTTCGTTGTTGTTCAGGGCTTCGGCCAATTCGCCGGTGAAGGCGATCTTGCCGTGGACGATCACATAGCCGCGATCGGCGATGCGCACCGCCTGGTTGAAGTTTTGCTCGGCCATCAGCACGGTCAGCTGATAGCGCTCCTTCAATTCCTGGATCTTTTCGATCGTGCGCTTGACCAATACCGGCGCCAGGCCGACCGAGGGCTCGTCGATCAGCAATATCTTCGGCGCCGACATCAACGCCCGCGCCAAGGCCAGCATCTGCTGCTCGCCGCCGCTCATGCTGCCGGCGAGTTGGCGCCGCCTTTCGCGCAATGCCGGAAAGGTCGCATAGGAGGATTCGAGATTGCCGGCGATCTCGGCCCGCGCCTTCGGCCGGAACGCGCCGAGCAGCAAATTCTCCTCGACCGTCAATTTCGGAAACAGCCGCCTGCCTTCGGGCACCAGGCTGATGCCGAGATCGACGATCTCCTCGGTGGTCAGGCCGACCAGATCGTGCCGCGCGCCGTCGATCTCGGCGACGATGCTGCCGGCCATCGGCGCCACGATGCCCATCACGCATTTCATCACCGTGCTCTTGCCGTTGCCGTTGGTGCCGAGCAGCACCACGGTCTCGCCCGCCGCCACTTCGAGCGACACGTCTTCGAGCACCCGCACCGCGCCATAGCCGGCGTCGATGCCGGCGATCTCGAGGCTACTCGCCAAGATAGGCCCTCTCGACCTCGGGGTTGCGGATCGCCTCCTGCGGCGCCCCGTCGGCGATCTTATGCCCGGCCACCAGCACCACCAGCCGGGTCGAAAAGCTCATCACCGCGCGCATGATGTGCTCGATCAGCACGATCGTGATGCCGCTCTGGTTCAGCCGGAACAATACCGCCAGGATTTCCTCGACCTCGGAGGGCGACAGCCCGGCCATCGACTCGTCGGCAAACAGCAGCCTGGGCGCGCTGGCCACCGCGCGGGCGAGTTCGAGCTTGCGCATCTCGACCTGGGTCAGGTCGCGCGGCAGCCGCCGGGCCTTGTCGGCGAGCCCGACATCGTCGAGCAGTTGCAGGCAGCGTTCCTCGATCGCCGCATGGTGCAGGTGCGTGCCGGGCCGGGCATTGACCGCGTAGAGCAGCGGGATGCGCAGATTGTCGACCAGGCTCATGGTGCGGAACGGCTTCGGCAGCTGAAAGCTGCGCGCCAGCCCGAGCCTGGTGCGCTTATAGGCCGAGTAGCGATCGAGCCGGCGGCCGGCGAACATGATGCTGCCGCTGTCGTGGCGCAAGGTGCCGCACAGGCAATTGACCAGGGTGCTCTTGCCCGAGCCGTTGGGGCCGATCAGCCCCAGCCTTTCGCCCTCGGCGACCGCCAGATCGATGTTGTCGAGGGCGACGAACCCGCCGAAATGCTTGGCCAGGCCGCTGGCCTCGAGCAATGGCGGCGGGGCCGGCTCAGCCATCACCGCTCCCCGCGGCGGCGCCGCGCCGCGATCAGCCCGACGATCCCGTTGGGCGCGACGATGACAAAGAAGATCAGCAGCAGCCCGACGATCAGCAGGTTCAGCGCCGAGGAGATCGTCACCGTCGCCACCTGCTGGATCGTGCCGAGCAGGACCGCGCCGAGGATCGGGCCGATCCAGCTGGTCATGCCGCCGATCAGCGGCATCGCCACCGCGTTGACCGCGTAGGACAGGTTGAAGCTCGAAGTCGGGTCGAGATAGGTCACGTAATAGGGTAACGGCGCCCCCGACATGCCCATCAGCGCGCCGCTGATCGTGGTCGCGATCAGCTTGAGCCGCAGGGTCGGCACGCCGCTCGCCTCGGCCGCCTGCTCGTCGTCGCGAATCGCCGCCAGCCCGAGCCCGAGCCGCGAGCGCTCGATGGTGCGCGCGATCGCCACCGACACCCAGCTCAACAGCAGCATTAGCGAATAGAGATACTGGATATAGCCGCCGAACAACGGCGCCTGCTGCGGCCGGATGATATAGATGCCGCGCGAGCCGCCGACATAGTCCCAATTGACGATCAGGGTCTGCGCCACGATCGCCAGGGACAGGGTCGCGATCGAAAAGAACACCCCCTTCAGCCGCAGGGTCAGATAGCCCATGCCAAAGCCGAGCAGCCCGGAGACCGCCCCGGCGACCAGGATCATCACCGGCACCGGAACCGAGGTCAGCTTGTGCAGCACGACCGAACTGTAGGCGCCGAAGGCGAAAAACGCCCCGGTGCCGAAATTGGTGTAGCCGGTATAGCCGCCGAGGATGTTCCACGCGGTCGCCAGCACGACGTATTGCAGCACCACATAGGCGGCGAAAAAGAAATACTCGTTCTGGATCTGCCAGCGCGTCAGCACCAGCAAACCGGCCGCGACCAGAAACGACGCCAGCCAGAATTTCCCCGCGCTCACGTCAGAGCCCGCTCGACGGCCTCTCTCCCGCAGCTGCGGGGGAGAGGCGGGAGAAGCCGCAGCGACCCATCTTCAGCGTCCCAGAATGCCGGCGGGGCGCACCGCGAGGGTCAGCAATAAAAAGCCGAACGCCACCGCCGGCGCCCAGGACGGCCCGTAAAAGGTGGCGGTCAGGCTCTCGACGATGCCGATCAGCAGCGCCCCGGCGACCATGCCGGGAAAGCTCGTCATCCCACCCAGCACGCAGATCGCAAAGATCCGCCCGATATAGTCGCGCCCGACCGACGGCTCGACCGGCTGGATGATGATCAGCAGCGCGCCGGCGACCGAAGCGGTGGCGATCGAGATGCCAAAGGCGATCCGCTTGACCCGGGTCGGATTGGCGGCCATCAGCTGCAAGGCCAGCCGGTCCTGCGACACGGCGAGGATCGCACGGCCGATAAAGCTGCGGCCGAGAAACAGCTGCAGCAGCGCCACCATCAGCAACGAGACGACGAACGGGATCAACATGCGCAACGGCAGGTCGACATAACCGAAATGCAGGCTGGGACCGATATACCGCGCCTCGACAAAGCGGTAGTCGACGCCAAAGATCAGGATCAGCGCCACCTCGCCGACAAACAACAGGCCAAAGAAAAAGGCGAGGCCCTGGATCAACTCCTCGCCGCGCCGCTCGAAAGCATAGTAATAGACCTGATAAACCGCGATCCCGAGCAGAAAGAACAGCGGCGTCATCGCCACGCCGATCAGCACCGGGTCGAGGCCGAGGCTCGAATTCAGCGTATAGGCGACGAACGAGCCGAGCATGATAAAGGCCGGGTGGGCGATGTTGACGATGTCGAGCATGCCGAAGGAGATCGTCACCCCGACCGTGACCGCGGCGTAAAACCCGCCGAGCAGCAGACCGGCGATGATCGCGTTGACCGCGAGCTCGATTGAAATCCCCATTCCGGGTCAGCGCCCGAACGGCGCAGCCGGCCGCGTCTCGGCGTGCGCGCCGCCGGCGCGCGCGGACAGTCGCGGCATTTTTCGATCCCCCTGGCGATGTTTCCCGGCCCCGAGCCATTAGAGCAGCATCGAGGGCATCTGTTAAGTCCCCCGCGGCGCTTCTCCGGCGATCGACCGGCGATCGAACTTTGTGGCGAAAGAAAATCGCCCGAGCCGGCTCGTGCAAACCGCCCCGCCGGTGCCCCGGCGACCCACGCCCGAACCGGGTCTATCCAGCAATCATCAGGCTTGACCCGGATTCCCGTGGCAGATAGCCTTAAAAAAGACCATAAATGAACATAATTATGGCAAATTAGGGAGATCGCAGATGAAGAATCTCTGTCGAGTGGCCCGCAGCTTCGGGTTGTCGCTTCTTCTTGTCGGCTTTTCCGGTTTCGCCTTTGGGTTGAGCAGCACAGCTTCGGCTCAAGGCTATCTGCCCGATGGGCCGAACGTTCCGGTCATCACCCTCAATGAAGGCCCGGAAGGGGCTGCCGGCCTGCCGCCGCTACCGGTGCCGCCGCCCAATAGCTGGAACCAGCAATCGATCTGGAACATGAAAGTCGTCGGGTTCAACAAGAACCAGGGGCGCCCCAGTTCGGATGACGGCTGGATCGAAAATGAAAATGGCCGCTATATCCTGTACATGACCGACAGTGGCGGCAGCGCCTACAATCCAGCTGACGGGACAAAGTGGAGGGGAACGGCACGTCGCTGATCGACGTCACCTATCCCAACAACCCGGTCTTCCTGTGGCACATCCCGGCGTCGCAAGGCAGCTCGTCGCATGTGGCCGTATGCGGTAGCAACACTCTGAATAACGCGCCGTCGAAGCCCGGGCTGCCGGCGAACCACTGGTACATCGTCCGGCATAACGGATCGATCGATCAGGAGGTTTGGGATGTCACAAATCCAACGGCGCCGGTTGAGCTCGAGCAGATCCTGACGGGCCTGAACTTCACGCACCATATCTGGTGGGAATGCGACACCGGGATCGCGTATGTGATCGCCGGCAGCGCCGCCGATGGATGGAAATCGGGACAGCACGTCTATATTTTTGACCTTAGCAATCCGGCGAAGCCAGTTTTCATCCGCCAGTGGGGACTGGTTGGCCAGCAGCCTACTGCCTCCCCGTCGGCACAAAGCTGCTACAATGCTCCCGGGCCCACTTGCTACGAAGGCGTCACCAATCCCGCCGGGCCCGGCAATCCGGAAATGGTTCACCAGGTTTATTCGGCGGGTGTAAACATAAATCGCGTCTACATGCCCTATGGCGTCAGCAGCACCGGCGTCTTTCAAATCCTTGACCGGCAGAAGCTGCTGACCGGCTGCACGGTGTCGGCCGACCCGACCGACTGCCCGAACAATCCGTCGCAGGCGGATTTGCTCTATCCGCAGATCAGCTACACGACAACCAACCCCAACCAGGGCGGGCATACCTCGATCCCGATCTTCGGGGTGCCGATCCCGCAGGCCCAGGAGAATTTTCTCGACGGCACGCCGCAGAAATACGACCTCCTGGCAGTCACATCCGAAGACACCACCAATGATTGTCTCGGCCAGCCGTGGAAGAATGCCCAGCTGCTCGACATAACCAACGATCTGGCGATCTGGCCGATTTCATCGATGACGGTCGGCCAGTTCCCGGGAGATTTCTGCGCCAAAGGAGCGCGCTTCGGTACCCACGAGCTCAATCGGGCAATCTTTGCCCCCTATTACGGCAAGATCCTGGTCGTCGCCATGTTCAATGCCGGGCTGCAGGTGTTTGACATTCGTGACCCCTATAACCCGAGACGGGTCGCCTACTTCATTCAGGCACCAAACAAAAGAACCATCTCCACTTGCGGGACCTATCAGGGAAATACACATTACTGCCGGAATGCGATCTTCTCCGATTTGGGCGAAGTGGACGATCGGGGCTATATCTATAATCTCGACCGCGCCGGTTCCGGCATGACTGTCTTGAAACTGACCGGCGACGCCTTAAAGGTGGTGACGGGAGAGCACATCGATGCGCCGAAAATACCGCCGGTACGGATGCCGGAGCCCTTGAAAGAGGAATAGTCTCTGCGCTCGTCGACGGAGCCCGGCCGGGCTGGGATTGGCGGTTTGGCCGGGTTCCTCGATTGCCCTCGTAATGGCGGCGCCGGGGTCGGGCCGGTAACAGTAATCGAGGCGAGGAAGCGTGATGACTGCCATCAGGTTGCTGCCGGCAATGGCGCTGGCACTATGCTGCTTTTCGCTGTCGACCGGCTTTTGCGCGAGTGATGCCGCCGATCCTGGGCGGGCCCGAAACTTCAGCGCGGCGACCCTGGCCAAAGTGACGCCCGGCCAGACCACCAAAACGCAGATCGAGGCGTTGCTCGGCGAGCCGTGGCGGACGACCTTTTCCGACGATGCGGATGAGCCGGGCCCGGTTGTCTGGGAGTACCGGGGCCAAGATCCGAACGGCACCTATCGGGTCCACATCGAATTCGACAGCCATGGGGTCACGACGCTGATCGCGAAGATCCCCGACAAAACCGGGGAAGCGCCGGCCAGGGTGGCGAAAGCCCCGGCTGGCGGGCCCGGCAAGCCGCAAAAATAAGGGGCGTCGGCCCCGGCCCGGCCGGGCCGATCGCCAACCCGTTCGGACATGAAAAAGCCGCCTGCCCCTCCCACCGCCGAGGCGATGGGGGAAGCAGACGGCCCAGGTCGAACTAACTAATTATCCGACGGTCGCGGCTCGAACCGCACAGCTCAGTTGAAGTAACTGGTATTGTTGAAGATGGCGCCGCAGGCGGTAACCTGGCTGGTGGGATTACGGTACACCGCGACGCACCCGGTCATGCTGCCGCAGATCCCGGCGCTGATGCCGGTGGTGTCACCGCCGGATCCAACCACTGAGAACGGCGCTACCTGCGGAACATAGATGTTGTTTCGCTTGCAGTCGGCGGCAACCGAGTGGGAGCCGCTGCCTTGCGGTATCGTCTCGACAAGCACGCTGGTGCCGTCGATCACCCCGAGCGCGGGGGCCGTGGTTCCGCTCTGGTTCAACGCCCTACTTGAACCCGTATAGTAACGCTGGTCGCCGGAATTGAACCAGACCTCGTCGGAGCCGGTGATGCCGAAGACATGGGCGTAGTTCTTGGTCTTCGCATTGATCACGAGGGTGGTCGTATCGCTCGGGTTGTTGCCTGGCGTGCAGCCGAGCAGCAGGTTGGAACCTGGTCCGACCGTAGCGCCGTTGGGACTGCAACCGTTTAGCGGCACGACACCGGTGTTTGTGTTGGGATCAAATGCACCCAACACGTATGTTGGTTTGGCAACCGTCGTCGGGTCGATCACCGCCATCCCGCCGTCGCAGTTGATCGGAGTGGGGGGCGTAGTGACAATCTGCCCGTAGTTGCAGCCCGTGGGATTGTTGGCGATGATCGGAATCGAGACATAAAACCGCTTGGTGCTCGGCTCCCAGGTTGGCTGCTCCATAGACAGGCCAGAGCCGGTCGGGATGATGGTGGGATCGACGGTGATTTTGGTGATTTTGGTGACATTGCTGACCCCGGCATCACCGTTAGCGGTAAACAGTGTGGCGAAAGGCGGGTCTTCCGCGTTGTTGGCGGCAAGCAGCAATTTGCCGTCGGGGGTCAGCGCCATCTCGTCAACCCGGGTCGAGCCACCGGTCGGAATACTCTGGGCCGGCGCGATACCGGGTACACCGTTCGTGGCAGTGGGCACGGCAAAGATGTTGAACACTTTGAGTGTGCTGTCGCCGTCCCCGCCATAGACCCATCGGCCGTGCGCCGTAACGCCGTCGGGTCCTGATTTTGCGTTGTTCACGCCCCCGGTGCCGTTCAACACGATGCCGACAAACCCGGTCAATCTAAGCGAAAAGGCGTTGCTTACGGTGTTGACGACATCGATACCCGCATTGGAGCGATCGCCGAGATAGTACTGGTTGAAAGTAGGGTTAACCCAGCTGATGTCGAACGACCGCAGCGGGTGTCCCGGAATTTGCACCGCGGTCAGGCATTTGGTTTCGGTGGTCGACGGCGCTCCCGCCCCGGTGCATGGCCCCTGGGCGAGAGCCGGCGTGGCGAGCGATACGCCGGCGAATAGCGTCGCCGTCAACGCCGAGGACTGAAGGCATCTCTTCAGCGTTGAATAAAGACAACTGTCTCTTTGAAGCACTTGTCCCTCCCGTTGCGAGTTGTTCTCAATCGCGCGCTTAGGTTAACTTCGCGCAAGCCGGACCATATCGAGGAATAACCAAGAGTCAACGCCTTTTAGACGAATTTCTGACGGATTTGCCTTAATTTCAGCTGATTGTAAGCTTTAAATAAATGTGTCATCGCAGTATAAGCTGATGACCCGGACTGGCGATGCGATGGCAGCCGATCAGCCGGTCTTGCCGGCCGGGGCACCTGGGGGTCCAGCAGCCCACGCGCGCTGGCCGCGCCTCGGGAGAGGGATCCGGAGAGCGCCTCCGCCCCTCGTATTGTCAGCCCGGCAGCAGCGGCTCGCCACGCATGTATTTGCCCCGGCAGAACAGCAGGGTCGGCCGGTTGGTGAAGGCATAGCGTTCGACGTGGCCGATAAAGATGATGTGGTCGCCGCCGTAATGCCGGTATTCGTTGCGGCACTCGAAATGCGCCGCTGCGCCGATCAGCACCGGGGCGCCGCATTCGGGGATCATATGGTCGATTTCGGCGAATTTGTTCTCGTGGCTGCGGGCGAATTTGTTCGACAGTTCGATCTGGTCGTAGGCCAGGATGTTGACGACGAAATGCGAGCCCTCCTGGAATGCCGGCAGGCTCTGCGCATAGAGCGAGGCGCTCCACAGGACTAGCGGTGGCGCCAAGGATACCGAGGTGAACGAATTGGCGGTCAGCCCATAAAGTCCGCCATCCTTGCCACGCGCGGTGATGATCGTCACCCCGGTGGCAAAGGTGCCGAGCGCGTTGCGGAAATCACGGGAGTCGAAGCCCTCGCCCGAGGTCGCCTTCACCGGTGCGGCGTGACTGCCGGGATGCTCGGGATCGGGAGTTGCGGGCTTGGGGGTTGGCTGGCTATTGCTTGGCACGGACGATCCCCACGCTGCTTAAAGCGACACTTCGGGCGGCAGGCCCAGCGCAACCCGGCCATAGATCGCGCCGTTGACATCCCAGGTCAGCGTATAATGGGCGTTGGCCGCATGGACGTCGCGGAAAGCGCGCTGGATCGGGTTTTGCGCATAGATCGCGCCGCCGCCGCTCGCACTAAACAAAATATCGACCGCCCGGGTGCACAATGTCGCGGCAAAGGCGCCGTCGCGGCGATAGCGCGCCTTTTGTTCGAGGCTCGGCACGATCCCGGCTTCGGTGATCCGCGTCGCCTCGTCGCAATCGCGCAATGTGATCGCCTCGGCCGCGTCGGCCGATGCCGCCGCCTCGGCGAGATGGACCTGCAAGTTTCTGAAATCGGCCAGGTTCCTGCCGGTATAGATGCTGAGCCGGGTTCGCGTCGTCTCGGCAAAGTGCTGGATCGCGCCGCGGGCGATGCCGAGCGAGACCCCGGCAATGGCGAAACCGAACAGGCTGATCGCCGGCAGCTGGTAGAGCGCGCCCGGATTGACCGCGCTGCCGCGATTGGGGCCGCCCCGGATCCGATCGGCGGCGAGGGTGCGGTAGGCCGGGACAAAAATGTCGGCGGCCTCGACATCCTTGCTGCCGGTGCCGCTGAGCCCGATCACCTGCCAGGTGTCGATGATGGTATAGTCGCTGGCCGGCAGCAGGAAAATGCGGGGCTCGCTCTGCCCGGTCTCCTCGTCGATGACAAGGGCGCCGATCATCGCCCAGTGGGCGGCGTCGATGCCGCTCGAAAACGGCCAGCGGCCGCTGATACGGTAGCCGCCCGGCACGCGCCGCGCCCGGCCGCGCGGAAAGATCAGCGCCGAGCCGATCAGATTATCGGCCGATTCGCCCCAGATCTCATCCTGCGCCTCGGGGTGCCACATGCCCAGGAGCCAATGATGGGCGGCAAGGTTGGCCAGCACCCAGGCGGTCGAGCCGCAGCCGCGGCCGATCACCGCCGACAGCTCGAACAACGCCCGGTAGGGCAATTCGCTGCCGCCCACCCGCGCCGGCTGCAGCATGCGGAACAGGCCGCTCGAATGCAGATCGGCAATCGTCTCGTCGGGCAGCCGGCGCAATTCCTCGGCCCGCCCGGCGCGCTCGCGCAATACCGGCATCAACGCCTCGGCGCGAGCCAGCAGCTCTTCGAAGCGCGGCGCCGCCGCGCGCTCTCCGCTTGTCGCCTCGGGCATTGCGATCCTCTCCCGCATGAGCCACTCTGCGCACTCTACTCGCCGCCCGGCTACGGGGCGAGTTCTATCCAAAATATGGGCTGGCGACGGGACGATACAGCGCCACCGATCGCGATGCTCCGCCCGAGCGCCGCCGCGATCGATCTGGTTCGGGATATTGCCGGCGTTTCCAGGCCGCGCGCCGAGCGAATGGAGGAAGCTGATCTGCGGCGCAAGATCGGATAAGGTGGGGATCGTCGTCGCGCCGGGTTCGGCACGGCATTTGCTGGGACAGCGGCAGAAGCCGCGAAATGGGGAGGTCGAATATGCTGTCGCGCCGCTCGCTGATTATCAACCTGTCGACCACCGCGCTGGTCGGCGCCCTGGTCGCCCGGTCGGGTTCGCTCCTCGCCGCGGACAAGACCGTCAAGATCGGCATCAATCTACCGTTTACCGGGGCCGACGCAAACGACGCCGAGCTGATCAAGGACGGCGCCATGCTGGCGTTCGACGCCGCCAACGCCGCGGGCGGGGTCGGCGGATACAAGATCGATGTGCTGCAGCTCGACGACGGCACCGCGACCGCCGGGCAATACGATCCGGCGCAGGCGGCGACCAACGCGCGCAAGATGGTGTCGGACGCCTCGGTGGTGGCCGCGATCGGGCCGCAGATGAGCGGCTCGGGCAAGGCGATGGCGCCGATCCTGAGCCAGGGCGATCTGGCGACGATTACCCCGAGCTCGACCAACCCCGACATCACCGATCCGAAATTTGCCGGGCAATATCGGCCGGGCGGCAAGGCCATCTATTTCCGCACGGTCACCACCGACGCCTTCCAAGGTCCGAACATGGCGAATTATTTCGCCGACACCTTGAAGGTCAAATCGGTCTATGTGCTCGACGATAGCGGCGCCTATGGCGTGGGGCTCGCCGACGCCTTCCAGGCGCAGGCCAAAAAGCGCGGCATCAACGTGCTCGGCCGCGATCAGCTGAACCCCAAGGAGGCCGATTACACGACCACCCTGACCAAGATCAAATCGCTGAACCCCGACGCGCTCTATTACGGCGGCGTGGCCCAGGCCGGGGTCAAGGTGGTCAAGGAATCCTACGATATCATCCCCAACATCATCAAAGCGGGCGGCGACGGCGTCTACGGCGCCGAGATCCTGACCGGCGCCGGGTTCCCGGCGGCGCAGGGCTGGTACGCGACGATCGCGGCGCCCAATGTGCTGGAAAATCCCGATGCCGCGCCGTTCATCGAACAGTTCTCCAAAAAATACGGCAAGCAGCCGGACAATTATTCGATCACCGCCTACGACGCCGCGCTCGTCATCCTCGACGCGATCAAACAGGTCGCCGCATCCGGCAAGGAGGTGACCCGCGACACGGTGCGCGATGCGATCCAGCAATCGCACGTCAAGACCTTGCAGGGCGTCGTCAGCTTCGACGCCAACGGCGATATCGAGAACAAGATCATCAGCGTCTTCCAGATCACCCGAAACGACAAGTATCCGCTCGACGATGTGCTCCACCAGTACAAGTATGTCGGGGTGGCGCCGGCGAGCTCCTGAGCGGGCCGTCGGTGCGGCGAAGCGCCTGGTGACCCGGACCTTCCGGCCGCCATGACCGATTCTGCGGTCCTGTTGCAGCAGGTGATCAACGGGTTGAGCCTGGGGGCGATGTACGCGCTCCTGGCGCTCGGCTTCACCCTGGTCTACGGCATCCTCGAGCTGATCAACTTTGCCCATTTCAACGTGTTCATGGTCAGCTCGTTCGTCGGCATGTGGGCGCTCCAGCTGCTCGGCATTTCCGGCCAGACCCAAATCCTGACCGGCTTCGCGCTCGCCGGGGCGCTCGCCTTTGCGTTCGCGGTCACGATGCTGGCGGCGGGCGGCCTTGGCGTCGCGATCGAGCGCATCTCGCTGCGGCCGTTGCGCGGGGTGCGCGGCCCGGCGGCGATGATCACGACGATCGGGGTCTCCTATATCCTGTTCAATCTGATCCTGTTGACCGTCGGCGCCCAGACCCAGAACTACCCGGACCCGATGCCGACGATCCGCTGGCATTTCGGCCAGGTCACCCTCGAATTGCGCGAGGTGCTGATCTGGGGGGTCACCGCGGTCTTGATGGTGGCGCTCCATCTGTTCGTGCACCGCACCCGCCTCGGCAAGGCGATGCGGGCGACCGCGCAGGACGCCGAAGCGGCGCGGATGATGGGGGTCGAGGTCGACCGGGTGATCATGACCGCGTTTTTTCTCGGCTCGGCCTTGGCCGGCGCCGCGGCGCTGATCTTCGGCCTCTACTACAACTTCACCAGCTTCATCATCGGCTACACCGCCGGGCTGCGGGCCTTCACCGCCGCGGTGCTGGGCGGGATCGGCAGCGTCGGCGGGGCGATGGTCGGCGGCCTGTTGATCGGGCTGATCGAGAGCCTCGGCGGTCAGCTGATCGCGGTGCGATGGACCGACGTGATCATCTTTTCGATCCTGATCCTGGTTCTGGTGTTCGCGCCGAACGGCCTGTTCGGCCGCGCCACGCCGTCGAAATCCTGAACCGGCGCAATTCGCGATGGCCGAACTGGGCAAACCGCCGCCGGCCGGGAGTGCCGGTTTCTGGCCGGCATTGCGGGCCAGGACGCCGGCGCTGCCCTTGATCGCCGGCATCGCACCGCGCCAGCGCATCCGGATCGGCATCCTGCTCGCCGCCGCCGCGGCGCTGCTGTTTCCGGTCCTGAGCGGCAACGACGCCAATATCGATTCGATGGCCAACGCGCTCGCCTTCGCCGCGCTGGCGCTCGGCCTCAACATCGTCGTCGGTTTCGCCGGCCTCCTCGACCTCGGTTATGCCGCGTTCTTCGCGATCGGCGCCTATGCCTACGGCATCCTCAGCTCGTGGCAGCTGCAGCCGGAATGGACCAATTTCTGGGAGCCGTTTCAATGGCTCGGCCTGGTCGCCCGCAACCATACGACGGCCGGCGACTTCGTCCATTTCCAGGTCTCGTTCTGGCTGATGCTGCCGGGTTCGGCGGCGATCGCCGCACTTCTGCGGCGTCTTGTTCGGCGCCCCGACCTTGCGGCTAAAGGGCGACTATCTGGCGATCGTCACCTTGGGCTTCGGCGAGATCGTGCCGATCGTGGTGCGCAACTGGCCCTCGCTGACCAATGGCGCGATGGGCCTCAACGGGGTCGCCCCGCCGCAGTTCTTCGGTTACCGGTTCGGGGTTGGCGCGACCCCGTATTATTACGTCGCCGTGGCGCTCGTCGCCCTCTTGATCATGGTCAGCGTCAGGCTGAAGGATTCGCGCATCGGCCGCGCCTGGATGGCGATCCGCGAAGATGAGATCGCCGCGTCGGCGATGGGCATCAACCTGGTTCGCCTCAAGCTCCTCGCCTTTGCCACCGGCGCCGCCTTCGCCGGCGCCACCGGCACCCTCTTCATCGCCAAATTGCAAACCGCGACGCCGGACATGTTCATGTTCCCGGTGTCGGTAATGATCCTGGTGATGGTCGTCTTCGGCGGGATCGGCAGCGTCTGGGGCGTCGTCGTCGGCGCGCTGATCCTGCAGATCCTGCAATCCTGGGTGCTCGAGGATATCTCGGGCTGGCTGCACGCGCTCGGCCGTCTGATCGACATTCGCTGGCTCCAGCATGTCGAACTGGCCTCGTCGATCGAGCTGATCTTCGGGTTCATCCTGGTCTTCATGATGCTGTACCGCCGCCAGGGGCTGATCCCGGCGTCGCGGCGGGTACAGGCGCTGACCCTCGCCGAGCAGGCGGCGCAGGTCGGCAGCGGCGGGTTCGGCAGCGGCGGGTTCGGCAGCCTGCCGGCTCTGGCCGCGGTCGATCGCGTGGCGGCCGGCCCGTTGCTCGAGGTTTCCGGCCTGACCGTGCGGTTTGGCGGCCTCGTCGCCTTGCGATCGGTCGAATTGAGCGTTGCCGGCAAATTCGGTCGTCGCCGTGATCGGTCCGAACGGCTCCGGCAAATCGACCTTGTTCAACGCGGTCACCGGCCTCATTCGGCCCGACAATGGCGAGATCCGCTTTGCCGGCGAAGATATCGGCGGGCGGCGGCCGCATCGGGTGCTCGACCGCGGCATCGCCCGCACCTTTCAGAACATCCGCCTGTTTCCGAACCTGACCGTTCTCGAAAACGTCATGATCGGCATGCATGCGCGGCTCGACACCGGACCGGTCGGCGCGCTGTTGCGCCTGCCGCGCAGCCGCCGCGAGGAGGAAGCCGCGCGCGAACGCGCCTCGGCGATCCTGGCGCTGTTCGGCAACCGGCTGCTGCCGCGCGCCGATCATCTTGCCTCCAGCCTGTCCTATGCCAATCGCCGGCGGACCGAAATCGCCCGGGCGCTGGCCTCGCAGCCGAAGTTGCTGCTGCTCGACGAGCCGACCGCGGGGATGAACCCGGCCGAAACCATCGAACTCGCCGACCAGATCAAGAGCCTGCACCGGCACGGCCTGACCATCCTGCTGATCGAGCACAAGCTCGATGTCGTGGTCAGCCTCGCGGACAAGGTGGTGGTGCTCGATCACGGCGAGAAGATCGCCGAGGGTGCGCCCGAGGTGGTGCGCCGCGACGAGGAGGTGATCCGCGCCTATCTCGGCCGCAGTGCGGTTTCCGCGTGACCCCAGCCATGCCCGAATCCCCGATGCTCGAATCCCCGATGCTCGAATTCAAGGCGGTCGATACCCATTACGGCGACCTCCATGTGCTGAAATCGGTCGATTACCGGATCGAGGCTGGCGAGATCGTCTGTCTGTTGGGCGGCAACGCGTCGGGCAAATCGACGACGATGAAGGCGATCATGGGCACCGTCACGCCGACGCGGGGCGAGATCCGGTTCGAGGACCAGTCGCTGCACGGGGTCAGCACCGCCGAGCGGGTGCGCCGCGGCATCGCCCCGGTGCTCGAGGCGCGCCGCCTGTTCCCGCGCATGACCGTCTACGAGAACCTCGAAATGGGCGCCTATACCCGCCGCCGCGGACCCGAATTCGACCGGGACCTGGCGCGCGTCTTCAGCCTCTTCCCGCGCGTCGAGGAGCGGCTGCGCCAGATCGCCGGCACCTTGTCCGGCGGCGAGCAGCAGATGGTGGCGATCGGCCGGGCATTGATGGCGCGGCCCAAGCTGTTATGCATGGACGAGCCGTCGATGGGCCTGTCGCCGGCCTATGTCGAGCAGGTCTTCGACATCGTCCGCGAAATCAACCGCCAGGGCACGACGATCTTCATGGTCGAGCAGAACGCCAACATGGCATTGCAGATCGCCGACCGCGCCTATGTGCTGCAAACCGGCCAGGTGGTGCTGAGCGGCCCCGCCGCCGAACTGCGCGAAAACGAGATGATCCGCCAAGCCTATCTCGGCGAGATGAGTGTGGCTTAAACCCGCCCGCCTCCGGCTGGCATGGACTTTCTCGGTTATCCCTCAGGTTCTGGCTTATATCGCGCCTCTGATTATTTCATGGCGAGCTTCGCCCGCGCCATGGCCAAGCTAATGCCGGGGCGCCGGATCGGCCCTGCCGTCGGCCAATGCCGGCGGGTCGGCGCCGGCGGGTTGCCCGGCATCGGCGGGCAGCGGCTCGACCGTCACGGTGCGCTGGCGCGGCAATGCATCGGGGAATTCGGCCTGGAGAAAGCCGATCAGCTTTTCCCGCACCTCGCAGCGCAGATCCCAGGCCTGGCCTGGATTGCGCGCGCTGACCAGGGCGCGCAGCTGGATCATGCTGCCGGGTGTGTCGGTTACCTGCAGGCCGGCCACCTTGCCGTCCCACAGCTTGCTCGCCTGCAGAATCGCGTCGAGCTCGCGGCGCACCCGTTCGACCGGGACCGTGTAGTCGACATTCAGAAAAACCGAGCCGATCTGTGCGGCGCTCTCGTAAGTCCAGTTCTGGAATGGCTTTTCGATAAAGTAGGTCAGTGGCACGATCATCCGCCGCAGATCCCAGATGCGGACCACGACATAGGTGCTGGTGATGGTTTCGATCCAGCCCGATTCGCCTTCGACGACGACCTGGTCCTCGACCCGGATCGGCTGGGTGATGGCGATCTGGATGCCGGCGAGCAGATTGCCCAGCACCGGCCGCGCCGACAGGCCGAGGATGATGCCGGCGGCGCCGGCCGAGGCCAACAGGCTGATCCCATACTGCCGGACCGCGGCAAAGGTCATCAGCGCCGCGGCGACCGTGACGATCGCCAACAGGGTCTTTCCCACCCGCTGCAAGATGCGCATCTGGGTGACGTGCTTGCGCGCCAGCAGATTGTCTTCGACATCGGTGCGAAACCGCCGCAGATAGACCGTCACCGCGATATCGAGCGCGATCGCCGCGGTCCAGCCCAAAATCAGGATAAAGGCGACCAGCAGCGCCCGCCCGATGGCGATCGTCAGCGGAAACGGGAATCGCGCCGCCGGCAGCGCCGCGCCGAGCGCCAGGACGACGAACAAATCCGCTGGCCGGTCCCTGCCCGCGCTCCAGCAAGGTTTGCAGAAACGGGCTGAACCGCCCGGTCAGCCGGATTAGCCGCCGGGTGAACCAGCGATAGAGCGCAAGCAGGATCAGTGCCGGCACGATCATGACCACGGCGCCGACCACCCAGGCTGGTATCCAGTGCAAAACAGCTGTCATCGCGAGTCTCTTCGATTTTGGGCCGATCCTGCGCCGGTAGGCGGCGCGTACTCAGGCGATAACGCCGGCAGCGGCCCGACGACGCTCGATCTCCCTCGCTTGCCACAGCCGGACCAAATACTCTGCGGGTTACGGCTACATCGATCGGAGCGCCCCCTATGAGCGTCGAGGCAAAGACCGCCATTCTCGAACATCTCGGCCGCCAGCATCAGGCGATGGTCGCTTTGTTGGCCGAACTCGTCGGCATCGATTCCGGCAGCTACGACAAGCGCGGCGTCGATGCCGTCGAAAACCGGCTGCGGGCCTGGCTCGAAGCCGCCGGGATCGCCTGCGAGATGTTTCCAAACCCGACCTTTGGCGGCTGCATGGCGGCGCGCCTTGCCGCCAGCGGCGAGGGCGGCGGCAACCGGCCGATCGTGCTGCTGGGACATTGCGACACGGTGTTCCCCGCCGGCACCGTCGCCCGGCGGCCGTTCCGGATCGACGGCAGCCAGGCCTTCGGCCCGGGCGTCGCCGATATGAAGGCCGGCCTGGTCATGAACAGCTTTGTGCTCGACGCGCTGCGCCGGTTTGGCGCGCCCTGCCCGCTGACCGGCTTCTACACCGCCGATGAGGAGATCGCCTCGCCCTCCTCGCGCCCGCTCATCGAGGCCGAGGCCAGAGATGCGCGCGCGGTGTTCAACGCCGAGCCCGGCCGGCCCTCCGGCAATCTGGTGTCGCGGCGCAAGGGAGCCGCCTTTATCGAATTGGAGGTGACCGGCCGCGCCGCCCATTCGGGCGCGGCCCATGCCGACGGGGTCAGCGCCATCGAGGCGATGGCCCGCAAGATCCAGCGTCTGCACAAGCTGACCGATTACGATCTCGGCACCACGGTCAATGTCGGGCTGGTGCAGGGCGGCCAGTCGGTCAACACCGTCGCCCCGCGCGCCACCGCCGGGATCGACGTGCGCTTTCCGACGCTCAACATCATGGAAAAGATCCTCGGCGAGGTGCGCGAGATCTGCAATTGCTGCGAACTGCCGGGCAGCGAGAGCCGGATCCTGCGCGAGGGCAACTTTCTGCCGCTCGAACAGGACCAGGCGAGCCGCGAACTGCTCGACCTTTACGCCCGCTCGGCCGCGGGTCTCGGCATGCACGGCGTCGGCGGCGAAGCCACCGGCGGCTCGGCCGATAGCGGCTTTACCGCGGCCCTCGGCACCCCCACCCTGTGCGCCACCGGCCCGGTCGGCGGCAACGCCCACACCGATGAGGAATGGTGCCGCATCGACACCCTGGTGCCCCGCGCCCAGACCCTGGCCCTGACCATCCTCGACCTCGCCGCCGCCGGCTGAGACGGCCCACGCGAAGAACCCGCAGGATGGGCTGAGCGGCGCGGAAATTTCATGCCGCCCACCACCGCTCTGCGGCTGCGCCTTTGCGGTTGCCGATAATCGTGATCCCGCCTAGCGTTGCATTTCTACCGGGGAGTGCATTGCTATGGAGCCTGAAGCAGATTACCCGACAGCCTGGCGGGAAACCGCTGGGCCCCGATCACGATACCGCAAACCGCGTCGCGCTTTCCCGGCACCCGCCGGTTGGCCGCGGCGGCAACCGTCTGCACGCCGCCTCTGGCTTGCCGTGCTGGCCTTGGGGTTGCTAATCGGCAACCGCCCGGTTTTGGCCGACAGCGCTCGGCAGCCTTCGCTGGTCCATCTCACCGGGTCAAATCAAAGCCTCGATGCTGATCTGGTTCTGTTATGCCCGCAAGGCAGCGTCACCGAACCTCGATTGCAGAACCCGAAAACCGGCAAGGTTTTTCCGATCTCCGACCCGCGGCTCAAAGCGGTCGCGGTGAAAGCGTGTAGTCCTGTCGCCCCGACCGCGGCCGAGAGCGTCGGCGTCAGCGTGACCAACAGCGGCACAAACCCAATCTATGTCGCCTTTTCGGTCGGGACCATCGGCAGCAATTCTCCCGGTCCGATCACCTGGGCCTCGGGTTGCACGGTGTCCAGCAACCAGGCGACGATCCCGGCCGGGCAGACCTGCCAGGCCACGGTTCCCAGCGACGTCGGAACATCGCGCTTTTGTGCGTTCACCACTCTGCAGTCGCCGCCAAAGGCGAATTGTTTCCTCGCCCAATCCGTCAATCAAACCATGGTCGAAACCACCTTTGGCGATGCGTCGAACAATTATTGCTATCCCAATTCGATGAGTAGCTGTGTCTGGTACGATATAAGCGTGATCCCGTCTTCTTGTACCGACGAGGCTTGGACCGCCAACCAATGCGCCAACACTGGCGGCGCTTCCTACAATCTACCGGTGATCCTAGCCTGCAGCAACGAGCCTACTTATGTATGTCAAGGCCCCAAGAATGGCAATTACGGAACCGCGATGTATCCGAGCAATTGCGGGAACCCGGATGCGAGCTGTGTGCCGCCCGCCAGCGGGGTCCCCGCTCCCCTCTGTAACAACGCCTATTTCCATCCGACGCCGGTGCCGTCACCGAATGCCGAATGTCTATCGGGAGAGACCCTAACGATAAATTTTCTGTCCGGCCCGTAGCGAGCCGAAGCCGGC
>CAVZKP010000013.1:0-15905 GCA_963775875.1 uncultured Alphaproteobacteria bacterium
CGCCGCGCGCTGCCGCCTCAACATCCTGATCTCCGGCGGCACCGGGTCGGGCAAGACAACCTTGCTCAACGCGCTGTCGCGGCTGATCGACCCGACCGAGCGCACCGTCACCATCGAGGATGCGGCCGAGCTGCAATTGCAGCAGCCCCATGTCGTGCGTCTGGAGACCCGCCCGCCGAACCTCGAAGGCACGGGCGAAATCACCATGCGCGACCTGTTGCGCAACGCCCTGCGGATGCGGCCCGACCGGATCATCCTCGGCGAGATCCGCGGCGCCGAGGCGCTCGATGTGCTGCAGGCGATGAACACCGGCCATGACGGCTCGATGAGCACGATCCACGCGAACCGCCCGCGCGAAGCGCTGACCCGGCTTGAAAACATGGTCGGGATGACCGGCATCCACCTGCCCTCGCATGCGGTGCGCACCCAGATCGCCGCAGCGGTCAATCTCATCCTGCAGGTCAACCGGATGCGCGACGGCATGCGCCGGGTGACCGACGTGATCGAGGTCGTCGGCATGGAAGGCGAGATCATCACGACCCAGGAACTGTTCAGCTTTCAGTTCCAGGGCGAGGCCGCCGACGGCCGGCTGCGCGGGGTCTTCAAGTCGAGCGGGGTGCGCCCCCATTTCCTGCCGCGCGCCGAGTATTTCGGTCTCGACCGGCCGCTGCTCGAGATCATCTGAAAGAAATCGGCGCGGCCGGCCCCGTGCCGCCGCGGATCTCCCTGCCGGCATCGCCTCTGGAAAGAAATTATTAGCAAACCCGGGCGATCATCGGTCGCTGGCAAAACTGCGCCTTGATCGCGGCAATTGCTGGCGCATGGGCCATCTGAGGCTGATTCCGGGGAATGCTGGTGGGCTTCGACACGGTGGATTGGCTTGCGGCGCTGTGCGCCATTGTCGCCGCAGCGAGTTTCGGCCTGATCGTTGCGGCGGTCGACAACGCGGCGCAGCGCCGCTACCGGCGGCGCCTTGCCGCCCTGCTCTCCCGGGCCAAGGGCGTTCCTGTCGCGGCCGCCGCCGCCCAGTCTTTGGCGCGGGTGCAGAGCGCAACCCCCAAGATCGATCGTGTCGCCCGCCGGTGGCTGCCGCGCCGCGAACTTCTCGCCGCCCGCCTGGCGCGCACCGGCAGAGCCATCACCATCGGGCAATACGGGCTGGTCATGGTCGGCGTCGCGTTGCTGTCGACCTTCGGCCTCGTCAGCAGGGCGCCGCTCGGCTTCGTCCCCGATGCGCTGATCGGCCTGTTTCTGGGAATGGCGCTGCCGCACCTGGTAATCGGCCGGATGGGGAACCGACGGGTCGCGGCATTCATCGCCCTGTTCCCCGACGCCATCGACCTGATGGTCCGCGCCTTGCGCTCGGGCCTGCCGATCAGTGAAGCGATCATCGGCGCCGGCCGCGAGATCGCCGACCCGGTCGGCAGCGAACTACGTCTGGTCGAGAGCGGGATGCGCCTCGGGCGCGACCTCGAAGCCTTGCTATGGGACATCGCCAAGCGCATCGACACGCCGGAATTCCGGTTTTTTATCATCGCCCTCAGCGTCCAGCGCGAGACCGGCGGCAATCTTGCCGAGACGCTCGCCAATCTCGCCGACTCCCTGCGCAAGCGCAAGCAGATGCGGGCCAAGGTTCGTGCGATGTCGAGCGAAACGCGCGCCACGACGATGATCCTCGGCGGGCTGCCGGTAGTCGTGATCGGTCTGCTGATGCTGACCTCACCCGAATACCTGGCGCCGCTGTTTCACGACACCCGCGGCTATATCCTCGACGGGGTGGCGGTGTCGATGCTGGTGACCGGCGTCGCCATCATGAACAAGATGGCCCGTTTCGAAATATGATCAGCCTGCAGCCGCAAGATTTGCACCTTTCCGCCTGGCTGCCCGCCGGGATCGGCCTCGACAACGCGATCGCCGGGCTCGCCGCGCTGGCGGTGCTGACCAGCTTTGCCGCGATCTGGCGGGTGCTGCGGCCCAGGGATGCGTTCGAACGCCGCCTCGAGCAGATCGTCGAGCGCAAGGAAACGCTGCGCCGCCAGGCGCTTGCCGCGCGGACGCGACGGCAGCAGCGCCGGTCGGTCGGGTGGATGCGGTTGGCGGTGACGCGCCTTAATCTGCTGCGCAGCCGTCATGCCGCGGAAGCCCGCCAACTGCTCGCCCGCGCCGGGATCAGATCGACCGACGCGATGATCGGCTTCCTGTTTGCGCGGCTCATTCTGCCCTCGCTGTTCGGCTTCGCCATGCTGGCCGACAATTCCGTGCTGCACCTGCTGGCGATTCCGCCGGCATTGCGCTTCGCCCCGGCAATGGGCGCGGCCTTGTTCGGCTTCTACGCGCCCAAGATCTATCTGACCAACGCTGCCGGCAAGCGCGCCAAACAGCTGCAGCTGGCCCTGCCGGACGGGCTCGACCTGATGGTCATCTGCGCCGAGGCCGGGCTCAGCCTGGACGCGACCTTGATCCGCGTCGCGCGTGAACTCGCGGCCAGTTGGCCCGAACTCGCCGAGGAGTTTGCCATCACCGCCGCCGAGCTGACCTTTTTGCCCGACCGCCGTTTGGCCTTCGACAATCTCAACAGCCGCACCGATTCGGATGCGATCCGGGCAGTGGTCAATACCTTGCAGCAGACCGCCAAGTTCGGCACTCCGCTGGCCCAATCGTTGCGCATTCTGGCCAACGAGTTGCGGGCGGCGCGGATGACCCGCGCCGAGGAGAAAGCGGCGCGGCTGCCGGCATTGCTGACCGTGCCGATGATCGTATTCATCCTGCCGACATTGTTCATCGTCCTGCTCGGCCCGGCCGCGATCAGCATCATCGACACGTTCCGACATTGAACCCGGTGCGCTATGTTCAGGACGAGCCGGGCGCGCCGCGGCTGCCTGCGGCCGACAGTATTGCCCGATCGCGCGCTTCGGGCGATAGCGAGCGCAGGGTCTGGTAGTAGGCCAAATTGTGCTCGACCGCGGCCTCGTCGAGGTCGATCCGGCCGAGCCTGGCGGCTTCGGCGACGCTGCCCTGCAAACCATAGATCAGCGCCAGGGTCTGCCGCTCCTGGGCCGATGCGGCAGGCGCCATGGCGACCGGCTGCAGCACCGCGATCGCATTCGGATAATTGCCGCTGAGCGCCAGCGACAGCGCCAGATCGACCGTCAATGCCGCATCGCCTGGCGCGTACTGCAGACCGCGCTGATAATAAGCCTGCGCTTGCTGATGCTGGCCTTCGAAATCCTTGGTGACACCGAGCAATACCAGCAGCTGGGGGTTGGCGGGATTCGCCGTCAACGCTTTGGCGAGCGGAACCAGCGCCAGTTCGGGCCGGCCGGTTTCGAGATAGGCCTTGGCCAGCCCGGTCTGCGCCGGCAGATTGCTACTGTCGCGGGCCAGCGCCGAATTATAAGCGAGGATCGCTTCGTTGACCGCGCTGGTCGCCAGCAGGGTGTCGCCGATCCCGACAAACGGCGCGGCCGCTCCGGGCTCGATCTCCGCGGCACGGCGGTACACCGAGACCGCGTTGGCGTAATCGCCGCCGACGCGCGCGGCTGCCGCGATCCGCATCAGCGCCGCATAGCTCGGCGGGCTGCCGCCGCCGTCGCGGCCATTGGCGCTCAGCGGATCGAGATGGAACGGCAGCGGCTCGCACCCCGCCGCCAGCAATACCACAGCAACCGCGAGAAATCGTCCAGACGGAAATCCGCCGATGCACCGCCTGCGCGCGCCCTTTAACCCACCCATTTCGGTCTCGTCGATGCGCCTCACCCTTTGGAGCGCTTAATTGGCGAGCGTCAAATATTCGTCCAAAATCCCGGGTCCGGCGAGGATCATAGCGCTTCGGCGGTTTTTGCTTTCACCCGCCAGCTAGCAGAGAGCGAATCGGGGCTAATCGGCCGGCGGGACCGAAACTTCGCTCTGCACCTTGGCCTCGACCGCTCGCTCGATGGCGGCGAGCGCCGCCTCGGCGCGCCCTGCGTCGGGACCGCCAGCCTGCGCCATGTCGGCACGGCCGCCGCCGCCTTTGCCGCCCAGCGCTTCGGCGCCGGACCGGACCAGTTCGACCGCATCGAAGCGGCCTGCCAGATCCGGCGTGACCCCAACCACAATCGCGGCCTTGCCATCGGCGCGCGACACCACGCTGACGATGCCCGAGCCGATCCGCCGCTTCAGATCGTCGGCCAGGGATTTGAGCTCGCGGCCGGGGACATCGTCGACGACGCGACCGTCCAAGGCGATCCCACCGATCCGCTTCGCCGCCGGTCGGGCGGCCGGGCCGGCGCTGGCCAATGCCCGCCGCGCCTCGGTCAGCTCCCGTTCGAGCCGGCGCCGCTCGTCGACCAGGGTTCCGATCCGCCCCGGCAGTTCGGCCGGACTGGTGCGCAACGCCGCGGCAGCCTGGCGCAGGATCCCCTCCTCCTCGGCCAGATAGGCCTCGGCGGCGGCGCCGGTCAACGCCTCGATCCGGCGCACGCCCGAGGCGATCGCAGTTTCGCCGACGATCTTGAACAGCCCGATATCGCCGGTGCGGCGGACATGGGTCCCGCCGCATAGCTCGACCGAGAAAGGCCGGTTTTCGCCTTCGACGGTGCCGCCCATCGAAACGACGCGTACCTCGTCGCCGTATTTCTCGCCGAACAGCGCCAGCGCTCCTTCGGCCACGGCGCGGTCCGGGGTCAGCAGGCGGGTGCCGACCGCCGCGTTGGTGCGGATGCGCTCGTTGACCTCGCTCTCGATCGCCCGGATGTCGTCGCCGCTCAGCGGCTTCGGATGGCTGAAATCGAAACGCAGCCGCTCGGGTGCGACCAGCGAGCCCTTTTGGGTCACGTGCTCGCCGAGGCGGCGGCGCAGCGCCTGGTGCAGCAGATGGGTGACCGAATGGTTGGCGCGCAAACGCCGGCGGCGATCCGCGTCGACCCGCAGCTCGACCGCATCGCCCTCCTTTAGTGCGCCGCGCGCCAGCCGGCCGAGATGCACGTGCAATTCGCCCGCCTTCTTGACCGTGTCATGCACCGCCAGCTCGGCGCCCGATGCCGAAAACATGACCCCGGCATCGCCCATCTGGCCGCCTGATTCGGCGTAGAACGGCGTCTGGTTGACGATCACCGCCAGCTCGTCGCCGGGGACCGCTTCGCCGACCCGCACACCGTCATGCAGGATCGCCAGCACCACTCCCGCGGCGTTTTCGGTCTCATAGCCGAGAAATTCGGTGGCGCCGAGGTCCTGGCGCAAGCCGAGCCACACCGCCTCGGTCGCCGCCTCACCCGAACCAACCCAGCTGCGCCGCGCCTCCTCGCGCTGATGCGCCATCGCCGCATCAAAGCCTTCCACCGCGACCCTGCGGCCCTGCCCGCGCAGCACGTCCTCGGTCAGATCGAGCGGAAAGCCGAACGTGTCATAGAGCCGGAACGCAGTCTCGCCGGGGAACGGCGCGTCGGGGCCGAGCCGGGCGGTCTCCTCCTCCAAGAGACGCAGCCCGCGCTCCAACGTCTGCTTGAAATTGGTTTCTTCGAGCAGCAGCGTCTCGGCGATCAGCGGCTGAGCGCGCGTCAATTCGGCATAGGCAGCGCCCATCTGCTGCACCAAGGCCGGCACCAGCCGCCACATCAGCGGCTCCTTGCAGCCGAGCATATGGGCGTGGCGCATCGCCCGGCGCATGATCCGGCGCAGCACATAGCCGCGCCCCTCCTTGCTGGGCAACACCCCATCGGCGATCAGAAACGCCGAGGCGCGCAAATGGTCAGCGATGACCCGGTGCGACACCGCATGCGCGCCGTCCGCCGCCACCCCCGAGGCCTCGGCCGAAGCCAGGATCAAGGTCCGGAACAGGTCGATATCGTAATTGTCGTGCTTGCCCTGCAGGACCGCGGCGATGCGTTCGAGCCCCATGCCGGTGTCGATCGACGGGCGCGGCAAGGCGGCGCGCTCGCCAGGGCCGAACTGCTCGTATTGCATAAAGACGAGGTTCCAGATCTCGACGAACCGGTCCCCGTCCGCCTCGGCACTGCCCGGCGGGCCGCCCGGGATCGCCGGCCCGTGATCCCAGAAAATTTCAGAACACGGCCCGCATGGCCCGACATCGCCCATCGCCCAGAAATTGTCCGAGGTGGCGATCGGAATGATGCGCTCGCGCGGCAATCCGGCGATCTTCGCCCACAACGCCGCCGCATCGTCGTCTTCGGCGTAAACGGTCACCAGCAGGCGGTCGCGGGCCAGACCGAACTCGCGGGTGATCAGGTTCCAGGCCAGCTCGATCGCCCGCTCCTTGAAATAATCGCCGAACGAAAAATTGCCGAGCATCTCAAAGAAAGTATGATGCCGCGCGGTATAGCCGACGTTTTCCAGATCGTTGTGCTTGCCGCCGGCGCGCACGCATTTCTGCGCGGTGGCGGCGCGCGCATAGGGCCGCTTTTCCAAACCGGTGAAGACGTTCTTGAACTGCACCATCCCGGCATTGGTGAACAGCAGGGTCGGGTCATTGCGCGGCACCAGCGGGCTCGACGCCACGACCTCATGGCCGTTGCGGGCAAAATAGTCGAGAAACGCGGTGCGGATGTCGTTGGTCGTCTGCATCAGACAGATTGTGGCACCGCGCCGCCCCGGCGCAAGAGGGCAAATCGACCGTTTGCGCCGATTCGGTTTCACCGGGCGAGAAAGTTGGGTATCCAGCCGTCGGCGGGCCGATATTCAGGGCAGGGCGCACCATACGGCAACGACTGTCTTGCCGAATTTATGGCCGGTCACCGGATCGAGGCGGCGAGAAATCGGCACCAGCAACTTGTCCCAGACCGCGATCTGCCGCTTTGATGGCAGCGCTGCGCAGAGCATCAGCCGGTTGGCGAGCGAAGCGAAAAATCCGACGCTATCGAGCATCAGCAAGGCTTCGAGCCTGCATCCCGGTGGGGTCAGCGCGCGCAGGCCGGCCCGGTCGTAGCGCCGATGGTGGCCGATCACCGCATCAAACAGGCTGAACAGAAACTGATGCGCCGGCGCCAGCACGACGAGGTGGCCCCGGGCCGTCAGATGCTCGCGGGCCCGGGCCAGTTCGGCCCGGTCTTCGCCGATATGTTCGAGCACATCGAGATAGAGGATCGTGTCAAACCGGGTGGCGCGGTCGATATCGGCGATCGTGCCGATCTCGGCGCGGCAGACCGGCGGCAGTTCGCCGCCGCTGATCCGCGCGCCGATGCGCCGGGCAAGATCGGGATCGGGCTCGAGGCTGACCCAGTCGTCGACGCCAGGATTGCACAGATAGGCGGTGTTGGCGCCGATGCCGGCGCCGACCTCAAGCACGCGGCCGGCGATGAACCGGCCCAGGATTGCAGCGATATAGGCCTTCCAATT
The DNA here is from genome assembly GCA_963775875.1 of uncultured Alphaproteobacteria bacterium. Classification (GTDB taxonomy): domain Bacteria; phylum Pseudomonadota; class Alphaproteobacteria; order ATCC43930; family CGMCC-115725; genus AP-15. The sequence goes on from CAVZKP010000013.1 coordinate 7,333, forward strand.
GGTCGCCGCCGCGAACAGCTCCAATTCCGAGCCGATATAGCGAAAGCTCATGCGGCCGGCCGGACCGATGCAACCGCAGCGCCCCGGTGGTCGAGCCGGCAACGCTCACGCTCGGCGACAAAGCACAGGCAGTCGACAATCGGCACGATTGGCCGGTTGCTGCGCCCGGCCAGCACGGTCAGGCTCGCCGCGACCACGACAACCAATGTCTGCGCCAGGATGATCGCCAGATCGCCGGCCGCGGTGGTGGCCCAGCCGGGCACAGCGAAATCGGTCGCGACGCGAATGGCGGTGACGGCGGCGATGCCGAGCCCGGCCATGCCGGCGACAAAGCCGGCCGCGAGCAGAACCCTGATAAAGATCTTGTCGGTGTAAATCGACATCGCGCTGAGCCCGTGCACGATCAGCGACACCAGGCTCATCCGCAACTCTCCGGCCGAACGGCTGCCGCGCGCGGTGGGCACCGTCATATAGGGGAGCCGCGAGCGGATGATCGAGGCCGCGAGGTTGTTCCACAGTTCGGGCATGTGGACGAGCCGCCGGACCGCCGCCATCGGCATTACACAATAATTGCCGAAGCAGATGGCCTGACCGGTCAATGCCCGGAACAGCAGCTTGTAGGCGCCGTAGCAGAAGCGGAAGGCGCGGGATTCGGCGCGTTTGGCCCGGCCCGCCAGCACCACGCGGCGCGGATGCTGCCGGATCGCCGCCAACAGCAGGGCAAGGTCGGCCGGGCGGTCCTGGCCGTCGCTGTCCATGACCACGACCGCGTCGGTTTCGCTGCTGCCGGCGATCGCGCACAACCCGACGGCGATCGCCCGCTGGTGGCCGAGATTGGCAGCGAGCCGGATGATTTCGATCGATTTGACGCATGAGCCGCGCGGCAGCGCGAGCTCGGCCGCGTCGAACGGCTCGGCCGAGCCGTCATCGACGGCATAAACATGAAACGCGAAGCCGGACCCGGCGAACCGCTCGGATATCTCGGTCAGCAGTCCGGCAAACGACACCCAGTCATCGAGGACCGGGGTCACAATCGCAATGGTTGTAGCCATGGCATGAATTGCCTGGTTGCGCCAGCCCAATCTAACTCCGACTATTTAACGAAGGATGAAGCCGATCGTACGAGGACGCGGCTCGCCAACCTCCCAATCGCTGCGGACCGATCAGCACAGGCGACCTAGTGGTATGAACGATACAGAAGATTCCCTTGGATCGGATTTTGTGCGATGATCCTGGGATGCAAAAGGGCATCGAAGTCCGGCTTGGACCGGGGGATCGGGAGCGGCTGGAAGCGGTCGTGGCCGATCGCAACAGCGCGCAAAAGCATGTGTGGCGGGCGCAGATCATCCTGGCGACGGCCGAAGGCTGCGGCACGGTCGAGGTCATGCGCCGGGCCGGGGTGTCCAAACCCAGCGTGTGGCGCTGGCAACACCGCTTTATGGCGGCCGGGGTTGAGGGGCTGTTGCGCGACAAGACGCGGAAGCCCGGCAAAGCGCCGGTCCCCGACCCGGTGGTCGGCTGCTTGATCGCCCGCACGCTCGGCGCGCCGCCGGGCGAGACGACGCATTGGACCAGTCGCGCGATGGCCGAGGCGATGGGGCTGGCGATCAGCACAGTGCAGAAAATCTGGCGCGCCCATGGCCTCGCCCCACACCGGCTGCGGGTCTTCAAGCTCAGCCGTGATCCGCAATTTGCCGTCAAGGTGCGCGACGTGGTCGGACTTTATGTCGACCCGCCGGCGCACAGCCTGGTGCTCTCGGTCGATGAGAAAAGCCAGATCCAGGCCCTCGATCGTACCCAGCCCGGCTTGCCGATGAAGCCGGGCCGCGCCGGGACGATGACCCACGACTATATCCGCAATAGCCTGCCCCGAGCGAAAGCCGGGGGCACGACAACCTTGTTCGCCGCCCTCAACGTGCTCGACGGCACGATCGTCGGCCAGTGCATGCAGCGGCACCGCCACCAGGAGTTTCTGCGTTTTCTCAACCGCCTCGAGCGCGACATCCCGGCCGGCAAACTGGTCCATGTGATCCTCGACAATTACGGCAGCCACAAGCACCCCAAAGTCAGAGCTTGGCTGGCCCGGCATCCGCGCTGGACGTTCCACTTCACCCCGACCTCGGCATCCTGGCTCAACGCGGTTGAGGGGTTCTTCGCCAAGCTCACCCGCCGCCGCCTCAGTCGCGGCATCTTCCATTCGCTCGTCGACCTGCAGGCCACCATCAACCGCTACTTGGCCGAACACAACCGCAGCCCAAAACCATTCATTTGGACCGCCGACCCCGATCGCATCATCGCCGCGGCAAACCGAGGGTACCAAGCGTTCAGATTCGATCCACTAGTCTGTGAACCGAAGGCCACCAAATCGACGGGCGGGCGCGACGGTCTCTACTTCATTCCGATGGCACCCCCGGGCGAGCAGAACATGATGGAGGACGTGTTCTGGAAACGGGTTGATCAGTGGGGAGCCGATGGGCTCGCGTTGCTCAGGAGCAACGACCCAAAGGCGGCGGCACGGCTGAACAAGGATCGGTTGGCTACGTTTGTCATGTCGTTCCTGTTCCGCAACCCTAACATGGTCCAATACTTCAACGCCCACGCCAAAGAGAGCGTCCTGAACGGTTGCCGAAAGGATGACTACGCCAGACATCGAAAGCCGCACGAGCCCGCCACCTTTGAAGAATTCAAAGTAGCGCTGGAGCAGCCCGGCATGACCGAGTTAGCCGCGCGAGCCCTTCGTCAGCAAGTCAGGAACAAGGCCATTCGTGACGAAATCCTGAAAATGGAATGGCAGGTTGTGACCGTGCCGACAACCAGCGATCCGATCCTCACGTCTGATGTTCCGATAATCGTCAATCGCGGTTTGAAACACGATGACGGCTGTCTGATCCTACCTCTGTCCACGAACGAGTTCTTCGTCGCCTACAATCTCGGCAAGATCGACATGAAGAAGAAGATCAGTGAGTCGCTCGCTACCGGTGAGTTCGTCCGTGCGATGAACAAATATGTGATCGAGCACCGGATCGACTACGTCTACAGCGTAGATGACAGCCTGATGGCGTTCGTCGCGCGGTATTGGGGAATTGCCGAAGCACCCTACTTTCCCTCACTGATGCCGCCAGACCTCCCGTAGCCCTACGCTGTGACGCGCGCCGAGGGGCAGCGCCCCTAAGCAGTTACGCCGGCAGGCGGGAAACAGATAAGCTGCGATTCTGGAAAATCAGGTGCCTCTTAAGCGCGGCGCTCGAACCTCTCCCATTCCTGCGATAATATTTCCATCTCTGCCATAGAGACCTTAGACCACATAATCCACTGCCTGAACGCCTCTCCTTTTGCCCCCGACATTTCAATCGCTTCTTGCCTTAATGCTTCCAAATTATGCGATCCAGCGGCCCCGACCTCGGGAATCTTACAATCAAGTACAGCGTCACCAATGCCATCCTGAAACTGGCTGAGGTGCAAATACGCTTGGGTAAGAAACCCGCGCAGTTTCGGCTCCCGCTCCCAGACTTCCTTGATAACCACTTTCATTTTCTGCTTCGAAGCAGGGAGCCTGCCCGTGTCCAACAACGCTGTCGGATATTGCTCCATCAACCCGCCTAGCGCGCCTGAGTAAGGCGGCGTCCGACTTCTGAGACTGAGGTGGTGCAGGTGGAGCGCAGTTTGTCCTGGTGCCGGTCGGCTGACGACGCGCAAGCGACCCCTGCAAATCGGGCTGCGAATGTGATTACGAGCATCACGCACAAGGACGCTCCGAGGTCATTGATGCCAAGCTTAAAAAACGCCCCAAGAATACCTAGTGGAACGACACCTATTCCGAAAATGAAAAGCCCGACGATTAGCCCTATCCATCCGAACGCGCCAAATGTCACTGCTGCACCCAAAAACCATGTCGTTGCGCCGAGAATATATGATACAGCAAAGAGGCCAACACCTGCTGCGCCTCTGGTCTTGCGCCACGCCGCCAGCGGCAACAACACCAGCACCGCAATCGCGAGAGCTAGCGATGCGAATGGCAGTAAAAACGTGTATATACTTATCGCTGTTTCGACAATCCACTCACGCATTTCATAGCGTCCGCCCGCCGGGCTAGTGTGTGGGAAAAGCTGCTTTGCGCCGGATCGACCACGCCGTCAATCGGGACGCAGCGGTCGATTTTGCCTATAGACATCACTAATTGTTGAAAGTCCGCGGACGACCGCTAAATCGTCTTCAGAGACGAGTGGAGTACACGGAAATTGAACTGTAGGGTGAGATTGTTCCCAACTGGCCCCGAAGGGGGAACCACGCCAGAGGAAGCGGTAGACGCCGGGTCTCCTAGTGGCGAATTTGACAGTTAGTACCGATCCTGCCGCGTCATTCGCGCGAAAGCGGGAACCCAGAGCAACCAAAACCTGTCTGCCGCCCGCTGTTCACGCCAGGGGCAGGCTCGGGCGCATCGGAACATTCCTGTCTAATTCTTACCACTAGAGAAGCGGCAGAACGATTGCATGGTGCGCCTCTGCATGACCAAGGGGCTAATCACCAACTTCGCGCGCAAGTGCGGGTGATAATTGCTGGAAAGAGCCGTAAAATATCTTTTTTTTGAAAAATGACTTCCGGCCCATAGGTCACGCTGTGAGCCGCGAAATCGTGCTTTTCCCCACGCCGTAGCTGCGCGCGAGTTCGACAAGGGTAGCACCCTCCGCCCGTCGCTTGCGGGCCTCGTCCTGCTGCGCCTCGGTCAATTTCGGTTTCCGGCCCATGCGCTGCCCGCGCTTCTGCGCCCGGCTGCGGCCCTCGGCGGTGCGGGTGCGGATAAGGTCGCGCTCCACGTCGGCGAGGCCGCCGAGTACCGCCATCATCAAGCGCCCGGTGCTGGTGCCGGTGTCGGCCCACGGCTCGGCCAGTGATCGGAATTGCGCCTTGGCGTCCACGATCTGCTTGACGATGGCGAACAGGTCGAAGGTGCTGCGCGCGAGGCGGTCGATGCGCGTCACCGTCACCACGTCGCCGGGGGCGAGGTGCTTGAGCATTTTGAGAAGCTCGCGCCGGTCGTTGTGCGCGCCGGTCACCTTCTCGCGGTAAATCTTGGTGGTGCAGCCTGCGGCGCGTAGCTGCTCAAGCTGGCTGTCGAGCGTCTGTCCGTACGGTGCTGACGCGGGCATAGCCGAGACGGCGGTTTTGCGGGTGTTCGTTTCAGTCATAAGTTACGGGAAGCGTAACCCATTGATCGGGCGAGGGCAAGGACTTTTCCCGAATTTCTTAACTATTGATGCGGGACTGGCGAAAACGTGCTCGCAGGCATTGCGTGCGTATCGGCGGTCATCGGCGTCCCTTCCGCCTGCTGCATTGAGCCCGTATCCTGCGGGTGGCACCCTGGGGGTTGAGGAGGCGACGAGATGGCGGCGATCGGCTTTATCGGGCTCGGCAATATGGGGGCGCCGATGGCGGCGAACCTGCTCAAGGCCGGGCATCAGGTCACCGCCTATGACATCGTGCCGGGGCCGGTCGAGGCTTTGGCGGCGAAAGGCGGCCGCAAAGCGGCAAGCGCCGCCGAGGCCGCCGCCGCGGGCGAGGTAGTTATCACGATGCTGCCGGCCGGGCCGCAGGTCCGCGAAGTTTATCTCGGCAATGGCGGGGTCCTGGGGCGCGCCCGCAAGGATGCGCTGCTGATCGATTGCTCGACGATCGATGTCGACACCGCGCGCGCAGTGGCCGCGGCGGCGGCGGAGGCCGGGTTTGACATGCTCGACGCGCCGGTTTCGGGCGGCACCGCCGGAGCGGCGGCGGGCACCCTGACGTTGATGGTCGGCGGCAGCGCCGCGGCTTTCGCCCGCGCCGAGCCGATCCTCGCGGCGATGGGGCGTACCATTGTCCACACCGGCCCCGCCGGCAATGGCCAGGCGGTCAAGATCTGCAACAACATGCTGCTCGCGATTTCGATGATCGGCACCTGCGAGGCCTTCACCCTGGCGCAAAAGCTCGGCCTCGCGCCGCAGACCCTGTTCGATGTGGTCAGCAAATCCACCGGCCAGTGCTGGGCGTTGACCGGCTATTGCCCGGTGCCGGGGCCGGTGCCGGCCTCGCCGGCCAATCGCGATTATGCGCCGGGTTTTACCGCGGCGATGATGCTGAAGGATCTGCGGCTGGCGCAGCAGGCGGCCGGGTCGGCCGCGGCGCCGACGCCGCTGGGCGCGGGGGCGGCGGCGCTCTATCAGCTGTTTGTCGATCAGGGACAAGGCGGTCTCGACTTCTCGGCGATCTATCGCTTTATCGCCAAGGCTGACGATAAAACTTGAAACGAAGAGTTAACTAAGCTCAGGTTAATCTGTCCGAGACCGCCCAGTGATGAGGCTCGGATGAATAATACCTATCTCGAAGTGATTTCGCTCGTCGAGCGCCTGCACCGCCATTTCCTGGAGGTGGTGAAGCTCGAGCTTGAAGGGCTTGGCATTCACGACATCAACAATGTCCAGGGAATGATGCTGTTCAATATCGGCGATGCGGAGATGACCGTCGGCGAACTGACCCTGCGCGGCTGCTATCTCGGCTCCAACGTCTCCTATAACGTCAAGAAGATGGTCGAAAACGGCTATCTCGTTCAGCAGCGCTCGCTGCATGACCGGCGCTCGGTCCATGTCCGGTTGACCGAGAAGGGTTTCAAATTGCGCGACAGCCTGACCGCGATGCACCAGCGCCATGTCGAGATGCTGCCGCAGGCGCTGGTCGGCGCCGAGGATCTTCAGGCCGCCGGGCTGACCTTGCGCCGGCTCGAACGGTTCTGGATTCGCGCCGGCGACATGATCCAGCGGCCGCCGCAATTCGCCGCCTGATCTTTTCAGGTGACCGCGGCGACGCCAGCTGCGACTCTGCGCCGATCGCGTTGTGGAGGAACAGCATGACAGCCGAGCTTATTGAGCTGACACCAGGGCTGAGCGTCGCCGGCCGGCTCGATCGCGCGGACATCGACGCGCTGGCGCAGGCCGGGGTGGGCACGATCGTCAACAACCGGCCCGACGGCGAAGACCCCGGGCAATTGCCGGCGGCCGAGGCGAAACGGCTCGCCGAGGCGCAGGGCATCGCCTATCACCATATCCCGATCACCGCGGCGAGTTTGACGCGCGCCGATGTCGATGCGTTCGCCGCGACCCTGCGCGACGCCGCGGCGCCGGTCGTCGCCCATTGCCGCAGCGGCACCCGCTCGACCCTGCTATGGGCATTGACCCGGATGCGCGATGGCGCCGATCCGCTCGGCCTGATCGCCGAAGCAGCGCGCCACGGCATCGACATCGCCGGCCTGCCGGCGGTGGCGGGACGGCTGCGCCAGCGCGCCGGCTGACGCCGTCCTCCTCCGGGTTAGGGTCGGTCACTCCCGCAGCGCGGAGCCGATTCGCGCGCGGTTTGGCGATACGCCAAAGATCAGACGCATCGGCGCGATAGCGGCGGGATCACAGCCAAAGCACGGCGCCCGCAGCACACCGCGCAGAATGATCGCGGCAAGGCCGGCGACCAGCCACCACCACACCAGTTCGCAACCGATCCACAGCAACAGCTCGATGCGCAGCGACAGCCACTGGCCGAATATCGCGGCGGCGATCGTGTCGATCGTCCGGCGCATCGGCTGTTCCCAGGCGACGAACAGCACGGCGGCGATCATCCGCGCCAGAAACTGCCGGATCGCCGGTTCGCCGGCCGATCGGTAGAAACGCACCAGCCCGGGCATCACCAGCACAAAATATATGCCGCGGTAATTGATGTTCTGGCCGGCGAAGAAGCAGGCCGCGACCAGCAGCGCGCCGACCAGGAGGCATAGCGCCTCCTCGCCATTCCAGTCGATCGCCGCCATGTCCAACAGCCGCAAGGTTCGCCGGGCTCGGGCGACGGCAAGAGCCGCCAGCATGCTCAGCAGCAGGACCGAGATCATATGACGCAAGTCTGGGGCGCCGACCGCTTCGGCAAAGCCGAAAGGCAGATCCTGCGCGGAAAACGAACCGAAAAAATAGGAAAGCGCGGGGATGTTTGCCAGCGCCTTGGCCAAATCCGCGTGATCGAAGCCGGCAAGGCCGAGCACGAGCAGCGCGGCGATGGCAGCGCCGGCGACGGCTTTGCGCCGGCGCTCGCGAATCATCAGCACCAGCAGCACCAGCGGGTAATATTTGAGCAACCCGGCGAGGAGATAGAGGGCATAGCAGCCAAAGCGCCACGGCCGCGGCGCGCGGTCGAGGACGCAGCCGCCGACGATCAGCAGGAAGATGACGAGATCGCAATTGGCCCGCTCGAGCGCGTAGACCGTCATCGGCGACAGCGCCGCCAGGCCCAGCACCAGCGCCTCGCCGCCGGTTGCGGGACGGATCACCAAGGCCAGCGACAGAATGACCAACAGGTCGAGGCTGACGCCGACCGCGGTCGTCGCCGAGGTGCCGAGGAAGCTCGGGGTCAGGGTCAGCCATAGCGGCGAATACACATGCGGGCGGCCGAGCACGTCGCAGGGATTGTAGAGGTAGACATCGATCCCCTGTCGATGGCATTGCGCCGCGGCGAGAACCGCGTGGATGTCGAGAAACGGAAAGCGGAACGGCTCGAAACCGAAC
>CAVZKP010000014.1:0-488929 GCA_963775875.1 uncultured Alphaproteobacteria bacterium
TGTCTCCCTCATCTCTTTCGGCCGAGATACGCGCCGGTCAGGCGTCGCTGCGGGCCTCCAAATCGCATGACTTTCAGTAGCGCGGGCGTTCGGCAATCCAGCTTTCCCGGCTAAGCCGCCGCCTTGGCGAGGCGGGCAGCCCGGTAACGCATCAAGGTCCAGGCGAGGCGGCTGGCGGCATGCGACAGGCGGCCGTTGGGGCTCAACCCGATGGATTTGAAGATCATCGCCATGCCGCGCTCGACATGGTGCGCGCGGAAGACGGCGGTGGCGCGGCGCGCATAGGCCCGGCTGCAGCGCCGGCGATCATAGGGTCGGGCGGTCTCGTTGGCCGCGTAATAGGCATAAGCGAGTTCATCGTCCTGGGATTCGACAATTCTTGCAGCGGCGACCCGCAGCCGGCGCCAGAAGCCGATCCGGTCGCGTGCCAGGCAGGCCACGAGGTTCCGGTAGAAGAGCCGGTAGTGACGAAATTCGTCGGCGGCGATATGGCGGCAGATCTCCTTCAGCACCGCCTCCTCGGCCGCCTCGCCCAATGCCGTGTAGTAGGAACTGGTCCCGGTCTCGACGATGCAGCGCGCGATCATCTCGCCCGAACGCGAGCCGCGGCGCGAAGTGTCGCGGTCGAAATCGCACTGGAACCCCTGTTGGAAGCGGTCGAAGGCGGCGGCGAAATCAAATTCGGGATCGGCCAGTTCGGCCCACCGTCCGAGCGCTCGCCCATGCTGGACCTCCTCTTCGCCCCAACGCAGCGCCATCGCCCGAAAGCCGGGATCGTCCTCGAAGATGCGACATAAATAATCCGCATAGACGGCGCCATTCAATTCGACGAGGCCCGCCGCCTTGACGATCGGCACGATCTGCGGATCGACTTTGCCGCGGTCGAACTGGTCCCAGCGAATATCGTCGAGCGTCCACGCGCCCATGCCGCACCTCCGGCATTCCAGACCGGCCGTTATAACACCCATGGGTGGGAAAGGAGAGTGGCGGGGCCAGGCGATGCCCGGTCCGTCCCCGCCCGCAGCGGCGCCGATAGGCGCGGTTAGCGCGATGCTTCGGCGAGCACCTGCAGCTTTGCCTGGGCGAGGGCCTGATCGCGTTCGAGGCCGTGCAGCTCGATCAGCAATCGTTCGCGCTCGGACCCGGCGCTGCGCGAGACCTGCTCGCGCAGGCTCGGCAGATTGCCCTGGACCAATTGCAGTTCCGCTTCGATCGCGGAGCGGTCGAGGGCGTCCGCCGGCAACGCCTGATCGGCAAGTACGGTGCAGCGCTCGGGCGTCACCTCGGCAAAGCCGCCGGCGACAAAGATGCGCTGGGTCACCCTCTGGCCCTCATAAACCTCGATCGTCCCCGGCCTGATTGTCGAGATTAAGAGGGCGTGTCCTGGCAATACGCCGAAATTGCCTTCGGTTCCGGGTACGACCACCATCTCGACGGCCTCGGAGATCAGCAACCGCTCCGGCGTCACCAATTCGAATTGCACCCGGTCAGGCATCGGGACGCGCTTTAAGGGCGCCGCGCCCCTCACCCCAGCCCCCTCCCCGCGAATGGGGCGAGGGGGCTCGCGGACGGCGGATCGTCGAAGTCATCAGGCCGCCTCGGCCGCCATCTTGCGCGCCTTGGCGACGGCTTCCTCGATGGTGCCGACCATATAAAAGGCGCTCTCCGGCAGATCGTCATGATCGCCGGCGACAATGCCCTTGAAGCCCTTGATCGTGTCCTCGAGGCCGACCAAGACGCCGGGAGTGCCGGTGAACACCTCGGCGACATGGAAGGGCTGCGAAAGAAAGCGCTGGATCTTGCGCGCCCGGGCGACGGTCAGCTTGTCTTCCTCCGACAGCTCGTCCATGCCCAGGATCGCGATGATGTCCTGCAGGGATTTGTAGGTCTGCAATACGCGCTGGACATCGCGCGCGACCTGATAGTGCTCATCGCCGATGATCCGCGCGTCGAGCATGCGCGATGTCGAGTTCTAGCGGATCGACCGCCGGATAGATGCCGAGTTCGGCGATCTGCCGTGACAGCACGGTTGTCGCGTCGAGGTGGGAGAAGGTGGTCGCGGGCGCGGGGTCGGTCAGGTCGTCAGCCGGCACATAGATTGCCTGCACCGAGGTGATCGAGCCCTTCTTGGTACTCGTGATGCGTTCCTCGAGTGTTCCCAAATCTGTCGCCAGGGTCGGTTGATAGCCGACCGCGGAGGGAATGCGGCCCAGCAGCGCCGACACCTCGGAGCCGGCCTGGGTGAAGCGGAAGATGTTGTCGACGAAGAACAGCACATCCTGACCTTCCTCATCGCGGAAATATTCGGCGACGGTAAGACCGGAAAGTCCGACGCGGGCGCGGGCCCCCGGCGGCTCGTTCATCTGCCCGTAGACCAGCGCTGCCTTGGAGCCTGGCCCGTCGGCGGTGATGACCCCCGATTCGATCATCTCGTGATAGAGATCGTTGCCTTCGCGCGTGCGCTCGCCAACCCCGGCGAACACCGAATAGCCGCCATGCGCCTTGGCGATGTTGTTGATCAGCTCCATGATGATCACGGTCTTGCCGACCCCGGCGCCGCCGAACAGGCCGATCTTGCCGCCTTTTGCGTAGGGCGTCAGGAGATCGACGACCTTGATCCCGGTAACCAGGATCTCGGCTTCGGTCGATTGGTCGATGAATGCCGGCGCCGGCCGGTGGATCGGCAAGCGCCGATTGGTCTGAACCGGTCCGCGCTCGTCGACGGGTTCGCCGATGACGTTGAGGATCCGACCCAAAGTCTCGGGGCCGACCGGCATCATGATCGGTTCGCCGGTATCGACTGCCTGGGTGCCGCGCACGAGCCCGTCGGTGGTGTCCATCGCGATGGTGCGGACGATATTTTCGCCGAGCTGCTGCGCCACTTCGAGCACCAGAGTGCGACCCGAATTCGTCGACGTGGAGCGCGTTCAGGATCGGCGGTAATTCCCCATCGAAATGGACATCGACCACGGCGCCGATAATCTGCGTAATCGTACCGATATTGTTTCTAGCCATATTCAATAACGCCCTTGTCTGAGCTCTATTCGGCGGCAGTGCCGCTCATGGATCACGCCCGAACATGTTCCGAGGCGTGGATGGCGGGCGAAGCGCGGCCATGACGACGAAATAAGAGGCTGCAATTTTTTCATCAGGCCGCTCTGAGCGATTCGGCGCCGGAGATGATCTCGATCAGCTCCTTGGTGATCGCGGCCTGGCGCGTGCGATTGTAGTTGAGGGTCAGCCGGTCGATCATCTCGCCGGCGTTGCGGGTAGCGTTGTCCATCGCCGTCATCCGCGCGCCCTGCTCGCTCGCCGCGTTTTCGAGCAATGCGGTAAAGATCTGCACCGCGAGATTCTGCGGCAACAACTCACCGAGGATTTCCTCCTCCGACGGCTCGAACTCGTAAACCCCGCCTGTCGCAGCCGAGATCGCCTCCGTTTCCGGCTCGGCCGGCGGCGGAAACGGGATCAGCTGCTGCACCGTCACAATCTGGGTAATCGCCGAACGAAAGCGGTTGAAGATAATGACGCAGGTGTCAAACGCATCGGCGTGAAACAGCACCAGGATGCGCTGGGCAATGTCTCGCGCTTCGTCGAAGGATAGCCGGCGGCGGCCGATCTCGGTCAGGCTGTCGTGGACGAGCCGCCCGTAATCGCGGCGCAACCCATCGCGCCCCTTGCGTCCGATGGTAAGTATGATGACGCGTTTGCCCGCGGCTTCGAGCTCGCGGATGCGGCGGCGCGCCTCGCGAAGGATCGAGGCGTTGAAGCCGCCGGCAAGACCGCGGTCGGAGGTGGCGACGACGATAAGATGCGTGGCGTCCCTGCCACTGCCGACGAGCAGGGGCGGCGCGGTCGGCAGACCGGCCATGCGGGAAGCGAGCGAGGCAAGGACGCGCTCCATCCGCTGCGCGTAGGGTCGCGCTGCTTCGGCTTGCTCCTGCGCCCGGCGGAGCCGCGAGGCGGCGACCACCTTCATCGCGGCGGTGATCTTTTGCGTAGATCGGACGCTGCGGATGCGCAGCCTCAGGTCCTTCAGGCTCGGCATGACGACGCTGTTCCAGGCGCGCTGCGTCGCCGCGTCGACGACGGTTTATCGGCCCTCGCTCCCCGAGACCCCCGGGGGAGAGGAGGAAGAATTTGCGACTGCCGGGCCATCACACAAAGGTCTTGATGACGCCGTCGAGACACTCGCCGAGCGCCTTTTCGACCGCGGGCGAGATTTCCTGCTCGGTGCGGATTGCGTCGAGCAGCTCGGTATGCGTTGACCTGATTTCGCTAAGCATCGCCGCTTCGAACCGGCCGATATCGGCGACCTCGATTGTATCGAGATAGCCCCGCGTCCCGGCAAAAATAGAAACCACCTGCTCTTCGATCGGGACCGGAGAGAATTGCGGCTGCTTCAACAATTCGGTCAACCGGCCGCCGCGCGCCAGCAGGCGCTGGGTCGACGCGTCAAGGTCGGAGGCGAACTGGGCGAAGCTGGCCATCTCGCGATACTGCGCGAGTTCGAGCTTGATTCGCCCGGCGACCTGCTTCATCGCCTTGATCTGCGCCGCCGAACCGACCCGGCTGACCGACAGCCCGACATTGATGGCCGGCCGGATGCCGCGGTAGAACAGCTCGGTTTCGAGAAAGATCTGGCCGTCAGTGATCGAGATCACATTGGTCGGAATATAGGCCGATACGTCGCCGGCCTGGGTCTCGATGATCGGCAACGCGGTCAGCGAGCCCGAGCCGTGCGCGTCGTTCATCTTTGCCGCCCGTTCGAGCAGCCGGGAATGCAGGTAGAACACGTCGCCGGGATAGGCCTCGCGGCCAGGCGGCCGGCGCAGCAGCAGGGACATCTGGCGATAAGCGACGGCGTGCTTTGACAAATCATCGTAGATGATCAGCGCGTGCATGCCGTTGTCGCGGAAAAACTCGCCCATCGCGCAGCCCGAATAGGGCGCCAGATATTGCAGCGGCGCCGGCTCGGAAGCGGTCGCGGCCACGACAATCGAATATTCGAGCGCACCGTAATCCTGCAACGTCTTGACGATCTGGGCGACGGTCGAGCGTTTTTGGCCGATCGCGACGTAAATGCAATAGAGCTTGGCCTTTTCGTTGGTGCCGGCGTTGACCTGCCGCTGGTTGAGCACGGCGTCGATGGCGACCGCGGTCTTGCCGGTCTGCCGGTCGCCGATAATCAGCTCGCGCTGGCCTCGGCCGATCGGCACCAGCGCGTCGATCGCCTTCAGCCCGGTCTGCACCGGCTCGTGCACCGAGCGGCGGGGAACGATGCCCGGGGCCTTTACCTCGACCCGGGTCCGGGTCACGTCGACCAGCGGCCCCTTGCCGTCGATCGGTTCGCCCAGCGCATCGACGACGCGGCCGAGCAGGCCGCGTCCGACCGGTACGTCGACGATTGCGTTGGTGCGCTTGACGGTGTCGCCCTCGCCGATGCCGATGTCGTCGCCGAAGATGACGACGCCGACATTGTCGCTCTCGAGGTTGAGCGCCATGCCGCGCACGCCGTTCGGGAACTCAACCATTTCCCCGGCCTGGACCTTGTCAAGGCCATATATGCGCGCGATGCCGTCGCCGATCGACAGCACCTGGCCGACCTCCGCGACATCCGCCTCGCTACCGAAATTGGCGATCTGCTGCTTCAGGATCGCCGAAATCTCTGCCGCACGAATTTCCATGAAAGCCCCTTCAGCCGATACCCTTCATCGCCAGTTGCAAGCGCCGAAGCTTGCTCTCGACCGAGCCGTCGACCATGCGCGAGCCGACCTTGACGATCAATCCGCCGATCAGCCGCGGGTCGATGCGGACGTCGACCGAGACCCGGCGGCCGATCGTGCGGCGCAAGTGCTCGCTCAACGCTTCGAGCTGGCTCTCGTTCAGCGGCTGCGCTGCGGTAACGCTGGCGGCAACCTCGCCGCGCCGTTCGGCGAGCCTGGCGAGATAGCCCTCGATCATCGCCGGAACCGCGAACAGCCGCCGATTCCTTGCGACGACGGCGAGGAAATCCCGGACCAGCGGCGAGAGTTCGGCGCGCTGGGCCAATGCCGCTACCGCCCGCCCCTGCTCCAGGCGCGACAGCACCGGGCTGCGCACCAGGCGCGTCAGATCGACGCTCGCCGCCAGCATCGCGCGCAACTGGCGCAGATCGGAGGCGACGTCGTCGAGCATCCGGCGCTCCTCGGCGATGTCGAACAGCGCCGCCGCGTAACGTTCGGCCAGGGCTGAAACGCCTGTTGTTTCGGAAGCCAATGTACAGCAGTCCTCGATGGCCGCACCGGCAGGAAAGGCCGCAGCAGCAATTCCTTGTTGTTTTCGGATCGCGCGCCGGGCACCGGCACCCGGGCAAAGCCGCCAGCGCGTTCCCTAACACACCACCGCAGCCCGCGCAACCATCGGCTTTCGCACGCATAACACCGTGATCGCGGTGGGTGGACCCTAGAAGAAGCTATAAGGATCAATATCGACCTGAAGGCGGGCCGCACCGCCGAGGCGCACCCGCGAGAGCCAATCGCGCAACACCGCCTGCAGGTTCACCTCGCGCCCCGACTTGACAAGAAACCGCCGGCGATGGCGCCCGCGCAAGATGGCGAGCGGCGCCGGCGCCGGCCCGAGCACGGTGACGCCGGGCAACTGGGGTACGGCACGGGACAGCGCCTGCGCGGCGAAGTCGCAGGATTCCGGGTCTGTGGCGCTGACGATCATGGCGGCGAGCCGGCCAAAGGGCGGCAACCCGGCGTCGCGTCGCGCCGCGGCCTCGGCTTCGAAAAAACGGTCGCGATGGCCTGCGGCGAGCGCCTGCATCACCGGCTGGTCGGGCATGAAGGTCTGGATCAGCACCCGGCCCGGCCGCTCGGCGCGGCCGGCGCGGCCGCCGACCTGGTGAAGCAGCTGATAGGTGCGCTCCGCCGCGCGCAGATCGCCGCCGGCGAGCCCGAGATCGGCGTCGACGACTCCGACCAGGGTCAGCATCGGAAAGTGGTGGCCTTTGGCGACGATCTGCGTTCCGATCAGCACATCGTAGCGCCCATCGGTCATCGCCTGCGCAAGTTCGGCCGCGGCGCGCGGTCCGGACAGGCGATCGCTGACCATCAGCGCGGTGCGCGCTGTCGGGAAACGAGCCGCCACTTCTTCGCAGAGCCGCTCCACTCCCGGCCCGCACGGGACCAGGGTGGCTGCGGTCAGGCATTCCGGGCACAGCGGCGGCACCGGCTCGGCATGACCGCAATGATGGCATAGGAGACGGCCGGTAAAGCGGTGCTCGACTAGCCAGGCGGTGCAGTTCGGACATTGGCAGCGGTGACCGCAGGCGCGGCACAAGGTTAATGGCGCATAGCCGCGACGGTTCAGAAAAAGCAGCGATTGCTCCCCGGCCGCCAAGGTCGCGGCGAGTTCGGCGACCAGCGGCGGGGACAGAAAACGGCCTCGCTCGATCCGCTCTCGGCGCAGATCGACCAGGCGGACTGCGGGCAGTTCGGCCATCGCGTGGCGGCGCGGCAGGGCGACCCGCTGGTAGCGGCCGCGCGAGACGTTGACGACGGTTTCGAGCGACGGGGTGGCGGAGACCAGCACAATGGGGATGCCGGCCAGCGAGGCGCGAAGCACCGCCATGTCGCGGGCCTGATAGCACACCCCGTCCTCCTGTTTGTAGGAAGGGTCGTGCTCCTCGTCGACAATGATCAGGCCCAGTTCGGCGAACGGCAGGAACAGCGCCGAGCGCGCGCCGACGACGACCCGCGCGCGGCCGGAGGCGACGGCCCGCCAGGTGTCGCGCCGCTCGGTCTGTCCGATATCGGAATGCCACTGCGCCGGAAGGGCGCCAAATCGGTCGCGAAAGCGCTGCAGCCATTGCGCGCCAAGCGCGATTTCCGGCAGCAGCACCAGCACCTGGCGGCTGATGGCGAGCGCCGCGGCGATCGCGGCAAAGTAGGTTTCGGTCTTGCCCGAGCCGGTGACGCCGTCGAGCAGAGTCACGCCGAAACCGCCTGCCTCGACAGCGCCGACCAGTCGCCGCGCGGCGATCGCCTGGTCGGAGGAAAGCGCCGGACCGCTCCGTCGCCAGTCCGGCGCCCCCGAGCCGGCGGATTCGGCGGCGACCAGGCGCTCCTCGACGAGCCCGCGGCTGGCGAGGTCGCGGACGATTCCGGGTCCGCAGCCGGCAAGCCGCGCCGCCTCGGCGGCCGGTAGCGCGGGTAGGTCGCGCAGGATTTCGAGCAGCCGTCGGCGCGCAGGCGTCAGAGTCGTGGCGGGGTGGCTATCGGCGAGGGCGGCGAGCCCGGCCGCGGAGGCGGTACAGAGGCGCCGCAGCCGCGGCGGCTGCAACGCCTCCAAAACGCTCATCGCCATGCGCAAAACCGCTCCCGGCGGCGACATCGTGTACGCGGCGACGCGCTCGACAAAGCGACGGAAGTCGGGCGTCAGCGGGCGGACGGGGAGCGTCTCGGTGATCGGCCTGAGCCGATCTGTGGCAAGATCGCCGCCCGCCCCGTCCCACACGACGCCGACCAGGATGCGCCCGCCGAGCGGTACGCGAACGAAACTGCCTGGCTCGGGCAGCGCCATTTCCTCGGGGATTCGGTAGTCCAGCGGCTCCGGCAACGGCAGCGGCAACAGCACGCGAACCCGCCCGATTGCAGCGGCTTCGGCAGCGCGCTCGACATTCCCCGAGAGGCGGCGAACCGCTACCGCAGCCGCGGAACTGGCATGACGGTCGAGCATCGGTTAAACTCGCTCCGGAAATGGCGCGCGGCAAGTGCTGATCCGCGGTCGCGCCAGGCGAGTTCAGCGCCCGCTCCGAGGTCGGTTTCAGGTGGTTCCATCATGATCGCGCATTCCGCTGCTGCCCGGTTCGTTTGCCGCTCGCGCGTTGGCGCGGCCAGGTGGAGCTAGCGGTGGCCGACCGTCCGCAGGACCAGCCAAAGCCGATCGGCGCGGCCGCCGCGGCGCCGGGGCAAACCAACCCAACCGGCGCCGGGGAGGTTATCGCCTACCTGCGCGAACATCCCGATTTCCTCGAGCGCCATCCCGATGCGCTGCAACTGTTGCGCGCGCCAAGCCGCCGCACCGGCGACGGGGTGCTCGACTTCCAGCATTTCATGCTCGAACGCTTGCGCCATGATCTGGGGCGGCTGCAGGACGAGCAGAAGAGCCTGATCGCGCTGAGCCGGGGCAACCTGGCGAGCCAGTGCCGCGTGCACAAGGCAGCGTTGGCGATGTTGAAGGCGGTGAATTTCGAGCACCTGCTGCAGATCGTCACGACCGACCTCGCGGTGCTGATCGATGTCGATATCGTCACCCTCGGCGTCGAGAGCACGGCGGCACGAACCACCCGCCTGCCGGTGCACGGCATTCATCTGCTGCGCTCGGGCATGGTCGACCAGTTGCTCAGCCCCGACCGCGACGTGCTGTTGTGCACCGAGATCAAGGGCGATCCCGCGCTGTTCGGCGGCGCTGCCGGCCTGGTGCGCTCGCAAGCGCTGCTCCGCCTGTCCTTCGGCCGCGCCGGGCCGAGCGGGCTGATGTGCATCGGGACACGCAAGGCGGGGACGTTCCATCCCGGTCTCGGAACCGAACTGCTGAGCTTTCTCGCCCGCGCCGTCGAGATCACGATCGCCCAGTGGCTCGAACGCGGCCGGTGATTCGCGGGCCAAGCGGGACCACCACGCCCGTCCCGGTTGCCGCCGCGACAAGCGCTGCCCTGACCCACCCGGTCCCTCGCGCTGTGTCGCGGATTGCCCGTGCTGCGGGTGAGGGCGGCGGGCGAAAGCCGATTTTCCCGGCGCTGCCGGAGCCGCTGCCATTGGCCCGGTTCTCGGCCGCCGATGATCTGCGCGCGGCGATCGGATTGTGGGCCGCCTGGCTCACCGGCGAGCGCCGCGCGTCGGCGCATACGGTCGCCGCCTATGGCCGCGACCTCGCCTTTTTTTTCGATTTTCTGACCGAGCATCTGGGCGCGGCGCCAAGCCTCTCGGCAATCGACGCGCTCCGGCCGGCCGATTTCCGCGCCTTTCTGGCACGGCGCGCGGGCGAAGGCATCGAACGCCGCTCGTTGGCGCGCGGCATGTCGGTGCTGCGCGGGTTTGTGCGTTTTTTGCAGCGCCGGGGGCTCGCCTCGACCGCGGCGCTCGCGGCCTTGCGCTCGCCCAAGCTGCCGCCCGGCGTGCCCAAGCCGCTGACCATCGACGATGCGATCGCCACTGTCGACGCGGCCGGCGACCTTTCTCCCGAAGGCTGGCAGGGCAGACGCGATACCGCTCTCTTGGCGTTGCTTTATGGCTGCGGGTTGCGGCTATCGGAGGCGCTCGGGTTGAGCCGGTCCGCGGCGCCGACCGGCGAAATGCTGACAATCACCGGCAAGGGCCGCAAGCAGCGCCAGCTGCCGGTGCTGCCGGCGGTGCGCGCCGCCATCGCCGACTACCTCGCCGCCTGCCCCTATGCGCTGACCGCGGACGGCCCGCTCTTTGTCGGCGCCCGCGGCGGTCCGCTAAACCCGCGCCTGGTGCAGCGCCAGATGGCGGCATTGCGGCGTCTTCTCGGCCTGCCGGAAACGGCAACCCCGCACGCGCTGCGCCATAGCTTTGCGACGCATCTGCTCGGCGCCGGCGGCGATCTGCGCGCGATCCAGGAATTGCTCGGCCACGCCAGCCTGTCGACGACGCAGCGCTACACCTCGGTTGAGACCGAGCGTCTGCTCGCCGTCTACGAGGATGCGCATCCTCGGGCCCGACTGCCGCAGTGATCGGATCGCGGACATCGGCAGCAGGGAGGGGGAGATGGATCTCGGCCTGAAGGGCAAGAAAGCTATCGTCACCGGCGGGACCCGCGGCATCGGCCGCGCCATCGCCGACCTTTTGGCCGATGAGGGCTGCGACATCGCGCTCTGCGCGCGTGGCGAAGCGGGCGTTGAGGAGGCTGTCGCAGCGCTCGCCGGCAAGGGGGTCAAGGCAAATGGCGGAGCCGTCGATGTGGCCGATACCAAAGCATTGCGCGCCTGGGTCGCCGAGGCGGCCGGGCGGCTCGGCGGGCTCGATGTTTTTGTCGCCAATGTCAGCGCACTGGCGCAGGCGATGGACGAAGATTCCTGGCGCCGCAGCCTCGATATCGACGTAATGGGCACGGTCGCCGGGGTCGAGGCGGCGATCCCGTTCCTTGAAAAATCGCCGGCCGGGGCAATCGTCGTGATTGGCACCACCGGCGCCATCGAGATCGCTGGCATGCCGCGCCCCTACGCCTCGGTCAAGGCCGCGCTGGTCCCCTATGTCAAGGCGCTGGCCCGCAATCTTGCGACCAAGGGGGTGCGCGCCAACATGGTCTCGCCCGGCAACGTCTATTTCAAAGGCGGGGTGTGGAATGTCGTGGAGCAGAGCAACCCGGATCTGTTCAAAACAATGGTCGGGCGCAACCCGATGGGCCGCATGGGCACGCCCGAGGAGGTGGCGGACGCCGTCGTCTTCCTCGCCAGCCCGCGCGCCAGCTTTATCACCGGCACCAACCTGATCATCGACGGCGCGCTGACCCAGCGGGTCCAGTTCTGAGGGTTGGCCACCGGCCCGGGATCGCTTCGGCGCTCCGCGAAACAAGCTCGGGCCGGTTAGCGGCTGCTGCTCAGTTGGTCAGCCCGTAGAATTTGGCGGCGTTCTCGCAGGTGATCTTGTGGACCACATCGGCGGGCAGACCGGCGAACTGCTCCTTGATGTATTTCGAGGATTCCGGCCACACCCCGTCGGTGTGCGGGTAGTCGGAGCCCCACATCAGGGTTTCAACGCCGATATCCTCGTAGAGCTTGGTGCCAATCGGGTCGAACTGGAACGTCGCCTTGCACTGGCGGCGCCAGTACTCGCTGGGCTTCATCTTCATCAGGTCGCGGAAGCGGTCCTCATACTCGAAATCCATACGGTCGAGGGCGTAGGGCAGCCAACCGATGCCGCTCTCGCCAAACGAGACCCGCAGGCGCGGATGACGCTCGAGCACGCCGGCGCCGATCAGGGCGGCGATGATGTTGATCAGCCCCATCTGGAACGCCGAAACCCCGGTGAACATCGCCGCCCGTCGGGTCTGGCCGGAGACCCCCTCACGCGCCTTCGGCGACGTCGTCGGGAAGGTGTGGAAATGCAACGGCAACTGCACGTCCTCGACCGCCTTCCACAATGGCTCCCAGATCGGATGCCACATCGGCTCCATGTCCCACGAGCAGGACAGTTCGAGCCCCTTGATGCCCATCTTGGCGACCCGATGGATCTCCTTGACCGTCTCGTCGATATCGCCATAGGGCAGACAGGCGAGGCCGATCTCGCGTTCGGGATAGTGGCTGCAGAAATCCTTCAGCCAATCATTGTAGATGCGCAGCATCTCGTTCGAGGCTTCGCGGTCGTTGAGGCGCGAGGCGGCGCCGAGAATGCCATAGATCACCTCGGCATCGACGCCGTCGCGGTCCATGTCCTTGATCCGCAGATGCGGATCGCTGCAGCGCCGGATGTCCTTCTTACCGTCCTCATACATGCCGGTTTCGGCCATGATGTCGACCCGGTGGTTCTGTCCGGGGACAAATGCCGCACCGCCCGGCCCGACGCCGTTCTTCAGCCCGAAATTGGCGCCGTTCTTGGCGACCCATTGCGGTCCCTGCGGGCCATCCTCGACGTAGGGCATGCGGTCTTTTAATTCCCGCGGCGCCTCGGAGACGAACAGCTGGGGCGGCATCCACGGCATGTCGAGATGGCAATCG
Source organism: uncultured Alphaproteobacteria bacterium (assembly GCA_963775875.1). Classification (GTDB taxonomy): domain Bacteria; phylum Pseudomonadota; class Alphaproteobacteria; order ATCC43930; family CGMCC-115725; genus AP-15. The sequence goes on from CAVZKP010000014.1 coordinate 12,728, forward strand.
GCCGAAATCCTGCGGTACTGCATGTCGTTTTCTCCGCTCATAATTGACCAAGCATCCGTGTCGTGCCGACTGTACTCCCTTGGAGCGCGGATTTCCTAGCTGTGCGCGGCCCGGAGCCCCGCGTTTTTGCCGATGCGACATGAACCAAGTGCAACTCCGGGGCAGCCATGCGGGCCGCTTGCCTCGGCGCCGGCGATTGCGGCATGCTCGGCACCGGAAGCGGGAGCGAAGGGAGGCAGCGATGCCGGATACGGTGGCGATCGAGACCGGACAGGCGACGGCGGGTGCCGAGGGCGCCGTCCATATCGGCGGGCTCGACCATGTCGTGCTTCGGGTCGGCAGCCTCGAACGTGCGATCGAATTCTACCGCAATGTCCTCGGCTGCCAGATCGAGCGCGAGCTCCAGCAGCCGCGGCTGGTCCAGCTGCGCGCCGGCGCGTCATTGATCGATCTGGTCCCCGCGGTAGCCTCGCCGATGGCGGCCGAAGGCGCGGCCGGGCGCAACATGGATCATTTCGCGGTGCGAATCGTCGGCTTTGACGCAACGGCGCTGAAGGCGCATTTGCAGCGGCACGGCGTCGATCCCGGCGAGGTCAGGGAGCGCTACGGCGCCGAGGGCTATGGCCCGTCGCTCTATATCACCGACCCCGACGGCAACATTGTCGAGCTCAAGGGCGAAGCGACCCGCGGGCTATAGGCGGCGACGACGATGACCGAGTTCTTCCCCGGTTTCGAGCAGCGCCGGATCGCGACATCGGATGCCCAGATCAACCTGGTGACCGGCGGCAGCGGACCGCCGCTGCTATTGCTGCACGGCTACCCGCAGACCCATCTGATGTGGCGCAAGTTAGCGCCGCGCCTCGCCGCCGAGTTCACGCTGGTCATTCCCGATCTGCGCGGCTATGGCGACAGCTCGAAACCGCCGGCCGGCGTCGACAACGCGCATTACGCCAAACGGGCGCTGGCGCTGGACCAGGTCGAAACCATGGCGGCGTTGGGCTTCGAGCATTTCGCCGTCGCCGGCCACGACCGCGGCGCGCGGGTCGCCCACCGGCTCGCCCGCGACCACGGCGAACGGATCGATCGCCTGGCATTGCTCGACATCGTGCCGACGCTCTACCGCTTCGAGACGATCGACCAGAAGGCCGCGACCTCGAGCTGGCACTGGTTCTTTCTGATCCAGCCGGGCGGCCTGCCGGAACGGCTGATCGGCAGCGAGGCCGAGTTCTTTCTGCGCCACCAACTCGGCGCGCTGCTGCGCGAGCCGGCGAAGCTGGAACCGGAGGCGTTCGCCGAATATCTGCGGTGTTTCAAAAATCCCGAGACGATCCGCGCCACCTGCGCCGAATACCGCGCCGGGGCATCGATCGACCTGGTCCACGACCGCGCCGACCGCGACCGCCGCATCACGATGCCGCTGTTGATGCTGTGGGGCCAGCGCAGTTCGCAGGGCAGCGGCTACGATGTGCTCGGCGTCTGGCGCGACCACGCCGAGAACGTAAGAGGCCACGCGATCGACAGCGGCCATTTCATCCCCGAAGAAGCGCCCGACGAAGCCTACCGCGCGCTGCGCGATTTTTTCGCCGGCGCCGGGGCTGAAAGTCTGGGCTAGTCAGCCGGCCGAGAGAGCCGTTCACGCCGTCGCGGCGCCGTCGACCGGGAGGGCGGCGCCGGAGACGAAGGAAGCTTCGTCCGAGATCAGGAATAGCGCGGCGTTGGCGATCTCCTCGGGCTGGCCGGTGCGGCCCATCGGATTCTGCCGGCCGCGCGCCTGGACCAGCGCTTCCTTGTCCTGACCCGCGGTACGCTGCTGGTCGGGGCGGGCGACGAAGACGCGCAGCATCGGCGTGTCGATCGGGCCAGGGCAGATCGCATTGACCCGGATCTTGTCCGGCGCCAGGCGCTTGGCCAGCGAACGCACAAAACCGACGACGCCAAACTTGGCCATCGAATAGACCGGGCTAAAGGCCGAGCCGACCAGACCCGAGGTCGAGGCGGTATAGAGCAGGGCGCCGCCGCCACGCGCCCGCAGCTCGGGGATTGCGGCTTCGGTCGTCACCAGCACGGTGCGCAGGTTGAGCCCGATCGCGATGTCGAAATCGGCCATCTCGATGCCCTCGATCGAGGCCGGGCCGGGATGGCCGACATGGTTCCACACGAAATCGAGCCCGCCAAATTGGGTGGCGGTGCGGTGCACGATGGCGCGGGCGAAATCGTCCTGGCGCAGGTCGCCGACGAAACCCTGCGCGCGCCCTCCGGCCGCGGTGATCTCGCCGACCACGGCTTCGACCCCGGCCTGGTCGATGTCGACAACACCGACTGCGGCTCCTTCACGGGCAAAGCGCAATGCCCCGGCCCGCCCCATCCCCGAGGCCGCCGCGGTGACGATACCGATCTTGCCTTCGAGCCGCATGGATCTTCCTCCCCTTTGGTTCGCCGCGCCGCCGGTCAACTTTTACGCCGCGATCCCCTTGCCGTCATAGAGCGCGTCGAGCGCGGCCCCGTAGGCTTCGCGGATCGCGTGCCGCTTGACCTTCAACGTTGGCGTCATCTGGCCGTTGGCGATGGTAAAGGGTTCCGCCGCGATCGCGAAGCGCCGCACCCGCTCGATCGGGGTCAACTCCCGATTGACCCGCGCCACCGCAGCGCCGATCGCCTTGACCAGGCCGGGATCGGCGGCGAGCGCCGCTGGATCTGCCTGCGACCCGTTCTTGGTGGCCAAACCGGCAGCGAAATCGCGATCGGGAACCACGATCGCAACCAGATAGGGTCGGCGGTCGCCGAACACCATGGCCTGGGCGATTTCCGGTTCCAGGGTCAGATAACCTTCGATGCGGGCCGGCGACACCATCTCGCCGCCCGAATTCTTGATAAAGTCGCGCTTTCGGTCGGTGATCCGGATATAGCCATCCTCGTCGATCCGGCCGACATCGCCGGTCCTGAGCCAGCCATCGACGAGCGTCTGCGCCGTCGCCTGCGGATCGTTCCAATAACCCTGCATCACATTGTCGCCGGCGACCAGGATCTCGCCGTCATCGGCGATCCGCACTCGCACCCCGTCCAGTGGCGGCCCAACGGTGTCGATCTTGATCCTGCCAGGCGAATTGCAGCTGATCACCGGTCCGCTCTCGGTCTGGCCGTAGCCCTGAAGCAGGGTGATCCCGAGCGCCAGAAAGAAGCTGCCGATTTCGGGGTTCAACGGGGCGCCGCCCGACACCATCGCCTTGAGCCGCCCGCCAAACCGCCGACGAACCCCGGCGCGCACCAGCCGGTCGAGCAGCGGGTCCAGCAGCCGCTCACCGAGGCTCAGAGCGGTAAAAGTTGCGCGCTTGCGACCGATCGCGACGGCCTTGTCGAACATTTTATGCGCCATCCCGCTTTTGCGCTCGACCCCGAGCAGGATGCGCCGATGTAGGGTCTCGTAGAGCCGTGGCACCGCCGTCATGATCGTCGGGCGCGCTTCGATGAGGTTGGCGGCCAGGGTATCGGCGCTTTCGGCAAAGTAGATCTGGGCGCCGATCGAGATCGGGAACATTACCCCAGCGGTGTGCTCATAGGCATGCGACAAGGGCAGAAAGCTCAAAAACACCTCGTCGCCGAGCCCGAGCAATTCGAGCAGGCGATAGGCGCCCCGGCAGTTGGCGAGAATGTTGCGGTGGGTGGTCATCACCCCTTTGGGGATGCCGCCGGTGCCCGAAGTGAAAATCAGGCAGGCAAGGTCGTCGGGCATCAGGTCGGCGACATGCCCGGCGATGCCGCCCGGCGGTTCGCGGCCACGGGCCAGCACCTCGTCCCAGGAGAGGACATCGACCGCGCTCGCCTGGCCCGCGGCCGGCTCGATCGAGACCACCGTGTGCACGCTGTCGACCTGGTTCGCCGCGGCCAGCACCCGCGCGGAAAAGGAGGTTTTCGATACAATCACCGCGCGCGCGCCGCTGGTGGCAAAGACATGGCGATGGTCTTCGACGGTATTGGTCACATAGGCTGGAACGGTGATCGCTCCTGCGCTCATGATCGCCAGGTCGGCGATGACCCATTCCGGCCGGTTTTCGGCAACCAGGGCGACGCGCTCGCCCCGGCCGATGCCGAGCGCGGCCAGGCCCTGGGCCAGGAGGCGGACATCGCGCGCCGCCGCGGCCCAGCTGATCGGCTGGTATTGCCGGTCGCGCCTGATCCACAAAAAGGGCTTGTCGCCGAGCCGAGCCGCCTGTTCGAAGAACATCGCCGGCAGGCTGCGACAGCTATCGTAATCCATGCGTCCCCGATCCTCCCCGCCGTCCTTCTACGGGTTTCGCGGCGGTGGTGGAATAGCCGGCGCCAAAGTTTGGCGGTGACCTCGAGCTGGCCTATGATCCACCGTTCTCCTCTGGATTCGGCGATCGGTACAGCGGCATGAATGCGGCTCTAGCCTGGCTTCGACGGCCAAAGCTGAGCGCGGTCATCTCGATTTCCTTTATATGTCTGACGGTTCCGGTACTCATTTTCATATTGCTCTTTAGTTACCGCAGAAATGCGGCCGGCATCATCTCAATTCTGGACGAGCAAGTTGCCAATACCCGTCAGGCCAGCGTCGAGACCGCCAACAGCCTGATCAAGCCGGTCGCGAGCACATTGCGGCTGCTGGCGGAAATGGCCGCATCCGAGCCCACTTTGTTCAAAACCGAGCAGAGTCGGGAATTGCTTTATCGGGCGCTGACTTCCTCGCCGCAGGCCGATGCGGTCTATGTCAGCTTCGACGACGGATATGAACGGGTGGTAACTCGAATCGACCAGGACCGCAGACGCTCGGACCCTCGGATTCCGCCGAATGCCGTCTGGCATTCCAGCTATATCGACGCGTTTTCCGCCGGTGCGGATCGCCGTCGGCACCGCACTTTCTTCGACACCTGGCCGCATGTCGTCGGCGGGTATTCGGTGGAAACCACGATCGACGTCGCCGCCTTGCTGCCGTGCAAGACCGCGAGGGAGACCGGATCTCTCGCCATCGACGGACCGTCGATCAATCCGGATACCGGCTCCCCCGTGCTCGCCCTGGCGGTTCCGATCGAGCACGAAGGCAAATTCATCGGCTGCGCCGGCGCCAACATAACTTTGGACGTGCTCTCGCATTTTCTGAAGAGTCATCGCGTCAGCGCGCGCAGCATGACCTTGATTGCCGACCGCAGAGATGGGGAGATCATCGCCGATTCGGAGCGACGGCGGGCGGTGCGCACCGTCCACGACCATTTGGAAGTCGCAACATTAGATGATCTCCCCGATGCGGACGTGCGCGCCGCCTATCGCCAGCACCTGCACACCAAGAAGGAAAATTTCGTATTTGACTCTCCGGAAACCGGGAAGGAGCTCAGCGTCTCGTTCACGCCGTTTCCTGGTGAGATGGGTCTCCCCTGGGAGACGATGATTCTGACCCCGACTGATGATTTCGTCAGAACCCTCAAAGCGACAAATCGGCAGATGATCGTCGTGATCGTCTTGCTGACGCTGGTCGAGGCGTTGTTGATCCGGCTGCTGGCGGCGCGGCTATCGTGGCCGATCGAAACAATCTCCCGCGAATTGAAGTCGATCGAGACATTGGTTTTTGACGATCCGGTCGCCGCACCCGCCTCGTCCAAGATCAGGGAAATCGAGCAGCTTCAATCGGCGGCCTCGTTGCTGCGCAGCTCGTTGCGATCGTTTTCTTCATTTGTTCCTTTGGATGTGGTGCGGCAGCTGATTCGATCGGGAGCGGCGCTGACGACCGGCGCCGAACCGCGCTTTCTGACCGTGTTCTTTTCGGATCTGGAGGATTTTTCGACCCATGCCGAGCGCTTGTCACCTGACGCGCTGCTGCACCAGATGTCGACCTATTTCGAATTGGTCTCGAACGCGATTTCCGCTGAGCACGGAACCGTCGACAAATTCATCGGCGATGGCGTCATGGCGTTTTGGGGAGCGCCGCTGCCGCAGAGTGATCATGTGTTGCGCGCGTGCATCGGCGCCTTGCGCGTCGCTCGCCGCATGGAGCGCATGAATGCGACATGGGCGGCCGAGGGGCGCGAACGGATGCGCGTCCGCATCGGGCTCAATTGCGCCACCGTCTTGGTCGGCAATTTCGGCTCGTCGGAGCGCCTCGGCTACACGGTGATGGGCGATGGCGTCAACGTTGCCGCTCGGCTCGAAGGCATCAATAAATTGTTCGGCACGACGATCTGCATCAGCGACAATGTCTTCGCCGCGGTCGCCGCCGACATTGTTGCGCGGCCGTTGCGAACGGTGCGGGTCAAGGGCCGCAGCAACGCGTTCATGGCATATGAGCTGCTCGGCATCAAAAACCGCGACGATCCCGAATTGGCCGCCAACGGAGAAATCGGACGGCTGAGCGAGATGACCTGGGACGCTTCGGCCTGCCTGGAAAGGGGCGAGGTAAGCGCCGCGGTGCGGCGCTATCGAATGATCTTGGAGGCGTTTCCGCACGATCCGGTCGCGCAATCTCTGCTGCTCGAGATCGCGACGCCGCTGTCCGAACCGCAGCAAGCGAGCGATCGGCTGACCGGCGCCGCCGACATGTAGCGCGGTCGCGTCAGCAGTTCGAACCGGCCGCCACAGGGTCGCAGCCGTTACCGCGGCTTCCGCCTCGCTGGGCCGATGCTTGGCGGTTCCTGACCGCGCCCCATATCTTCCGCTAGAGGTGCGGCGGTGGAGAGAATGATGCGCTTGCAGGCAGCGGCGGAAGCGGGGGCGGGGCAGAAGAAGGCGGCGCTCGGGGCCTTGCCGGAATGGGATCTTTCCGATCTCTATCCCGGCCCCGAGAGCCCGGCGCTGGCCCGCGATCTGGCGCGGCTCGCCGAGGATGCCGAATCGTTTCGCCAGCATTACGAGGAGCGGCTCGCCGGTCTATCGGGGGCGGAACTGGGCGTCGCCGTCGAAGCCTATGAGCGGATGCAGGAGCTGAGCGGCCGCATCATCAGCTATGCCTCCCTGGTCCATGCCGGCAATCTTGCCGACCCGGAGATCGGCCGCTTCTATCAGACGATCCAGGAACGGACCAATGCGATTTCAACCAGCTTTGCTGTTCTTCGCTCTCGAGTTGAACCGCCTCGACGACACCGTGCTCGCAGCGAAAGAGGCCGACCCAGGGCTCGCCCACTATCGCCCATGGCTGCGCGACACGCGCGCCTTTCGCCCGCATCAGCTCAGCGACGAAGTCGAGAAGCTGTTGCACGAGAAATACGTTGCCGGGCGCGCCGCCTGGACCCGGCTGTTCGACGAGACTATCGCCGATCTGCGGTTCCCGATTCGCGGCCAGCAGCTGACCGAGGCCGAGGCGCTCGACCTGTTGTCCGACCGCGATCCGGAGGTCCGCCGCGAGGCTGCGATCAGCGTCGGCGAGGTGCTGGGAAGGAATGCGCGAACCTTTGGGCTGATCACCAACACGCTGGCCAAGGACAAGGAGATCGAGGATCGTTGGCGCCGGTTCGCGCGGCCGATTTCGTCGCGCAATCTATCGAATTTTGTCGAGGACGAGGTCGTAGACGCGCTAATCGCGGCAGTCCGCGACAGCTATCCCAATCTGTCGCACCGCTATTACCGGCTGAAGGCGCGCTGGTTCGGAGTGGAGGCGTTGCCGTTCTGGGACCGCAACGCGCCGCTGCCCGAGGATGACGACCCGCTGATCCCATGGCGTGAGGCCGAGGAGACCGTGCTTTCGGCGTACAACGCCTTTTCGCCCGAGCTGGCAGCAGTCGGCGGCCGCTTTTTCGCCGCACCCTGGATCGACGCGCCGGTGCGCCCGGGCAAGGCCTCGGGCGCTTTCGCCCACCCGACGGTGCCGGGCGCACACCCCTATCTCTTGCTGAACTACCAGGGACGGGTGCGCGATGTGATGACCCTGGCGCACGAACTGGGCCATGGGGTGCACCAGGTGTTGGCCGCGCCGCAGGGCTATCTGATGGCCGACACGCCATTGACCCTGGCAGAAACCGCCTCGGTCTTTGGCGAGATGCTGACCTTCCGCGCCCTGCTGGCGCGCGAAATCGAACCGCGCCGACGCAAGATCATGCTCGCCGGCAAAGTCGAAGACATGCTGAACACGGCGGTGCGGCAGATCGCCTTCGCCACCTTTGAGATCAAGGTGCATGATGAGCGCCGCGAGGCCGAACTGACGCCCGAGCGGATTTCCGAAATCTGGCTGGAGGTGCAGCGCGAGAGCCTTGGGCCGGCGATCCGCCTCGACGGCGTCTATCGCCACTACTGGTCCTACATCCCGCACTTCATCCACACTCCGTTTTACGTCTATGCCTATGCGTTCGGCGATTGTCTGGTGAACTCGCTCTACGCTGTCTACCAGGAGGCGCATCAGGGTTTTGCCGAGCGCTACCTCGACATGCTGCGCGCCGGCGGCACGCTGCGTCACCGCGAGCTCTTGGCCCCATTCGGCCTCGACGCCGCCGACCCATCCTTCTGGTCGAAGGGCCTGTCGGTTGTCTCGGGCTTCATCGACGAGCTCGAAACTCTCGGCTAGGGCCTTCATATTGATCGTCTCATAAGCCCACCCCCTTGGCCGCGGAAAGTCGGGCCACGGGAAGAATTGGTAACTTTTCAACAGATAATCGTGACCGACGACAACTCCTTTACCGGGCGGGTGCGCCGATACGCGCAGGTGTCGACGGCGATGGGTGGGCTCGCCGCCCGGCTCGCCGGCGAGCGCTATCTCGGGCTTACCGTCGACCGCGGCCGCCATGCCGCCGATCTGAAAGCGGCACTCGGCGGCATCAAGGGGCCGCTGATGAAGGTGGCGCAGCTGCTCGCCACGATCCCCGACGCATTGCCCAAGGAATATGTCGAGGAGCTGGTGCAATTGCAGGCGAACGCGCCGGCGATGGGCTGGCCGTTTGTCAAGCGCCGCATGGAGGGCGAACTCGGCGAGGGCTGGCAGAGCGCGGTTCCGCAGCTTTGAGCAGGAATGCAGCGCGCGCCGCCTCGCTCGGCCAGGTGCACCGGGCCGAAGCCCTCGACGGCACCTCGCTCGCCTGCAAATTGCAATACCCGGACATGGCGTCGGCGGTCGAAGCCGATCTGCGCCAATTAAAGCTGGCGATGGGTCTCTACGAGCGCTACGACCGCGCCGTCACCACCGCCGAGATCCATGCCGAAATCGCCGACCGACTGCGCGAGGAACTCGATTACCAGCGCGAAGCCGCGCATATGCGCCTATACGGCGAGGTCCTGCGCGACGAGCCCGGGATCGCCGTGCCGACTTCATTGCCCGAGCTGTCGACCCGGCGCCTGCTGACGATGACCTGGCTCGACGGGGCGCCGATCCTCGACACCGCGAAGGCGCCGATCATGCGCCGCAACCAGGTGGCGCTGCGCATGTTTCGGGTCTGGTACGTGCCGTTCTACCATTACGGGGTGATCCACGGCGACCCGCATCTCGGCAATTACACGGTGGCGCCGGATGGTGGCGTCAATCTGCTCGATTTCGGCTGCGTGCGGGTCTTTCGCGCCTCATTCGTACGCGGGGTCATCGACCTTTACCACGCGCTGGAGCGCGGCGATCGGGACCTCGCCGTCCACGCCTATCAGAGCTGGGGCTTTGGTAATCTGTCAGGCGAGATGATCGAGGTGCTGAACCGCTGGGCGCGGTTTGTCTATGGCCCGTTGCTCGACGATCGAGCGCGGCTGATCCAGGAAAAGGCGAACGGGGCCGATGGCGCCGCGGTGGTCGAGAGCGTGCACCGCGACATTCGCCGGCTCGGCGGGGTTCGGCCGCCGCGCGAGTTTGTGTTTATGGACCGGGCCGCGGTCGGGCTCGGCTCGGTGTTCATGCATCTGAAGGCCGAGATCAACTGGCACCGCCTGTTCCACGAACTGATCGAGGATTTCGACGAATCGGCGCTGGCCGCCCGCCAGCATGCGGCGCTGACCGCGGCCGGGGTGCCGCCGCCCGTGGAACCGGAGGCTCGGCGACCGGCGCGCAAACGGGTCGCAGCCACGCGGTCCCGATGACCGCAAGCCGCTTCGACCTGATCATCTTCGACTGCGACGGCGTGCTGATCGACAGCGAGCCGATCGCTAACCGCGTTCATGCGCAAACACTCGCTTCCTGCGGGTACGCGGTCGGCGAGGAGGAGTTGCAGGATCGCTTCTGCGGCATCTCCGACGCCGAGATGCTGGCGACGATCGAGCGCGAACGCGGCCGTGCCCTGCCGGACGATTACGCCGAGCGCATCACGACTGCGCTGTCGCAGCAATATCGCTGCTCGCTCGAACCGATCGCCGGCATCCACGACGTGCTGTCCGCGTTGACCTTACCGGTCTGCGTCGCGTCGAGCGGGACCCCGGAACGCATCCGCCTCGGGCTCGAAACGGTGGGTCTGTTGGGCAATTTCGCCCCTCACCTGTTCAGCGCGTCGATGGTCCGGCACGGCAAGCCGGCACCCGATCTGTTCCTCTACGCCGCCGCCCGAATGGGCGCCGCACCGGAGCGCTGCCTGGTCATCGAGGACAGCCTTGCCGGCGTCGAGGCCGCCCGCGCCGCCGGAATGACCGCGATCGGCTTTTGCGGCGGCGGCCATTGCCGGCCGGGCCACGGGAACGTTTGGCGGCCCGCGGCGCCGCCCTCGTCATCGCCAGAATGAGCGAGTTGGTGAATGCAATAGCCCAGCTCTCGCCTTCGCGATAACCACCGCCGCCAATCAACGGAGGTGCTGTTACGAGGCTGCCGCCGCCAACCCCCGCTCGCCGCGGCGCGCCTCGACAGTGTCGTTGCGGCCCGAGAGAAAGGTCTTGATGTTGCGCGTTGCCTGGCGTAGGCGCTGGCGGTTTTCGACCAGCGCGATGCGCACAAAGCCCTCACCGTACTCGCCAAAGCCGATCCCCGGCGACACCGCGACATTGGCGCGTTCAAGCAGCAGCTTGGAAAAGGCGAGGCTGCCGATCGCACGATACTGGGGCGGGATCGGGGCCCAGGCAAACATCGTCGCCTCCGGCTGCGGCACCTCCCAGCCGGCCTGGCGCAAGCCGTCGATCATCACATCGCGGCGCGCCTGATAGCGCGCGCGGGTTTCGCCGATGCAGTCCTGCGGGCCGTTCAGCGCCGCGGTCGCCGCCACCTGGATCGGGGTGAAGGCGCCGTAATCCAGATAAGATTTCACCCGCGACAGCGCAGCGATCAGCCGTTGATTGCCGACGGCAAAGCCGATGCGCCAGCCGGCCATCGAATAGGTCTTGCTGAGCGAGGAGAATTCGACCGCGATGTCGCGCGCGCCCGGCACTTCGAGGATCGAAGGCGGCGGCTTGCCATCGAAATAGATTTCCGCATAGGCGATATCGGACAGAATAATAATATTCTGCTGGCGACAGTAATCGACGATCTCGCCGTAGAAATCGAGATCGACGGTCTGCGCGGTCGGGTTGGCAGGAAAGTTCAGGACGATCGCAAGCGGCGCCGGGATACTGTGCTGCACCGCCTTTTTCAGCTCGGCCATAAAGTCGAATTCAGGGCCGACCGGGACATGACGCACCGAGGCGCCGGCCATGATGAAGCCGAAGGCGTGGATCGGATAGCACGGGTTCGGCACCAGCACGATATCGCCCGGCGCGGTAATCGCCTGCGCCAGGTTGGCCAGCCCCTCCTTCGAGCCGAGGGAGACGATGACCTCGCGCTCGGGATCGAGCTCGACCCCAAAACGCCGGGCGTAATAGCCGGCGCAGGCGCGGCGCAGCCCAGTGATCCCGCGCGACACCGAATAGCCGTGGGTCTTCGGGTTCTGCACCGCCTCGATCAGCTTGGCGACGATATGCGGCGGGGTCGGGCCGTCGGGGTTGCCCATGCCGAGATCGATGACGTCGCGCCCAGCGGCACGCGCCCTCGCCTTCAGCGCGTTAACCTCGCTGAACACATAGGGGGGAAGGCGCTTGATGCGATAGAAATCCTCGGTCATGGCGGCTCGGCGGCTGTGAACGACCGCCTTTTAGCCGGACGCGGCGGCTTTGGCGAGGGCAATGGCGCCGGTGGGGTTAAATCATCCCACAGGGCTGGGCGAGATCTGCAAATCGCTGTCGCCGGCCGCCTCGATTTCGTCAGCGCAGGATGCTAAGCCCGATCGCAACCCGGAGGTGAAACGTGCTCGACCGCATTTTGTTGACCAATGACGACGGCATCGACGCGCCCGGCCTCGAAGTTCTCGAGCGGATCGCGCAGGAACTTGCCCGTGAGGTGTGGGTCGTCGCGCCCGAGCACGACCAGAGCGGCGTTTCGCACGCGATCAGCCTGCACCATCCGATCCGCATCAGCCAGCGCGGCGCGCGGCGCTGGGCCGTCACCGGCACGCCCGGCGATTGCGCGGTGATGGCGATCAGCCATCTAATGCAGACGGCGCGCCCGCAATTGCTGCTGTCCGGGGTCAATCGCGGGGCGAATCTCGGTATCGAAACCGTGTTCTCCGGGACCGTCGGTGGAGCGATGACCGGGATGATGCTGGGGATTCCGGCGATCGCGCTCAGCCAGGCTTGGACCAATCGCGCCCATGTCCGCTGGGACACGGCGGCCATGCTCGGTCCGCAGGTCGTCCATCAGCTGTTGGCGATTGGTTGGAGCGCCGCCACCTGTCTCAGCGTCAACTTTCCCGACCGGCCGGCCGAACAGGTCGGGCCGCTGACCTTGGCCCGGCAGGGCGCCGGCAGCGTCGAGGGCATGGATGTCGAGGCGCGAACCGATCCGCGCGGGCTGACCTATTACTGGGTCGGGTTTCGCCGCGGCGAGCGCGACCAGGGTCCCGAAAGCGACATCGCGGCGCTGAATTCGGGCCGCATCACCGTCACCCCGCTGCGCTACGACCGCACCGACGAAGAAGCCTATGCGATTTTGGCGCGGTCGCTGCCACGCTGAGGTGTCGGGGCATATCCCCGCAACGGTTCGGTTGGTTGCTTTTCAGGGGCGGCTGACAAAGACCAGGTGCGACGCGTACGACAGCCAGACCCGGTGCCCACGCAGGAAATTGGCGCCGAGCACCAGATCGGCGTCCTGCAGCCCCAGCGAGGTGACCACGATGACCGGATCCCGCACGACCTCGCCATCAATGTCGAGCCGGCCAAACCGGTGAGCGGGCGATTTGACAATTTCGGCGGCGGCGCCGCGCAGCGTAGCCACCGGATCACGCGCCAACTCCGCGCCGGTAAGCCCCAGAGCGGTTGCCGCGGCGGAATCGAGTGCGGTCAATTGCGCCCCGGTGTCGATCAGCGCGTCCAGCTTATGTCCGTCGAGGATGACCGGAAAAAACAGGCGATCATGCAGCGAGCGGTTGGCCTTTATGGTGATATAGGGCTCGCCCCAGGCCGGGGCGCTGATCGGGCATTGCGGCGGCTCGTATAGCAGCACCCGCCGATGCGCCAGGTCGAGGTCGATTTCGAAACTACTGAGAAAATCAGCACCGAGCAGCCCGTCGAGCGGCCTGCCCGCCACCATCGGCAATGATACCGAACCGACGAGGACTCTGACATCAGAGACAGTCATCCCGCCGAGATCGAGAGTGCGCAGCCGCGCATCGCCGCCGGCGACCGCTCCGCCGAGGCTGCGCATTCGCCGGGCATATTCATAGTGCGGCACGATCCCGAGCCGCTTGGCCGCCGTCGCGTTCAATATCGTGCGCTCGGCGCCGGTGTCGAAGAGAAGGTTCGCCGGCGAACCATTGATGGTCAGGCTTACGATCGGGACATTGCCCATCGGCGTGATCGCAAGGTTGACATGGCGCCCGGGAGGGCAATCTTGCGCCGCCGCGCCGACCGGGGCCGCGGCGATTGCCACCAGCACCAGCGCGAGGGCATAGAACACCCGCGCGATTTTGCTCATCAGAACGAGCTTTTTTGCTGATTCGCGGCGTCGCTGCGCGCTAACCGATAACCGCGACCCCTTGCACTTCGACAAGGAATTCCGGGCGGGCGAGGCCGGCGACGGTGATCAGCGCGCTCGCCGGGAAGTCGTCGCCGAAGATCTCCTTGCGCAATTGGGTGAAACGGTCGCCAAGGCGCGCATCGGTGATGAAAACGGTCATCGTGACCATGTCGCCAAGGCTGCCGCCGGCCTCGGTCAACGTCTGCCCAAGCCGTGAAAACACCTCGCGGACCTGGCCCTCGAAATCGCCGGCGAGCGACCTGCCGAGAGCATCGGCGGCGACCTGCCCGGCCAGCCAAACCGTCCTACCCCCCGAGGTTACGACGGCCTGCGAGTAGGCGCGCGCTTGCGCCGCCTCCCGCTTCAGATTCTGCCTGAACCGGTCTGTTCCGGTCTCCGCCGCCATGTTCGCCTCCCATGCGCTGCCGGCGAGGAACTTGACCCAGGCCGGGCACCCTGTCCAGCGGCCAGGGACAACACAGCCCCAGGCCCGCGCCGGCCTATCGGCTTGGCCGCGGACGGCGCGCATGGCACAGTGCCTCGCCGCCGTAACCTCTCTAGTGCAAAATCATATAAGGAGATTTAAAACATGTTTCTTGAGATATTTGGCAAAAATTCTCGAATACACGAAGTATATGACAGGTTTGAACTATTAATTTCGGGAATATTGCTGATAATGATCTCTATCATTATAATATATTCAACGGCCCTGGTGATAATTACGCTGGTCAGCGATTTTCACGCCGGGGTCCATTTCGCCGAACAAGGTGCGCTGAAGGACACCTTCGGCCTGATTCTCGGCCTGTTGATCCTGATCGAGTTCAATCACTCGATCGCCTTGGCGATGCGCCGCCGATCGGGGGTTATCGAGGTTCGAGTCGTCATCCTGATCGCTATCATCGTGATCGCGAGAAAACTGATTTTGCTGGATTATACGAATACCAAGCTAGAGACGCTGCTCGGTCTCGGCGGATTGGCGCTATCCTTGGGCGCACTTTATTGGCTGCTAACCGATATCGAGCATCGCCGGCCCCCTTCCGCCACGGCGGAATAATCTGGCCATGCGGGGTTTCCCAGCAGGTTGGCGCGATCAAGAGGGCTAGCCAACGACCTGAAAAAATCGTTTAGTCGCGGCGCACGGCGAACCGACTCAACAAGCGTCGGGGCCGTGCGCGCCGCCTCGCTGCCCGCGGATGCCGGCGAGTTGAAACCGGGAGGCTCCTTTAACCGCCGCGCACGCTCGTCGCGCGCGACGCAAAGAAGACGAGGAGCGCAGCGATGAAGACGAGCCGGCGTCGCTATTGGGTATTTTTTCTGCTGTTTCTGTTCAACGCCATCGCCTATGTCGACCGCGTCAACATGTCGGTCGCGGGCAAGCCGATCGCGCATGAGTTCGGCCTGTCGCCGATTGCGCTCGGCTATCTGTTTTCCTCGTTCCTGTGGGCCTATGTGCTGATGATGCTGCCCGGCGGGCGTCTGATCGATCGCTGGGGTACGCATGTCGTGGCCTCGGTCGCAACCGCGGTCTGGTCCGCAGCACAGATGGCGACCGGAATGGTCGGCAGCTTTGCGACAATGCTGGCCGCGCGGCTCGGTCTCGGTATCGGCGAGGCGCCGTTCGCTCCGGTTAGCTATGGCAGCGTCCGCTCGTGGTCGCCTTATACCGAGCGCGGCACGGCGATCGCCGCGATCTCGGCCGGTTCGACCCTCGGGCTGGCGCTGGGTGCGCCGGCGGTGGCCTGGCTGATCGAGACACTGTCGTGGCGCTGGTCGTTCATCATCACCGGCGCGATCGGATTTGTCTGGGTGCTGGCCTGGCTGGCCTTGGTTTCGACGCCGGAAAAGACCCGATGGCTGCCGGCCGCGGAGCGGGATCATATCCTCGCCGGGCGAGACGCCGGCATCGAGCCGCCGAGCCATGGCGGCGTCGGCTATCTCGGGCTCGCTCGCTGCCCGGCGATGTGGGGCCTGTTCATCTCGCAGGGGTGCCTCGTCTACACTGCCTACCTGTACATCTCGTGGCTGCCGAATTATCTGCAAACCGCGCGGCATGTGTCGATCCTCAGCTCCGGCTTCTACACTGCGATACCGTTTCTGGTCGCCTCGGCGGTCAATATCGTCGCCAACTTCGCCGGCGACCGGCTGCTGTCGGCCGACGCGGTGCGGGTTGGCAACCGCCGCTATCTGGTGGCGCTGTGCCTGCTGCTGACGGCGGCGGGTCTGGCGATACCATTCGTCGAATCGCTGGCCGCGGTCATCGTGCTGATCACGATCGCGGTGTCGTTCGCCAGTGTCGGGCCGGCCGCCAACGGCGCCCTGGTCAGCGATCTCTTGCGCTCGCCGGCCGATGCCGGACGCGCTTTCGCCTTTCTCGTTCTCGGCGGCAACACCTTTGGCCTCTTGGCCCCGATCGTGACCGGCTATGTCGTCGCCGCAACCGGCAGCTTCAACGCAGCCTTTGTCGTCGCCGGCGTATTGGCGCTGATCGGCGCGGTGGCGGCATTGGCGCTGGCTCGCGGCACGCTCGGCGAGCATGTCAGGCCGTCCCTCGCGCGGGCGCGGCTCGCCGACTGAATTGCCGGCATCCGTTTTCCGCCGGCCGATATTCCGGCGGGCTGTGATGTTAGGGCTGGCGACCCCGGCAGGATTCGAACCTGCGACCACTCGCTTAGAAGGCGAGTGCTCTATCCAGCTGAGCTACGGGGTCGGATGAAAGGCGACGATCGCTCCGCCGCGCGGGTCAGTTGCGGACGCGATCATAGCGGAAATTGTCGGCATAGCTCTTCGGCTTCTCGCTGATCGCGTGCGGTTCGATCACGGTATAGGCCAGCCCCTGTTTGTCGGCGAAGGCGCGCGCTTCCTCGATGGTGTTGAACCGCAGCCGCACCTCGTTGAGCGTATCCGCGGCGCTGGTCCATCCCATCAACGGGTCCGGGGTGCGGCCACAAGCGGGCTCGTATTCGAGAATCCACTTACGAGTTTGCCGGCGCCCGGATTGCATCGCGGTCTTTGCCGGCCTGAAAATGCGTGCCTGCGCCATTGCCAAATTCGCTTTCTCGCCATTCTGATGCTTGTCGACCTCGAAAAATCGGTTTGAAGTGGTCGGGGCGAGAGGATTCGAACCTCCGACATCCTGCTCCCAAAGCAGGCGCTCTACCAGGCTGAGCCACGCCCCGGCTCAGGACCGGCGGGTTGTAGGCGATCGGCGGCCCTCCGGCAACCCGCGAATGCGCAGCAGCGGAGGGGAAGGCTGCCGGATTTCTCGGCCATCGGCGCGGCGGGGGATGGGGCGATCAGGCGGCTCGCACTCGCGGCTGGGCAGCGGCGGCGTCGGGGCGTCGCGTCGAGGCTGCCTCCTCCTTCATGTCCACCATCTCACGCCACATGTCGCGGCCGCACGACAGGCGGGAGCGGACGGCGCCGACCGGGATGCCGAGAACCGGAGCGGCCTCCTCGCGTAGCGTAGCCTTCCAGGCCGACCAGCTGGCGCCGCTCCTGCACTGGATGCGACGGTCCGCACCGGGGCCACATCGTTGACCTGCCGGGTGGCTCTGGGCCAGATCGTCGGCCGCGCGGCTCCGGGGTCAACGCCCGGCCGATTGACCGGTCCTCCGCCACCCCTTATGGTGCGCTTGGCGCAGCGAGCCTGTAGCTCAGCCGGTAGAGCAACTGACTTTTAATCAGTAGGTCCCGGGTTCGAATCCCGGCGGGCTCACCAATTAAATCAAAGCTTTGAATAGGGCAGTTAGGATCAAGTCCCTTTTTTAGGTATCCCTAAGGTATCCCCGAAAGGGATTTGGCGGCTGAAGCCGCATCGAAGGCTCGCCACTCGGATTGGATCACCCATGCGAGCACGTGCGGGCTATCGATCAGAAGACACCTATGAGGCCGCCGAGCCCCGGGCTGTTGCGGCCTGAAGTCACTATCGCGCGCGTGGCCGCGCCCTGGCGCAATTCGGCGGCAATCTCGCCGTAAATTTCTTGGCAATTCTCGAAGCCGTAGAAGGCTGCTGCGAATAGGCGCATCGACCAGCGCGCTATGTTCTATCTGCCTGCTCGCTCTGATGGGAGTATGGGGCGCTAAATTGACGGGCGATACGGAGAAATCTTCCGATGACGGAGAGCTTCTACGAACGGCCCATCCTCAACTCACCCTATGCCAAGCCGCGGTTTCACCATCCCCTTGACGAGCATGGACAGCCGCTCGGTCTTCCGCCGGTCGAAGGCCGGCGGCCGTCGAAGTTTATCGTTCCGGTGCCGGCGGCGCGGCGCAGGGGAGCGGCTGCCCAGGGCGCGCTGCCTCTTGAGACCTACAGCGACAGCGCGATCGTCAATGAGATCCGGGGTCATGTCGACGCGTGGCGCGATCTGCCCGGTGGCGCCGATTGGGGCGTCACGCCGACCACCCAGCGTCTGCTGGAGCATTGGCGCAGCCCAAATTTCTCCGGCCAACGGCCGTTCTTCTGCCAGATCGAGGCCGTCGAGACGCTGATCTGGCTGACCGAGGTCGCTCGCAGTAGGCGGCAATATGCCAATCTGTGGCGCGCGATCGAGGCAGCGAATGCCGAGGCCAACCCCGAGCTGTTTCGCATCGCCCTGAAAATGGCGACCGGCGCCGGCAAGACCACGGTCATGGCGATGATCATCGCCTGGCAGACGCTCAATGCCGTGCGCATGCCGGGCTCCGACCGCTTCTCGCGCGCCTTCCTGATCGTCACGCCCGGCATCACGATCAAGGATCGGCTCCAGGTGCTCTACCCCGAACACCCCGAGAGCTATTACCGGCCGCGCGAGCTGTTGCCCAACGACATGCTCGGCGACATCGGCAAGGCGACGATCGTCATTACCAACTACCACGCGTTCCAGCATCGCGAGACGATGGCGCTGTCGCGAGGTCGGGCGCGCCTTCCTGACCGGCAATGCTCCCGAGCCGGTCAGACACCCGGCAAACAGATGGGGAGATGCTCGACCGCGCCTGCGGCAAGCTGCTGTCGTTCAAGAATGTCGTCGTGCTCAATGACGAGGCGCATCACTGCTACCGGCAACGCGCGCTCTCCGAAGAGGAGACGCTCGACCGCGAGAGCCAGGCCGAGGCCAGGGAGAACAACGAGGCGGCGCGGCTGTGGATCAGCGGCATCGAGGCGCTGAAGCGCAAGGTCGGGCTGCGCGCCGTCTATGATCTGTCCGCCACGCCGTTCTTCCTGCGCGGTTCGGGCTATCGAGAGGGAACCCTGTTTCCCTGGGTCGTCTCCGATTTCAGCCTGATGGATGCGATCGAGTGCGGCATCGTCAAATTGCCGCGCATCCCGGTCGCCGACAATTTTGCGGCCGCAGACGATCCGGTCTACCGCAATTTGTGGCAGCATGTCGGCCGCGACCTGCTGCGCACGCCGCCACTCCGCTCGACCTGCCGGCGATGCTGCAAACCGCGCTTTACGCGCTCTATTCCAATTACGAGACCTATTACGAGCGAGTGGGAGAAGGGCCGGGTCGGCGTGCCGCCGGTGTTCATCGTCGTGTGCCAGAACACCGCGATCTCGCAGCCTCGTCTACGAGTGGATCGCCGGCTTCGAGCGCCTGCCGGAAGACGACAGCGAGACGATCGACGAGACCCGCGCCTTCCACCCCGGCGCGCTGAGGCTGTTTCGCAATTACGACGAGCAGGGCAGCCGACTGACGCGGCCCCACACGCTGCTGATCGACTAGCGCCAGATCGAGGCCGGCGACACGCTCGACAGGCGAATTCCGCAAGGCCAGCGGCGCCGCGAGATCCAAGCTTTCAAGGAGCAGCGCGCCCGCGAGCGCGGCGCCGGCGATGCGGCCGAGCCGACCGACGGCGAGCTGCTGCGCGAGGTCATGAACACGGTCGGCCGCAAGGGACGGCTCGGCGAGCAGATCCGCTGCGTCGTCTCGGTGTCGATGCTGACCGAGGGCTGGGACGCCAACACCGTCACCCACATTCTCGGCGTCCGCGCCTTCGGCACGCAGCTTTTGTGCGAGCAGGTGGTCGGCCGCGGCCTGCGCCGGCTGTCCTATGAGCTCGGGCGAGGACGGCGAACTGTTCGATGTCGAGTACGCCGCAGGTCATGGGCATTCCGTTCGCCTTCACCGCCGGCGCGGTCGCAGGCCCGCCCGACCGCGCCGAAGATCGCGACGCATGTCCATGCCGTGCCGCGAGCGCGCCGAGCTTGAGATCACCTTCCCGCGGGTCGAGCGGATTTCGCGTCGATCTGCCGTCCGAGAAGCTTGACGCGCGACCTTCGACGAGAATTCGCGGCTGGTGCTGACGCCGCGCGAGGTCGGCCCGTGCGAGGTGCTGATGCAGGGCATCGTCGGCGAGGGCGATCACCTTGACCCCGGAGGTGCATCGCCGCGCTGCGCCCCTCGGAGATCAGCTTCAACTCGCGAAGCATCTGCTCTACCGCCGTTTCCGCGATGAGGACGGTTTTCCGCGAGCAGCATCTGTTCCCGCAGATCCAGCGCATCTGCAAGCGCTGGCTCGACGAGGGCTATCTCGGTCGCGCAGGGCGTGCCGATCGGCGCCGTGCTCTATCGCGACAGCTCGCCGACACGGTCGTCGAACTGATCGCCAATGCGATCGTCAAATCGACCGGCGACGAGCGGCCGGCCCGCGCGGTGCTCGATCCCTATCAGCCGACCGGGCTCGACCGCGTCGGTGAACTTCCAGACGACCGCGAGCCGGTGCTGCGACCGGCGACCACCGCCAAGAGCCATGTCAGCCACGTCGTGCTCGACAGCGAGTGGGAGGCCGAGCTGGCCCGCGTGCTGGAGGCGCACCCGCGCGTCGTCAGCTATGCCAAGAACCAGGGCATGCAGTTCGAGGTGCCGTACCGCATCGGGCGAGTGGCGCGGCGTTACACTCCGGATTTCCTGGTCCGCCTCGATGTCGGCGGCGGCGAGATCGTCAACCTCGTGCTCGAAACCAAGGGCTATCGCGGGCTCGACGCGCAACTGAAGGCGGATGCGATGCGCACTTTGTGGATACCCGGCGTCAACGGGCTCGGCGCTTATGGCCGATGGGAATTCGCCGAGTTCCGCGAGGTGTTCGCGATCCAGGATGAGTTCGCCCGCCTCGTCGAGCGGCTGATGGCGAAGGAGCTTGCGTGATGGCGATCGGACGGATCTTCGGCATCCCTCCACCCCCGGGGGTGGAGAGGTCGGGGTGAGGCGGGGATTCGAGCGCGCCGCGGCGGCTCGGCGCCACCACCTCACCTCCCACCGCTCCGCGATGGCCTCTCCCGAAGGGCGGAGAGGGCACCGGTCGGAGCGCTGATGGCGCGGCATCAGGCGAAGCAGGTCGGGGCTGCGCCACGGCGAGAAGCGGGTCAACATCCCGACCGCGGAGATGGAGAGCTTCTTCCAGCGCGAGGAAGACCATTCGCCGCTGCCGCCGAAGCATTACCCGCGGCAACTGCCATTGGCCGAGGGCGAGCGCCGCGAGCGCGACCCCGACCGCGACCCGCAGCTGCTCTGGAACGGCATGCGCATCACCATGACCGAGGCGCAGCGCCGGCAGCTCGCCGAGACCGGCGAGATCGAGATCGGCGACGCGCAACTCGTCTGGCGCGGCAAGGACACGCAGGACTGGTCCGACCTCGTCGTCCACGCGCCGCCGCTCTACATCCAGGAGAAGATCCACCCGAAGGCGATCATCGACGATCTGCGGCGGCGCAGCGCCGCGATCCGACGAGGCGGCGGCGGACCAGCCGACCTGTTCGCCGATTTCAACGGCGTCGCCGCCGGACGCAGCGCGCCGAGTTCTACCAGCACGACGCAGCACTGGTCGAACCGCATGATCCTCGGCGACAGCCTGCAGGTGATGGCGAGCCTCGCCGAGCGCGAGCGCCTGAAGGGCAAGGTGCAGTGCATCTATTTCGACCCGCCCTACGGCATCAAGTTCAACTCGAACTGGCAGGTCTCGACCCGCAGTCGCGCGACGTCAAGGACGGCAAGCAGACCGACATCAGCCGCGAGCCCGAGCAGGTGAAGGCGTTCCGCGACACCTGGAAGGACGGCATCCACTCCTACCTGACCTATCTGCGCGACCGCCTGACGGTCGCGCGCGACCTGCTGACCGAGAGCGGCTCGATCTTCGTGCAGATCGGCGACGAAAACGTGCACCGCGTGCGGGCGGTGATGGACGAGGTGTTTGGCGCAGAGAATTTCTGTCGCTCAGATTACGTTTCGAAAGACAACTGGCGCGGACAGTCAGACGTATCTTGATACCAGTCATGCGATTACATTACTTTGGTACGCGAAGAATCGAGAGACGTCAAAATATCGGCAGCTATTTACGAGCAAAGGACTCGGCGGAAGAGGATGCGATCGTGCGATATCGTTCAGACTTCGAAGACGGATGCGTCGTCAGACGCTCACGACGAAGATCGTCGAGGAGCACTATCGCTACCCGACGGGCGCGCGATTTATCGATCCAACTCACAGTCTGACCGGCGCAAGGGACCGGACGCATCAGGTTTCCAGTCGATTTCGAGGGAAGATATTCACGTCCGGCGCAAAGGTCGGTTGGAAGACCAATCGAGCCGGCATGGAGCGGCTCGCTAGAGCGCAGATCGGCTGCAGCCAATCGGCGAACGACTCTCAGTATACGTCCGATATCTTCGACGATTTCGCCGTCATCGCCGATCAACAATGTATGGGACGACACGCGATCAGGCGGCTTCGCAGACGACAAGATCTACGTCGTCCAGACGACATGCGAAGGTGATCGAGCGCTGCATCCTGATGGCCACCGATCCCGGCGACCTCGTGCTCGATCCGACCTGCGGCTCGGGCACGACCGCCTATGTCGCCGAGCAATGGGGCCGGCGCTGGATCACGATCGACACCAGCCGCGTCGCGCTGGCGCTGGCGCGCACGCGGCTGATGGCGGCGCGCTATCCCTGGTATCTGCTCGCCGACAGCCCGCGAGGGCCGGCGCAAGGAGGCCGAGCTGACCGGCAAGCCGCCGCTCGACAGCGCCGACCCACAACGATCATCCGCCAGGGCTTCGTCTACGAGCGCGTGCCGCACATCACGCTGAAGTCGATCGCCAACAACTCGCGAGATCGACGACATCTGGGAGAAATGGCAGGCGGTGCTCGAACCGCTGCGCGCCGCGCTCAACGCCGCGCTCGGCAAGCGCCTGGGAGGAATGGGAAATCCCGCGCGAGTGCCGACGCCGAGCTGGCCCGCGCGGCGCCGCCGAGCCGCACGCCGCATGGTGGGAGGCGCGCATCGCCCGCCAGAAGGAGATCGACGCCTCGATCGCCGCAGGCCGCCGATGTCGAATATGCTCTACGACCGCCCTACGCCGACAATGCGCCGCGTCCGCGTCGCCGGCCCGTTCACGGTCGAGAGCCTGTCGCCGCACCGCGTCGCTGCCGGCGACGAGGACGGAACTGATCGACGATCTCGACGCCGCCGAGGGCAAGCGCCGGCGCCGACACGGCGCGCCGCCGGTCAGATTTCGCCGCAGATCGTCATCGACTATCTGAAAACCGCCGGCGTCCACCAAGCCGGACAAGGGCGACACGCATCGACTTCGACAGCGCTGCACGCCCTGGCCCGGCAATTGCATCGGCGCCGAGGGGCGCTTTCATGGAAGGCGAGACGGCGAGCGCCGCGCCGCGATCCTGATCGGCCCGGAATACGGCACCGTCGTCGCGGCCCGACCTGGTCGCCGCCGCGCGCGAGGCCGACGGACGCCGCGCTTCGACGTGCTGATCGCCTGCGCCTTCAACTTCGACGCCCACTCCTCCGAACTCGACAGGCTCGGCCGCCTGCCGATCCTGAAGGCGCGGATGAACCCCGACCTGCACATGTCCGACGAACTGAAGAACACCGGCAAGGGCAACCTGTTCGTCGTCTTCGGCGAGCCCGACATCGACATCGCGACGCTCGAGCGGCGCGAGATCGCGGGTGACGGTCAACGGCGTCGACGTCTTCGACCCCAACACCGGCGACATCCGCTCGAACGACGCGCGACGGCATCGCCGCCTGGTTCATCGACACCGACTACAACGAGGAAAGCTTCTTCGTCCGCCACGCCTATTTCCTCGGCGCCAACGATCCCTACAAGGCCTGAAGACCGCACTGCACGCCGAGATCGACGAGGACGCCTGGGCGACGCTCTACCGCGACACGTCGCCGCCCGTTTCCGCGGCCGCGCGACGGGCCGGATCGCGGTCAAGGTCATCAACCACTTCGGCGACGAGGTGATGAAGGTCTACCGGGTCTAGGCGCGCATGCGCTTTCTGCTCGCCGACAGCTTCACCGGCGCGCTCGCCCGGCTGCCCGCGGCCGAGGCGAAGGCGGTCAAGACGACGGTCGTCGACTTGCAGATCGACCCCGCCGGCAAGGGGCTGTCGTTCCACCGGATCGACAAATCGCAGCGACCCGAATTTCTGGTCGGTGCGGGTCAGCCGCGATCTGCGGCTGATCGTGCACAAGACGGAAGACAGCCTGCTCGTCGCCTATGTCGATCACCACGACAAAGCCTATGCCTGGGCCGAACGGCGGCGGATCGAGGCGCATCCCTACGACCGGCGCAGTCCAGATCGTCGAAGTGCGCGAACGGGTCGAGGAAGTCAGCTGCCGGCGCGCCCTCTGTGGGCCCTGCTGTCGCCGCAGCAGCACCAGCCGAGGCCGCCGTCCGGCTGCCCTTCGCCGCGCTCGACGATGCAGCGCTGCTCTCGGTCGGGGTGCCGGCCGACTGGCTCGGCGATGTGCGCGCGGCGACCGAGAGACAGCTTCTTCGACATGGCCCCGCACCTGCCGGCCGAGGCCGCGGAAGCGCTGCTGCATTACGCAACCGACGGCACGTTGCCGACATCGACCCGGCCGCCCGTCGCCGATCCCTATGCCCATCCAGACGCACAGCGCCGCATCCGGCTGATCGTCGACGAGGAGGAACTGCGACAGGCGCTCGAATATCCGTGGGAGCGCTGGAGCGTCTTTCTGCATCCCTCGCAGCGGGCGGTCGTCGAGCGGCGCTTCGGGGGACCCGCCCGGGTAGCCGGCTCGGCCGGAACCGGGAAGACCGTGGTCGCGCTGCATCGGGCTGTCGCGCTCGCCCGCAAGAACCCGCAGGCGCGGCTGTTGCTGACGACGTTCTCGGAGCCGTTGGCCCGTTCGCTCGCCGCCAAGCTGGTCGGTGCTCGCGCCCGAGACCGGCGGCATCGCGCCGCGGATCACGGTCTCGGATTGGCACGGCGTCGCGGACGAGCTGTTCCAGCTGATCCATGGCCGCCGACCGCGGATCGTCGCCACCGACATGCTGCGCACGATGATCGCGAAGGCGGCGGAAGCGGCCGGGGTGCGGGGCTTCACCCAGCGCTTTCTGCTGTCGGAGTGGACCAACGTCGTCGATGCCTGGGGCATCGACGGGCCGGAGCGATATGCGAGCGTGCCGCGGCTGGGCCGCCGCTCGCCGCTCGGACCGCGCCAGCGCGAGCGGCTGTGGTCGGTGTTCGGAGCCGTCGCCGCTGCTTTGCGCGAGCAGGCGGATCTTCACCCGCTGTGGCGTATGTCGCGAGGTCGCAGCGCACTATGGCGGGCGCGAACGCAAGCCGTTCGACCACATCATCGTCGACGAAGCGCAGGATCTCGGGCCGGCCGAGCTTTCCTTCCTCGCCGCCATCGCGCCGCAGGGCGAGGACGCATTGTTTTTCGCCGGCGACATCGGCCAGCGGATTTTTCAGCACCCGTTTTCGTGGAAAGCCCTCGGCATCGACGTGCGGGGGCGCTCGTCGACCTTGAAGGTCTGCTACCGCACCTCGCGGCAGATCCGCAGCGTCGCCGATCGCCTGCTGCCCGGAGCGCTGCGCGACCCGGACGGCAACGAGGAGGAACGCGCCGGCACGATCTCGGTGTTCGACGGGCCGGCGCCGGTGATCGCGGTTGCGGCCGATGCCGCGCAGGAGATCGAAAGGGTGGCGGATTTCCTGCGCAGCGCCATTGCCGACGGCATCGAGCCAAGCGAGATCGGTGTGTTTGTTCGCTCGCCTGAGGTGATCGGTCGGGCTCGTGCCGCTTTGGAAGCGTCAGGACTTGCCGACCGGGTCGCGGTTTCCGTGATGCATCTGGCGAAGGGGCTGGAATTTCGCGCGGTCGCGGTGATGGCCTGCGACGAGGACATTCTGCCGCTCGCATCCCGCATCGCCGAAGCGGCCGACGAAGGCGAACTCGATGACATCTACGAGACGGAGCGACAGCTCTTGTATGTCTCCTGCACCCGAGCCCGCGATCGCTTGTTGGTGACGGGTGTCGCACCCGGTTCGGAGTTTCTCAAAGACCTGTGACGAGCCTCTCGTGCGTCGCGGTTCAACTAACGCATTTGGCCTTGGCGCAGTCCCGTATCTGCGTAGGTGGCTCGATTCATCTGCCTGCCTCCACCAGTGATCTCGCCGCCCGGAGCAGAGTTGAAATCTCTCGCCGGCGGGCCATTGCGGCAGCGGCATAGCGCCCGTGCTTGCGGGCGTTTTTATTTCGCTTCGGCGCGCCCGGAGACGACCCCCCGTGCATCCGGCAGCGGCCGTTTGGCATCGCCGGCGATAAGCACTGTCTCCCGCTGCGCGTTCGGGCTCCACATCGCGGGCTGAGGTGCATGGGCAATTGCATGGGGTTGTTCCTTCGATTTCGGTCGATCCCCCTCCCCCCGGTGGTTGCACCATGCCAACGACGGCCTGGCCGCCGGGGTGGACGTGGACGTGCTCTACCGTGACCTTCTGCTGGCCCTTTCCGCGATGGCGATTGAGGCAATCGAGAAGGAGCCCGAAGGTTCGCGAAAGCTTGTTGGCCTGACCCAAACTCTCGCGCCGCCCCTCTGTGGTCTGCTCCCCGAGCATGGCGCGCCGGTAGCAGTCCATCGCGGCGTTGTGGGCGGCAATCAATTGCGCCGCCATCATACCTTCCAATTCGTCTTTTGGATCGATGCCGGCGAGCGCCGCGACTGTGGCGCTCAGTTGCCGGTCGCGCGTCTCCGGGTCGGAGTTCTTAAGCCAGAGCGCATGGATGGCCTGATTGGCCAAAAGAGTGTTCCAGTCGTCATTTCGCGATCCGCCGATTTGCTTCAGCTCGCCTCGCTCTCGGGCGGGGTCCTTCGCGACAACAGTCACGACCTCGCGTGCCGGGCGCTTCTGTCTTCGGCGCCCGTTCATTCCTTCAACTCCCACGCCGGCGCCGGGCTGGACGCTTCGAATTTGCGCCGGAGGGTCTGCCGAGCGCCGCCTTGTGTCTCGATCGTCGCCGTGTTTTCTGAGAGTGCAACCAGCTTGTCGCCGTTGAGCATCCACAGCAGCCCCGCCTTGTCGACGCGCGCGAAGGGCCGATCGCGGCCGCAGCCGAACAAATCGGATGGTCCCCAGCCGAGTGCCGCGGCCTTCTCGACCCAACCAGCGTCGAGAAACCGTCCCACGTCATCTACAAATCGCAGCCAGCGCTTCAGCGGCTCGTCGGCAGGCGCCCGGTCTGGATCGAGCCGGGCAAAGCCTTCGGCCCAGGCACCCCACCATCATACTCGACGATCGCGGCGCGCTCGGCCTCTACCACGCCCCAGGTAGCGCCAAGACCATCGGCCTCGGAAGGCGGCGTCGAGGGCGACTCTATCGGTTGTTCAATTTGTTCAGAATGTTCAAAACTCGGTTGAGGCGAGTGGTTTTGAGCGTTTTGAACATTTCGAACAGCAGGTGAGCGCACCACTAAACACTGCTCGCGGGGCTGGCCGTGGAGCTCGGCAAGCCGTTGCCTCCAGCGGTTCATAGCACGCGCTCCCGGAGCCGGGGTGACACATCCCAATCACCGCGCGGCCGCCCATTGCTGGCGCCCGCGACCGCCCGTATCCATCCCGCCTCCGCAAGAACGTGCATCGCCGCGCCGCGGCGCTCTCTGTCGCGTAGCCAAGCCCAACCCGCCCGCTGGTATAGCATGCGCTCGTTGAAGTTCGGTGCCCGCTCAGTGCAGGACGTGGCGCGCAATGATGGCGTCGTCTGCGTCCGCCCGGCCGATAGCGAGCCCGGCCGTCACGCGGTCGAGCATTGCCGCGAGATAGTCGATATATCCGCCTGCCCGAGCCATCGCATCGGAGCTGACCGCGTGAGGCTCGGCGCCGTCGCGGCCGGCCCACGCCAGCAGCTCATAGACAAGCGCTAGGCGGAGGGCGCGGCCGGGCGTCTTGCCGTGCCAGCCGGCAGTCAAGCCACGCGATGATCGCGCCCGCTCCATCGCCTCGCGCCGCAGGTCGTCGAATAGATCGAACGCGTCGCGGTCGAGCATCAATATGCGGGGCGCCGGCTCCCCTGACGGGTCGCCGTCCATCATCAATTCGGAAAGGCGCCGCGCGGCATCCATCAATCGGTCCCGACGGGGGCGGGCTTCACCGCTGCCTTCGTGCCTCAACAGGGCGATCGGCGCCGGCTCGGGCCACATGTATGCCAGCCGTGCCGCCAGACCATCATCCGCGCCAGCCAGCGCCTCGCGCAACCGGTCCGGCTGCATGCCGCCGAGGATTGTTAGTGCCGCGCGAGGGATACGCACGGGCGCGCCATGATATTTCACCCGGTCCGCGACATAGGCGCCGCCGTTCCACGCCTCGAGAAAGAAGGCGCGGTCTCCCCCATGGCCGCCGTATCGATCATGGTTACCGAGCCAACCGGCTAACTCGTCGCGCATATGAAGGAGCCCGCGCGGCTGATCGGCGAGCAGGCGTTGCAGCTCTTCCGTCGTCGTGTCCATCACTACCACGCGCGGCCTCGGAGGCGGCAGTGGCGCATCGGCAGCGGGCGGGCGCTGGGGCGGCGACGTACCGTCCTTTGTCGCCGCTCGGACCGCGGCGCGTCATTGTTCCTCAATAGCGCGAGCGCCCTCGGCGAGCGCCGCGTGTTCGGCGCTCGCGGCTTGCCAGTCCGGCTCAGCCTCCCGTTCGATCGCGCGGCTTGCCTCCATGATCGGCCGCAGGGCCGGTGTCTTCCCGGTCGAGGGTGCGCCGATCAGCGCGAGCCAGACATGCGGCGGCTCGGTCCATGTCGCGGTCGCGCCGACGTGGCGCGAGTTGCCGATCCAGGCCGAGCCAGCGGAGATCAGCCCGGCGGCGACATAATCCCGCGGACAGCCCTGCGCCGCGGCCTCATCGGCGATCCAGTTTGCCCAGCCGGCCGGCAGCGCGTCATCGTCGAGTGCTGGGGCAGATGCGCGGTCCTCCTCCACGAGCCGCATATCTGGCTCAGGCCATATCTCGCGGACTGTCGTTTCCGGAGCCGTGACCATCAGGCGGCGGATCGCCGCCTCGCCATCAGGCGGCATCGCGAGCCTCTGCAATGCGTGCACAAACCCGGCCGAGCAATACGTCGTTAAAATCGCTTCCGGGCTCGGGTGGCATCGCGATCCGAACACGGCGGCCCTCGGCCAGCCACCGCGCCGCAGCAATGTGGGCCGCCCGCTCGCCGGCGCCGTTTCGATCGTGGTCGGCCAGGATTACGACTTGGCTCACGCCCGGCGGCAGCACGAGCGCAACGAGCCCAGCGGTCGACAGCGCTGCCCATACCGGCATGCCGGTGGCCTGCATCGCAGCGAGGCAGGTTTCGACGCCTTCGCCGATCAGTAAGGTTTCGCACGGTGCCGCGAGCCGGGCAGCGCCGCCGGTCGCTCGGCCGAGCATTGCCTTTGCCGGCTCCACATCGGCCTTACCCGAGCCATCCGGCCGCAGATAGGTCCGATGCAATCCAATTAGACGGCCGGCGACATCGACGATCGCGGCAATCATCGCCGGAAGATAGATGCCGCTCGGATGGCGACAGCGCGGCATCCAGCGCAACGCCAGCGGCGGCGGGAGGACAATGCCGCGCCCGGCGAGATAACGCACCACCGGGCGTCCCCGCGCGTCCTGCGCCGTATGCCAAAGACGCTGCGCCGCGCCGATGCGGTGCACGTCGTGAGCGATAGCAGTGGGGCAGTGTCCACGGAGCTCCGCGCCAACCCTCGCCCGGCCCCCCGATCTGTTCGCGCCGGCGCAGTTCAGCGAGCACGTCACGCGGATCACACCCGGCGAAGCATTTGACGATCAGCCCTCGCTCGCCGTCCCGCAGAGCCAGAGTAGCGCCGCGGCTGTTGTGGACTGGGCAGCGGCATCGCCATCGTGCGCCGCTACGGTATGCGCCGCCCAATACATGGGCGATATCGGCTGCGGTCACCGACCGCGTTCCAGCGATATCTCGGAGGTCGAGCGATAGCTCGGCAATGCGGACAGATACGCCTCCACGTCCGCACGTCGATACCGCACCAAGCGCGGTCCTAATTTCACAAACGGAATGCCGGTGCCTGACACTCTGTCCTTTTGCAAGGTCGAACGGGCGCGGCCCGTCAGCCGGGCCACCTCCCGATCGGTCAGCAGCAAAGTATCCATATCGTCTCCGCGTCAAAGCGCCCCAATGGCGCACGACGGGAGATGGCGCAGCGCAGCGCGTCAGTCACACCGGTTTAATCGACGGATTTTTCGGTGTTGCCAGGGTGCCGGATCAGCAGAATGGATCAAAGCCATATATCTCGCACAGACGAGAGCGCTCAGACATGGTCCATTCTTCACCATCGACCGCCCGCTCGACCCGCAAGATGGTCATGGCGGCATGGCGATGCGTAGCCCAGGCCTCGCCGACGACGCTTTCCGTCCACCCGTACTTATAGGACACTTCTTTAAGCGCGTCTTGATGCACCGTTCCGGCCAAACGACGACGCAGCACCTCGGCCGCCATTTCCGATCGCATATCCTCGTCGGCGCTTGGGCGGCCTCGTTTTCGTGTCAGTCCCAGCGCCCGATCGAGGGTCTCCTCAGCGTGCAGATACCGGCCAAAGGCACGGGACAAATGCGCGAGCAACCGCGGTGGTACCTCCTGCCGGGTCTCCACGCAGGTGCGGAAAGCCTTGAGCAACTCCCTTGCATCGTTAGGCGCGATCGCTCCCTCCTCGGCTTCCCAACACAGCTGGTTAATCGCCGCTGGCGTCAGGGCTTCATCGTCATCGTTTTTCATGCACGACTCCGCTGCCGCTCGGAAAAGTGTTGACGGGAAGCGCGGTGCGTCCCCCGTTTGTCGGGAGGTGCCTATCCCGCCGTTCTCGGATCAGCCGCCGGAGCGCAGCCGCAGCAGCTTCGCGCTGCCGCGTTTGCTATCGGCCCCGCCGGTCATCGCCGCGGCGATCTTGCCGGCAACGGTTGCCGCGGCGGCCTTTACCGGATCGCTGGCCAGATGGGCGTAGCGTGCGGTGGTGGCCGCCTGTGTGTGCCCGAGCATTT
Source organism: uncultured Alphaproteobacteria bacterium (assembly GCA_963775875.1). Classification (GTDB taxonomy): domain Bacteria; phylum Pseudomonadota; class Alphaproteobacteria; order ATCC43930; family CGMCC-115725; genus AP-15. The sequence goes on from CAVZKP010000014.1 coordinate 43,902, forward strand.
TGCCAATAATCGGCAATCCCATCCCGCTCGACGCGGCAACGCTCGCAAAAGCATGCCGCAGATCATGCAGCCGCACGTCGTCGAGCCCGGCCGCCGCGCGAATCGCCCGCCACGGCTTTTCGAGGTTGACCAGTGCCGCACCTTCCTTCTGCGCCGGCGATCACATGCGGATTGCCATCGAGTCGCGGCAATTCGGCGAGCACGGCGAGCGCCGGGGGCGGCAGATGCAGGGTCTTGGCGCCGGTCTTGCTGTCGGGCAGCCGCGCCTCGTCGCGCTCGAAATCGATCCACTCCCAGCGCAGCCCGAGTACTTCGCCGAGCCGGGCGCCGGTGAACACCAGCAGCTTGACGGCAGCGACGACATAGGGCGACCCGTCATAACCGGCGAGCGCGTCGCCGAGCCGCGCCAGCTCGGCCGGCGACAGCATCCGCTCGCGCTTGCGCTCGGCGAACTTCTCGACGTGCCGGCAGGGATTCGAGCCGTCCGGCCGCAAGCCCCACCGTTCGGCGAGGTTGAACATCTTGGACAGCACCGCGAGCATGCGGTTGGCTTGGTAGGGCGCCACGCGATTGGCGTGATGGAGCCTGGCGATGTCCGCCCGAGCGATGTCCGCGACCTTCCGCTTGCTGAGTGCCGGCAGGATGATGCGGTCGAGCAGCCGGCGATATTCAACCGCCGTCGACGCCTTGCGCTTCGCCTCCACATGCTCGGCGAGGAAGCGCTCGGCAAGCTCGGCGATCGTTGGCGCTTCCCTGCGGGCGATCCTATCCGCGGCGGGATCGGCGCCGTCCTCGATCACGCCGAGCAGCCGCTTCGCCTCGCTCCGCGCCGTCTCCGCCGTCCACGGCGAGCCGTGCCGGCCGATCGTCAGCTTGCGCAGCGGTGCGCCGCGTCCGATGCCGCAGCGATAATGCAGGATGTAGATTTGGCGCCGCCGCGTTGGACGCGAACGCCGAAACCCTTTAATTCGGTATCCCACAGAGCCGCCTCGGCCCCGCTCTCGGGCCTCAAGGCATCGACCGAGCTCGCTTGGTGATTTTGCCGCGCATGGCCTCCGCTCCCTGTCGCCGTATCAGTGGGCCGGACTAGGTATCGCATAGGTATCACTCGAAAGCAAGCCAAAGGCAACTGACGGCAACGAATGGCGACCATAAGATATTGACTTGGCGTGCTCAGGGTAGCGAGTCGGAAACGAGCCAAAACCTTGAACTTGAAACTTTTAATCAGTAGGTCCCGGGTTCGAATCCCGGCGGGCTCACCATGACATCAACTAGTCAGGCAGAGGTCCGTTCATGGCTCGAACGATCTTGTCCGCAGCGTCCATGACCGACCAACCGGCGGTCCTTTGGCTTGGGTGAGAGAGTCGGAAATCCCTGGCAAGGCCTCTTTGTGAGATGGCGGACCGCCCGTGCCCTACTGGGCCCGGTACTACAGGCCGTCGATGCGCCGCTAGGAGGAGTGGCTAACCCGGCCGGCTAGGCCCGCTCAGCCAGGCAAGGGTTCAGCGGGCGAATAATTGCCCGTTCGGGCCGATGCTAACCGGCATCGGGTCGCGTCCTGACGACTGGTTTGGCCCCGGACCGGAGACTGTCGGCGGGGAATTGCTGTCGATGGATTCCGATCCGATTGGAGCGAATGTCCCCCGAAGGGCTGAGGGTTGGGCGGCATATCCTTGACGCAGAGCCTGGCATGCTGCCTCCTCCGGGCACGTCCTAGCGGAATTCGTCGAGCTGCCCTTATCGGTTCCATTGCCACTCCTACCGCCGGGGCCACAACCGCAGAGGGCGGCCACCGCCAAGACAATCCAGATAACCGAAAGCCTGAGCATGGGCCGCTCGTTGCATCCTGTGCGCGGGAGAATCAAAGGTTAGGGTAACGATCAAGTTAACCATGGCTTGTTATAAGCCCCTTGCTTGCAGGAAAGCTGCGCCTGTTGGGGGCGGGTACACGAGTTCCAGAGCCCATATGGCGACTTGGCCGTCGTGCGTTTCTTTCTCATTCTACCCTCCTAACGGCTCCAGAGGCACCTCGACGAGGCAATCCCGTTCTCGCCCTGGCAAGCCTCCGGCAGGCCGCCATCTACGGGGCACGCGCGCATCGCAGACACGGCGGACCGCCGAAGATTGCGATCGGGAGCGGAAGGCGTCGCCGATCAGAGGCAGCGATAAGCAGTCGAGCCGACGGCACGGCTGTCGTATGCTAATCTTAACAACCATCGCCGAAATGCACCCGCCGAAGGTGCTCCGACATCAATGGGAAGGAATGCCAGCATGATCATCAATCCGACCAGGCGCTCGCTGTTACGCAATTCGCTCGCCGTCGCTGCCGCCGCGACGTTGGCCCGGCCCCATATCGCCACCGCAGCCACGACGGCGACGGTCTGGTGGACCCAGGGCTTCGCCCAGGAAGAAGACATTGCGTTCAAAAAGATCGTCGCCGATTACGAGAAGGCGAGCGGCAATACGATCGATTACAGCATCATTCCCTACGCGCCGGGACGCCAGAAGATCATCTCGGCGGTGACCAGCGGCGACGTCCCGGATTTGTTCCAGAACAACCCGGCCCCGATCATTGCGCTATTCGCCTGGAACGGGAAACTGGTCGATGTGAGTGACGTCGTCGCGACGCAAAAAGAGGAATATACCGAAACCGCATTGCTGACGGCACGCTGCTACAACAACGTCGCGAAAAAACGCAGTTTTTACGGTGTGCCTTATTCCATCGATGTGTTCACCAACCATATCTGGCGGTCGCTGGTCGAGAAGGCGGGTTACCAGATGGCGGATATCCCCAAGACCTGGGATGCCTTCTACGATTTCTTCAAAGGGGTGCAGAAGAAATTGAGCGACCAAGGCATGCGACATATCTATGGTCTCGGTTTTCAGGTGACTACCAACGGCGGCGACCCAAACGCCTTCTTCAACCAGTTCCTGATCGCCTATGGCGGCGGCAAGATCGTTACCAAGGACGGCAAATTGCACCTCGACGATCCGAAGGTGCGCGAGGCAGCGATCGCGGCACTGACCTACCCGGCTACCGCCTACAAGGAAGGGTTTGTCCCGCCGAGCGCGATCAACTGGAACGATTCCGACGACAACAACGCCTTTCACTCCAAGCAAACGGTGATGGATCTCGACGGTTCGCTGTCGACCGAAGTCGCGATTATCAAAAATAAGCAAGATTATAACGATATCGTGACGAGGGGCCTGGCGCTCAGCAACGACGGCAAGCCGGTGCCGAGCCTGGTTAACAGCTTCTGCGGTCTGATCCCCGAGGGAGCGAAGAACGTCACGGTGGCCAAGGATTTCCTGAAATATTTGATCCAGCCTGATGTGCTCAACGAATACTTGAAGACCGGGCTCGGGCGGAGAGAGCCGCCCATGCCGTCGATCGTAAGGAAGGATCCCTGGTGGCTCGACCCCAAGGACCCGCACCGGGTGGCCTACACCACGCAGGTCGTGCTCAGCCCGACCGTGCCGCCTTTTTGGGTGTTCAATCCGGCCTGGGCGGAGGTCGAAGGCGAGCATGTCTGGCAGAAGGCCTGGGCCGAGATCATGAAAGATGGGATTGCTCCCGAGGCGGCGGCGCAAAAGGCGTTCAAGCGGGTCGCCGAGATCTTCGCCAAATATCCGATCGTCCAAAGCTGAGAGGTTCGATGCTGCCCCGTCCTTCGGTTGGCGGATGCGGGATCAGGCATCTGCCCGTGAGCGGCGGAGCCATTCGTCGACATCGATGCGGCCGAGGCGCGCTTTTCCCAACGGCACCAGCGAGTGCTCCTCGACCCGGCCGCCGAAGTATCGGGCCTCAGGGTCGCTCACGACCTCACGCGGGTCGCCGACCGCCTTCAGATAGCGGGCGACGATTTCGTTGAACGGCGCTCGTTCCGGGCCTGCGATCTCGACGATGCCGTTTCGCGGCGCGGCGAGCGCCACCTCGGCGACGACAGCAGCAACGTCGTCCGCCGCGATGGGCTGGAACAGGCCGGGCGGAAGCCTGACGATATTTCCACCCGCACTTCAATCGGCGATGGCGCCGAGGAATTCCATGAACTGGGTCGCGCGGATGATGGTGTAGGGGATGCCGGCGGCCACGATCAGGTTCTCTTGGGCGACCTTGGCGCGAAAATAGCCATTCTCGCTCCGGTCGGTGCCGACGATGGAGAGCGCGACGTGGTGCCGGGTGGGCTTGGTTCAACTGAAGTCTGCTACGCTCGGGGTATTCGCGGTACGTCCGACGGGTATGTATCTCACCCTGTTGTCGAAGGGTGAGAAGTGAAGGGCTTTCGCGCGTCTGCGGCTGATCGATCGGAACGCCAGCCACCCAGTCTTTCGAGGCCCGATTACCGGGACGACTTCGATGTCGGACCGGTCGGCATCGATTTGGTTGGTCGCGCACCTTTCGGTAGTCGCATGCCGTTCGCCGCTACCGGTCCCGTCAGTCCCGCTAAACTTCACGGCGGCTATCCGTCTTTTCAGCAAAGGGCGGATGGGCGTCGTTTTGTGGTCGCCCGCAAGGCCGGATCATTCTCCAGTAAGGCGAGTGCCTTTCTCAGCTACCGAACGTTTCATAACCAACACCAGAAACGCGACGGCGAGCGTCAGCACCGCAATCATCCAGAAACAGTCGAAATAGGCGAGCGCAGAAGATTGCTGCTGACGCAGATTTTCGAGTTCCTGCAAACCCAGTTGCCGCGAGGCGACCGGATCGGCGATCTCTCGGGAGAAGAACGCCTGGGCGTGCGCGATGAAGGAGTTCGCGGCTGCGTTGAAGGGATCGAGATATTCACCAAGACGTAAGGTGTGGAATTGATCACGCCGCTCTTGGAAAGTTTGAGACAACGACACCCCGACGCTGCCTCCCTCGTTGCGCAAAAGGCTCAACAAGCCGACCGCCGCCCCGCGCAATTCCAATGGCGTATAGAGGTAGGCCGCGACGTTGGCCGGCGCGAAACATACCGACAAGCCCAAAACCACGAGAACGCGAGGCCAGACGGCCTGGCCTGGGCTGATGTCCAGGTTCATTTGGGACATCCAATAATTCCCGGCGGTCATGAGCAGCAGCCCCGCGCCGATCAGCCAGCGCGCATCCATTCTCAGGCCGATCAGGCGCCCGACAATCGGCATCGCTATCACTGCAAAGATGCCACTGGGCGACATGACCAGTCCGGTGCGCAATGCATCGTAACCAAACAGGGATTGCAGCAGACCGAGCAACGACTTGGTGGCGGCAAAGAGCGCAAGGTAAGCGCAAAAGATGATGATGCAGCAGGCCGCGAAGTTGCGTTCGCGCAGCGGTTGGAAATTGACCACCGGGTTGCGGTGACGCAGCTCCCAAAAGACCAGCCCCGCCAAACCCGCTATAAGGCAAATGGCGAGCGTCTGGATGCGCCAGAACGGATCGCCCAGCCAGTCCCATTCCTGGCCCTTGCTCAGCATCACCTCCCAGCTGACCATGACGATGACCAGCAGCGACAAGCCGATCGAGTCGAAATGGAACGGCTTCTTCTTCAGCTCCAGGCGTTGCGTGATGAGATAGTCTGGCTCGCGAAGCAGGAAATAACATCCGCCGAGCGCCAGCAGACCGACCGGCACGTTGATAAAGAAGATCCAGCGCCACGAGTAGGAATCCGTTATCCAGCCACCGAGGGTTGGACCGACGATCGGCGCAATCAAGGCAGCGAAGCCAAACAGCGTCATCGCTGCGCCCTGCTTTTCCCGCGGAAAGGCATCAAGCAATATGCCCTGACTGCTTGGCTGTAGACCGCCGCCCGCCAGCCCCTGGATCACCCGGAACAGGATCAGCTGGCCGAGACTGCCGGCCATGCCACAAAGCCCGGAAGCGAGGGTAAATACCGCGATCGACGCCAGAAAGTAGTTGCGGCGGCCGAGATGCGCGCTGAGCCATCCGGTAATCGGCAGGATGACGGCATTGGCGGCGAGATAACTGGTGATAACCCACTCGCCGTCATCGACCGTCGCCGACAGTCCGCCCGCGATATAGCGCAACGCGACCAGCGCAATCGTGGTGTCGAGCACCTCCATGAAGGTCGGCACCACGACGACAGCGGCGACCAGCCAGGGGTTGCCTGCCGCAGCGGATCTGCGGGGCGAAAGCGCCGCGACCGTCATTTATCGGCGCCGGGCGAACTCCCGGGCGAAGCGAGGGTAGGTGTCTGAGGCAGAACGGTTTGGAGAAACTTCCCGGCATCGGGCCCGGTAGGCGGCTTGTTGATGTATATGTAGGGGACAACGGATGTGCCGGTGAACAGGGTGTCCTTGTCGGGGTTATATCCTTCGAGATCGATCCGGACCGGCAACCGCTGCACCACTTTGACAAAGTTGCCGGTCGCATTCTCCGCCGGCAACAACGCCAGCGTCGATCCGGTCCCCATCGTAAAGCCGGAGACCCGGCCCTTGAACACGTGCCGACCGCCGTACATGTCGACATAGAGATCGACCGGCTGGCCGATGCGTATGTAACGCAGCTCTGTCTCCTTGAAATTGGCATCGACCCAGATCTCGCGCAGCGAGCGGATCGCCATCAAATTCTGACCGACTTGAACGTAATCTCCCGGATTGACGTTACGGCGGGTGACGACGCCGTCGATTTTGGCGAAGATGTCGCAATAGCGTAGATTCAATTCGGCCTGGACGAGTTCGCGTTTGGCGAATTCGAGCTTGGCCTCGGCCTGCTTGACAGCCGGCGCCTCGGCCTCCAGCCGGGCGAAGGTGCGATCGATGTCGCCCTGTTTTTCGAACTCGCTCGAGCATCTGCCTCGGGCTCTGCTCAACGGAATGGATGACCCCAAGCTGAGCCGCACTTTGAATCAGGTCCGCCTGCGCCACCAGGACAGAGGAAAAGGTCTGGTCGAGATCCGGCGGGACCTGGTCAAGACCTTTGCCGCCATCCGGTTGCGCCGGCAGTCCCAAAGAGGCTCGAACCTGGTAAACTTCGGCCAGCGATTCGGTGACTTGTGCGCTGGCGGTCGACAGTGTTCTTTGAGCCCGGTCGAACTCTTGACGGCTTTCGGCCGGGGTCCCCAGCAACCGCTGCGCCCGATAGAAGTCGGCTTGGGCGAGCGTCAACTCGGCCCTGCTTTTGTCGAGAGCAGCTACCCGAGCATGCAAAAGCGCTATTTTGTCGTCGACATCCTGTACGGCGTTCTGCAATCCCCAGCGCCGGGCCCATGCTTGCGCTTCAATATCCCGCACTGCCGCTTGAGCCGCGCGGAGGTTCGCGGCTGCGGTATCGACCGCCGCTCTTTTCACAGCAACCGCGTCCTCAAACGGCTGCTTGTCGAGTACGGCCAGAAGCTCGCCCTTGTGCACCCGGTTGTTGTCGTCCACCAGCACCCGGGAGATCTGGCCGGCGACCCGGGGAGCAACGAACGTCACATGGCCGTTGACGTAGGCGTCATCGGTCGAAACGGTGTTGAGCGATGCGACAATCCAGGGGATGCCGAATATGCCGACGGCCGCCACAACGAGGATACAGAGCGCAGCAATCAGCAGCTGTCGCCGCCGCGAGGGCCGATGATCCGGCGGTGGGCTCACCGATTGTCGCGCCTCATGCTCGGCCGACACCCTTTCACTTGCGGGGGGCGCATCGACCGGATTGGATTCGCCCGTCCTCGCTCTGGTCGTTTCCGTCATCTCAACGGGCATGGCGTCCGCCACCGTATTTGAGACACCGTCCCCCGATATCGGGCGTGATTGGACCATCATCACCCTCAGGGCGCCGACGGCAAGAGTACTTCCCACATTTGGGCCCAAAAGGCTATCGCCCTCGCGAGTTGACCCTGGCGAGGCGCTGAAACGCGCTTCGCCGGCCCGCGGGCGAGACCGTCAATCTTCCAGCAGAAACGTCGAATGATCGGTCTCGAGTCCCTTTCGTCGCATCGTGCTGCAGCGTACCCCGCGTCGCTGCCGACCGAACCCGGCGGCCAGCAGTGTCGAACTTTGCCGAGCACCATAGCTCCGCTTCAGCTTCCTGCCGGTGCGCGTTCTGTCACCGCTCTTTCGCCGGTTGTTCCTTGCAAACCGAAGACGCGCCGAGTGGGTCGTCCATGCCAAGCGCCGGTTCGCCGGCACTTCGGCAGCAGACGGGGCATTCCCCTATGCGGCCTCGCCAATCGTCTTGACGGTTCCGGCACCGGCCGGGTCGTAGCCCGGGATACTGTCCACAAGGGAGCGGAACATGACGCTTTTCAGCACGTCGATCAGATCGGCGATGTTCTTCTGCTCAAGAGCCTCCCTTTTGACCAGCAAGTAGTAATCTTCGGTGAACAGCGGGATGAATTCCAAGCGAAGCCTCTTCGCCGCCGCTTCGATGCCGAGGCCGACATCGGCCATGCCGCTGGCGACTGCGGCGGCGACCGCCAGATGGGTGAACTCCTCCGAGTAAAAGCCGTCGATCTCGCTGCGGTCGATCCCCTGGTCCTTGAGCATCTTTTCCATCGCGAGTCGGGTTCCCGAGCTACGCTGCCGGTTGATGAAGCGGGCTTTCGTTCGCACGATGTCGGCCACGCTGCTGATGCCTTTGGGATTGCCCGGCATGACCATAAAGCCCTGCCGGCGCTTGACGAAGTGAATGAGGCGCTGCAACCGCGGCTTAAACCATGGCTGATAGGTCGCCAACAGCTCGCGGCCGAAATCGCCCTCGGGAATGTGGAACCCGGCGACCTCGCAGCGCGCCTTGCATAACGCCACGACGCTGTCGAGACTGGCTCGACGGGAAAGTCGTCGGCGGGCTCGATCGCGCGCGGCTCGGCGTATTACTCGACCAGGTGCGGCGACCATGACTGCCCCTCGCATCTTTGTGCCGCACGACGCCGGCGCATTGGCGCTTGGTGCGGACGAGGTAGAGCGTGCGATCGTCGCCACCGAACGCCGCCGGGGGATCGAGGTCGAGATCGTGCGAACCGGTTCGCGCGGGCTCTATTGGCTCGAGCCGATGATCGAAGTGGCGACGGCGCAAGGGCGCATTGCCTATGGCCCGGTGCATGCTGACGACATCGAGCCGCTGTTCGATGCCGGCTTCCTTGATGGCGGACCGCATCCGCTACGCCTCGGCCGGCCGGAAGAGGTCCCTTTCCTCAAGCGTCAGACGCGGTTCACCTTCGCGCGCTGCGGCGTCATCGACCGGCTCTCGCTTGACGATTACCGCGCCCATGGCGGGCTCGTCGGTCTGGAACGCGCAATAGGGCTTGGGCCCGACGCGACCATCGAGGAAATCATCAAATCCGGGTTGCGCGGCCGCGGCGGCGCCGGGTTTCCGACCGGCATCAAATGGCGGACGACAGCGCAAGCCAAAGCGCCGCAGAAATACATCGTCTGCAATGCCGATGAGGGGATTCGGGACCTTCGCCGATCGCATGATTATGGAAGGCGATCCTTTCGAGCTGATCGAGGGCATGGCGATCGCCGGCATCGCGGTCGGTGCGACGAAGGGCTACGTCTATATCCGCTCCGAATATCCGCACGCGATCGAGATCTTCGGCCGAGCCATTGAAATCGCACGGGCCGAGCGATGCCTCGGTGCCGGCATTTTCGGTTCCGCACACGATTTCGATCTCGAGATCCGAGTTGGTGCCGGCGCCTATGTCTGCGGCGAGGAAACCGCACTGCTCGACAGTCTCGAAGGCAAGCGTGGCGTGGTGCGCGCCAAGCCGCCACTGCCGGCACATCAGGGGCTCTTCGGCCGGCCGACCGTCGTCAACAACGTGATCTCGCTCGCCTCGGTGCCGGCGATCCTCGCCGGAGGAGCCGACGCCTATCGCGATCTTGGGTTCGGTCGCTCGCGCGGCACGATGCCGATCCAGCTTGCCGGCAATATGAGGTATCGCGGGCTGTACGAAACGGCGTTCGGGCTCACTTTGGGCGAGATCGTCGATGATATCGGCGGCGGTACGGCGACGGGTCGCCCGGTCCGAGCGGTGCAGGTCGGCGGCCGATGCGCTTCGGGTCGCTGTGCGCGCTCGGCGGCTTTGTGCCATTCCCGTGACATGGCGGGTGCAGTCGGCCTGCGCAAGGTGCGCTACGGCGATGACGGGGCCAATCATCTCGGCGCCGTCAAGGATCAGTCGAACCCCTATTTCACCTTCGATCCGGCGAAGTGCATCGTCTGCTCGCGATGCGTGCGCGCCTGCGAGGAAGTGCAGGGGACCTTTGCGCTGACGATCGACGGCCGCGGCTTCGCTTCCAAGGTCGCGGCGGGAATGGACGAGGATTTCCTCGACTCCGAATGCGTTTCCTGCGGTGCCTGTGTGCAAGCCTGTCCGACCGCGACGTTGATGGAGAAATCCGTCATCGAGATCGGCCAGCCCGAGCACTCGGTGGTCACGACCTGCGCCTATTGCGGCGTCGGCTGCAGCTTCAAGGCCGAGATGCGGGGCGAGCAGGTCGTGCGGATGGTGCCGTACAAGGACGGCAAGGCCAATCACGGCCATTCCTGCGTCAAAGGCCGCTTCGCCTGGGGCTATACCAATCATCAGGACCGCATCTTGAAGCCGATGGTCCGCGCCAGGATCAGCGATCCCTGGCGCGAGGTGAGCTGGGACGAGGCGATCGGCCATGTCGCCTCCGAGTTCAGGCGCATCCAGGCGCAACATGGCGTTGGTGCGATCGGCGGCATCACCTCCTCGCGCTGCACCAACGAGGAGACCTTCCTCGTCCAAAAGCTGGTGCGCGCGGTATTCGGCAACAACAACGTCGATACCTGCGCCCGGGTCTGCCATTCGCCAACCGGTTACGGGCTCAGCAAGACCTTTGGCACTTCGGCCGGGACCCAGGATTTCGACTCAGTAGATGACGCCGATGTCGTCATGGTGATCGGCGCCAACCCGACCGATGCGCACCCGGTCTTCGCCTCGCGCATGAAGAAGCGATTGCGCCAGGGTGCGAAGCTGATCGTCGTCGATCCGCGCCGAACCGATCTGGTGCGCTCGGCGCATGTCGAGGCCGCCTATCATCTGCCACTCAGGCCGGGCACCAACGTCGCGATGTTTAACGCCCTTGCGCACGTCATCGTGACCGAAGGCCTGGTCGCTGAAGACTTCGTCCGCGCGCGCTGTGATAGTGACGCATTTGCCGACTGGGCCGCTTTCATCAGCCGGCCGGAGAACAGCCCCAAGACCGCAGCGCAGTTCACCGGCGTCCCGGCGGAAGATATCCGGGCCGCCGCCCGGCTTTATGCTAACGCCGGCAATGCCGCGATCTATTACGGCCTCGGTGTCACCGAGCACAGCCAGGGCACGACTGCGGTCATGGGCATGGCCAATCTGGCGATGGCGACCGGCAATATCGGCCGGCGCGGTGTCGGGGTGAACCCGCTGCGCGGCCAGAACAATGTCCAGGGTGCCTGTGACATGGGCTCGTTCCCGCACGAGCTTTCGGGCTACCGCCATATCTCGGACGGCAATGTGCGCGCCTTGTTCGAGACGCGAATGGGGTGTGAGACTCGAACCCGAGCCGGGGCTGCGAATCCCCAACATGCTGGATGCTGCGGTCGACGGCTCGTTCCGGGGCATCTACATCCAGGGCGAGGACATCCTGCAATCCGATCCCGACACGCATCACGTCGCGGCAGGCCTGGCGGCGATGGAATGCGTCGTCGTGCAGGATCTGTTCCTCAACGAGACGGCCAATTACGCGCATGTGTTCCTGCCCGGCTCGACATTCCTCGAAAAGGACGGGACCTTCATCAATGCCGAGCGCGCATCGGCCGGGTGCGCAAGGTCATGCAGCCGCGTGCCGGCATGGCGGATTGGGAGATCACCCTCGCCATTGCCAAGGCGATGGGGATCGAGATGCACTACGCCCATCCTTCCGAGATCATGGACGAAATCGCGCGGCTCACGCCGACCTTCGCCGGCGTCTCCTATGCAAGAAGCTCGACGAGGTCGGCTCGCTGCAATGGCCGTGCAGCGACAAGGCGCCCGAAGGCACGCCGATCATGCATGTCGGCAGCTTCGTGCGCGGCAAGGGCAATTTCCTGATCACCGAGTACGTGCCGACGGATGAGAAGATCGGGCCGCGCTTCCCGTTGTTGCTGACCACTGGCCGCATCCTCAGCCAGTACAATGTCGGCGCGCAGACGAGGCGCACCGACAACGTCGTCTGGCACGAGGAGGACCGGCTCGAAATCCATCCGCACGATGCCGAAGAGCGCGGCATCCGCGACGGCGATTGGGTCCGGCTGGCGAGCCGCTCCGGCGAAACCAGCCTGCACGCCCGGATCACCGACCGGGTGGCGCCCGGGGTTGTCTACACCACGTTCCACCACCCGAACACCCAGGCCAATGTCGTCACCACGGACTATTCGGATTGGGCGACCAACTGCCCCGAATACAAGGTCACGGCGGTCCAGATCACCCCGTCGAACGGCCCCACCCAGTGGCAGGTCGGGTACCGGGAGCAGGCGCGCCAGAGTCGAGTTGTGCTGCCTGCGGCAGAATGACCTTGAGCCGATGACCTCTTCTCTCGCCGCGGTGCGACGCGTCCCGCGCGCCAGCTGGCGCGGCGGCAGGATCTCATCGGGTGAGCGCGCGATCCCCGAGGAAACCGCGGTCGCGTTGACCTACAACCGCTTCGCCTATGCGGTGATGATGGCGACGCCGCACGATCTTGAGGATTTCGCCGTCGGTTTCAGCCTGTCGGAACGCGTCGTCGCACGGCTGGAGGAGATTCTCGATATCGAGATCGTCCCCGGCGACAACGGTGTCGAGCTGCGATTGTGGATCGCCGAGGCGCGGATCGATGCGTTTACCGAGCATCGCCGTTACATGGCGGGTCCGACCGGCTGCGGGCTGTGCGGCGTCGAGAGCCTGGCCGAGGCGATGCGGCCGCCGCCGAAAGTGGCGTCCGATTTTAGCATGTCCGCCGCCGCGATCGCCGATGCCGTCGCCGCTCTCCCGGCCTTGCAGTCTCTGAACCGCGAAACCCGCGCGATCCATGCGGCGGCATTCTGGAACCCTGAAAGCGGGATTGTTGCTCTGCGCGAGGATGTCGGACGGCACAACGCGCTCGACAAGCTGGTCGGCGCCCTCGCTCGCGGCAACGTCCCGGCGAATGCCGGCGCCATCGAGAGGGCGGCGACGGCATGACCTTCGTACAGCACCTTGTCCCGCGCCATAATGTTGCGCGACAGGTCACGGAAGTTCATCGGACCTTCGCCGACAAAGGCCTCTTCCGAGCGGATCTCGGGGAAATCGGCAGCGGTCACCACCGCCTTGACCCCAGGTAGTGCCAATGCCTTGTCGGCCTTGATCCCAAGGATGCGACCCCGGCATCCTCGACCAGTACTTACGTCATAACCGCAGGCACCGATGGCTACCAGGTGTTGTTGTCTTTGGCAGAACTGGACCCGGCGTTTGGCGCTTCGACAGCGGCCAATCAGGTCGATCTCGTTCCTTATGCCGACACCAACGGAAATTTTCCTGGCGACGGTCTGGCGCGGACGATCCTGCCGGCCGATACGGCGTTTGCACATGGACGCTGGGTATCCAATCTCGACCTGATCGACGTCGCCGCCGTACCCGAACCGGCGGCGTCGGCGTTGCTCGCATCCGGACTACTCGGGATGGCCATCTTGGCCCTCTGGCGGCGACGGCAGATTTCATATCGAGCCATCGACCCACATCTCGCGCCATCATCGGACATTGGGGCGACGGAGGAGGGCGACCGTAGCGGACTTTTATTCCATGAGCGATCTTGGACCACTGACGAACGGACTGTGCCGAAGATAAAACCGCAGGAGCCGGTTCGCATCCCGCGAAATGCCGATCCTAATGCTCTGCCCGATTTCGCCGGGTTCGTGGTCATCGCGTCCGAGCCATAGAGGGCCCTCCCGGCAAAGATCGAGCCCATCGAGCCACCGGTCAACCCGCAACGCCGCGGCGAGCCTTCCTGGTCCGCGCACCAAGTCGCGCGAGCGCTCGATGCCGCGATTTAGCCGCATGATCGGGATGCCTTCGAGCGGCTCGAGCGCTCTGATCAGGACGCCGGCTCCGATCCCGGGCGTCTCGCTCGATACATTCAGCATGTATGAGCGGCCGTAAGCGAGATAAATATAGGCGTGCCCACGCTCGAGAAACAGCGAACGATTACGCCGAGTCATCCCCCGGTAGGCGTGACCGGCGGCGTCGCCGACGACATACGCCTCAGTCTCAACAATACGACCGCTGGCGACGCCTTCAGGCAACTCCCGCACCAATACCTTGCCAAGGAGATAGCGGGCGAGAGAGACCGTATCAATCGGCAGCTCCGAGCGAGCGAGCGGCAGATGGCCATCCTTACGGCGGCCAGGTTTCAGGACATCCGCTCGACCCATTGCGCGCGCGAAGGCCCCGGCTCGAACGGATCGCCGAAATACTGGGTTTCCCGGGCCACCTTCCCATCGAGGAACTCCATGATGCTCACCGTGTAAGACGGCCGCCCGTCATAGGTCAGGACAAATTCAGTGACCCAGAGGTCGCCCGTGCCGATGATCCGGCGCACGGTGAAGCGTTTCCGGTTCGGCTGCGCGGCGCGAGACGACTGAATCTTCCGCCGCCCGCGGATGCGCTCGCCCGATTGCGGATATTCGAGCAGCGCGTCTTCCCGGTAAATCTGGTGCTCCCCGTCGAAGTCGTTCTCATCGGAGGCGGCCCAATGGCGGTCCAAAGCTGCTCGAATCTCTCGGTCTTCCATATCAAATCTCCTTGATCATCGCGGTCGATGTTGCGCCGCCGTACCACGCGCTAGCCTGGAACAGGACTTCCGGATGGGGCAGAAGGGCCATTCCCAGTGCGAAGGCTGAGTGGCCGGGACGGCTCGAATCCGGCGGTTCGGGCCGGGGGGCCCCACTACCGCAGCGTTGCGATGGGTGGCCCTCATGTATCGGCCTCGAGCAGCGCCGGCTCTGCCGGAGGCATGTAGGCACCTTCCATACATCGGCTGGCGTCTGGCAACCCTTGCGCCAGGTTCACTCAGAGAGAAGAATGGGCGGTGAAGCAATGAAATCGCGGTTACGCCGCCAAGGGGAGAGAGCACCATGGACCTCGGATTGCAAGGCAGGCATGCGGTCGTGACTGGCGGCAGTCGGGGCATTGGCAAAGCCATCGCGCGGGAATTGGCTCGCGAAGGGGTCGATGTCGCGATCGTGGCGCGGAACCAGGGGGATCTGGAGGCGACGGCGCGAGAGCTGGCTGCCGCGACGAACCGGCGCATCATACCCCTCGCAGCCGATGTCACCAGCAAGGAGCAAGTGGACCGGGTCGTCGCCGAGGCGGCGCAGCAGCTGGGCGGCCTGCACATCCTGGTCAACAGCGGGTCCGCGCCAGGCGGCTCGGTGACCGCGACCGGCCCGATCGAGACCGTCATCGACGAGGATTTGATTGAGGATTTCAACGTCAAATATGTCGGAGCGCTGCGCTGTTCCCGCGCCGTCATCCCGTTCATGAAGACGGCGGGCTGGGGCCGCATCATCAACATCAGCGGCGGCAACGCCCGCAACGCCGGCAATCTCAGCGGCGGCGCCCGCAATGCCGGCCTGGTGCACATGACCAAAACGCTGGCAGTCCAACTGGGCCGTCATGGGATTACGGTTAATTGCATCCATCCGGGCACGACCCGCACCGAGCGCACGCCGAGCCTGCTCGCCGCCCGCGCCGCCCAGCTGGGCATATCCCCCGAAGCGGCGGAGCGGCAGGACTTCGCTCCGGACTCGCCGCGCGGCAATGCCATCTGCCGCATGGTGGACGCTGCGGAGGTCGCGTTCGTCGCGGTCTTCCTGGCCTCGGAAAAGGCCTGGGCGGTTTCCGGCGAGCTGGTCGCGGCAGGTGGCGGGGCCGGGCGGTCGGTATATTACTAAGCAGTGATTCGAATGCGTATCCATTGATTTTTCAACGCGGAAAGCAGTCCTGCGCTCGGCGTGATTGGTAACCTGTGCTGATCGCTGGCGGCCGACGGTCTGGCTGGCGCAAACAATCAATACACTGACTGCCCGGATCCTGCACCGGGCACTGTGGCAACCAACACGACCCGACACAAGACGGGATGATCGGCGAATGCCGAATGTCAGCGTGCTAATGCAGAACCGCAGCGGCGACGCGACAGCTCTCCCGGGGACGGACCGTTACGACGGCGTGGCCCGCTCTCGGCGGCAGAGCCGCAGCCGCCGACCTCGGCTGGCCGTTCGACGAGGTATTGACACGTCTCGGCCGCTTTCGGGCGGTATCGCCGGCAAGGTTTGCCTCTGCCGGCAATGCGGAGCCCGCTTTTGTTTGGGCCCGACTGCCAAAGCGATCAGCAGATCTGTATTTGAGCAGAAACGTCCAGATCCGGACCCTACCCAAAAGAGGCATAAATCGACATTTCCCTTTGATGCCCTAGAATTTGTTTGATCTGGTCGCCTTTTGCCGTATGAAAAGGGTCGCCACATCCAAGCGGCGGGGAGTTATGCGCAGATGAGCGACGATACCACCTCAAGAAGCGGCGGGCTGGGTCCGGTGACAAAGATCATCGCCAGCTATGTCGGCAATCATACTTTGGCAGCAGACCAGCTCTCGGCGCTGATCATTTCGGTCGATCAGGCGATCCGTCACCTCGGGATGCCGGTCCAACAGCAACCGTTGCGCCTGCCTGCCGTTTCAATCAAGCGATCGGTACAACACACGCACGTCGTCTGCCTCGAATGCGGCTTTCGCGGCAAGACGCTGCGCCGGCATCTTGGCACCAAGCATGGCCTGCAGATCGCCGAATACTTGCGGCGCTGGAAATTGCCGAGCGATCACCCGCTGACCGCGCCGGCTTATTCCGAGCAACGCTCGGCGATGGCGAAACAGCTGGGGCTCGGCCGCAAGCGTGGCCGGATGCGGCCCAAAACCCGCCGCACCAGGGGATAACGCCGCCGCGACCCTACCCGGCCATGCGACAACGGCCGACGCGGTTCCAAAGGAAAGCCGAATAACGGGCGGGTCAATCGCCGAGCGGCAGGCTCAGCGGCGAAATCTGCTCGGCGCTGCGCCCAAGGTAATCGCGCCGCGGCGCCATATCCAGCATGCGGCGCTGCGCCTCGGCGAGACGCCGGCCGGCGTCGGCCTGATTTAGGGTCACGACTTTGCCGTCCGCGACGATCTGACGGCCGTCGACAAACACCTCGCGCACGGCGCGGTCGGCGGCATGGTAGATGAACGAACGCAGCGGGTCGCGCGCCGGCACCATCTGCGGCACCGTCAGATCGACGAGCACGAGATCGGCCTTTTTCCCGGTCGCGATGCGACCCAGGTCATCACGCAACAGCGCGGTGGCGCCACCCACGGTCGCCGCGTGAAACAGGTCGGCCGTGGTCACCGAATCGATGTCGCGCGCGGCGATGCGGGCGAGGATAGCGGCCTTGCGCATCTCCTCGACCAGATTGTGCGGGGTCGTGTCGGTGCCGAGGCCCATGGTCACGCCGGCCCGCAGATAGTCGCCGAAATTCTCCATGACCTGGCCGTAGCGGGCGAACGGCGTCGGGCAATGCGCGACCGAGGCGCCGGTCTCGGCGATCCGCGCGAGATCGGTCCGGGTCCACCAGCGGATCCAGGAATGGGTATCGAGAAAGAGGGCATGGCCGAGGATCGTCTCCGGCCCGAGGATGCCGATCTCGTATGCCCACTGCACCGGCGTCTTGCCGTGGCGGCGCAGCATTTCCTGCACCTCGGCGACGCTCTGCGATACATGGACGGTCAACGGCAGGCCGCGTTCGCATGCCGCCGCACGGCTGTCGCGCAACAGATCGGCGGTGCAGGTGTCGATCTGCATCGGCGAGACGATGCCCGATAGCCGACGGCAGGGATGATCGGCCGCCCGGTCGATCAACGCCAGCGCCGCGGCAAAACCCTGGCGGCCGCGCGCCTCGTCCCAATCGAAGTTCAATTGATAATCATTGTCGAGCCGCCAGCGCGCCGAGGCATAGCCGGGGGCGAGAAACCCGCGCAGCCCGCTTTTGGCGAAGAGGTCGATCCAGCCCTCCCAGGCGGGCGAGATGTCGACCAGCGAGGTGACCCCGCTGAGAAGCAATTCGCAATAGGCGAATTCGGCGCTGGCGGCGCGGGCCTCGTCGTCGGTCGCCGAAAACGCCTGCGAGCGTTCGTAAAGCCCGGTCATGTGCATGTTGCGCAGCCCGTGCTCCTCGCGGACGCCACGGTAGAGCGGTTCGTGCTCTGGATGCGAGTGGATATCGATCAGCCCCGGCAGGACCAGACGGTTCGTGCCGTCGATCACCCGGTCCGCCGGCCCCTGGTAATTCCGTCCGACAAAGCCGATGACGTCGCCGGTAAAGGCGATGTCGAGACCGCGGCGGTAGATTTGGCGCGAGGCGCCCTCGTCCCAGGCAATGACCCAATCGGCGTTTCTGATGACGGTCGTGGTCATGGGGGTCTTCCGCAGCGCTGGCGAGATCGGAATCCTGATGATATACGCGAAATCCGGCAAAGCAGGAAACCCGGGTGGCCGCAGCTGGCGCACGCAATCTAATCACCGACGTGGCGGGAATCCTGGTCGGCCAGGCCGAGGACGGCGACCGCGTCACCGGGACCACGGTGGTGCTGGCCGAAGCCCCGGCGGTCGCCTCGGTCGATGTGCGCGGCGGCGCGCCCGGTACGCGCGAAACCGAATTGCTCGGCGCCGACGCCCTGGTCGACCGGGTCGACGCGGTGGTGCTGTCGGGCGGCTCGGCCTTTGGCCTCGATGCCGCGGCCGGGGTGATGGAATGGCTCGCTGCGGAAGGGCGCGGCTTTGCCGTCGGATCGACGCTGCGCTCGCCCCTGATCCGGGTGCCGATCGTACCGGCTGCGGTGCTGTTCGATCTCGGCTTTCCTGGCCAGCAGATATGGAGCGGCGAGCCGCCGTTTCGGGCGCTCGGCCGCAGCGCGGTCGGGACTGCAGCCAAAGATTTTGCGCAGGGCAATGCCGGGGCCGGCCTCGGCGCCAGGGCCGGACGGCTCAAGGGCGGGATCGGCAGCGCCTCGCTGATGCTCGCCGACGGCGTCGCGGTCGGCGCCATCGTCGCGGTCAACAGTTTCGGGTCGGCGCTGCGGCCCGGTTGCGGCCGCTTCTGGGCGGCCGACCTGGCGTTGCCCGGCGACATCGACCCGCAGCCGCCACTCCCCGATACGCTCTTCGACCCGCAGGATTTCGCGGAATGCAAAGCGGTCGTCGCCGGGGCCAACACGACGATCGCGGTCGTCGCCACCGATGCGGCGCTCGACAAGGGCGGGTGCCGGCGTCTGGCGATCATGGCGCAGGACGGGCTCGCCCGCGCGATCCGCCCGATCCACACCCCGTACGACGGCGACACCGTGTTCGCGCTGGCGACCGGAACCGGACCGCCGGCCGCACCCGCGTTATTGCTGCCACTCGGCAATGCCGCGGCGGATTGCTTGGCGCGGGCGGTGATGCGGGCGCTGACCATGGCCGAACCATTGGGCGGCGTGCCGAGCTGGCGCCAGCTTTGGAGGCGACCGCCCGGCGCCGCTTGACCCGCCGTCGGCAGCCCCCAACCGATGGCCGGCGCGGTAACAGACCCGAGGCCAGGGTCGGGTTGCCGTCGCGACGTCGCCGTTTGCCCGATTGCCGCGTCCGCGGTTCGGCGATTTCAGCAGAGCAGTGTCGCGCCGGGCGATGGCCAACCCGCGGTTTTGCGCTCGACCGCGGCAGGCGTTTATAGGAGCATCGTGCGATGCTCAAATTTCCGGCATTCGGTCGCGACGCCCGGGTCAATGCGCTGCTCGGCGCCGGCCATTTCCTGTCGCACTATTACCAGCTCTGCCTGCCCCCGGTATTTATCGCCTGGCAGAAGAGTTTCGACGTGTCCTTCGCCGAGCTCGGCCTGGCGATGGCGGTGATGTCGGCGGCTGCGGCCTTGCTGCAGACGCCGATGGGGTTTCTCGTCGATCGCTATGGCGCCCGCCCGTTTCTGGTCGGCGGCACCTTGACGATGGCGTTGTCGGTATCGGCGATGGGATTTGCCACCGCCTATTGGCAGATCGTGGCGCTGGCCCTCCTGTCCGGGGCCGGCAATTCGGTCATTCACCCGGCGGACTACTCGATCCTCAGCGGGTCTGTGAATGGGGCAAAGCTCGGCCGCTCCTTTGCCTTCCATACCTTTGTCGGCAACATCGGGTTCGCCGTGGCGCCGCCGGCGACCGCCGCCCTGAGCCTGCTGCTCGGCTGGCGCGCGGCATTGACCCTGGTTGGGTTGCTCGGCGTTCCGGTGGTGCTGACGATCCTGTGGCAGAGCCGCATCCTGGTCGACCAGCGCCGCGAGAGGCACGGCCGGGCCGAGCCCGCCATCTCCGGCGCGCGGCTGCTGCTCGGCCGCTCGGTGATGATGTTCTTTGCCTTCTTCATGGTGTCGTCGATGGCCGGAGCCGGCATCCAATCATGGCTGATCACGGTGTTACACCGTGCCCACGGGATGCCGGTCGCCGCCGCCTCCTCGGCGCTGACCGGCTGGATGGTCGGCGTGATCTGCGGCGTGTTGCTCGGCGGCTGGATCGCCGACCGCACCGATCGCCATCTGCCGTTTGTCGTCATTCTGACTATCGGAGCCGCCGCGATCCTGCTGTGGATCGGGATTGTGCCGATGGCTGAACTGGCGACGGTCGCGGTGCTGTTTGTCGGCGGTCTGATGACCGGGGCGAGCCGCACCCCGCGCGACGTGATGGTCAAGGACGCGGCTCCGCCCGGCCAGATCGGCAAGGTGTTCGGCTTTGTCAGCTCGGGTATGTCCTTGGGCGGGGCGATCATGCCGGTGCCTTACGGCATGATCATCAACTCCGGTCGGCCGCGGCTGGTGCTGGTGGTCGTCGCCGCGCTGCTGATGGCGAGCCTGCTATGCGCCGGCGGCGCCCGCCTTCGCTGGCGCCGCCCGGTCGTGCCGGCCCCGGCCGAATAATCGGCTGAACAGGGGCGAACCGGGCTCAGCGGTCAAGAGCGGTTCGGCTGGACGACGACACAGGGCAGCTGGCGACGGTTCAGGTGCGTGCAGGCGTCCGAGGCCGCACTGGCCGATAAATGGGCGAGGCGCGCGCGATAGAGGACCGAACCGCGGAAGGGTGTCGGCGGCAGCGCCAGAGTGGCCGAGCGTAGCTGGTCCGGCGCCTGGGCGCGGGCACCTTCCGCCACCGCGCGGGCCAGGGCCGGATTGGCGAAGGCGCCGACCTGGATCGCCCAATCCCGGATCGGGATCGCGAGCAAGTGGGAGCCGGCGCCGCCGGGCGCAGCAAAGCGGCTCGACGGATTCGGCGGCGACGGCGCAGGCCGGTAAGCCACGTAGGATGTCGCTGCCACCGGCTTGGCGGAGAGCGGCGGCGGCAGGGCGCTGCTCGCCACCGATGCCGCCGCGCGGCACGGCCGATCGGGGTCGAAGGCGGCATCCGGGTCGCAGCCCTCCGCCGTCCCATGCTGCAGAACCATAGCCAGCTGCGCCGGGGCCGCCGCCTCCGCCGCAATCGCCTGCCCAGCCGACGAACAGGGATGGTCCGGATCATAGGCGGCGTCGAGATCGCAGCCGTTTGCCGCTGCCTGTCGGATCACAGAGGGTTGAGGCGCCGCCGATGGCGTTGCCGCTGCAACCTGCTCGACCGACGTACAAGGATGGTCTGGATCGTAGGCGGCACTCAGATCGCAGCCGTTCGCTCCTCTTTGCTCGGCCGCAGCCAGTTGGACCGGCGCCGATGCCGCGGCAGCCTGCACCAGCGAGGTGCAAGGGTGATCGGGATCATAGGCTGCGTTCAGGTCGCACCCGGCAGCCAGGCTGGTCACGCTCGGAGCAATGCCGCTCACTCCGCCACCGCGAGCGGAGGCATAGACTGCCAGCGGCCCGGACAGCGGCACCGCGTTGCCGAGGTTCGGCGTGACCGCGGCAAGGTAGTTCACCGTTTCGTTTGGCAGGTCGGCGGTGCCGGCAAGATAGCTGTCGACGCGTTGCGGACCGGCATTATAGCCGGCCAGGAAGCCAGGCGCGCCATACCGGTCATACATCTCGCGGATATAGGCGGCGCCGGCCAGGATGTTGTTGTGCGGGTCATAGGGATCGTCGCCGAGCCCGTAGCGCACCCGCAGTTCTTCATAGGTCTCGGGCATGACTTGCATCAGGCCCATCGCCCCGACCGGGGAGACAGCCTGTTCCTGCCCGTCCGACTCCTGATGCATGACCGCTCGCACCCACTGTCCGGGCACGCCGTACCGAGTCGCGGCCTCGCGGATATAGGGCCCCCAGGGATCATCCGGCGGCCCTGGAGGCGGGTAGTAACGTTGTGGCACCAACGATGGGCTCGCTCCGTAAGGCAACCCGCCGTATTCGGAGTTGCGATATCCGCCGGGCTGGCCGCACGCCGCGAGAAGCAGGACTGGCAAAAGGAGCAGCACCGATAGAAGGCGCCTCACTATCGGTGTGGGGCGATATAACCCGTCTAGTCTTGTGGTGTATGGCATTCGGCACACCGATACGCTGCTTTGGGCCAGCCTGGTCTTGCACCAGCTTACCAGAGCCGCGAATACCATGGTTGATCGGCGACCACCAGCTATTCTAGCGCAGGTTTAGGTGCAAATTTTAGCTTTAGCGCCGGGAGGGTCGTGCTGGCCGCTTATCGGTCGAGAGAGCCGATTAGCTGCAATTCCGCCACGAGAGGCCGCGGCGACCCGCCATGCCACTCGGCGAAGGCCTGGTACATACTGGGCCGAATTGTCGGATTTCTTTACGAGCGAATCCGCAGGCTGGTGACCGACCTGAATCCGACCATCTCATCGTGAGTCGCGCTGTGGACGATCTTCAACCATTTGATATAACGCGATATTTTAGGCTAGACGGTGAGCCGGTTAACGCGTTTCCCTGCCCCCGAACACCGCTTAGCGGGCATGTCGGAACCATTTACACGCATAGCGAGCTTAGGGCGCTAAAATATGCTCGTTTTCAGGGGAATACATATGCGTATCAATGACCTACCGCATTGGCATGCCTCATTGCTCTGGTTGATATATCCGGCTAAAATCGGGCCTTATGGCCTAATGATACCCGGTACGGTTGATTACTACCAGTTGACCCTGAGGAGTTTTCCATGCTTTCGCGCAAATCTGCCTTTATCGGCCTCACCGCTATCGGCTTGTCACTGGGCTTGGCCTGTTCGGCTGAGGCGGACATGGTGCTGCCGGTTACGAACCTCGACTTTAATGTGTTGACCCACCCGTTAACACAGGAAAAGGATTTTTTCACGACCGTACAGCCAACCAACTGGTCCATTGGCGCGGCCGCGCAACTCGACAACCTCATCTATGTCGGTCAGCAAGGCTCCGAGAGCTATGAGGACCAGAGCCATGGCAACATTTACGGTGTTTTTAGCAACCCCGGTTTCTCGGATACCGTTCCGGCCGGCACCAACTTCTATCAGGCGGACGGAAATCCGCAGTATGAGAGCACGATCTTTCAGACCATTACCGGGCTGACGGCGGGCACGACATACACCCTCCAGTTCCAGCAGGCAGCCGGTCAGCAGGGCTATCCCAACCCGTTCTCCGGGGCCACCACCGAGCAGTGGAAAGTGTTTCTTGGGACGGGCGGCATCGGTGTCGATTGCACGTCGTCACCTTGCACGGTTACCGGCACCGCCAACAATGTGGAGGAGGATTCGACGCTGATGAACACCCCGTCGCAGGGGAACATTGATTGGAATTCTGTCACTCTGAGCTTTACGCCAACTGCCACGGACCTGTCCGGCGGGAGCGCGATACTCACATTCCTGGCTTGGGGCAACGGCGGCAGCGATGTCAATGAACCGCCGACGGTGTTCCTCGAAGGCGTGAATACGACGCCGACGGTGCCGGAGCCGGCGACCTTGTCGTTGATCGGCGTCGGCCTTCTGGGCCTCGGCGCACTCAGGCTGCGTCGGCGCGTCAAGCTCGACGCCGCGGTCTGATCACCCTTTCGGTCAACGCGCCCGGACGGGATCCTGTCTCGTCCGGGCGCGAATACCGCCCCGCCAGCGAATCGGCAAATCAGGACAGCCCCCGTGCCTGGATTCCTCGACCTCCCGCATCTCCACGCGTTCCTGCTCGCCACGATCAGGCTTGGGGTGTGGCTGCTGCTGCTCGCCGTGGTGTTCCTGCCGCTGGAGCGCCTGTTCGCGCTGCAGCGACGAAAAATCTTCGGCAAGAACCTCGGCGGCGACATCGGCTTTTATTTTATCAGCGGCCTCGTGCCCAGCCTGCTGCTGACCCCGCCATTGGCGCTGGTGGCTCTGGGAGCACACGCCGTTGTGCCGTGGCATCTACAGGCGGCGGTCGCGGGCTTGCCGATTTGGGCGCGCGCTGTGGCGGCTTTGGTGGTGAGCGAGATCGGCTTCTATTGGGGCCATCGTTGGACACATGAAATCCCCTTTCTGTGGCGCTTCCACTCCGTTCACCATAACCCGGCGCAGGTGTATTTCCTGATCAGCGCCCGCGCCCATCCGATCGACAATGTGTTCACCCGGCTGTGCGGCCTGACCCCGGTCTTTATCCTCGGGCTGGCCACCCCGCTCACCCCGTCGGGCGGCGCGGTGTCCGCGTTGCTCGTGCTGGCCTTCACCATGTGGGGCTTCCTTATTCATGCCAATGTGCGCTGGCGGCTGGGTCCGCTGGAATGGGTGATCTCGACCCCCGCGTTTCATCACTGGCACCACACCCTGGGCGAGCCGCGGGACCGCAACTTCGCGTCCATGCTGCCCTGTATCGACTGGATCTTCGGCACCTATTACCTGCCCGGGCGCCTGTGGCCGGCGGCCTACGGCATCGAGGCGAGCTTGCCCGGTTCACTCGCCGCCCAGCTGATGTATCCGTTGCGCCCGCCGCCGCAAGTGAGCTTGCCGGAGGTTTCCTTCGGGGGGCCCAGGATCGCCGGCACGACCGAGACCAGAGGATCATGAGAATTAGGAGGTGCGGTTAGCCACATCGGCGACGGCCCGGCGCGGGTCTTGTGCCGCCCCGGCAGATCGGGGAAAATCGCCCGGTTTCGCCAAAGGGAGGCAGCGATGCGCAGGGTCGGAAAGAATTCCTTTACCGAAATCTATTTCGCTGGCTGCAATCCGAGCTTTGTCGAGACCAGCGACGGCTATGTCATGATCGATTCGCCGCAGCAGCCGATCGACGCGGTGCGTTGGCGCGAGCGGATGGAAGACAAGGCGCCGATCCGCTATCTGATCAACACCGAACCGCATGGCGACCACATCGCGGGCAATGCCTATTTCACCAACACCCAGATCGTCGGCCAGGAAAAGCTCCAGGAGTGCTTCGAACGCTATCTCAATGCGTTCGGCACGCTTGACGAAAAACGCGAGCGCTTCAAACAGACCGACCCCGACAGCGTGTGGCTGGTCGGCCATCCCGACTACCCGGCCGCCAATCCGCCGACCCTGACCTTTGACCGCAACATGACCCTCAATGTCGGCAACCACACCTTCAACATCATCCATATGCCGGGCCACACGGCACCGCAGACCTCGGTTCATGTGCCCGAGGAGGGGGTGGTGTTTACCGGCGACAACGTCTTTTACAAATGCCGCAGCTGGCTGCAGGAATGCGACCCGTGGGAGTGGCTCGCCGCACTCGACAGCATCGCAGCGCTCGATGTCGAACTTATCGTGCCGGGCCACGGCGACCCGTGCACCAAGGCCTATCTGAAGGAACAGGGACAGATCGTCGACAACTGGGTCGGCTATGTCGAGCGCCTGGTCGACCGGGGCGTCAGCGCCGACGACGCGCTCAAAGGCCCGATCGAGGTCGAAAAGCAGGACCCCTATCCGATCGGCCAGCGCCTGTTCATGCACAATGAGCGGCTGACCGACATGATCGTGCGCAACCTGCACAAGCGCATCCTTGACAAGAAAACGCAGCCCGACGCCGCCTAGAGACCGGTTTCGATTCCGGTTTGCCGGAGCGGCCCGCCGCCCTTACATGTTACTCAAACACAGGCGCGAGGGAGGTAAACATGGCTGCGGGAACACAGTGGCGGCTTTCGGGCGATTATTTTGAAAATTGCAATTGCAGCGTCGTCTGTCCGTGTCTGATCTCGCCGGCGCCGCCGCTGACCGCACGGCCGACTCAGGGGGTCTGCGACGTCGCGCTCGCCTTTCACATCGATACTGGCGGCTACGGCTCGGTCGCGCTCGACGGGCTCAACCTGGTGCTGATCGCTCACACCCCGGGGGCGATGGCCGGCGGCAATTGGACCGTCGCGGTCTATGTTGACCAGCGCGCCAACGATCGGCAAGCCGAGGCGTTGGGGGCCATCTTCAGCGGTGCGGAGGGCGGGCCGATGGCGAACTTCGCCCCACTGATCGCGACCAATCTCGGCGCCAAGAAGGTGCCGATAACATATCGGATCGCCGGCAAGACGCGCTCGGTCGAAATCCCCGGCATCATGCAGATGGCCGTCGACCCCTTGCCGAGCCTGCACCCGGGCGGCGAGAGCTGGGTGGCTGCCGGCCATCCGGTGGCGCCCGATAGGCTGGCACTCGCGGTCGGCAGCGCGGGCAGCACCTTTACCGATCACGGGATGCACTGGGACAATTCCGGCAAGAATGGCCATTACGCGCCAATCAGCTGGTCGAACCAATAGGCGCGGGAGATCCGAAA
Source organism: uncultured Alphaproteobacteria bacterium (assembly GCA_963775875.1). Taxonomy (GTDB): domain Bacteria; phylum Pseudomonadota; class Alphaproteobacteria; order ATCC43930; family CGMCC-115725; genus AP-15. The sequence goes on from CAVZKP010000014.1 coordinate 70,536, forward strand.
CTGGGGAGGCCGTATCATGCCCGAGAAGAAATGGACGATCCGCGGCGAATATATGGAAAGCTGCAACTGCGACTATTTGTGCCCGTGCATCTACACTAATCCACAGGGACCGGCAACGTATGATCACTGCACCGCGGTGATGGTGTTCCGGATCGACCAGGGCAATTCCGGCGACACCGGTCTCGACGGGCTTAAATTCGCGCTGGTAATCCGCTCGGGCAGGGTCATGGCCGACGGCAACTGGGTCTTTGCCGGGGTGGTCGACGAAAAGGCGGACGCGGCTCAGCGCCAAGCTCTCGCCGCGATCGTCGGCGGCGAGGCAGGCGGCCCGCCGGGGATGATCCGCGACCATCTGGTCGGCGATTTTCGCGGGGTCCGGTTCGCACCGATCGAATTCGCGATGCAGGGGCTCGAGCGGCGGGCCGCCATCCCTGGCGTCGCCGAATTCGAGATCGAGGGCGTCGCCTCGCGCAACCGCAGCGGCGATCCCTATTATATCGATAATACCGGGCATCCGGCGAACCGCCGGCTGGCGCTGGCCCGGTCGAAGGCAATTCATGTGCACGGATTCGGTCTCGATCTGGATCTGGTCGGGCAAGGCAATAACGGCCATTTCGCGCCATTCGCGTGGGCCGGCTGATCCCAGGCGCCCTCCGCCCGACGGAGCGCCGATGAGCGAACCGGCCGCCCGGCCTCTGAGCCTGCCCTTCGGCGGGCGTTTCACGATCCTCGCAGCATTGGGCGGCATCGCGGCGGTCTCTTGGCTCTATACCTGGCTGCAGATCAGGGCGATGACCGGCATGGAAGACATGGCGATGCCGGCCGCCTTTGCCCCGTGGACCGCGAGCGACGCCCTGCTGACCATCGCAATCTGGTGGATCATGATGCTCGGCATGATGCTGCCGAGTGCGGCGCCGATGGTGATCATGTTCGCCGCGGTCAACCGCAGCCGGCGGACGCGCGGCCAGGCGGTCGTGCCGACCGCGGCGTTTGCTTCCGGCTATGCGATCGCCTGGGGCGGGTTCGGCCTTGCCGCCACCCTGGCGCAGTGGGGGCTCGAACAGGCCGCGCTGATCTCGCCGCAGACGCAGCGGGTTGGCCCGGCTCTGGGCGCCGCCATCGCCATCGCCGCCGGCCTCTACCAGCTGACGCCGCTCAAAACCGCCTGCCTGACCAAATGTCGATCGCCTCTCGACTTTGTCCTCAACCACTGGCGCGACGGGGCTGCGGGGGCACTGCGGATGGGCTGGCGCCACGGGCTCTATTGCCTCGGCTGCTGCTGGGCGCTGATGGCCCTGCTGTTCGCCGGCGGGGCGATGAGCCTGTTGTGGATGGCGGCGCTGACCGGCGTCGTCCTGCTCGAAAAACTGCTTCCCGGCGGTCTGTGGATCGCCCGCGCCAGCGGGCTGCTGCTGCTCGTCTTCGGCGTCTATCTGCTGGCTGCCGGCTAGTTCAATCCACGGAACTGGTCCGGCGCGCATCCACCCCGTTCGGCGCTCCGCGCCGGCGCATGGCCGGCCCGGCCCCATGGCTTGTTGCGAAGAGGCCGGCGAATCAGCATACATTCGCCCACGGCGCCGGTTTTGGCGCGAGCGCAGCGGGGGAATGCGATGGTTGCTCGTTTCGGCAGGTTCTGTTGTCTCGTGCTGATCGGGGCGGCGCTGGGGTTCGGCAACGGCGCCGGAGCGCAGACGCCGCCAGCCGCGCCTGGCGGTGCGGCGCCGGGTGCCGCGGCGACGAATGCACCGCGCGTTCTGATCTATTTCGACGAATTCAGCGCCTATCTGTCGCCGCGGGCAAAGTCGATTATCGCGGGCGTAGCCAAAAAAGCCAAGGCGACCGGCGCCAAGTCGATCACTGTCCAGGCTCGGGCCAGCGCCACTGGGACGGTTCAAACCAACAAATACCTGGCCATGACCCGAGCTTCGATCGTCGCCGACGAGCTGGAGGCGGACGGCGTCCCGGCCGCAATGATCGAGCAGCAGCCGATCGGCCAGACCGGATCGAGCGATCCCTCGGTGTTCAACCGGCGCGTCGACATCATCATCGAGCATTGAGCACAGCCACGATGCCGCCGGGGAGCGCCGGCCGTCGCGGCCGAGCCGAGCCCGGGATGCACGCCGCGCTTCACGGTGCGGCGGCGCTCGATCGTAGGGAGAGGCGGCTAATTCGTCGCGATGCCGGCTAAGGCAGCGTCGGCATCACCGGCCAGGCCCGATGCCTGCGGTGCTCAGGCGCTGACCGGCGCGTGGCGAAAGCCGTCGCCCCAACGTTTGATGTGGCCGACCGAGGGCGACGGAAAGTGCATCGTGCAGCACAAGGTGGGCGTGTCGCAGTAGCGCTCGAGAAAGCCGCGCCGGGTCGCCGAGGCCTGCTTTTGATCGTAGTCGACGCGCATCGCCAGTTCCGGATAGCGCGCCTGCAGCGGCGAATGGATCAGGTCGCCGGTCAGCACCGCCGCGTCGCCGCCGCGGCCGAGACAGACAGCGAAATGGTCCGGCGTGTGACCCGGCGTCGGCATCAGCCGGACGTGGTCGTCCAGGGCATGTGCGCTGGTCACCAGATCGGCCCGCTTGGCCTCGACGATCGGCAATACGCTGTCGGCGATCGCGTCGATCGGGGTCTTGGCGTGCTGCTCGGCCCAATAGCCGTATTCCTTCTCGGAAAAAAGGTAGCGGGCCTTGGGAAAAGTCGGAACCCAGCGGCCATTTTCGAGCCGCGTGTTCCAGCCGACATGATCGGCGTGCAGATGGGTGCACATGACAAAGTCGATGTCCTCGACCGAGACGCCGGCGGCGGCCAGCGCGCGCATATAGTGATCGTCGGTCTTACGGTTCCACGCCTCACGCGTCGGCCGGATCTTGTCGTTGCCGATGCAGCTGTCGACCAGCACCGTATGGTGCGGGGTCTTGACCAGATAAGACTGAAAGCACAGGACCAGCATGTCGGTTTCAGGGTCGAGAGCAGCCGGCTCCAGCCACGAGCGGTTCTCGTCCAACAGCTGTTTGCTCAACCCGGGGAGGAACTCGAGGACCGGCGTGAATCCCGCCTCCTGCTCGACCAGCCGATGGATCGTCATGTCGTCGACGGTGAAGCTCGTGCGCATCGCGATCGGTCCTTGTCGATGAGGGGGTGTGATCGTAACGGGCGACGGGCACGATGACAATCTGTCGTCAGGTCTCTGACCGCGTTAACATAAACATCGAAGCGCGGAGACAGGCGATGTCGGGAGCTGATTGCCCCCAGCGAGGATTCGCAGAGCGGCGCCGATATCCGCCGCTGGTCGCATCCCGCTCACCCGAATGCCTGGTTTCGACGACCGGACGATTTTCTGACGACTGCCCGCCATCGACTGCTCGGCGGTCTCCCTCCGCAGGAGCTAGACCTTAACCCTTTTGGGTCGGAAGAGATGACAAAAAATTAACGGACCTGCCCGAATTCCTCTATAATCGGTTCAGCTTCGGCGGTCGGGCTCGCCGAATGCGAACGCTGCGGCCGCGAAGGAGCGAAGGCGTGCAGTGCCACGAGTGCAAACACGAAAATCGGGAACAGGCGCGGTTCTGCGAAGAGTGTGGCGCATCGCTGCCGGTGCGCTGCGAGGCATGTGGTCGGCTCGCTCGTCCTCTGGCGAAATTCTGTGACGAATGCGGAGGTCGCCTCGCCGGGCCGCCGGGCACCGCCGGGCGAGACGCATCGGACGCCGGCGGCGCGACGCCGCCGCAGACCTACACTCCGCGGTATCTGGCGGAAAAGATCCTAACGACGCGCAGCGCGCTCGAAGGCGAACGCAAACTCGTCACCGTCCTGTTCGCCGATATCGCCGATTCATCGGCCCTGGCGCAGGAGCTCGACGCGGAAAAGCTGCACCTGCTGATGGACCGGGTGCTGCAACTGGCCGCGGACGCGGTGCACCGCTACGAAGGGACAGTGAACAGCTATCTCGGCGACGGCATAATGGCCCTGTTCGGCGCGCCGATCGCGCTCGAAGACCATGCCGTACGAGCGGTGCACGCGGCGCTAACAATCCAGGAGACGATCCGCGGCTACAATACCGAGATCCAGCACGGGCATGGGACAGCGGTGCGGCTGCGGATCGGGCTGAACACCGGATCGGTGGTAGTCGGCCGGATCGGCGACGATCTGCGAATGGATTACACCGCCAACAGCAATGTCGTCCACCTGGCGTCGCGGATGCAATCGGTGGCCGAGCCTGGGACCATTGCGATCACCGAGGACATGTATCGGGCGGTCGCCGGCGAAGTACGCGCCGAACGGCTCGGCCCGGTCGAGATCAGGGGCCAGCGCGAGCCGGTGGTCGTATACCGGGTTACCGGTCGCGCGCCCTGGCGCAACCGCTTGGAAATGCGAGCCGAGCAAGGGCTGACAACGCTGGTCGGCCGTCACCGCGAGTTGGCGCAGCTGCACGAGCGGCTAACCCGAGCCGAAGCCGGCGAGGGTCAAGCCATTGCCCTGGTCGGCGAACCCGGCCTGGGCAAATCGCGCCTCTTATACGAATTCCGTCAGTCGATCGGCGAGGGCCGAGTGAACTGGCTGGAAGGCCATTGCCGGGCCCGCGGGCTGACCCTGCCCTACGGTCCGATCCTCGAAATACTGCGCATCCTGTTTCGCATCGAGGAGGGCGACAACCCGCTGCAGGCGGGGGAAAAGCTGCGCGAGGGCGTACAGGATCTGAATCCGGCGCTAAGCGAGGCGCTGCCCTTTCTCGAATTGCTCTTCGGTCTGCCCGGCGACGAGGCGGCGCTGCGCGGTCTCGAGCCCAAGGATAAGCGGGAACGAACTCAGCGAGCTATCGCCGATGTCCTCGCCGCGGCCGCGCGGCAGCGCCCGCTGGTGCTGGTTTTCGAAAACCTGCACTGGAGGGATCAAAGCTCGGAGGATTTCATCGCCTCTCTGACCGGCAATCTTCCCGCGATGCCGGTGCTGATGGTGACGACCCACCGGCCGGGTTACCAGCTGCGCTGGGCGGATATGCCGTCTTCCGTTGAAATCCCGCTCGACCGGCTCGCCGACGACGAGATGGGACGAATGGCGACGGGTTTGCTCGGCCAAGGCGTCGCTGACGACCTGCTGCGTTTTATCGCGGAAAGGGCCGACGGCAACCCGTTGTTCATCGAGGAAGTCACCCGCGCCCTGGTTGAGCGCAATTTTGTGATCCACCAGCCCGCCCGGCTGCAGTTGGCCAGCGCCGCCGAACTCGAATTTCCAACGACCGTGCAAGGGATTATCCAGGCGCGCATCGATGGGCTGGGCGAACCGGTCAAGCAGACCGTCCAGGTCGCAGCTGTCATCGGCCGCGAATTCGATCTGCCGCTGTTGACAGCTACGTCCGACTCCCCGGCCGAGGTGCCTGGCCATATCGAGACCCTGAAGCGTGTCGAGCTGGTTCATCAAACCCGACTGCTGCCCAATCTCGAATACCGCTTCAAGCACGCGGTGATCCAGGGCGTCGCCTATCACAGCCTGCTGGGACCGCGGCGACAGGCCCTGCACGGCGCGATCGGGCGCAGCATGGAGCAGCTCGGGCGCGAGGAGCAGGCCGGAATCCTGGCGCACCACTATTCCCAGAGCGAGCAACAGGACAAGGCTGTCCGATACGCCCTTTTGGCCGGCGACCAGGCCGTGCGTCTGCACGCCAATGCCGAAGCCGCCGCCTATTACGACCAGGCGCTCGATCTGGCGAAATCCCTGCCGCCCACTCCCGAACTGCGGCGCGCCCAGATCGACGCGGCGCTGAAGCGCGCCAGCGTCGGGACGACGCGCGAGGCGCTGGAAGCGGATGAGCGCGACCTCGAACAGGCGCGCGTCTTGGCCGACGCGCTCGGCGACGAGCCGCGCCTGGCGAGCGTGCTCTATTGGCTCGGCCGGCTCGCCTATATCCGCGGAATGTTCGATAGCGCCACCGATTACGCCGAGCAGAGCCTCGCTATCGCCGATCGGTTGGACGACGAAGCGCTGGCGGCGCCGCCAGTCAACCTGATGGGACGGCGTTATTACCTGACCGGGGAATACGCCCGGGCCGGCCGGTTGTTAGCGCGCAGCGTCGAGCAGATGCGCAACCTCGGAAACCCGACCGAGGAGGCCACTGCAGCCGGTTTCGCCGGCGTCGCCTTTGGTGCGCTGGGCGAGTTCGAGCGGGCACTCGCCTACGCCGACCATGGCCTGCATCTCGCGCAACAGCTCAAAAACCCGTTTGTCGAGGCGGCTGCCTATAATTACCGGGCGGTGGCGCACTGTCATCAGGGATCGGCCGCGGCGGCGATCGCCGATTGCGAAGAGGCGCGGCGGATCGCCGAGCGCGTCGGCGACCGATTTCGTATCTATCTCGTGCAGCTTTACGAGAGCCAAGCGTATACGATGGCTGGCAACCCGGCGAAAGCGCGCGAAATGCTCGAATCGAGCATCACATTGGCCAAAGAGCTCGGCACCACGACCTTGCTCGCCTGGGGTGAGGGCCTGCTGGCAATGACCCTGCTGGCGCTGGGCGATGCAGACGCGGCCGAGCCGCTCTGCCGCAAGGCGATGCGGATGGCCGAGCGCACCCACGACCGGCTGGCCAACGCCCTCGCCCATCGGACCTTGGCCGAGGCGCTGGCGGTCTTGCAGCCGGGCAACACCACCGTCGCCGAGACCACCATGCTCGAAGCCATGCGGATCCAGCGCGAAATGGGTTGCGAACCCGAATTAGGCCGCAGTCATCTCGCCTATGCCGGGCTGCTCGGTGGCTCGGGGCGCACCGAGGAGGCGGCGGGGCAATTAGCCCAGGCCGTCGAAATCTTTTGCCGCCTGGGCATGCCGGCAGATCTCGCGCGCGCCGAAGCCGCATTCGAAGTCGCGCCGCTGAGAGAGAGCGCGGGGAGTTCGCCATGAGCGAGCGCATCGGCATCGTATTGAGCGGCTGGGCTCCGGCAATGACTTTGATGTCGGGTGCGATGCTGGGCTTCATGGAAAAGGGCGTCAAATTCGATGTGATCAGCACCACCGGGGTTGGCGCGCTGATCGGGCTGCTGTCCCTGGTGCCGCAAAATGGCGATCCCAAGCAGGCTCTCGAAGAACTGCCCAATCTATTCGTCTCCGATCTTCTCTACACAATCTTGCCGATCAACTTCAAGGTGTTTCACAAACTCGGGCCGTTCAGTAAGCCGATGTACGATCTGCGCAACCGGATCCCGAGGATCAAGATCGATCCGAAAGCATCGAGCCCGCTCAGCCGCTTGCTCAATGATTGGGTCGATCTGGCATTTTGCGCGATGACGCCCTCGACTTTCGAGCCTAAAAGCAAAGGACTGATGAGTCCCAGTCCGGAGATCGAAAGCCTGGTCAACTTCCCCAAACTTAAGGATGCAAAATCCAAATTCTATCTGAACGCCTTTAATCTCGACCAGCGCACGCTGGAGATCTTTGACAATCATTCGACCAATGCCGACGCCTATCACGCGACCGAGGCGATGCCGGTGCTATTTGCGCCGCAAAGGATGCCGAGCGGCGATCTGTGCACGACCGGAGCTACCCACGATCCGACCGGATTGCAGGCGATCTGGCTGAAGCACAAGGATGACCTCGACATCGTGGTGATGCTCGACCCGATCAGCGCGGCGATCTGGCGCGCACCGGAGAACATCCACGATGCCTTTCAATTAATGCTGATGAACCCGATCATGGCGCTACAAAGTCTGATCTCGGCATTTTATGCGTGGACCGACCGGATCGCCGAGGGAATTCGCAAGATCAATCCCGAGGTCAAGTTGCCCAAGCTTTATTACGTGCCGTTTTCGATCGATCAAAAGTATTATCCGAACATGCTGAAATGGACACACTCGAACGCGATCATCTTGGAAAAGGTCGGCCGTGACGCAGCCGTCGCCTTCGAAGAAGCGCGGCACTCGCCCGATCAGCAGGAGTTCGAGCGCAAATACCGATACTATAATCTCGTCGAGCGAACTGATCGGTTCAATGATTTCGCGCGTCCATTTACCCATTTTTTCCAATAGCACAGCCGGAGGCGCGCAATGGATGAGTGGTTGACGCAGCCTTCCAAGACCGGGTTACTCGCCAGCGGCGGGGCGCCTAATCTCCATCTGATCGCCGGGGCGTTGTGCGCGTTCTACGAGAACAAGAAGAGCTTCGATGTCATCGGCGCGTCCGGCGCCGGTGCGCTCGCCGGTCTGCTCTACGCGGTTCCCAAGCAGCCGGACGGCCAGGTTGCGGCACTCGAACAAACCGTCAACATCAATGTCTCCGACGCGATCTATCAGCTCCTGCCGATGAACTTCAAAACCTTCTTCAAGCGCGGGCCGCTGACCAAGCTATTCTGGCAGCTCGGCCAGGCGATCCCGCATCGCCCGCTCTATCGGGACGACCGCAATCGCGACACCCTCGCTCGCCTCTACAATGATTCGATCGACTTCATGATGGCGGCGTTGACGCCGACCACGCTCAATTATTTTTCGAAGAGCGTATGCACGCGGGTCGGAGTCATCGATGATTTGATCGCCTGGGACCGCCTGCCGAATTATCCAAAGGATTTCTACCTCAATGCGTTCGATTTGAAAAATCAGCGGCTGAAGCTGTTCGACAAGCAACATCTGAAACCTGATACGTTCTGGGCGGCGCTGGCGATGCCGTGGCTGTTCGAACCGACCGCAGCCGAAGGCGGGCTCTATACCGAGGGCGCCTCCCACGACCCATCCGGGCTCGAAGCATTATGGGAATTTGCCGGCCCTGACGTCGAGAAACTCGAGAAGATCATCGCGCTCGACACGATCGGCCCCAATTTGTGGACCAATCCGGAGAATATCTATGACGGATTGCAGATGGCGATCATGGATCCGATCGTTTCATTGGCCGAGACCGTGCTGACTACCTATGGTCAGCTCGAATTCACCGTCAACGCTGCGGCTGCACCGAGGCAAGTCCTCCCTAAACTGTACTGGCTGCCATTCGACGTCCCGGATTGGGAAGCGCAGCACGTCCTCGAATGGAGTTATTCAAATGCGCTGACTCTCTGGCATGTCGGTCATGACGCAGGCAAAAAATTCTCAACCGCGCTCGACAACCCCAAGGAGCTGGAAAAGTATCGGTATCATCAAGGCCGTGACGACCCCCAGCGGACCCTCGATTTTCTCGAATTGTTCAAGGGGGTGCTGGATGCCAAGTTTCCCCCTCGGGCCGAATCCGGGAAATCGAAATGACCGATCCCGCGGCGCCGCGCGATGCCGTCGATTTTCAACTGGCGGTGCTCGAAGCCTACGAAAAGCTGCTGGCCAGCTGCAGCTGGGACGAGTCGCGGCTGAACGAGGCGCTGAAATCGATGATGTCGTCAATGTTGCCGCTGTTGCGGGCCCAGCGCGCACTTGGCGAGCAGCTGTTCGCGTCGCACCAAGAGCTTATCCGGCAATACCGCCGCGCTCTCGAAGCCTCGCTGGGCCAGTCCGATGGCCAGCCAGGCGGCGAGGGCTAGCGGGCCGTCGTCGCCAGGGCGAGAAATGACCCAGCGCGGATCCGATTGGCTGGCGGAGCGGATCGCCCGTTTTTCCGATCGCCAGGCAATTCTCGGCGGCGGCGCAATCCGGTATCAGCAACTCAATTACCAAATCGCCGAGTGGGGCCGCATCCTTGACGATTTCGGCCTGCGACCCGGGGCGGTCGTGGCCATCGGCGGCGCCAGTGGCGGCGACGCCGTCGCGCTGCTGCTGGCGCTGACGCTCGGCGGCCGTGTCGCGCTTCCCCTCCCCGTCGAGGGCGACGATCCCCGCCGGCATCTCGATTTGTCGTCCGCCGAGGCGGTCATCGAGTTGGGAGCCTCCGGCTGCTGGTCGTCCTCCCGGCTGACGCCGCGCGCGCCGCCGGCGGTGTTGCAGCGGCTGCGCGAACGCGGCGAGGGCGGGCTGGTGGTGTTCAGCTCAGGCACAACCGGCCGGCGCAAGGCCGCCCTGTTCGACTTCGCCACCTTGATCGCGCGCTACCGCGAGCAGCGGCCCGCCCAGCGCACCTTGTTGTTCCTGCGGCTGGACCATCTGGGCGGCATCCATACGGTGTTGCATACGCTGGCGCATGGCGGAGCGCTGGTGCTAGGCGACGACCGGGGGCCCGACGCGGTGTGCCGCACGATCGAGCGCGAACGGGTCGAGCTGTTGCCGGCGACCCCGACTTTTCTACGCATGCTGATGCTGTCGCAGGCGTGGCAGCGCTACGATATGTCCTCGTTGCGGCTCATCACCTACGGAACCGAACCGATGCCGCCAGCGACGCTGACGGCGCTGGCCGCGATGATGCCGGGGGTCCGCTTCAAGCAAACCTACGGCCTGTCCGAACTGGGGGTGTTGCCGACCCGGTCAAGGGCAGACCAGTCGCTGTGGCTGCAAGTGGGCGGCGTCGGTTGCGAGACCCGCATTGTCGACAACGTGCTGTGGATCCGCTCCCAGACGGCGATGCTGGGTTATCTGAATGCGCCGAGCCCGTTCGACGAGGATGGCTGGTACAACACCGAGGATGCGGTCGAGATCGATGGCGCTTATATCCGAATTCTCGGTCGCACGACCGATTTGATCAATGTCGGCGGCGAGAAGGTCTATCCTGCCGAGGTCGAGAATGTATTGCTGAAAATGGGCAATGTCCGCGAAGCTACGGTCTGGGGCCGCGCCAATCCGATAACCGGCCAGGTCGTGGCCGCCCGGCTGAGCTTGGCGCAGCCGGAAGACGAGGATGCGCTGGACCGGCGTATCCATGCTTTCTGCCGCAACCGGCTCGCGCCCTACAAGGTGCCGCTGTATGTCGAGATCGTCGACGGCGCTCATCATGGTCCGCGGTTCAAAAAAATCCGGCCGACCGGGCCCGGCGAAGCGGAATGGCGCGCCCGGTCGCGGTAATCAGCGGCGGCAGCCGCGGATTGGGCGCCGGGATCGCGCGCAAATGCCTCGATGCCGGTTACGTCGTCGCCACCTTCAGCCGCTCCGCCACCCGGTTTACCGAAGCCGAGCAAAATCGTGACCCGCATGGCGAGGATTTTTGCTGGGCGGCAATCGATGGCCGCGACGACCAGGCGCTCAATCGCTTCGTCAGCACGGTCAGTGACCGGTACGGCGCGATTGACGCGCTGGTCAGCAATGCCGCGGTCGGGCGTTTTGGCGCGTTTGCGCTGATGCGCCTCTCCGAAATCGACGAAAGCATCGCCATCAATCTGCGCGGCAATCTCGTATTGGCACGATTATGCACGCCGGCAATGATCGCGCGCGGCGCCGGCTCGATCGTCAACATCTCCTCGGTCAATGGCGTGCGTGGCAATGCCGGGGTTGCAGTCTACAGCGCCACCAAAGCGGCACTGGACGGGTTTACCCGGGCGTTGGCGCGCGAATTAGGGCCGCGCAACATTCGCGTCAATTCATTGGCGCCCGGCTATTTCGACAGCGACATGGTGGCCGGACTTGGCGAGCGCCAGCGGCGCGCGATATTGCGCAATACGCCGCTCGGACGGCTCGGCACGATCGACGAGATTGCCGCAGCGGTATTGTTCCTGCTGTCTCCTGCAGCCAGCTTCATCACCGGACAGACGATCGTCATCGACGGAGGCCTCACGTGCTGACCGGAAAGCCCAGCTCCGCCGAGATCCGGCAAACCATCCACCGCGCCGTCGTCGAGATCGTGGAGCGCAGCGGGCGCACGGCGCCGGCATTCGATGATGACGATCTGCTCGTCGACACCGGATTGGCCTCGCTGGATCTGGCCGCCTTGGTCGCCAGACTGGAACGGTTGTGGCGGGTCGACCCGTTTATCGAAGCGGTGGCGATCACCGAAATCCGTACGGTCGGCGATCTGTGCCGCGCCTACCGGGATTTCATCGACGCCGCATGAAGCCGGCAGCGCGTTTTCGCGATATCGCCATCATTGGCATGGCCTGCCGATTTCCCGGCGCTTCGACGAGCGATAGGTTCTGGCACAATCTGATCGGCGGCGTCGAATCGATCACCCGCTTTTCCGACGAGGAATTGCTCGCCGCCGGCGTCGAGCCACGGCTCGTCAGCGATCCGCATTACGTCAAGGCGGCCCCGCTTCTGGTCGATCACGACGGGTTCGACGCGGCTTTTTTCGGATACGCGCCGCGCGAAGCGCGGCTGATGGACCCGCAGCAGCGGCTGTTTCTCGAAGTCGCCTGGGAGGCGCTGGAGGATGCCGGCTACGATCCGTTGGGCGACAAGGGCGTCGTCGGCATCTATGCCGGCGCCGGCGGTCTGGTATCGAGCTATGCGCTGCATCACGACCATCCCGAACTGCGCGGTCAGACCGGCGATCTCGGTCATATCGGCAACGACCGGGATTTCCTTCCCTCGCGCGTGGCTTTCAAGCTTGACCTGACCGGCCCCGCGGTGAATGTGCAGACCGCTTGCTCGACCTCGCTGGTGGCGGTTCACCTAGCCTGCCGGGCACTGCTCGATGGCGAGGCAGAGACGGCATTGGCCGGCGCCTCGGTGGTTCGCGTTCCGCATCTGCGCGGCTATCTCGCCGAGCCAGGCAGCATCTATTCGACCGATGGTCATTGCCGCGCCTTCGCCGCGGAGGGCAATGGCACCTTGTTCGGCAGCGGCGTGGCGGCAGTGGTGCTGAAGCCGCTGGCATCGGCAATGGCGCAAGGCGATCGGGTCTACGCGGTGGTCAAGGGCTCCGCGGTCACCAATGACGGGGCGCTCAAAGTCAATTACACCGCGTCGACGGCATCGGCCCAGGTTCGGGCGATGACCGCGGCGCTCGCGCTGGCCGATGTCGAGCCCGACAGCATCGGCTATGTCGAATGCCATGGCACGGCGACCACTCTCGGCGATCCGCTGGAGATCCAGGCGCTGACCCGCGCCTTTCGCCAGGGATCGCAGCGCACCCAGTTCTGCGCGATCGGCTCGGTCAAATCGAATTTCGGACATCTCGAGCAATGCGCCGGCCTCGCCGGGCTGATCAAGACGGTGCTGGCGTTGCACCACGGCCTGATCCCGCCGAGCCTGCACTACGCCAAGCCCAATCCGCGCATCCCGTTCGAACGCTCGCCGTTCTTTGTCAATACGGAGTTGCGGCCGTTCGAGCCCGGCGCCGCACCGCGGCGCGCCGCAGTCAATTCGGTCGGGATGGGCGGGACCAATGCATTCATCGTGCTCGAACAGGCGCCGGCGGCGGCAGCGCGCCCGGCGCGCGAGCGAACGCTGTTCGCCTTGGCGCTCTCGGCAAAGACCGAAGCGGCGCTCGCCGCGCAAGCCGCCAATTTCCGCAGGACGCTAACTGCTCCGGACGCGCCCGAACTCGGCGATATGTGCTTCACCGCGAATTGCGGACGCCATCATTTCGACCAGCGCTTCTGCGCGGTCGGCGCCGACCGCAGCGAGATGGTCGCGGCACTCGACCGTTTTTCGGCTGGCGGGCAAAGCCGCGGGAGGCTAAAGCCGGGACCGGTGACCTTTTTGTTTTCGGGCCAGGGCGCGCAGTACCCGGGCATGGGTCAGGCGCTCTATCGCTCCGAGGCAAATTTTCGCGGCGCGCTCGATCGCTGTCTGGCATTGTTTGAAGCCGAGGGCATCGCGCTAGGCGACACGCTATTCGGGGACGACGAGGCCCGCCTGACGCGCACCCTCTATGCCCAGCCGGCGCTGTTCTCGGTGCAGATCGCATTGATCGAGCTATGGCGGGCCTGGGGGGTGACGCCGGACACGGTCATCGGCCACAGCATCGGCGAGTTTGCGGCGGCGGTGGCGGCCGGGGTGTGTTCGGTAGAGGATGCCGGCCGGCTGGTGGCGACACGCGCCCGGCTTATGGAGGCTCTGCGCGAGCGTGGCTCCATGGCCTCGATCGGCGCCGATCTCGACACGGTTCGCACGCTGTGGCCCGACCCCGGCGAGCGGATTGCGATCGCCGCCGAAAATGCGCCCGATCGCACCGTGGTTTCGGGCAGTCGCAAGGCGGTCGCCGCGCTACTCGAACGATGCCGGCAGCGCGGGCTACCGGCGGTTCCGCTCAAGACCTCGCACGCATTTCATTCGCCGCTGATGGAGCCGATGCTCGACGCGTTCGCGCTCGCCGCCGCCGGCATCGCGTTCGACGCCCCGAAAATTTGCTGGATCTCCACCTTGACCGGTGCCGAGATTCGTGCCGCGCCCGAGGCCGGTTACTGGCGCGACCAGATCCGCGATCCGGTTTGCTTTCGCCGGGCGATCACTGCGGCGGCGCCGATCGCCGGCACTTTCCTCGAAATCGGGCCCGGCACAACCTTGACGACACTCGGTCGCCGGTGTGTACCGCAGGCGGGCGTCTGGCTTTCCTCGCTTATCGAACCCGGCCAAGATTGGCCCAGCATTTTCGCCGTCCTCGGCGCCCTTTACCGACAGGGTCGGGCGATCCGCTGGCAAGAAGTCGAATCGGGCGGCGGGCGGCGCGTCAGCCTGCCGACCTACCCTTTCGAGCACGAGCGGTTCTGGATCGAGCCACATCGCGCCGATCCGCCGACAAGTGACGACGCGGCTGTGTCTCGCCCCGAGCGGCCTCATCCGTTGCTGGGCGAGCGGCTCGGCGGCGAGGGGCTAAGCTTCGAGGCGCTGTTGGGCCTCGACCGGCTCCCATTCCTCGGCGATCACCAAGTCTTCGGCCGTGCGGTGCTGCCGACCGCAGCAATCCTCGACGCAGCGATTACGGCGGCGGAGCGCGCCGGCGTTTTGCGACCGGCGATCGAAGATTTTGTCTATGAGCGTGCGCTGACTATCCCCTCGGACCGGCCGGTGTGGAGCGAGATGTCGCTGGAGCGCACAGCCGGGAGCGCGACCTTCCGGCTGCAGAGCGCCGGGATGGAGGCGGACGATCCATGGCAACCGAATGCCAGCGGCACCGTGCGCGATGGTCCGGGGCCGCCGCCCCTGCCCTTTCCGAGCCAGCTGATGCGCTCGGGTCATCAGATCGCGCCCGATCGGTACTATCGATTTCTCGACAATGCCGGCCTGTCCTATGGCGCCGCTTTCCGCGGTATTCGCCGGCTCTGGCAGCACCGCGATCAGGTCTTTGCCGAAGTAGCACTGCCGGCCGGTCTCGAAACCGCCGGCTACCGGATCCACCCGGCATTTCTCGATTCCTGCCTGCATGTTTATCCCGCACTTATCACGCGATACGGGCGGTTCGACGGCGAGCCGGCGGCGCAGGACGGCGTCTATGTCCCGATCACGATCGACGCCTTTCAGCTCCACCAAGCAGGTGTCGAGCACGGCTGGGTTCACGCGGTCGCCGTCGACCGCGATGTGGACGAAGTCCCGGCTCAAGCTCGATATTCGCGCTTATGGTGAAGACGGCCGGCCAGTCGCGGTGCTGCGCGGGCTGACCGTGCGCCGGGTCGTCGACGAGGTGTCGGACGCGGCCGAGAACCGGGGCTTTGACCGCCTGCTCCATACCGTCGAGTGGCGCGAGGCACCCGATCCAGTGCCCGCACCCCGGCCGCCACGGCACTGGTACATCATTGCCGACCAGACGGGCGTTGGCGGCCAGCTCGGGCATTTGCTGGCGGCGCAAGGCGCCACTGCGGTCGTCTTGACATCGGAACCGCGCGTCGCCGACCGCGTTCTCGACGAGGCTCCCGAATGTCCGGTCGGAGTCGTCTATCTGCGGGCATTCGATGCGCCGCCGACCGATCTCGGCGGCCCGGCCGCGACATCCCGGACAAATGCGCTGGTCTGCGGCGGCTGCCTCGACCTAGCCAAGGCGCTCGATCGGGTGCGCGACCAATTCCGCGATCCGCCGCGCCTATGGCTAGTGACGCGCGGTGCGGAGGAGGCGCTGTCGCAAACTCCGCTATGGGGCCTGGGCCGCAGCTTTGCGCTGGAATATCCGGAAATGTGGGGTGGGCTGATCGATCTGCCGGCCGAAGCGGCACCGGAGGTTGCCGCAGGTCTATTGCTGCGCGAGTTGCAGGCCGATGACGGCGAGGACCAGATCAGCTATCGCGGCGGGAAGCGGCTCGCGCCCCGGTTGGTCCGATTGGCAGGCCGCAGCGAAACGCAATCCGATCTGGTCACCGACGCGACCTATTGGATCGTCGGCGGCCTCGGCCGGCTTGGGCTGCAGACCGCCAAGGCGCTGATCGAGGCCGGCGCAAAACATCTGGTGCTGACCGGGCGCAACGAGCCCGACGGGTCTAGCGCCGCGGCGATCGAACGGTTGCGGCAGGACGCCGAAGTCCGATTCATCCGGGCAGATATCGCCGAGGAAGCAGAGGTCGAGGCCGCCCTGGCGCAAATTTGCTCGACCATGCCGCCGCTGAAGGGCGTCATTCACGCCGCCGCCGTGTTCGAGGATGCGCTCCTCGCCAATGCCGGATGGGATCTTTTCGAGCGCGTGCTGCCGCCCAAACTCGCTGGGGCCTGGCACCTGCACCGGGCGACCCTCGGGCTCAGGCTCGATTTTTTCGTCTTGTATTCAAGCGTACTCAGCCTGTGGGGAGCCGCGGGCCAGGGCGCCTACACCGCAGCCAACAGCTTTCTCGATGCTCTGGCGCTCTATCGGCGCGCCCACGGGTTGCCGGCGACGGTGTTCAACTGGGGGCCGTGGCAGGATGTCGGGCGCTGGGGCGCGGTTAGCGCGGCGCTGTGGAAGCAGCGCGGCACCACGGCGCTGCCGCCCGCGACCTGCCTGAAGATCCTGCTGGCCCATCTACGTGATGGCCCGGCCCAGGTGGCCGCGACCGACACGAGCTGGCCCGACTTTCTAACCCAGTTCGCCGAAGCGCCGGCGCTTTATCGCGAGCTGGCGCCGGTGGCGACACCCACCGCGACCGCCGGCGCCCCGAGCGACGCACGCCGACAGGCCGAGGACACCATCGCCGCCCATGCGGCGCAGGTCCTGGGCCTTGACGGCGGGATCGACCCGACGCGGCCGCTCAACGAGTTGGGGCTCGACTCGCTGCTCGCCGTGACCCTCGCCAATCGCCTGCGGCGGGCGTTCGACCGAGCGGTGCCGACGGCGATTTTGCTCAAAGGGCCGAGCATCAGGGAACTCGCCAGCGAACTATGCCCCGACCTGATGCATACGGCCGAAGCGACCGGGGCCGCTCCGGCGTCGGCCGTTCGGGTCGTCGGCAATCGATGGCTGGTCTTTCATCGGCCCAATCCTGGAGCCAGGGTCAGGCTGTTCGCTTTTCCGTTTGCCGGGGGCGGGGCCGCGACTTTTCGGCCGTGGGCCGGGCAGCTCGACGCCGCCATCGAGATGGTCGCGATCGAGCCGCCAGGCCGCCAGACGCGCATCGACGAGGCGCCGATCCGCCAGATCGAAACCCTGCTGCAGCAGCTGGTTCCCGAGCTGCTGGCGTTCGTCGACAAGCCGTTTGCGGTCTATGGGCACTGTCTCGGCGCGCTGACCCTGTTCGAAACCGTGCGGCGGTTGATCGGCGAGCACGGCATTGCGCCGATGCACATCCTGGTTTCGGGCGCCCGTCCGCCCGATGAATTGCAACGCCATCAGGATTTCGAAACCGATCTAATCGAGCGGCTGCTGAAATTGCCCGGTTACAATGTGTTCGAGCCGATCCATCGCCAGCCGGACGAGGTCTTTGCCGAGGCGATCCGCCGGTTCAACGTGCTCGCCACCGAAAGCCTGGTGCAGGACCCCGAGCTGCGCCGCCTGCTCCTGCCCGCGATCCGCGCCGAATTCGAGATGGCGTCGAACTATCATTATCAGCCGGAACCGCCCTGGGATGTGCCAATCACCTGCCTGACCGGGATCCACGACGACTATGTTTCCGCCGAGAACGCGCGATCGTGGGGCCGCTTTACCAAAAAGCGGTTTCAGCTATTCACGCTCGACAGCGAACATTTCATCGTGGTCGACGACGACCGCTTTCTGCTCCAGGTGATCAACCGCGAGCTGACGAGCCCGCTATAGCGATGCCGGTGGCGATCTGCCTTTCCCGGTTCGGGGTGGGCAATTTGCGCCCCGAACAGCTGCCCGCCGAGCCGCTCGGCGCGGGGATGGTGCGCGTCGCCTTTGCCGCGGTTTCGCTGAACCATCGTGATGTGCTGGTGATCCGCGGCAGCTACGGCCCGGATTTGCCACTGCCGATGATCCCGTGCAGCGACGGCGCCGGGGTGGTGGTCGAAATCGGCGACGATGCCGGCGGCCTTGCGCCCGGCGACCGCGTCTGCACCCACATGGTCCCGGAATGGCTGGACGGGCGGTTAGAGCCGCGGATGCGGCTGACCACGCTCGGCGGACCGGCGCGAGGCGTGCTGTGCGAGGAGCGGGTGTTGCCGGTCGGGGCGGTGGCGCCGATCCCGGACACCCTGTCGTTCGAGCAGGCCGCATGTTTGCCGGTCGCCGGCCTGGCGGCCTGGAGCGCATTGACCACCGAGGCGCAAATCGGCCCCGGCAGTCATGTGCTGCTGCCGGGCACCGGCGGCGTCGGCTTGATGGGGCTCGGCATCGCCAAGGCGATCGGCGCCCATGTCGCCATGACTTCGTCCTCGGATCAGAAGCTTGCGCAGTTGACCGCACTCGGCGCCGATTTGACGGTGAATTACCGGAACCAGGGCTGGGCCGAGCGGGTCCGCGAGTGGAGCGGCGGCGGCGTCGACGCCGTGCTCGACACCGGTGCTGCGACCCTCGACCAGTCGGTCCGGGCGGCGCGCGACGGCGGCCTCGTCGCTTTGCTCGGGGTCCCCGCAGGTGCCGAGCGG
The DNA here is from genome assembly GCA_963775875.1 of uncultured Alphaproteobacteria bacterium. GTDB lineage: Bacteria > Pseudomonadota > Alphaproteobacteria > ATCC43930 > CGMCC-115725 > AP-15. The sequence continues at coordinate 89,234 of CAVZKP010000014.1, forward strand.
CCGCTCGAACTTGCGCCGATCGTGATGCGCCGCATTCGCCTCCACGGAATCTTCGTCGGCAGCCGCGCCGAACTCGGGCGTTATGTGGCGTTCGTCGCGTCCCATCGGATCGCACCGGTCATCGACCGGGTCTTCGACGGGCTCGGCAGCGCGCGCCAGGCGTTTTCCCATTTCATCGCGGGGCGGCCGGTCGGCAAGGTCGTGCTCCGCATTACCCGCTAGCGCAAGGCGCAGCAGGCAAAGGTGCGGCTGCCGCTGAGCCCGATTCTTGGTGCGCAATCCCGATGCTGCTGTCAGTATCGGCGCTCTGTTGGAAACGGCGCTCTGTTGGAAACTGCGTGCCGGCGGCCGCGGCAGCGCCTAGGGCAGCCGGATAGGCAAACACGCTCATTGCCACCAACGGGCCTGCGGGAGGATGGGATGGCGATATTTACCCATGTCACAGTCGGGACGAACGATCTGGCGAAGGCTCGCGCCTTCTACGACAGCGTGCTGGCGCCGCTCGGGCTGAAGCGGCTGAATGATCTCGGCGACAACGGCTCGATCTGGGGCGAAAGCGATCCGGAATTTTTTGTGCTGAAGCCGGCCAACGGCCAGCCCGCGAGTCACGCCAATGGCGGCACGGTCAGCTTTGCGGCGCCGAGCCGCGCCGCGGTCGCGGCCTTCCATCAGGCCGCTCTTGCCGCCGGCGGCAAGGACGAAGGCGCCGTCGGACCGCGCGGCTGGAAACCGAACGCCTATGCGGGCTATGTCCGCGACCTCGATGGCAATAAACTCGCGGCCTATTGCTTCAAGGCGGAGTAGTGCGGGCTCCGCCGGCTGAGCCCGGTCGGAAATCGGCGCCGATGGTGGCGCGGACTGACGCTGTCCGACGGCGTCAGCCTTGACCCATATCGGCCGATGATGCACCGATCGCGCGAGATATCGTTTCTTCGCCAGGGAGGAAGGTCATGGCGTCACCGAAGAAGCTGTCGCATCTGGTTTTGCAGACCAATCGCCGGCGCGAGATGATCGATTGGTACTGCACGGTGCTCGGGGCCGAAATTCTTTACGAGGCCGAGCGCATTTCGTTCATCAGCTATGATGACGAGCATCACCGGGTCGCGTTTCTCGACCCGGGGCCATTGGCCGAGCGGGAGCCGGACGGGGCTCGAGCCGGGAAGGAGGCGGGCCTGCACCACGTCGCCTTCACCTATGGCGGCCTCGACGATCTGACCGACAACTATCTGAGGCTCAAGGAACTCGGCATCCGCCCGCACCGCTGCGTCAACCACGGGGTCACGACTTCGATGTACTACTACGACCCCGACCACAACCAGGTCGAATTGCTGGTCGACAATTTCGCGACCGCTGCCGATGGCCAAGCCTACATGCGGAGTCGGTCGGCCGATGACAAGAACCCGGTCGGCATCGTCTACGAGCCCGACGAACTGGTCGCGCGGGTCCGCGCCGGATTGCGGGTTGAGGAACTGGCGTCGATCAACTGAGAAGCGCCCGGAGCCGCCGATCGGCGGCCTGCCAGGGACGTCGTAGCCCACCCGAGATGTGGGAAATTCGGGCCCCGCGGAAGCTCGCGGGGCCCGAACCCGCGCCGCTCACGCCTCGCCGTAATGCACCCGGCGGTATTGCCGCGAGGGAATCAGGTCGTCGATATGCACATCCCACAAACTGGCTCCGGCGGCCCGCTGATGTTCGCCTAGTAGGCTCTCGAACCTGCCCATCTCGGCGACCTTGGTCCCGTTGAGGCCAAAGCCACGGGCGACGGCGGCGAGATCGCCGCGGCCGTGGATCGCATGGTTAGGGTCGACCCCGTAGGCGCGGAATTTGTGCGACTCGGCGCCATAGCCGCCATCATTCAAGACGCAGATCAGCAATTTGATTCCGTGGCGGCGAACCGTCTCCAATTCCTGGATATGCTGATGGAGGCTACCGTCGCCATCGATCAGCAGAACCTTGTCGCTACCGCGGGCCACGGCGACGCCGATCGCCGCCGACAGGCCAGAGCCGATCGCGCCGAAATCGAGCGGGGTGTGATATTTGCCGGCCGCCCGGCCCTTCAGGTGGGTCATGCCAAAGCCGAAGCAATGGCCGCCGGCGACGACGATGTCCCAATCCTTCGGGATCGCGGCGTCGAGCTCGCGCACCACCGGGCGCGGGTCGAGGGTACCTGGGGTTACCTGGAATTCCTTCGCATCTGGCACATCGGCGGCGATCTTCGCCGCGTTGGCGTTGCTGCGCCAGCCCGGCCGGCGGATGCCGCGCTCGACGAGCCGCCGGGTGATCGCCTCGGCGGTGGCGCGAGCATCAGCCTTGATGTGCAGATCGGCGGTCTTGAGCCCTTGCCACAGCCCGCGCGGGTTCACGTCGATCTGCACCACCCGGGCGTTCGGATAGAGATAGCCGCCCTCGGTCGTGTAATGGCCGAGCCCGGCCCCGGCGCCGATCACCAAGTCGCTCTCGGCGAAGAATTCGCGGGCGAGATCGCTGGAAAATGTGCCGGCGATGTCGAGCGCGAACGGGTTGCCGTCGAATAGGCCTTTGCCGAGCAGGCTCGTCGCCAGCAATGCCCCGCTTTGCTCGGCCAGCGCTTCCAGCGCCTGCTTGGCGCCGGACCAGACAGCACCTCGCCCGCCAATTACGACCGGCCGCTCGGCGCCGGCGACCATGCCGACAACCTCCTCGACCAATGCCGGGTCGGGCATCACCACCTGCGCGCGCGGCATCAGGTCGGTCGACGGCGTGTAGTCGGGGAGGTATGGAAACGCCTCCTTCTGCAGATCGAGCGGCACGCTCAGCACCACGGGGCGGCGCTCGGCGCGGGCCACGTAAAACGCCTCACGGACATTGTCGAGTGCCCGGTCGATGGTGCGGATCGGCACGAAATGGGCGCCCGTGGCCAGCGCCAACGGCGCCTGGTCGATCTGCTGCATGTACCAGGAGGCGCCGATCGGTGCGTCGCCGGAAAAGACGACAAGCGGCGCGTTGCCGCGCGCGGCCATCACCAGCGCGGTCATGATCTGGGTGAAGCCCGGGCCGCAGGTGACCGAGGCAACGCCGACCTTGCCGGTGGCGCGGGCATAGGCATCGGCCATCGCACAGGCGCAATGCTCGTGACGGGCATGGATCAGGCGCACGCCCTGTTTGTCGGCCATCGCCGCCGACCAGTACATGTTGGCATCGCCCATCAGCGTGAACAATGTATCGACGCCCTCGGCGGCAAAAGCCTGGGCCAAAACGTCGGAGACCTGGTTGTCGCTCATCCGGTTTTTCCTTTGGCGAAAAAGATTTGCTTTAGCCAGCCGAGCAAAGCCCGCCACAGCAGCGCCCCGCCGCGCAATTCGGCTGCGACACGGTGCGGCGCCTGCCGCTCACCCTCCCGCTGACGCGGGTCCCTGCCTCTCGCCGCGTCGGCGGCGGAGAGGCTCTTCAACTCCGGTTCGGAGGTTGACGCGCGCTGCTCGGCGGCCAGGCGGGCCATGTTGCCGGCGAATTCGACCAGCAGCGCGCGGGCGAGGTGAACCCCGCCGGCATTGGCGAAGGTTTCGAGCGGCCCGGTCACGTTGAAATTGCCCTGGCATTCTAGGGTCGTCGTTTCGGCCCCGCTCGCCGTCACCACGCCCGAGGCCAGCGCGCGCGAGGCGCCGCGCCCGTCGATGCCGCGCCCCTCGATCGTGCAGCGCCGCGCCGCGTCGTCATAGGCGAGTTTGACCTCGCCGCGAAAGATCGCCACGGTCGGCCCGAACTTGACCCGGATCGTACCCTGATAGGCGCCACCCTCGCCGGACGCGGTCAAGGTGGCGCCCGGAATACACGAGGCGACCAGCGCCGGATCGCGCAACAACGGCCACACCGCTTCGGGCGGGGATGGTATCGTCACCACTTCGCTGATCGAAATCATCGGGCAAGGCTAATGGCAATCGGGCAAGTTTGTCGATGAAGGACATGGCAGCCAATCCATCAACCAGCAGCCGGGCTGTGCCGCACAGTTCGCACTGGGGCGCCTTCTCCGTCCGGGCGCGGGACAGGGGCATCGAAATCGTTCCGCATCCGCGCGACCGCGACCCATCGGCTTTGCTCGGCAATATCCCGGCCTCGGTTTCGCACCACGCGCGGATTGCCCGGCCGATGGTTCGGCGCGGCTGGCTGGAAAATGGTCCGGGGGCCGATCGGCGGCGGGGACGCGACGAATTCTTGCCGGTTTCCTGGGCCGAAGCGCTCGACCTCGTTGCCGGCGAGTTGCGCCGGATCTACGCCGAGCATGGGCCGCGGACGATCTTTGGCGGCTCTTATGGTTGGGCCAGCGCCGGACGCTTCCACGATGCGCAGCACCAGATCCATCGTTTTTTGAACCTTGCCGGCGGCTATGTCCGCTCGGTCAACAGCTACAGTTCGGGCGCGGCAGCGGTGATCCTGCCCCATGTAATCGGCCCGCAGGGGGCGGTGGCCGGCAACAATGTCAGCTGGGCCGAATTGATCGCGGAAAGCACGCTGGTGCTGGCCTTTGGCGGCATGGCGCTGAAAAACAACGATGTCGGCGGCGGCGGCACCAGCCAGCACATCGCCCGCAGCAATCTGCAGGCCGCGCGCAAACGGGGGGTAGCGTTCCATCTGATTGGGCCCTTGCGCGACGATCTACCGGGCGAGATCGATTCCATCTGGCATCCAATCAGGCCCGGAACGGATGTCGCGCTGATGCTGGGGCTGGCGCACACCTTGGTTACCGAAGGGCGGCACGACCGGGTCTTTCTCGATCGCTTCTGCATCGGCTGGGAGCCGTTCGAGGCCTATCTCCTCGGCCGCGGCGACGGCCAGCCGAAAGATGCGGTCTGGGCGTCAACCCTCTGTGGCCTGTCGGCGGAGGAGATCATCGATCTGGCTCGGCGAGCGGTCGGGCGGCGCACCTTGATCACCTGCTCACAATCCTTGCAGCGGGCCGAGCATGGCGAGCAGCCGGTGTGGATGGGTGTCATTCTGGCTGCGCTGCTTGGCCAGATCGGATTGCCTGGTGGCGGCTTTGCCTATGCGCTGGGCTCGACCTCGAATACCGGGAAGCCGCCGCTGGCCGTGCCGCTCCCGACGGTGCCGCAAGGGCGCAACAACATCGCCGATTTTATCCCGGTGGCACGCATCGCCGACATGCTGCTGCATCCGGGCGAGCCGTTCGATTACAACGGCCAGCGCATGACCTATCCCGACATAAGGCTGGTCTATTGGGCCGGCGGCAATCCGTTCCACCATCACCAGGATCTGAACCGGCTGCGCCGGGCCTTCGCCCGCCCGGACACCGTGATCGTGCATGATTCGGCATGGACCGCGACCGCACGTCACGCCGATATCGTCTTACCGGCGACGATCACCTTGGAGCGCGAAGATATCGGCGGCTCCTCGGGCGATCCGCTACTGGTGGCGATGCACCGGGCGGCGGCGCCTTATGGCCAGGCGCGCGACGATTACGCCATTTTTGCCGGGTTGGCGGAGCGGCTCGGCTTTGCCGAGGCGTTCACCGAAAGCCGTTCGCCTCGCCAGTGGCTCGAACACATCTACGAGCCGACCCGTCGCGCGCTGCTGGCGCGCGGCATCGAAGCGCCCGATTTCGACCAATTCTGGGAAGAGAGCGAATTAATCCTGCCGATCCTGCCCTGGGATGGCGGCATCGTCCGCGCGTTTCGCCGCGACCCCGAAGGGGCGCGGTTGCCGACGCCGAGCGGCAGGATCGAGATTACCTCCGCAACGATAGCCGGTTTCGGCTATGCCGATTGCCCGGCCCATCCCTCTTGGCTGGCGCCCGTTGAAGGCGCCGGATCGCCAGCCGCTTCCCGCTTCCCGCTACAGCTTGTCGCCAACCAGCCGTCGACCAGATTGCACAGCCAGCTCGATTTCGGCGCCACCAGCCAGGCCTCGAAGATCAACGGGCGCGAGCCGGTCCGCATCCATCCGCTCGATGCCAAGGCGCGCGGCATCGGCGATGGCGACATTGTGCGTCTCTTCAACGATCGCGGCGCCTGCCTCGCCGGCGTGGTGCTTAGCGATGCGTTACGTCCCGGCGTGGTCCAGCTTTCGACCGGAGCCTGGTACGACCCTGAAGACCCCGCCGCGGAAAATCCGCTATGCGTCCATGGCAACCCGAACGTGCTGACCCGGGACGCCGGCACCTCGCGTCTCGCGCAAGGCTGCACCGGCCAACTTTGCCTGGTCGAGATCGAGCGCTTCGACGGCCCCTGCCGCGGATCCAGGCATTCGATCCACCGCCGGGTGCATCGCCCGCTAATCCTGCCGACGCAGGAACTCCAGCAGCAATTCGCTGACCTGTTCCGGCTGCTCCTGCTGCACCCAATGGCCGGCGCCGTCGATCAGGTGGCACCCGAGCATCCGGGTGCAGGCGGCGCCTTGCATCCGTTCGAAAGCGCCGGGGCGCTGGTAAGTTCCCCAATCGCTCTTGCCGGCGATGAACAATGACGGCACGTCGATCGCACGGCCGGCAAATAGTTGCAGTTCGGATTCGTAAAGTCCGGAGGTACGGCAGCGATACCAGTTGAGGCCACCCTGAAAGCCGTTTCTTTCGATATTCACCGCTGTAGACGGCGAGTTCGGCGTCGGGCAGCCAATGGCAGGCCGCGATCTCGGCGGCGGTCGGCATTACCGGCACCACGGTCTCGGCCATGTTCTTGTCGAGGTCCATGATGTAGTAGGTCGGCATCTTAGCCAGTTCGCCGGCGCTCCACGATTGCAGCGGATGCGGCCGGTTGCCACTCCAATCCGCGCTCTTGTAATGGAAATAGCCGCGCATAAAGGCGTGGACGCCCTGCGGACAGCGCCACATATCCGCATTGGCCGGCCGGGTCGAATAATACCATTGGTAGTGCTTGCGCGGCCGGTCGAGCTTTGCCAATTCCGTGTGGATATCGCCGCCCGGCACGGGATCCGCTGGCGACGCGTCGGCGGTGTCGAAAGGCAAGGCCGGCGGGCCGGCGAATGGCGCGCTCATCAAGGCGACCGAGCGGAACACATCGGGCCGCACCAGCGCGCACCACGCCGCGACCGACGCGCCGAAATCATGGCCGACGACCGCCGCGACCACAGGATGGCCGAACGCCGAGACCAGCCCCAGCGCATCCCGAACCGCATTCAGCAGCCGGAAGGGGTGGAGGTCGCCGTCGTAATCGGCGTTCCAGCCGGTGCTGCGGCCATAACCCCGCTGGTCGGGGGCGAGGACATGAAAGCCGGCAGCGGCGAGCGGCAGCATGATTTTGCGCCAGGAATAGGCGATCTCGGGAAAACCGTGCAGCAGCAGGACCGCCGGTCGGTCCCGCGATTCGAAGCCGGCCTCCAGCACGTGCATCCGCAAACCGTTTATGCCCGGCACGAAGCGCGAGCGAATGCCCGCCGGTAGTACCGCGCTGTCGAGCGGCGCCAGTTCGGTCATTTTCGGCCTCCGCCGGCTCAGCGCCGATAATCGGCGCCACGCCGATCGACGGTGCGAACCAGACCCTCCCACTCCATCAGGCCAAACGCCTCGCCGTCGCGCACCGGCTTCATCCGCTCGGCGGCCTTGGCGGCGACGACAGGATCGATCACGACCGGCGGCTCGTCCATCGTGCGGGCGATCAGTTCGAGCTCGCAGGTGCGCTCCAGCAGATAAAGGCGCATCAGCGCGCCATGGATCGTCGGACCGAAAGTCAACAGGCCGTGGTTCAGCAATACGACGCAGCTGCCGTGCTGGCAGGTCTGGCCCAGCGCCTCGCATTCCTCGGCAGTCGCCGGCACGCCATAGGGGTGATAGGCAACGTCGTCGAGGATCGAAATCGCGTCCTGGCTGATCGGCCGCAGCCCTTGTTTTAATAGCGATACGCCGGCGCCGGCCCTGGTGTGGGTATGGGTAACGCAATTGGCATCGGGGCGGGCCTTGTAGACGCCGCTGTGGATCGTGAAGCCGGCGCTGTTGAACTTGCCATCGCCACCCAGCACATGGCCGTCCAGATCCATCTTGACCAGGCTCGAGGCGGTGATCTCGTCGAACATCTCGCCGTAGCGGTTGATCAGGAACGCGTTGGGCTCGCCAGGAATGCGCGCCGACATGTGGGTGTTGATCAGGTCGGTCCAGCCGAGATGGTCGATGATATGGTAGAGCGCGGCCAGATCGCAGCGCGTCCGCCATTCAGCCTCGGTCATCTCGGTATTGGTAAGTCGCGGTGCCGCCGACATTGTTTTCTCCGTTTCACTGCGTTTGGCCAATCGCAAAACCCTGTCTAGGTCGCAGCCGAGCCACACTTACGTCAGATAGGAACCGCCGTTGACGTGCAGGGTCTGCCCGGTGATGAAGCCGGCGTTGTCGGACGCCAGAAACACCGCGGCGCGAGCGATGTCTTCCGGTTGCGCCATATGTCCAAGCGGGATCGCCCGCGCCGCCTCGGCAAGCTCGGCCTCGCTGGCGCCGAAGCGCGGCTGCGCCGTGTCGGTCAAGCCGGGTGCGATCGCATTGACCCGGATGCGGTGGGGCGCCAACTCCAGCGCCATCGCCCGCGTCATCGACACGACGCCGCCTTTGCTCGCGACATAGTGCACGCCGCGCGGCGAGCTGCGAAATGCCGCACCCGAGGTCAGGTTGATGATCGATCCCGGCCGCCCGGCCTCAGCCATCGCCTTGGCGACAAATTGGGCGCAAAAGCACGCTCCTTTGAGATTTATAGTGAGCACATGGTCCCAGTCGGTCTCGGTCATCTCGAGGAAACCGACCCGCGGGAACACCCCGGCATTGTTGACTAGAACGTCGATCGGGGCCAGCTGCTGCCCGACCGCCGAGACCATTTCCCGCACTTCGTCGATCCGCGCCATATCCGCTTTGACCAGGAACGAGCGGCGACCGTGGGCGTGCACATCATCGGCGACGCGTTGCGCCGCATCGCGGTCGTCGAGCCAATTGATCGCCACATCGGCACCGGCGGCGGCAAATTCCGTCGCCATGGCGCGGCCGATCCCCTGCTGCGCCCCGGTGACCAAAACGACTTTGCCGGAGCACTCCATTGTCGGGCTCAAGTCTGCTTGAAGCAGCGGTTGGCGTTTTCCCAGAACAGCTTTCTGCGAATTTCTGTCCCCAGGCTCGACCATTCGAGAATCTTGTCGACCGAGTGCGGGAACCAGGATTCAAAATGCGGGTAATCTGAACCGAACATCAAGACGCCGTCGCCCAAAGCGTCGGTCACCATGTTGAACATCGGCTCGTGCTCATGCGCCTCGATGTTGCAGAACACGCGGCCGGCGGCGAAATGCTCGCTCGGCAGGTGCTTGAGCTTGGCGGTGCGGCCAACGTAACTCACCTGCTCGTCCATACGGCGGACCCAGAACGGCAGCCAGCCGAAGCCGCATTCGAGCACGCAGAGGCGCAGGCCGGGATGGCGGTCCAATATCCCGCCGGCGAGGAAGCCGGCCATAAACCGCATCGCTCCCCACGGATGCGAGCACAGCCGCGCCAGATAGACATTGTCCCACATGTCCTCGTAGCCGGGAAAATAGGGCGGCGACCAGGTAAAGCTATGATGCACGATCGCCAGATCGTGATCCTCGGCGGCCTGCCAGATCGGTTCGAGGTCGGGGTGATCGACCGGCCGGTCGTTGTCGAGCAGAGGCTGCACCGCGACCGCCCATTTCGATTTGCCCCATTCACGGATTTCGCGCACTGCCTCGGCAACATCGCGGGTGGAGGCGACGATCGGTCCTTTCAGCCGATCCGGAAACGGTCCGCAGAACTCGTGCATATGGCGGTGATAGGCGCGGATCAGGCCCACTTCGAGCGACACGTCGGGCAGGCCGACGACGCTGGTCCACACCGAGGGCACGAGAAAATGCACGTCCACCCCCTCGGCATCCATGTCGAGAACGCGATTGTCGGAGCGGTCATCGACCACGCCGGGGCTCGGCCGCCGCTCGCCACGCCACACCCGGCCATCGGCCGATCCGGGCCGGGACTCGGCCTCACCCAGGGTGCGCTCATAGGCCCGGCTGGCGAAACGGTAGGTGTTACGGACGCTGCCGTCGACGCTGCGCGACTTGATCGCAACACGGTAGGGTGCCAGATCGTCGAGCCGCTTGCGAAAGCCCGGATCGACGTATTTCTCCAGCACATCGGCGCCCGGGTCGATATGGGTGTCGGTGTCGTAGACGCGAAAGCCTTCCTTCATCGTTTTCCTCCCTTGGAGCGCGCCGACCTCGCGGATAATTATTCCTTGGCTGCGGTGATAGCCGGGCGGCGGGCGCGGAACTCCGTCGCTTTTTCGAAGGCGTCGGCGATGCGGAACACCGTCGGTTCCTGAAATGGCTTGCCGACGAGCTGGATCGCCACCGGCAATCCGCCGGCGCCATAGCCCGAGCACACCGAAATCGCCGGGTAGCCGGCGACGTTGAACGGCATGGTAAAGCTCGGCGTCTCGAACACGTCCCATTTCGGCAACGCATCGATCTTTGGCGCCTCGGAGGGCTGGGCAGCGGTCAACACCACATCGAGCCCGGCCATCGCCGCCTGCAATTCGGCGCGCAACTCGCGGCGGCGGCGCATCGCCTGCACATAGTCGACGCCGGAGACGAGCGCACCCAGCATCAGCCGGCTGCGCACGCGCTCGCCGAAGTCGCCGAGACGGGTACGCGACCATTCCTCATAGGCCGCGGCACGCTCGACCATCGAGATTAGCGAGCCGCAAGCCATCCAGTCCTGCAAAGGCGCCAGATTGACCTCGCGGATTTCGGCGCCGAGATCGCGCAAGGTGACGATCGCATCGTCGATGCCGCGCCGGGTTCCCGCGCTGACCTGGAAATCGACCTCGTGGAAATGATGGATGACGCCGATCCTGAGCCCGTTGATGCCGCCGCCGATCAGCGCCGAGTAGTCGGGGACGGGGCGCGAGGCGCTGGCCGGGTCGTGCGGGTCGTGCCCGGCCAAGGCCTGCAGCATCAGCGCGCAATCCTCGGCGGTCCAGGCCATCGGCCCGATATGGTCGAGGCTGTAGGCGGCCGGGGCGACCCCGGCGCGGCTGACCAGGCCATAAGTCGGCTTGATCCCGGCGATGCCGCACAATGCCGCCGGACCGCGGATCGAACCGCCGGTGTCGGTGCCGATGCCGCCGAGGATCAGCCCGGCCGCGACCCCGGCGCCGGTGCCACTGCTGCTGCCGGCGGTGAAATGGTCGGTGTCCCATGGATTGCGCGCCGGCGGCCAAGGCAGATCGAAGCTCGGGCCACCATCGGCAAATTCATGCGTCGTCGTCTTGCCGATCAAGACGGTGCCGGCAGCGGCGAGTTTTTCGGCGCAGGCGGCGTCGGCGCCGGGGATGTTATCGGCGAGGATCTTCGACTGGCAGGTGGTCGGGATGCCCTTGGTGTCGACGATATCCTTGAGCCCGATCGGGATGCCGTGCAGCGGCCCCAACGGGCCGCCGGCCATGATCGCCCGCTCGGCGGCGCGCGCCTCGGTCAATGCGCGCTCTTCGGTCAAATGGATGAACGCGTGCAACCGGCTGTTCAACGCGTGAACGCGGTCGAGGCAGGCGCGGGTCAATTCCACCGGCGACAGGCGTTTGGCGGCGATTTCCCGTGCGGCCTCGGCGATCGTCGGGATCTGGGCGCTCACGGCAGATCCTCCTCGGCAAAACCGTAGGTCAGCGCCGGCTCGGCCATATGCCCGCGCGGCTGGCGCACCCTCGCGGCCATCGCCGCGATGCCGGCATAGACCCCCTTCAGCTCGGCCTTTTGCGCGTCGCTGAGGCTGAGCCCGGCGCGGGCCAGCAGAAAATCGAGAGCCTCTTGCGAAATCTCAGATGGCATCGGCGAATTCTCCTTCGCTGAGAGTCGGCGGGTCGCATGTCCCGCCCGGCTATCGATCCGGCAAGAACCGGGCCAGCCCATGCTGCCGCGATCGGCGCACCGGCATGGGGGTTGCAAGATACCGGCACGCGCAGTCGGGCGAAAGAGCGCACGAGATCGCCTGTTAACCACGCGCGACACAACAACCGAGGTTTCCGGTGACCAGATCAAGATTGCCCAGGATCATCGCCGCCGCGCTGTTGCTCACTCTCGCGGCAAGCGCCTCGGGTTTTGCGCAAACGCTTCGCATTGCGATGACCGCGGCCGACATCCCAACCACCAGCGGCATCCCGAACAATGGCGGCGAGGGATATCGGTTCCTCGGCTTTACTGCTTTCGATGGCTTGATCAATTGGGATTTCACCCATCCCCAGCAGATTGCCGGATTGACGCCAGGGCTGGCGACCGCATGGAAAATCGATCCGAGCGACCACACCCGCTGGATTTTCACCTTGCGCCAAGGTGTCAAGTTTACCGACGGCACCCCGGTCACCGCCGACTCGATCATCTGGAACCTGCAGCGGCTCTATGACGAGAAGTCGCCACAATTCGATCCGGCCGGGTCGGCGATCGTGCGCTCGTTCGTCAATATGCTCGATCACTGGCAGAAGATCGACGACCAGCACGATCGCGATCTACACCAAATCCCCGTTCAGCTTTTTCCCGTACATGGTCCCAAACATTCTGATCGTCAGCCCGACCGAATGGCAGAAATCGGACAAGAGCTGGACGGAGTTCGCCAAGCACCCGGCAGGTACCGGGCCGTTCCAGATCACCAAGGTCGTCCTCGGCCAGTTCGCCGAATTGACCCGCAACGCCAATTACTGGGACAAGACCCGGGTCCCGAAGCTCAAAAAAATGATCCTGATCCCGATGCCGGAGGCGACGACACGGCTCGCGGCATTGCGCTCGGGCGAGGTCGATTGGATCGAGGTGCCGCCGCCCGACGCGATCCCGTCGCTGAAGGCGGCCGGATTTCAGATCAGCCTGTGGCCCTATCCGCATGTCTGGCCGTACATGCTCAAGATCACCGATAGCTCGCCGTTTAAGGACGAACGGGTGCGCCAGGCGCTAAATTATGCGATCGACCGCGACGCCATTGTCAAATTCCTGAACGGCACGGCAAAACCGTCTTACGGTCTCTATCCGCCCGGCAACCCGTATTTCGGCACGCCGGAATTGCGCTACGGCTACGACCCGGACAAAGGCGAAGGCGTTGCTGAAGGAGGCCGGCTACGGCCCCGATCATCCGGTCGAGGCGAAGATCATGATTTCGACCGCCGGCTCCGGTCAGATGCTACCCGAACCGATGAACGAGATCATCCAGCAAGCAGGTCAAGCCGATCGGCTTCGATTTCCATTTCGACGTGGTCGAATGGGGCACGATGCTGGTCGCCAAGCGCAATGCGCCCGACTCGCCCGCCGGGCATGGCGACGACGCTTTGAACAACAGCCTGGGATTTGCCGATCCCGGGCTCATGTTCCGTTATTTCAGCAAGGCCAGCTGGTCACCGAACGGGATCAACTGGGGTCATTTCTATGATCCGAAAGTCGACGCGTTGCTGACCCAGGCGCAAGCAAAGCTTTGATCCGGCAAAGCAGACGGCGCTGCTGGCGCAGGCGCACGGCCGAATCGTAGACGATGCGCCGTGGCTGTTCGTGGTCCACGATCTCAATCCGCGGGCCTTGTCGCCGAAGGTGAAGGGGTTCGTGCCGGCGCAGAGCTGGTACCAGGATTTCACCCATGTCACGGTCGAGTAGACCTGCTGCGCGCGCCGCTCCGCTGATGGCTCGCTTCCTCGCCGCGCGTCTGCTGCATACGATCCTGATTCTGTTCGGGGTTTCGCTGGTGGCGTTCGGGCTCATTCACCTGATCCCAGGCAATCCGCTCGACATTCTGCTGCCGCCGGAGGCGCCGAAATCGGTGGTCGATCACCTGCGTGCCGAGTTCGGTTTCGACAAACCGCTCTACGTACAATACCTCTCCTGGTTGAGCCGGGTGTTCAGAGGAAATCTCGGGACCTCGGTCTTTACCGGGCGGGAGGTTACTCGCGAGCTATTGCGCGCATTGGGCAATACCCTGGTGATCGCGGTGCCGGCGGCGTTGCTGGCGTTCGGTCTGGGGACGACGCTCGGCGCGCTGGCCGCTTTCAACTACGGCAAAGCTGCCGACAAGCTGATCTCGGTGGTCGTCATTCTGGGTCTCAGCGTTCCGCATTACTGGCTCGGGATCGTGCTGGTCATCGTATTCGCCGTCGAGTGGAACATATTGCCCGCCGCCGGGATGGGCGGCAGCGGCGGCATTCCCACGAATTGGCATGATTTGAGCTATCTGGTACTGCCGGTGGCGACGCTGTCGATGATCCCGATGGGGGTTATCGGCCGGATGGTGCGCTCGACCGTGCTCGAAATCCTCAGCAACGACTTTCCAACGGCGTTGCGGGCAAAGGGACTGCGGCTGCGGCACGTGGTGTTTCACGTGCTGAAGAATGCAGCACCGCCGACGGTGGCGGTAATGGGATTGCAGCTTGGCTATCTGCTCGGCGGCTCGATCCTGGTCGAAACCGTGTTCAACTGGCCGGGCTGCGGGCAGTTCATGAACCTGGCAATCTTTCGCCGCGATATCCCGGTATTGCAAGGAACCGTTCTGGTGCTGGCGAGCTTTTTCGTGCTGATCAATCTCGCGGTCGACATCGTGCAAGCGCTGATCGATCCGCGCATGCGCCGCTAGCGCCCGCCGATGGCCGACATCGCCGCCGTTCAGAGGGGCGCCGCGCCCGAGGCCGCGGAGGGCGTCGAGCCGCGGGGCTATTGGCGGACGGTCGCCGGCCGGGTGCGGCGCGACCGTTTGACCGTGGCCGCGGGCATGATCCTGCTGCTGATCGTCCTGCTCGCCGTGTTTGCGCCGTGGGCGGCGACCCATGATCCGCTCCAGGGCGACATTCTGCACCGGCTGGAGCCGGTGGGGACGTCCGGTCACTTCCTCGGCACCGACGAGACCGGCCGGGATATCTGGTCGCGTCTGGTCTATGGCGGCCGCTTGTCGCTGTTCTGCGGTCTGACCCCGGTATTGCTGGCGACGGTCCTTGGCGGCGTGCTGGGCCTCCTCGCCGGCATTGGCGGCCGGTTTGTAAATTCACTGATCATGCGCGTCGTCGACGTGTTCTATGCGTTTCCGTCGGTATTGCTGGCGATCGCGATCTGCGGGGTGATCGGGGCCGGGATCGCCAACACGATCCTGTCATTGACCGTCGTCTTCATTCCGCCGATCGTGCGCGTCACCGAAAGCCTGACAACGCAGGTCAAGAGCCGCGATTTCGTCGAGGCAGCGCGGGCCAGCGCCGCGCCGTTGCACGCGATCATCCGGCACCAGATCCTGCCCAATGTGCTCGGCGGCATCCTGGTCTACTCGACGAGCCTGGTCAGCATCAGCATCATCCTGTCCGCCGGGCTGTCGTTCCTCGGCCTCGGCGTGACCCCGCCCGCGCCGGAATGGGGGCTGATGCTGAATGCGCTGCGTCAGGCGATTTTCGTCGAGCCGGTGGTAGCGGCATTGCCGGGTGCGGCGATCGTCATCACCTCGCTATGCTTCAACCTTTTGAGCGACGGGCTACGCAGCGCGATGGACATCAAGGTGCCGTCATGAGCGGAGCCGCCCCGTTGCGGATCGATCGGCGCGACCGCGGCGGCCCGGCACAGCCGCTGTTGGTCGTGCGCGGCCTGAAAAAGCATTTTCCCGGAAAACGCCATTTGTTCAACAGCAGGCGCGAAATGGTGCAGGCGGTGGACGGCGTGTCGTTCAGCCTCGCCAAGGGCGCCACCCTCGGGGTCGTCGGTGAATCGGGCTGCGGCAAATCGACGACGGCGCGGCTATTGCTGCACCTGATCGAGCCCGATGCCGGCGAAATCATCTTGGACGGCGACGGCATCGGCGAATCGCAAGGGATCAGCGTGCGCGACGCGCGGCTGCAGATGCAGATGGTGTTCCAGGACAGCTATTCGTCCTTGAACCCGCGCGCCACGATCGCCGACATCATCGCCTTTGGCCCGCGCGCCGCCAAAGATCTGCGGCCTTACCTCGCCCGCGAGCGGGCCGAGCGGCTGCTCGACCAGGTCGGGCTGCGCCCGTCTCTGTTTGCCCGGCGGTATCCGCACGAGCTGTCGGGCGGTCAGCGGCAGCGCGTAAATATTGCCCGCGCGCTGGCGCTCGAACCGCGGCTGTTAATTCTCGACGAAGCGGTGTCGGCGCTCGACAAATCGGTCGAGGCGCAGATCCTGAACCTGCTTGCCGATCTGCGGCGCGAGTTGTCGCTGACCTACATTTTCATCTCGCACGACCTCAACGTGGTGCGCCACGTCAGCGATCGGGTCGTGGTCATGTATCTCGGCCGCATCGTCGAGGCCGGCGCCGCCACGACGATCTTCACGCGTCCGCGCCACCCCTATACCCAGGCCCTGCTACGGGCGATGCCGAGCATGGACCCGGACCGGCGCAGCACGGCGCCGCCCCTGACCGGCGACCCGCCCAATCCGATCAATCCGCCTTCGGGCTGCCGTTTTCGCACCCGCTGCGCCTTCGCCGAGCCGGTTTGCGCGGAGGCCTCGCCCGCCCTCGACCCGATCGACGACGACCACGAAGTCGCCTGCCATATGATTGCGCCACGGTCGGGTCACAGCCGCAGCCAGGAACCGATGGATGCCGATGACTGAGCCGCCGGCGGTCGAGGTCGAGGGTCTCGCGGTCCGCTTTCGGCTGCGCGACCGGGTGATCTACGCGGTCAACGGCGTCAGCTTTTCTCTCGCCCGCGGCGAGGTGTTGGGCATCCTGGGCGAGTCGGGGTCGGGCAAAAGCGTAACCTTGCGCGCCTTGATGCGGCTGCTCCCGGAGAATTGCGAGGTCGCCGGCCGGATCGCAATCGGCGGGGAGGATTTGCAAGGCGCCTCCGCCTCTCGCCTCGAACGTTTGCGCGGCGGCCATATCGCGATGATCTTTCAGGAGCCGATGACGGCGCTCGATCCGGTGTTCACGATCGGCGAGCAGATTGCCGAGACCATCGTCAGGCACGAGGGCATCAGCCGCCGCGACGCCCGCCGCCGTGCGCTCGAATCTGCTGGAGCGGGTGCAAATCCCGTCGGCCCGGCGGCGCCTCGATTCCTATCCGCATGAGATGTCCGGCGGCATGCGCCAGCGTGCGATGATCGCGGTGGCGCTGTGCTGCAACCCGAGCGTGCTCTTGGCCGACGAGCCGACGACGGCGCTCGACGTAACCGTCCAGATCCAGATTCTGCTGCTGTTGCGCGAATTGCAGCGCGAGCTCGGAATGGCGGTGGTCTTCGTCACCCACGATGTCGGCGCCGCGGTCGAAATCAGCGATCGGCTGGCGGTGATGTATGCCGGCCGCTTTGTCGAGACCGGCAGCGCCCGCGAAATCATGCGCAGCGCCGCCCATCCCTACACCAAGGGCCTGCTCGCGGCGAATTTGCACGGCGCCGAACCCGGCTCCAAGCTGACGACGATCCCCGGCGCGCCGCCGAACCTCGCATCGTTGCCGGCCGGCTGCAGCTTTGCCCCGCGTTGCGCCTGGTCACTCCCCGCCTGCGGCAGTGCGCCGCCGAGTGCGGCGGCACTCGCCGACGGCCATGTCGCCTATTGCCTCCGCGCGGCGGAGACGGCCGAACCCGCTATTGCGCCGCGAGCCTAAGTGTCGTCCGCCGGTCCATATCGGCGGCGCGCTCGCCAATCGTCATTGTCGCCGCATTCGCATTGCCGGAGACCACCGCCGGCATGATGCGCCAGGCGGGCGAACGCCGCGGCGCCTACGGGCTGACCCCGCGCGGCAATTGCCCACCGCGGCCGTGCGGCAAAGTGTGCAGCTTCAGTTCGACCGGATTGCCGAGCCAGATCGCGTAGCTGCTGTGGTCCTCGACCGCATCTGTCGTCAGCGGGTGGACCAGCACGTCGAGTCCGTCGCGGTTCAGCATCAGATAAGGGACGACGCGCTCGAACTCTTCGGGCTTGAAGATGACCAGGGCATTGCTGATCGGATGCGGTCCGCGCGGCGTGTCGCGAAACTCTTCGATCTCGACCTTGAACTTCTCGCCGATCGCGGCGCACACCCGCTCGGCGACGGCGCGCGTTTTTGCCGGGTCGTAGTAGATGTGGGCGTGATAGCCCAAATTCGCGACGGATTGCGCGGTCTTCTCGGTCATCGGGCTGCCTCCCTGCAGAGCTGCAACGGAAGCGCATTTTTGCACAACGATACCTGCGCGTCGATGAATCCGGTAAAACCGTCCACCCTGGAAATCCGACCGTTGACTTCTGTGTGGCTGGGCCGGGTGCTTTCAAATTGACCACAAGTGGAGTAAGCTTGGTGTAATAATGACACTAATGGAATAGGAGGCGAAATGGACTACCCCTATAAAGTCGGTTCTTACTCACGCAAGGTGACCACCAGTTCGGCGGATGCCCAGGGTTGGTTCGACCGCGGCCTCAACTGGTGCTTTGGCTACCATCATGAGGAAGCGGTTGCCTGCTTTGCGAAGACGCTGGAGGCGGACCCGAATTGCGGCATAGCTCATTGGGGTATCGCTTATGCTGTCGGCCCGAACTATAACTTTCCCTGGGAATTGCAAGACCCCGCCGGCAAATCGGCAGCGCTCGCTCGCGCCTACGATTCGACGCACGCCGCCCTTGCCTTGGTCGGTCGCGCTACCGCGGCGGAGCGCACGCTGATCGAGGCGCTGCCGGTGCGCTACCCGCAGCGCGATCCCATCGACGACCAGCGTCCGTGGAACGATGCCTTTGCTGACACCATGCGGCTCGCGCACCAGGTGCATCCCGATGACCTCGATTTACGCTTCATCTTCGCAGAAGCGATTCTCAACCGTACCCCCTGGCGAATGTGGGATCTGCGTACCGGCGAGCCTGCGCCCGGCGCCGGCACAGTTGAGGCGCGCGAGGTGCTCGAGTCCGCCTTCCGCGATCTACCCGGGGCGATGAACCATCCGGGCCTTTTGCACCTCTACGTCCATCTAATGGAAATGTCCCCGCATCCGGAAGCGGCGCTGGTAGCCGGTGACCGACTGCGTGAGCTGACCCCCGATATGGGCCACTTGGTGCACATGCCCACGCATATCGACGTGCAATGCGGCCACTACCGCGACGCGATGCACTGGAACCAGAAGGCGATCATCGCAGACCGTAAGTTCTACGATCGCGCCGGGCCAATGAATTTTTATTCGGGATATCGGGTGCACAATTACCACTTCGCCGCCTACGGGGCGATGTTCCTCGGCCAGTATGCGCCAGCCATCGCCGCCGCTGAAGAACTGATTGAGACTATGCCCGAGGAGGTGCTGCGCACCCCTTCGCCGCCCATGGCCGATTTCTTCGAGAGCTACGTCTCCATCAGGCAGCACGTCCTGATCCGCTTCGGCAGATGGCGCGAGATTATCGCGCAGGATTTGCCGGCCGACCGCGACCTCTACTGCAACACTGTGGCGATGATGCACTACGCCAAAGGCGTCGCCCATGCGGCATTGGGCGACGTGCCGGCGGCGGAGGCCGAACAGGCGCTGTTCCGGGAGGCTGTGAAACGGGTCTCCAAGTCCCGGTACCTGCACAACGTGCCCTGCCAGCAGCTACTGTCGGTGGCCGAGGAGATGCTAGCGGGTGAGATCGCTTACCGTCGCGGCGATCACGACACGGCCTTCGCCCGTCTTCGCACCGCCATCGCATTAGAAGATGACCTGCCGTACGATGAGCCTTGGGGGTGGATGCAGCCGGTCCGCCACGCGCTCGGTGCGCTGCTGTTGGAGCAGGGACGTATGGCGGAAGCGGAGGCAGTCTATCGCGAGGATCTCGGCCTCGGCGGCTCATTGCCGCGGGCCCAGATCCACCCGGACAACCTATGGGCCCTGCGCGGGCTGCTGGATTGCCTCCAGCGGCGCGGCGAGACTGCGGAAGCCGCGCTAGTCCAGCAGCGCGTGGATTTCGCTGCCGCCCGCGCCGATCAGCCCGTGTCTGTGTCCTGCTTTTGCGCTACCGGAAGGACATCCTAACGCGCCGCCATAATTAGCGACAGCGCCAAGCGGGTTCGCCGGCGTGCACAGCGGTGACCAACCCCGCGGGACTCGAGAGACGGCTACGCCGCCATTCGCATCCGTTGTCGCACCATGTCCGACACCTTCTCGCCGATCATGATCGTCGCCGCGTTGGTGTTGCCGGATACGACGGTCGGCATGATCGAGGCGTCGGCGATGCGCAGTCCCGTGAGCCCATGCACCCGCAGCTCGGGGTCGACCACGGCCATCGCGTCGACCCCCATCTTGCAGGTGCTGGTCGGGTGGAAGACGGTGCCGCCGCGCCGCCGCGCGTAGTCGAGCAGCTGGTCATCGGTCTCGATCGCCGGGCCGGGCTGGAACTCCGAGGTGATAAAACGCCGCATCTGTGGCGTTGCCATGATCCGGCGCAACAGTTTGAGCCCGTCGACGATGGTTTGCTGGTCGGTCGGGGTCGCGAGGTAATTCGGATAGACCGCCGGCGGATCGGCCGGGTTGGGGCTTCTGAGCTCGATCCGGCCGCGGCTCTCCGGCCGCAACTGATAGACGATCGTCGTAAATCCCGACCATGGATGCAGCCCGTCCTGCGGCCGGTCGGCGCTGAACGGCGAGCATGAGCACTTGATGTCGGCCGAGGCCAGCTCCGGCCGGGTGCGCGCGAACAGCGCTGCGGGCGAGGTCCCCATCGCCAGCGGGCCGGTTTTGAACGCGTAGTATTGCAGCCCGGCCTTGAGCTTGCGCAGGTTGCTCTGCATCACGTCGTTGACCGTGATCGGCAATGCGCATTTGAATTTGAGCGGCGCCGAATAGTGGTCCTGCAGGCTCTGCCCGACCCCTGCCAAATGGTGCACGACCGGGACCCCCGTCGCCACCAGATGCTCGGCTTTGCCGATCCCGGACAGCATCAGCAATTGCGGCGAGTTGACTGCACCACCGCACAGGATGACTTCGCTCGCCGCCCGCGCGGTGCGGATCTGCCCGTCCTGGCGGAACGTGACGCCGGTGGCGCGCCGCCCGTCAAAGACGATCTTTTCGGTCAGCGCATTGGTGACGACGCGCAGATTGGCGCGGCTCATCGCCGGACGCAGATAGCCGACCGCGGTCGAGCAGCGCTTGCCGTTGCGGGTTGTCGTCTGGTGATAGCCGACGCCGTCCTGCCCGGCGCCGTTGAAATCGTCGTTGCGCGGAAAGCCCAAACTCATCGCGCTTTCGATGAATGCCTCGCAGATCGGGTGCTTGTCCGGGACATCGGAGACGCAGAGCGGACCGCCCGTCCCGTGAAACGCGTCCGCACCCCGAATCTGGTCCTCGGAGCGCTTGAAATAGGGCAGCACGTCGTCGAACGCCCAGCCGGTGTTGCCGAGCTGGCGCCAATGGTCGAAATCCTCGGCCTGGCCGCGGATATAGACCATGCCGTTGATCGAGGAGGAGCCGCCCAGCACCTTGCCGCGCGGCCAGAACACCCGGCGATCGGCCGCACCTGGGTCGGGCTCGGTCTCGTAACACCAGTTGACGGAAGGGTCGGCAAAGGTCTTGCCGAAGCCGAGCGGGATGTGGATCCAGCGGTTTTTGTCCTCGCCGCCGGCCTCGAGCAACAAGACCCGGGTGGCCGGGTCTTCGCTGAGCCGCGCGGCGATCGCGCACCCTGCCGAGCCGGCGCCGATGACGATGAAATCGGCATCGAGAAAATTGTCTGGCATTCCCCCGCTCCCACCTTGCCTCCCGCTCAACTACGGTAGTGTAGCGCGATGCGGGCAACATCGTCATGCCTGCTCGCCCCCTTCCGAGGCGCCGAGACTTTCTGTATGCACTTCTGATCGGGCCAGTTCGAAAAGGACACGCCGACAATGAGCCAGACCGTCGCCCGCCTCTTGGCCGAGAGCCTCGAAGCGCATGATGTCGACCAGATCTACTGCGTGCCGGGCGAAAGCTATGTCGGGCTGACCAGCGCCTTGATCGAGAAAAATTCGATCCGGGTCGTCGTCTGCCGGCACGAGGGCGGCGCGGGCTATATGGCGGTGGCCGACGGGCGGCTGCGCGACCGCGCCGGGGTGGCGATGGTGTCGCGCGGGCCGGGGCTGTCGAATGCGATGGTCGCGTTGCATTCGGCCTATCACGACGCCACCCCGGTGGTCATGCTGGTGGGCCAGGTCGAGCGCAAGGATTTCGGGCGCCTCGCGCTGCAGGAGCAGAATTACTCGCGCCTGCTAGCGGATGTGACCAAACAGGTCATCGAGGTCAACGAGCCGGAACAAGCCTCGGAGGCGATCGCCCGCGCCTTTCACCTGGCCGAGAGCGGCACCCCCGGCCCGGTCGCGGTGATCCTGCCCGAGGACATCTTTGACGAGATGACCGAGGCAACGCTCGATCAGGCCCGCCCGCGCGTCGTCGCCGGGCCGCGCCCCAACGACCTCGACCGGCTCGCGCTGATGATTGAAGCGGCCGAGCGGCCCCTGGTCCTGGTCGGCGGCGCACTATTGGCCGACGCGGTCCACCAGAAGGCGGTGTTCGCCGACCTCAACCGGCTGGCCGAACAATGGGTCTTGCCGATCAGCCCGACCCACCGCCGGCCGCAATTGTTCGACGCGACCCATCCGAACTATGGCGGCTATATGGGCATCCGGGTGCCGCCGGACCTGATCGCCGAGATGAAGCGCGCCGATCTGATGGTGGCCTTGGGCGAGCGCATGACCGATTCGGTCAGCCAGTCCTACAGTTTTCCCGCGGCACCCCGCCCGCAATTGCCGTTCGTCCATATCTGGCCCGACCCCAACGAGGTCGGCCGGGTGTGGCGTCCCGATCTCGGCATGCCGTGCAGTCCCTATGAGGTGATCAAGGCGTTATTGCGCCGCGCTGTGCCGGCCGACGCCAGGAAGCGCCGCGGCTGGGTCGACGGTCTGAACGCAATCCATCGCAAATTGCTGGCGAAGGAATGGGAGCCGACCAGCGACGGGATCAACTTTGCCGCGATCGTCTGCGAGGTCGACAAGCATCTCGCGCCCGACGCCACGGTCACCACCGACGCCGGCAATTTCGGCAGCTTCGTGCACCGCTATATCGGCTTTCGCCAGGGTCAGGTGTTTCTGTCCTCGGTGGTGGGAGCGATGGGTTCGGGTATGCCGATGGCGGTCGCCGCGGCCCTGCGCCGACCCAACACGCAGGTCGTCGCCTTTGTCGGCGACGGCGGCGCGTTGATGACCGGGAACGAGATCGCCACAGCCCTCCAATATGGCGCCAACCCGATCATGATCATCTCCGACAACAGCATGTACGGAACGATCGGCATGCACTCCTATGTCCGCTATCCCGAGCGCCCGTTCATGGCCGGGACCAGGCTGACCAATCCCGATTTCGCCCAATGGGCCCGCTCGTTCGGCGCCGAAGGCATCACCATCCGTACCGAAGCCGAGGTCGCCGACCGCATCGCCCAGGCCTTTGCCGTCAAAACCCGCCCGGTCGTCGTCCACTGCCTGACCTCGGCGATCCAGATGAGCGCCTGGCGCCGCTACACCCATGGGGAGAGCCTGCCGTAGCGCCAAACCGAAACTCGCGGCGCTAATCTAGGACATCGACGGTCCCCCGGAGGGGGCAGCATGTGAACGATTTCGAGCGGGCGCCGAACTGCCTCTCGGACCCCTGTTCGCGGCGGCTAATACCACCAGACGCGGTCGTTGACCCCGTTTCCGACCATGCGAACCAGCGCATTGACCGCAGAAACGGAAATCTCAGGGTCGCGGTAGCGGCTGTCTTCGCGTTCGTCCGCGCCGATGTCCGAAATCGGCAGCACGACGAAATCATCCTTGTTTTGCTTTAGAAACCGCAGCAGCCGGCCGAGCCGTGTCTGATTGACCCGGTTGCGACGCAATTTTGTATAGCGGGGATCGGTATGTTTGATGAATTCCTGCGGGTGGGTCAGGATGATCACCGGCGATATCGCCCGGTCGCGGGCCTGCCTTAGCACGGAAATCATTTCGCCGGTCGAGCAGGCGGTAATGCATAGCACCCGCGACCACTTGCGATACCCGAGAGGGTAGCTGTAGGAAAATACCGGCAGCTCCAAGACCGAGCCGAAACGGTGGCGTCCGCCGGCGAGTCGGAGCCGATCGTCGGACGGGCGGTGCACCGCCATCGCCACACTCGAGCTAACCATGATACCCGCCCGCGCGGCAGCCCGATAAAAATTCCGGTCGACCTGGAAGTTCCCGGTACGGACCGCCACCGGGTGCGGTACGCCCCAGCGGTCAAACGCCGTCAACCCGGACCGGAAAAAATGATCCAGCTCGACGTCGGTTCGGCCCGCGCAGGAATCGTTCGGCGGGCCCCTTTCGCCGCAGTCGGCGGATCCTTCGAAGCGGAGCCAGTTGGGATGCAGGTGCAACTGCACATCCTGACCGGCGCCGGCAATCCTGCGCGCAATCGCACCCATGGGTTCGTCGCCGAAATAGGCGGTCTGCAGCGCCTCGACAAAGAACGTTGCACGAACCCCGGTCTCGACCAGGCTGTCGAGCAGGAAGCCGAGCCCGTGCTCGCGGCCGTCGACAGCGCCCAAAACGATCGGTTCGGCTACCGGGGCCAAAGATGGGTCGGCGAAGTTCCCGCCGATGCTGAATTCCGTGTCGACGGTGAGGCAAACCTCGGTCGGCCTTTGCGCGCTTGCGATGTTCACCTCTCCCTGCGCGATGCCGCCCTACGTTAACTTACACCAGTCTAACGACCTATATCCGCGGAAGCAATCAAACGCGAGTCGGGCGAGGCAGCGCGGGAATCCCGAACCTCAAAGCTGCCCGCCTGCACGGAAATGGGTCGCGACCGATCCTCGACCGGCCTCAGCGATAGAGGACGACCGCAGCCGAGCCGGCTAGCCTTTGTGGCCGGCTCCCGTCTTGTGCTCGGCATGCTTCTCCGCATTGGCGCGGAATAGCTGGTCCGCCAGCTTTTGCTGCTGCACGGGCATTGCATTGTAGAGATTGTCGAAAGCCGGGACCAGCTTTTGCAGGTGCTGAGCGTGCGCTTCGGCAATCTGTTCATAGGATTGCATATTCTGCACCGCGTTCATTGTCGGGTACTGTTGGGCACGCTGCATGAACGCCTGATCCATGTCACGGGCGTTGTCGCGCATGACCTGGGCGAACTGCTCCCACTGCGGCTGCTCGGCCGGGGTTATGTGGAGCTGCGCGCGCAGCTCCTTGATATGGTTCTCGACCCGCTCCGCGATGGTCTTGCCCGGAACCGGATGCGAAGTCATCGGCGAGGATGATGCGGCTGCCGGCGGCACTGCCGGGGCAGCGGATTGAGCCGGTTGCGCCAGCGCCACGCCGGGCAGCGCCAACAGCGCGACGATGGCGGCGGATGCGAGATGGTGCGATCGAATTGTCCTCATCGAATCGTTCCTTGCTTTGAGGTTATGCGGATCTTGCAAAAGGGTTGCCGGGCGGCGCGACCACTAGCGATCGGTCGCTGGACCATGTCGCGCTTAGTAGCCGTAATAGACCGGCGGGGGCGGCGCATAGTAATAGGGCGGCGGCGCCCCGTAATAAACCGGGGGCGGCGGCGCGTAATATCCGTTGTAGCCGTTCGAGGCGATGGCAGCACCGACGCCGAGGCCGATGATGCCGCCGACGATCGCCGCCCCTGCGGCGCCGCCGCCGTTGTGGTAATGGCCGTAATGGCCACCGTACCCGCCGCGATGCCAGTCAGCTGCCTGAGCCGCGGGTGCCAAGGCAAGAGCCGCGGCAACCGCGGCGGCAGTTAGGATGCGCGCATGCATAATGGTGCTCTGCTGCTGTGACGGTTACGTCGCAAACTGCGGCGGCGAGGAATTGGTTCCCGACGGCGCCGCCGGTTCCGGCCGAACCCGCCCTGCGGGGGCGTCCCCGACGTCCGACGATCAGCGCGGCGGCATCAGCGCCGCCGCGACCTGGCGATCCTCAGCCACCAGCACGCTGTAGGTCCGGCAGGCGGCGCCCGTCGCCATCGGCTCGAGGGTAATCCCGGCCGCGCGCAGCCGGGATCGCAGTTCGCCATCCACGATCCGAGTCCGGTTGCCGAGGCCGAGCAGCAGGATCTGTACGCCGCCATGCTCGACGACCGGCAGCAAGCTTTCCCAACTGACCGCCGCAGCATCGGCAGCCGACCACGACACAGTCAGATCCGGAAACACCAGCACCGGCCCAGGCCAGATCACCCCGCTGACGCGAAACCCGCTCGGCCCGTAGCGCTCGATCAGCTGACGGCCCGGTTGGGCGATCGGGATCAGATCCATCGCCGCCTGGATGGGTTAGCGGGCTCGCGAAGCAGGGGCCTTGGCGGCCTCGCCCGAGCGTGCGACCGCCGCGCGGTTCGGCTGGACGTAGTAGATGACCGGGGCGGCGATGAACAGCGACGAATAGGTGCCGATCACGACCCCCCACAGCATCGCGATGCTGAAGCCGCGCAGCACCTCGCCGCCGAGGAACAACAGCGACAATACCGCCAGCGCCACCGTGCTGACGGTCAGAGATGGTGCGCGACAAGGTTTCGTTCAGGGCAAGGTTGATCAGATCGCGGAACGGCATCGTCCGGTATTTTCGCATCGACTCCCGGATGCGGTCGTAAATCACCACGGTGTCGTTGACCGAGTAACCGGCGACCGTGAGGATCGCGGCCAAGGTGGTCAGATTGAATTCGAGGTGGAATAGCGCGAACAGCCCGACCGTGGTGATCACATCGTGCAAGGTCGAGACCATCCCGCCGATGCCGAACTGCCATTCGAAGCGAAAACCGATATAGAGGGCGATCGCCAGCAGAGCGAGGATCGTCGCGGTCACGCCGGCGCGGATCAGTTCGCTGCCCACTGTCGGGCCGACCACCTCGATGCCGCGATAGTCGATTCCAGGGCCCAGCGCCTTGCGCGCCAGCTCGACCGCCTGCTCCTGGGCCGCGTCGCCGCCCGGCTGGCGCGGCAGCCGGATCAGCACGTCGGTTGGCGGGCCGAAGCCCTGCAAGGAGACATCGCCGATATGCAGCGCGTCGAGGTTTTGCCGCATTTCGGCAAGGTTGGCCGGCCCGGTCGTCGTTCGGACCTGCATCTGGGTGCCGCCGACGAAATCGATCCCGTAATTGAGCCCGACGGTCAGAAACAGGACAATCGACGACACGGTCAGCAGCCCCGAAAAGGCAAAGCCGAACTTGTGCCATTTCATGAAATCGATCTTCGGCGTGCGCCGGATGACGATCAGCGGTCTGAGCAAGATGCAGCGGCCTATCAAAAGTCTCGGTTTGCGATGGGCGAAGGGCCCTCGCCTGGATCGGCTAACCCCGGCCTCAGATCGGAATCACCTTCGGCTTCCACCGTCGCACCCAGGTCACGATCAACAACCGGGTCACCAGAATTGCGGAGAACAGCGAAGTCAGGACGCCGATGCTGAGGGTCACGGCGAAGCCTTTGACCGGCCCCGAGCCGAGCCAGAACATCAGCGCACCGGCGACCAAGGTCGTCACATGGCTATCGACGATAGTGCCAAAAGCGCGCTTGAACCCGGCGTCGAGCGAGGAGAGCATGGTCCGCCCGGCCCGCAGCTCCTCGCGGATGCGCTCGTAAATCAGGACATTGGCGTCAACCGCCATGCCCATCGTCAGGGCGATGCCGGCAATACCTGGCAGGGTCAGAGTGGCGCCGAGCAGCGACAGACTGCCCAACATGAGGCACAGGTTGAAAAACAGAGCGATGTCGGCGAATACGCCGAACAGGCCGTAGAACAGAATCATGAAGACGACGACCAGCGCCACGCCGACGATGCAGGCGGTGGCCCCGGCATGGATCGAATCGGCGCCGAGGCTGGGACCGACGGTGCGCTCCTCGAGGATGGTGATCGGCGCCGGCAGCGCGCCCGCCCGCAGCAACAGGGCGAGATCGCTCGCCGACTGGACCGTGAAGCTGCCGGAGATGATGCCGCTGCCGCCGAGGATCGCCTCGCGGATGACCGGAGCGCTGATCACCTTGTTGTCGAGCACGATCGCAAACGGCTTGCCGACATTAGCGCGGGTTGCGTCGGCGAACCGCTGCGCACCTTCGGCGTCGAAGCGGAAGCTGACGACCGGCTCGTTTTCCTGGAAAGTGGGCTGGGCGTCGACCAGCGTGTCGCCGCCGACCATCACCCGCTTCTTGACGACATAGGCGTCGGGTCCGACCCGCGCGGCCTTCCCCTCCTCGGCCGGCAGGACCTCGTCGCCGAGCGGCAGCCGGCCGCTGCGCGCGTCTTCGAGCGAGACGCCGGTGTCGACAAGCTGGAACGTCAGCTTGGCGGTGCGCCCGAGCAGCGCCTTGACGTGTTCCGGGTCGGAGATGCCGGGCAGCTGCACCAGGATACGGTCTTCGCCTTCGCGCTCGATTGTCGGCTCCTTGATTCCGGTCTCGTCGATGCGGCGGCGAATGATCTCGATCGACTGGTCGACCGCCTGGCGGCGGCGAGCCTCGGTCGCCACCGCGCTGAAGCCGACTGTCCCTGCCCCTTCGGGCGTAATCGCGACGGTCAGGTCCGGATCGATTTTTTCCAACGCCTGGCGTGCATCGTCGATCCGAGCGGGCTCACGAATGGCGAACACGATCGCGTCGCCTTTTACGGCAAGGCCGGTATAGCCGATATTGGCGCCGAGCAGCGCATTGCGGACATTGTCGATGATCGAATTGAGGCGCTCGCGCTGCGCCGCTGCGACATCAACCTCCAGCAACAGATATGAACCGCCACGCAGATCAAGCCCGAGCGCCACCTGCTTGTGCGGCACGATGGCTGGCACCCGCGCCAGGAAAGCCGGACTGAACAGGTTCGGCAACGAGAGCAAGACTCCGAGCGCGCAGATCGCGCAGATCAGCAGAATCTTCCAATTGGCGAAATAGAGCATGGCGTCAATTCCGTGCCCCGACCGCCGAACCCGGTGTCGGCCCGATGCCCTCGACCACCACGAACTCAGTGGTGCCATCTTCCCGAATACCAAACCCAACGATGGCCATTCCATCGCCAATGCCCCGGCACCCAATGCCAATGATAATGCCCCGCCGGATGGGGCGGACGGGTCTCATGGCGCGGTGGCGGCATCGGCGGCCGATGCGGCGGCGCGTGATGGTGTGGCGGGTGCGCCTCGGGCGCGGGTGAAGGCGGCGGACCGCCCGAGGGCGGCGCCTCGAGACGCGGGTGACGGTGGCGGGCTGCCCGAGGGCGGCGGGCTGCCCGAAGGCGGCGGGCCGGATGGCGAACCCGGCGGATTTGCTGGCTGCGCCAGAACGGCGCGAAGCGGGAAGACCATCGCCGCCAGCGCGGTGGCTAGAATTGCTCTTCGATTATGCACTCCGATACTCCGTTTCTGCTGAGGCGTGATTTCGATTGTTGAATATCGGCGCGGTTTTGGCCGAGCCGCTCACTCCTTGGTCTCCACCTTGGCCCGTGCCTGATCCTTTTGCTTGGCCGATTCGCGCGCAGCGGCCGGATCGGGCTTGGCCAGCACGCTGGTAATCGTACTGCGCACGACGCGAACCCGCACCCCCTCGGCGATGTCGACGACGGCTTCATCCGGGCTGTCGACCCGCACGATGGTACCGATGATGCCGCCCCCGGTCACCACCCGGTCGCCGCGCCGCAACGCGTCAAGCGTTGCCCGATGATCCTTGGCCTTGCGCTGCTGTGGACGGATCAGCAGGAAATAGAACACGACGAAGATCAGCACCAGCGGCAGGAACTGGATCAGCGCGCTCTGATTGTCGAACAGGCCGGATAGGCCGGTTCCTTGGGCGTAGGCGGTAGAGATCAGCATCGGCCTCGAACCTCGAGATCATGCGCCGCGACGCCGCGCGAACGGGTGTTTGCGGGCGGCGGCGAACGCCCAACCGCACGGCAGGGGATAGGTACGCGATGCCTGGTTAAAGAGCAATGGCCGGGTATTGCGCAGGTTTCCCGCAGCACATGCCCTATGATAGCGTCCGCGCCCTTTTGCCCCGCTCGTGCCGGAGCCGTTGCCCGCCGATGACCGACCCCGATCTGCTGCCCTTGCTGCGGCGCATCGCCGATGCGCTCGAACGCCTCGCTCCACCGCCGCCGCCGCCGATCGATCTCGACACCGCCGACGCCTTTGTGTGGCATGCGGAGCGCTCGTGGCTCGAGCCGGTCGACGACGTCAACCGCATCCCGCTCGACCTGCTGCGCGGGATCGACCGGGTGCGCGACATCCTGATCGACAATACGCGGCGTTTCGCCGCCGGGTTGCCCGCCAACAACGTGCTGTTGTGGGGCGCGCGCGGCACCGGCAAAAGTTCGCTGGTCAAGGCCGCACACGCTGCGGTCAACGGCGAGCGGCCGCATGCCCTCGCCCTTATCGAGATCCATCGCGAGGACATTCCGAGCCTGCCGCATCTGCTGTCCCTGGTGCGACGCTGCAGCCGCCGCTGCCTGCTGTTCTGCGACGACCTCTCGTTCGACCGACACGACACCAGCTTCAAATCCTTGAAGGCAGTGCTCGAAGGCGGCATCGAGGGCCGGCCCGCCAACGTCATCCTCTACGCCACCTCCAACCGCCGCCACCTGATGCCGCGCGATATGATCGACAACGAGCGCTCGACCGCAATCAACCCGGCCGAGGCGGTCGAGGAGCAGGTCTCGCTGTCGGACCGTTTCGGCCTGTGGCTCGGCTTTCACAATGTCGACCAGGATACCTATCACGCGATCGTGCGCGGCTATGCCGAACGCTACGGGCTCGTCCTGCCAGCGGACCAGCTGGAAGCCGAGGCCAACGAGTGGTCGATCACCCGCGGCGCGCGCTCGGGCCGGGTCGCCTGGCAGTTCATCCAGGACCTCGCCGGCCGGCTCGGCAAGCCGCTCTGCTGACCCGGCCCTGGCTCGGGGGCGGACAGCTCAGCTCGGATGGGCCTCACCGGCCGCCGCGCGAGGCAGCGGCGTCAGGTAGTCGCGCGGATCGACCGGCTGTTTGCCGCGGCGCAGCTCGAAATGCAATTGCGGTGCGCTGACGTTGCCGGTCGAGCCAACTCTGGCGATGACCTGGCCGCGGGCGACCTTCTGGCCGGTCTTGACCAGAATAAGGTCGCAATGGGCATAGGCCGAGATCCAGCCGTTCGAATGCTTGATCAGGATCAGGTTGCCGTAGCCGCGCAATTCGTTGCCGGCGTAGGCAACGGTTCCGGCGTCGGCCGCCTGCACCGGCGCGCCGCGCGGGGCAGCGATGTTGATCCCGTCATTGTGGGTGCCGTCGGGCCCGGCCCCGTAATTCTCCAGCACATGGCCGCGAACCGGCCATAGAAAGGTGCCGCCGCGATGCGCCGCGGGCGGCGGCGTGACGGCGGCCGTGGCACCGGGAGCAGCCGGCGGGTGCGAGGCTGCCGCGGGCGGCTCGGCGGTCGCTTCACTCCGTCCCGGGGCAGCGGGTATGGCTGGCGGTGTCAGGGTCGCACCGGGAGAGGCCGGCAGTGGCGCCGGCGCCGACGGAGCCGGGCGGTCGAGCGGGATCGGCCGGTCGGCAGTCGTATCGGGCGGCGCCGTCCGGCTCGCGAGTTCCGGTCGCGGCGGCGGGGGCGCCATCGCCACCGGCGGCAAGGACGCCGTCGTCACCGGCGCCTGGGGCGCCATCGCCGCCACCTCGGGCGGCCCGGCGAACCCGCCGCTCCCTCCGGGGATGATCAAGGCGTGTCCGATGAGAATGCGATAAGGCGGCGACAAATGGTTCGCCTCGGCCAGGGCCTGCATCGGGACATGATAATCCCGGGCGATGCCCGACAGCGTCTGGCCGCGCTGCACGGTGATCTGCGCCGGCGGCGTCGACGATTCGGCGCCGTTGATGACGGGCGCCGGACCACCGATCTGCGGCCCGCACCCGGCGAGCAGCAGCGCCAGCAGAATGACCGGACCTGCGACCCCCGCCCCGCGCCGCGCGACATTGCCCTTCGCCATCTGTCCCCCCTTGCCCGCCCCCTCCGGCGCGCAAGCCATGCCAATGCTCGGTATTCGATGATCAGAACATGTCAACCCTGCGGCGCCATCCGCTGTCGCGGCAGCCCGCTGACCAGCGGCACGAACCGCACCAGACCCAGATCCTCGGTGGCGAACCCGTCATCGCCGCGGCGGATGCGCAGCAGATGCTGGTCGCGATGATCGGCCCCGATCGGTGCTACCAGCACCCCGCCCGGCGCCAGCCCATCGACCAGGCTCGACGGCACCTGCGGCGCCGCAGCGGTCACGATAACCCGATCATAAGGCAGCTGCTCGGGCCAGCCCTTGGTGCCGTCGCCGAATCGACACACGATATTGTGCAGACGCAATTCGTCGAGACGGCGTTCGGCTGCCCGCAACAATTCGCGATGGCGCTCGATCGAAAATACCCGGCGGCAGAGCCGCGCCAGGATCGCGGTCTGATAACCGGAGCCGGTGCCGATCTCGATCACGTTGTGGCGGTCGCCAACCAACAGCAATTCGGTCATCAGCGCCACCACATAAGGCTGGCTGATGGTCTGCCCGTCATCGATCGGCAGGGCCATGTTTTCATAGGCCTGATCGACAAAGGACGGCGGTACGAACTTCTCGCGCGGGGTCTTCTCGATCGCGCCCAATACCCGCGCATCGGTGATTCCGGCGCGGCGCAGCTCCATCAAGAGCCGCAGCTTTTTCTGCACCAGGCCCGGCTCGGCCGCGATCTCAGCCATTCGGTTTGATAAGGTCTTGCCCACCCATATAGGGCTGCAATGCCGGCGGGATCGACACGCTACCGTCCTCATGCTGAAAATTTTCGAGGATCGCGATCAGGGTGCGGCCGACCGCCAGTCCCGAGCCGTTCAAGGTATGGACCGGCCGCGTCCCCTTGCCCTCGGCCGGGCGATAGCGCGCCTTCATCCGCTGCGCCTGGAACGCGCCGCAATTCGAGCAGCTCGAAATCTCGCGATAGGCGTCCTGACCCGGCAGCCAGACTTCAAGGTCGTAGGTCTTGTGCGCCGCAAAGCCCATATCGCCGGCCGACAGCAGCATGACCCGGTAGGCGAGGCCAAGGCGCTTCAGCACTTCCTCGGCGCAGGCGGTCATCCGCTCGTGCTCGGCGGCGGAATCCTCCGGCCGGGTGATCGACACCAGCTCGACCTTCAGGAACTGGTGCTGGCGGATCATGCCGCGGGTGTCCTTGCCCGCCGCCCCGGCCTCGGAGCGAAAGGAGGGGGTCCCGGCGGTAAACCGCAATGGCAGGTCGCGCTCGTCGAAAATATCGTCGGCGACGAGATTGGTCAGCGGCACTTCGGCGGTCGGGATCAGCCAGTAGCCGTTGGTGGTGCGGAACATGTCCTCGGCGGCTTTCGGCAATTGGCCGGTGCCGAACACGGCCTCGTCGCGCACCAGGAGTGGCGGCGACACCTCGGTATAGCCGAACTCGCCGGTATGCAGGTCGAGCATGAACTGGGCGAGGGCACGCTCCAAGCGGGCGAGATCGCGCCGTAGCACGACAAAGCGCGACCCGGAGAGCTTGCCGGCCCGTCTGAAATCCATCAGGCCGAGGCGCTCGCCAATCGCCTCGTGCGAGGCCGGTTCGAAATTGAAGCGCGGCGGTTCGCCCTCGCGGCGAAGCAGCAGATTTGCGGTCTCGTCCGGGCCGTCCGGCACGTCGTCGGCCGGCAGGTTCGGCAGCCCGGCCAGGATTTCGTCGATTGCCGCTCGCAGCCGCGCCGCTTCCGCGGCGGAAATGGCCTCGGCGTTCTTGTCGTCGGCCACCTGGCGCAGCAGCGGTTCGATGTCCTCGCCGCGCCGTTTGGCGGCGCCGATATCGCGGGCGATGCGGTTACGCCGGGCCTGGGCCTCTTGCGCGCCGGTCTCGGCGGCACGCCAGGCATGGTCGAGGGCCAGCACCTCCTCGGCGCGGGGCGGCAGACCGCGCCGAGCGAGGCCGCGATCGAATTCCACCGGGTATTCGCGGACCCATCTGATGTCGTGCATCGGTCGAACTAAAACACAAACAGAACACCTTGGTTATAGGAGGCTGCTGTCGCCGCGTCCATTCGGCTCGCGGACCCCGGGCCGGACACCGCAGAACGCGGCGGTGGGCGGCAGCCGGCGCCCCGATGACTTCGTTTACCCAGCCCCGGATTTGTCATACCAACTCTGCCAACACCGAATCGCCTCGCAAGCACCCGGGAGGAAGCGATGCTGGGATTGATGTCGGAGCGGCCGCTGCTGATTTCCGCGATCATCACCCATGCCGCGACCTATCATGGCGATACCGAGGTCGTCTCGCGCACCGTCGAGGGCCCGGTCCACCGCTATACTTATGCCGAGGCCGAACGCCGCGCGAAACAGCTTGCCCGCGCGCTGCTGCGGCTCGGCGTCGAGCCCGGCGACCGGGTCGGCACTCTGGCCTGGAACACCTTCCGCCATTTCGAGCTGTACTACGCCATCTCCGGCATCGGCGCGGTCTGCCACACGATCAACCCGCGGCTGTTCGACGACCAGATCGTCTATATCGTCAACCATGCCGCCGACCGGCTGCTGTTCGTCGACACGAGCTTTCTGCCGTTGGTCGAGCGCCTCGCGCCACGCTTTCCGCCGGATTGCCGGATCGTGCTGATGACCGACGAGACGGCGATGCCGGCGACCGAATTACCCGTGCTGCCGTGCTACGAGCAGCTGATCGCGACCGAGGACGCGGACTTCGTCTGGCCCGAATTCGACGAGCGCACCGCCGCATCGCTCTGCTACACCTCCGGGACTACCGGCCATCCAAAAGGCGCGCTCTACACTCACCGGTCGAGCGTATTGCATGCCTTGGGCATTTCGCTGCCCGACGCGATCTCGATCTCGGCCGGCGACGTGGTCTGCCCGGTGGTGCCTTTGTTCCACGCCTGCGGTTGGGGCATTCCCCACGCGGTGCCGATGAACGGAGCCAAGCTGGTGCTGCCCGGGCCGCGTCTCGATGGAGCCAGCCTCTATGAGCTGTTCGAGGCCGAAGGCGTCACCTATGCCCTTGGGGTGCCGACGGTGTGGCTTGGCTTCGAGGCCCACCTCTCGGCCAGCGGTGCGCGCTGCTCGACACTGCACCGGGTGCTGTCCGGCGGCTCGGCGGTGCCGCCGTCGATGGTCGAAGCCTTCGCCCGTCACGGCATCGACATGCGCCAGGGTTGGGGCATGACCGAGATGAGCCCGCTCGGCACCACGGCGGCGCTGAAGGCAAAGCACCGCGGCCTCGAGCCGCCGGCGCAGCTGGCGGTCAAGACCAAGCAGGGGCGGCCGGTGTTTGGCGTGGAAATGAAAATCGTCGACGAGGAGGGACACGCCCAGCCGCATGACGGCAAGTCGATGGGCGAGCTGCTGGTGCGCGGCCCGTGGATCGTCAGCGGCTATTTCGAGGATACCGAGGCGAGCGCGACCGCAGTCGAGCCAGACGGCTGGTTCCACACCGGCGACATGGCGGTGATCGATGCCGACGGCTATATGCAGATCACCGACCGGCGCAAGGATGTGATCAAATCGGGCGGGGAGTGGATCAGCTCGATCGACCTCGAAAACGCGGCGGTCGCCCATGACGATGTGGCCGAGGCTGCGGTCATCGCCGTGCCCGACCCGCGCTGGGGCGAGCGGCCGTTGCTGATCGTAGCCCCGCGGCCCGGCAGCAAGCCCGAGCGCGAGCAGCTGATCGAACTCCTCGCCCGCCAATTCCCGAAATGGATGCTGCCAGAGGAGGTCGTCTGCATCGACGAGATGCCGCATACCGCGACCGGCAAGATCATGAAGACCCGCCTGCGCGAGATGTTCTGCACGCCCAAGGTCCCGGAGCGGTGACCGAACCACCTTGGGGAAGTCTTCGCCGCATTTGGGCTTCGATGGTTATGGCGCGACGAGCGAAACGCAACCCATTGCTTCCGCCGCGATGGCCGGTTTCGCTGCGGTCGTGCTTGACGCGGCCGATGCCGCTCACACTATCGCGGAACTGGATCTTGGCGCGCGGCGTCGAGTGGGGCAAGGGCACGAATGACCGGTTCCTCATGGGCAATTCGGCTGCGTTCCGGACTTTTTAGCGGCTACGAGCCGGCGCCAGCCGAATTCATTGCACGCCGCAGCTACTATCCATGGCTCGTCGTCGGGACGAACTCCATCGGCGGGTTCATGGGCCAACTCGATGCCAGCATCGTACAGCTCGCATTGCCGACACTCGAGGATCACTTCACGGCGCGGTTGAGCGAGGTGAGTTGGGTCGCTCTCGCCTACCCGCTCGGCGTCATCTCGACCCTGCCGATATTCGCCAGGCTCGCCGAGATGACCGGTCGGAAGCTGATGTATTTGTTCGGGTTTGCGCTGTTCGCGTTTGCTTCGGCCTCGAGTGGCTTGGCGTCGAACCTGCCCCAACTGATCGGCTTACGGGTGCTGCAAGGCATCGCCGGAGCGATGATGGCAGGCAACAGTGTCGCCATTCTGGTCAAGGTGGCCGGTCCGACCAGGCAGGAGCGAGGCCTGGGAATTTATGCAGCGGCCCAGGCAATCGGCCTCAGCCTGGGTCCCGTCATCGGTGGCTTGTTGCTGGCCACCCTCGGGTGGCGCTGGATATTTTGGGTCAACGTACCGTTCGCACTTGCCGGCGCGATCATTGGCTGGTTTGTGATCCCCAAAACGACGGATCTCAGCTCGGATCACCGGTTCGACTGGCAGGGCGGATTATTGCTGATGCCGGCATTGACGGCGCTGCTCATGCTGATCAGCGAGAGCCATGCCTGGGGCCTGAGCTCGCCAGCAATCATCGCGTGCGCAATCGCAGCAGCGGTTCTGCTGTGGCTGTTCGCCCAGCAGGAACGGCGAATGCCGGCGCCGTTGGTCGACTTGAATCTGT
The DNA here is from genome assembly GCA_963775875.1 of uncultured Alphaproteobacteria bacterium. Taxonomy (GTDB): domain Bacteria; phylum Pseudomonadota; class Alphaproteobacteria; order ATCC43930; family CGMCC-115725; genus AP-15. Next base: position 125,975 of record CAVZKP010000014.1, read on the forward strand.
TTCGCATCGGTGCTTTTGCTGGCGGCATCCTGGCAATCATTTTCTCCTATGCAATGTTGTACGGCATGCTCTTTCTGATGTCGTTCGCGCTGCTGCGCGGGTACCACGATTCACCGCTGGCAGCGGGGCTGCGGCTCGCTATCATTCCGGTAGCGCTCGGCATCGTGGCGCCGTTCAGCGGTGCCCTCCACCAGCGGCTCGGCGCCCGGACTGCGTTGTTCAGCGGAATGGCAATATGCGGGGCGGCCGCGAGAACTTCGGAAGCGTTGGCTCCGGCTGTGCGGATAGGCAATTCGCGTCTCGGCCAGCAGTTTCGGCGAACAGGGTGTGCAGCTGCGCGGTGTTCTTGGCCAGGCCGCGGTAGCGCAGCTTCTTAAGGCGGAACAGGTTCTTGACGATGTGGAAGGGGTGCTCGACCCAGGCGCGGACCTGCGACAACGCCCTCTCGACCGGCTCCGCCAAGTCCCGCAGGGCTTTGGGCAACGCCTTGATGATGCCGCGCTTGACCGCGATGTTCCAGGACACCTCGCGGTCGCGATGTTCCGGCCGCTTGCTCGCCCCGCTATAGCCGGCATCGGCGAATACCGCCTCCTCGCGGCCGTGCAGCACCGCCGCCATCTGGTTGATATCGGCTTCGTTGGCGGCGGTGCCGGTGAGCGTGTGCACCACCCCCGAGGCAACGTCCACCCCGATATGCGCCTTCATCCCGAAGTGCCATTGGTTGCCCTTCTTGGTCTGGTGCATCTCCGGGTCGCGGGACTTGCTCTTGTTTTTGGTCGAGGGCGGGGTGGCGATGATCGTGGCATCGACGATGGTGCCCTGGCGCATCAGCAAGCCGCGCTCTTCCAAAAGCGCCCCGACTTCGTCGAACAGCACCTTGGTCAGCCCGTGCTGCTCCAGCCAATGGCGGAAATGCAGCACCGTCGTTGCGTCCGGTACCGGGTCGCGGTTCAGGTCAATCCCGGCAAAGCCGCGCAATGCCTGGCTGTCGTAGAGCGCATCTTCCAGCGCCTCATCGGCCAACCCATACCACTGCTGCAGGAAGTAGATCCGCAGCATCCGCTCCAGCTCGATCGATGGACGGCCGCGCTCGCCCTTCGGGTACAGCGGCCGCAGACGCTCAACCAGCCGCGCCCACGGCACCACAAGCTCCATCTCAGCCAAAAACTTGTCCCGGCGCGTCCGCTTCTTCTTGCCGGCGTATTCCGCCCGCGAAAAGCTCCCCTGCCGCTCCATCATCCCGCCCCGTGGTCCCCCCAGACCAGCCAATTCTACCCGCCGCCAGCGCTCACACCGGCCTGTTTTTCAGCGTTTCCCTAGCTGTTCGACCTGGCGGGGACGCGAGAAGCGCGTTTCGACTTCGGCCGATTCGCGTCAGCTGTCTTTCCGGTTCGATGAACCGGAGGAGCGGTGATGACCTTGTCGAAGGTCCGCGCGAACCGTTCCCACGAATCTGAGCGGAGTTCAATCCCTTCGTCGGCCGGCGTTGTCGGTATCGGGCGCGGCTTATCCATCATAGAACCCGGCCCAAGGCGCTTCCGCGGACGAAGCATGAAAACAAGCCATTGTGTGTGGCAGCTCAGTTCTTTATACGCGTGGTGCGGACCGGGTGGCCTTGGTTCAAGCCCTGACCACCCGGGAGCCGCGCGATCCCCGGAGGCATAAAGCGCTCCTGCCAGCGGTCAGACCTCGGATGTTGCCGTTGCGAACCGGCGCAGCGATTGGATGGCCGAGGATTGCGGGTTCAAGTCCCGTCGGCAGCACCACCCTCCGTCAGTCCCCGACCAGGAAACTTGTTCGCGATCTGATACGTATATGTGCGTAGAAGCGCATACCACTGCAAGCTCAGAAATGCGGCGTAATTTCGATGGCGATCCCCCTCACCGCGTGGCGCACCGGCCGCAAACAGGAGGTGAGCAGACTGCGTCCATCAAACGCGGGGTACGATGAAACACTAATCGTGCGGCGCCCTTTGCCAAAAACCGAGCACGCGCAGCTGCCCGATCCGATGCGGCCGACAGGCGGTCCAACCCGCTTCCATATATGAGCACATCGTTGATATCGGACCGACTCTTCCCCATCCTTGGCGGATGACCGTCACTGTCCGTTTTGCCCCGTCGCCGACCGGGTTTCTGCATATTGGCGGTGCCCGCACCGCTCTGTTCAACTGGCTCTACGCGCGCCATCACGACGGCACGTTCCGGCTGCGCATCGAGGACACCGACCGGGCGCGCTCGACGCCGGAGGCGGTGGCGGCGATCATCGACGGGCTCGAGTGGCTCGGCCTCGATTGGGACGGCGAGATCGTCCATCAATCCGCCCGAGTCGAGCGCCATGCCGAGGTGGCGCGGCGGTTGCTGACGACGGGCCGCGCCTATCATTGTTGGTGCACGCCGGCCGAACTTGAGGCGATGCGCGAGCGGGCGCGGGCCGAAAAGCGGTCGGTGCGCTATGACGGCACCTGGCGCGACCGTGACCCGGCCGAGGCGCCGCCGGGCGTGCTGCCGGTGATCCGCCTCAGGGCGCCGCAGCAGGGGGCGACGACGATTCACGACCGGGTGCAGGGCGCGGTCACCGTCGCCAACGCCGAGCTCGACGATCTGATCATCCTGCGCGGTGACGGCAGCCCGACCTACAATCTCTCGGTCGTGGTCGACGACCACGATATGGCGATCACCCATGTGATCCGCGGCGACGACCACCTGAACAATGCCTTTCGCCAGACCCAGATCTACCAGGCGCTGGACTGGCAGGTCCCGGAATTCGCCCATCTGCCGCTGATCCACGGCCCCGACGGCGCCAAATTATCGAAGCGCCACGGCGCCCTCGGGGTCGAGGCCTATCGCGAACAGGGCTATTTGCCGGAAGCCGTGCGCAACTATCTGTTACGGCTCGGCTGGAGCCACGGCGACGACGAGATCATCTCGACCGAAGAGGCGATCCGCTGGTTCGACCTCGACGCCGTCGGCCGCGCGCCGGCACGGTTCGATTTCGCCAAGCTCGCTAGCGTCAACGCGCATTACATCCGCGAGGCCGACGATGCGCGGCTGGTCGATCTTGTCGTTCCACGGCTGGAGAAGCCTGGCCTTCCCCTTTCTCCACAGCAGCGCGAGCGCGTTACCGAGGCCATGCCGGCGATCAAGTTGCGCGCAAGAACGATCGAGGACCTGGCCGACAACGCGCGCTTCTACATACGATTGCGTCCGATCGAACTCACGACCAAACGTTAAGCTGCTTTTAACTCCCGAAGCGCGCCAGCTGCTCCGGGAGTTGAGCACGGGGCTCGCTGACGAGGAGTGGCAGGCAGCGGCGCTGGAAGCTAGGCTGCGCAATTTTGCCGACATGAAACGCGTCAAGCTCGGGACCATCGCACAGCCGCTGCGAGCGGCGCTGACCGGGTCGCTGGCCTCACCCGGCATTTTCGAGGTCATGGAGGTGCTCGGCCGGGAGGAGACACTGGGCCGCATCGCCGATGCCGTTGCGGAGCGCGACTGAGCGCTGCCTTCATCTCGCACCTGCGAACGGTTTGCCAACCGGCGCGGGGAAGTCTATTTTCCGGTCGAGTCCGGCATTGGCCAGCGGGCGCGGCAAGGAGAGGTGCATCGATGGACGGGAACAATATGACGACCGGAACCATGACCCTTACGGACAATGAGACCGGAAAATCGGTCGAGCTCCCGGTGCTGGGCGGGACGGTCGGACCGAAGGTCATCGATATCCGCAAGCTCTATGCCCAGACCGGGCATTTCACCTACGACCCAGGCTTTATGGCGACCGCCGCCTGTCGGTCGAGCATCACCTATATCGACGGCGATGAAGGCGTTTTGATGTACCGCGGCTATCCGATCCAGGAGCTGGCGGAGAAGAGCGACTTCCTGGAAGTCGCCTATCTGCTGCTCAACGGCGAACTGCCGACGGCGAAGGAGAAGGCGCAGTTTGTCCACGACATCACCCATCACACGATGGTGCACGAGCAGCTGACGACTTTTTTCCGCGGGTTCCGCCGCGACGCGCACCCGATGGCGGTGATGTGCGGGGTGGTCGGCGCCCTGTCGGCGTTCTACCACGATTCGACAGACATCCACGACCCGTATCAGCGGATGGTCGCGTCCTACCGCCTGATCGCCAAAATGCCGACAATCGCGTCGATGGCTTACAAATATTCGATGGGACAGCCCTTTATATTTCCACAGAATTCTCTGGGTTACGCCGAAAATTTCCTGCATATGACTTTTGCCGTTCCGTGCGAAGAGTACAAGGTCAACCCGATCTTGGCGCGAGCGATGGACCGGATCTTTATCCTGCACGCGGATCACGAGCAGAACGCCTCGACCGCGACGGTGCGAAATGCCGGGTCAAGCGGCGCCAACCCATTCGCCTGCATCGCCGCCGGAATCGCCTCCCTATGGGGTCCGGCGCATGGCGGGGCCAACGAGGCGGTGCTGAAGATGCTGGACCGCATCGGCGACAAATCTCATATCAAGGAATTCCTCGACCACGTCAAGTCCAAGGAAGACAACGAGCTGCTGTTCGGCTTTGGACACCGTGTCTACAAGAACTACGATCCCCGCGCACATGTGTTGCGCGACAGCTTTCACGAGGTGCTCGACGAACTCGGCATCAAGGACGACCCGCTTCTCGACTTGGCAAAGGAGCTGGAAAAGATCGCACTCAGCGATGACTACTTTATCAAGCGGCGCCTGTACCCGAATGTCGACTTTTATTCTGGGATCATTTTGAAGGCGATGGGCTTTCCAGTCTCGATGTTCACCGTGCTATTCGCGATCGCGCGCACGGTCGGCTGGGTCGCGCAGTGGACCGAGATGATCGAGGATACCGACGCCAAGCTGATGCGGCCGCGCCAGCTGTTCACCGGCTCGGACCTTCGCCATTACCTGGCGGTCGCGGAACGCGGCTGAGTCGGCGGCGCTGGGGGCAGGCGCAGACAGCACGGCGAAATCGTCGTCGGGAGGCAATAATGGCAGAGATCCTGGGATTGGGCTGCACGCACCGGCCGCTAATGCTGCGTCGTGACGAGGACTGGACGTTTATGATGCGGACATCCCTCGACGACCCGGACATGCCCGAAGCGGCAAAGGACCCGGCGAACTGGCCGCCACAATTGCGCGAGGAACTCGGCAACGATTGGGGCACGTCGGCAGCCGGGCGCGCGCGCGAAGTCTACCGCCACCACTTCGCCGAGGCGCGCCGCGCGCTCGACGAGTTCAAGCCGGACGTGATCGTCATGTTCGGGGACGACCAGTACGAAAATTTCAAGGAGGATATCGTCCCGCCCTTTGCCGTGCTCGCTTATGAGGATCGCGACATCCAGCCGTGGCAGCATCGCCGCTCACCCGACAACCCATGGGGCGAGCCCGCCGACACGACCTTCCGCCTGCGCGGCCACCGCGAGGCCGGCAAATATCTCGCGACCGGCCTTATCGAGAGCGGGATCGACATGGCTTATGCCTATAAGCCGCTCCACCACTCGCTGGGCCACGCCTTCGAGAATACGATCCTATTGCTCGACAACGAGCGGACCGGGTTCGACTACCCGCTATTGCCAATATCCGTGAATTGCTATGGACGCCGGGTCAATGCCGCGCGCGGGCTGCGCCTGCCCTTGGCGATGCGCAACCAGATCCGCGACCTCGACCCGCCCTCGCCCAATCCGGCGCGTTGCATGGAAGTCGGGGCAGCTGCCGCACGGGTCATGGCGCAGAGCCCGTGGCGCACCGCGATCGTCGCCTCATCGAGCTGGTCGCATTCGTTCCTGACCGAAAAGAACAACCAGCTGTGGCCCGACGTGCCGGCGGACCGCCGCCTATACGAGGCATTGGAAAAGGGCGATTACGCGGCCTGGCATGGCTACACCACCGACCAGATCGAAGACAGCGGCCAGCATGAGGTATTGAACTGGTTCTGCCTTCTGGGTGCGATGGAAGAACTCGGCCGCAAGCCCGACCGCTCGACCTTTATCGAGACTTGGGCCTTCGTCTCCCCGGTGGTCTTCGCTTATTATTTGCCGTGAATTAGCCCTCGCTCCCACCATCCGGGGAGAGGGTTGGGGTGAGGGGCGACGACCATCGGCGCGTCAACCGTTTGGCGCCTCCGCGAGCAGGCGGCCGTAGCCCGGGATCTTGTCGCCGGTCTTCAGCATCGTCAGCATCGCCCAGATCGACGCCTGGTTGGTGGTGACGACCGGCTTGCCGAATTCGCGCTCCCACCCGGCGATCGAGGCCATCGTCGGGAAATTGCCGCCGGGGACGACCAACACTTCGATTTCCGGACGATCGATGCGGGCGAAGGCGTCGCGCGCATGCTCCGGGCCGAGATTGCCGATCGCATAGGAATTGGTGGCGCCAAAACCTTCCAGCGCCACGGTTTCGAGCCCGTGCTTCGTCGCAAAAAGATGCGCCGCGCGCTGGTTCACCGCCGCTGAATAGGGCGAGACCAGCGCGATCCGCCGCGCCCCCAATGCCCTCACGGCGCGGCCGATGGCCTGCGCCGAGGTAATCGCCGGCACGCCGGCGCCGGCGCTCATCCGCCTGGTGGTCACTTCGTCGTAATCATCGGCAAATACGCTCGCCGAGGTTTGCGCCAGGATCACCAGTTCGACCTTGGCCGTGCCCAAGAGCCGCGACTGATAGTCGACGTCATCATCCCGCGGCGAGGCAAAGGTGTGCCCCGGCGCACTGGTCATCAGCCGTCCGATATGCGCCTGGTAGGTTGTCGGCAGCAGCCGGCATTCCATTTCTACTGTCGTATTGGTCGAAGGGATCAGAACGCCGAAATGGCGGGTCATCGTGCGGGCCTTTCCGAGTGATTAACTAACTTGATCCTAGACATCGCGCGGCGATCCTGTCGACCCTCCAGCACCGCTCTGCTAAGTTGAGCGACCTGCGCCGATCAGAAAGGGACCGGGAAATGAATGATGCGATGAGCTTGGCCGAACGTGCCGACGCGCTCGAACACCAGATGATCCGCGAACTCGACGACGCCATCATCGTCAAGTCACGCCTGTTCAACCTCGCCGACGGCGATATGAGCATCCCCAACGGCGCGGCATTGCTAGCCCAGAACCCCGGCCGCAAGATGCTGATGGGCGACGACCCGCGGCTGCCGAAGATGCCGGAGCGGCCGACATTGGTCGATTTCTTCAAATACCGGTTCGGCCCGGCGAACCATCTGCTGCAGAGCGCGCGGCACGCGGTCCGCGCCGGAATGAACGAAAAGATTGTCCTCGCCTGCCTGCTGCACGACATCGGCGTGATCGGATTTATCCGGTCCGATCACGGCTATTGGGGCGCACAGATGGTCGAGCCCTATGTCGACGAAGAGGTGACCTGGGCGATCCGCGCCCATCAGGCATTGCGCTTTTACGCCGACGAGGAGGCCGGCTACGCCTATCCCGAATCCTACGTCAAGAATTTCGGCGCCGACTATAAGCCGGATGCCTATATCGAGGACGAATACAACCGGGCGCGCAATCACAAATGGTACATGACCGCGCGGCTGATTACCGTCCATGACATCTATTCGTTCGATCCCGACGTGGTGGTCGACCTCGAAGACTTCACCGATGTGATCGGCCGCAATTTCAAGCAGCCGAAGGAAGGGCTCGGCTACGACAACAGCCCGGCCGCGCATATGTGGCGCACCCTGATCCGCCCGACCAAGTATCTGTAAGCGGCGCAAGCTAGCGCCTCGCACCCCGGCCCTCCCCCCGCCGGCGGGGGGAGGAGCCACCGGCGATCAGGCCCGGCTCAACTGATCGGCGATCGTGGCCTGCCGTCGGCCGCGCGGCACGGCACACCGCGCCCACCCCGCGAGCACAGGTCAATCGCTTTTCCGTTCGGCTCGGGGTCGCTGCCATGTGCCCCAAATTGCTCAGTCGGATGCTTCGATCCGGGCCATGTCGGCGTCGCTGAAGCCGAAATGATGGCCGATTTCGTGGATCAGCACGTGGCGCACCAGGTGGGCGAGGTCTTCGCCGGTCCTGCACCAGTATTCGAGGATCGGGCGCCGGTAGAGAAAGATCATATCGACATGCGGACGCGGGTCGCTGACGCTCTTGTGCGGCAGGGCGACGCCGCGGTAGAGGCCGAGAATGTCGAACGGGCTATCGAGGCCCATCGCCCGTTCGGTCTCCTTGTCGGGGAGGTCTTCGACGGTGATCACGACCGCGCCGAGATGGCGCTTGAGTTTGCGCGGTATCGCGCCGAGTGCCCGGTTCGCCAACTCCTCGATATCGGCCAGCGACGGCGCCACCGGCCGGGTCATGGCGTCACCGCGCGCTTGACCTCGCACGCTCCAGCGCGCACTTCCCTTTGCAGCGACGAGGTTCGGAGAGCGACATGGTGGAAAAGCTGGTCGGCGCGGCACGGCACGCGGCACTTCACGAACTCCACGGCTGGGTCGAGGTCGCCGATCGTGATGCAATCCGCAAGAGCTATCATTTCGGCAACTTCTCGGAAGCGTGGGGCTTCATCTCGCGCATAGCCCTGTTGGCCGAAAAGATGGACCATCATCCCGAGCTGTTCAATGTCTACAACCGGGTCGAGATCGTGCTGGCGACGCATGATGTCGAGGGAGTGAGCGAGCGCGACATCAAACTCGCCCGGGCGATCGACGAGATCGCACCCGAACGCGACCGCCGGCCGCCTTTGCCCTGAACCGCGCAGGACGGCCTCGGCGGATCAAGGAGCAGCCCGCCGGCGCGCGCGCCCAGCGATCAGCGCATCGGCACGGTAAAGACTAAAGTGGCCATCTCCTGGCCGGGGTTTTCCTTACCCAGGCCGGCATTCGACATGTGATAAAACCCGACCCCGATACGCCGCTGATCGGCAAAGCGATAGTCGAGTTCGGCGCCGGTACGGAATTCCCACCACGACCCGAGATCGAGGCCCTGGCCGCTGTAAAAATACCCGGCCGCGGCGGCCGGGGTCAGAACGAGATGGTACGGGAAATTGATGTCGAAACCGAGCCCGAAATAGCCGTAGAAGGCGCCTTGGCCGGTGCCCATGACGCCGACAAAAGGCGAGAGGATCCACCATTCGTCGCCAAAGCGGTACTCGCTTCCCACCATGCCAACGGTGGCGGCGTGCTGTTTTTTAGAGTCGGGCAATACATCAAAGGCGCCACCGCCGAGCGCAACCCGCGGCGGATCGCCGGGCGAGCCAAAAGTGACCTGAGCCGCGGCCGACCGCGCAGCGGTGATCCCGAGCACGACGAGAAGGCTCATCGCCACCCGGTTCACGGCTCTCCTTATGGTCACATTGGTCTCCTGCTTGTTGCTCGGCAGTTACAGCGCGATCATTGCCGCAAGTAAATCCGCGGCTGAAATACGTCAATGCGTTGGTTGCGCACCCCCCTGCGGCCAAATTGCAGCCGGACAGCATTGTAAATCCGATTTCGAGTGTCGGCCGACGCGGACCAGCCGGGTTCCGGCTGGCCAATTCAGGCGCGCTTCATGCGCTCGGCGGCCAGTACCAGCTGTTCGCGGATGCCGGGCTCCATCGCCGAGTGTCCAGCATCGGGAACAATCACATATTCGGCTTCGGGCCAGGCGCCGGCCAGTTCGTCGGCGCTGCCGATCGGACATACCATGTCATAGCGCCCCTGCACGATGATGCCCGGCAATTCGCGGATAGACCCGATCCTGGCGATCAGGTCGCGCTCGCCGGCGAACAGGTAGCGGCTGAAAAAATGGGCTTCGATCCGCGCCAGACCCAACGCCAGGCGCTCCTCGCCAAAGGCGGAGACGGTTTCGGGATTTGGCAGCAAAGTCGAACACGCGCCCTCATAGCTGCTCCAGGCGCGCGCCGCCGGCATATGGACGGCAGGGTCAGGATCGAGCAACCGGCGATGATAGGCGGCAAGGATGTCGTTGCGCTCGGCGGTGGGTAAAAATCCGGCAAAAGCGCGCCACGCCTCGGGAAAAATGCGGCGCACGCCATAAAGAAACCAGTCGATTTCCGCCGCGCGGCACAAGAAAATCCCGCGCAGGATCAGGCCGGCGCAATGTCCGGGATGGGTCTCGGCATAATCAAGCGCCAGGGTCGAGCCCCAGGAGCCGCCGAAGACGAGCCATCTGTCGATGCCGAGATCGACGCGCAGACGTTCAATGTCGGCGACGAGATGAGCGGGCGAATTGTCTTGGGTCTCGCCGAGCGGCGTCGACCGGCCGGCCCCGCGCTGGTCGTAGATGACGATGCGCCAGTAAGCGGGATCGAAGAACCGGCGATGCACCGCGGTGGCGCCAGCGCCGGGGCCGCCGTGCAGGAATAACGCCGCCATGCCGCGTGGGTTGCCCGACTGTTCCCAATACATTGTGTGGCGGGAATCGAGGCGCAGCCTTCCGGTCTGATATGGCTCAATTGGTGGAAACAGGTCGCGACGGTTCGTCATCGCCCGGAGTTTAGGAGGCCGGGCCGAGAATCCCTAGTGGCTAAAGCGACGCCGCGGCGGGCGGTGTTTTGGCCGAGATGGATCGGGTGGTGCCGCGGGGCGGCGCTGTGCGCGGTGATCACGCCCTACTATCCCAAACTCGGCAATGGCCGTGCGCCAATCGGGGTGGAGCCGATGCAGAGTCTCTCGCAGCGATGGTTCAGAGATTAAAAGGGAGTTACACTGGCTTTGGCATGATCCATGATTGCCACACTCTCTTTGTCGGTCCGGATGAAGCTTGGCTGCGATCGCCTCACCACCTTCCGAATTGAGGATGTCCCGTGAGAGAACGTGGTCTGTCATGGATTTGGCTGCTACTACCCGTGGTTGCAATCGGCTTGGCGTCGTGCAAACGGACAACGACGGCCGCCGCACCCGAGGTGCGTCCGGTGCGGACCGTGATCGTCACGAAACAGGACGCCGGCGAAACCGCGGTGCTGACCGGGCAGATAGAAGCGCAGGACGAGGCGGCGCTGTCGTTCCGCATCGGCGGACGGATGATCGAACGATCGGTCAATGTCGGCGATCACGTCGAGCCAGGCCAGGTATTGGCCCAGCTCGACCCGGATAACGAGCGCAACGGCTTGCGCTCGGCGGAATCTGCGCTTGTCGCAGCGCAGGGACAATTGACCTATGCCCGCAATAATTTCGAGCGACAGCGGCAGCTGCTGGCCAACGGCCACACGACCCGCGCCCGCTTTGACCAGGCGCAAAAGGCGTTGCAGAACGCGCAATCGGCGGTCGACAACGCCACAGCCCAGCGGCAAATCGCGCAGGACCGGCTCAGCTATACCACACTGGCCGCCGACGCTGCCGGAACGGTGACCGCCCGCGGCGCCGAACCGGGCGAGGTGGTGCAGGCGGGTCAGATGATTGTGCGGCTCGCCCGGCAGGGCGGGCGCGACGCTGTTTTCGAGGTCCCCGCACGCTTGCTGCGCGCGGCGCCGAAAGATTCGGAGATCAAAGTGCGGCTGGCTGATGATCCGACCGTATCGGCGACCGGGGAGGTGCGCGAAGTTGCTGCCCAGGCCAATCCCACCACCCGGACGTTCGAGGTCAAGATCGCTCTCAACGACCCGCCCTCGGCCATGCGACTCGGCGCTACGGTTATCGGGAGCGTCAGACTGGATACCGGCCAGGCAATCGAGATTCCCGCTTCTGCTCTGACCGAATACGACCGGCAGCCCGCCGTCTGGCTCGTCGATCCAAAAAAACTGACTGTGTCGATGCAGAACATCAAAGTCGTGCGCTACTATCCGGATACGGTTATCGTCGCTAGTGGTCTCGACACCGGAGATATCGTGGTAACGGCCGGCGTTCAAGCGCTCCATCCGGGGCAGAAAGTCCGTCTGCTGCAACATCAGCCCTCATAACTGCATCAGCATAGATGCAGTTTAACCTTTCGAAGTGGGCTCTCGATCATCGTTCGTTTGTCATCTATTTGATGATTGCGGCGACGATCGCGGGGCTCGGATCATTCCTGCGCCTCGGCCGCAACGAGGATCCGTCCTTTGTCATCAAAACGATGGTCGTGCAGGCGGCCTGGCCCGGCGCGACTTTGAACGACACGCTGCAGCAGGTCACCGAACGGCTCGAACGCACGCTGAAGGAAACTCCGAGCCTCGACTTTCTGCGGAGCTCCACCAGCCCTGGGCGAACCACGATCTTTGTCAATCTGAAGGGATCGACCCCGGCTGGCGAAGTCCCCGACATCTGGTACCACGTGCGCAAAAGCATCGCCGACATGCGGCACACCCTGCCACAAGGGGTGGTGGGTCCGGGGTTCAACGATGAATTCGGCGATACGTTCGGCATCATCTATGGCTTTACCGCAGACGGCTTCAGCCAGCGCGAGCTGCGCGACTACGTCGAGGACATCCGCTCGCAGCTGCTGCAGGTGCCCGATGTCTCGAAGATCGAAATTCTCGGCGCCCAAGACGAGAAAGTGTACGTTGAATTCTCGATGCATCAGCTGGCCGGGCTCGGAATCGACCAGAAGACTTTGGCCGCTGCACTTCAGGCGCAGAACATCGTGCGGCCGGCCGGCGAATTCCAAACCGCGAACGAAAAGCTCCTGCTTCGCGTTTCCGGCGCGTTCCAGTCGGTGGATGATATTCTCGCGGTCAATTTCGTCGCCAACGGGCGGCTGATACGGCTGCGTGACATCGCCAAAGTCCGGCGCGCCTATGCCGATCCGCCGCAGCCGATGTTCCGGGTCAACGGGCAGAGAGCGATCGGGCTCGCGATCGCGATGCGCGAAGGCGGCGACATTCTGACCCTCGGCCGCAACGTCGGCCGGGCAATGCAAGAGATCACGGCCAATCTGCCGCTGGGCATCCAGCCGATCCTGGTTGCCGATCAGCCGATCGTGGTCGATCATGCGATCAGCGACTTCACCCGATCGCTGTGGGAGGCGATCGCCATCATCATGGCGGTCAGCGTGGTGAGCCTGGGAATTCGCGCCGGCGCGGTGATCGCGCTGTCGATCCCGCTGACCCTCGCCCTGGTCTTCCCGCTGATGCAAATGACCGGCATCGACTTACAACGCATTTCCCTCGGCGCGCTAATCATTGCCCTGGGCCTGCTCGTCGACGACGCGATGACCACGGTCGATGTCATGACCGCGCGGCTCGCTGAAGGCGACAACAAAGAAGCGGCGGCAACATTCGCGTACAGAACTCTGGCGTTGCCGATGCTGACCGGGTCGTTTGTCACGGCTGCGGGCTTTGTGCCGATCGGCTTCGCCAAGAGTTCGGCGGGCGAGTACACCTTTTCGATTTTCGCCGTGGTCTCCTACGCGTTGCTGCTGTCCTGGATCGTCGCGGTTCTGTTCGCCCCGCTGCTCGGCGTCGTGATGCTGGCCAGGCCAAAGGTGAAAGCCTCGGCAAAACCGAGCGTGATTCTGCGTTGGTTCCGCCAATTCCTGGTCGGCGCGATGCGGGCGCGATGGGTCACGATCGGGGTGACGCTGGCCTGCTTTGCCGCGGCGCTGCTGGGGCTGCCCTATGTGCCGCGGCAGTTCTTTCCGCCGTCGGACCGCCCGGAGCTTCTGGTCGATCTCACCTTGCCGCAGAACGCCTCGATCTATGCCAGCGAACGACTAGCCGAACGGTTCGACGGCCTGCTCAAGCGCGATCCTGATGTCGACCACTGGAGCGTCTATGTTGGCCGCGGCGCGATCCGCTTCTATCTTCCGCTCGATGTGCAGCTGCCGAACCCGTTCTTCACTCAGGCGGTAGTCGTGGCCAAGAGCGTGGCGGCGCGAGATCGCCTGCAAGCCCGGCTGGAGCGGGAGCTCGCGGAAGAATTTCCGAGCGCGGTGGCCCGAGTGTCGCCGTTGGGGCTCGGCCCGCCGGTCGGGTGGCCGGTGCAATACCGGGTCAGCGGTCCCGAGATCAGCCAGGTTCGCAGCATCGCGCTGCGCCTTGGCCAGATCGTCGCAGGCGACCCCGGCGCGCGGCAGGTCAATTTCGATTGGATGGAGCCGGCCCGGATGGTCCGCGTCGAAATCAACCAGGACGAGGCGCGTCTGATCGGGCTGAGCTCGCAGGCGATCGCCTCGGTGATGAACACCGTCGTCACCGGCGTGCCGGTCACTCAGGTCCGGGACGGCATCTATCTCGTCGACGTGCTGACGCGGGCAACCGACGAGCAGCGCCTGTCGCTGTCGACCTTGCGCAACTTGCAACTCCCGCTTCCGAATGGACGCACGGTGCCGCTCGGCCAGGTTGCGAGCTTTCATTTCGGTCAGGAATATCCGCTGATTTGGCGCCGCGACGGGGTTCCGACATTGACCGTGCAGGCCGATGTGGCACCCGGTGTACTGCCCGAATCGGTGGTCGGCGCGCTCGACCCAGAGATCGCCAAGCTGGAAGCGAGCCTGCCGGCATCCTACCGCATTGCGGTGGGCGGCACGGTCGAGGAGAGCCAGAAATCGCAGGCCTCGGTGTTCGCGGTGGTGCCGCTGATGCTGTTTTTGATGATCACCTTTCTGATGATCCAGCTGCAGAGCTTCAACCGGCTGCTGCTGGTGCTAAGCGTGGTCCCGATGGGCCTGATCGGCATCGTTGCCGCATTGCTGGTCTTCGACAAGTCGCTGGGGTTCGTCGCGATCCTCGGCATCCTCGCACTGCTCGGCATGATCGCCCGCAACGCGGTCATCCTGATCGAGCAGATCGATTTCGAGCTGGCCCAGGGCTTGGCGAGCTGGGATGCAGTCGTCGCCGCCGCCGTGTCCCGGTTTCGCCCGATCATGCTGACCGCCGTCTCGACGGTCCTCGGGCTGATCCCGATCGCGGTGACGATATTCTGGGGGCCGATGGCCTTCGCGATCATGGGCGGCCTGCTGGTGGCGACGGTTCTGACCCTGATCTTCCTGCCCGCATTGTACGTGGCCTGGTTCCGGGTCAGGGAACCGGCCGTCCACGGTGGGGCTCTTGCGGCCACCGGCGGCTCGGGGCGGCAGACACTGCCGCAGCCGCGCTGAGGCGAGCCAACGGCGCATCATGCCTCACCCCGCCGTCCCGGAATTCGCATGAGCCAGGCTTCCGGCCGCAGCGAACAGCCGCCCAGCGGCCGGATCCGGGCCGCGGCGGCGCGGGGTTCGGCACTCTTTGTGTTCTGGCTGATGCTTTCGGGCGGTGCGCCGGCCGATTTGCCGGCCGGCGTAGTCGCCACAGCCGCCGCGGTCTGGACCAGCCTGCGCCTGCTGCCGCCCGGTTCGCTCACCGCCGGCCACGTCCGTTTCGCCGCGTTGCCCGGCGCGGTTCTGCGCTTCCTCCGCCAATCCGCGGTCGCCGGCGCGGATGTCGCGCGTCGCGCGCTCGATCCGCGGCTGCCGCTGCGTCCCGGCTTCGTGGTCTATCCGATGCGGCTCACGCCCGGCACGGCGCAGAGCACCTTTACCACCTTGATGAGCCTGTTGCCGGGCACGGTGCCGGCCGGGTCCGTCGACGGCGGGCTGCTGGTTCATTGCCTCGACACGGGGCAGCCGGTCGCGGCGCAATTGGCCGAGGAGGAGAGGCTACTGATCCATATCCTCGGCGGTGCGCCTCGCGATGGCTGAGTTTCTGCTTGCCGCCGCGGCTTTCATCGTCGCCATGGTGGCCCTGGGGCTGGTCCGGGTTCTGTGGGGGCCAGCGGATGCCGACCGCATCATGGCGGCTCAGCTCCTGGGCTCCGGTGGCATCGCCACGCTGCTGCTGCTGTCCGACGCGATAGCGGTCCCTGCCGCGATAGATGTCGCGCTGATCCTGGCTTTGCTCGCGGCCTTTGTCTCGGTCGCCTTTGCCCGGAGCGCCGCGAGCTCGCAAACGGACGGTTCCGAAGGAATGGATCGCTGATGCGCCTCGTGCTCGACAGCCTGGCGATCCTCGCGGTCGCCTCCGGCGCCTTTTTCTTTCTGGCCGGCACGGTCGGCCTGCTGCGCTTTCCCGACCCGCTCTGCCGCCTGCACGCACTGACCAAGGCGGACAATCTCGGTCTCGGCCTTGTCGTGCTCGGGCTGCTGTTCCGCGCAACCGGGCCGTTCGCCGCGCTGAAGTTGATCGCCGTCTGGCTGCTCACCCTGTTCGCCGGAGCCGCCGTCACCCAATTGATCGCACGCACCGCCCGCCGCGACGGGCCGGCCGGATGAGTCTCGCCTCGGCGTTCGACGCCGGCCTCGCCGTCGTCCTTCTCGCCGCCGCCGGCTGGACCGTCGTCGCGCGCGCGGTCTTCGCCGCGGTCGTCGGCTTTGTCGCTTATGGGCTGCTGCTGGCGCTCGTCTGGGTGCGGCTCGCGGCACCGGATGTAGCCCTGACCGAGGCGGCGATCGGCAGCGGGGTGACCGGTGTATTGCTGGTCGCCAGCTGTACCCGCCTGCGCCGCAGCGAAGCCTCGGCCTCTGCGGTACGGCCGAGCGCCTGGGTGCGCTTTGCCGCCGCGGCATTGTGCACGCTGGTGGCGGCGGGGTTGGCGGGCGTGGTGCTGCTGCTCCGCGATCCCGCGCCGACGCTGGCCCCGCAGGCGATGGCGCATATCGGCGCGACCGGCCTCGGCAATCCGGTCGCAGCCGTACTCCTCGCCTATCGGGCATTCGATACATTTCTGGAGATCGTGGTCCTGGCGTTGGCTCTCGTCGGTGTCTGGTCGCTGGCTCCCGACCGGGTGTGGGGTGGTTACCCGGGGGTGCGCAGTTCCGCCGAGCGCGAGGGTCCGCTGGCATTCATCGCGAGGCTGCTGCCGCCGCTCGGCATCGTCGTAGCGGCCCACATCTTCTGGGTCGGCTCGACGGCTCCCGGCGGCGAATTTCCGGCCGCGGCGATCCTCGCCGCCATGTGGATCCTGACCATGATCGCGGGGCTGACGCGGGTCCCGGCGATAAGCCAGTGCTGGCTGCGCCTGTTGCTGATCGCGGGACCGGCGGTGTTCCTCGCGATCGGGTTCGCCGGGTTCGCCATGGCTGGCGCCTTTTTCGCCTACCCGGAGGCCCACGCCAAGCTGCTGATCGTCACGATCGAAGCGCCGACGACCCTGTCGATCGCGGCAATGCTGGCACTGCTGGTCGCCGGTCCACCGCAGCCGCAGGGCCGCGAATGAGCGCCGCCAAGGTGTTCGGGCTGTGCGCGGCGGCGCTGGTGGGCCTCGGTCTCTACGGTCTGATCGTGTCGCCGCACCAGTTGCGCAAGGTCCTCGGCTTCAACCTTCTCGGCGGCGGCGTATTTGTGCTGTTAGGGATCATCGCCCGGAGAGGTGCGGCAGCCGGGCTCGGCGGCGATCCGGTGCCGCAGGCGCTCGTCATCACCGGCATCGTCGTTGCCTTCGCAGCGACCGCGCTGGCCGTGGCCTTGCTGGGGCGGCTGTTTGCGGAGCCAGGCGATGCAACGCCGCATGCCGACCTGCCGCCCGCCCCGCCCGCGGACCGCATCCCCGACTGATGCCGCTCCCGGCAGTCCTGCCCGCGGCGACCACGGCCAACGGGTTCCTCCTCGTTCTGGCGATCGTTCTGCCGGTCGGCGCCTTGCTGCTGTCTCTGCTCCTCGGCGGGCGTCATGCCGAGCGCATCGTCCTGGTTCTGATGCCGGCCGGGCTCGCCATCGCTGTCGCCGTCGCCATTGCCGTCTGGCGCGCCCGTGAAGCGCTGCAGTATCTCGTCGGGGGCTGGCGGCCGCCGCTCGGCATAGCGCTTCGCGCCGATGGGTTCTCGGCGACAATGATGGTGACCACGGCGCTGCTGATATGCGCCATCGGCCTGTTCGCCCGAGCACAATTCAGCACCCCCCGGGGAATGCCAGAAGGCCGCGCGCCGACGGTCTTCTGGACCTTGCTGCCGGCGCTTTGGGGGGCGATGAACGCGGTCTTTCTCGGCGGCGATTTATTTAACCTTTATGTCGCCCTCGAACTGCTGACCTTTGCCGCGGTGCCGTTGGTGGCGCTCGATGGCCGCGCCGAGATGCTGGCGGCGGCGCTGCGCTATCTTATGTTCGCCTTACTCGGCTCGGTCCTCTATCTGCTCGGCGCGGCATTGCTCTATGGCGCCTATGGCACGCTCGACATCGCGCTGCTGTCCACCCTGGTCCGCGAGCAGCCGCTGGTCTCGGTGGCGGTCGCGCTGTCGCTGATGACCGCTGGGCTCCTCGCCAAGGCCGCGCTGTTTCCGCTGCATTTGTGGCTGCCTCCGGCGCATGCCGGCGCGCCGGCTCCGGCCAGCGCGCTGCTTTCGGGGCTGGTGGTCAAGGCGCCGTTCTTTCTGATCGTGCGGCTGTGGTTCGAGGTGAGCCCGGGATTGCCCGGAACCACCGCGGCCCAGCTGCTGGCCGCGCTCGGGGCAGCGGCGATTTTCTTCGGCAGCGTGTTGGCGTTGCGCCAAGAGCGGCTCAAATTGCTGATCGCCTATTCGACGGTGGCGCAGATCGGCTATCTGTTCTTGATGTTTCCACTCGCCTCGGCTCCGGTTTCCGCCCATTCCTGGAGCGGTGTGGCCTGGACCGGCGGGGTGCTGCAGGCGGTTTCGCATGCCTTTGCCAAGGCCGCGATGTTCCTGGCTGCCGGGCTGATCGCCGAGGCGTTGGGGCACGATCGAATCGCGGAATTTGCCGGCATTGGGCGGGCTCTGCCGATCACCGTGTTCGGCTTCGGACTGGGCGGCCTGTCGCTGATGGGTTTGCCGCCGAGCGGCGGCTTTGTGGCCAAGGCGTTGCTGCTGACGGCGGCGGTCGGGGAGGGACAGTGGTGGTGGGCATTAGTCGTGCTCACCGGCGGCCTGCTGGCGGCCGGTTACGTGTTCCGGGTGCTTGCCCGCGCGCTGGCCGATGCCGACGCGCCGGTAATGCCTCGGGCGCCCATCTCGCGGCGGCGACAGGCGGTTGTCGTGGCGCTCGCCCTGTTTGCGATGGCGCTTGGCTTCGTGCCGCTCCGGGCTTCGGAATTGCTGCTGATCGGCCTTCCAAATGCCGCCGCAGCGGAGATCAAATGAAGCGCAATCATTTGCATCGGCAGCTGTTGTTCCGTCGCCATTGTCGGTCGAGCGGTGAAGTTGAACGGCCGTTTCGGAGATGACGGCCGCGCAAACATTGCTCGTCGCGGCATTGGCCACGCCGCTGGCAATGCTGACGGCGACTCTGTCTCGTCGGCTGAGGGACCGCATGCCGGCGCTGCTGGCGTTGGCGCCGGTGCCGGCCCTGGCGACCGCTCTGCTCTATCCCGGAAGGGCGCTGCTCGTGCAGTTTCCGCCGCCGTTTCGCCTGACCCTGATGCTGGACCTGCCCGGGGCGATGCTGCTCGGGGTCTCAGCATTGCTGTGGATCGTCGCCGGCGCCTACGCCGCGACCTACCTGCGCGGGGCGCCGAATGCCGGGCGTTTCGCGGAGTGGTGGCTGCTGACCCTGGCCGGCAACATCGGCGTGTTTATGGCAGCCGATCTGGTGAGCTTTTACTTGACCTATTCTGTCGTTAGCCTGGCGGCTTATGGCCTTGTCGTACATGACGGCACGCCCGGCGGCCGACGGGCCGGCGCGGTCTATCTTGCGCTCGCGGTATTAGGCGAGGCCTTCTTGTTGATGGCCTTCGTGTTCATGGCGGCCGCCACTCCGACAGGCAGCCTCTTGATCCGCGACACGGTGGCGGCACTGCCCGCCTCGCCTTGGCGCGACGCTTCGCTGGCGCTTCTGATCCTGGGTTTCGGGCTCAAGATCGGTCTGGTGCCCGGTCATGTGTGGATGCCGCTCGTCTATCGCGCGGCGCCGACGCCGGCTGCAGCCGTGCTCAGCGGGGCTGCGGTCAAGGCCGGGTTGATCGGGATGATCCGGTTTCTGCCGCTCGCCGTGGCCATGCCGACATGGGGTGAAGCGCTCACCGCCGCGGGGATGTTGTCGGCGTTTTTCGGCGTCGCACTCGGGCTCACCCAGGATGATCCGAAGACCGTGCTGGCCTATTCGAGCGTCAGCCAGATGGGGTTGCTGGCAGCGGCGCTCGGCATGGGATGGGCGGCGGGCGATCCCGTCATCATTCCGGGCGCGAGCTTTTTTGCAAGTTACCACATCCTGGTTAAGGGGGGATTGTTTCTCGCGATCGGCGTGGCCGCGGCAGCCCAGCCGCGCTGGTGGCCGGTGCTGCTGCCCGCAGCGGTGCTGGCGCTGGGCCTCGGCGGACTCCCTTTTACCGGCGGCGCGCTGGCAAAGCTGGCGGTAAAGCCGGCGCTCGGCACCGGCCTGGTCGGCGGGCTGGCGACGCTGTCGGCAGCGGCGAGCACGTTGCTGATGCTGCATTTCCTGCGTCGTCTTGCAGCGACGGGGACTAATGACTTCAAGAAGGCGGCGTCACCAGGGCTCGCCTGGCCCTGGCTGACGATCGCATTCGCTACGGTTGCGGTTCCCTGGGCGATCTGGCCGCTGGCCGAATCCGGCACGCGGCTCGATGCCCTTATTCCCAGCGAGCTGTGGGCGGCGCTGTGGCCGGTTCTGCTCGGCGGGATTTGCGCCATCGCGTTCTGGCGCTCGGAATTCCGGCTGCCACGGGTGCCGGAGGGGGACATCGTGGTAGCGGGCGAAACCGCGGTCCGCGCAACCCGCAGCTGGGGCGAGGCGATCGAGCGGGCCGATGGCTGGCTGCGGCAGTGGCCGGTCGCAAGCCTGTCGCTGCTGACTTTGGCGATCATATTGTGCGCGGCGATGCTGACGTGGCGCTAACCCGGTCCGAACATGGCCAGTGATGGATTCTGATCCCGGCAACCCTTCACCTTCGGTCGGCGACGGCGCGCTGCGTCTTGCGGCGGTTGTCTGCGCCGTGATCCTGACGCTCGCCGCCTTGGCGCTGGCGCGCAGCGTAATGATGCCAGTGGCGTTCGCCCTATTCGTCATCGCGCTGGTCTGGCCTTTGCAGCGGCGGTTGAAGCGCCGGCTGCCGGTGCTGGTTGCGGTGCTGATCACCGCCGCCGTCGCCCTGCTCGCGATCGGCGTCGGCTGCTGGCTGATCGTCTGGGGGTTCGGCCAGATCGCGCAGTGGGTTATCGCCAACGCCACGCGGCTGCAAGGCCTCTACCTGCACGCGGCCGACCGGCTGGAGCAGCGCGGCCTCTACGCCGCCGAATTGTTCGCGCAGCAATTCAACATGGCATGGATCGTCGGCGTCCTGCGCGGGATCGGCGGCGGTCTGCAAGGCATCGTCAGCTTCGCGCTGGTGACCTTCATTTTCGTCATTCTCGGGCTGCTCGAATTGGAGCCACTCGGGCGACGGCTCAGTCGCATCGAGCGCGGCGCGTTCGGCGAATCGACGATCGAGGTCGCGGCCGAAATCGCCAGCAGGCTGCAGACCTATATGCTGGTGCGCTTTGGCATGAGCGTGCTTACTGGGCTCGGCTTCTGGGCTTTTACCTCGGTCTACGGGCTCGATCTCGGTCGCGAATGGGGGGTCATCGCCTTTGTGCTGAACTTCATTCCGTTCATCGGATCGTTCGTTGCGACTTTGCTGCCCACTCTGTTTGCCGCCGCGCAATACGAATCGTGGTCCTCGGCGGTCGGTATATTCATTGGGCTCAACGTCATACAATTCGCCGTCGGCAGCTACATCGAGCCGCGTGTCGCTGGGGCGGCGGTCTCGCTCTCGCCGTTCATGGTGCTGTTTGCCGTGTTCTTTTGGGGAATGCTATGGGGCGTCGCCGGCGCTTTTATCGGGGTGCCGATGCTGATCGCGCTGGCGAGCCTTTGCGCCAGGCATCCGGCGACCCGTCCGATCGCGATCGCGCTCTCGGCGAACGAGGGGAAGAACGACAGACGGCGACGATGAGGCGTCGGGTCCGAGCGTTGTTCCACCGACGATTTCTGTTTATCGGCGGACGGCATGCCCTGGCGCTGTTCACGGCGCTGCTGCTGGCGGGCTGCGCCTCGCTGTCGGTGCCGATGAACGAGCCGCTGCACCAGGCCGCCGGCAATACCGAGTATCGTCTGCTCGATTTGAACCGGGCTGGCGGGGCGGCAAGCGCGCTGGTGCTGGTGGCCATTTCGGGCGGCGGCAAACGCTCCGCCGCCTACGGCTTCGGCGTGTTGCGCGGGATGCGCAAGATCGAGGTTCGGCCCGAAGGCAAAAACAGCACGTTGCTCAAGGAGATCGACTTGCTGGCCGGCGTCTCCGGCGGCGCCTTTCCGGTGGCTCACTACGGACTTTATGGCGAGAAATCATTCGCGACATTTCCTGACGATTTTCTCTATCGGGACATCGACGCTTATATCTGGGGGACCTTTCTGCTGCCGTGGAACTGGGGCTGGCTCTTCAATCCGCTGGTCGGCACCAATGACCGGATGACGCAAATCTACGACCGGCTGATGTTCCATGGCGCGACCTTCGCGGATCTCTACCGCCGCGGCCGGCCGCAAATCAGCATCAATGCCACCGACGTCAGCTTTGGCAGCCCGTTCGGTTTTCTGCCGCAGTCCTTCGACGTCATCTGCTCCGACCTCGCGAGCATGCCAATCGCCCGCGCGGTAGCCGCCTCCAATGGATTTCCGGTGCTGTTCGGCCCGGTGACCTTGCGCAACTATCGCGGGCCGAATTGTCCGCTGCCGGCGCCGCCGCAGGCGCGTGAACCGGTCCAAAGCGACTTACGCACCCGCACGCTGCTGGCCAATCTCGATCGCTATGCGAACGGTCAGCAGACACCGTGGATCCACCTGATGGATGGCGGGATTTCCGACAATCTGGCGCTGCGCGTCGTGCTCAACGACATGCTGCTGTTGGACACCAGGGCGGAGCGGTTCTCAACTGGTCTGCTCCCGGTTCGCCGCATTCTCGTGATCAGCGTCGATGGTCAGTCGGCACCAAACCCGAATTGGCCCCGGCAGCGTGTCATCAGCGGTCTCGGCCAGATCATTTCGGCGGTGACCAGCACGCAAATCGGGTCTTACAACGTCGAGACCCTGATCGCGGTCAAAAGCGCCGTCGACGAGCTTACCAATGAGCTGCGCCGGATGCGGTGTCGCGAGGGACCGGTCATCGACGGCCACGCTTGCGGCGACGTGACCGGCAAGGTGCTGCGGATCCGCCTGTCCGATTATCCCGATCCCGAGACGCGAGCGCGTCTGGTCGCAATTCGCACCGGGCTCACCCTGCCGCGCCAGCAGGTCGACGCGCTGGTGGCTGCCGGCGAGACGATGATCGGCGGTGACGCCGGGACGATCGCCGCGTTCCTTCATCCTGCGGCGCCGACCGAGATAGACACGGCCCGGCGATAGGTTTGCCGTCCAGCCTCGGCGGCAGTGCCGGTGGTGCGGCAGGGCTCATCGCGAGGTTTCTTCGTGCATCCGCGCAGCAGCGCGCTCGATCGCCCGCAGGATGCGGGTGTGGCTGCCGCAGCGGCAGATATTGTCGTCCAGCGCCTTGGCGATCTCCGCCCGCGACGGGGACCGGTGCCGGTCCAGCAGCGCCTTCGCCGAAATCAGGATACCAGCCAGGCAATAGCCGCACTGTCCGGCCTGCTCGTCGATAAAGGCTTGCTGGAGCGGGTGTGGTCGGCCCGGCGTGCCCAGACCCTCGATGGTTACAATTTCCTTGCCGGCGACCGTGGACAGCGGCATCCCACAGGATTTTTCCGGCTTGCCATCGACCAGGACCATGCAGCAGCCGCACTGCTCCTGGCCGCAGCCGAATTTCGTGCCGGTCAGCCCGAGATGATTGCGCAGCACGTCGAGCAGCGGCACGTCTCCGTCCACGCTCACCCTGATCGGACTACCGTTCAGAATCAGATCGAATGATTGCATCTGTATCTCGCCGGTAGATTTCGAAACGGTAACGCGGGATGGCGTCACCCGCCGCCGCCAACCAAGCCCCGGCCCCGATCGGCCGCATTTCGCCGCAGCCCAATATCGAACCCGTTTTAAGGCTCCGGATCCGTCTGGGGATTCAGCGGCACAAAATTGGTTGCGGGGGTAGGATTTGAACCTACGACCTTCAGGTTATGAGCCTGACGAGCTACCGGGCTGCTCCACCCCGCGGCGAGATTGGTGAGGGCGATATTGGTAGGGGGATTGGTGAGGTGGGGTGGTCGGGGAATGGCCGGACCGGGATTGGCGGAGGTGGGGTTGCGGGTTGGGGGGGGTTGGCGAGCCTGGCGGCGACCTGCTCTTCCGCCGCTTGAGCGGCAGTACCATCGGCGCTGAGGGTTTTCACGGCCGAGTTCGGGATGGGATCGGGTGTTTGGCCCCTCGCTGTGGCCACCAGGCTGGCCAAGCCCCCCGGATTTGCTGCCCCTGGGATCCCTGGGAGGTGCTTGCTGTCCCAGGGGATTTGATCCCAGAGGATCGGGCCGGGGCGGGATTTGCGAAGGTGACGGGGAGGGAAGTGTCCGGATGGCGGGCCGCGGCCGGGCGCCCCCCAATCGGATCTGGGGTGGCGCTTGCCGCTGCACGCGGACGGTTTTCCGGCTTTCCCTAAAGGACAGCAGCCCTGAAGAAAGCTCGGGATCGGGCGGGTTCGAGCGATTAGTACCGGTCGGCTGCGGGGATTACTCCCTTTCCACTTCCGGCCTATCGACGTGGTGGTCTTCCACGGCTCTCGACGAGACCTGGTTTTGAGGAGGGTTTCCCGCTTAGATGCGTTCAGCGGTTATCCCGTCCGCACTTAGCTACCCGGCGTTGCGGCGGGCGCCACAACCGGTCCACCAGAGGTGCGTCCCTCCCGGTCCTCTCGTACTGGGGAGAGCGCCTCGCAAGTCTCGAACACCCACGGCAGATAGGGACCGAACTGTCTCACGACGTTCTAAACCCAGCTCACGTACCGCTTTAAATGGCGAACAGCCATACCCTTGGGACCTGCTCCAGCCCCAGGATGCGATGAGCCGACATCGAGGTGCCAAACGACGCCGTCGATATGGACTCTTGGGCGTCATCAGCCTGTTATCCCCGGCGTACCTTTTATCCGTTGAGCGATGGCCCGTCCACGTGGGACCACCGGATCACTATGGCCGACTTTCGTCTCTGCTCGAGCCGTCGCTCTCGCAGTCAGGCGGGCTTGTGCCATTGCACTCGACAGCTGATTTCCGACCAGCCTGAGCCCACCATCGCGCGCCTCCGTTACTCTTTGGGAGGCGACCGCCCCAGTCAAACTACCCACCATGCAGGGTCCCGGCCCGGGTTGGCCCAAGCGCGGTTAGATGCCAGAGACCGTGAGAGCGGTATTTCAAGGTTGCCTCCACCCCAACTGGCGCCAGGGCTTCAACGGCTCCCGCCTATCCTACACACACAATCCCTAACACCACTGCAAAGCTGTAGTAAAGGTGCACGGGGTCTTTCCGTCTGACCGCGGGAACTCCGCATCTTCACGGAGAATTCAATTTCGCTGAGCCGGTGTTGGAGACAGCGGGGAAGTCGTTACGCCATTCGTGCAGGTCGGAACTTACCCGACAAGGAATTTCGCTACCTTAGGACCGTTATAGTTACGGCCGCCGTTTACCGGGGCTTCGATTCAGAGCTTGCACCCCTCCTCTTAACCTTCCGGCACCGGGCAGGCGTCAGACCCTATACGTCGTCTTGCGACTTCGCAGAGCCCTGTGTTTTTAGTAAACAGTCGCCACCCCCTCCTCTGTGCCCCCCGCCCCTGCTTGCGCAAGGACGGGGCCCCCTTCTCCCGAAGTTACGGGGGCATTTTGCCGAGTTCCTTCAACACCGTTCTCTCACACGCCTTGGTATGCTCTACCAGTCCACCAGTGTCGGTTTCGGGTACGGTCTATGTCGCCGGCGCTGTTTCCCGGAAGTCCCAGGCCGCCACCCCAATCCAGTCAGGGATGACCGCTTTCGGCCTTCGTCACGCTCGGCAGGCGGAGGAATATTAACCCCCTTCCCATCGGCTGCGGCTTTCGCCCTCGCCTTAGGGGCCCGGCTAACCCTGCGCGGAATAACCTTGCGCAGGAACCCTTGGACTTTCGGCGTGAGGGTTTCTCACCCTCATTTACGCTACTCATGTCAGCATTCGCACTTCCGATACCTCCACCGACGCTCGCGCGCCGGCTTCGTCGGCCTACGGAACGCTCCGCTACCGCGTGCCCCTCGGTTTCCCTTGCGGCACACCCGCAGCTTCGGTGCGTGGCTTGAGCCCCGTTACATTTTCGGCGCCGGACAGCTGTTAGACCAGTGAGCTATTACGCTTTCTTTAAAGGATGGCTGCTTCTGAGCCAACCTCCTGGTTGTCTTGGCCGTCCCACATCCTTTCCCACTTAGCCACGACTGGGGGACCTTAGCTGGCGGTCTGGGCTGTTCCCCTCTCGACGACGGACCTTAGCACCCGCCGTCTGGCTGCCGCTCTGCGCTCGCCGGTATTCGTAGTTTGGTTAGGTTTGGTAAGGCTCGCGCCCCCCTAGCCCATCCAGTGCTCTACCCCCGGCGCCGACCAAGCGACGCTCTACCTCAATAGATTTCGCGGAGAACCAGCTATTTCCGGGTTTGATTGGCCTTTCACCCCTAACCACAAGTCATCCCCTACTTTTGCAACAGTAGTGGGTTCGGTCCTCCAGTGCGTGTTACCGCACCTTCAACCTGCCCATGGCTAGATCACCCGGTTTCGGGTCTGATCCCGGCAACTGTTGTCCCTTGCTGGTTGCCCAGCAAAAAACGCGCGCCCTATTCAGACTCGCTTTCGCTGCGCCTACGCCTAACGGCTTAAGCTTGCTGCCAAGACCAACTCGCTGACCCATTATACAAAAGGTACGCCGTCAGTCGGGTGGTCCGAGGACCATCCAACCTCCGACTGCTTGTAGGCATCCGGTTTCAGGAACTGTTTCACTCCCCTCGTCGGGGTGCTTTTCACCTTTCCCTCACGGTACTGGTACACTATCGGTCACTGAGGAGTACTTAGGCTTGGAGGGTGGTCCCCCCATCTTCAGACAGGATTGCTCGTGTCCCGCCCTACTCGAGGACTGTCGATCCGGTTTCCCGTACGGGGCTGTCACCCGCTATGGCCCGCCTTTCCAGACGCTTCCGGTACCAAAATCAACAGCCACTGGCCTGGTCCGCTTTCGCTCGCCACTACTCGCGGAGTCTCGGTTGATGTCCATTCCTCCGGCTACTGAGATGTTTCAGTTCGCCGGGTTCGCCTCCCGCGCCTATGAATTCAGCACGGGATACCCGCTCAAGAGTTGCCCCTTGGGGGTGGGTTGCCCCATTCGGAGATCCCGGGATCAACGATCGCTCGCATCTCCCCCGGGCTTTTCGCAGCGTGCCGCGTCCTTCATCGCCTCTCAGTGCCAAGGCATCCACCAGATGCCCTTGATTCGCGCTCGATCCGCGGGCATCCCCAAGCGGTCTTGCCCGCCCGGAAACGCCCCGGAAAACCGCCGCGCACAGGGGCAAGCCCCATCTGCCGAAAAACCATTCTTCGGATCAGGGCAAACCCCGGGCGCAGCCCTCGCATGAAGACACTTCTTTCGGACCGGCCCCGCTCACAGGCTCCCGCCTGCGCCCGCGGCCCGTCCGCCTCGGTCACATTCACAAATCCGCTTCACCCTTCAACCAACGCCAGCCCCGCAACCGCACCAGCCATGCCGGCCGGCCCGCGAGCGATACCCGCGGTTCCAGCCCCGGCACGGCCACCGGCCGCCACGGAACCAAACCTCTGCTTCTCCGAACCTCGCTTCGCCAGCACCGCCCAGGCCACACCGCCCAGGCCACACCGCCCAGGCCACGCCAGCCAAGGCCTCGCCACCGATCAGCGCCCCGCCCCTGCGGTGGCAAGCCGACCCTGCGATGGCGAGCCGACCCTGGTGGAGGTGAACGGGATCGAACCGATGACCTCCTGCTTGCAAAGCAGGCGCTCTCCCAACTGAGCTACACCCCCGGCCAGGGGGCGGACATCGCAAAACCGGGATCGCACCCTGGCGATCGGCGATTCGATCTGCGATCTGCGGGCCTCCGGCTCTGGTGGGCCAGGGAGGATTTGAACCTCCGACCTCACGCTTATCAAGCGCGCGCTCTAACCAGCTGAGCTACTAGCCCCAAAATCTAGGAGCGCGCTCCAACGACGCTCGGGAGAAGGGATGCGCAGACGGCGGCGTATCAGGCGTCAGCAACCGGTTCCAGGAACCGGCGCCCTGACGCCATTGGTGGAAGATCAGGATCGCGGCCAACTCCCCGTTGCCATTGCTGGCTCCGGCTCGCTGACCCCTGGCTCCTGAATTCCAGAAAGGAGGTGATCCAGCCGCAGGTTCCCCTACGGCTACCTTGTTACGACTTCACCCCAGTCGCTGACCTGACCGTGGTCGGCTGCCTCCTCTTGCGAGGTTGGCCCGCCGCCTTAAGGTCAAACCAACTCCCATGGTGTGACGGGCGGTGTGTACAAGGCCCGGGAACGTATTCACCGCGGCGTGCTGATCCGCGATTACTAGCGATTCCGACTTCATGCTCTCGAGTTGCAGAGAACAATCCGAACTGAGACGGCTTTTTGAGATTGGCGCGGGGTCGCCCCCTTGCCGCCCTCTGTCACCGCCATTGTAGCACGTGTGTAGCCCAGCCCATAAGGGCCATGAGGACTTGACGTCATCCCCGCCTTCCTCCGGCTTGTCACCGGCAGTTTCTGCAGAGTGCCCGGCTTAACCCGATGGCAACTGCAGATGAGGGTTGCGCTCGTTGCGGGACTTAACCCAACATCTCACGACACGAGCTGACGACAGCCATGCAGCACCTGTGTCCCCGCCGGCCGAACCGAAGAATGGGATCTCTCCCACCCATACGAGGCATGTCAAGGGCTGGTAAGGTTCTTCGCGTTGCGTCGAATTAAACCACATGCTCCACCGCTTGTGCGGGCCCCCGTCAATTCCTTTGAGTTTTAACCTTGCGGCCGTACTCCCCAGGCGGTGTGCTTAAAGCGTTAGCGGCGACACCGAAGAGCTAGGCTCCCCAACGTCTAGCACACATCGTTTACAGCGTGGACTACCAGGGTATCTAATCCTGTTTGCTCCCCACGCTTTCGCGCCTCAGCGTCAGTATCGGTCCAGAGCGCCGCCTTCGCCACCGGTGTTCTTCCCAATATCTACGAATTTCACCTCTACACTGGGAATTCCACGCTCCTCTCCCGAACTCCAGCAATGTAGTCCCAAGCGCACCTCCCAGGTTGAGCCCGGGGCTTTCACGCCTGACTTTCATCGCCGCCTACGCGCCCTTTACGCCCAGTAAATCCGAACAACGCTCGCCCCCTTCGTATTACCGCGGCTGCTGGCACGAAGTTAGCCGGGGCTTCTTCTCACGCTACCGTCATCATCGTCGCGTGCGAAAGAGCTTTACAACCCGAAGGCCTTCATCACTCACGCGGCATTGCTGGATCAGGCTTGCGCCCATTGTCCAATATTCCCCACTGCTGCCTCCCGTAGGAGTCTGGGCCGTGTCTCAGTCCCAGTGTGGCTGATCATCCTCTCAGACCAGCTACGGATCACAGGCTTGGTAGGCCGTTACCCCACCAACTACCTAATCCGACGCGGGCCCCTCCTGCTGCGATCAATCTTTCCCGGCCATCTCTCTCAAGACAACCGGCGTATGCGGTATTAGCCGAAGTTTCCCTCGGTTATCCCCCACAACAGGGCAGGTTCCCACGCGCTACTCACCCGTGCGCCACTCCCTTGAAACCGAAGCCCCAAGAGCGTTCGACTTGCATGTGTTAGGCATGCCGCCAGCGTTCGTTCTGAGCCAGGATCAAACTCTCAAGTTCATCCCAGGCCCATCCAGCAAGACCCATGACCCTCGCAGGCCATCCCTCCCGCCAGACAGACCCTCACAAGGGCCTCCAAAACGCTCGCAAAATGCGCGAACATATGGCGGCCCACGCCGCCGCCCGCGCATCCCTTCCCTTCTAAACAAACTCAATCAACACACCCCCAGAGGAAACTTCCCTCAGAGGGGCCGCGCTTATAACCCTTGCCCGACGCCCCCGTCAACTCCGTATATCGATCGGCGATGACGAAAACTGAGAACGGCCCGATCCCGCTTTCCCGACGGCGTCACGCCTCTCCCGCCTTTGGCGAGTATGGCGCAAGGTCCTCGTCGAAAACGTCGGCTCGCTCCCCCGAAGCGGCATAGCGACAGGTAAAGATAAGAGCCGGCATTGCCGCTGTCCAGAGGATCGCCAAAAAATGCGCCCGCTCAGAGGAGGCCGAGCGCACGCAATTCGGCCAGCATGCGCTCGGGCGGCTGCTCCCCAAGGGTGATGCAATCGGCGGTGGCGCAATCGGCCGGTGCCGCGTCTGGCAGCAGGTAGCGCCAGCCCTGGAACGGCCGGCACGATCGCGACAGGGTCGCGACCAAGGCGCTGTCGACGTCGATCTGGCAATAGCGACGACCGTTCTCCTCACGCCCGCTGCGAAACCCGGTGACCAGCTGCCGCAGCCGGATCCGGCCGCGGATGACCCAGTAGATCGAGCCGCCATCGAGCACCTCGGCGGCGCGGCGCGGATGGTTTCTGGTGTAGACCCAGTCACCGCCGCGCTCGGCCGCCCGCACCGCCCGCACCCGGCGTAAATGCTCGATGTCGTCGATGCCGACGGCGAGTTTCACCAGATGCAGCGCCATGCCTGCCGAGCCCGCTCAGCCCTTCTCGTCCCCGGCCGTCAGCGCGATAAGCTCGGTCCCCTCCTCGACCATATCGCCGACCGCAAACCTCACCTCCTGCACCCTGCCGTCGGCGGGCGCGGCGATCGTGTGTTCCATCTTCATCGCCTCGATGGTCATCAGCGGCTGGCCGCGCCGCACCCTCATTCCGGCCTCGACCAGCAAACGGGTCACCCGCCCCGGCATCGGCGCGGTCAGCCGCCCGCCCGCCGGGTCTTCGCCGTGACGCCGGCCGAGCGGATCGATTTCCACGAACCGCCAGCTCTCGCCATCGATGAACACCGCGATCTCGGCGCCGTGATCGAGCACCACGACCCGCCGGCGCACGCCATCGAGCACCAGGCCGAAGGTGCCGTCCGATTGCGCACCGCCGCCGGCAACCACCCGCCGCTCGCCAAGTTGCAGTAGCCACTCCGGCCCCCGCGCTGTGGCCTCGACGGTGCGCTCTTCAGCGTCCTCGCGGAAGACGAGATCCTGACGGCTCGCTCCGTCATGCCGCCAGCCCTGGCCGCTCGCCCAAGGCGAAAATGGGTCGCCCGAACCCTTTGCCGCGGCGGCGATGGCCGCCTCGCGCGCGGAAAGCCGGGAGAGCGCGGCAGCGGCGAGCGCCGCATCCGGCGCCGGCCGGCGCGGAAGGAGCAGGCCCGCGCGATGCGCCTCGATAAAGCCGGTATCGACCGCAACCGAGGCGAAATCGGGCTCGGCTGCGAGCCGCGCCAGAAACCCGAGATTGGTGCGCAGGCCGGAAACCGCGGTCTCGGCCAGCGCACGGCGCAGCCGCCGCAGCGCCGCCTGCCGATCGGCGCCGCAAACGATGATTTTGGCGATCATCGCGTCGTAATAAGGCGTCACCCGATCACCCTGCCGGACACCGGCATCGACCCGCGCGATCTCGGGCGGCGGCAGGCGCAGCCGGAGCAGCACCCCGGACTGCGGCAGAAAATCCCGCTCGGGGTCTTCGGCATAGAGCCGCGCCTCGATCGCGTGGCCACTTAGAGCGAGATCTTTTTGGCGCAGCGGCAATCTCTCGCCGTCAGCAACCCGCAACTGCCACTCCACGAGGTCGAGCCCGGTCACCGCCTCGGTCACCGCATGCTCGACCTGCAGCCGCGTATTCATTTCGATAAAATAAAAGGCGTCGGCTTCGGCGATGAACTCGACGGTACCGGCGCCGACATAGCCGACCGCGCGCGCCGCGGCGACCGCGGCCTCCGCCATCGCCTGCCGCCTCCCGGCGGCGAGCCCCGGCGCCGGCGCTTCCTCGATGACCTTCTGGTGGCGCCGCTGGATCGAGCAGTCGCGGTCGAAAATGTGGATCGTGTTGCCGTGCCGGTCGGCGAAGATCTGCACCTCGATATGCCGCGGCCTGGCCAGGTATTTCTCGATCAGCACGCGGTCGTCGGCAAAGGCGGCCGCCGCTTCGCGCTGTGCGGCCGCGAGCGCGTCAGCGAACTCCGCCGCCGCACCGACGATCCGCATGCCGCGGCCGCCGCCGCCGGCCGAGGCCTTGATCAAGACCGGAAAACCGATCCGCCTTGCCTCCTGGGCAAGATGAGCGGGGTCCTGGTCGTCGCCGTGATAGCCCGGCACCAGCGGCACGCCCAGCCGCGCCATCAGCGCTTTCGCCGCCGCTTTCGAGCCCATCGCCCGCATCGCCGCGGCCGGCGGTCCGATGAAGACGATCCCCGACTGCTCGCAGGCCTCGGCAAAACCGGGATTCTCCGACAGAAGGCCGTACCCGGGGTGGATCGCCTCGGCGCCGCTCGACCGCGCCGCAGCGATGACCGCGGCAATGTTGAGATAGCTATCGCGCGCCGGGGCCGGCCCCAGCGGCCAGGCCTCGTCGGCGAGCTCCACATGCACGGAGTTGCGGTCGGCCGCGGAATAGACCGCAACCGTGGCAATGCCCATCCGCCGCGCAGTACGGATCACCCGGCAGGCGATCTCGCCCCGGTTGGCGATCAGGATCTTGGCGAACAATGGCGGTGCCCGGCTCCGGCAGCCTCCGGAACTTCCTGCTACCGCGCCTCGGTGGCGAGTACGCCGCGGCGGATCTGGTCGCGCTCGATCGATTCGAACAGGGCGCGGAAATTGCCTTCGCCAAAACCTTCGTTGCCCTTGCGCTCGATGATCTCGAAAAAGATCGGGCCGATTACCGTATCGGTGAAGATTTGCAACAACAGGCCCTGGCCCGGCGCGCCGTCGATCAGGATGCGGTCACGGCGCAATCGGGCAAGGCTCTCGCCGTGTCCCTGAACGCGGGCGTCGATCGCCTCATAATAGGTGTCGGGGACGGTCATGAACGAAATGCTGCGCGCCTGCAATGCCTCGACCGTCGCATAGATGTCAGCAGTAGCCAGCGCGATGTGCTGGATGCCCTCGCCGTGATAGGCCGCAAGATATTCGGCGATTTGCGATTTGTCGTCAGCGCTCTCATTGATCGGGATACGGATCCTGCCGTCCGGGCTGGTCATCGCCTTTGAGCGCAGCCCGGTCAATTTGCCTTCGATATCGAAATAGCGGACTTCGCGGAAGTTGAAGAGCCGCTCGTAGAACTCGGCCCACAGCCCCATCCGCCCGCGATGGACGTTGTGGGTCAGATGATCGATCCGGAGCAGCCCGACGCCCGGCGGCGTCTCGTTATCGATCAGCGGGACGAAATCGACATCGTAGATCGAGCGTTCGCCATAGCGGTCGACCAGATAGATCAGGCTGCCGCCGATCCCTTCGATCGCCGGGATGTTCAGCTCCATCGGCCCGACCTTGCCGTGGACCGGCTTGGCGCCCAACGAGATCGCGCGCTGATAGGCCTTGGCCGCGTCGGCGACGCGAAACGCGATCGCGCAGACCGAAGGGCCGTGCAACCGGGCAAAAGCCTGGGCGAAACTTTCGGGCTCGGCATTGAGGATGAAATTGACGCCGCCCTGCTTGTACAGCGTCACCTTTTTCGAGCGGTGCCGCGCCGCCGCGACAAACCCCATCCGCTCGAACAAAGCGGCCAGCGCCTGCGGATCGGGGCCGGTGTATTCGACGAACTCGAACCCGTCCGTCCCCATCGGGTTGTCCCACAGATCGCGTTCTTGCCGCGCTGCCGCCATCGGATCCTCCGATCGTCTGTGCCTCGGCTGGTGATGTGGTCGCCCCTACCCGGATAGCCAAGGACAGCTGGGTACTCGGAGCGCGCCCGGTCCAGCCCGAG
Organism: uncultured Alphaproteobacteria bacterium; assembly: GCA_963775875.1. Taxonomy (GTDB): domain Bacteria; phylum Pseudomonadota; class Alphaproteobacteria; order ATCC43930; family CGMCC-115725; genus AP-15. The sequence goes on from CAVZKP010000014.1 coordinate 159,677, forward strand.
CAGAGAAGTGCCCTGGACAGGCATAGCTCCTCGATGACCTCGCCGGGATCCGGCGGGTTGTGCATCCGCTTCAATCTGTGCTCACCTTCGTCGAAGAACGCCAGCCAAGTCGCCGGTAATCGGGCGCCGGGCAGAGCCATGCGCAAGATCGCAACAGCGCCGGCGACCTTTCCGATTCGCCATCGGAAACCGGGATAGAAGGGGAGCGCCGCCGATGGAGAGCGGACCGAGATACAACGCCGCGGCTGATTTGATCGAGCGCAACCTTGCGGCTGGGCGCGGATCGAAGACCGCGATCATCGATGATCGCGGGCAATACACCTATGCCGAGCTTGCCCGCCGAGTGGACCGGTTCGCCAATGCTGCGCGCCGGCTCGGCCTCCGCCACGAGCAGCGCATCCTCCTGTGCCTGAATGACGGCATCGACTTCCCGACCGCCTTTCTCGGAGCGATCAAGGCCGGAATCGTGCCGGTCGCGGTCAACACCCAACTCGGCCCCGACGAATTCGCCTTTATGCTCGGCGACAGCCGGGCATGCGCGGTGGTGGTGTCGGCACCGATATTGCCGGCAATGCAAGCGGCGGTGGCGTTGCTGCCCGGGCCCGGACCGGAAGTGATCGTCTCGGGCGCCGAGGCGGGAGAGCGCACGCTCGCCGATCTGCTCGCCGCGGCGCCGGCCACTGCCGAGACCGCCCCGACCCATCCCGACGAGACCTGCTTCTGGCTTTATTCCTCCGGCTCGACCGGTCGGCCCAAAGGAACGCTCCATCTGCAATTCAGTCTGATCCAGACCGCTGAATGCTATGCCATTCCGGTGCTCGGCATCGGCGAAGACGATATCGTGTACTCGGCGGCAAAGCTGTTTTTCGCTTATGGCCTCGGCAACGCGCTGACTTTCCCGCTGGCGGTGGGAGCGACGAGTGTGCTGACCGCCGAGCGCCCCTCGCCGGCGCTGGTCGCCCGGGTGCTGCGCCGGCATCGGCCGACGATCTTTTGCGGGGTGCCGACGCTTTACAACGCGATGCTCGCCGATTCCGGCCTGCCGCTCGCAGGCGAACTGGCATTGCGCCGGTGCGTTTCCGCTGGCGAACCGTTGCCGCGGGAGATCGGCCGGCGCTGGTCGGCGCGGATCGGCGTCGACATCCTCGACGGCATCGGCTCGACCGAGATGCTGCATATTTTTCTGAGCAACCGCCCCGGCGACGTCCGCTACGGCACGACCGGCAAGCCGGTTCCCGGCTACACCCTAATGATCGCCGACGAAGAGGGACGGCCGGTGCGCCACGGCGAGATCGGCGACCTGCTGGTCGATGGCCCGACCAGCGCCGCCAGCTATTGGAACAACCGTGAGCGCAGCCGGACGACCTTCCTCGGCAAGTGGACGCGCACCGGCGACAAATATTACGAGGACGAAGACGGCTATTACGTCTATTGCGGCCGCAGCGACGACATGATCAAGGTCAACGGCATGTACGTTTCGCCGGCCGAGGTCGAGGCCGCCCTGATCGCCCATCAGGATGTTCTCGAAGCCGCGGTGGTCGGCATGCCCGATGCCGACGGGCTGATCAAGCCCAAGGCGTTTGTCGTCGCCAAATCCGGCGTCACCCCTGACGAAGCGCTCGCCCGCGCGCTGCAAAGCCACGCCAAGACCCTGCTCGCGCCATTCAAATGCCCGCGCTGGGTCGCCTTTATCGACAATTTGCCAAAGACGGCAACCGGCAAGATCCAGCGCTTCAAGCTGCGCGGGCAGACCGTAGGCCGGCAATGCTAGCCGAGAACCGCCTAACCGATCGCGATCCTGATGCCGATCGCGATCAGGGCGGTGCCGCCGAGGATTTCGGCGATCCGACCGTAACTCGCACCGAGAACGCGACCGAGCAGGACGCCGAGCGTCGTCATCGTAAATGTCGCCAAGCCGATACCTAGCGCGGGGGTGACAATGCCGACGCCGAGAAGAGCCAAGGTTACGCCGACGGCCAAGGCGTCGATGCTGGTGCCGATCGCCGTTGCCACCAGAAGCCGGGTTGAGTGCCGTTTCGGCCTGGCCGCCTCGGTTGGACGCCGCAGACCGTCCCAGATCATTTTCGCGCCGATCACGACGAGGACGACGAAGGCGATCCAACGACCGATCGCGGCGATATACGCGCTCGCTGCCGTACCGGCGGCCCAGCCGATGACCGGCGTGGCCGCCTCGATGAGGCCGAAGATCAACCCGCAGCGCAGCGCCTCGCCAAAGGGCGGGCGGTCGAGAGCCGCGCCCTTGCCGAGGGCTGCGGCGAACGCGTCAGCCGACATGCTAAAGGCGAGGATGGCAATGGCCAGGAAACTCATCATCAGGAGGCTCGCCGGGCCAGAGCAGTACGCGGCCCCGGAGCCGGCCGGAACGGCCCGAGGTGCGTACTGGTCTCGCCAAGCAGACGCCAGAGCATCTGCCGACCGTGCCACGCGCCGCGGCGCGAGCCTGTTGACACGGAACCGCCTGAAGATGGCGGAAGCTACTCCCCAATCCTCGTCGAGTAACGATCCTGCGCCCTCTTTGTCAACTGCTTCGCCGGCCGTCGTCAGGGCCGAAACCGGGCGGCGCGCCGGTCGCCGCTGACTGTGGTACTGAATCCTGCTGATAGCGAATGGAGGGGTTGCGATGCAGACGGCGACACTGGCAAATCCGACCAGCTCGCATTTGGCAGTCCGGCCGGAATGGCTCGACCGCCGTCGTGAGGAGATCATCGAGCCCGATCTGCCGATCGTCGACCCGCACCATCATCTGGTCGATCGGCCCGAGACCGGGCGCTATCTGTTGCCGGATTTGCTGGCCGACACCGGCAGCGGCCATAACATCGCGGCGACCGTCTATCTCGAATGGCTGTCGATGTATCGCGCCTCCGGTCCGTCGGAGATGCGACCGGTCGGCGAGGTCGAGTTCGCCAATGGCGTGGCGGCGATGAGCGCGAGCCGGCGGCTACGGCGGGACACGGGTTTGCGCCGGCATCGTCGGCTATGCCGATCTGGCGCAGGGGGCGTCGGTCGAAAGGGTGCTGGAGGCGCAGATCGCCGCCGGCGGCGGCCGCTTCCGCGGCATCCGCTTCATCTCCGCGACGCATCCGGATCAGGCGGAATGGGGGTCGATGGTCAACCGACCGGCGGGTTTGCTGACCAACACCAAGGTGCGCGAGGGCTTCGCCCGGCTGGCGCCGCTCGGTCTCAGCTTCGATGCGTGGATGTACCACACCCAGCTAAGCGAACTGGTCGATCTGGCGCGCGCGTTTCCCGCGACCCAGATTGTCCTCGACCATGTCGGCGGCGCCATCGGGCTCGGACGCTATGCCGGCAAGCGCGACGCGGTCTTTGCCGAGTGGAGCACGGGCATCCGAGAGCTTGCGCGGTGCCCCAACCTCTATATCAAGCTTGGCGGGCTCGGCATGCGCATGTTCGGATTTACCGTCCACACCCACGAATTGCCGCCGAGCTCGGACGAACTGGCGACGGCCTGGCGCCCGTATATCGAAACCTGCATCGAGGCCTTTGGTCCGCAGCGCTCGATGTTCGAGAGCAACTTTCCGGTGGACAAGGGCAGCTGCGGCTATGCTGCGCTGTGGAACGCGTTCAAGCGTATCGCCGCCGGCTGCTCCACGGCCGAGAAGCAGGCGCTGTTCGCCGGCACCGCGACCCGATTCTATCGGCTGGCGGCAGTAGCTGCGCCCGGCGCATAAGCAAATCGTCGCACTATGGATTGATCGAGCGGGTGACCACGACCCCGCTGATCACCGGGCCGGTGACCGTGTTAATCAGGGTGAAGAATTTTTGCAGATCGCTCAACTGTGCGTTGGCGACAAAGATAATGTCCTTGTTTTCGATCGGGAAACGCTCCGCGTAGAAATAGCTCTTCACGTCGCGCAGATTAAGCCGGTAGACAATCGGAGAACTGCCATTGGGGCCATTGGCCAGCGGCGGAGCCTTCAACGCACCGACGATCGAAGAGGGCTCGAAGCGGAACAGAAATACCCCCCGCGGATCGGCCCGCAAATCTTGCAATCCGCCTGCCTTGGCCAGCGCTTCGGCCAAAGTTACCTTCGCGGCGCCAAACGGCACCTCAGTGTTCTGCCCGGTTGCGCCGAACACCGAAAAGGTCTGCGGCAGCTGAACCAGGGTCAACACATCTCCCGGCCAGGCGTAGATATTCTCGGCAGGGTCGGAGACCAGCCTTTCCATCGGGATCGTTACCGTGACCCCGCCGCGGGAAAGCCGGACGAAAGTGTCGTAAACCGGCGCTTTTGCCCCGCCCGCGGCGGCGATCACATCGAGCAGACGGTCGCCGCCCACGGAGAGCGGCACCCGGGCGCCACCGACGACCTCGCCCGAGACCGTCGCGGTATTGGTTATGCTTTTGCTCACGGTAACGATCGCCTGCGGTTCGATCGCTTTTTCGGCGAGACGTTGCTGGATTTCGTCCTGAACTTGAAGCGGCGTGCGTCCGGCGACCGGAACTCGGCCGGCGAACGGCACGCTGATCGCGCCGTCAGGCGCCACCACCTGATCCGGGATCGTCACGTTTCTCGATCCGCCGCCGACAGTCCCGGTGGTCGCCTGGTTCGTGGTCACCGGCGCGCTGAACAGCCCGCCCCCCGCAGCCTCCCAAATCGACACCGAGACCGTGTCGCCGATGCCGATCTTCGGCGCCGGAGGTCTGCCGTATTTGTGAAACCGGGCTTGGAAGCTCTCGGTCGGCTGGGCCAGCAAGGTGGTCACGACATGGTTGTCGACATCGACAATGTCGAAGTGCCGCTGCCCATCGGTTACCTCTTGATCGAGAATTTGGTTCACTGTCGGCCCAGCGGTGGGGAGCGTGGTGCACCCGGCCAGCGCAACACCCATGAGGCAGATCAGGATAAAGGTGAATTTCATCAGCGCGGAACAGTTGCCAGACTCGGCGAGATATTCTATCAGCCCGACGATCGGATCAAGCCCTAGTCTCTGCGGCGCCAAGTCAAATCACGGGCATCACTGAATTAAAAGAACCCGGTTTCTGATCCAGCGGTCGCGATTGGCCGTTTCGGTGACGATAGACGAAGGGCGAACAACGCGACCAGGGTGCGGGTCCGCCGGCAAGCGAGTACATTCTCTTCCTGGCTGATCGCCGACGCCGCGGTCGCGATGACTGCCGCAGGGCGCTAGGCGCGGGTCTTAAACGTCGTCAACATGTCGTCGCCAGCCGGCTCCGATGACAGCGGCTCGAAGCCGGGCGCGTCGGCCAGCCTGTCGACGCCGAGGGCGGCGATCGCCGGGATGCCGTCGCCGCCGATCAAAATCGGTGCGTGCAGCCAGGCAAGGCGGTCGACGAGGCGTCCCCGTAGCAGCGCGGCGGCGAGCCGGGCCCCGCCCTCGACGAGCAGCCGGGTGATGCCGTGCCCGCCGAGCGCCGCGAGGGCCTCGGCGAGATCGATATTGCCATCCGAGCCGGAAACGACATCGATCACGATTGCGCCGCGATCGATGAATGCCTGGCGGCGGACGGGGTCGGCCGAGGGCAGGGTCAGGACCCAGGTCGGGGTCTGGCGCGCGCCGGCGATTACCTGGGCCGAGGCCGGAATGCGCAGATGCCGGTCGAGGACGACCCGCACCGGCGACCGGCGGCCGAGCCCGGACAGACGGCAGGTCAACTGCGGGTCGTCGGCGAGGACGGTCCCGGTACCGACCATGATCGCGTCGTGGACAGCGCGCAACCAATGCCCCCGCTCGCGCGCCGGCGGCCCGGTGATCCATTGGCTTTCGCCGCTGCTGGTGGCAATCCGACCGTCGAGCGAGGTTGCGAGCTTCAAGGTGACGAGCGGCCGGCCGAGGGCGAGACGGGAAAGGAAGCCGGCATTGATCTCGGCCGCCTCCTCGGCGCCGAGCCCGGCATCGACCGTGAGCCCCGCCGCAAGCAACCGGGCGATCCCATTGCCGGCGACGCGCGGATCGGGGTCTTCGAGCGCGACGACTACCCGTCGCACCCCGGCATCGATCAATGCGTCGGCACAAGGCGGAGTTTGACCCCAATGGCAGCAGGGTTCGAGGCTCACATAGGCGGTAGCGCCGCGCGCCGCGCTGCCGGCCCGGCGCAGCGCTTCGGTTTCGGCATGCGGCCGGCCGCCGGGCTGGGTCCAGCCGCGGCCGACGACCCGGCCCTCGCCGATGATGACGCAACCGACCGCCGGGTTCGGCCAGACCGCGCCGAGTCCCCGCCGGGCCAGCGCCAGCGCCAGCGCCATCCAGCGAAGGTCATTGCTTCGATCGGCATCCGCGCCTGAACTCGACGGCTCGCCGGTCATTCGCCGTCCGCGGCGATCCGCCCGACAAAATCGCCGAAATCCTTGGCTTCGCGGAAATTGCGATAGACCGAGGCGAACCGGATATAGGCGACCTGGTCGAGGCTCGCCAACGCCTCCATGACCAGGCCGCCGATCATGTCGCTCGGAATCTCGGTCTCCCCCGAGCTTTCGAGCTGGCGGACCAGCGAGTTGATGATGCGCTCCACCCGGTCGGGCTCGACCGGGCGTTTACGCAGCGCGATGTAGATCGAGCGCGCCAGCTTGTCGCGATCGAACGGCTCGCGCTGCCCGTTTTTTTTGACAACGGTCAGATCGCGCAACTGCACCCGTTCGAAGGTGGTAAATCGGGCGGCGCAATTCGGGCAAAAGCGACGTCGCCGGATCGCACCGCGATCGTCGGTCGGCCGTGAATCCTTGACCTGGGTGTCGTCGGTGCCGCAAAACGGACAGCGCATCCTCTCCTCCCGTCCCTTTTGGCGTCAGGCCCTGGCTTGCCCATAGATCGGGAAGCGGCCGCACAGCTCCCTGACCTCGTCGCGCACCCGCGCCTCGGCCGCGCCGTTATCGTCCGGGCCGCGCGCCCGCGCCCGCAATACCTCGACGATCAGCCGGCCCACCGTGCGGAACTCGTCGGCGCCAAAGCCGCGCGTCGTCGCCGCCGGCGAGCCAAGACGGACGCCCGAGGTCACCGTCGGCTTTTCCGGGTCGAACGGGATGCCGTTCTTGTTGCAGGTGATCCCGGCGCGCTCGAGGCTCACCTCGGCATCGCGGCCAGTCAGCCCGAGCGGGCGCAGATCGACCAGCATCAGATGCGTGTCGGTGCCCCCCGAGACGATCGCCAGCCCCGCCTGCGCCAGCGTCTCCGCCAGAATCTGCGCATTTTCGACGACGGCGGCGGCGTAGTCGGCAAATCCCGGCTGCAACGCCTCGCCGAGCGCCACCGCCTTGGCCGCGATCACATGCATCAAGGGGCCGCCCTGCAACCCGGGAAACACGGCGGCATTGATTCGGCGGCCGATCTCCTCGTCTTGCGTGAGGATCAGCCCGCCGCGCGGCCCGCGCAGGGTCTTGTGCGTGGTCGTGGTTACGACGTGCGCGTGCGGCAATGGGCTCGGATGGACGCCGCCGGCGACCAGCCCGGCGAAATGCGCCATATCGACCATCAGATAGGCGCCGACCTCATCAGCGATCGCGCGAAAGCGGACGAAATCGATGACCCGCGGATAGGCGCTGCCGCCGGCGATGATCAGCCTGGGCCGGTGCGTCCGCGCGAGGCGCTCGACCTCGGCGAAGTCGATGCGCGCATCTTCGCGCCGCACCCCGTAGGAGAGCGCGTTGAACCATTTGCCCGAGAGATTTGGCCGGGCGCCGTGGGTCAGATGGCCGCCGGCGGCGAGCGACAGACCGAGGATTGTATCGCCCGGCGCGAGCAATGCCAGGAATACGGCCTGGTTCGCCTGGGCGCCCGAATGCGGCTGAACGTTGGCGAAGGCGCAGCCGAACAGTCGCTTGGCGCGGTCGATCGCCAGGCTTTCGGCGACATCGACGAACTCGCAGCCGCCGTAATAGCGACGCCCCGGGTAGCCCTCGGCATATTTGTTGGTCAGAACCGAGCCTTGCGCCTCCAATACCGCGCGGGAAACGATGTTTTCGCTGGCAATCAGTTCGATCTGCGACTGTTCACGGGCAAGTTCACTGTCGATAGCGGCGGCCAGCTCCGGATCGGCCACTGCCAATGAATCGGAAAAGAAACCGTCGGCCACCGCGGCGCGACGAGTAAAGGGGGCTGAAACCATCAAGAGACCACTCGCTCGGGGGCCAATGTGCCGCCGCCGAGGGGCGTCGGGAGAAGGCCGTATGCAAAACACAGACAGCCATCGCGGCGCGGGCGCGGGCGCGGCCATCGGAACGCATTCACGCTACCATATCTCGCTGAGAGATTCCAACCGCCTACCATAAATCGCCTGGCTAGGCGAACCGATAGATGGCGCGGTCACTGCCAGCAGCCATTGAGTTGATTCGCTTTATTTCGCCGTGGATAGGCGTGGCCACCGGCTGTGTTAGCCGCGACCGCCGAGGGTCGAAGCTCGCATCAACGCATCAAGTCGCTGCGGCGACAAGGCAATGACAATTACTCTCCTCTCTCATAAGTTTCCGTTGACACAAGAAATTCGTGCGCCGATTATGGCGATCGAGAGGCACATTCCAGGATTCGTCGAGGCGAGAAATGGCGGAGACGGCAGCGCCGAAGATGGCGGAGGACGAGTTGCTGCGGATGACCGCGGATGTGGTCGCCGCCTATGTGAGTAACAACACATTGCCGACGGCTCAGTTAGCCGAGGTCATCAACGCCGTCTACAGCTCTCTGAGGGGTTTGGAGGGCCAAGTCACGGAGCCGCCGCCCGAGCCAATAAAACCGGCGGTGCCGATTCGCAAGTCGATCACCCCGGATTATCTGATCTGCCTCGAAGACGGCAAAAAACTCAAGATGCTAAAGCGGCACCTGCGTTCGACTTACAATATGACGCCGGATGAGTATCGCGCGCGGTGGGGATTGGCGCCGGATTATCCGATGGTCGCGCCGAACTATGCCGAACAGCGCTCTGCCTTCGCCAAAAAAATCGGCCTCGGCCGCGGCGCCGCTCGGCAGCCGGCATCGACCGGGGCCAAGAAATAGGGCAGCGCCGGATCGAGGCCGAACCTCGACGCGCATCGAAACTCTAAGACTGCGTTTCGACTTCTTCGCCGGCGCGAGACGCGACCGGGCGGCATTGACGGATTCCTGACGCTACGGCGAGCCGGCGCGGTATAAGCGTCCGATACCGCCGCATTCGAGGTCCCGATGCCCGCCGATACCGAGTTTGCCATCGCTTCCCCGACTACCCATGCCCATGCCGAGTCCGAGTCCCTTTTCGACTGGACCGATCCATTGCTCATCGAGGGCGAGCTTGGCGATGACGAGCGCATGGTCCGCGACACCGCCCGCGCCTATTGCCAGCAAAAGCTGTTTCCCCGGGTGCTGGAGGCCAACCGGCACGAACGCTTTGACCGCGAAATCATGAATGAGATGGGCGCGCTCGGATTTCTTGGCTCGACCATCGAAGGCTACGGCTGTGCTGGGGTCAATTACGTCTGCTATGGATTGATCGCGCGCGAGGTCGAACGGGTCGACAGCGGCTATCGATCGGCGATGAGCGTTCAGTCGAGCCTGGTCATGTACCCGATCCACGATTTCGGCACCGAGGCGCAGCGGCGAAAATATCTGCCAAAGCTTGCCTCTGGCGAATGGGTCGGCTGTTTTGGCCTGACCGAGCCCGATCACGGCTCCGACCCGGGCGGCATGACGACGCGGGCGGCAGCAACGCCCGGAGGCTACCGGCTGAACGGCGCGAAGATGTGGATCTCCAACGCCCCGATCGCCGACGTGTTCGTGATCTGGGCCAAGACCGAGGATGGGGTAATCCGCGGGTTCATCCTCGAAAAAGGGATGAAGGGCCTGAGCGCGCCAAAGATCGAGGGCAAGTTCAGTCTGCGCGCATCCGTCACCGGCGAGGTGGTGATGGATGACGTGTTCGTACCCGAAGAGAATATGATGCCCGGAGTTAAGGGTCTACGCGGCCCGTTCTCCTGCCTCAACAACGCCCGCTACGGCATCGCCTGGGGCGCGATGGGGGCGGCCGAGTTCTGCTGGCATGCGGCGCGCAGCTATACCCTTGAGCGGCGGCAGTTCGGCCGCCCACTCGCCGCCAACCAGCTGATCCAGAAGAAGCTGGTCGACATGCAGACTGAGATCACCCTCGGCCTCAACGCCTGCCTGCGCCTCGGACGCCTGAAGGACGATGGCCGGGCCGCGCCGGAAATGGTATCGCTGTTAAAGCGCAACAATGCCGGCAAGGCGCTCGATATCGCCCGCGTTGCCCGAGACATGCATGGCGGCAACGGTATCTCCGACGAATACCACGTAATTCGTCACGTGATGAACCTCGAAGCCGTCAATACTTATGAGGGCACGCACGATATCCACGCCCTGATCCTCGGCCGGGCCCAGACCGGCATCGCCGCCTTCGCGGGCTAGCCCTTTCGGTTCGCCGTAGCGGCGCCTATTTACCCTCGAAGCGATGAGATCAGCGCCAGGCGTCGACATGGTGTTTCGCGACCTGCGCGAGACTGATGCTTCCAACTTCGCGACCAGGGCTGACATTCCGCCAGAGGCTCGTCGCGCGCGGCAGCACCATCGATGATCTCGGGCGCGCGCTCCTGGATCAGCGCCGCGCGGCCGAGGCCGAGGAAGTTTCCGCCGGCGCTGGCTCGCCGGGGAAGGCGGCGGCCCAGGCGACCTTTGGGCGTGATCCAGGATCTCAGAAGGTCAAGCGCTGGGTCAGTCAGCTACTTCTAGAGCTCGACCTGGCCGCCGAGTTCGACGATGCGGTTGACCGGGATGCGGAAGAACTCAGTGGCGTCGAGGGCGAGGTTGGTCAGCAGGATGAACAGCTTTTTGAACGGCAGCAGGATCCCTGACGGCCGCTTGGCGACGATCTTTTCGCGACCGACGAAGAACGAGGTGTCCATCAGGTTGAAGCGGAACCCGCCGACCCGGCACAATGCCAGGGCGCGCGGGATGTCCGGCTCTTCGAGAAAGCCGTAATGGATCGTCACGGTGTGGAAATTCTGCCCCAGATGGTCGATTTGCAGACGCTCGCCCTCGGGCAAACGGGGCACGTCCTCGGTGCGAACCGTCATTAGCACGTTGCGTTCGTGCAACACCTTGTTGTGCTTCATGTTGTGCAACAGCGCCGCCGGCACGTTCTCGACTCGCGCGGTCATGTAGATCGCGGTCCCCGGCACCCGCGCCGGCCGGTCGGGCTTCAAATTCTCGATTAAGGTGACGAGCGGCAGCGCGCCGGTTGCCCGTCGCACCGCAACCTGCCGCCTTCCCCACAGCCAGGTCACCATAACCGCATAGACCGATAAGGCGATCGCCAGCGGAAACCAGCCGCCATCGACGATCTTCAGCAAATTCGCGCCAAAAAACGACAGATCGACCACGATGAACAGGCCGAACAACGGGATCAGCCGCCACAGCGGCCAACCGGCGCCCCAGCGCAGGTAGATGAAGGCGAGGACGGTCGTGACCGTCATCGTCCCGGTGACGGCGATGCCATAGGCGGCGCCGAGCGCGTCGGAGGAGCGGAAGCCCAGCACCGTCGCCACCACCGCCACCAGCAGGATGCCGTTCATCGCCGGCACATAGACCTGGCCGATCTCCTGCTCGGAGGTGTGCCGCACCAGCATCCGCGGCAGATAGCCGAGCTGAACCGCCTGGCGGGTGATCGAAAAGGCGCCGGTGATGACCGCCTGCGAGGCAATCACCGTCGCAGTCGAAGCAAGCCCGACCAGCGGATAGACCGCCCATCCGGAGGTGAGATGAAAAAACGGATTCTCGGCCGCTTCCGGGTGGCCGAGCAGCAACGCCCCCTGGCCGAAATAGTTCAGCAGCAAAGCCGGAAAGACAAAGCGCAGCCAGGCCCGCCGGATCGGTCCCCGCCCGAAATGCCCCATATCGGCGTAGAGCGCTTCCGCCCCGGTCACCGCCAGCACGACCGAGCCGAGCAGGACAAACCCCTGCCACGGATCGAGCCGGATTAGAAAAAAGGCGTAGCGCGGGTCGAGCGCCCACAGGATGGTCGGGCGGCGAGCGATCTCGCAAAGGCCGAGCACCCCGATCGTGGCGAACCAGACGATAATGATCGGGCCGAAAAATCCGCCGACCCGGCCCGTTCCACGGCGCTGGAACATGAAGAGAATGGTCAGCAACAGCAGGGTCAGCGGCACCACATAAGGTTCGAGCGCCGGGGTCGCGACCTTCAACCCCTCGACCGCGCTCAATACCGAGATCGACGGGGTCAGCACCCCATCGCCATAGAACAGCGCCGCGCCGAACAGTCCGGCCCACAAGATCCAGCGGCCGCGCCGCGCCGATGCGGCGCGCAGGGCCAGGACCATCAGCGCGAGGATGCCGCCCTCGCCGCGATTATCCGCCCGCATCAGGACCAGCACGTATTTGACCGTGACCACCAAGGTCAGCGCCCAGGCGATCAGCGACAGAACGCCAAAGACGCGGGGACCGCTGACCGCGGTGTTCTCGAAACACTGCTTTACGGTGTAGAGCGGCGAAGTGCCGATGTCGCCATAGACGACGCCGAGCGCCGCGATGCCCAAGCTCTGGCCGATCTTCGCACGCGCCTCGGTGTCGGCTACCGCAGTATCTGGCATGTGTGCGCTGGGGTCGTGCGCCAAGCCGATGCTACCTTTGCGGAACCAGGGTCAACCCTCGATGCACGGCAAATGCGCGCCGGTCCAACGCGTCCCACTCCAGGGTCGCGACCCGGTCTGCCCTCTCGAGAGAGGATTACCGGGCGCGGGTTATAAGCAGAATTTTCGCCCTCGCGCCAGCAAATCGATGCGGCGGCGAAAGTCCGATCCGAAATCCGGCCCTATCCAAGACTGGTGAGCGCCGCTGCCTTGACATTCATCCGGCTGGTTTGCCGCCCCGGCTCGATCTCCCGCCAGCGACGGCAGGCGATGTGGTGGCTCGGATCGGAGCTTTCCGTCGTTGGCTGGGCTTGCCGGCACGCCGGCTGGACATCGGCGCAGCGGTTGGAGAATACGCAGCCCGGCGGCAGGCGGACGGCGCTGGGCGGCTCGCCAATGACCGGATGGCGAGCCTTGATCGGTCCAGGTTCAAGCCGCGGCACCGCGCTCAGCAGCGCGCGGGTGTAGGGATGCAGCGGCCGGGTAAAGATCTCCTCGGCCGAGGCCAGTTCGACGATCTGGCCCAGATACATGATCGCGACCCGGTCGCACAGGCGCTCGACCACCGACAAATCGTGGGAGATGAACAGATAGGTCAACCCCAAGCGCCGCCTCAGCTCGAGCAGCAGGTTGAGGACGGTCGCCTGAACCGACATGTCGAGGCCCGAAGTCGGCTCGTCGAGCACGACAAAGCGCGGCTGCAAGACAAGGATGCGGGCGAGCGCCACCCGGCGCAGCTGGCCGCCGGATAGTTCGTGGGGGTAGCGCGGCCGCGCCGATGCGTCGAGGCCCACCGCGGCCAGCACCTGGTCGACGCGCCTGCGCCGCTCGGCGGCGTTGCCAATCCCGTGCACGACCAGCCCTTCTTCGAGCGTGCGGCCGATGCTCCACCACGGATCGAGCGCCGCGCCAGCGTCTTGATGCACATATTGAATGTCGTTGCGCGCGAGCCGCGCACGTTTCGGCGTTAGGCCGCTGACCAGCCGGCCGTCAAAGCGAACCTCGCCGTCAGCCTCGCGCTGCAGAACAGCCAGGCCCGCAGCCGCCGCGTCTCGGCAAAAACCAGGCGGGTGAAAAAGGGCCAATAGGTCAGCGCCAGCGCGATCATCGCGCTCTCCAGAGACGGCGTCATCAGTTGCGCCAGCGCCAGCACCAGCTGCGGCAATGCGAGAAACACGTCGGTTACCCGCATAATCGCTTCGGAAAGCCAACCGTCAGCATAGCCGGCGACCAGACCAAGAGGCACGCCGATCGCGCTCGCCAGGGGGCCACCACGGCGAGCGCCACTTCAAGCGCCCCGCGGGCCCCAGGATCACCCGCGATAACAGGTCGCGGCCGAGATTATCGGTGCCGAACGGAAAGGCGGCACTCGGCGGCTTCAATCGCCATTTTTTGACCAGCATCACCTTGTAATCGGCGGTTAGGATCGCCTGCACCGCGTAGCTGCCGATGCCGGGCCAATCGAAGATCAACTCGACGACGACCGCGCCGGCGATCAGCGCGCCGAACAACAACCCTATCTGCGTTACGGCGGCGATGACCGAGTTGCGCAACACATAGATCCAGATCAGCCGGCGGCGCGGATAGCCGACCGCCCGTTCGTAAAGGACAAAGTCCTTTTGCAGGGTTTCGAGCATGCCTGCCCGGGTAAACCGGGTGATCGTCGCCACCCCGCCAAGCGACAAGGTGACCGCTGGCAGGATCAGGTGTCGCAGGGCATCCCAAAAGGCATCGAAGCGGCCGCCGAGCAGGCTGTCGATCAAGAGCGAGCCGGTGAGGTCCGGCGGCGGCACCATGTCGGTGCCGAGCCGCCCGCGCAGCGGCAGCCAATGCAACTGCATCGCGAACAGCATCTGCAGCATGATGGCGAACCAGAAAGCCGCCATCGCAACGCCGGTAATCGAGAACAGGCGCAATGCAAAATCCGGCCAGCGATTGTGGTAGACGGCGGAAATCACCCCCAGTGGGATTCCCAGCACGGCTGCGAGCAGCAGCGCTGACAGAGTCAGTTCGAGAGTCGCCGGCAGGCGCTGGCGGATATCGGTTCCGACCGGGCGGTGCGAGTACTCGCTCTCGCCGAAATTGAAGCGCAACACCTGTCCGAGATAGCGGGCGAGCTGGACGGCTAGCGGACGGTCGAAACCATACTGGTGACGGATCTGCGCGATCTGCTGCGGCGTGGCATTGTCTCCGGCGAGTGCGGCCGCAGGATCGGCCGGCACCACCCGAACCATCAAAAAGGTCACGACCAGTAGACCGAACAGCGACGGAACGGCATAAACCGTCCGGCGCAGGATAAAGCCAAGCATCGCCGACTCCCGTTATCTGGCGCGCGCTCGATTCAGGTGGCGAGGTGCATCCAGCGTACCTCACCGCCCGACCCGACCGGGCAGTGGCGAAAGCCCTTTTGACACCATCCCGATGGTGGCAAAAAATGGTCCGAACGATTGTTCCAACTTGAACCGCACCAGATAAGGTTCCGGGACGGTCACCGAATCGCCTTTCAATACCGACAGAAATGGCGCGGATGGTGCCTTGTTGAGCCCCAGAAGACGCTGAAAGCTGTAAACGACCTCGGCCGCTGTCAGCTCGCTGCCATCGTGAAACTTCACTCCCTGGCGCAGCTTGAAATCCCACGTGAGGCCATCGGCGGACACGGTATGGTCAGTCGCCAGCCAAGGCCGCATCTTGGCCGGATTGTCCTCATACCGATAAAGGTTGTCGTAGGTGTTGAGGAAATACTGGGTCATCCTAACATCCAGCACCTGATGCGGGTCGAGATTGACCGGCATATTATAGCCCGGCACAAAGATATTGGCAGACTCCGCCCGCAGCGGCAGCGCCGGGGCCAGCAGCGCCGCACCCGTCAAGGTCGCAAATTCCCGTCGCGTCAGTCGCATCGCGATCTCCTCTTGGCGGGACCAGGTCGGCCTCGCCAATGCGACGCAAATGCCGTGCCGGCTGGTCAGCGAGGATTCAGCGCTGGAAGGTGCCAACCAGTGCGGTCTGCTGAATGACGTAAGTCTGAGCCGCCTGCAGAACATCGAACGCAGTAGCCGATGGCGTCAGATCGAGTCGCGGGCGGCTGATTGCGAACAAGCGAAAGTGATAATGATGGGTTCCCTGCCCCCTCGGCGGGCAAGGACCGCCATAATCGAGGGCGCCGAAATCGTTGCGCGCTTGACGAAAACCGACCGCCGGCCGATTGGGGCCGTAACCCGCCGCGAGCCCGTGCGCGGTGGCGGGAATGTCAAAGGCGGCCCAGTGGCGGAATATGCCCGAGGGCGCGTCCGGGTCCTCAACGACGAGGACCAGGCTTTGCACCCCAGCCGGTATGCCCGACCAGCTGAGGGGCGGCGAGATGTCGGCGCCGTCGCAGGTATATTCCGCTGGGATTTCACCGCCGGGCGCAAACGCCGAGCTTGCGAGCAGCAGAGGCATGGCCCTCTCCCCGTTGCCGGAACCTGACTCTACCGATAAACAGACGGCGGCTCCAGCCACCCCGGCTCTCCCGGAGATAGCGACCATGATTGGACAAAATTTTCATAGCGGCATGTTGGTCTTTCCCAACCTGACCCAGCTCGACCTGACCGGGCCCTACGAAGTCCTCGCCCGCCTGCCCGGCGCCGAGACCTTGCTGTTGTGGAAGGATTTGTCGCCGGTGCGCTCCGAGCACGGGCTGACCATACAGCCGATGGCAACCCTGGCGGGGTGTCCGCCGCTCGATCTCGTCCTGGTGCCGGGCGGTGCTGGCGTCAACCCGCTGCTCGAAGACCAGGAGGTTCTAGCCTTCCTGCGCCGTACCGCGGCGCAGGCGCACTATGTCGTCGGGGTGTGCACCGGCTCCCTCGTGCTGGGCGCGGCCGGGCTGTTGCGCGGACGGCGCGCCGCGACCCATTGGATGTCGCGCGAACTATTGCGCGCGTTCGGCGCGGAGCCGGTCGCCGAGCGCGTCGTCGTCGACGGCAATCTCTTCACCGGAGGCGGCGTCACCGCTGGGATCGACGTGGCCCTGACCGTCGCTGCCGAGATCGCCGGGCAGGCCACGGCCGAAGCCATCCAGTTGGCGATCGAATACGACCCGGCGCCGCCTTTCGCCTCGGGCTCGCCAGAGAGCGCCGACCCTGCCGTCCTTGCCGCGGTGCTCGACCGCGCCGGACCGCGCCAGCGAGACCGTGCCGAGCGAGTTGCCCGCGCGGCTGCGGCGCTCGGCCGATGACCGTGGAAAGCGGCCATTATCGAGGTTTTGTCGACGAACTGTTCCGGCTCGGCCTGGTCGATCGCGACCAGCGCGATTATCTGCGTCGCGGGCTCGCCGCCGGCGGTCCGCCGCCAGCACCCGTGACCAGGCCGACATCGGCCGGGCTCCCGGTGTCACGGGCAGCCGCCGAGCGCGCCGCGGCGGCAGGGCTGGTGACATGCGGCGCCGACGGCGTGCTGCGCATCGGCAGCGGCCCCGAGACGGTGCATTGGGGCTATCTGTCCGGCGCCGCTGACCCGGTCGCCTTTGTCCGGCCGGGCGACACGGTCACGATCGACACGGTTTCGCATGAAGGGCTGGTCGCCGATCAGGGCGCGCCCGAGGAGTTCTTCGCCCGCTACGGCATTCCGCGCGAACAGATGCTGGCCGATGCCGCGACGATCTATGCCAGGGTGCAGCATAGCGGGCTCGGCCCACACATTGTCTCGGGACCGGTCCATGTCGCCGGCGCCGAGCCCGGCGATGTGCTGGCAGTCCATATCATCGACGCGACCCCGCGCACGCCCTACGGCGTCAACACGATGCGGGCCCACAAAGGCGGGCTGCCAGACGAGTTCACCCTCAACCGCAGCATCGTGATCCGGTTCGATCTCGAACGCCGCCGCGCCCTGTTCGCCCCTGGGATCGAGGTGCCGCTGAAGCCGTTTTTCGGCATCATGGCGACCGGTCCGGCGCGCAGCCTCGGCCGGGTATCCTCGGTGCCGCCGGGCGCGCATGGCGGCAACATCGATCTGAATGAGCTGACCGCGGGCTCGATCCTCTACCTGCCGGTGCATGTGCCGGGGGCATTGTTCATGGTCGGCGACGGCCACGCCGCGCAAGGCGATGGCGAGGTCGATCTGACCGCGATCGAGACCTCGATGACCGGCACCTTCCGGTTTGAGCTGATCAAGGGACGCAACCTCGCCTGGCCACGCGCCGAAACTCCGACCCATTGGATCGCGATCGGCCTCCACGAAAGCCTCGACGAGGCGATGAAGATCGCGATCCGCGAGACGATTTCATTTTTGTCGGACGAAAAGGGCCTGACCCGCGAGGACGCCTATGCACTGGCCAGCATCGCCGTCGATTTCGAGGTGACCCAGGTGGTCGACACGGTCAAGGGCATCCATGCGCTGATCCCGAAAGCGATATTCACCGGCTGACCCTCGCTTGCCACGGGCATGGCTTGTGCATAGCCTCAGCCGGGCTTGGGGCGCAGGAGGGGCGGCATGAAAAGCATCACCGTCGATTACAAGAAGCGGCTCGCCGAGGAGCCGGAGAAGGGCCACAACCGCTGGCACGAGGCTGTTACGCCGGTGGTCGAGGCCGCGATCGGCGAGGAAGTGGAAATCCAGACCCGCGACGCCTTCGACGGCCAGATCACCGCCGCGACCACGGCCGAGGATTTGCGGCAATGCGATCTCAACCTGGTTCACCCGCTGACTGGCCCGGTCTTTGTCGCCGGGGCTGCCCCGGGCGATCTGCTCGAAGTCGAGATCCGCGAGATGAAGCCGGCGGCGTTCGCCTACACCGT
This sequence comes from uncultured Alphaproteobacteria bacterium, assembly GCA_963775875.1. GTDB lineage: Bacteria > Pseudomonadota > Alphaproteobacteria > ATCC43930 > CGMCC-115725 > AP-15. Next base: position 178,074 of record CAVZKP010000014.1, read on the forward strand.
CCAGGTGCCGGGCTTCGGCTTTTTGCGCGACGCCTTCCCCGACCCCTACATCGCCAAATGGACGATCAAGGACGGCTTTGCCGAATCAGCCGACCTGCCCGATGTGCGCATCCCCGACGGCTCGTTTGCCGGGGTCATTGGCGTCGCCCCGTCGAAGGAATTGCGCGAGACCGTCCAGCGCCGGGAAGCTGAACTCGCCGCGCGCGGCGGCGTGGCGCTGCCGCCCGAGCCGCGCGGCGCGGTACCGGGCGGGGCGATCGGCTCGGAGGCGTTGCGCACGATCCCACCGCGCGAGAACGGCGGCAATCTCGACATTAAGCAGCTGAGCAAAGGCGCCCGCCTGATGCTGCCGGTATTCGTCGACGGCGCCCTGTTCTCGGTCGGCGACGCGCATTTCGCCCAGGGCGATGGCGAGGCCTGCGGCACCGCGATCGAAATGTGCGGTTCGATCCTGGTCCGCTTTTCGTTGCACAAAGGCGAGGCCCGGCGGCGCGGCATCCGTTTCCCGCGCTTCGCCCGCGACGACTACTATTTCCCGCCCGAACTGGCGGCGCCAAAGCGCTTTCTGGCAACCACCGGAATGTCGGTCCGCGCCGACGGCATCAACGAGAGCGAGCACGCCACCCTGAGTGCCCGCAATGCGCTGCTGTCGATGATCGACCTGTTGGTCGAGCGCGGCTGGAGCCGGCAGCAGGCTTATGCGATCTGTTCGGTTGCGGTCGACCTCAAGCTCAGCGAACTGGTCGACGTGCCGAATATCGTCGTCAGCGCCTTCCTGCCACTCGACATCTTCGGTAAATGAGAGCCCCGGTCGACGCGATGAGTTTGAAAGAGGGAAAATCGATGAGCGGAACGGTTGTCATGGAGCGGCGCAGGCTCGGCAAGGGCGGGCCGGAGATTTCGGCGATCGGTCTCGGCTGCATGTCGCTGTCGGGGGTCTACGGCAAAAGCGACGATGCGGCGGGGATCACGCTCATCCATCGCGCGATCGGCCTCGGCGTCGATCACCTCGATAGCTCCGACATGTATGGCTGGGGCCAGAACGAGGAGCTTCTCGGCCGAGCCTTGAAGGGTCGACGCAATCAGGTATTGATCGCCAGCAAATTCGGCCAGATCCAACGGCCGGGCGGGGCCAACGGTGTCGACGGCAGCCCCGCCTATATCGCCCAGGCCTGTGAGGCGAGCCTGAAGCGGTTGGGTGTCGACGTGATCGACCTCTACTACCAGCACCGGGTCGATCCGGCGGTGCCGGTCGAAGACACGGTGGGGGCGATGGCGCGTCTCGTCGAGCAGGGAAAGGTACGTTTCCTGGGGCTGTGCGAGGCGCGACCCGAGCGCATCCGCCGCGCCCATGCGACCCACCCGATCGCCGCGGTTCAGAGCGAATTCTCGCTGCTCTATCGCCAGGAAGCGACCGAGACGCGCGAACTGACCCGCGACCTCGGTATCGCCTTCTTTGCCTACGCGCCGCTCGGACGCGGCCTGCTGACCGGGGACATCCCCGATTTCAGCAATCTCGCAGAAGGCGACACCCGCGGCCGTCACCCGCGCTTCATGGGCGACAATTTCGCCAGGAACCGGGCGCTGGTCGAGCACATCGAAGCCATCGCGCGCGAAAAAGCCTGCACCCCGGCGCAGCTCGTGCTCGCCTGGCTGCTGGCGCAGGGGCCGGACGTGATCCCGATTCCTGGCACCAAGCACGTCTCCCGGCTTGAAGAAAATCTCGGCGCGCTCGCGGTTAGACTGACCCTGGCCGACACCGACCGCATCTCCTCGGCGATCCCAATCGGCGCCGCCGCCGGCACCCGCTACCCCGAAGGCGGCATGCGCGGAGTGTATATTTGAGGGCGGGGTGCGTGTCTGCAGCCGTACTCCCGCACCCTTTTCCAGCAGGATGACCGGCGCACGGCGCTGCCGCTTATTCCCGCTGCAGCTGCCGGGCGACTTGGGCGGCGGGCCGGTCATGGCAAATCTTCAACCATGCCGCCGCCTTTGGAAACGCGGATAGGTCAACCCGCGCCTGGCGCGCCCAGGCCAGAATGCTGGCGACGTTGAGATCGGCTACGGTGAAATGGCCGCCGAGCAGGTACGGCGTAGCCGCCAGCGCTGCATCGAGGACCTTCAGGGGAGCGCCGAGCGCACGTTCGGCCTCATCGGCGGCGGTTGCATCGCGCTTGTCTTCGGGACCAATCCGGTTCAGCAAGGCGGTCAGCGCCGGCCGTTCGACCTCGGTCATGCCCCAAAAGCTCCATTGCCATGCTCGCGCTTCGTCCTCCAGCGGCCGCGGATAAAGCCCTTGGGCTCCGCTCCCGTATTTCTTGGCGAGATATAGATTGATGGCCATTGATTCCCACAGCCTGAACCCGTCGTCGTCGATCGCCGGCACATGGCCGTTCGGGTTGATCGCCAGATATTCCGGCTGGCGGGTGTCCCCGGTGAAATCGACCTTCACATGCTCGTATGGAAGCCCCAACTCGCCTGCCATCCATAGGGTGCGGAACGCACGCGAGCGCGCGACGCCGTAAATCTTCAATGCCATAGGAGCGTTTCCTCCGCTTGGACCGAATCTCGGCGATGGATCAGCCGCGTTCGCCGGGCGATGCCCGATCCTACTGCAGCTGATGCGGCAGAGCCGCGATTGCGGTGTCGATCATCGCGGCGCCGCGCCGTTCGTCGAGCCCGGCAGCGATGACCTGACGGGCGGCCGATATCGCGATATCCACCGTGACCGCACGGATCTCGGCGAGAGCCCTGGCCTCTTCCTGAGTGATCCGTTCCTCGGCCAAGCGACGGCGACGCTGCAACATATCTTCGAGATCGCGGGCCGACTGCGCGGCGATCCGCTCGGCTTCGATCTTGGCATGGGCGAGGATCGCTTCGGCCTCCGCCGCTCCTTGGCTCTGTTTGAGCTGATAGGCGGCGAGGATCTGCTCAGCCTCGTTGCGGAGGTTGCGCGCCGCCTCTAGTTCTTCGCGAATGCGCGTTGCCCGGTCGTCGAGAGAGCCGATCAAGATACGTTTCGCCGGCTTCCACACCGCGGCGACGAACACGATCACGGCGACGAGCACCCAGAATTCCGGATCTTTGAACAGTTGCAGCATCAACCGGTCCTCTCGGCGACCGCGTGATCGACCGCGGCTTCTAGGCTCGGCTCATCGGCCGCCGAACCGGTCAGTTTTTCCGCGAGCGAGCGGGTGACGTCGATGGCGACCTCGCGGATCTCGGCAAATGCCTGTTGTGTTGCCGTGGCGATTTGCCGCTCGGCCGCCTTGATCTGTTCGCTCAGCGCTTCGGCGAGCTGCCGCTGCCGTTCTGCGGTTTCGGCGGCAGCCCTCTCGACCGTTTGTCTGATCGCGTCGTGCGCCTGCGCACGCGCCGCCGCCATACTCGCTTCGTAGGCGGCCAGGACCGCTTGCGCCTGAGTTCGGATTTCCGCGGCACGAGCGAGATCGTTGTCGAGCTGGCTACGTCGCGACGCGATCGCCGCACCCACTCGCGGCAAGGCCACCAGCCGCATCAGCAGGTAAAGCACAAGAAAGCTTACCGCCAGCCAAAACAGCTGCGGAACAAAGGTCGTGACGTCAAGCTGCGGCATTGCGGCGCTGCTCTAACCGATGGTGAAGGAATGATCTCCGCTCAAAGGACGAAGAGCAGCAGCAGCGAGATGATCAGGGCGTAGAACGCCACCGCTTCGGTCAAGGCAAAGCCGAGCATGCCGATGCCGAAGACCTGATCGCGGGCCGCGGGATTGCGCGCGATCGAGGTGACCAGAGCGCTGAAGACATTGCCGATGCCGACGCCAACGCCAGCTAGTGCGATGGCGGCGAGGCCGGCGCCGATCATCTTGGCGGAGGTAGGGTCCATCATATCGTCCTTTCCGAGAGAGGGTTGGTATTCGGCGCGGCCGCCGCGCACGGCTTGGCGGTCAGTGCAGATGAATGGCGTCGCTCAAATAGAGACAGGTCAGGATCGCGAACACGTAAGCCTGTAAGATGTTGATCACCACTTCGAGCGCGATCAGCGCGACGTTGAACGAGAGCGGCAGGAATCCGAACAGACCAAGCGCGACGGTAAATCCGGCAAATACCGCGATCATCGTGTGTCCGGCGAGCATGTTGGCGAAAAGCCGGAGACTTAGGCTTACCGGACGGGTCAGGTAAGAAATGATTTCGATCGGGACTAGTAACGGCGCCATCACGATCGGGGCGCCGGGAGGAAAGAAGAATGTGAAGAAACGGATGCCGTGACGGATGAAGGCGACGATCGTCACCAACGCAAACACAAATAGCGCCAGCGCAAAAGTGACAACGATCTGACCGGTAAAGGTAAAACTGTAGGGGATCAACCCTAGCAAATTGCCAAACAGGATAAATATGAAGATCGAGAAGACCAGCGGGAAATACTTGCGGCCCTCGGAGCCGACGTTCTCCTGCACCATGCCAGCAACGAACTCATAGGTGAGTTCGGCGATCGATTGCATCCGGCCGGGGACGAGAGCGGCGCGGGCCGTAGCACCGACCAGCAGCAGGGTGGCGAGCGCCACGGCGATCGACATCAACAGAGCGGAGTTGGTGTAGGAGATGTCGATCGAGCCGATGTGTAGCGGGATCAACCGCTCTATCGTGAACTGCTCGAGAGGTGAATGTTCAGCCGCCAATTGCTTCCTCGACCCGAATTGTGCCGCCGCCGCCTAATGCCGACCTGACTGGTCGTCGGTGTGCCGCTGCTGCGTAGTCTGAGATCCGATGCCCTTTGCCGCACGGAAGACATTCAGCATGCCCGCCGCCGACCCCAGAAAGAAAAATGCAATCAGCCCCCAAGGATGCGTCCCAAGGACGCGGTCGAACACCCATCCCAGCGCCAGTCCAACACATAGCGCTGCCGCGAGTTCGGTCGCCATTCGAAACCCGACGCCCAACGCACCCCGAGGAGCCTCGCCGCGCCCGCGCGTCTCCTGCCGGAGCCGTTCCGCGCGCGCCCGGTCGATTTGCTCGCCAAGTCGTGCCAGGGGGTCCGGCGGCGGATCTTCGCTCATTCGGGGAGGCCGACCCAATCCGATACCCGTTCCGGCTGCAGTGCAGTCGAAACGCGGCGAACCATAGTGGCGCACCCGATGCCTGTCAAGATTGCCCTGCAATGGCAATCTTCCCTAAACTTTCATTGTCTGCCAACAGGTTAAGGGGCCGTAACGGGCGATCACGGTCACGCCGTTCGGCGCAGCCGGACAGCACGCGCCAGATCGACCGAGACCAGCTGCGAGACGCCGGGCTCGGCCATGGTGACCCCGAACAGGCGATCGGCGCGCGCCATCGTGATGCGGTGGTGCGTGACCAGCAGGAAACGGGTGCCGGTGCTGTCGGCGATCTCGGCGACCAGGCTGCACAGGCGGTCGACATTGGCGTCGTCGAGCGGAGCGTCGACCTCGTCGAGAACGCAGACCGGCGCGGGCTTGGTCAGAAATACCGCAAACAACAGCGCCAGCGCGGTTAGCGCCTGCTCTCCACCCGACAGCAACGATAGGGTCTGCAGCCGCTTGCCGGTCGGGCTCGCCATGATTTCGAGCCCGGCGGCGAGCGGATCGCCATCCTCGGTGAGCGCCAGCCGCGCCGCGCCGCCGCCGAACAGCCTGGCAAACAGGGCCGCGAAATGACCATTGACCCGCTCGAAAGCCGTTGCGAGCAGCCGTCGGCCTTCCTGATCGAGTGCCGCGGCAGCGCGGCGCAGCTTTGCGATCGCTCCGGCCAGATCGGCGCGCTCGCGCTCCAGATCGTCGACCCGCGCGCCGAGCGCGGCAGCCTCACTCTCGGCCACCAGATTTACCGGACCGATGCCGTCGCGCTCATGCGTCAGGCGCGCGAGCCGCGCCGCGGTTGCGGCAATATCGGGCGCCGCCTCGCCCGGTTCGAGGCCGGCGAGATTGCGCAGGGCATCGGGCGCCGCATCGATCCGCTCGCGGATTTCGCGGGCGAGAGCGGCTACCGCCTGCCGTGCGCCGTCGCTCTGCACCTCCAGCCGCGCGCGCCTCTCGCGGCTTTGGGCCAGTGCCTGATCGGCGGCGTGCGCTCGCTCGACCGCGCTGCGCCGCCGGCTCTCGCCCAAGGCCAACCGGTCGCCGGTCAGCCGGCAGGCCTCGACCGCGGCGGCAATCTCGCCGCCCAGCCTTTCGCTTTGCGCGGCGATTTTCGCCGGTCGCTGGGCGAATTCGGCAATCTCCGCTTCGATGACTTGCCGGCGTTGGCACAGGATCGTGCGCTGCTGCACCGAGCCGTCGGCCCGGCTGCGCCAGAACCGCTCCTCGAGATCGATCGACGACAGGCGCTCGCGCCGGGACTTGCCCTCCTGCGCCAGCCGGTCGATTGCACTCTGCGCTTCGGCCTCGTCGCGGCGGGACCGCGACACCGCCGCGCGTGCTGCTTCGAGCGCCGCGCGCTCCGGCGCCGCTTCGGGTAGCGCGGCCAGTTCGCATCGAGTTTCCTCGGCCTGGGCCAGCGTCTCGCCAAGCTCGGCGGCGAGCTTGTCGACAGCGTCGGTAGCGGCGATCAGCCGCGTTTCGACGGTCAGCGTCCGGTGCGCGAGCTCGGCCTCTGTCGCGCGGGCACGGGTGAGCGCCGCCTCGACCTCACGCAGCCGCAAGCGGCCGAGCCGGTCGGCTTCGGCCGCAGCCTGCCGTGCCGCCGTCGCCGTGGCGGCCTCGGTCTCGGCCGCGCGGGCCGCCGCCGCCGCCGCGGTGATTTCGTCGGCGACGAGAAGCAGGCGGTTCTTGTGCCGCAGATGCTGGGCCGCGGCGGAGGGGTTGGCGGCAAGGCGAGTGAAGCCGTCCCACCGCCACAGGCCCCCATCACGGCCGACCAACCGCTGGCCGGGCGCCAGGTTCCGCTGCAGATTGCGGCCCGCCGCCGCGTCCTCGACCCAACCAGCTCCCGCGAGGCTGCGGCCGAGCTCCGGCGGTGCGCTTACTACTTCGGCCAATGCACGCACCCCGTCGGGCAGCGCGGGCAGGCTGTCGATCGCCCCGAGATCGACCCAAAATTGCCCGGCGCTCGCGCCGTCGCCCTCGGCGAAGGGAGCGGAGAGCTCGTCCTCGAAGGCGGCGCCGACCGCCGCCTCAAAGCCCTCGGCAACGCGCAGCGCCGACAGCACCGGCACGCTGTTCCCGGTATCCGTGGCGGGTGTGAGTACGGCGTCGAGAGCCGCGGCCTCCGCCTCGAGGCGCGAGAGCCGCGCGGCGGTCCGGCGCGCTGCGTCGACGGCGGCGGCTTCCAGCGGCTGCAGAGCCGCGATTTCGCGCAACCCCGCTTCAAGCGCGACGCGGCAGCTCTCCGCCCGCTTTTCGGCCTCGGCCAGCGCCGCTGCCGCCGCTGCTGTTTCTGCCGGGGCTGTGGCGGCGGCCAGGGCCTTGCGCCGCCGCTCCTCCTCGCCATGACGCGCTTCGAGCCGGTTGCAGCGTTCGACGATTTCCCGGCGTCGGCGTTCGAGGGCGGCACGCCGCGCATCCGCGCCAGCTGCGGCCTCGGTCGCCCTCTGCCATTCGGTTTCAGCCGCAGCCAGCCGCGCAGCGATTTGATGCAGTCGGGTCTCGGCCTTCGCCTGTACCGGGCCGGCCTCCGCCTCGCCGGGTGCAAGCGCTCGGCGCTCTTCCGCGAGCCGGACGAGCGCGGCCTCGGCATCGGCGAGGTTCGCATCCTCGCGATCCCCATCGGCCACCAGTTCGGCCAACCGCTGCTCGCTTTCCCTGCGTGCCGCGACAACCTGCGCCAGCTCCCGCTCGAGAGCGTCGCGGCGCTGGGTCAACCGCTGCAATTCAACCTCGGCCTCCGCCTCGGCGCGGTGCAGCGGCGCCATCGCCGCTTCGGCCATTTCGCGGCCATCCCGCTCGCTCGCCGCGCGCGACTGCGCCTCGGCCAGGCTGCCTTCGGCGGCGGCAAGCTCGGTGGCGCGACTTCGCGCGTCGCTCTCGGCGGCGCACCACCGGGTATGCAACAGCAGCGCCTCCTGACGGCGGATCTGTTCGCCGAGGCGGCGATAGCGCTGAGCCTGACGCGCCTGCTTCTGCAGGACTGCGAGCCGCGCCGACAAGTCCGCGATCAAATCGTCAAGCCGCGCCAAGTTGTCTTCGGCGGCGGCGAGCTTGATCTCGGTCTCGCGGCGACGGGCGTGAACCCCGGCGGTGCCGGCCGCCTCCTCCAGTAGAAACCGGCGTTCGGCCGGCTTGGCTTCGATCAGCGCGGCGACACGACCTTGACTGACGATTGCCCCGGACGGCCCGCCGGTTGCGGCGTCAGCGAATAACAGCTGCACGTCGCGCGCCCGGACCTCGCGGCCATTGACCCGCCATAGCGAACCGACACCGCGCTCGATGCGGCGCACGATCTCGATATCTTCACGGTCGTTGAAGGCAATCGGCGCGTCACGAGCGCTGTTGTCGAGGGTCAGCGCCACCTCGGCGACGTTGCGTGCAGGCCGCGCGTTTGTACCGCCGAAAATGACGTCGTCCATCGCCGCCCCGCGCAGGCGCTTGGCCGAAGTCTCGCCCATCACCCAGCGCAGCGCCTCGGCCAGGTTCGACTTGCCGCAGCCATTGGGCCCGACGACGCCGGTCAGCCCGGGCCCGATCGTTACCTCGGCGGCGTCGGCAAAGGATTTGAACCCAACGAGGCGCAGCCGGTCGATCTGCATTCGGCTCCCCGGCGACGATCACGATTTCGGCGTCAGGCCTGTCAGCAGCTTGTCGAACTCCTCGACGGTCGGGGCGCCGGTAAACTTGGTGCCATTGACGAAGAATGTCGGGGTCGCGTCGACACCGAGCTGCTTTGAGGCGGTCAACCGGCTCTGGAGGATCTGGTTTTCGAGCGCGTTGTCCTTGAGGCACTTGTCGACCAACTCCTTGCTCATGCCGCCGAGTTCGGCCAGTCGACCCAGCGCCGCCTGAGAATCGGATGCTGTCGCCCAATTCGCCTGGTTCGCGAAAAAGGTATCGATATAGGCATAAAACCGGTCGGGTGGCGCGCAACGCGCAATCATCGCCGCCCGCACCGCCATCCCGTCGAGCGGAAAATCGCGCAGCACCAGTTTTGCCTTGCCGGTGTCGATCCACTTTTTCTTGATCTCAGGTAGGATCTCATTGGTGAAGTGGGCGCAATGCGGACAGGTCAGCGACGCATATTCGACAATGGTAATCGGGGCATCCGATTTGCCGAGGATGCGATCGTCCTTGCCGATCGCCAACAGGCTCGCCGCCGCGGCCGGATTAGGACCGGAATCAGCCGCCGTGGCCAGGATCGGCGAAAGCGTTGTGATGGCCAGCATCGCCAAAAGGGCGACCCACATCTTCCGCATCGTATGCGTCCTCACTACAATATGTTGATGGTAACGGTGTCTTGGCTCCGGCGCAACACTGACGGCTCCGGCTAACCCCGGGTCCCGATCACCGCGCGGCCGAGCCGTGCCAGCGCGCCGCGCAAATCGGCATCGGCGATATCGGCTAGCTGCTCGTCGAGCACCGCCGCCTCACCGGCGGCAAGCGCCGGCGCCGGCAGCACGCGCGGCATCGGGGCAAGCGGCAGAGGCCCCTGCGCCAGGATCAGGCGGCTCACCGCCGCCCGGCCGAAAAAGGCGTTGATGCGCTCGATCAGCAGCGGCGCGCGGTGCTGCACTTCGAGTGCGGCTGTGGGTATCGTGCGCAGCTTCAGGCAGCCGCCGCGGGCGAGCGCCGCAGGCCAGGTCACTGCCGCCCAATCGGCGCCGACGATGGTGGGCCAATCGGTTTTGAGGCGGACCAGCAGCCCGCCGCCGCGCTTGCCGACGACCGGCGCCCCGAGTTTCGACACCGCGACGCCGACGGCCTGAAACCCACGACCGCGCTCGGCGCCGGACTTCGGGCCGGCTATGCTATGCTGCCAAGTCGCTGCGCTCATGTTACCGGTCCGTTCCAATTTGCCGCGATCCGCTTCGCCCTTGCCCGCGAGTGGCCCCGACCCGAAGGAGGTTGCTCGCCTGGTACGATCGTCAGCGCCGAGACCTGCCGTGGCGGGTACCTCCCGGCGGTCATCCAGATCCCTATCATGTCTGGCTCAGCGAAATCATGCTGCAGCAGACCGGCGTAGCGACCGTCGGACCGTATTTTGACCAATTCGTCGCGCGCTGGCCTGACATTTCGGCGCTCGCCGCGGCCTCCCTCGACCAGATCCTGCACCTGTGGCAAGGGCTCGGCTACTACGCCCGCGCCCGCAATCTGCACGCCTGCGCCCGCGCCATCGTCGAGCGCTACGGCGGCGCATTCCCGACCGAATGGGCGGCGCTGCGCATGCTCCCGGGGATCGGCGATTACACCGCAGCCGCGATTGCCGCGATCGCATTCGACCGACGGGTGGCTGCGGTCGACGGCAATGTCGAGCGCGTCGTTGCCCGCCTCTACGCCGTCGGCGAGCCGCTTCCGACGGCAAAGAAGCGGCTGCGAGCGTTCGCCGCGGAACTGGTCCCGGCACGGCGGGCGGGCGACTTCGCCCAGGCGATGATGGATCTCGGCGCCACGATTTGCACGCCGCGCCGACCGCGCTGCGTGCTGTGCCCGTGGCGCGGGGCGTGCCTCGCGGCGGCACGCGGCTTGGCCGAGGCGCTGCCCTCGCCGGCGGAGAAACCGGAACGGCCGGTGCGTTATGGCGTCGCCTTCTGGCTGACCCGCGCGGACGGTGCGGTGCTGCTGCGCCGCCGCCCCGAAAAGGGTCTGCTCGGCGGCATGATCGAAATCCCCTCGACGCCGTGGCGCGCCGAGCCTTGGGCCTTTCCCGAAGCGATCGGAGCAGCGCCGACAGCAGCCGAATGGTCGGCTTTGCCCGGCACGGTTCGCCACGGCTTTACCCATTTCCAGCTTGATCTCGCGGTCATCGCGGGACAGGGGATCGCCGACGGACTATGGAGCCCGATCGAAAAACTCGGCGACCATGCTCTGCCGACCCTGATGAAAAAGGTCGCCCGTCACGCGGTCTCGGCCCTTGCGGCCGGCGTCGGCGAATGCAATTCGAACAGCGGCAGTTCGCCGGCGAGCGCGAGGCGCACCGGGGCGAAGGAGCGACGATGATGCGGGGTGGGTCCGAGCTTGAGAATAGCGGCGCCGTGCTCGCGCGTTGCATAGCCGACATTGGTCTCCCAGCCATAGCCGCGATAGCGCCGGGCGAGGTTGCGCATGATGCGGTCACGGGTGACCTTGGCGACGACCGACGCGGCAGCGATCGAGAAGCTGATCCCGTCGCCCTTGACGATCGTCTGCACCGGGCAGGCGAGCGGCGGCGCCATATTGCCGTCGACCAAGGCCATGTCCGGGCAAATTCCGAGCGAAACGACCGCACGCGCCATCGCCAGGAGGGCTGCGCGCAGGATGTTGATGCTGTCGATTTCGCGCGCGCTCGCCGCAGCCACGCCGATATGCGCGGCGCCGCGATCGACGCAGCGCACGAGCGCCCGCCAGCAGACGTCACGCTGCTCCGCGCTCAGAACTTTCGAATCGTCCAGTTCGTCGCGCAGAGATTTCGGGAAGCGCCGCGGATCGAGGATCACCGCGGCGGCCACAACAGGGCCGGCGAGCGGCCCACGCCCGGCCTCGTCGATGCCGCAGACGATCCCAGCAGAGCGCCGTTCAATCGCGAAACTCGGCATCGTCCCTCCGTCGAGCGGCTTTTGCCATGCGCATGTAGAGCCGGGCAAGCAAAGTGTCGGCGGCGCCCTGGCGCAACCGCGAACGACCGCGATGTTAATCGCATGTTCCTGCTTAGCCGCCGGTTTCTCGTAGGTGTCGCCCTGAGGCGCGGGGCGATGGCACTGTTGCTGGCAATGGCGGCGGGATGCCTGCTCGCCGAATCACCCGCCTTTGGCTTCAACCCCTTTGCCACCCACGAGGTCACCGCCCAGTTCGCGACGTCGGCCGGCGAGCCGTTGGCCAACGCCGCGGTCCGGGTATTCGCCCCCGGTGATCTGAAGACGCCGGTCGAAACCGGCCATACCGATGCCCAGGGCAAATTCGTCTTCGACGCCGACAGCGACGGAATGTGGACTGCCGAAGCGAGCACTGGCACCGAGGTAGCTCGCGTGATGATCCGGGTCGGCGCCGGCTCGCCGACAGCAGCAGCAGACGCGGCTGCCGCCAATGGTCGTGATCGGCGCCATCATTTTGCTCGGGGTGATGGGGTGGTGGTTCCTGCTGCTGCGGTCGCGGGGTCGGCGACGACAGCCCTGACCGCGCGGAGCGCGCCGGCGATCCGTTCAGCATGGCGCCCCTCGGTTCTCGCGGCTATCGTCGTGTGGACCAAGGTGGCAAGGGATCGGGAGATATGGCGACGAAGATGATCCTGACCGGCGATGTGAACCTGATGAACGTCACCGACCCGGCGGTGCCGTTCGCCCTGGTGCGGGACGAGTTTCGCGCTTGCGCGATCGTGTTCAGCAATCTCGAATGCTGCCTCTACAAGCCGCCCGGCGGCCATTCGCTGGAGCGGGAGGGGTTTTTCGCCGACCCGGCGGCGGCGGGCGAGGCGTTGATTTCGGCCGGCATCGCCGCAGTCGGCATTGCCAACAACGTCAATTACGGCGAGGAGGCGATCATCGGGTCGATCGACCGGCTCGACCGCCTCGGCATCGCCCACACCGGCGCCGGGCGCGACGGCGAAGCGGCGCGCGCGCCAGCCATGGTACAGCGTGACGGGATCCGCTTTGGCTTTTTGCAGCGCAGCTCGGTCTATTGGCCGACCAACCACGAAGCCGGCGTCAACGCCCCCGGGATCGCAGTGATCCGCGGACATACCGCCTACCAGGTCCCAACCCACGGCTCGCGTCCGCCGGCTAATCGTCCGGGGGTTCCACCGCAGATCGTGACCTGGGCGGATCGGCAGTATCTGCAATGGCTCGCCGGCGACATCGCCGCTTTGCGCGCGCAGGCAGATGTCGTGATTGCATCATTTCATTGGGGGCTGCACCGCGAAGTGCTGCAATATATGACCGAAATCGCCCATGTGGCGATCGATGCCGGCGCGGATCTGGTCATCGGCCACGGGCCGCACTATTCGCTGCCGGTCGAAGTGTATCGCGGCAAGCCGATCTTTTACGGGCTCGGCAGCTTTTCGTTTCATACCGGGCATGGCGGCGTAGCGCACGGCGACTGGCTCGGCATGATGGCGCGGATATCCTGGGCCGGTGGCGAGATCGAGAGCGCGAGTTTCCAATTCGCCCGCCATGACGCACTCAACCGGACGGTGCCGTGCGCACTCGCGAAAGAAGGTGCGGCGTTCGACGAGATTTCCCGCGAGAGCGCCGGTTTCGGCGCCGCGCTCGTCGCGCAAGGCGATCGGGTCTTGATTACGCTGCAGGCTTGACGTCGACAGGCGCTGTCGGATTTACATGGCGCGCCGCGGCGCGCCTCTCTAACCGATAGGAAGAAAATGCCCAGCATCACCTACGTCCATCCCGACGGAGCGCGCGAGGTGCTCGATGTCCCGCTCGGCACCAGCGTCATGCGGGCGGCGATCCTCAACGGCGTCGACGGCATCGTCGCCGAATGCGGCGGCGAGATGATGTGCGCCACCTGCCACGTCTACGTCGAGGAGCCGTATCTCGACCGGACGCCGTCGCAGTCGGACGACGAGAGGGCGATGCTCGAATTCACCGCCAGCGAGCGCCGGCCGAACAGCCGATTAAGCTGCCAGCTGGTCGTGACCCCCGAGATGGACGGGCTCGTGGTCTATTTGCCCGAGACGCAGGTCTGATGCCCGATCCGGTCGTCGCCGTCGTCGGCGCCGGCCAAGCCGGTTTCCAGACGGCATCGTCCTTACGGCAGGAGGGTTTCGGCGGCCGCATCGTGCTGATCGGCGACGAGCCGGCATTGCCTTACCAGCGCCCGCCTCTGTCGAAATCGTATCTTGCCGGCGAAAGCACTCTCGACGAGCTGTGGCTGCGGCCCGAGGCATTCTACGAGAAGCAGCAGATCGACCTGGTCATCGGCGACACCGTGACCGCGATCGACCGGCCCGGTCGTCGATTGCGATTGGCCTCCGGCAGCGAGATCGCCTGCGACCACCTTGTCCTTGCCACCGGGGCGCGGTTCCGTCCGCTTCCCGTGCCGGGCGCCGATCTCGACGGCGTGCTGCCGCTGCGGACCTTGGCCGACGCCGACATCCTGCGAGCGCGGCTGGCCGAGGCGCGCGAGGTGGTTGTCGTCGGCGCCGGCTTTATCGGCCTCGAATTCGCCGCGGTGGCGCGCGCGGCGGGCTTGGCCGTGCACATCATCGAGGTGACACATCACCCAATGGGCCGGGTGGTGTCGGCGCAGACCTCGCGTTTTTTCACCGGGGCGCATATCGGCTGGGGGGCGACGATCTCGCTCGGGACCGGCGTTACCCGCATCCTCGGCGCCGCCGGCCGGGTCAGTGCGGTCGAGACCACCGACGGCCGGGTGCTTCCCGCCGATTTGGTTCTCGTCTGCATCGGGGTCGTACCCAACGCCGAACTCGCCCGCGACGCCGGGCTCGCGGTGGACAATGGGATTGTCGTTGATGAATATTTGGCGACGGGCGCCGCGGAAATTGCCGCCATCGGCGATTGCGCCAATTTCCCGACCCGCTTTGCACTCGGTCGGGTACGTCTCGAATCGGTGCAGAACGGTGTCGACCAAGCGCGATCGGTCGCCGGTCGCATCGTCGGCAAGCCGATGCCCTACGATAAGGTGCCGTGGTTCTGGAGCGACCAGACCGACCTGAAATTGCAGATCGCCGGCATCACTGCCGGTCACGATGCTACAGTGGTCCGAGGCGACCCGGAAAGCGGGAGCTTTTCGGTATTCTGCTTTCGCGACGGCCGGCTGGTCGGCGTCGAATCGGTCAACCGGCCCGCCGACCACATCGTGGCGCGCCGGCTCTTGGCCGACGACCCGCGCCTGATGCCGGAGCAGGCAGCCGACGAGAGTTTCGATCTAAGAGCACACGCGACGCGCAGATCATGAGCGGCGACCTTCTGATCCGAGGCGGGCTCGTCACCGATGGCAGCGGGCGACCGGGCGAAATCGGCGATGTTGCCGTGCGCGACGGCCGGATCGCCGCCCTCGGCCGATCCCTGCCAAAGGGCTCAGCCAAGGTGATCGACGCCGAGGGCCTGGCGGTCACGCCCGGCTTTATCGACATCAAGACCCATTCCGATTTCACCCTGCCGATCAACCCAAAGGCCGAAAGCAAGGTGCGTCAGGGTGTGACCACCGAGATCATCGGCCATTGCGGGTTTTCGGTCGCGCCCGTATTGCCCGGCAAGCTGGAGCTTATCCGAGACTACTTGAGCGCGAGCGCGCCGTGGCTGCCATTCCGCGAGATGCGGTTTCCCGAATATCTCGATACCTTTCCGGCGGTCGCGGTCAATGCCGGGATGCTGGTCGGGCACCACACCCTGCGGCTCAACGTGATGGGCATGGAAGCCCGGCCGCCAAGCGCCTCAGAACTCGAACGGATGACGGCGCTGCTCGAAGAAGGCCTCGCGGCCGGGGCGCTGGGTCTCTCCAGCGGGCTGTTCACGCCGCCCAGCAGCTATGCCGACCGTGCCGAAATCGTCGCGCTATGCAATGTGCTGAGACGGCATCATGCTGCCTACTTCACCCATATCCGCGACGAATCGAGCCGGGTCGTCGAAGCGGTCGATGAGGCGATCGACATCGCTCGGACCTGCGGCGTCCATGTCGAAATCGTGCACCTCAAATGCTCGGGGACGGATAATTGGGGCAAGGCTGCGCACATCCTGGCGATGATCGAGGCCGCGCGGGCGGAGGGCTTGGCCGTCGATTGCGACTCCTATCCTTACGCCGCCGGCAGCAATCCACTGAAAAACCTGCTGCCGCAATGGGTCCAGTCGGGCGGGCTGGAAGCGATGCTGGCACGCCTTGCGCTGCCCGACACGCGTCAGCGCCTGGGTGCCGAGATCGAGCGTGACGGGCTCAACAATTGGGGTCGCATTCCGTCCTGGGATTGCGTGCAGATCTCGATCTCGCCGCATCTGCCCCAGCATGCGGGAGAGACGGTCGCCGCGATTGCCGCAGCGCGCGGTTGCGAGCCGATCGACCTCGTGTGCGATTATCTGATCGAGGATCAGGGGGCGACCCGGGTCTTGATCACTTCGATCGCCGAGGACGACATCCGCGAGATTCTGCGATCGCCCTCGGCTCTGGTCGGCTCGGACGGCAATTGCGTCGCCGATTACGGGATCGTCGCCCAAGGGATGCCGCATCCGCGCTTTTACGGCACCTTCCCCCGGATCATCGGCCACTACGTGCATCGCGAGCGCCTGCTGCCGCTAGAAGTGGCGGTGCGCAAGATGACCGGAGCGACCGCGGCGGCCTTGCGGCTGCGCGATCGCGGGCTTCTCAAGGAAGGCTACCGCGCCGACATCGCGATCTTCGACCCGGCCGATTTCACCGACCGGGCGACCTAC
Organism: uncultured Alphaproteobacteria bacterium; assembly: GCA_963775875.1. Taxonomy (GTDB): domain Bacteria; phylum Pseudomonadota; class Alphaproteobacteria; order ATCC43930; family CGMCC-115725; genus AP-15. The sequence goes on from CAVZKP010000014.1 coordinate 194,526, forward strand.
GCCGAGCCGCACCAATATCCGAGCGGCGCGCGCACGACAGTGCTGGTCAACGGCGTCGCCGTGGTCGAGGACGCCGCCCACACCGGCGCCCTACCGGGCAAGGTATTGCGCCGCGCGGCGGACGGGACCGTGGGGTGATGCGCTTGCCCTAACTCTGAGATTGTCGGCTATCCTAATCCTGCCGCTTAGGGATGTGCGGCCGAAAGGAGCCTCAGCATGGCGAGGCCCGATCCTGTTCGGCGTATCAGATCACCCGCTCGCCGAAGCGACCTGACATCGCCGCGCGAACCAGACGCTGCTAATGGATGTCTTCCTGCTCGTCAAAGGCTTGGCGCAGGCGCGCGATCGAAAAGCCGGGCGCCCGCGAAGCGTCGATGATCACCTTTTCGCGGCGCGCGATCAGGTCGACCGCCGCCGGGATTTCCCTGACCGCTTCCGGCGGGATCACCACCGCGCCGTGGCGGTCGGCGTGGATCACGTCGTTGGGCGAGACGATCATGCCGGCGACGCTGACCGTGCCGCCGAAATCAACCAGATGCACATGCGCGTGCGACGGCATGATCGAGCCGGCGAGCACGAAAAAGCCGGGCGCCATCGCGTCGAGATCGCGCACCGAGCCGTCGGTGACGACGCCGACGCAGCCGAGGCCCTTATGGACATTGGTCTGCACCTCGCCCCAGAACGCGCCAAAGCCCTGGTCGGGAGCGTCGATGTCCTGGAGCACGGCGATGCTCGGCAACGGTTCGGCGGCGATATGCGCGTAATAGCCGAGGCGAACCTCCTTTGCTTCGTCGCGGCTGCGCGGGTGAGGTTCGCGCGAGCGGATCTGGGCGGTGCGGGCAAAGGCGACGACCGGCTTCATCTCCGGAAAGGCGGCGATCAACGGCCGGCGGATAAAGCCCGTCGCCCGGCGCGCCGGCGCGACGAGTTCGAGCGCGTTGCAGATCGTCGGCGTGTCGAATGCCTTCAAAGCCTCGAGATCGGTGAGGGCGGGGAGGCGCGGCATGGGCTTTCTCCGGCGGCAGCGGATTGTCGGGGCCCAGGCTTTATTGGAGAATGGCCGATGCCAGCAAGACTTTTTCGCCGCAGGGCGCAACGCAAGGAGAACGGGGATGGGCGATTACGATCCCGGCCGGGTCAGGGAATTCAAGCGGCCGCACGGCCTGCCGTTCCAAATCGCCAAGATCGGCCATGTCGTGCTCAACGTCCGCGATGTCGAACGCTCGGCCCGGTTCTATAGCGAAGTGCTGGGGTTTCGCATCTCCGACGTCTACCCGGAAGAGATGGTTCCTGGCGGCATGGTCTTTATGCGTTGCAATAGCGATCACCACGGCATCGCTCTGGTCGGCTCGACCAACGCGCCGGCCGAGAATGTCGAACTGAACCACATCGCCTTCGAGGTCGCGACCCTCGACGAGGTGGTGCGGGCGCGCGACCATCTGCGCCGGCATGGGGCCAAGATCGATTTCGAGGGCCGCCGCCGCGCCGGCTGCCAACTCGCCATCGAGTTCCGCGACCCCGACAATCATCGGCTCGAAATCTATTGGGGGATCGACCAGATCGGCAGCGACGGGCAGGTCCGGCCGGCTAGCGAATGGAAGGGCGCCCGCAGCCTCGAAGATGCGCTGGCCGATCCGGTGCGCGGACAGGACACCACCTTGCACGACCCGGCGCTGCTCAGGGGTTGAATGGATCTAGCGCGGCAACCGCCGCTTACGGTCGCTCGACCACAATGCGACCAGGATCGCGGCGAGCAGCAGACCGTAGCCCAGCGCAGGCGACAGGGCGATGATCCCGATCAGGATCAGCCCCGCCACGACCAGCGGCAGCGCGACAAAGATGCCGATCGCCAACGTCGCCCCGAGCACCGCGACGAACAACGGGAGGATGACGAGCAGCAGAGCCCCGACGATGACGCCGATCAGAAAATAAAAAAGGCCCATGGCTGCGCGGTCTCCGCGGCGACGGCACGGGTGCAGCATAGCATGGGTGCGGAGCGAATGATTGCGGCGATCGGCCCGGCTCGGGCATGGTGGGGGATGATCCCGCGTGGCGCTACACCACCCATCGACGGCAACACCTACACGGTTACGGTACGCGGCCTCGTGCTGATGTGCAGCATCGGCATCCGCCGGCGCGAGCGCGAGCACCACCAGCGGGTGCGGGTTTCGGTGGAGCTGATTTCGACGGCCGCGGCGGCGAACCCCGGCGAGGACCGCCGCCGGGTGATCAACTATGAAAAGGTCGTCGCCGCGATCCGCGAGATCGCCAGGTCGGGCCATATCGATTTGTGCGAGGGTTTCGCCGAACGGATCTGCACCGCCTGCTTCGCCGATCCGCGGGTCGAGCGGATCCGGGTCTGCGTCGAAAAGCTCGATGTGTTCGCCGATGCCGAGGGTGTCGGCGCGATTCTCGAGCGCAGCCGCCCGGCGACGAGCCAATCCGGTTGAGCGGTGGCCAACCCTGCCATCCTTGGCATTGTCAACCTCACCGAGGATTCTTTCTCCGATGGCGGGCGGTTTCTCGACCCCGCGGCGGCGCTGGCCCATGCCCGCAGGCTTGTCGCCGCCGGGGCGCAGATCATTGATCTCGGCGCCGCCGCGAGCAATATCGATGCCAAACCGGTGGCTGTGGCCGAGGAGATCCGCCGCCTCGATCCGCTGATTACGGCGCTAATTGCCGATGGCACGCCGGTTTCGATCGACAGTTTCGTGCCCGAGGTGCAGCGCTTTGCGATCATCCGCGGGGCGGCCTTCCTCAATGACATCCAAGGCTTTCCCGACCAATGCTTCTATCCGGAGCTGGCCGCGGCGAACTGCCGGCTCGTTGTCATGCACGCAGTGCATGGGCGCGGCCCGGCGCAGCTGGTCGAGCTGACCGCGGACGCGGTGTGGGCACGCATCCATGCCTTCTTCGCCGAACGGGTCGAAGCGCTCGAACGCGGCGGGGTCGCGCGCGATCGGCTGATCCTCGATCCGGGCATGGGGTTTTTCCTGAGCAGCCGGCCTGAGGCTTCGTTGCGCGTCTTGGCTGGGCTCGACCGGCTCAAGGCCGCGTTCGGACTGCCGATCCTGATCTCGGTGTCACGCAAATCGTTTCTGCGCGCGGTAACCGGGCGGTCCTCAGCCGCCGAACTCGGCGCCGCGACCCTGGCGGCTGAGCTCTTTGCGGCGGCAAAGGGCGCCGACTACATCCGCACCCACGATCCGGGAGCGCTCGCCGACGCGCTCAAGGTCGTCGCGGCAATGCGCGCGGCTGAAGCGACTTCAACGCGATGACGGCACGCGGGTCGGAAGGCGGGCCCTGCTACTGCGGCGGCGGCAGCGGCGCTTGCTGGAGCGGGGCGTTCGGGTTCCCCGGCGGCGGATAGGGATAGGGCGGGGGCGGGCGGTACGGATAGGGGGCGGGATAGGGCGGATATGGATAGTAGCCGCCGGTGTACGGATCGTAATAGCACCCGGACAACCCGCCCGCACTTGCCAGCACGATCAGCAGTACCCGCCACAATCGACCCCGTCGCATCACGCACCTCATTGCTGGCCGATGAAACTCGGGCGGCGCTTGTCGAGAAAGGCGCGCACCCCTTCGACAAAATCCTCGGTCGCCGCACAGGCGGCGAAATTTTCCGCCTCGCGCCGCAGCTGCGCCTCGAAGGCGTCGCCGATCGTTGCCTGGAGCAGCGCCTTGGTCCGGGCATAGGCTTCGCTCGGGCCGGCGGCGAGCCGTGCGGCCAGGGCTTCGGCGTCGGCAGCAAGCTGATCGGGCGCGGCGAGGCGGTTGACGAGGCCGAGCGCCAAGGCGCGGCGAGCATCGAAGCGGTCGCCGAGCAGGGTCAGCTCGCTCGCCAGCTTGAGCCCGACGATCCCGGGCAGCAATGCCGTCATGCCGCCATCGGGGCTGGTGCCGAGATGGATATAGCCGCAGGTAAAGACCGCGTCCTCGGCGGCGATGGCGAGATCGGCGGCGAGCACCAGGCTAAGCCCGAACCCGGCCGCCGCACCCTGAACCGCGGCGACGACCGGCTTTGGCATGTGCCGCAGCCGGACCAACAGCGGGTGCAGCGCGTCGACGGTCTGATAGAGCGTCCGGCGCCGCTCGGCGGGCGGGAGCCCGATCAATTCGCCGAACATCGTAATGTCACCGCCGGCGCAGAAATGGGTGCCGGCGCCGCGAAGCAGCACCGCGCGCACGGCGCGATCCTCGGCGGCTTCGGCGGCGGCAGCGGCGAGAGCCGCGATCGTCTCGCGGTCGACGGCGTTGAGCACCTCCGGCCGGTTCAGGATGATCTCCAACACCGCCCCGCGTTGCTCGACGATCACCTTCGGCATCGCTCGGCTCCCAGCCCGCTCGGGCTTATCATGTCGCACGCTTGGCGGAGACGATAGCATGACCCAGACGATCCTGCGTGGCGGCCGGGTGCTCGACATCGCCGCAGGCACGGCCGAGCCGGCCGACCTGCTGATCGAGGACGACACGATCCGCGAGATCGGCCCGCCCGGTTGTTCGATGCCCGAAGGGGCCGTCGAAATCTCGGCGGCGCGGCGGCTGCTGCATCCGGGCCTGGTCAACGCCCATACCCACGGTCACGGCAATCTCGCCAAGGGGATGGGCGACCGGTGGACGCTCGAACTGCTGCTGACCGCAGCGCCGTGGATTACCGGAAACCGCAGCCTCGACGACCGATATCTGTCGACCCAGCTCGGCGCGGTCGAGATGGTCATGAAGGGCTGCACCGCCTGTTACGATCTGTCGTTCGAATGGCCATTGCCGACGGAGGAGGGGCTGGCGCTCGCCGCCCAGGCCTATGCCGATGTCGGGATGCGCGCGGTGGTGGCGCCGATGGTCGCCGACCGCAGCTTTTACCAGGCCATTCCCGGGCTGATCGAGGCGATGCCGCCGGGGCTGCAGGCGCGCGTCGCCGAATTGCAGCTGCCGCCGGCTGAGGCGACGCTGGCGGCGATCCGCACCGCACTCGCGGCCTGGAAGTTCGACCGCGACCTCGCGCGCCCGGCGGTGGCGCCGACGATCCCGCACCATTGCTCGGACGGGTTCATCCTCGGCTGCGCCCGGCTGGCTCGGGAGTTCGACATCGCCCTGCATAGCCATGTCGCCGAGTCGAAGGTGCAGGCGGTGACCGGGATCCGCCTCTACGGCATGACCCAGACCGCGCATCTCGACGCGCTGGGCGTACTCGGACCGCATTTCACCGTAGCTCACGGCGTGTGGCTCGACAGTGACGATATGCGCCGGCTCGGCGATCACGGCGCCTCGGTCGCGCACAATCCGGGCAGCAACATGCGGCTGGGCGGCGGTCTCGCCGACAGCCGGGCAATGCTCGATCGCCGGGTCAATCTCGGGATCGGCACCGATGGCGCCAATTGCTCGGACAATCAGAACATGTACGAGGCGATGCGGCTCGCCTCTTTCGTCTCAAAGGCGCGGGGGCCGGATTGGCGGCGCTGGCTGACGACCCGCGAGGCGGCGCTGGCGGCGACCGAGGGCGGCGCCCGCGCGCTCGGCTTCGAAGGCCGGATCGGGCGGCTGGCCCCGGGCTACAAGGCCGACATCGTCATGCTCGACCTCGACCACCCGAACTGGCTGCCATTCAACGATCCGGTCAACCAGCTGGTCCATACCGAGGATGGCACCGCGGTCGCCAGCGTCATGATCGGTGGCCGTCTGGTGGTCGAAAACCGCCGGCTCGTCACTGTCGATCTCGAGCGGCTGCGCCAGCGCGTCTACGCAGCACGCGACCGGCTCGCCGCCGCCAACGCCGACAACCGTCGTCTCTACCAGGCCTTGGAGCCGGTGGTCGGCAGCCATTGCCCCGGTCTCGCCGCAGCGCCCTATCACATCGACCGCTACGGCGCGCGACTCGACCCGGGATCAGCGGCCTAAGACCCGCACCAATCGCATGGCCCGGAATACCACAACGACAACGCGGCCTCTCGGCGGAAATGACGTTGCGGATCGAAAAGGCGTAGAACTACGATTTATTCGAGGATTTTGACTTCCCAGAATTGTTGAGGGCGACCGCTTGGCGAATGAGCGTCTTGAAGGCTGACTCGTCAATTTCTTCTCCTTCGTGAATGTCGATCGCGCGGCGTGTGTTTCCGGCGAGACTCGCGTTGAAGAGACGGTCCGGATCCTTCAGAGACGCGCCCTTGGCGAAGGTAAGCTTCACGACATTCTTATAGGATTCGCCAGTGCAGATGATGCCGCCATGGGACCAAATGGGAGTGCCCATCCACTTCCACTCCTCGACGACGTCCGGGTCTGCTTCCTTGATGAGCTTGCGCATTCTGCTAAGGGCTTCCCCGCGCCAGTCCCCGAGTTCGGCGATTCTTTTCGAAATGAGCTCCGATGCCGACTGACCTTGGCTCGCACCCGACTTTTTCATCTTCCTATCCTAGAAGTGCGAGATATATTTCATTGGCAGTGACTCGGTGATCAGCCTGTTCTTGGTGTAATGTCAGGTTACGCTGTCATTTAACGTCACCGGCTGCCAGTTGGAGATGACACTGCCCGCGGATTTCTGCGGCCGGGCACGATGACGAAGCGGGGCGGCCCCTACGACGCGAAGATCTCGCCGAGGCGCTGGATCGAGTTCAACGCTTGCTGCTGCGGCAGGCCGGGCCATTGGCAGCGCATGATGAAGTGATCGACGCCGAGCAGCTCGCGATAGCGGGCGATCTCCTCTTTCACCGAGACCTTGTCGCCGATGATGAAGCGGTCGCGCGCGAAATCCTCGAACACCGGCGAGGTGCGGTCCTGCAATCCCCAGGCGGCATAGGCGTTGTACTTGTATTCGAGCGGCCCGCGGCACTCCTCGTGCGCGGTCGAATGGCGGGCGCCGACATAGCATTCGACGGTGATCGGGAACTCGATCGGTGTGCGCCCATATTCCTTCAGCGCGGCACGATAGGTCTGCATCAGCGGCGTCACCTTGCCGAGGCCGCCGCTGTTGACGATCAGCCAGGCGTCGCCAATCCGCGCCGCGCGCCGCACCGACACTTCGGCCTGCCCGGCGATATAAAGCGGCGGACCGCCCGGACGCAGCGGCTTTGCGCCGAGGCCGGAATCATTGACCGTGTAGAACCGGCCCTGGTGGCTGACCCGGTCCTCGGTCCACAGCCGACGCATCAGGGCGATACTCTCGTTGAACCGCGGCGCCCGCTCCTTGAGGGGGATGCCGAAGGCGTCGAACTCCGGCTGGCGGTAGCCCAGGCCGACGCCAAGGATGTAGTTGCCGCCAGTCAGCACATCCAAGGTGGCGGCTTCCTCGGCGACATGCATCGGGTTGAGCGGCGGCAGGATCAAGATGTTCGGACCGATCGTCATGCCCTGGGCATGGGCCGCGAGGTAGCTCATGACCGGGGTGAGCTGCAGCATCTGCAGCGGATGGGTCAGCCAGTGATGCGGGAACCACAATGACGCGAAGCCGGCGTCGCGCGCCGCGCGAACCTGCGCCACCATCTCAGGGACGCGCTCTGCGAGGTTGTAGCCCTCCGGAAACTGCGTGTTGATGAACAGACCGAGTTTCATGCGGACGATTTCCTCCGCTTGCGGGGTCCCGCGCCGCCGTCAGTAGACTACGACACTACGGATCGACTGGCCGCTGGCCATCAGATCGAAGCCGTCGTTGATGCGTTCGAGCGGCAGTTGGTGGGTGATCAGATCGTCGATGTTGATCTTGCCGTCCATATACCAGTCGACGATCCTGGGCACGTCGGTGCGGCCCTTGGCGCCGCCAAAGGCGGTGCCCTTCCACACCCGGCCGGTGACCAGTTGAAACGGCCGCGTGCTGATCTCCTGACCGGCGCCGGCAACCCCGATGATGGTGCTGACTCCCCAGCCGCGATGACAGCATTCCAGCGCCTGGCGCATGGTCTGGACATTGCCGATGCATTCAAAGCTGTAATCGGCGCCGCCCCTGGTCAGATCGACCAGATAGGGGACGAGGTCGCCGCCAACCTCTTTCGGGTTGACGAAATGGGTCATGCCGAATTTTTCCGCGAGCGCGCGGCGGGCCGGATTGAGGTCGACGCCGACGATCATGTCGGCACCGACCAGCCGGCACCCCTGCACGACATTGAGGCCGATGCCGCCGAGGCCGAACACGACCACCTTGGCGCCGGGCTCGACCTTGGCGGTGTTGATCACCGCGCCGATGCCGGTGGTGACGCCGCAGCCGATGTAGCAGACCTTGTCGAACGGCGCGTCCTCACGGATCCTGGCGACCGCAATCTCGGGCAACACCGAGAAATTGGCAAAGGTCGAGGTGCCCATGTAGTGATGAAGTCGAAGCCCCGCCGCGCGAGAAGCGACTGGTGCCGTCGGGCATCACGCCCCTGCCCTGGGTGGCGCGGATCGCGGTGCACAGATTGGTCTTACCCGACAGACAGGATTCGCACTGCCGGCATTCGGGCGTGTAGAGCGGGATGACATGGTCGCCCGGCTTGACCGAGAGGACATCGGGGCCGATCTCGACAACGATGCCGGCACCCTCATGGCCGAGGATCGCCGGAAACAGGCCCTCTGGATCGGCGCCGGACAGTGTGTATTTGTCGGTATGGCAGATGCCGGTGGCCTTGATCTCGATCAATACCTCGCCGGCGCGGGGACCAGCCAGATCGACGGTCTCGACGGTCAGCGGCTTTCCCGCTTCATAGGCGACGGCGGCACGCACCTGCATTCGGCTTCTCCTCGGGCGTGAAACGGCGCGCAGATGATAAAGCCGAAGCCGACGCCTGGTACAAGCCTGTGCGGTCGCTCAGCGGCAGAGCGGGAAAACTCAGCCCGAGGCGCGGCGATTGAACACGGCGAGCCCGCGCAGGATATCCAACGCCTGGGTTAATTGCTCGTCGTTGGCGCCGCCAATTTCGCCAGTGGCAACGGATGGCGCGTTCTTCCGCGGCGTCGCGGTAGCACCGGGAGGAACCGCTGCCGGGCTCGGCTTAGCTACCGGGGCGGGTTTGCCGGCAGGCGCGGCGGCGCCGGGGACGGACGTAGCGGCGGGGGCCGGCTGGTCCGGGTTTTTGAGAGCTCCCGGCAGGTCGGCTTCGTGAATCTCCTCGCCCTCGGCCAGCTTTTCGATCTTCAGCGGGGTTACGGTGAGATCGGGCTCGAGGCCTTTACCGTCGATCTCCCGCCCGTCGGGGGTGGTGAACCGGGCGGTGGTCAGGCTGATCGCACCGCCGCTGGCGAGTGGGATTACCGTCTCGACCCCGCTTTCGCCATAGGTTTTGGTGCCGACCAGCATGGCGCGGTGATTATCCTGCAGCGCGCCGGCAACGAGCTCGGCCTCGCGCGCGGTTCCGCCGTTGACCAGCACGACAATCGGCAGCCCCTTGACCAGATCGCCCGGAGGAGCGGTGATGTGCTTGACGCTGTCCGGTTTGCGGCCCTTGAGCAGAGCCACGTCGCCCTTGTCGAGGAAGGCGGCTGCCGTCGCCACGGCATCCTGGAAATTGCCGCCCGGATTGTTGCGCAGGTCGAGAACCAGGCCGAGCAGCTTGCCGCCGGTTTTTTGCCGCAGATCCTGCACCGCGGCAGCCAGCGCCGCCGCAGTGCCGTCGTCGAAGCCGGCCAGCCGCACATAGCCGAGATTTCCGTCTTCGACCCGCGCCGTGACGGTCTGGAGATTTTCCGCCGCACGCTTGACTTTGAGCTTGATCGGGGCGCCCTCGCCGCGCTCGAGGATCAGAGCCACCGTGCTGCCGGGAGCCCCGCGCAATTCCCGCTGGACATCGGCCAGGCTCATCTCGTAGGTGGGCTGCTTGTCGATCGAGAAGATCAGATCGCCTGGCTGGATCCCGGCCGCGGCCGCCGGCGAGCCGTCGCGCGGCGAAATCACCTTGAAGTCGCCTTTGTCGAGCGCCAGCACCACGCCGATCCCAACCTCGCCGCTATTGGCTGGCTCGCGCAATGCCTGATAGGCGGCCGGGTCGATATAAGCAGCGCGTGGATCGAGCCCCGAGAGCATGCCGCTGATCGCTGCGCCGATCAGCTTGGGGTCGGCAACCGGGTCGACCGCGTCCTGGCGAATGCGTTCGAAGGCTTCGTCGAACAGGTTCAGCTCTTCGTAGATGGCGTCCTTATCGGTCGCCTGCTGCTGGGCGACGGTTACGCCGGCCGGGGCGACCAAAGCCGTCGCCAGGATCAACAGAGACAGTTTCCGCACAGGCGACGCCCTCCATTGCAGCGCGCCCACCCCTTACGACGCCATTGAGGCGGATCAGAAGCTCGCAGGGAGGCTCGCTCGAATTTCGGGACCCTACCCGACCAATCGTGGCATTACCATGATCCTGGCCGCCTGACCGCCGACGCCCTCGGGGCAAAGGACCATCGAATGGATATGCTCGCGCGGATCAACGAGGAGATGCTGCCCTTCGCGAGGCTGTTGGGTATCGAGTTCGCCAGCGCCTCGGCTGACCGGATCATCGCCCGGATGAATGTGCGCGAGGATCTCTGCACCCGGCCGGCGGTGCTGCATGGCGGCGCCCTGATGGCCTTCGCCGATACGCTCGGCGCGACCGGCACGATCCTCAACCTGCCCCCGGGGCCGGCACCACGACGATCGAAAGCAAGACCAACTTTATCGCTCCAGCGCCGGTCGGAACGCTGGTGATCGGCGAGGCGACGCCGATCCATCGCGGCCGGCGGACCATGATCTGGCAGATTCGGGTGACGACGCCCGAAGGGCGGCTGGTCGCGCTCGTCACCCAGACCCAGCTGATCCTGTGAGAGCCGAACCGGCTACAGAAACTCGCGCACCCTTAGCTGGTCCAAGGTCTGGTCGCGGGATTGCGGCTCGTGCGCAGGGTGGTCATGACGCTTATTCTCATTCGCCGACACCCATCGCAGTTGCCGTCACCAATCTCTCCGTTCGCCGAGAAGATGATCCCGGCGCGGTGATGCCGCATCGCCGCCTGCTCGCCAACGGTCGATTTTGCTCAGCCGTCTTGCGCCCGAAACAGCATCGTCCCGCCGGCCGCGGCAGTCAGCGTCACCGCTATGCCGCCGGCGATCGCATGATAGTCGACCCCAGCGGCGTCGAGAAGCCGACGCAGCCGATCGAGGCTGGCGACTTCGATCTCGCTCGCGGCGAGATAAGGCAGCGGCGGTCCAGACGCGATGCCAAGTTCGCCCGCGAGAAACTCCGGCGTCGCGAAGCGCAGCGCGCCGCGTTCGAGGGAAATCGTCGTGACCTTACCCTCGCGTCGCGCCGAGCGCCCGGTAAAGCGGGCAAAGCGCGCGGCCGGTTCGGCCGGTTCGGCGGCGGCGATCCATACCGCCGCCAGCGCTTGCGCCCCGTTAGGGTGGTCGAGATCGGATTCGCGCCACACCAGCTTCTCGGTGTGATGGGTGAGAAACTGGGTGCGGCCCTCCGGCATCGGGCCGGGGGCGATCCGGGCGATGGTGAACCGCGCCTCTGACTCGCCGTTTTCGGTTATGACCGGGCGGCGCATATCAACGAGCGGCAGCACCGGGAAGCCGGCGGCCGCCAGCCGCCGGTGCTCGGCGGCGGCATCCGCGCTGCTGAAAGCGGCGAGATGCAGCCCGGTATGGCGGGTCAGCCGATCGTGCAGCTGCTGCGCCAGCGGCGTGTCAGCGGTGGCGGCGAGGATCTCGACATAGCCGCGCCGCAACATCGCGCAGCGGTTGCCAGTGCCCGCCGGCACCGGTTTGCCGTCGACCCGGTTGGTTTGCAGAGTGTACGGGGTGAGCCGGAAGCCGCAATGTTGCAGCGCCCCCGCCGCGGGGTCCATCGCCGGCACGAAATGGGCGACATGGTCGAGAAATACCGCGCCCGCTTCGGGCAATTGGGTCGCCATCGCACTCTCCGCATTCCGCCGGCCGTGTTGCCGCATTGCGGCCGGCGATCAAACTCGCACGGCCGGTGTTTGCCAAGCGCCTGCTGTCGATCCGGCTCGCCGCCATAGTCGATTGCAGCCGATTTGCGCTGCGAACCCCTTGACGTGGCTGGACAACCATCTCGATCCACTCTATTTCACTATTCAACCTTCGGCGGCAGCTTGAGCATGGCTTTGGCGTTCGCTCGCATCTCGATCTCGATGCGCAGGAAGCTCGCTTCGATCCTGCTGGCGGTGACGATTTTCGCGCTGCTCGCAGGATTGTCCACACTAGCCAAGGGCCGCCCGCTCGCCTTTGGCGTGCTGAATGCGATTTTTGTCGGTACCGGGGTCGGCCTCTTCGAACAGTTCTATGTACAGAGCCAGCGCGGCCGTTGGTTCCGCAGCATTCATCCGTTGCTTTCGATCGGCATTTACACTGTGGTGGTCGCGATACTCTTTGTCTTTGCGATCAATCTTACCCATCTTCTGCTGTACCGTTTATACCCATCGCCGGTCCCGTATGGCAGGCTGCCGTTCGTGCTCCCCAATGTCATCGTGTATTCAGTAATCGGCATCGTGGTGATGCGCGCGGTGCATTTCATCGGCATCGATACCTTGTTCCACCTGATGATTGGGACCTATCACCGCCCGGTAGTCGAAGAGAAAGTGCTGGTCTTCGTCGATATCAACGATTCGACGGGTCTGGCCGAGAAACTGGGTGCGCTGAAGATCAAGTCGCTGGTCGGCAAGTTTCTATTCGATATTTCGAAGCCGATCACCGATTTCGGCGGTGAAATCTATCTCTACAAAGGCGACGGTTTGATCGCGATCTGGGATTGGCAGGAGGCGGTGCGCGACGACAAGATTTTGCGGGCGCTCGACGCGGTTTTCGCCACCCTCGGCCGCGAGCGCGAGCGCTATCTGGCGCAGTTCGGGGTGGCCCCGAAGTTCCGGATCGGGGTCCACGGCGGCGATGTCGTCGTCAGCGAACAGGGCGACACCAAACGATCGATCGGCATTTACGGCAGTACGATCAATATCGCTTCACGCATGGAGGAAGCGGCCAAAGCACATGGCGTCGTCTGCGCCATATCGGGGGATGTCGCTCGCGCGCTGTCGGGTTCATCGAGCCGGTTGCGCCCGATCGGCTACGAGAAAATCAAGGGCATCGCCACCGAGATCCCGATTTTCGAGTATCGGGACGACGGCGAAGCGGCAACGGTGTCAAAAGGATGGAAGGCCGGCTGGGGCAGGCGGCGGCGAGGCGCGGTTGCCCGGCTCAAAGCGCTTTCCGAAAGGTCAAATTGATCCGGCTCCGGCCGGTCAGCAGATCCTCTGCCTCAGCAAGCGGCGCCACGCCGTGATAAACTAAGCGGGCGGGACCGCCCCACACGACAACATCGCCGCCCTCCAGCCGAATTCGCGATAGCTGATCCTTGCGGCTGAGGCCGCCGAACAGAAACGTCGCCGGCAGCCCGAGCGAGACCGAGACCACCGGGGCGCTCAGGTCGCGTTCGTCTTCATCGCGGTGCAAGGACAGGCGCGCGCCCGGCTCGTAGCGGTTGATCAGGCAGGCGTCGGGTTCGAAGCCGGCGAAGCCGGCGGCCGCCGCCGCGCGTTCGGCGAGCGACTGAAACCCCGCCGGAAACGGCGGCCAAGGCCGCCCGGTCTTCGGATCGAGCGGCATATAGCGATAGCCGCTTCGGTCGGTTACCCAGCCGACCCGACCGCAATTGGTCATCGCCACTGACATGCTAAACCCGCCGGGGGTGACCATGTGGCGGAACGGCGACAGGGCGGCGATTCGGTCCGCCGCAGCGACGAGCTCCACGGCCGCAGAGCGGGCGAAACCGCGCAATAGCACCGCCCCCTCGGCAAGCGGGGTGACGCCTAACGGCAACAGATCGCCGCGAAACAGATCGCCGATGGCGAAAGCGGCGGGCCTGGTCAACCGAGCGGGATCGCGCGCAGTGCGGAGGTATCCTGGCGCGCGCCGGCGAGGACGTAATTGACATCGGTTCCAGCGATGACGAAACGCGCGCCGAGCTGGATCAGTTCGCCCTGCAACCCGACATTGTGGCGGATGCCGCCGACGCCAAGCACCTTGCCGTGGCTCCGGCAGGCCTGCGCCACCCGCTCATAGGCCTGGCGCAGCCGCGGATGGTCGACCTGCCCCGGAATGCCGTAATCCGTCGTCAGATCGCCCGAGCCGATCAGCAGAACGTCGATCCCCGGCACCGCGGCGATCGCCGCGGCGTTCTCGATGCCCTCGGCGGTCTCGAGCATGACGATGACCACGGTGTCGGCATTGAGCCGATCGTTCAAATCGCCGAGCGGCACCGCGCGATAGCCGAGCGCCGGCCCGAGCCCCATAACCGAACGCCGGCCCAGCGGCGGAAAGCGGCAATGGCGCACCACCGCCTCGGCCTGGCCGCGGTTGTCGACATGCGGAACGATGACGCCCTGGGCGCCGCCGTCGAGGACCCGGCTCGACCAGTGCGCATCGTGGCTCGGCACCCGCACCAGCGGGGTAATGCCGATACCCAGTGCGGCGGCGCAGATCGTCGCCGTCGTCTCGATCGAATAGGGGCTATGCTCCATATCGACGTACAGCGAATCATAGCCGCCGGCTTTGGCGACCATGGCGATGTCGACCGAGCGGGCCAGACGCAGGTTCATGCACAGAACCAGTTCGCCGGCCGCGAGCTTCCGCTTCATCGAATTGCCGGCAACAGTGTCTTCGGCCATCGGCGTCCTTCCCTGCCCCTCACCCCGGCGCTCTCCCCGCTTGCGGGGCGAGGCAGCAATGCATTCGAATTTCCACCCGCCCCGCGCGAGCGGGGAAGGCAATGGCCCATCGCCTCAGCGACGGGGGCGAGGAGCGGCGGACCGCTTTTTATCCGCAGGCGACGGCGTAGACGTCGCGCACGCCCTCGGGCAGGCGATGCTCATGCCAACTGCGGCCGCCATCCTGAGTACCGAACACCTGGCCAAAGCGGGACACGCCGTAGACCTGGCTGGAATCGCGCGGATGCACCGCAACGCCCATCATCGTCGCTTCAGCCTTGATCCCGTGGTCGAAACGCTTCCAGGTCTGGCCGACATCGTCGCTGCGATAGATCGCGCCATCGGTGCTGCGCGCCGCCGGGCTGAGGCAGGCGTACAGGACCTTGGGGTCCTGCGGCGAGACGCGGATGTCGCGGCCGTAGGTCAATGGCGAGAAGCGGCCGATCTCCATATCCTGCCAGCTCTGGCCCTTATCATTGCTGCGGAACAGGCCCATCCGGTTGGCGAGGAATACGGTGCCGGGCGCGGCGGCGCTGCACGCCAGCGCATGGCCGTCGAGCATGCCCTCGATCTCGGTCTGGCTGCCGATCCGGCTCCTGTATTTTGGCTGCTCGCAGAAGCGGATCAGATCGGCGGTGCAATCCTCCCAGCTCTCGCCGCCGTTGCGGCTGCGCATCGCGCCGTTGGCTTCGAGCGTCGCATAGACGTCATCGGGTGAGTTGGGATCGACATCGAGCCGCATGACCCGGCAGGCGAACTGCATGATTACCCGGTCGGGCAGGCCAGGATCTGCCATCTTGCGCCACGTGTCGCCGCCGTCCTCGCTGCGGAACACCCCAGGCGGGGTGGCCCCGGCATAGATGATGCGCGGGTTTTTCGGGTGGATGCAGACCGACCAGATGTCGGCCTCGCCGGGGAGGTTCAGCCGCTCCCAGTGGTCGCCGCGGTCGGTGCTGCGAAAGCTGCCCTTGGTCGTTCCGATATAGACGGTGTCCGGATGCTCGGGATGAACGGTGACCGCGTGAACCTCAGCGCCATCAGGCAGGCCGTTGGTCAGGCGCTGCCAGCCACCGTCGCCGACGGTCTGGCGGAAAACGCCGCCCATCGTCCCGCCCATCGACGCTGCCGCACCGGCATAAACATGTGTAGCCGCCATGGTATCCTCCCTCGGCTTAAAGCTGGCGCGGATCATACGCTTCCGCCGGCGCTTGTCGCAAAGCTTTAGCGTGTTGCCGCAGGCGAACCGTTATCGTCGATGACCGCATGCGGCGCCATTCGCGGCTTTGGCGCTTTTTCTCTTGCAACCCGAGCACCGCTCACAGATCATGAATAGCACTATAATACTCTGATACAAAAAAGCTTTCTGGGTTTGATTATGAGCGGGAGACGCCGATCATGGATTTCGCCGACAGCCCGGAGCACGCGGCCTTTCGCGCCGAATTCCGCGAATGGCTCGAAGCCAGTCTCCCCGAAGAAATCAAGGTTGACGACGCCGCTGACCAGCGCGTCGCCCCCGATCTGGAGACTTTGGAAAAGCGCATCGCCTGGCAGAAAAAGATGCACGCCGCGGGCTGGGTCGGCATTTCCTGGCCCAAGGAATATGGCGGCCGCGGCGCAAATTTCATGCAGCAGGTCATTTTCGACGAGGAGTATTTCCGCGCCCGCGCGCCGATCCTGCCGGGAGCGAGTGCGATCAACCTGCTCGGTCCGACCCTGATCCAATGCGGTACCGAAGCGCAGAAAAAGCGTCATCTGCCGCGCATCCTCGCCGGCGAGGAGCGTTGGTGCCAGGGCTTTTCCGAACCCGGCGCCGGCGGCGATCTGGCGAGCCTGCGGACCCGCGCCGTCGATGCCGGCGATCATTTCCTGGTCAACGGCCAGAAGGTATGGACCTCCGGCGCGCATTTCGCCGATTGGTGCTTTTTGCTGGTGCGCACCGATCCCGAAGCGCCCAAGCACCACGGCATCAGCTATCTGCTGGTCGACATGAAGACGCCGGGCATCACCGTGCGCCCGCTGGTCTTGCTCAACGGCCACCGCCATTTCAACGAGGTCTTTTTCGAAGACGTCATGGTGCCGAAGGAGAATTTGGTCGGCGAGCTGAACGAAGGCTGGAAGGTCGCGATCACGACCTTGATGTTCGAGAGGAGCGGCGCCGGCGGGCGCGACCATGCCGCGCAGATCGCCCGCCTCACCGAACTCGCCAAGCAGTTCCCTAACCGCCAGGAGCCGGCCTGGAACGAGAGCCATATCCGTCAGCAGCTGGCCCAGCTGGCGATCGACGTCAAGGCGTTGCAGGTGACGCGATTGCGCGGGCTGACGCGGCGTTTGCGCGGCGAGCCGCCCGGTCCCGAAGGCTCGATCTTGAAACTCTTCGGCTCGGAATTGGCGCTGCGGATCGCCGATTTCTCGTCGACCCTGCTCGGCGCCTATGCCACCGTCGATGCGCCGACCGAGGTGGTGCCCGACGCGGCGCGCTGGCACCACCGCGTGCTCGGGGCCCGGCAATATACGATCGCCGGAGGCACCAGCGAGATCCAGCGCAACATCATCGGCGAGCGGGTGCTGGGATTGCCGAAAGGGTAACGATGGATATCAGCTTTAGCGAAGAGCAGGAGCTGCTGCGCGAAACTGCGCGAAAGTTCCTCGACGCCGAATGCGACAGCCGGTTCGTGCGGGCCCGCATGGCCGAGCCGGCGGCGGTCACCGACGAATTCTGGCAAAAACTCGCCGAACAGGGCTGGCTTGGCATCGTCTATTCGGAAGCGGATGACGGCAGCGGGCTCGGGCTGGTCGATCTAGTCGTGCTAATGGAGGAAATGGGGCGCCGGGTCATGCCCGGACCGTTTCTGTCGACGGTATTGCTCGGCGGTGCCGCCATTGCCGAAGCCGGGACACCGGCGCAACGGCGGGAGTGGCTGCCGAAAATCACCGCCGGCAAGGCCAAGGCGGCGCTCGCCTGGACCGAGCCCAATCTGCGCTGGGACGGCGGCGGCATCAGTTTGCCGGCGCGCGAGACGGGCGGCGGCTTCACGCTGTCGGGAACCAAGCTCTTCGTCGGCGACGCGCATCTGGCCGACATTCTGGTCATCGCTGCGCGCACTCGCGACGGCAGCACAATGGAGGATGGCGTCAGCCTGTTCCTGATGCCGCGGGACACGCCCGGCCTGACCGTCGCCTTGATGCCGACGATCGACGAGACTCGAAAGCTGTGTGAGGTCAGGCTCGACCACGTGGCGCTGCCGGCTTTGGCGCTCCTCGGCGAAAAACACCAAGGCTGGGCGCCGCTGTCGCGGGTCGTGGCACGGGCGACCGTGGCGCTCTGCGCCGAGATGTGCGGCTCAGCACAGCAGGCGCTCGACATGACCGTCGACTACGCCAAGTTGCGCGTAGCCTTCGGCAAGCCGATCGGCAGCTATCAGGGGGTCAAGCACCAGGCCGCCGACATGCTGGTGGCGATCGAAAACGCCAAATCCTTGACCTATTACGCCGCCTGGGCACTGGATCAGGGCATGGATGACGGGCCGCTGGCGGTAGCGATGGCCAAGGCCGCCGCCTCGGATATGGCGCGCAAGATCGCCGGCACCGGCATCCAACTGCATGGCGGCATCGGCATGACCTGGGAGCACGATTTGCAGCTCTATTTCAAGCGCGCCAAGGCCAGCGAGGTCGCCTTTGGCGACGCCACCTGGCACCGCGAGCGCGTCGCCCGCCTGTTCGGTCCATGATCCGCTTCCGCACCGTCCCGCAGGTGGCCGCGGGCGGCTGAGTTGTCGTCGCCGATCGCCAGACGCAACAATTTCGATGCGCTGCGCCTCGTCGCCGCGGTTTCGGTCATCTTCTCGCATTCTTTTCTGATCGCCGAGGGCACGCAACGGCACGAATGGCTGGTGCTGCTGACCGGCAGCCAATCGATCCTCGGCCTTTGCGGCGTGTTCGTGTTTTTCGCGATCAGCGGGTTTCTGGTCACGCAGAGCTTCGAGACGACCGGCGATCCGCTGCGGTTCCTCGCCAAGCGTGCGTTGCGCATCTTCCCCGGCCTCTTCATCGCCACCACGCTGTCGGCGTTCGTGCTGGCGCCTTTGGTGACCACCCTGGAGCCGAGCGCCTATTTCAGCCAGCCGGCCCCGTACCGCTATGTCGTCGGCAACACCTTGCTCGATCCAGGCGTGCACGAATTGCCGGGGGTGATGTTCGTCAACAATCCGGTGGGCCTCGAAATCAACGGGTCGATGTGGACCTTGCGCATCGAGTTCATCATGTATCTGATGGTGCTCGGGCTCGGCGTGGCCCGGCTGCTGACCCTGCCCGTGATCATGATGCTGTTGGCGCTCGGCATCGCTTGCCTGCATTTTCAGGCGCTCGACCTGCTCGGCGGCTGGGGCTGGCTGCTCGGCTTTTTCGCCGCCGGCATGGTTCTCTACAAATTGCGCGATAGCCGCGTCTTTGACGGCCGCATCGCGCTGCTGGCGCTGGCCGGGCTCATCCTCAGTGTGCCCTTGCGCGAGTTCATCCCGCTGTTTCCGCTGTTCGGCTGCTATCTGGCGCTGTGGCTGGCGCTGAGCCCGCGCCTGCCGGTGATCCCGGCGGCACGGTTCGGCGATCTCTCCTATGGCCTCTACATTTATGGCTGGCCGGTCGAGCAGGCGGCGATCTGGCTGACCGGCGGCCGGGCCGCGTGGTGGCAGGTGTTCGCGATCGCGTTGCCGGCGACCGCGGCATTCGCCTTTCTGTCTTGGCACCTGATCGAGCGGCCGGCTCTCCGGCTCAAGCCGGGCGCGCGGCGGCGCGCCGCCCTCCCCGCCGCTGCCGCGCCCCAGCAGGCGTGACCCCTCCCATCGTCGAGAGACTGGCGCCGGGGTTCGCTCCGCCATTAGTATGCGCCCCATCATCCAATCGCCCGGGAGCGACAGCGATGCGGGTACACAACCTCTATGCCGATGCGAACGGCCAATCACATTGGCGCGACGTCGAGATCGAATGGGTCGAGGAGACCCCGGCCGGCAAATTGTCGAAGCGCCTGCCGGCCACCGGCATTATCTTTCGCGAGGTGCCGCCGACCTACGATCTCGACTGGCACCCAGCGCCGCGGCGGCAATACATCATCAATCTGGACGCTGGCGTGCAGATCACCGCGAGCGATGGCGAGGCGCGCAGGATCGGCGCCGGCGAGGTCGTCCTGGTCGAGGACACCACCGGCAAGGGGCATCTGTCGAAAGCGCTCGAAGGCAAGATCCGCAATTGCATCTTCGTACCTGTCGAATAAGGGAGGCTGAGGTGAGGCTGCTGTATTTCGACGATTACAAGCTGGGCGTGCTGAAGGGCGACAATGTCGTCGACGTTTCGTCCATCGTGAGGGACATCCCACATACCGGACCCGGTGATCTGATCAACGGGCTGATCGCGCGGTTCGACCAGTATCGCGGCAAGCTCGAAGACGCGGCGGCGAGCGGCAAGGGCGTGCCATTGGCTTCGGTCAAGATCCGCCCGCCGCTGCCCAAGCCGGACAATATCGACTGCATGGCCGTCAACTATATGGAGGACGGCACCCGCAGTGCGCCGGCGCCGATCAATGCATTCCAAAAGACAGCGAACGCGATCTGCGGACCCGGCGATACGATGGTATTGCCCGATGCGCCGGCGACGATTTTCGAGGGCGAAGCCGAACTGGCGCTCGTGATCGGCAAAAAGGCGAGCAACGTCAAAGCCGCCGACGCGATGGACTATGTCTTTGGCTATACCTGCTTTATCGACGGGTCGGCGCGCGGCCTGCCGGCCCCCGGCTTTTTTGCCATGAAGTCGCGCGACACCTTCGCCCCGATCGGACCTTGCATCGTGACCAAGGATGAGATCCCGGACCCGCAAAAATTGCAGATCCGGCTATCGAACAACGGCACCCTGATGCAGAATTTCAACACTAGCGACATGGCGCACAAGATCCCGCGCTGCATCGAGTGGCTGACCTCTATCCACGCTTTGGAGCCTGGCGATATCGTCGCCACCGGCACCAATCATCGCGGGCTCAACCCGTTCATGGATGGCGACAAGATCGAGCTCGAAATCGAGGGCGTCGGGAAGCTCGCCTTCAACGTCAAGGATGAGCTGAACCGCAAATGGGAGCGGCGGACGCGGCTGCAGATGCACGAGCAGGCGGCGCAAAAGACGCCGGGGGCCTATCCCGACATCACCCCGCAAATCTCCGGCAAATACGCGCCGAACGCGCGCTGACGCCAAAGAAATTCCCGAGACGCGTCATGGCCGGATTTGTTCCGGCCATCCACGCCTTCCAATACCAGCAAAGGGAAGACGGGGATCACCGGTCGAGCCCGGTGATGACGCTGCGGCGGGCAAGTGCATCACGAGGAACGAAGAACCATGGCCGCCACCGGTTTCGCCTACAGCCATCTGTTCAACACGGACCTGCCGCCGGCGGCGCCGCGCTGGACCGGTTTTCCCAAATACAATTTCATCGGCGGCCATAACGATCCGGAGCATGTGCCGGCAGCGGCGCTCGCCGCAGCGGCCGAGGCGGTGCTAAGGCGCGACGGCGCCGACCTCGCCCTTTACAACCCGCACGGCCCGCAGGGATTCCGCGCCACCCGCGAATTCGTCGTCGGCAAGGTCGCCGCGCGCGGCATCCATTGCTCGCCCGACGAGGTGCTGATCACCTCCGGCTCCGGCCAGGGCCTCGACCTGGTCAACCGGGTGCTGCTCGAGCGCGGCGACACGGTGATCCTCGAGGAATTCACCTATGGCGGCGCGCTGACCAAGCTCCAGCGCCTCGGCGTCACGGTCGTCGGTGCGCCGCTCGACGATGACGGGCTGCGGATCGACGCCCTGGCGCGAATCCTCGATGATCTCAAGCGCAAGGGGACCGTGCCCAAGTACATCTATACGATCCCGACCGTGCAGAACCCGACCGGCTCGATCCTGCCGCTCGACCGCCGCCACGCGCTGCTCGGCCTTGCCAGACAGCACGGCGTGCCGATCTTCGAGGACGAGTGCTACGCCGATCTGGTGTGGAGCGATGGTTCGCCGCCGGCGATCTATTCGCTGGACCCGAGCCAGGTGATCCATGTCGGCTCGTTTTCGAAAACCCTGGCTCCGGCATTGCGCCTCGGCTACGTCGTCGCCGACTGGGCGGTCATGAGCCGGCTGGTCGGAGTGAAGCGGGAGACCGACAGCGGCACCGGCGCGCTCGAGCAGATGGTTGTCGCCGAATATTTCGCGCAGAGCTTCAACGAGCATGTCGGCGAACTGACCGGGGTACTGAAGGAAAAGCTCGACACGATGGTCGACGCGCTCGAACGCGAGTTCGGCACCTCGGTCGAGAAAATGTGGCGGCCCAAGGGCGGCATTTTTCTTTGGATCAAATTGCCCAACCGGGTCGACGTGACCAAGCTGGTGGGGCCCGCGGCGAAAGCCGGCCTCGTCTTTAACCCCGGCCCCGAATGGTCGTGCAACCCGGCTGAGACGAAATCGCATATGCGGCTCTGTTTCGCCTTGCCCTCAAAGGACGAGATCCGCAACGGCGTCGCCGCTCTGTCGCGAGTTTGCTACGAAGAAACCGGCATCCCCGAACAAAGCGCCAACATCCGCCGCACTCCTGCTTCCGGCTGAGATTGGTGGCCGGCGGGACGCGGCCGAATGGCCGCGCCACGCAGCGGCAGCTTCTCGGGCGGGCTATTGCAGCCCGTAAAAGCCCATCGCGCCGCCGGCCATGACTTGGTGGCGCATTTCCGGCGAAGCATCGGCCAAGCGGTCGATGATCATCTTCGGCGCGCCGGGGAAGAAACCGTCGCGGTGCGGGTAGTCGGTTGCCCACAGGATCTTGTGCGGGCCGATGTAATCAGCCAGCACCTTTAGGCTGCCTTCGACCGGCTCGAACGAGATCCAGCAATTGCGCTGAAAGAGTTCGCTCGGGCGCGTCGAAAGGCCGGAATCGTTGAAGCCCTGATCGTCGAAATGGCGGTCCATGCGGTCGAGCCACGGTGCGATCCAGCCGCCGCCCGATTCGAGAAAGCCGATGCGGATTTTCGGGTGCCGCTCGCACACTCCGCCCCAGATCACGCTCATCGCCGCCAGCATCATCTCCATCGTGTGGCTGATGATGTGCTGGGCGCCGCGGCCCTCGAAGCGGTCGACGCCGACCGTCGGCATGCCGCTGTTTCCGCCCTCGTGGAAGCCGATCGCGAAATCGAGATCCTCGGCCGCCTGCCAGAACGGCTCGTAATGCGGGTCGTGGATCATCTTATTGTTGTAGGGGTTGGGTCGGATGAAGCCGCCACGGAAGCCGAGTTCCTTTCTGGCGAAGCGCATTTCGCCGATCGCCAAGTCGACCGACTGCATCGGCAGCATGGCGATGCCGAACAGACGGTCGGGATAGGGTTTGCAATAGTCGGCGAGCCAGCGGTTGTAGGCGCGGCACATCGCGGCGGCGAGCGGCGGGTCCTGCACCGCGCCGGCGAACAGGCCCATGCTCGGGTACAGAAAGACCGCGTCGATGCCGTCGAGGTCCATGTCAGGGATGCGCTTATGCGGGTCGAACCCGCCCGGGCGCCCTTCGGTATAGGTCATGGTCGAAGCCTGGACCAGACCCTGGCGCGCACCGACACCGCCGATTCCGCCCATGCCTTGCTGGCTTCCCAAAATCTGCTCCTCGATCAGCAGCATTTCCCTGCCGTCATTGTTGAGGATCAGCCGCGGGGCCCGGTCGCGAAAGGCCGGTGCCATGTAGTCGTTCCACAGCGTGGTCGGCTCCAGCACATGACCATCGGCATCGATAACATTGTAGACGCGACTCATGACCCGCTCCTTCCAGCCAGGCTTTGCGGCAATGGTAACGCAGCATCGCCGTGGCCGCCATCGCTTGTGCATTGAACGAGGGCAAGTGCGTGCTAGGGTCGGGCGACAGAAACGCATGGAGGATGCGGCAATGGCCAAGACGCGCGGAACCGGACTGCTGATGGTGTGGACCGATATCGACGCCGGGTTCGAGGCCGAGTTCAACCGCTGGTACGATGAGGAGCATCTGCCGCGGCTGCTGCAAATTCCCGGCTTTCTCAGCGCCGGCCGCTATACCGCGTTGAAGGGCGGCCCGAAATACCTGGCAATCTACGAACTCGAGGACCACAACGTGCTGCGCAGCGGGGCCTACCTCAATTCGCTCAAATATCAGCCTTCGGCGCAGCGCCAGAAAACCGGGACCAGCCGGATCGGCCGCAACTTTCTACGCAACGCCTATCGGCAGATCTATCCGGTGCACACCCATCCGATCGAGCAGACCGCCGGTATGGCGCCGGTGCTGCAGATGGGGCGCATCGACGTTTCGAGCGCGGTCGAGGAGGAGTTCAACGCCTGGTACAATACGGTCTACATTCCGGGCTATCTGGCGGTGCCGGGCTGTATGGCGGCGCGCCGCTACGTTGCCGTCGAGGGGCAGCCGAAATACCTGACGCTCTACGAGTTCGAACACGCCAAGGTACCGGAGAGCGAGGCGTGGAGCCGGGCGCGGTCGAGCAATCCGTGGACGCGGCGAATGTCGCCGAATCTGCGCCACGACGAAGGATCGCCCGGAGTCTACCAGCGCGTCTATCCGAAATAGCTGCCGACATAACGATCGTGGATTGCTGGCGATCGGCCCGAGCGGTCAGGAGAACCCGACACGCCCGACCGCCGGCAGTTTCAGTCCGGGCGCCAGGAAATCAATGCCGATATTGAGACCGAGAAGGTTCAGCTCGATCCCCTCCTTCAGCGCGATCAGCAATCCGGCGAGACCGAACAGCGAAACCTGAACCCCGGTGCCGCTCGGCGCCGCGCCAAAGACCGCCCCGCCCGGCAGGAAATCCTTGCCGACCGCGTTGGCCGGCAGCGCCAGTCCGAGTTCGGGCACCCGGCGGCCGATATAGGCGGTGAAGGTGTTGCTGTTGGGTCCCGGCCAGGCGTGGTACCGAGACGGATAGGGGTAGCTCGCGACCGCCTCGCGAATCTTGTCGATGACCGGGTCGAATTCCGCGCCGCGGCGATCGAGCACCAGCGCCGGGCGGGCGCCGAACCAGTAATTGTCCGGCCCCATGCGGTCGAGCCGCACCGCCGGCGCACCGTTGGCGACGCCAAAGCCCAGCACCTCATAGCGCGAATAGCGCGGCGCGTTGGCCGGCTTGATGGCGATCCAGGTGTGAACGGCAAAGACGCCGCGCCACGACACGGCCCGGGCGGCGTAGACCTGAATCACCGCTTCGGGCGTCGTCGTCGGATCGGGGGCGAGCCCGGTCGGATCGCGCCGCGCCAGATACCACGGAACCGCGGCCGACCGGCCGAACATGCAGCTGCTCACCAGGACCGGCAGGACGAACAGAACGAGAAAAGATAGCCCGAGAGAGCGCCGCCAGCAGTTTGCCCGCGCCCCGGCTGCGCCAGAGCGGCCGCCGATTTCAGCGGCCCGGCCATTTGCGCGGGAATGTCCATCGCCGACCATCATGGCATAAGCCGAGGCGCCGAGGCACCGCGATCAGCGCCGCCGTCGGGTCTTCTGCTGCATGACCGACGGCATCTCGTTCCAGTACCGGCCATCGAGCAAACGGCCCGCGGCGCGGCGACCGATGCGCACCATCCTTTGACCGAACCCATCGACCGGGGCCGGGGCCCACTCCCCCCATTGCTTAAAAAAGAACGGCACGCCGGCGCCAACACAGCGGTCGCGCAGCCCACGTACCCAGTCGGCATCGGCCGGTCGCGCCGCGGCGCCAATCTCACCGCCGGCGACAACCCAATCGAGCGGCGGCAACGGCGGCTCGGCAATCGGCACCCGACGGCCGCGGCCGTCGAGCAGGTAGCGGTCGCCGGCCAGCGCATCGACATAGCCCTCGCCAACCGGCACGGCGTCCGGATAAACCGGCTCAAGCAATGGCTCAAAGCACACCCAGCGGAGCGCCGCCGGCATTTGCAGCAGATCGGCGATCCGGCCGATCCGCTGCCGATCCTCGACCGAGACGCCCGGCCACAGATTGGGCAATGGCCACGGATCGAGCCCAACCGGACTAGACGCACCGCCCAGCGAACCGGCGCGCCCGCGGATTACTCGGGACAGCCCGACACCCCAGAGCCGTCGTGCGCCGCCGCTCCTCGCCGGGCGGGTGGCCCGACCCGGCGCGGCGTCGTTTGCGCCGGAGCTTGGCCAAGGGTCCGGGTCCGGCAGGATTGTTGCCGCCAGGCTGTCGATCGCCGCGGCGATGCGATACGGCGTCTGCGGATCGGCATAATAGCGACGCATGCGTTCGGCGCGTCGGGTCAATACCAGGAACCGGTGCCAATGCGCGACCGCCATGACTGCATGCAGCGCATCAATGGTTTCGAGAGCGAGCTTCTCGTGGAACAAATCCGACATCGAATCGACCAGAATACGTCGCGAAGTGCGCTGCAGAAGCGGCCAGGTCGACACATCCGTCCGCACTCGGATCTCGCCGCTCCATTGCAAGCCTGACGGCCCCATCGTGGTCAGTCCGGCATAGCGCGCGCCGCCCTTGCCGCCGATGCGGGCCAGCTGGGATACGGTGCGTAGCGCCTGGCATTCATCGCATCCGGGGCCCGCGGCAGAGCAGCCTACGGTCGGATTCCAGGTCACGTCGTACCACTCGGCAGACGCGGAGCAAGCCGGTCCCGCCGGCGCCCCTTGGTCGGCGGAGCCCGAAGCCAGGGCCTCGCGCGAGCCGATGCTGCCGCTAGCTCCCATTAGCGGCCCCAATGATCGGCGAGAAAACCTTTAAACGGGCGAACTCATCGGCGGCGGTGCAGGTGAAATCGAGCTGACCAATGGCGATCCGCTCAGCTCGGGCGCGGTTGCTCCATCCCCACACGAAAAACATCTCCTGGGAGAATTTGTCTCGGGCATATATCCACAGGAAGTAAAAAGCAACTATTATAAGATAAGGTTAATCTACCACGACTGTTAAGAGTTAACCAATCGGCATTTCATCGGTTTTGCCGAATTCGGAGCGAAAATCGCTGTTTAACCCGCTTGGACGCCCGCTAGGGTCGCGCCCGAAGAACACAAGATCCGGGATCTTCGGAATAACGGCCGGCATTCACGGAGCACGCCCATACGGCAGACGAACTGCTCCGGCGGCTTCCGGTCTCGGGTCGTTCGGGCCGAGCCCCAGCATCACCGCCGATCGCGGTCCCGGTGCTCCCGACCGCTCGGCGGCCTGTTGGAAGGCTCCTCGACCAATCGAGTGCCCCGCGTCAGTCGAAATCTTTGGCCAGAGCCGCGCGCGCCGGCTCCGCGAGTACTGCCATATGAGCGTAATTCGGGTGGTCGAAGCCGACGACAATCTTCCTGCCAGGCGTCTTGAACTGCGAAACCAGCTCGGAGGCAAAGACGAATTTGAGGAATTGGACCGCCGAGGCCTTGCCCTCGGTCCTGGAATTCTTCAACGATGCCATAGCTGCTCCGATGTTTTCGAAATGCAGCGGCCGCGACGAGACGGCCCCGCTGCCACAGCGAGGCATGTGGGAGAGCCGAATGGCAGGATCAAGAATTAGAATTGGTCTAATTTGTCACACAGGCGGCTGAGCCAGCGCCCTTTCGCCTAGGGAGGCGTGGCAAATTTCGGCGCAACCGTTGGTGAGCGAACCCACTTGCCGATGGAGATGTCACCGGATGGACTGGCGATAGACGCTTTTGCCAGCCGACGATCGGCCGCGCTGCGGCGAAAGCGTTACAATGGCAATTTCGGTACGGGGCCGCGAGACAGCAATCTCGCTAGCGCCTCTTTCAATTGGCGAAAGAGGCGCTCTGGCTCAGCCGTTGCCGGGACGCACGCGGATGATGATATCGACCCGTCGGATCTCGGTTCCGAAAGGAGGAGCGGGCAGCCCGCTGACCGAGAGATGATGGGCCGGAATATCCTGCAATTCGCCGGTCGTCTCGCAAAAGAAGTGATGATGGTCGGCCGTATTGGTATCGAAATACGAGCGGCCGGGCTCGACCACGGCCTCACGCAACAATCCGACCTCGGTGAACTGGTGCAAGGTGTTGTAAACGGTTGCCAGCGATACCTGGATGTCGGCGGCCAACGCTTCCCCGTGCAACTGCTCCGCAGTGACATGTCGATCCCCGCCCTCGAGCAGAAGACGGGCGAGCGCGAGGCGCTGCCGGGTCGGCCGCAATCCTGCGGCGCGCAATCGCTTCAAGGCGAGCGATGGAGACGACATCACTTTCATATGACAAATATAGGCAAAGTCATGGCGGAAATAAACAACTATGTTGCGGGGGGATGCCGGTCGGACAACGCTCTATCGCCGCACTTCGTCGCTCTGAGATGGACCGGTTCGAGCGGGTCGCCGGGTCATAGCTGGAACGCTCCCCGACAGCGTACCGCTTCGGGTTCACGGCTCCCTCGCTGCAGAATAGAGAAGGTAGAAAACCATGATTAGCGAGATGCTGGCAACAGGTGTCATGACCGCTGGTAGCGGACGCGGCTTTGTCGTCGAGGGTGCGGGCGAGCGGCTCGTCATCACGGCCGCGCACTGCCTGCCGTTCCTCCCGCCGGCTCAGTCCTTTTTCGGGCCCAAAAAGCACGCCTACGGGCCGCTCCTCGCTCC
Source organism: uncultured Alphaproteobacteria bacterium (assembly GCA_963775875.1). Taxonomy (GTDB): domain Bacteria; phylum Pseudomonadota; class Alphaproteobacteria; order ATCC43930; family CGMCC-115725; genus AP-15. The sequence goes on from CAVZKP010000014.1 coordinate 222,773, forward strand.
CCTTGGGGACGCGGCCCGTGTATGCGCGGTATGCCGCTTTCTCGATCCGATCGCCGACATCGCGGTGCTCGGCTCGCCCGACGATCCACACGCCGATGAATACAAAGCCCTGATGGAGTCGGCGACGGTGCTCTCGATCGGCGGTTCCCTCCGGAATCCGGTCAATTTCTGGGTCCCGGCCCGGCTGCTGTCACTCGACGGCCGCCGGTGGTTCTCCTGTACAATCCGCCACTTCGGGGGGCCCCTGTGGATCACCCATGCCGCCGAGGTCGTCGGCAGCGCGATGGCCGGCTCGCCGATCGTCACGGAAATTGGTACGGCGATAGGGGTTGTGTGCACCGCCGCCGCGCCCTGGGAGGGCGGTCCTAACCCGCGCCTCAGCCATAACCTGCCGGGATGGCTGCTGCACGACACCCTCTAGTTTAATCCCCCGGATTGAGGTAGCGTTAGGGCTCTGAATCCAGGTCGATACGGGATTTGACATCCGCGATCTGCGTCCGTAGCTGAAGATCGTCCGAGGGCCGGCATATCGAGGTTCCGGCCGGCCACGGCAGGAGCGAAATGGCGGCATCTCGCGGCTCCGGCGGCCTACGCTTCCTGGCACGCTTCCTGGCTGGTCGGTCGGTCAATTCTCGGGGCATAGACCGTCGGGCGCAAAGAAATAGGCGATCGTGCCGCACACGATCGCCTATTGGTCGAACGCAACCGTTCGGAGGTGCCGATCCTTGACGCCCCTTCCTGCCTCGCCCGCCGCAAGACAACGGGGGAGGCAGGGAAGACCGGCGCCGGATGGCTCCTACAGGTTCGCCTGGAAGTCGCTGTAATCGCGAACCTTCTTGTAGACCTGCAGCCGATTGCGCTGGCTGTCGGCAACGATGATGTTGTCGGTTGCCGGATCGAACTCCACCGCCGTCGGGAAGCAGAAGCGCCATTGCGGCTCGAGGCTCTTCACCCGGCGCCGCGCCTTCTCCATGTCGGGGTTGGCTGAGACGGTCTGCTGGCCCCATTTTGACAACACATGGGCGTCGCCGATCAGCTGGGCAATCGGCTTTCCTTCTGAATCGAAGACGCAAACCCGGTGGTTGCCCCAATCGGTGACGTAGATATCGCCATCAGGATCGACGGCGACATCGGTCGGATGATTGAGCTTGCCAGGGCTGGGATACCCTTCCCTTTCCGAGGCCGCTGTGACGTACGGGCCGAGGTAGGTTACTCCATAGGCGTCCTCGGGCTCCTCGACCTTTCCATATTCGCCGAACTTCATCAGGAACCTACCCTCCGGCGAGAGCTTCTGGATCCGATGATTGTTCCAGTCGGCAACGTATATATTGCCGTCCTTGTCGAGCGTGATCCCCCAAGGTTGGTCGAACTGACCGTCGCCTTTCCCGGGCCCGCCGCATTTCCCGACAAACTTGCCCTCCGGAGTGAAGACCTGCAGCCGGTTGTTGCCGCTGTCGACGACGATGATGTTGTCGTTTTTCTCTACGGCCAAGCCGGCCGGGCGAAACAGCTGGCCGTCGGCGCTGCCGGCCTCGCCCCACTTGCGTAAGAATTTGCCGCTGCTGTCAAACACGGAGATCGTGTTCCTCCAGTCGTCCGACAGGTAAACATTCTCGTTGGAGTCGACCGCAACTCCGAACGGCCAAGTGCAATGACTGTCGCCATCGCCGTGTTCGCAAAAGTCGGCGAGCCATTCTTCTTCACCGGGAGCACCCAGCTTGGTCTTATTGACGTGCATCCCGAAATTGTTCTCGTTCCCGCGATTAGCCGCGTAGAGCACCCCGTTTTTGCCGAGGCACATCGTTTGAATATAATTGAAACCCGGGCCACGGGCTGCGTTGCGCCCGACGGCATGGCTCCAATCATAGACGCGTCCTTCCGACACCGTTGTGAGCGGCATAGCGCTCCTCCTCTCTGATCGACGTGTTGCGTTTACTAAACTCTGCACCGTCAGCCGACCCTCCCTCCCGAGGCCAACACCAAGGAAGGGAGGTGGTCGACGGCCTTGCCGTCAGTTCAGGAAGGCTGGTTGCTCGAAGGTGCCGTTGACGATCGGTGCCGGATTGAGCTTCAGCCACTTGTCGAGGATCGTCGAGTAGACGCTGCGGAAATCCATGTTCGGGTCGAGGTCGCCCTGAACCAGCTTGGAGGCTTCCAGCGACGGCATTTCGCCATAATGGCCGCCATTGACTTTCTCGCCCAGCACGAAGGCAACGCCACCAGCGCCGTGATCGGTCCCGGAGCCGTTGTCGCGGACGCGGCGGCCGAACTCTGAGAACATCAGCAGGATCACGTTGTCGGCGTGATCGTGTTCGCGAAGGTCTTGCATAAAGGCGTCGACCCCTTCGGTCACCGCTTTCCACAGAACGGGGTGGCTCCCTGGACTCCCAGCTGCGTTCTGCCCGGCATGAGTGTCGAAAGTGCTGTGATCGCAATAGAAGATCCGGCTGCCCAGATCGGCCAGATGTACCTGGGCAATACCCTTGAGCTTACGGCCGATCGACGTGTTGGGATACTGCACCGTCGAAGAGTATTTCTGCGGCGCGACCTTCAGGATGTCTTCGCCCTTCAGCGAATCGATCCCGGTGTCAGCCATGTAGTCCATCACCGCGCCGGTGCCGATCGCCGGCTTGTACATCGCCGCAAACCGCTCGAGGATTTGCTTGCGCTGGTTGCCCTGAATGGTCGGCAGGAAACCGTAGTTCTCCAGCGGCCCGCCGACGCACGCCACCGGCACGCCCGCCACCGCTAGAGCCCGCGGCAGGCTCGGTCCAAAACTAACCGTGGTGACGACGTTTTCCTTTTTGGGGTCGAACTCGCGGGCCACGCGCCCGAGCCAGCCCTCGGTGCCGACCTTGACCGGCTCGCAAGTGTGCCAGATGTCCATGGCCCGGAAGTGGGACCGCGGCGATTCCTTCCAGCCGACGCCGTGCAGAATAGCGAGCTTTTTGTCGTCCCAGAACTGCTTCAACGGCGCCATGTACTGCGGGATGCCAAACTGGCCGTCGAGGTGCATGATCTGGTTGTCGGGGAGCCCGACAGCCTTCCGGTTATCCCGGTACAACGGATTGTTGTAGGGGATCACCGTATTTACATAGTCATTTCCGCCTGTCAATTGCAGAACAACGATGACTGGATCCTTCTTTGCGTCCTGTGTTGCCGGCATTGTGCCTTCCTCCTCGTCTGATAAGTTCAGCCTGTTAGCCGAATTGATACTCTCTGGTGGCGACGATCAGCTGCAACATTTCGGCGGCACGTTGGTTCGCGATTTCCGAGTGCGCCTCGTTGTCCCAAGCAACCTGGCCCCATTCCTTGGCTTGAGCAACCAGCTCCTGCTTCGTGTCGGCGTCGACTTCGATCGGGCCGATCTGGTCCAGGCAGCCATCAACGAGCTGCTCAGGGCTCAGCGAGCCATGTTGTTTCAGCCGGTTGATGATCGAGAGGACGCCAGGCAGCGACGTATCACCAATCTTTTCCGCGACGAAGTTCACCCGCGCCATCAGCGAGCCGCTGTTGATCCACTCTTTCCCGGTGTGCCATCCTTCGACCGAGGGCGGATTGAGCATATCCTGACCCATATAGGTGGGCTGCATCGCCAATTCGCCAATTCCGGGGGCGGGGAGCTCGTGGCCGCCGACCAACCGCAACGTGCTGACCACGACCTCGGCCGGCGATTTCATGTGCTGGAAGCGGGCGTTCTTGAAGAAGTCCGAGTTGAACAGCACTCGCAGAATGGAGCGCATTTCGAACTTCGAATCACGGAACGCCCCAACCAATGTGTCGATCGCCTTCTGATCGCGCGGCGGTTCGATCGGCCAAGCTGGCACCTGCGGTTCGTCGGCGACGAAGAAATTGTACAGATGCCGGCAGATGAACCGACCGCATGCCGGCTGCTGCACTACGATGTCGATGATGTCTTCGCCGTTGAACCGGCCCTTGTGACCGAGAAATACTTTCTCGCCGTCATCGTGATCTTCCGCGCGGTACTCGAATTGCCAGGGGAACCGGCCGTAGGGCGCTCGCGGGATCTTGGTTGCGAATGTCCAACCGGTGAAGGCCCGTGAGCATTCACGAACGTCCGTCTCGGTATAGTTGCCAGCGCCGAGGCTGAACAACTCAAGCAGCTCGCGGCCCCAGTTCTCGTTGACAGCGTTGCCGTGGTTCTGCTGGTTATCCAGCCAGAAGATCATCGTCGGATTCTTGGCGACAGCGAGCAGCAGATCACGATAATTGCCCATGCCCTTGTCACGGAAGAGCTTGATCTGCGTCAGCAGCTGATCGTAGTTGTCCACCTTTGAGTTGCCGGTTGCGAACACATGGTGCCAGAACAGCGCCATCTTCTCTTCGAGCGGGCGCTTGGTGTTCACCAGATGATACATCCAATTGACGTTGCCCATCGGGGGCTGCCCGCCGGGCAGCAACGCCGCCGGCTGATACCGCATCAACTGATATTCATCGACCGCCGGCTGCGTCTCGGGATTCAGCAACTCCTCGACCGTCGCCTCGTAGCCTTTGGCCGCGCGCGCCTCGATCTCGTCGCGGCCGGCGCCAAACCCCGCCCGTCGCATCAGATGCGCCATCAAAGCGATGTCTTCTTGGTATGCCATCTCGGGCCCTCCTCCTTGGTGGTGTTGGTGGTAGTGAGCGACTCCCTACGGAATCACTCGCGAATGGCCATCGACTGTCTGGGTCGTGCCGCGATTTTGCAGCTATGCAGCCGCGCCGCGATTGCTCGCCCGCGGGCAGGGTGTGCACCATCCAGCTTTGGGGAACAGCGTCCAGCCAAAACGGGCCGGCGCCCGATGCGCTTATCAGATCGATCCGCAAGACCCCGATGAATTTTGATATGGAGCCGATCGATCAAGCGAACAAGGCCGCGCCCGGATATGCTCGGAGTTTGCACGAATTCCACCCCTAAGCCCACTCGCTCTCGAGCCAGCACATCATTAACCCGCCAGCGTCAAATCAGGGCCGGTCAGGTGACCCTGCACCTTGGAACCATTTTATCCTAGGTATGATGGCTGTCAAGCGGGCGCGCGCCAAATCCTCGCAGGAGGGGCAAGTTTTGCGCGGTCGGCAGGATTGGTTAATTCGACCCTTGCCGCCCGGCCGGCGGGCAGGCCCTCTCGGACCGGCCAGCCGATCGCTGTCTGGCGCGACTCTGCCGCGACAGATCAAGAACGGTGATTTACAGGCCGGGGCCGAGCATGGCAGTTTCCGGCGATGGCGGGACGCCTGGCGGGCAAACGGGCATTGGTGACGGCGGCGGCGCAAGGCATCGGCCGGGCCACGGCGCTGGCTTTTGCCGCCGAAGGCGCGAGCGTGCTGGCGACCGACATCGCTGAGGAAAAGCTCGCTCCGCTCGCCGACGCGCTGATCGCCACCCGCCGCCTTGACGTCACCGAGGACGACGCGATTGCGGCACTTGCCGTCGAATTAGGCCCGCTCGACGTGTTGTTCAATTGCGCGGGCTTTGTCCATCACGGGACGATACTCGACGCCGAACCGATCGACTGGGACGCATCCTTCGCCCTCAATGTGCGCTCGATGTTTATGATGATCCGCGCCTTTTTGCCGAAGATGCTGGAACGGGGAACCGGCGCCTCGATCGTCAACATGGCCTCGACCGTTTCCTCGGTCAAAGGCGCGCCGGACCGCTGCGTCTATGGCGCGACCAAGGCGGCGGTGATCGGATTGACCAAATCGGTTGCCGCCGACTTCATCACCTCCGGCATCCGCTGCAACGCGATCTGCCCTGGCACGATCGAGACCCCCTCGCTGGAGGATCGCATCGCCGCGCGGGGGGTCCGCATCGTCGGCGGCAGCGAGGCGGCGCGCCGCGGTTTTGTCGAGCGTCAGCCTTTGGGCCGGCTCGGCACCCCGGAAGAGGTGGCGGCGCTCGCGGTCTATCTGGCATCCGACGAAGCCTCGTTCACCACTGGCGCGATCCATGTGATCGACGGCGGCTTTACGCTGTGACCTGCAACAGGAGGCAATTCCGATGAAGCTCCTTCGCTACGGGCCCGCCGGCCATGAAAAACCGGGTCTCCTCGATCGCGACGGCAAGATCCGCGACCTCTCCGGCATTGTCGGCGACATCGACGGCGAAACCCTCGCGCCGGCCGCTCTCGACCGGCTGCGGCGCACCGATCCGGCGAGCCTGCCGCTGGTTGCGGGCGCGCCGCGGCTCGGCCCCTGCGTCGGCCGGGTGCCGAAATTCATCGCCATCGGCCTCAACTACCGCCAGCACGCGGCGGAGACCGGGGCGGCGATCCCGAAGGAGCCGATCATCTTCATGAAGGCGACCTCGTCGATCTGCGGTCCCGACGACGAGGTGATGATCCCCAAGGCCTCGCAGAAGACCGATTGGGAGGTCGAGCTCGGCATCGTCATCGGCAGCCTCGCGCGCTATGTCGCGGCCCATGAGGCGCGCCGCTACATTGCCGGCTATTGCATCGTCAACGATGTCTCGGAGCGCGAATTTCAGATCGAGCGCGGCGGCCAGTGGACCAAGGGCAAGAGCGCCGACACCTTTGGCCCGATCGGGCCTTGGGTGGTCACCGCCGACGAGGTCCCGGACCCGGGCAAGCTCGCGCTGTGGACCGAGGTCAACGGCCGGCGGGTGCAGAACAGCAACACCTCCGACCTGATCTTTGGCATCGACGAGATCGTCAGCTATGTCAGCCATTTCCTCAGCCTGATGCCGGGTGACGTGATCGCCACCGGAACCCCCTCCGGGGTCGGGCTCGGCATGAAGCCGCCGCAATTTCTCAAACCCGGCGACCGGATGCGGCTATCGGTCGAGGGCCTGGGCGAGCAGAACCAGCATGTCGTGGCCTATAACGGATAGTGCCGATGGCGACCGCGCGGCCGGCGTGAAAATGGGGCGGCAATAAGGCGATCCGACGGCTAGCGCGAGGCAACTAAGTTGCGATATATTGGGCGTTCGCAGTGCTCGTCGCATTCTATCCACGGTTAGAGAAACCATGTTCGAACGCCGCCCCGGTTTCTTCCGCGAGGACACCCCCGCAGGCCGTCGCCTCGAAGCCAAAGTCAAGTGGTTCAACGCCAGCAAGGGTTTTGGCTTTGTCACCCCATCCGATGGGTCGCAGGATGCGTTTCTGCCGATGGCGGTCCTGCGCCGCGCCGGGTACGAGGAGGTGCCCGAGGGCGCCTCGATCACCTGCGAAGTCGGCGCCGGCGCGAAAGGCCCGCTGGTGACCAGCGTTCTGAATGTCGATAGCAGCACGTCGACGGCGCCGTCCGGAGGAAGCGGCGGTTTCGACCGGCGCACCCCGCGGCCGTCCATGGCCCTCGAGGGCGCGGTCAAATGGTTCGAGGCCGACAAGGGCTACGGGTTCATTTCGCCCGATGGCGGCGGCAAGGATGTGTTTATTCACATCACCGCCTTGCGCCGCAGCGGCGTCATCGCGCTCGATCCGGGTCAGCGCGTCCGGGTCGAGGTCGTCGACGGCAAGAAAGGCCTGGAGGCCGAACGCGTCATCCTGATCTGACGGCGCCGCTGCAATCGGAGGCGCAGCCGGATCGGCAACGGGTCGGTGCTGCAAGCGGCCGGTGTCTGCTCCGATCGCGGCTGCGCAGGTTGGCCAAATGACCGAATTGTTAAGCACCAGGATGACGTAGGCGGCGCGGCATGGTACCCCTATTCCAATAAATGCGCCCGGAACCCCGGCTCCGGAGGCGTGCCGCGAGTTGCGGCGCCGGCCATGACGAGAGCGAGACGATGGATTTGCACGATACGATCCGGACATACCGCTTGTTTTCCGGCTCTTACGACATCGTTTTCGGCCCGGTGTTTCACCCCGGACGCAAGGAGGCGGTGCGCATCGCCAACGACCGGCCAGGGCAGCGCATTCTCGAAGTCGGGGTCGGCACCGGCCTGTCGCTGCCATATTTCCGGCCCGATTCGCGGGTGACCGGCATCGATGTCTCGGCCGAAATGCTGGAGAAGGCCAAACGGCGTACCGAGCAGCAGAGCCTCGCGCATGTCGAGGGCCTCCATCTGATGGATGCCGAGAATTTGGAATTTGCCGACAATTCGTTCGATGCGGTTTTGGCGCTTTATGTCGCCTCGGTCGTGCCGAGCCCGGCGCGGTTCGCCGCGGAGATGCGGCGGGTGTGCATCCCGGGCGGCGCGATCGTCGTGGTCAATCACTTCACCAGCGAAAACCCGGCCGCGCGGTTCATGGAAAAGCGCCTGGCCCACCTCGCCCGCCATATCGGTTTTCACGCCGATTTCCCGTTCGAGACATTCCAGCGCGACAGCCGGCTGTCGATCCGCGAAGTCCGGCCGAGCAATCTTTTCGGCTATTGGAAGCTGTTGCGCTGCGTCAACGAAAAGCCGGCGTCGAGCCCCAGCTGAGGACCGCGCGCCCGGCGCAGGCTTAGGCGGCGGGATACCAGCCGGGCCGGCGCTTTTCGGCGAAGCTCGCGAGCCCCTCGGCCGCCTCTGGCGAGCATCGGCGCGCTGCCGCCTCGCTGATGATGCGCTCGCGGAAAGCCCGGCTATCCGGGGTCTCGACCGCCTCGGCGACGAGCTGCTTGGTCATTGCCGCCGATTCCGGCGCCGCCATCAGCAGGCTGTCGACAATCTCTGCCGCCAGGGTCTCGAGCTCTTCGGCAGGACATAGCTGATGAACCAGCCCGATGCGCAACGCCTCGGCGGCGGCGAAGCGCTCGCCGGTTAGCGCCAGCCGCGCTGACGCTCGTGAGCCGATGCGATCGACGAGCAGCGGGATGATCGGCGCGGCGGTAATGCCCCAACGCACCTCGCTGATGGCGAAGACCGCGTCCTCTGCGGCAATTGCGATGTCGCAGGCCGCGGCGATGCCGATCCCACCGCCGAAGCAGCCGCCATGGATAAGCGCCACGGTCGGCTGCGGAAAATGGCGCAGCCCGTCAATCGCGTCGAGGGTGCGGCGCGAGAAATCGAGGTTCTGCTCCGGCGGCACCGTGCGCAGATGTCTGAGAAAGGCAAGGTCGGCCCCGGCCTGAAAATGCCGCCCGGCGCCACGCAGCACGACGCAGCGCAGACCGGCTTCGCCTGCCAAACGGGCGAAGGTATCGATCAGCCCGTCGATCAGCGCGCCGTCATAGGCGTTGCCGACAGCCGGTCGATTGAGCGTGACCGAGGCGACGCCGCGCGAGTCGACCTGGCACAGCACCGTGTCGTTGCCGGACATGTCGATGGCCTAAGCCCTGTCCCGGTCTACCGGCCGCCACACAGCGATCTCGCGCAGCAATGCCTCAACCGCGCCGCAGGCAAAGCCGAGCGAGGTCTCGTCGACGAGCCTGCCGTCTCGGACCTTGTCGGCGCAGGCGGTGATGATGACCTCGCGCGCCAGAACCACTCGCGACAGCATCGAAGCGAGCGTGACCCGCATGTGTTCGAGGCAGCGCGCGCCGCCAAGTGGCCCTCGCGACGTCGTCATGATCGCCACCGGCTTGTACGCCATGACCGAGGCGAAGGCCGGGCGCGAGGCCCAGTCCAGAGCGTTCTTTAGCACGCCCGGAATGCTGTGGTTGAATTCGGGGGCACATAGCACGAGCCCGTCGGCGGCATCGATCGCGGCGAGCAATGCCTTGACCGGGGCCGGACGCTTTTCGCCTTCGAGATCCTGGTTGTAGGCCGGGATCGGCGCGAGATCCCAGACTGTCAATTCGGCGGCATCGGCGAATTTCCGGCCCAGGGTTTCGAGCACGGCGTTCGAATACGAGCCGGCGCGTAGGCTGCCCGACATTCCGATCAGGCGCGGCAATGCTTTTGTCATCGTGCAATTGTTCCTCGGCCGGCGAGCGGCTGATCGTCATAGCCAAAGCCGCTTGCGAATGGCAACCTTCTCGCTCTGGCTGGAGCGAGGCTGATTTACCCAATGCTGCAGGGATGCTCGAATTGACGAAGCTGCCCGGATGAGTTTGCGGCCGTCGCGGCGCGGGCTCATCCCGCCCTTTATCGCCATGGATATGCTGCGCGCCGCCAATGAGCGCGAGGCGGCCGGCGCCGATGTGATCCACCTCGAAGTCGGCCAGCCCGGGACCCAGGCGCCCGAAGCTGTGCGCGAGGCGGCCCGGCACGCCCTGGCGCACGAACCGATCGGTTATACCGACGCGCTCGGCATCGCACCGTTGCGACAGGCGATCGCCGCTCATTACCACGCGCAATATGGGGTCGCCGTCGATCCCGGCGAGGTTGTGGTCACCACGGGTTCCTCGGCCGCCTTTCAGCTGGCGTTTCTCGCCGCATTCGAGGCCGGCGACCGGGTGGCGCTGGCCGCACCGGGCTATCCCGCCTACCGCAACATCCTCGGCGCGCTCGGGATCGAGCCGGTGTTGATCGAGGTCGGCGAAAATACCCACTATCAACCGAACCCCGAACTCCTCGCCGAAGCGGGGCCGCTCGACGGTCTGGTCATCGCCAGCCCGGCCAATCCGACCGGCACGATGATTGCCGCCGCCGATTTGGCGCGGCTCGCGGGCTGGTGCCGCGAGCGCGGCATCCGTCTGATTTCGGACGAGATTTATCACGGGATCATCTATGAGGCGCCAGCGGCAACGGTGCGGGCCTACGGGCGTGAGGCGGTGGTCATCAACTCCTTCTCGAAATATTACAGCATGACCGGCTGGCGGCTCGGCTGGATGCTGGCGCCGCCGGATCTGGCGCGCTCGGTCGAGTGTCTGGGCCAGAATTTCTACATCTCGCCGCCAGCCTTGTCACAGCTCGCCGCGATCCCGGTATTCGGCTGCCGCGCCGAGCTCGATGGCCATGTCGCGCGCTACCGCGCCAACCGGGATCTGCTGATCGGGAGCTTCTCCGCCGCCGGACTCACCCGCTTCGCTCCGGCCGAAGGGGCGTTCTACCTCTATGTCGATATCTCCGAACTGAGCCGCGACAGCGTCGATTTCTGCCGCCGCCTGCTTAGGCGAGACCGGCGTGGCGATAACCCCGGGGCTCGACTTCGACCCGCTGAACGGCGGCGGCTGGGTGCGTCTCTCTTTCGCTGGCGCGACCGAAGACGTGGCCAAGGCGGCGCGCCGCCTCGCCGACTGGCTGCCGCGCGCAGAGTGAGGCTCAAGGGCCGAAGGCGACGGCCCGCATCGCGGAGGGATCGGGCTCCACGGTCCCACATCCTCGGGATGTGACGAAGCGCAAATTGAGGGCGACCCCCGAGTGCTCAAAACCTAACTCTTGGTAGCCGGCGCCTACGGCTGGAGTCCAGCCCATAGCAGAACTCTCAGCCTTCCCGCCGGATCTGCCTTTTATGGCCTTTTACGACCTTCGTTCAAAGCCCGCCTGGCCCCATAATAGGTTCGCCGTGGGTTACCTTCCCAGCATGCTATGCACCGAAGACGAGCGCCGGGATGCCACGATGGAGATCAGCGGCTGGCACCAAACCGGCGCCGCAACGGCGGCGTTGAGAGAGTGGATTTGACGCCAGAGACAGGGGGACGAAATGGCATTCGGGAAGGCATGCAGTCGTCATCGGGGCGAGCATCGGCGGCCTCTTGGCGGCCCGTGCACTGACGGACCATTACGAGACGGTAACCGTTGTCGATCGCGATACGCTGGCCGCAGAACGCGAGCCGCGCAAAGGCGTGCCGCAGGGTCGCCATGCGCACGGGCTTCTGGCCCGTGGTCGTGAGGTCCTCGAACAACTGTTTCCTGGATTCAGCGAGGAACTCGTCGCGCAAAACGCGCTCTATGGTGATGTCGCCGGCGACATCCTGTGGTTCAACCATGGCGTCTATCTGTACAACGTGCAGAGCGGGCTGGTCGGCCTTTTGGTCAGCCGCCCGTTGCTGGAGGCGGGCGTGCGGCGTCGGGTTCGTCAGCTTCCAAACCTCCGCCTTCACGAGGAAAGCAACGTGGTTGAGCCGGTATTCGATCGTGCCGGCCGGCGCGTCACCGGCGTCCTGGTTCAGCCCAGCGGCGGCACGACGCCGCCGGAAACGCTCGCGGCGGCTTTCTTTCGCCGGCGCGACCAGGGACGTGGCCGAAGCTGCACGGCGTTTGGCGTCACAGTGGCTGGCCAGCCGATAAGCGGCGGGTGAACGGAATCCGGTAAGATCGACCGGACCGGGTTGACAACGCGCCCGGGATTCGGAACAAACCATGAACTAGCAACAAAACGGCAAGTGTGATTGCCGGAGCATGTCCCGCGAGTTTCTGATGGCGCTGCGTGAACGGATCCGGCGCATCGAGCGGCCGGCAGCGGCGGTGCATGGGGTGACGCCGTTCGGCGTCGCCGCGATCGACCGGGCCTTGCCGGGCGGCGGGCTCGCACGCGGCGCCTTGCATGAGATCCTGGGAATGGGCGGCGACGAGGAGGATGGCGCGCTCGCCGCCGCCTTCGCCGCCGGCATCCTCGCACGGCTCGATAAGGACGGGACCGTGCTTTGGTGCATGCCGCGGCCGGATCTTTACGGGCCCGGTCTGGCTGCCCACGGGCTCGATCCCGACCGCCTCGTGCTGGTTCGGGCACGACGCGACGACGAGATCCTGTGGGCGATGGAGGAAGGGCTGCGCGCTACTGGCGTCGCCGCGGTGGTCGGCGAAGTGGGCGTGCTTCCATCGGTAGCGAGCCGTCGGTTGCAGCTTGCCGCCGAACATTCCGGCATCACCGCTTTTCTGCTGCGGCGCTGGCGTGACGGCGGCGAGGCGGCGCGCGAACGCGATCTGCCGAATGCGGCGGCGACGCGCTGGCGGATCGCAGCGCTGCCGTCAGTTCCAGCGCGAGGCGAGCCGGGGATCGGGCATCCGCGCTGGCGGGTCGAGCTATTGCGCTGCCGCGGCGGCGAACCGGCACGCTGGGAGGTGGAGGTGATGGATGCGACGGGTTCTCTATCTCTGGTTGCCACGTTGGCCGATCGACCGAATGCGCCGTTCCGCGACGATGCCGTCCCGCCGGAAAAATTTCGGCGCGCCGGTTGAGGAAATCCCGTTTGCCACGGTGATCGAGGGTGCCGGCCGGCGTCTGCTCGCCGCGGTCAACCCGGCAGCTGCCGCCGCCGGTCTCGCCCCTGGGATGCCATTGGCGGATGCATTTTCTTTTCGGCCCGATCTCGCCACCGCGGTGGCCGAACCGGTTGAGGATATGGCATCGCTGCGGCGGCTGGCGGAATGGTGCGGCCGCTATAGCCCGTGGACCGCACCCGATGGAGTGGATGGGGTGCGGGTCGAGATCACCGGCTCAGCGCATCTGTGGGGCGGGGAGGTGGCGCTCGCCGCCGATCTGACAGCCCGGCTCGACCGCCAGGGCATCGCCTGCCATATCGCCGTTGCCGACACGCTCGGCGCCGCCTGGGCATTGGCCCGCTTTGCGCCAATCGGCGACAATGTGAGGATTCTGCCGCCGGGGAACATGCGCGCCGGCCTCGCCGCATTGCCGGTCGAAGCGCTGCGCCTCGACCCGGCCACCGCCCAGGGAATCCGGCGGGTGGGTCTGAAGCGGATCGGCGATCTTTATGCGATGCCGCGCGCCGCCCTCGCCGGCCGGTTCGGCGACAAGGTGGTGCTGCTTCTCGATCAGGCGCTTGATGATCTGCCCGAGCCATTGTCGCCGCTCGGCGAGGCGCCGGTGCGCCGCGTGCGCCTGAGCTTTGCCGAGCCGATCGCCGATCCTGCCGATCTGGCGCGCGCGGCCGAGCGGCTCGCCGAGGATCTCGTGCTTCGCCTGGCGCGCGAAGGCGCGGGAGCGCGGCGGCTCGATCTCGCCTTTCATCGGGTCGACGGCCGGGTCGAACGGATCGTCCTCGGAACGGCGCGGCCCAGCCGCGACCCGCACCATTTCGCCGCCCTGTTCAATGAACGGCTCGACACCATCGATCCCGGCCTCGGCGTCGAAGACATGATCCTTGCTGCCTTTGCGGTCGAGCCGTTGCCTGCCGAGCAGATCGGTTTCGTCGGCTCCCCCGCCGGTGCGGCGGCAGGCAGCGCCGCGCCGCTACTCGACCGGCTCGGCAACAAGCTCGGCCTCGCCGCGCTCTATCGACTCGAATCGCGCGAGAGCCATATTCCGGAACGGGCCTCGGTCAGGGCGATGGTCGATGGCACACCCTCACCCACCCAGCCCCTGAGGCGAGGTCCCCCCTCTCCTGCCCGGCGGGAGAGGGTGCCGAGCACGGCGCGGCGGGTCGAGGGATGGCGGCAAACCGCCGCGGCCGATCCGATCGTTCGAACCGCCGGAGCCGGTCGAAGCCTTTTGGCTGCTGCCCGACGACCCGCCGTTTCGCTTCACCTGGCGGCGGCGCCCGCACCGGGTGATGCGCGCCGACGGACCCGAGCGAATCGCCGAAGAATGGTGGCGGTTGGAAGGATCGGGCGCGGTCGATGCGATCCGCGACTACTACCGGGTCGAGGACGAGGAGGGGCGGCGCTTCTGGCTGTTCCGGGCGGGTCTCTCCGGCAATGACCGCCCGCCACGATGGTTCATCCATGGCATCTTTGCCTGAGCAGCATCGCGACGCATCGCTGTCATTGCGAGCGCAACGAAGCAATCGTTGCCGTTCCGGCGCCTCGCAATGAGGTATGCCGAGCTGCAGGTCACCACCAACTTCTCGTTCCTGCGCGGTGCGGCGCATCCGGCCGAGCTGGTAATGACCGCTTCCGCCCTCGGCCACGACGCGATCGCGATCACCGACCATAACAGCCTCGCCGGCATCGTGCGCGCGCATCAGGCCGCGAAAGAGGTTGGGCTGCGCCTCGTTGTCGGCTGCCGGCTCGATCTTTGCGACGGCCCGAGCCTGCTCGCCTTTCCCGAGGATCGCGCCGCCTATGGTCGGCTGACGCGGCTGTTGACCCTGGGCAAGCGCCGCGCGCCCAAGGGCGAATGCCGGCTCGACTACGCCGATGTGGCGGCGCACGGTGCGGGCCAGATCATTGTCATTCTGCCATCCGGGGCAGCGCTCTCGGCAGAATTCGCCGCCTTTGCCGGCAATGTTGCGGCGGATTTCATGGGCCGCGCCTATCTCGCGGGGCATCATCTCTATCGCGGCGATGACGCGCGGCGCCTCGCCCGTCTCGCCGCGCTGGCCGGGGCGGTAGGGTTGCCGCTGGTGGCGACCAACGACGTGCTCTACCATGTGCCCGAGCGGCGCCGGTTGCAGGATATGCTGACCTGTATCCGCGCAGGCTGCACGATTGCCGAAGCCGGTTTTCGTCTCGCCGCCAATGCCGAGCGCCATTTGAAATCACCCGCCGAGATGGCGCGGCTGTTTCGCGGGCACGAGGACGCCATCGCGCGCAGCCTCGAAATTGTCGAGCGGTGCCGTTTCAGCCTCGACGAATTGCGCTACGAATACCCGGATGAGACCGCAGAGGATGGGCGCACGCCGCAGCAGCGGCTAGCCGATCTCGCCTGGGAAGGGGCCGTCGAACGCTTCTCCGCCAAACCCTTTCCGCCCGTAAAGCCGGGGAGAGAGGGAGAAAATGACCGGCCGGCTGCCGCATGCGATTTATCCGGCATCCCAAACAAAGTCCGCGATCTGATTGCGCACGAGCTGCAATTGATCGAGCGGCTCGATTACGCGCGCTATTTCCTGACCGTGCACGATATCGTGCGTTTCGCGCGGCAGCGCGGCATCCTGTGCCAGGGGCGCGGCTCGGCCGCCAATTCGGCCGTCTGCTACTGCCTCGGCATCACCGCGGTCGACCCCGCGCGTATCGACGTGTTGTTCGAGCGCTTCATCAGCGCCGCCCGCAACGAACCGCCCGATATTGACGTCGATTTCGAGCACGAGCGGCGCGAGGAGGTGATCCAGTACGTCTATGACAAATACGGCCGCGATCGGGCCGGGCTCGCCGCCACCGTGATCTGCTACCGCTCGCGCTCGGCGATCCGCGAGGTCGGCAAGGCGCTGGGCCTCTCGGTCGATGTCGTCGCGGCGTTGGCCGGTATCGTCTGGGGCTGGAGCAACGATCCGATCGCCGATCGGCGGGTGCGCGAGGCCGGGCTCGACCCCGACGACCGCAATTTGCGCCTGGCCCTCGACCTCGCCGCCGAGCTCGTCGGGTTTCCGCGCCATCTGTCGCAGCATGTCGGCGGGTTTGTCATCACCCGCGGGCCGTTGTCCGAACTGGTGCCAATCGAGAACGCGGCGATGGCGGACCGCACCGTCATCGAATGGGACAAGGACGATCTTGACGCGCTTGGCATTCTGAAGATCGACATCCTGGCGCTCGGCATGCTGACCTGCATCCGCAAGGCCTTCGCGCTGATCGACCGGCATTATCGCCAGGCGCTCGAACTCGCCACCGTGCCGGCCGAGGAACCAGCGGTATACGAGATGCTGAGCCGCGCCGATTCGCTCGGCGTCTTTCAAGTCGAAAGCCGCGCCCAGATGACAATGCTGCCCCGGCTTCGCCCGCGCGAATTCTATGATCTCGTGATCGAGGTCGCGATCGTCCGGCCGGGGCCGATCCAGGGCGACATGGTGCACCCCTATCTGCGCCGGCGCTCCGGGCATGAGCCGGTCGACTACCCTTCCGAGGCGCTGCGCCGGGTGCTGGAAAAGACCAAGGGCGTGCCGCTGTTCCAGGAGCAGGCGATGCAGATCGCGATCGTCGGCGCCGGTTTTGCCCCGGAGGAGGCCGACCGGCTGCGCCGCGCGATGGCGACCTTCAAACGCAACGGCGATATTCATTTGTTTCGCGAGAAGTTCATCGTCGGCATGGTGGCAAACGGCTACGAGCGCGACTTCGCGACCCGCTGCTTCAGCCAAATCGAGGGGTTCGGGACCTACGGCTTTCCGGAAAGCCACGCCGCGAGCTTTGCCCTCCTGGTCTACGTCTCGGCCTGGATCAAATGCGTTTATCCGGAAATCTTTGCCTGCGCCCTGCTCAACAGCCAGCCGATGGGATTTTACGCCCCGGCGCAGATCGTCCGCGACGCGCGCGAGCATGGGGTCGAGGTCCGCGCCGTAGACGTCAACCACAGTTTCTGGGACTGCACCTTGGAGGCGTTGACGCAACCGTCGAACCGTTCAGTCGTCACCCCGGAGCAAGGCCAGCGCTGGGCGCTGCGCCTCGGGTTCCGCCAGATAAAGGGGTTTGCCGAGGCCGAGGCCGGGCGGCTCGTCGCCGCGCGAGGAGAGGAGGGCTACCCGGACCCGCGGCTGCTGTGGCGGCGCAGCGGGCTCGGCCGCCAGGCGCTCGAGCGCCTGGCCGAGGCCGACGCGTTCCGCTCGGTCGGGCTCGACCGCCGCCGTGCATTATGGGTTTTGAAGGCGCTTGGCGAGCCGCCGCTGCCGCTGTTCGCTGTCGGCTCGAAAGCACCCGTAAAGCCAAAACTCCCGCCGTCCCCAGGGACGAAGAGGGAGATTTATCGCGAAGAAACCGACAGCGAAATCCGGGCTGTGGCCTTGCTGCCGGAAATGCCGCTGGGCGAGCATGTGGTCGAGGATTACGCCAGCCTCGGCCTGAGCCTGAAGCGCCACCCGCTGGCCTTTCTGCGCGCAGAACTCGCCGATCAGGGCCTGGTCACGGCCGCCAGCCTCGCCGACCTGCCGGTCGACCGCAGGCTCTCGATCGCCGGCATCGTGCTGATCCGGCAGCGTCCGGGCAGCGCCAATGGCGTTGTCTTCATCACCATCGAGGACGAGACCGGGATCGCCAATCTAATCGTCTGGCCGGCAATCCTCGAACGCTTCCGGCGTGCCGCGCTCGGCGCGACCCTGTTGCGCTGCACCGGCAAATTGCAACGCGAGCAGAGCGTAATCCATATCGTCGCCGACCGTCTCGATGACATGACCCCGCGTCTCAATACGTTGCGCGAGCGCACCGGCGAGGCCGCACCGTCATCGAAGCGCGCCAAAAGAATGCCCGGCCAAGAGGCCCGCGATATCGTGGTACGAAGCCGGAACTTCCGCTAGCCGTCGGGCTCTGGCTCGGCCACGGCTCCGCCGCCCGCGGCGATGGCTGCACGGGCGAGTGCGTCGGCCCGCTCGTTTTCGGGATGGCCGGCATGCCCGCGCACCCATTCCCAGGCGACCTCGTGCGGCGCCGCGGCCATTTCGAGCCGCTGCCACAGATCGACATTCTTGACCGGCTTTTTGTCGGCGGTGCGCCAACCGCGCTGCTTCCAGGCGTGGATCCATTTGGTGATGCCGTCGCGCAGATACTGGCTGTCGCTGAAAAGCCGGACCCGGCAGGGCCGTTTCAATGCTTCGAGCCCCGAGATTGCCGCCATCATCTCCATCCGGTTGTTGGTGGTGACGGGCTCGTACCCGCTCAGCTCCTTCTCAATCCCGCGATGGCGCAAGATCGCGGCCCACCCGCCGGGACCGGGATTGCCGCTGCAGGCGCCGTCGGTAAAGATTTCGACCTCGGCCGGACCAGCCTCGCCCATTTCAGGCATCGAGACCGTAATCGCGCGGAGTGGTGACGGTGCGGTGAAAGCGCAGCTTGCGCAGAAATTCGAGCGGGTCCTTGGGCCGCACCAACGCCCCTTCCGGCTGGTTCAGCCAGTCGAACAGGCGGGTCAGCAGAAAGCGCAGCGCGCTGCCGCGGGCGAGCAGCGGCAGGGTGGCGAGTTCCTCCGGCGCCAATGGCCGCGCCCGGCGATAGTTGTCGATCAGCAATCGCGCCTTGGTCACGTTGAGGCTGCCGTCGCCTTCGAAACACCAGGCGTTGAGGCACACCGCCAAGTCGTAGGCGAAAAAATCGGTGCAGGCGAAATAAAAATCGATCAGGCCGGAGACCTCGCGGTCGCGAAAGAACACGTTGTCGGGAAAAAGATCGGCATGGATCACCCCGCAAGGCAGGTCTCCCGGCCAGGCGCGTTCGAGGAACGACAGCTCGTCGGCGAGTTCGTCGGCGAGACCGGGCTGCACTTCGCCGGCACGGTGTCGACAGGCCTCGAACAGCCGCCGCCAACCGGCAACCGAGAGATCGTTCGCGCGAACCATCGGGAAACCGGCGCCGGCGCTGTGCAACGCGGCCAATGCCCGGCCGACCCCGGCGCAATGGAAGGGCTGGATGCGGCGCGGCCACATCCCGGCGAGAAACGTCACCATTGCGGCGGGCCGGCCGCACAGCTCACGCAAGGCGATCGCGTCGCGTCCCCGCAATGGAGTCGGGCAGGCGACGCCGCGATGCGCCAGATGGTCCATCAGCGCAATGAAAAAGGGAAGATCGTCGCGCGCCACCCGTCTTTCGTAGAGCGTCAGAATGAAATTGCCGCGCTCGGTGGCGACCAGAAAATTCGAGTTCTCGACCCCTTCGGCGATCCCCTTGCACGACAGCACCTCGCCGATGTCGTAGAGCGCGACAAAGGCCCTCAACTCGTCGTCGGCGACGTCGGTATAGACGGCCATCGGTTATTCCCGCGCTCCCGGCATCGGCCCGGTCTTGTGAACCGGGTGCGGCTCGAATACAGTCCCGCCGCCGTTGAGCCGCCGCCGGCGCGCGCGGATACCGGCTACGACCGAGGTGGGGGAACAAGCAATGGCCGAACCGATCCCAGCGCAAAAAGAGCCCTACGGCATCAATGTCGAAGCCGGCAAGCGGTATTTCTGGTGTGCCTGCGGGCGCAGCGGCAAGCAGCCATTCTGCGACGGCTCGCATCAGGGCACCGGGCTGACCCCGGTCCCGTTTACCGCCGCCGCTACCGAAGAGGTCTGGCTGTGCGGATGCAAGCAGAGCGCCGGCAAGCCGTTCTGCGACGGTACGCATAACGGGCTGTGAGCGGGTCGGCAGCCGCGCGGGCGGCGGCAGTATTCGGTCTCCTTGCTCTATCCGGCTGCGGCTGGTTTTCGTCGTCCGCCTCGAAGCCGGCCGAAACCTGCCCGAGCGCCGTCATCCTGCGGCCGCTCGCCAACACCGCCATCTTCGGCCCGGCAGCAGAACGCCGGCCGGAGAACGTCGCCTTTTACGGGCTGTTGAGCGAAGTCGACCGCAAATGCCGATACACTGGCGACGCGGTGGACATCACACTCGACGTGATCGTGGTCGGCCAGCGGGGCCCAGCGGCCAAGGGCGACGCCATCGACCTGACCTATTTCGTCGCGGTGACCGGCCCCGACCAATCGATCATCAGCAAAAAGCCGTTCACCGTCCACATCGTCTTCGATCCCGACCAGATACGCGCCGGCGTCACCGATCATATCGAGGAGTCGATCCCGCTCGGCGGACGCAAGGGCACCGATCTGAACGTCCTGCTCGGTTTCCAGCAAAGCCCCGACGTCGTCGACTTTTACAAGCATTTCCGCGGCCGCTGACCGCATTCCCCCATAAGGGGACGCGCCGCGCTTCGGCATTCGCATCGACGAGAATGTGCTCGACTGGTCCCGGCAAACCGGTCGCGCTTATCAAACTCGCATCAACGGCCTTTTGCGCGCCTTGATGGAGAGAGGGAAGCGCCCGCCCTCATAGCGCAACGGCCGGCGGACGGAGCCCCTAGCGCATCGTCGGCATGACGTATTCGGCGCCGGCGCGGATGCCGGTCGGCCAGCGCGCGGTCATGGTTTTGAGGCGCGTATAAAAATGCACGCCTTCGAGGCCATAGACCGCCGTATCGCCGAACAGCGAGCGCTTCCAGCCGCCAAAACTGTGAAACGCCATCGGCACCGGGATCGGCACGTTGATGCCGACCATGCCGATCTGGACGCGGTTGGCGAATTCGCGCGCGGCATCACCGTCGCGGGTGAAGATCGCAGCACCATTACCATACTCATGGTCGCTGACCAGCTTTGTCGCGCTGTCGAAATCGGGGCTGCGCACGACCGACAATACCGGGCCGAAAATCTCCTCCTGGTAGATTCGCATCTCCGGCTTGACCTCGTCGAACACGCAGCCACCGAGGAAGAAACCGTTCTCGTAGCCCTGCAATTTGAGATCGCGGCCGTCGACCACCAGCTTGGCCCCTTCCCTGACGCCGAGATCGACATAGGAGCCGACCTTGTCGAGATGCTGGCGGGTAACCAGCGGCCCCATCTCCGCCTCGGGGTCGGTGCCGGGCCCGATCTTCAACGCACGCACCCGCGGCACCAGCTTGTCGAGCAGCCGGTCGCCGATGCCGCCGACCGCAACCGCGACCGAAACCGCCATGCAGCGCTCGCCGGCGGCACCATAGGCCGCCCCCATCAAGGCATCGGTCGCCTGGTCGAGATCGGCATCGGGCATCACCACCATGTGGTTCTTGGCGCCGCCCAAGGCCTGCACCCGCTTACCCGCTGCCGCCGCGGTCATATAGATGTATTCGGCGATCGCGGTCGAGCCGACAAAGCTGACCGCAGCGATCCCCGGATGGTGCAGGATCGCGTCGACCGCCTCCTTGTCGCCATTGACGACGTTGAAGACGCCGGGCGGCAGGCCGGCTTCGGTCAACAACTCGGCGATGCGCAATCCGGCGGAAGGGTCGCGCTCCGACGGCTTCAGGATGAAGCTGTTGCCGCAGGCGAGCGCCATCGGGAACATCCACATCGGCACCATCGCCGGAAAGTTGAACGGGGTGATGCCGGCGCAAACGCCGAGCGGCTGGCGCACCGACCAGCTGTCGATGCCGCGCCCGACCTGCTCGGTAAACTCGCCCTTTAGCAGATGTGGGATGCCGCAGGCGAACTCGACTACCTCAGTGCCGCGGGTGATCTCGCCCTGGGCGTCGGAAAATACCTTGCCATGTTCCTCGGTGATCACCCGGGCCAGAGCATCGCCCTCGCGGCCAAGCAGTTCGAGAAACTTGAACAGGATGCGGGCGCGGGTCAGGGGTGGGGTGGCGGCCCAGCCCGGGAACGCCGCGGCGGCGGCTTGCACCGCCTGGTCGACCTCGCCCGCCGTGGCCAGGGCGACGCGGCGGATCTTCTCGCCGGTCGCCGGGTTGTAGACGTCGCCCCAGCGCCCGCTGGTCCCGTCGACTCGCTTGCTAGCGATGTAATGCTGAATGTCGCTCATCAGGATGCACCCGCTCGCTGATCTCTCGGATGCCCTATCATAGGCCCGGCGCGGTGCCGGCGGCAGCGGATTTTGATTGATCCCAAGCCGTTCGTCAGGACCAAATCCACCGAGACCATGCCGGCTCGACCACTCCCCGAACGATCGGTTCGAGGCGGTCGGATCGACCCTACTCAGCAGCCATCGGCTGGCGCTCGCCGAGGTGGCGGAGGCAGCGGTCGATCCATTGCTTGGTCAGCTTTTCCTGGGCGCCGTTTTGCGACAGGCGGCGGCGCAGGGCCGGGAAATCGACCTGATCCATCTCCTGATCCTGATTGAAGCAGGAAAAGACCACCGTCTCGGTGCCGGTGACCGGATCGCGGTGACGCTGCAGGCACTGCGCGCAGATCTCCTTCATCATGCATTGCATCGGCGAGTTGATCGAGGCGATCGCCCGATGCCCCGCCCGCAAATAGGGCGCGAGCGCCGCGCGGCGCGCCTCGGCAACCGCGTTCATCATGCCGTCGGAGCCGATTGCGACGATCCGGTCGACCTGGGAGAGCGGGATTTCGACTGGCCCGAGCGCGCCCGCGCCATAGGCAGCGATCGCTTCGACGATGTTGCCGATAAAACCAAAATCCTGCGGCCGGCCGGGAGCGAAGCCCGGCGCTTCGTCGCAACACCACACGACGCAATCGGCGGCGCGCTCGATATCGGCGACCTTGTAGCGGTCCTCGATCGTCTTGTAACCGGCGAAATAGAGGACGCGCGAACCCTGCGCCCGCAGCGCCGCGGCGATCGAAAACAACACCGCATTGCCGAGCCCGCCGCCGACCAGCAATACGGTCTCGCCGGAAGGCGTCTCGGTCGGGCTTCCGGTCGGTCCCATCAAAATCACCGGCTCGCCCGGCTTCAACAGCGAGCAAAGGTCGGACGACCCGCCAACTTCCAATACGATCGTGGACAACAGACCGCTCTGGCGATCGACCCCGGCACCGGTCAGGGCGAGCCCCTCCATCGCCAAACTGGTGCCGTCGATCCTTGGCGCCAGGGTCTCGTAATTCTGCAGGCGGTAGAACTGGCCGGGTTGAAAAGCACGAGCCGCCATCGGCGCCCGCACCACGATCTCGACGATTTTTGGTGTCAGGCGGATGACCTGGTGAACCCGGGCGCGCAATTCGTCATCGAGCCTCGCCGCCAACCCGGCCGGTGTCGGCGCCGCGGGCCGCAACCGCGCCAGCATTCGGCTGACCACCGGAAAACCCAGGGTCGCGCCGCCCATCGCCTTGACGACGTTCCCAGAAAAACTCGGATGCAGATCGCCGAAAAAGCTGACCGCACGGCCGTCATCGCGCAAATGCGTCAGCACCCGCACTGCCGACGGCTTCGCCACCCGCTCCGGCGTTACCGGGTTCCCTTCCTCGTCGAGCGCGCGGAAATAGCGGCCATCGAGGGTGACGTTAGCCGGGTCCTCGCGGCCGAGCACGGTATTGGGCTGGGTCCCGGCGGCGACCAGGATCGTACGCGCCGGCAACACCACCTCTTCGCCCGGTCCCTGATTTGGCTCGGGCCGATGGCCGCCGACCTCCTGCGGGCGATGCCGGGTCAGCCGCAGGGCCGCCGCCTGGCCGAATTGATCGACCTCGACCGCGACCGGGGTCAGCAATTCGGCAAAGCGGATGCCCTCCTCCATCGCCTTGGCCACCTCCTCGTGATTGAGGGTGTAGCTCGGCGCGTCGATCAGGCGCCGGCGATAGGCGATGGTCACCCCGCCCCAACTGTCGAGCAACGCCGCCAGACGCGGCGCGCGGTCCTCCCGCCGTGCGGCTTCGCGCTCGCTGCGGATCGCCCGGCCATGGGCGATGAATTCGGCGGCAACTTCGCGTTCGGCCGCGTTCCATTGCTCGCGCACCGCCTCATCCCCGCGCTCCGCGATCAGGGTTTCGTAGCGCGACAGGAATTTTTCGACCTGTATCGGGTAATAAGCCAATGACTCGGTTGCGGTGTCGATCGCGGTCAGGCCGCCGCCGATCACGACGACAGGCAGGCGGACGCTGAGATTGGCGATGCTGTCGGTCTTGGCCGCCCCGGTCAGCTGCAACGCCATCAGAAAATCCGAGGCCTGCCTGACCCCCGGCGCCAAATTGTTCGGGATCGGGATCACCGTCGGGCGACCGGCGCCGGCACAGAGCGCGATATGGTCGAAACCGAGGGCGAAGGCGCCGTCAATGGTCATGGTGCCGCCAAAACGCACCCCGCCATACATCGCGAAGCCAGCCCGCCGTTCGAGCAGCAAGCGCACGATCTTCAGGAAATTCTTGTCCCAGCGCACGGTGATGCCGTATTCGGCAACCCCGCCAAAACCGGCCATAACCCGGTCGTCCAGCCCATCGACGAGGTGCGCCACATCGCGGATCGGCCGGAACGGATGGCGGCTGCCGTCGGGCATTACACCGGAAATCTCGGCCGGCAACGGCTCGATCTTCAGCCCGTCGATCGCGGCGACGAAATGGCCGTCGTTCAGCAGGTGGTGTGCCAGGGTGAACCCGGCCGGCCCGAGCCCGACCACCAGCACCTTGTAGCCGCTCGCCGGCTTCGGCAATGGCCGGCGCAGGTTGAGCGGGTTCCACCGGGTCAACAGCGCATAGATCTCGAACCCCCAGGACAGCGCCAGCACGTCTTTCAGGGTGCGGGTCTCGATCTGCGGGATGTCGACCGGCTCCTGGCGCTGATAGATGCAGGCCTTCATGCAGTCGTTGCAGATGCGGTGGCCGGTGGCCGCACAGACCGGATTGTCAACGGCGATGATGGCCAACGCGCCGAGGCTGTTGCCGCGCGCCTTGACCAAATTCATCTCGGAAATCTTTTCTTCGAGCGGGCAGCCGGCGAGGGTGACGCCGAACACGCTCTTTTTGAATGCGCCGTCCTTCTCGCGCAGTCCTTTGGAGCAGCTGTCCTTGCCCTGGTTGTGGCACCAGATGCAGTAATTCGCCTGGTCGAGCGCACCGGTCAGATCGGTGCCGCGGTCGGTCAGGGCAAAACCTTCGCGTTGCCGCCACTCGTCTTCGGGCAGCCGCAGCATCGTGACTCCGTGACGCTCGATGGTCTCGACCGGGACCAGATGGTGCATGTCGAGCCGCTGCGGCACCTTGAACAACACGCCGCGCCGATGCTTTTTGCGGCCATCCGGCGACAAGGTGGCCCAGGCGGCGTAGCGTTGCGCCGTTTCCAGCGCCGCGGCATTGCCGGTTTCGTCGGCGAGCCATGCCGTGACCTGCCCGGCATAGCGCCGCTCCCATTCGGGGATAGTTACATCGGCATCGGCCGGAATGCCGGACAACCGGTCGAGTTCGCGAGCGAGACCCGGTCCGTCGAATGCCGCGGCGTCGGCTTCCTTGACCCCCCTGACCGCGCGGCGCTGCACGAACAAGCGTTTGACCGAATAGAGCGGCGCCAGCGCGTGATGGCGCGCCTGCAACGCCTGCACCTCGTCCGCGATCCCGAACAGATCGCCGAGGAAATCCTCGACGTAAGGCGCCAGTTCGACGAGCAGATCAGACTGAGCCTCATGCTCGAGCCGGTCCGGATCACGCCGCGCCGTCATCAGCCGATCGTGCAATCCAATATCGCTGTCGGCGAGATGGCCAACAAACGCCCGATCGATGCGTACGAGACCGTCGCGATCATAGAGATCGGCGAAACCGAGGCCGTGCGCGAGAACAAGATCGGTCATCAGGGCAAAGATCCAGCGGAGAAGGCGCGCCGGCGCGCCGCTGCTTGTAGTTAGGCAACGATAGGCGACGAAGCTACGACAATTCGCCGTGACAGCGTTGCATCGGACGAGGCGCCTTGGCACCACAAATATTGGTCACGCCTCGGTCTGCCGTTCGGCGCAGTCGAGGAGCGCATTCAGCAGCACGGCGCAGCCGGCGGTCAGGTCCTCGGGTTTGGCGTCCTCGATCTCGTTGTGGCTGATGCCGTCGACACAGGGGACGAAGACCATCGCGGTCGGGGCGATCCGGGCCATGTAGACGGCGTCGTGACCGGCGCCGCTGATGATGTCCTGATGCGGCTGGCCCAGCGCCTCGGCCGCATCGCGCACTGCGGCGACCAGCGCCGAATCGAACGGAGTCGGCGGAAAGTACCAGAATTCCTTGACCTCGGTTTCGAGTCCGCCGCTGGCTGCTGCGGCATCGGCGCAGGCCTGCCGCAGCTCATGGTCCATCCGGGTCAACACCGCGTCTTCGGGATGGCGGAAATCGACGGTGAAAAAGACATGCCCGGGGATCGTGTTACGCGAGTTGGGGCTGATTTGGACAAAGCCGACCGTGGCGCAGGCATAGGGCGCGTGGGCATGGCCGATCCGGTTGACCGCGTCGATCATCCGCGCGGCGCCGACCAGCGCGTCGCGCCGGCGCGGCATCGGCGTCGGCCCGGCATGCGCCTCCTGGCCGGTGACGGTGATCTCGTACCAGCGCTGGCCCTGCGCGCCGGTGACGACGCCGATCGGCTTCCCCGCCGCTTCGAGGATCGGCCCCTGCTCGATATGCGCTTCGAAATAGGCGGCGACTCTATGCCCGCCGATCGGCTCGGGCCCGGCAAAGCCGATGCGTTCCAGTTCGGCGCCGAGGGTGACGCCGGTGACGTTGTCCGGCCGCTCGAGACCGTAGGACAGGTCGAACACCCCGGCGAACACCCCGGAGCCGACCATCGCCGGCGAAAACCGCGAGCCTTCCTCGTTGGTCCAGGCGACGATCTCGACCGGCGCCTCGGTCTCATAGCCGAGATCGTTCAGGGTGCGGACGATTTCGAGCCCGGCCATCACCCCATAGGCGCCGTCGAACCGGCCGCCAGTCGGCTGGGTGTCGAGATGGCTGCCGGTCATGACCGGCATCAGGTCGGGGTTGCGGCCGGGCCGGCGGGCGAAGATGTTGCCGATCCGGTCGATTGTGACCATGCAGCCGGCCTCCTCGCACCAGCGGATGAACAGCCGCCGGGCTTCGCCATCGAGATCGCTGCCCGCGAGCCGGCAGACCCCGCCCTTCGCGGTGGCACCGATCTGCGCCAACTCCATCAGGCTCGCCCACAGCCGCTCGCCATTGACCTTCAGGTTCCGCATCCCGTCCTCTCACAGCGCTTCATGGCTGACCACGATATGGCTGAGCGATTGAGTTGGCGAAGGGGTGCCCGCCCGGCGCGAAGCGACCGCGCTTGTGGCGACGACAATCGCCGGATCGGGTCATTTCCGCTGCTCCGAAAGCTCGGAGAAGGCCCGCAGAAAAAAGTCGGGCATGCCGAAATTGCCGGATTTGAGCGCCAGCGCCAATGCCGGCTCGTCGAGGCTCCCCGGGAGACTCACGGTCCACGGCACGCCGGGATCGATCTGGCGGCCGATGCGCAATCCGGTCACGCCGAGCGCCTGGACCACCGCCCCGGCGGTCTCGCCGCCGGCGACGACGAACCGACGAACGCCTGCCGCCGCGAGGCCGCGGGCGACCGCAGCCAATATCGCTTCGACCAACGCCCCGGCGCGTTCGCGGCCGAGCCGGTGCTGCACCGCGGTTATCTGGTCGGGCGGCGCGGTCGCCGAGATCAGGATCGGCCGATCGCCCAGCAGCGGTCTGGCCCAGGCGAGCGCCTGCCCGGCCATGTCAGCACCCTCGGCGGCGGCGATCGGGTCGATCGTGAAGCAGGGCGCGCGCTGCTGCATGTGAGCCACTTGCGCCAGGGTCGCGGTCGAGCACGAGCCCGACAAGACCGCAGCGGCGCCGGAGATCGCCGGCAGGCGGTCGGCGGCGGCGGCGCTCAGCAAGCCGCGGCGGCGAAAATTCTCCGGCAGACCGAGCGCGATGCCGGAACCGCCGGTGATCAGCTTGAAATCGGCCGCCGCCTCGCCGATCGCTTCGAGATCGCGATCCTCGATCGCATCGACGATGCCGTGGGCAAAGCCGTCCTTGCGCAGCGCGGCAAAGGCATCGCGAATTGCGTCGGCGCCGCGGGCGACGATAGCGGCCGGCACCAGCCCGACCCGGCCCCGGCTCTGGCGCTGCAATACCCGCACCAGCGAGGGGTCGTGCATGGGCGTCAGCGGGTGGTCGCGCATCCCCGATTCCGACAGCAATAGGTCGCCGACGAACAGATAGCCGCGATAGATGGTCCGCCCCGCCTCGGGGAAGGCCGGGCAGAACAGGGTGAAATCGGCGCCAAGTGCTTCCATCAGCGCTTCGGCGACCGGGCCGATATTGCCGGCATCGGTCGAGTCGAAGGTCGAGCAATATTTGAACAGAATCTGGCGCGCGCCCGCCGTTCTGAGCCAAGTGAGGGCAGCGAGGCTCTTGTCGATCGCCTCCACGGCTGGGACCGTCCGGCTCTTCAGCGCGATGACGACCGACTCAGCATCGGGGATATTCGTCCCCGGCCTAGGTACGTCGATCAGCTGCACCGTGCGCATGCCGCGGCGCACTAGCGTGTTGCACAGATCGGTGGCGCCGGTGAAATCGTCGGCGATCGCTCCCAACAGCACAGGCATCAGCGGCCTCCCTTGCATTCGCCAAGCCACCGGAGAACAGTAGCGGTCTACGACGGCGGGGCAAACGAGCCGACAAGTTCATAACGACTTTGTTTGGCTTTCGAGGTTGGTTCCGGCGCGGTGCTTTGCGCTAAGTGCATTTGATCATCAGGGTTGAAGAGCGGGAAGCTCAAAATGAACCGGCGCAAATTGATGCTCCTGCTGAGCGGTGCGACAGTCGCCGGGCCGCCCGGTGCGCGCGCCCAGCAGAAGGCGATGCCGGTGATCGGCTTCCTTGCCAATGGCTCGGCCATCTCAAACGCGCCGTTTGCGACCGCTTTTCGCCAGGGACTGAGCGAAACCGGTTACGTAGAGGGACAGACTGTAGCGATCGAATACCGATGGGCTGAAGGTCACTACGATCGGCTGCCCGCATTGGCCGCCGACCTCGTCAACCGTAAGGTCGACGTGATCGCGGCCGCCGGCAATTCTGGAATAAACGCCGCCAAACACGCGACCTCGACGATCCCGATCGTCTTCTTTGGCGGTGGCGATTTGATCGCGGCCGGCCTAGTCGCCAGCCTCGCCCGGCCGGGCGGCAACCTGACGGGCATCAGCTTCATGTCGACTGAGCTGAATATCAAGCGATTTGGGCTGCTGTCCGATCTGGTCCCTCGGGCCAGAGTGATCGCGCTGCTGGTGAATCCGAGTAGTACGGTTGCCGAGCGCACGATTAGAGACGTGCAGGAAGAAGCGCGCACGAGGGGGGTGCAGCTTCATATCCTAAAGGCCAGCTCGGAACGTGAGATTGATGCCGCCTTCACAAGTCTGGTCGAGATCAATGCCGGCGCGCTCGTCGTCGGAAGCGATCCGTTCTTCTACAGCCGGCGCGAGCAACTCCTGGCGCTGGCGGCGCGCCATGCCGTTCCGGCCATCTGGGATTGGCGCGAGTTTGTAGTGGCCGGGGGCCTGATCAGCTATGGAGTCAGCCTCTCGGCTAGCTCTCGCCAGTTCGGCGCTTACGTCGGTAGGATTCTCAAGGGTGCGACGCCGGCCGATCTACCGATCGAGCGGCCGACGAAATTTGAGCTGGTCATCAATCTCAAGACGGCCAAGACGCTCGGCCTTACCATTCCGCCGTCCCTCCTTGCCCGCGCCGACGAGGTGATCGAGTAAAGATTTCAAACCGATTCGCCTTCGACAAGCTATCCGATCGATCAGTCCGAGGGACCATCCCATGCCGAAATTCGCCGCGAATTTGAGCTTCATCTTTCAGGAAATCGACTTTCTCGACCGTTTTGCTGCCGCCGCCCAATGCGGCTTCAAGGCGGTCGAATATCTCGGCGCCTACGACCATCCGCCGGAGACTGTCGCCGCGCAGCTGAGCAAGAACGGTCTCGTCCAGGCATTGTTCAACATGCCGCCCGGCGACTGGGCCGCGGGCGAGCGCGGGATGGCGGCACTGCCGGGCCGGGAAGCCGAATTCCGCGCCGGGGTCGAGACGGCGCTCGTCTATGCCAAGGCAACAAACTGCCGGCTGTTGCACGCGATGGCCGGGCTGTGGCCGGAGGGAAGCGACCGCACCGAGGGAATGCGCGTCTATGCGGCGAACCTGCGCTATGCCGCCGAAAGGCTCGCGCCCGAAGGCATCACCGTGATCATCGAGCCGATCAACAACCGCGACATCCCCGGCTATTTTCTCAATACGACGACCCAGGCGATGGCGATCATCGAACAGGTCGCGCACCCCAATCTGAAGCTGCAGCTCGACCTCTACCATGTCCAGATCATGGAGGGCGATCTGGCCCACCATATCCGGACGCTGGCCGGGCATTACCCGCATATCCAGATCGCCGGCAATCCGGGCCGGCACGAGCCGGATATCGGCGAGATCAGCTACCCATTCCTGTTCGATCTGCTCGACGAGATCGGCTATTCGGGCTGGATCGGCTGCGAATACCGGCCGCTGGGCGAGACGAGGGCCGGATTGGGCTGGGCTGCCCGCTACGGCATCCGAGGCTAGGCAATGCGGATCATCATTACCGGCGGCTGCGGGTTTCTCGGGCGACGGCTGGCGCTCAGCTTACTGGAGCGGGGCAGCGATCTCGGCCCGATCGATGAGCTGGTGCTGTTCGACAACGCGCCATCGGCGCTGCCCTTGCCCGACGACAAACGGATCCGGCTCGCGACCGGCGACATTGCCGACCGCGAAACCGTGCGGCAATTGCTGGCCCCCGGCGCGGTGGCGGTGTTTCACCTCGCCGCGGTGGTCAGCGGCCAGGCCGAGGCCGACACCGATCTTGGCTATCGGGTCAATCTCGACGGCACCCGCGCGGTGCTCGACGCCTGCCGGGCCCTCGGAACCTGCCCGCGCCTGGTTTTCGCCAGCTCGCTCGCGGTCTATGGCGGCGTGCTGCCGCCGGCAGTCGGCGACGACACGCCGCTGACCCCGCAGACTTCCTATGGGACGCAGAAGGCGATTGGCGAATTGCTGGTCAACGATTATAGCCGCAAGGGGTATATCGACGGACGCGCACTGCGCCTACCGACCGTGGTCGTGCGCCCGGGCCGGCCGAACCGCGCCGCTTCGACCTTTGCCTCCTCGATCATCCGCGAGCCGCTGGCCGGGAAGGATGCGGTGTGCCCGGTCTCGCCAGATGTGGTCATGGCCCTGGCCTCGCCCCGCCGGGTCGTCGCGGCGCTCCATCGCGCGCACGAGTTGCCCGGCGACGCCTTCGGCGCCAACCGATCATTACAGCTGCCGGGCTTCTCGGTCGCGGTTGGCGAGATGATCCAGGCGGTGCGCCGCGCTGGCGGCGAAGCGGCCCATGCCCGGATCCGCTGGCAGCCCGATCCGGCAATCCAACAGATCGTTTCCGGCTGGCCGCAGGCGCTGGCCGCACGCCGCGCCGAGGCGCTCGGCTTCGCTGCCGACGCTGGCATCGAGGAGGCCATCCGGGCTTTTATCGAGGATGATCTCGAGACGCAGCGGCAGCTGACCTGACCTTTGGCCGGTTCAGCCGCATTCACGGCGCAAAAAGACCAGCCGCGCGGCGCCGTAGACGCGCTGTTCGAGCAGGGTGAACCCATTAGCTGGCGAAAATTCTTCGCGCGCAGCGATTTCGATCACGACGAGCGCGGTAGGGGTCAGCCAACCCGCCGCGGTGAGGGCTGCCAAGGCCGGGCCGGCAAGACCGCTGCGATAGGGCGGGTCGAGAAAGGTCACGGCGCAGGTAACCGGACCACGCGGCGGACGGGTGGCGTCGCCGAGGATGATGCGGCTGCGGGCGGTCTCACCCAAAATCTCGATATTGCGGCGCAGGGTCGCCAGCGCGTCGCGGTCGCGTTCGATGAAGACCGCTTCGATGGCGCCGCGCGACAATGCTTCCAGACCGAGCGCTCCGGTTCCGGCAAAAGCATCGAGCACTGCGGCGTCGGCAAAGGGAGGGCCGCTTTCGGCGAAATGGCCATGCGAGAGGATGTTGAACAATCCCTCGCGGGCACGGTCGCTGGTCGGCCTGACCGTATCTCCGGGCGGAGCCAAGAGGCGCCGGCCGCGATGCCTACCGCCGACGATCCGCATGCGCGGCCCATTTGGGCACGGTGGTTCCGAGCTGCTCGGCAAGCGCCTTCTGCGGCACTTCGGCAATCGATCCGCGCTCCAGGCTGCCGAGCTGGAACGGGCCGTAGGAAAGCCGGATCAGGCGGGTCACCTGAAGGTCAAGATGTTCGAGCACCCGACGCACCTCGCGGTTCTTGCCCTCGGTCAGCGCCATCGCGATCCAGGCATTGCTGCCCTGGACGCGCTCCAATTCGGCGCGGATCGGACCATAGGCCACGCCGTTGATCCTGATGCCCTTGGCCAGGGCGGCGAGGCGGGCCGGCTCGACTTCGCCATGCACCCGGACCTTGTAGCGCCGCACCCAGCCGGTCGCCGGCAGTTCGAGCCGGCGGGCGAGGGCCCCGTCATTGGTCAGCAACAACAGCCCCTCGGAACTCAGATCGAGGCGGCCGATCGAAATCAGCCGCGGCAGTTCCTTAGGTAGCGCATCGAAGACCGTCGGCCGGGCCTTTTCGTCGCGATGCGTGGTGACGAGCCCGGCCGGCTTGTGATAGCGCCACAAGCGGCCGCGGTCGGGCTGCGGGATGGGTTTGCCGTCGACGCGGATGTCGTTTTCCGCGGTGACCGTGACCGCCGGGCTCGCCAAAACGGCGCCGTCGACCGAGACGCGCCCGTCCGCGATCCAGCGTTCAGCGTCGCGGCGCGAGCAAAGGCCGGCGCGAGCCAGCAATTTGGCGATCCGTTCCGGGGCCGCGCCGGCGCCCGCCGCGGGTTCGGCGAGTTCCGTCTTCACCCCCGGGCGGCCTCAACAAAAGCCCGGAAGATGCGGCGGTCGGCCTCGCCGATCTCGAATTCGGGATGCCATTGCACGCCGAGGCAAAAACGCCGGCGCGGGTCCTCGATGCCCTCGACCACGCCGTCTGCGGCGACCGCATCGACGACGACGCCCGGCCCGGCCGCCTTGACCGCCTGATGGTGGGCGCTGTTGACCGCGAGGTGTTCCGTTCCGGCAATGCGGTGCAGCAGGGTTCCGGGAATCACCCGGACATCATGACCGGGCTCGTCGCGCGGGTTAGGCTGGCGGTGCGGCAATGCCCCCGGCACCTCGTCCGGGATATGCTGGATCAGGGTGCCGCCCAGCGCCACATTCAGCAATTGCTGACCGCCGCAAATCCCGAGCACCGGCATCTCGTCAGCGAGCGCGATCCGGGTCGCGGCAAGTTCGAAAGCGGTGCGCCGATCCTTGGTCGTCACCGACGGATGGCGGGTCGCGGCGCCGAACAATGCCGGGTCGACGTCGAATCCTCCGCCAGTGACGATCAGCCCGTCGATCCGATTGACATAGTCCGTGGCGGCCTCGGGGTCGTGCGGCAGCAAGATCGGCAACCCGCCGGCACGGCGGACCGCATTGCAGTAATTCTCGCGGATCGCATACCACGGAAACTTCGACCAGCCGCCAGCGGGCTCATGATCGAGGGTGAGGCCGATGACCGGTTGTGCCATGCTGAGGTCCGATCGAAAGCGGTGCGAGGATGAGCGAATTCTACGAGCTGCCGCTGCGGGTGCAGACCTACGACATAGACTTCGCCGGCATCGTCAGCAATATCGTGTTCATCCGCTGGCTCGAAGATTTGCGGCTCGGGCTGATGGACGAGGCCTATCCGCTGGTCCAGGCGCTGGCCGAGGACGTGGCGCCGATCCTGGTGTCGACGCGGATCGACTTATCGCCGGCCGGTGACGATCGCCGACAAGCTGATCGGGCGCATGCGGGTCGCCTCGCTCGGCCGGGTGCGCTGGCGGCTCGCCGCCGAGTTCACCGTTGGCGGCGTCATCTGCGCCGAGGCCGAGCAGGAAGGGCTGTTCATGCGGCTGTCGACGCGGCGGCCAATCGCGATCCCCGAGCCGATCCGGCAGCGGCACGGCGGATGAGCGCGAGCCCGCCGCCGATGGCGCTGGCGCTGGCCGAGGCCGAAGCGGCTGCGGCGCGCGGTGAGGTGCCGGTCGGCGCGGTGCTGGTCGATGGCGCCGGGCTGGTCCTGGCAGCTGCCGGCAACCGGGTCAAGGCTGACCATGACCCGACCGCGCATGCCGAGATGCTGGTCTTGCGCGCCGGTGCGAAATTGTTCGGGGCCGGGCGTCTGGATGGCTGCGATTTGTGGGTGACGCTCGAACCTTGCGCGATGTGCGCCGCGGCGATCGCCCTGGCCCGCCTGCGGCGGCTTTATTTCGCGGCCTACGATCCGAAGGGCGGAGCCGTCGAGCACGGCCCACGCCTGTTCGATCAGCCGACCATTCATCATCGCCCGGAGATCTATGGCGGTATCGACGAGCGGCGGGCTGAGGAGTTGCTGCAGGCATTTTTCCGCAGCCGGCGCGACACGCTTCAGATGAGATAGGCCGCGGCGGCGGCAAAGCCGAGTAGCGCGAGGACCACGAGGATCGCCGCCGGCCTTCTTGTGCCGGCGAAACCGCCGAAGCCGACAGCATAGCCGGCCTTGGCGAGGTTGTTGGCGGAGGCGGCGATCAGCACAGCGGCGGCCAGCGCCGACAGGCTCATACGCGGCGCCCCGCCCTGGGCGAGGCTCAGGACCAGGGGGGTGATGTCGCTCGCGCCGGAGAGCACCGCGAGGGCGAAAACGCCGCCCCGACCAAATTCGGAGCCAACCCAGGTGGTGGCCAACGATACACCGACGAACAGCACGGTGAAGACGAGTGCCGTCGTCAGCTGCAGCGGGTTGGCGACGGGGATCGCCAGCTGCTCGGCGGAGCGCGGCTCGACCTTCCGCCACTCCCACCAAGTGAGCAGCCCGCCGATGACGAGGAGGAAGGCCAGCGCGGGCAACAGCACCGCCGCCAGGGGCAAGCTGAAGAACGCGACGATCGCCGCGGTCCGCGGATACATGATCGAGGTGGCGGCAACGATGCCGGCCGAGAGTTCGGGGCGTTGCCCGGCGATTTCCCGTTGCCGCTTGGCAAGTACGACAGTCACTACCGTCGAGGAGTAAAGCCCGCCGAGCAGCGCCGAACCGAGTACGCCGCCGATTCCCGCGCGGTAGCGTTGGACGAGGTAGGTCAGATAGGACAGGCCCGAGATCGCGACGACGGCGAGCCAGACCCGGTAGGGCGTCAGCGGCGCTGCGGCAATCAACCGGGTGTCGGGAAGGAGCGGCAGGATAATGCCGGCGAGGATCAGAAATTTGCCGGCGGTCAGGATCTCGTCCTGCGGGACGAGGCGGACCAGGCTATGCATCCGCTCGCGCGCGCCAATCAGCAGGACCGCGGCGACGGTTGAGCCGATGGCGACCCAGGGGGGCTGGGTCAGCGCGATCGGCCCAAGCGCGTAGACCAGCAGGCTCGTCGCCGGGATCACCAATGTCCGCCCAGGGCCGGTACGCGGCTGCTCGACTCGAAGGAAGGCGTAGAGCCATGCGCCCACCGCGATGAGCCCGGCGACAAAGGCCAAGGCGCGGTGCGGCTCGACCAGGTAGAGCAATGCCCCGGCAAGCGCTACCAGCGGAAAGGTGCGGATGCCGCCCGGGATTTCGGGTTCGTCGAGCTTGTAAACCTCCTCGAAGGCAAGGCCGAGAAACAATGCCAGGGCGATAAGCAGGGCGAACCGTTCGGCGAGCACGATCGGCGGCATGGCCGTGTCTAACATGCATCCTGTGTGATAGGATCGATCGAATCGGCAACACGGCGGCGACGGAGGATCGGATGACAGATAGGCTTACCCTCATTCGCCATGCCGACCGGCCGAGCGTCACATTTTCCGGCGGCGCCAGCTATCGGTCGATCATCGGCGACGATACCGGCGACGGGCTGCCGATTCGCACCGGAATTCAGACCTCGCCGCCGGGTTACAGCACGCAAATCCATTCGCATCCCTATGTCGAGCTGCTGACCGTGCTCGAAGGCACCGGCGAGGCGTGGCTCGAGGGCGAGGACGGCGTCGTCGTGATGGAACCCGGGGTCACGATCGCGGTACCGGCCAACCGGGTGCACGGCTTTCGCACCACCGGCGACCGGCCGCTCGTTACCCTGGGCATCCATACCTTCGGCAGACGAATCGTCGACTACGCGGAGCAGTCGACCCGCAGTGGCTGACGCCTTTCATTTTCGAGATTCGCAGGGGGAAGATCCATGGACATCCGCCGTATCGATTTGACCCAACCGCCCGGCCCGCGCATGAGCCGCTGCGTCGTGCGCGGTGACACGGTCTATCTCGCCGGCCTGACTGCTGGCGACACGACCCAGGACGTCAGGGGGCAGACCAAACAGATCCTCGACAAGATCGATTCGTATCTCGCTCAGGCCGGGACCAGCAAATCGAACCTGCTTGCGGCGAATCTATGGATCAAGGACATGGCCTTGTTCGCCGAGATGAATTCGGTGTGGAACGCCTGGGTCGATCCCGAGAACCCACCGGCGCGAGCCTGTGTCAGAGCCGATCTGGCGCGGCCCGAGGTATTAGTCGAAATCATGGTCACCGCGGCGAAGTAGCCCAACTCCGGGCGCGGGCCGCGGGTGAGCTTCGCAGCGATGGCCGTTGCCGCGCTGGTGGTGTCGGCGCTCGCCTTGCTGGCCGGCATCGTCCTGCTGCTGCGGTTTGGCGCGCTCGCCCGCCGCAGCGAAGCACCGATCGAACCATCGCTGGTGCGTCTCGACCAGGGCTTGCGCGACGAGCTGTCGCGCGGCCGCGGCTTGGCCGCCGAGGAATCCCGCCAGCTTCGCGAGGAAGTGACCGGGGCGGTGATCCGGCTCGGCGATTCGCTGCAGCGCACCGTCGAGGGCCGGCTCGACGCGATGCGCGTCGACAACGCCGAAAAACTCGAGGCGATGCGCGCCACCGTCGACGAAAAGCTGCACAAGACGCTCGAAGAGCGGCTCGGCGCCAGCTTCAAGCTGGTCAGCGATCAGCTCGAACAGGTATTCAAGAGCGTTGGCGAAATGCAGAGCCTGGCAGCCGGGGTCGGCGATCTGAAGCGGGTATTGACCAACGTCAAGGCGCGCGGCACCTGGGGCGAGGTGTCGCTCGGCGGCATCCTCGCCGAGGTCCTGACCACCGAGCAATACGACCGCAATGTCGAGATCCGCCCGGGCAGCAACCAGCGGGTGGAATTTGCGATCCGTCTGCCGGGAACGGATGATGGCGGGCCGCTGTGGCTGCCGATCGACGCCAAATTCCCGACCGAGGATTACGAGCGCCTGTCCGAGGCCGCCGAACGGGCCGATGCCGCGGCGGTCGAGATCTCGAGCAAGGCGATCGAGGCGCGCATCCGTCTGGCGGCGCGAGACATCTGCACGAAGTACGTGGCGCCGCCGCACTCGACCGATTTCGCGCTGTTATTTCTGCCGACCGAGGGGCTCTATGCCGAAATCGTCCGTCGGCCGGGTCTGGTGGACGGGCTGCAGCGCGATTGGCGCGTCGTCGTCGCTGGCCCGACCACGTTGCTGGCGCTGCTCAACAGCCTGCGCATGGGGTTTCGCAGCCTGGCGATCCAGCAGCGGTCGAGCGAAGTGTGGCAAGTATTGCGCGCGGTCAAGACCGAGTTCGAGAAATACGGCGAGGTGCTCGACCGGGTGCAGAAAAAGCTGCACGAGGCCTCGACCACGATCGAGGCGGTCGCGGTGCGCCGACGGCAGATCGGCCGCAAGCTCGCCAGCGTCGAGACCATGCCCGAGGGCGAGGCGAGCCTGCTCTTGCGGCTCGACGGGGCAGCCGAAGCATCGGCGCTCGACGAGTGATCCGCGGAGTGCCGATCGGGCGCAAGCCGATCACGGATGTGGGACCTTACCGCGGAGCGCGGGTTTGCGGTAAGATTTTAGCTCTTACCCGCACCGGCGCGGACACACCAAGGAGGAGCGTCAATGAGCTACAGTCTCGAACAGTTCTCCAGCGAATGCCACCGCATCCTCGGTCAGGATCCCGGCGTCGACGGACGCAAGAAGGTATGCGCGCTGGTCCAGGAGGTGCTGAAGGACGACAATTTCATCAAGACCAACCTCGGCGACGACGTGCCCGAGCGCAAGGTGCTGTTCGAGGATCCCGAACTTGGCTTTTGTATCCTTGGCCATGTCTACCACGGCGCAAAGGACAGCAATCCGCATGACCACGGCCCATATTGGGCGATCTACGGGCAGGCGCGCGGCGAAACGGTAATGACCGACTACGCTCCGGTTGCTCGTCCCGGCGAAGGCAAGCCCGGCA
Organism: uncultured Alphaproteobacteria bacterium; assembly: GCA_963775875.1. GTDB lineage: Bacteria > Pseudomonadota > Alphaproteobacteria > ATCC43930 > CGMCC-115725 > AP-15. The sequence continues at coordinate 260,934 of CAVZKP010000014.1, forward strand.
AGGCGCGGCCGGTCAAGGACTACACCCTGAAGCCCGGCATGGCCTATCTCTACAACGAGGGCGATTTGCATTCGCCGCGGCGCGACGGCCCGACCCGGCTGATCCGCATCGAAGGTAAGAACATGGAGAAGGTGAAGCGCTACCCGTACGAGCGCGTCGCGTAAGCGGCCGGGCTGCCGACGGCGGCAATCACCCATCATCCTCGCCGGCCGCGCGGCTGCGGGCGGCGGGGGTGGGGATGCGGGCGAGGCCGAAATGGTCGCGCAACGTCACCCCCTGGTAGTCGCGTCGGAACAGGCCGCGGCGCTGCAATTCGGGCACGACGAGGTCGACGAAATCGGCAAAAGCGCCGGGGAAGTAGGGCGGCAGGATGTTGAACCCGTCGGCTGCGCCCTCGACGAACCACTCTTCGAGCGTGTCGGCGATCCGTTGCGGCGTGCCGCAGACGACCCAGTGGCCGCGGGCGGCGGCGGTCAGATTATAGAGGTCGCGCAGGGTCATATTGTCGCGCCGCGCGGTCTCGAACAAAACCCGCGAAAAGGTGCGGCTGTTCCCATCGGGCGGCGGGGCCGGCACCGGCTCGTCGAGCGGGTAGCCCGAGACGTCATAGCCGATCCGGCTCGAAACCAGGATCGCCGCGTTGGTCGGGGTCAGCCAGCTCTGCAGCAAGGACAGCTTGTCCCGCGCCTCGGCGTCGGTTCGGCCGATGACCGGCATCACCCCGGGCAGAACCGCGAGCGCCTCGGGCGTGCGGCCATATCTGGCGAGGCGGCCCTTCAGATCGGCGTAGGCGGCTTTGGCGCTCGACAATTCCTGCACCACCGAAAAGACCACATCGGCGGTTCGCGCCGCGAGGTCGAGCCCGGAGGGCGATCCGCCGGCCTGGATGATGATCGGGTGGCCCTGGGGCGATCGGGCGATGTTCATCGGTCCCTGGACCTGGAAGAACCGGCCCTTGTGGTTCAGTGGCCGGACCAGCGCCGGATCGATGTACCGGCCGGACGCCTTATCGGCGACAATCGCCTCCTCCTCCCAGCAATCCCATAGGCCTTTTACGACATCGACGAACTCGTCGGCGACTTGGTAGCGTAGATTGTGGTCCATGTGCCGCTCACGGCTGAAATTGAGCGCCGCTTTGGCGGCCGAGCTGGTGACGACGTTCCAGGCGGCGCGTCCGTTGCTGAGGTGGTCGATCGAGGCAAAGGTGCGGGCGACGTGATAGGGCTCGCCAAAACTGGTCGAGACCGTGGCGCCGAGGCCGATATGCCGGGTGAAGGCGCTAAGCACCGAGATCAGGGTCGTCGGCTCGAAACGGCACAGAAACGAGGGGTGGTCGCCCGGGTCCATGACCAGCCCGTCGGAGATGAACAACAGGTCGAATTTGCCGCGCTCGGCGATGCGGGCGATTTCCTGGGTAACCGACAGATCGAGGTTGCTGACCGCCGCCCCCGCGTAGCGCCAGCCGGCCGAATGATTGCCGGTGCCCAGAACGAAAACGCCGAGATGCATCTGACGGTGGGCGGCGCACATTCGCGTGGTTCTCCTTTGATCCGATACGTCGCAGCATAGCCGGCCGCCGGCGCCCCGTGCAGCGCTGTTTTAAAACTATCCGCTCGCGGTTTGGTGCGGCGCACAGGTAACATCGCTGCCGGTGCGGACCGAGGGATGGCAGCGATGACGGCAGCACGGCAATTGCGTCTCGGCGCCTTTATGCGCCCGGTCGGCATCCATACCGCATGGTGGCGCTATCCCGGCGCCTATCCCGATGCCAACTTCAATCTCAAACACCTGATCCGCTTTGCGCAGACTCTGGAGCGCGGCCGGTTCGACGCGTGGTTCATGGCCGACCATCTGTCGGTCCTGAACATGCCGATGGCGGCGTTAAAGCGCAGCGCCACGGTCACCTCGTTCGACCCGCTGACCTTGCTTCCAGCCCTGGCGATGGTGACCGACCATCTCGGGCTGATCGCCACCGCCTCGACCACCTTTGAGCCGCCCTATCTGGTGGCCCGCCGTTTTGCCTCGCTAGACCACATCAGCGGCGGGCGCGCCGGCTGGAATCTGGTCACCACCTCAAACCCCGATTCCGCGCTCAATTTCGGTTTGACCGAGCATATGGAACATGGCGAGCGCTATCGCCGCGCGCGTGAGTTTTTCGATGTCGTGACCGGGCTGTGGGACAGCTGGGCCGACGACGCCTTTGTCCGCAATGTCGACAGCGGCGTCTATTTCGATCCGGAGCGGCTGCACGTGCTCGACCACCACGGCGAATTCCTGTCGGTGCGCGGCCCGTTGAACATCGCGCGGCCGATCCAGGGCTGGCCGGTCATCGTCCAGGCCGGCGCGTCCGACGCCGGGCGCCAACTCGCCGCCGAAACCGCCGAGGTAATTTTTGCCAGCGGCGGCCGTCTCGCCGACGCACAGACGTTTTATGCCGATGTCAGGGGACGGATGGAAAAGCTCGGGCGCGATCCCGAGCATATGAAGATCATGCCTGGCGCGCTGGTCGTGGTCGGCGACACCGCGGCCGAGGCGCGCGAAAAGCGGGCCCTGCTCGACAGCCTGGTCCACCCGGATAGCGGCCTTGCCTCATTGTCGATCGCACTCGGCCATGACGCCGCGAAATTCGACCTCGACGGCCCGTTGCCCGAGATCCCCGAAACCAACGCCAGCAAAAGCGGCCGGCAGCGGGTCATCGACCGCGCCCGGCGCGACAACCTGACGGTGCGTGACCTGGCCCGGATCGCCGGCAGCTATGGCGGCCTCGCATTGGTCGGCACCCCCTCAATGATTGCCGACCAAATGGAGGAATGGCTCGAGGGCCGCGCTTGCGACGGGTTCAACATCATGTTCCCCCATGTGCCGGGCGGCCTCGACGATTTCGTCGATCGCGTTGTCCCCGAGTTACAGCGTCGCGGTCTGTTCCGCCGCGAATACGAAGGCAAGACCCTGCGCGAAAACCTCGGCCTCCCCCGCCCCGAGAACCGCTTTTTCGAAAAGCGCGGCTTTTGAAGGGCCCGGGCGACGGGCGCCGATCTGGGCTTTTCGGAGTGCCGCCGGCAATATGCGCCTATTCTCGCACTCAGCCTTGGACGAGGCGGGTCCACAATTCTCGGGCCTCGCGGTCGGGGTCGCGGGCGATATAGCAATCGCGGTCGAAGATCATCGTCGCCCGGTCTTGGCTGGTGTAGGCGGGCCAGGGTGGGATCGCGGGGTTGTCGGGATTGCCGTTGCGGGCGAACGCAACCCAGGTGTCGGAAATCCGCGCCGCCAGTTCGCCCGCGCCCGGCGCGCCGGCGGTGGTATCGGGTATGTCGGCATTGTCGAAGACAAAGGGCAGGTCCATCGCATGATGCGCCTTCATGCGGCCGTCATGCGCCGGGCTCTGCCAGTCGAGCGAGTACATGTGGACCGGAGTGCTGCGCCGCGCGGCGTAGCGCTCGGCCAGCAGGACTGTGCGGATCCAGAAATTTGAGCCGGTCAATGCCGCGATCAGCCGATCAGCGGCGTTCGCTTGCGGCATCGCCTGGTGATAGGCGGCGAGCAATGCGTCGGTTGCGGCGCCAGCCACCGCCGCCACGCGTCTGCGCAAGTCATCCTCCGTCAAGGTGCGGTCCCAGACCTGATCGTCGTCTGCGAGAAAAAACGCGCTTTCCTGTTTTGTGCCGCCGACCATCAAGGGGATCCCGTCGGCGATCGCCGGCGCCTCGGGCTCGGCGGGATGCTGCAGCAGGTCATGGCCGTCGACCACCGGGCCGAAATCGTAGCGGTCGAGCAATGGCCAGCGCGAGCGCCCAACAGCGCGTGCAGCTGGTGCTATGGCCGCCAATATTCGCTCGGCCGGCAGGCTCTGCAATCGCTCGCATTCGCTGGTGCGCAAGCCGAGTTCTTTCAGCACCGCCTCGGCGAGCGCATTCGCCCGCTCGCGGGTCGAGACCCGGATCGCGGCCCCGCTTTGGATGATCGCGCGATGGAACAATCCGCGCGCCGCGGGCATCGCCAGCAAGACGCTGACCTTGCCGCCGCCACCCAACTCGCCAAAAATCGTGATGTTGCCGGGATCGCCGCCAAATCGCTCGATATTGTCACGCACCCAGTGTAGCGCGGCGACAATGTCGAGCATTCCGGCATTGCCCGAATGCGCCCATTGCGCGCTGCCGATCTCAGCCAGATGCAGAAAGCCGAAGATGTTCAGGCGATGGTTGACACTGACAACGACGACATCGCCGCGCCGCGCCAGATTGGCGCCGTCGGTGACTGCACGGTTGCCCGAGCCATAGGCAAAGCCGCCGCCATGCAGCCACACCATGACCGGCCGCTTCACGCCGTCGCCGAGGCCGGGTGTCCATAGATTTAGGGTCAGGCAGTCCTCGCCCTCGGGCGACGTGTCCGCCGGCCCGAGTATGGTTTCGAGTGCCGGTCGGCGCTTCGGCCGATTGGGCAATTGCCAGGCCCGGCCGGCGTAGGCAGACGCGTCTCGCAGCCCAGCCCAGGGAAGCGGCGGCTCGGGCGGCCGGAAGCGGTTGCGTCCCGCGGTCGAAGCGCCATAGGGCGCGCCCTTGAACGCATAGACGCCAGCGCTGTGGGTGCCGCGCAATTTACCCGAGGCGGTCTCGACGACCGGCGACAGACCGGCATCCGCCGTCGCGATGTCATTGGCCATACCACTCCCCCGCGATTTCAATCCGAATTGGCGGCAGAGTAGCGCGAAGCGACCCTGTCCAGAAGGGTCATGCAGGCCGGCTTTCGCCGGCGGCGGCCGGCGGTTATGCTGGCACGACGCAACCGAGCCGACAGGGGGACGAGCGACATGGCCTTTTATGAACTGCGCCAGTACAAGGTTCTGCCCGGCAAGATGGATGAATGGGTCAAGATCATGGAAGAGGAGATTATCCCCTTCCAGGTGTCGAAGGGCATGGTCATCACCGGCAGCTACCGTGGCGAGAGCGACGATTCCGTTTATGTTTGGATGCGCCGCTTCGGAAGCGAGGCCGAGCGCGAGGCACTCTACAAGGCAGTCTACGACTCGGACTACTGGAAGACCAAGATCGCACCGCGGGTGCCCGCCTGTCTCGACCGTGCCGCCATGGTCGTGACCCGGATCATTCCGACCGCCAAATCGACGGCGCAATAGCGCGAAAGCCGCGGCTTTGGCTGCTTGACGGCAGGGCGATAGGTCGGCAGGTTTAACGGCAAGCGGTAGGCGAAACCCGAAACGGGAGGCAGCGAGAGCGTGCGTGGCGTCCGGTGCATGTCGGGCAGGCTCGCCCTTCTGGTCCTCCGCCGCCGATGACCGATCGCGCGCCCGGCGCCAAGCTGCTCGAGGTTTGCGACGTGGTGGTGCGGTTCGGCGGCATCGTGGCGCTCGATGGCGTCTCGTTCGATCTTGAAGAGGGGCAGATCCTTGGATTGATCGGACCCAATGGGGCCGGCAAGACGACCCTGTTCAATTGCCTGAGCCGTTTGTATGAGCCGGCCAGCGGCGATATCCGGTTCGAGGGGCGCTCCCTCCTCGGCCGGCCCACGCACCGCATCGCCGAGATTGGCATCTCCCGGACGTTTCAAAACCTCGCGCTGTTCCCGCGCCAGTCGGTTCTCGACAATGTGCGGATCGGCGGGCATTCGCGCAGCCGCAGCGACTTCGTCAGCGATGCGCTGCATTTGCCATGGGTGCGGCGCCAGGAGAGTTCGCTCGAGAAGGCCGCCTGGGCCTTGCTCGACCTGCTCGATCTCAACGCGGTGGCGCACGACCTCCCCGAAAGCCTGCCACTCGGCACCCGCAAGCGCGTGGAGCTGGCCCGAGCGCTCGCGGCGCGACCGAGACTTTTGCTGCTGGACGAGCCGGCCGGGGGTCTCAACCACGAGGAGGTCGCCGAACTCGGCACGCTGATCCGCCGGCTGCGCGATGAGCAACGGGTCACGGTGCTGCTGGTCGAGCATCACATGAACCTGGTCATGTCGGTTTCGGACAAGGTCGTCGCGCTCGATTTCGGCCGCAAGATCGCTGAAGGGACGCCGGCCGCGGTGCAGCAGAACGAGGCGGTGATCCGGGCCTATCTCGGCAACCCCAAAGAAGCCGCGGCGTGACGGCGATGGCGATGTTTGACGTTGCCGCTCGACTTTCCGGCGACTCCCACGGCCCGGCAACCCGATGAAGAACCTGCCGTCCGTCGAACCGGCCACCGAGGCCCCCGCGACGCGGCAGATGATGCTCGAGGTCCACGGGCTGTGCGCATTCTATGGGCAGAGCCAGGCGCTGCACGGGCTCGATTTCGCACTTGCCGAGGCCGGCATCATCACCCTGCTCGGCGCCAACGGCGCGGGCAAGACGACGACCTTGCGCGCCTTGTGCGGCACGGTACGGATGACCGGGGAGATCCGGTTCGACGGCAAGCCGATTGCTGGCCGCGCCACCGAGGACATCGTGCGCCTGGGGATCGCCCATGTACCCGAGGGGCGCGGGACCTTTACCCGTCTGACCGTCGAAGAGAATTTGCAGCTGGGGGCGATGACCCGGCGCGGCCGCGCCGCGATCGCCGCCGATATCGAGGAGGTGTATAGCGAATTCCCCCGGCTCAAGGAGCGCCGGCGGCAGCAGGCCGGCACCTTGAGCGGCGGCGAACAGCAGATGCTGGCGGTTGGCCGGGCGCTGATGTTGCGGCCCCGGCTGATGCTGCTCGACGAGCCGTCCTTTGGCTTGGCCCCGCTGATCGTCGCCGAGCTGTTCGGCATTCTGCGGCGGCTCAATCAACGGCGCCGGGTGGCGATGCTGATCGTCGAGCAGAACGCGGCGCTGGCGCTCGACCTCGCCGAGGAGGCCTACCTGCTCGAAACCGGACACATCGTCATGGCCGGCCCGGCCCGCGAGATCGCTAAGGACGAAGCGGTGCGCCGCTCGTATCTGGGGTATTAGGGCTCCCGCGATGGAACTGCTGCTGCAACAGGTTCTGGCTGGGCTGGCGACCGGCGCGATTTACGCGACGATGGCGCTCGCCGTGGTGATGATCTACCAGGCGATCGACCATCTCAACTTTGCGCAGGGCGAGATGGCCACCTTCTCGACCTTTCTCGCCTGGCAGATGATTCAATGGGGCTGGCCGTATTGGGTCGCCTTTGGCGCTGCGGTGGCGCTGTCGTTCGTCGGCGGCATCCTCGTCGAGCGGATCCTGTTCCGGCCGATCCACAATGCCCCGATCCTGAGCCAGCTCGTCGCCTTTATCGCCTTGTTCAGCATTCTCAACAGCCTCGATGGCGAGATCTGGGATTTCAACATCAAGACGTTTCCAACCCCATTCGGCACGAAGCCCTTTCTTGGCAGCAGCCTGGTCAGCACCCACCAGGCCGGAATGATCGGCGTCACCCTGGTAATGCTCGCCCTGCTCTATCTGTTCTTTCGCGGATCGCGCCTCGGGCTGGCGATGCGCGCCGCGGCGGCAAACCCGGAATCGGCGCGCCTGGTCGGGATCCGCGTCGGCTGGATGGTGGCGCTCGGCTGGGGCATGTCGTCGGCGGTCGGCGCCGTGGCGGGAATGCTAATCGCACCGGTGGTATTTCTCGAGCCGAACATGATGCTGGGGGTTCTGCTTTACGGCTTTGCCGGCGCCGTCCTCGGCGGGCTGTCGAGCCCCGGCGGGGCAGTAATTGGCGGCTTTGCCGTCGGCGTCATCGAAAACCTCGCCGGCTCCTTCATTCCCTATGTCGGGCGTGAGCTGAAGCTGACGATCGCCCTAGTGCTGATCGTCGCGGTGCTAATGGTGCGACCGGCCGGAATTTTCGGCCGCGTGGTGGTGAGCCGGGTATGACTCTGCCCGAGCGCGAGGCGATCGCCTTCAAAGCCCCGGCTCGGCCCGGCCCCGAGGGCGTGGTCTCCAGCGGTACTGCGCTGAGACGCCCGAGCGCGCGCCATTTGATGATCGGCGCGACCCTGAGCGCGGCATTGGCGGCCCCTCTTTTGACCCAGAACTTTATCACCTTCCAGTTGACCCTGGTGATGGTGTACGGTCTGGCGATCCTTGGGCTAAATCTTTTGACCGGGTTCAACGGGCAATTCTCGCTCGGACACAGCGCATTTTACGGTATCGGCGCCTATACCGCCGCAATCATGATGAATTATAACATTGATTATTATTGGACGTTGCCTTGTGCGGGAGCGGTGTGCTTTGTCGTCGGCTTTCTCTTCGGGCTGCCGGCGCTGCGCCTGCAAGGGCTATATCTGGCGCTCGCTACCTTTGCCTTGGCGACGGCGATGCCGCAGATCCTGAAGTTTCAGCCGCTCGAACCGTTGACCGGCGGGGTCCAGGGGATAGCGCTGTTGAAGCCCGACCCGCCGCCGGGCCTACCGCTAAACGCCGACCAGTGGCTCTATTATCTCACCCTGGGCGTACTGCTGGTGATGTTTGCCGCGGCGGCGAGCCTGGTCAAAAGCCGCACCGGCCGGGCGATCATGGCAATCCGCGACAATCCGACCGCGGCGGCGGCGATGGGGATCAATTCCTCGCTGTACAAGACGCTGACATTCGGCGTCAGCGCGCTCTATACCGGCGTTGCCGGCGCGCTCGGGGCGATTGTCATCCAGTTTGTCGGACCGGACAGCTTTCCGTTTCTGCTGTCGGTTTCGTTCCTGGTCGGGCTGGTTGTCGGCGGTGTCGGCTCGATCCCCGGAAGCCTGATCGGCGGCATATTCGTGCTGTTTGTGCCGAACCTCGCCGAGCGGGTGTCGACCGGGCTTTCCGGGGCGATATATGGCCTCATTCTGCTGCTGGTGATCTTTATCATGCCGTCGGGTGCTGCCGGTTTTGCCCGGCTGCTCGGCGCGCGTCTGGCGCGAGCCCGGCGATCCTTGGCCACAACTTCCGCAGGAAGGACGAAATGAAACAGATTACGCGTCGCTCGATTCTCGCCGCGGCGCCCGCCGCAGTGGCGCTCGCGGCCCTTCCGGCCCGCGCCGCCAAGAACTACGGCCCCGGGGTCACCGACACCGAGATCAAGATCGGCAACACCTCGCCCTATAGCGGACCGGCCTCTTCCTATGGGACGATCGGCAAGGCCGAGACCGCATATTTCAAGATGCTGAACGACCAGGGCGGCGTCAATGGCCGCAAGATCAACTTCATCTCCTACGATGATGCCTACAGTCCGCCCAAGACGGTCGAGCAGGTGCGCAAATTGGTCGAGGAAGACGGCGTGCTGCTGGTCATGAGCCCGCTTGGCACCCCGACCAATTCGGCGATCCAGCGCTATATGAACGCAAAAAAGGTGCCGCAGCTGTTCGTCGCCACCGGCGCCACCAAATGGAATGACCCGAAACACTTTCCGTGGACCATCGGTTGGCAACCGAATTACCAGAGCGAGGGGCATGCCTATGCCGCCTACATCCTCGCTCATAAACCGGACGGCAAGATCGGGCTGCTCTACCAGAACGATGATTTCGGCAAGGATTATCTTAAAGGGGTGACCGACGGTCTCGGTGACAAGGCGAAGTCGATGATCGTTCTCGCTGCACCCTACGAGACTACCGATCCGACCGTTGACTCCCAAATCATCGGCATGAAATCGGCCGGAGCGGATGTATTCGTCAACACCGGCATCCCGAAATTCGCGGCGCAGGCGATCCGCAAGGCGGCGGAGATCGAGTGGAAGCCGCTGCACATCCTCGCCAGCGTCGGCAATTCCGTCGGTGCCACCCTCAAGCCGGCCGGCCTGCAAAACGCCAAGGACATCATCTCGGATTTCTATATGAAGGACCCGACCGACCCGCAGTGGAAAACCGACCCCGGCTTTCAGCAATGGGTCGCTTTTATGGATAAATACTACCCGGGCGGCGACAAGACCGATGCCGGCAACGTCATCGGCCCGTCTTTCTGCCAGACCCTGGTGCAAGTGCTGAAGCAGTGCGGCGACGATCTGACCCGTCAGAACATCATGAAACAGGCGGCAAACCTGCACCACTTCCGGGTGCCGATGATGCTGCCCGGCATCGAGATCAATACCAGCCCGACCGATTTCGCACCGATCAAGCAGATCCAGATGGGACAATTCGACGGCCAGCGCTGGCAACTATTCGGCCCGCTGATCACCGGTCAGCTGCCGGCCTGACGCCGATCGGTCGGCGGGCCGGCGGTGACACCGGCGGGGCGGGTGCTGCGCCGGGTTGCAGTACCGGCCGCCGGCCTGGGGGTGATCGTGCTCGGCGGTCTGGTCTGGTTCGCCACCCCACCGGCCGCCGAGCACCGGGCGGAGCCGACCGATGCGGTCGTCGTGTTGACTGGCGGCAGCCTGCGGCTGCAAACCGGCATCGATCTGATGCGCGAAGGAAAGGGTCGCGAGCTCTTCGTCTCCGGCGTCAATCAGCGGGTCGATCTCGATGACTTGCTGCGGGTGTCCGGCGACGCTCCGAAATGGCTCGCCTGTTGCGTCGCGATCGGCCACGAGGCGGAAAATACCGAGGGAAACGCGCAAGAGACGGCGCTGTGGATGCGGCGCCGAGGCTATCGCAGCCTGCGTCTGGTGACCGCCTGGTATCACATGCCGCGCAGCCTCCTTGAATTCGAACGGGCGATGCCGGATGTCGAGATTGTCCCGCATCCGGTCTTCCCCGAACGGGTAAAGCAGCAGCGCTGGTGGGCCTGGCGGGGCACGGCGGCGCTGCTGCTCGGTGAATACGGGAAATACCTGGCGGCCCTGTTCCGCCCCCTCGTCGAGCGCGCCCAACCGGCCGGCTCGGAGCCGATCGAAACCGAGGCACGGCGATGAACTGGGCGCGAGCCGCCCTCTTCAATATCGCGTTTTTCGCATGGACCGCGATCATCGGAACGATCGGGCTGCCGTTCCTTTTGGCTCCGCGCCGGGCCGCGATGCGCTTCGGCCGGTTCTGGTCACGCGGCGTCCTGTTCTTGCTGCGGGTGATTGTCGGGCTCGAGCACCGCATCGTCGGGCTCGACCGCATCCCGGCCGGCGGCTGCATCGTCGCGATGAAGCATCAATCGGCCTGGGATGCCATTGCGCTACCGCTGGTGCTTGACGATCCCGCGGCGATCGTCAAACGGGAGCTGCTGGTGCTTCCGTTCTATGGTTGGTACATGGGACGCGCGGGTGCGATTGCGATCGACCGCAAGGGTGGCGCCGTGGCCTTGCGGCGGATGTTGGCGGCGGCTCGGCAGGCTGCCGCCGAAGGTCGCCCGGTCGTCATCTTCCCGCAGGGGACACGGGTGGCACCGGGAGCCTCGATGCCGTATCAGCCCGGTGTTGCCGCGCTCTATCAGGCTCTGGGCGTGCCCCTGGTGCCGGCGGCAGTCAATTCCGGACTGTTCTGGGGGCGGCGCAGCTTTGTCAAACGGCGCGGCCGCATCGTCCTCGAATTTCTCGAACCGATCCAACCCGGCTGGCCGCGCCGCCGGCTGATGACCGAACTCGAACAGCGGATCGAGACGGCAACCTCGGCGCTGGAGCGCGGGGCCGAGCGGACGGTGCGCGACCTGACGGCGCCGGCGCGCGCCGAAGGGGCTTGAGCCGCGCCGGGAATGCCCCGACAGGCTACATGCCCCGACAGGCTGCTGAACGAATGCGGAACCGCACTTCCTGTGATATGCTCGACCGAGGAGGAAATCCCGCCCATGGCCACCGTCGGTGCAATCTCGCAGCGGATCTGGGACATGAAGTATCGGCTGCGGGCGCCCGCCAATGGCGATGTCCCGGGCGAGCCGCTCGACAAGACAATCGAGGACACTTGGCGCCGGGTGGCGACGGCACTCGCCGCGCCCGAATGCGATCCGCGCCTGTGGGCCGATCGGTTCTACCAGGCGATGGAGGATTTCAAGTTTCTCCCGGCGGGGCGGGTTATTGCGGGGGCTGGCAGCAGCCGCTCGGTCACTCTGTTCAACTGTTTTGTGATGGGGACGATCCCCGACGATATGGGTGGGATCTTTGCCCATCTGCGCGAGGCGGCGCTAACGATGCAGCAAGGGGGCGGCATCGGCTACGATTTTTCAACGCTCCGCCCGCGCGGTGCGCCGGTCAAAGGGGTGGGGGCCGACGCGTCGGGGCCATTGTCGTTCATGGATGTATGGGACGCGATGTGCCGCACGATCATGAGCGCCGGTTATCGCCGGGGCGCGATGATGGCGACCTTGCGCTGCGATCACCCCGACATCGAGGCCTTCATCGAGGCCAAGCGCGAGCCGGGCCGGTTGCGCATGTTCAACCTGTCGGTGCTGGTGAGCGATGCCTTGATCAAGGCAATCGAGGAAAATGCGCCGTGGGAACTGTCTTTTGACGGCACCGTCGCCAAGGTGCTGCCGGCGCGCGAGTTGTGGGACAAGATCATGCGGGCGACCTATGCCTATGCCGAGCCCGGCGTGATCTTTATCGACCGCATCAATCAGCGCAACAACTTGTGGTATTGCGAGACGATAAGAGCAACTAATCCTTGCGGCGAACAACCCCTGCCGCCTTACGGCGCCTGCCTGTTGGGCTCGATCAACCTGGCGAGCCTGGTGGAGCGGCCGTTTACGCCCGAGGCACGGCTCGATCTCGATCGGTTGCGGCGGCTGGTGCCCGATTGCGTGCGGATGATGGACGACGTGATCGACATCTCGCAGTTTCCACTGCCGCAGCAAACCGAAGAGGCGCTGCAGAAGCGCCGCATCGGGCTCGGGGTCACCGGCCTTGCCGATGCGCTAATCATGTGCGGGCTGCGCTACGGTTCGGCGGCGGCGGTGGCGGCGACCGAGGAATGGTTCGCTGCGATCGAGCGCGAGGCCTATCTCGCCTCGGCAAGGCTGGCGGGCGAAAAAGGCCCGTTCCCGCTGTTCGATCGCGACCGCTATCTCGCCGGCGAGACAATATCCGGTCTCGACGAGGATGTGCGCGCCCAGATCTGCCCGGCATGGCATTCGCAACGCGCTTTTGACCTCGGTGGCGCCGACCGGCACGATCTCGCTGTTCGCCGATAATGTCTCGTCCGGGATCGAGCCGGTATTCAGCTTTCGCCACACCCGCAACGTGCTGATGCCCGACGGCACACGCCGCGAAGAGGAGGTGGCCGACTTCGCCTATCGTCTGTTCCGGCGGCTCAAGGGCGAGACGGCGCCCTTGCCCGACTATTTCGTCGATGCCCAGATGCTGAGCCCCGAGGATCATCTGGTCATGCAGGCCGCCGTGCAGAAGCATGTCGACAGCTCGATCTCCAAGACGATCAACGTCCCCGACGATATTCCATTCGATCGATTCAAGGATGTCTACCGGCGCGCCTATGCGCTGGGCTGCAAGGGGTGCACCACCTATCGCCCGAACGAGGTCACCGGGGCGGTGCTCACCGCTACACCCGAAGGCGTTGGCGGGTCCGCCGCGCGCGCCGCCCCGCAGCAGCCCGAACTGCCGTTGCCGCCGCCGGTGCCGGCGGCCTCGCCAAAGCCGGCGGACATTTTCGAGGCGGGCGGCGTCGTCTATATGACCCAGCCGTTGAGCCGGCCCGAGGCGTTGCCCGGCCAGACCTACAAGCTGCGCTGGCCCGACAGCGAGCACGCACTGTACATCACCTTGAACGACATCGTTCAGGACGGACGGCGGCGACCCTTCGAGGTATTTGTCAACTCGAAGAATATGGAGCACTACGCGTGGACCGTGGCGTTGACGCGGATGATCAGTGCGGTGTTCCGCCGCGGCGGCGATGTTTCCTTTGTCGTCGAGGAGATGAAGGCGGTGTTCGACCCGCGCGGCGGCGCCTGGATGGACGGCAAGTACGTGCCCTCGCTACTGGCCGCGATCGGCGATGTGATCGAGCGCCACATGGTCGAGATCGGCTTTTTGCCGCGCGAGCGGTCGGACCGCGCGCTCGCCGCCAAGGTCGTCAACCTGCCGGCAGCCGACCCAAGGGTGTCTCCTGGTCAGGCCCTGCCGCGCCGGGCGCAATGCCCGAAATGCGGCGAGGCGGCGCTGATCCGCAGCGAAGGCTGCGATCAATGCACCAGCTGCGATTATTCGAAATGCGGCTAGACCCTCTCGCCCCGGCCGCCTCGGTTCAGACCGTTCTAATGTTCAGACGCATTCAGATGATGCCGGCTTACCGCCCTCGTCATTCGCGGCCTTGTGCCGGGCATCCACGGAAACCGGGTCGCGACCCGTGGATGGCCGAGACACGCCCGGCCATGGCGGTATGCGTGAATCGTGTTTGGACGCCTGAGCCCCACCCGGTCAGATATCGGCGAACAGGCGCTGTGCGTCGGCTTGCGCCATCGCCGGGTTCAGCATCTCGAACCGGCCACTCGCCTTCAGTTCTTGGGCAATCTGGCGGGTCGTCGCCGCGGCCATCAGCGCGATCGCGCTCGCCGTGCTGGCGCGGGCGACGCCGAGTGCTTCGAGTTCGGCGACGCTCGGCAGACCGGCTCGGACCATGATGTTGACCGGCGCCGCCAGCGCCGCGACCAGGCGGCCGATCGTCGCCGGGTCGCGCAGGCCGATCGGGTAGACGCAATCGGCGCCGGCCGCGAGATAGGCCCGGCCGCGCTCGACGGTTTCCTCGAAGCGCGTCGCCGGATCGCCGATATTGCGCAGATAGAGATCGGTGCGCGCATTGATCACGATCGGAACCCCGGCGGCGCGGGCCGCCTCGCGCGCCGCGGCGATGCGCTGGGCCGCGTCGGCGACGGTTCGGACCGGGGCAACGCCATGCGGTGTCCCATCCTCGAGATTGACCCCGACCGCGCCCGCCCGAATGATCTCGGCGACCGACCCGCCGACCGCCTGCGGAGTGTCGCCAAAGCCCGCCTCGATATCAGCGGTCACCGGCACCTGCGCCACCCGTATGATGCGCGCGGTTGCGGCCACCACCTCGGACCAGGGCGCCGCCTCGCCGTCGGCATAGCCGAGCGCCCATGAGACGCCCCCGCTGGTCGTGGCGATCGCGGGAAAGCCGGCAACCGCGAAGATCCGCGCGCTGATCGCATCCCAGGCATTGGGCAGCAGCAGCAGGGAATGCCCGCGATGCATGTCGCGGAAGATCTCGGCCTGACGGGCCTGCTCCGCCGGGTTCATCGGATTGCTCCCCCAAATGATGCTTGACGGCCTGAATGCAAAGCCTCCTATCTTCGACGAGCGGCGTCAAGGCGGCGATTTCCCGGCACGAAGGCACGGGAAGATTGGGACAACGGGGCTATGTGGGTTTCCGCAAGTTCCCCAGAGGTTCTCTGTTGCAATGCGCGAAAATCGGCTATTCTACTTGCCTCGGCTACCGTCACGGTGACGCGATATGCAACCCGGCTATAGCGAGATCAACTCCCCCGACCGCATTGTCGCTCGCTTCTTACTGGAATATTACGCCATCTGGCAGAAGTTCTTTCCGGGATTGAACAAGCGCGCCCATTGGCATGTCATTTTTATGGCGAAGACCAACGGCCCGACGGGTGTTTCGAGCCGGGCGATCCACCGCACCCTGTACGGTTCCTACGGCACCGATATCCGGACCTGCATCGAGCGGATCAAGGACTGCGAGAGCGAAGGCTTTGTCAGGGTTTTCGATACCTCAAACCGGGACTGCGCGGCCGCACCGGGATGTCTGATCGGCCCCACCGCCAAACTCTGCGAAAGTTTCGAAGCTCATTGCCGAGACACGATCGATGAGATCTGCGCGCTGGCCGGCGACGCGGTCCGTCCACCTGCCATGGCGATGCCGTATGACGAGGCCGCGATCTCCGAGATTTACCGGTTTTTCGGGGCATGCGACCAGAAATGGCGGGAGACCAGCGAGCAGGTGGTCCGAAAGAAGGGGTTGACCCCGGCCTATCTCGAAGACGCCATGGATCATCTGGTCACCTATCAGTATTGGGCGATCGTGATGCTGCTATGGTCGGCGAGCCCGTTTGGCGGCGAGCGCGGCGGCCCGTCGGCGCTTGTCGTAGACGAGATCATCAGCAGGATGTGGGACACGCTGCGGCTCGGGCATCTGGCGATCAAGGAGCGCGTAGGCAACCTGATCCGCTGGGGCTTTTTTGCCGAGGAGACGATAAAAAAGCATAAGGCCGTCTCGCTGACCCAATTTGCCGGCGCGACGATCACCACCGGCTTGGCCGAGATCATGACGCCGCTCGCCGATCTGCATCGCAAGCTGATGCCGGAACGCGCTGCCGATAGTTCGGCAAAGGTTGCCTAGCCGCAGGCAGGTGCACGGGCCAGGCAGCCGGCGGCGGAAGGTCGGCGGCGGGCCGGGCTCGGTCCACGGCGAGTTTTCGCTGCGCCGCTCCACTTGGGTGGTCGCCGGTCTTATTTGTCTGATGCTGGCACCTCGGTTGCGGGCGGAACCGCCGGCGCCGACGCGGCACGATACCGGCGCCGCGCTGGCACAATCGTTGGCGGCGGCGGAGGAGCGACTGGGCCCGAGCGACCCGAAACTGCTGCCGATCCTCGCTGCTCTGGCGCAATTGCGCTTCGAGGATGCCGACCTCGCCGAGGCCACGGCCCTGCGGCGACGTGCGCTGAAGATTGCGATCGCCGCCTATGGCAGTTGGTCGGTGCCGGCGGCGCGGGCGATGGCAGCGCTCGCCCGGCTCTATATCGACCTGCGCCGATATCTCGACGCCGAGCCATTGGCGATCGCCGCCGACAATGCGCTGTCCGCACGGCTCGGGGCCGAGGACCGGGAAATGGCGGCGGTGCTCGCGGACCGGGCGCGCATAGCGCTGGCTCGCGGCAAGAACCGCCGCGCTCTGAAATGGGCCGAATCGGCGGTCGCGATCGACGGCAAAGCCGGTGGGGCGCCCAGCAGCGATCGGCTGCGCGTGCTCGGCGCGGTATTGGCCGCCGAGGGGCGGTTCGCCGACAGCGAGACCGTCCTGCGCCGGGCGTTGGCGCTCGACCGAGCCGCTGGCGACCAACTCGCTACCGCGCGCAGCCTGGCGCAACTCGCCAACGCCTATATCCGGCAAAAACGCTTTGCCGAGGCGCTGCCGTTGATCGAGGAGGCAACGCTGATCGATCAGCAGCGGCTCGGCGCCACCCACCCGCTGATCGCCGAGGATTTCCACGCGCTCGGCCTGATCTTTCTCGCGACCAATCGCCCCGGAGACGCGGCGATGGCGTTTCGGACGGCGACCGGCGTGCTCGGCCGCGGGGCCGGCAGCTCGACCCCGACCCTCGCCTACATCGAACTCGATCTCGCCCGCGCCGAACATCTGCTGGGACACCAGGACAAGTCCCAGTCCTTGTTCAAGGATGCCCGCCGCATCCTCAATACCGCCGAAGACGAAGAGCACGAGCGCCAGCGCCGAACCTAGGCGTCATCGCCCACGCCAGGCCGCGGGTCGCCGGCGGTTAGTACAGCCGGTTCTTGTAGCCTTCCGCGGTGGAACGCTCGGCCTCTTCGACGCTAATGCCGCCAATTTGATCGGCGAGGATGCGGCCGAGGGACGGGAATTCGTCGCGCCGGATCTGCTTTTCAGGGTTCCACAGATCGGAGCGGATCAGCGCTTTGCCGCAATGGAAATAGATCTCGTCAGCCGACACCAATATCCCGCTGCGCGGCACCTTGCCGTTGACCGCGAGCGGTTCGAGCAGCGCCGGATCGGTGCTCACCTGAGCCCGGCCGTTGACGCGCAACGTCTCGTTGATCCCCGGCACGAAGAAGATAAGCCCCACCCCGGGCCGCTCGATCAAATTGCTCAGCGTGTCGACCCGGTTGTTGCCGAGCCGGTCGGGAATCAGCAGGGTCCGGTCGTCGACGACCTCGACAAAGCCTGGCGCATCGCCCTTTGGCGAGGCGTCGCAGCGGCCCGACGGATCGGAGGAGGCGATCACCAGAAACGGCGAGCGCGCGATGAAATCGCGACAGTGCCGGTCGAACCGGCTCTGCTGTTTTTTTAGCGCACGGTCGCTCGGCGCCCCGTAAAGCTCGCGCAGCCGCGCGGGATCCTCGATGGTGTCCACCCGACGCCTCCCTTACATAACCAAGGCAATATGCCCGAGCCGCAGCAAAAGCTCCATTGGCTTTGGCCGCCGGCCCGAGTATCAGTCGCAAGGCGGGGCGAGGAGGCTTGTCGATGAGCGATCGCGCGGTGGTACAGGCGATCGGGACATTCATGGGCGTACCGGCGTCGCGCGACCTGGCGGACAGCCAAGCGGCAGTGCTCGGCATCCCGTTCGATTGCGGGTTTCACCCGACCCGCATCGGCTCGCGGCTCGGACCGCAATCGATCCGCGAGCATTCCGGGCTGGTGCGGCGCTTTGAGCCGCCGTTTCGCGATTACGACCCGGTGGCGCGGCTCGGCCTGGTCGATTGCGGTGATGTCACCGTGCGCTCGGGCTATGTCGCCGAGGCGTACGAGAATATCGAGGCAGCGGTGTCGGAGATCGTCCGGTCGGGTACAATCCCGGTGACGATGGGCGGCGACGGGGCGGTGACCCTACCGCAATTGCGTGCCCTGCATCGGTGCCATCCCGATCTCGTTACCCTCCACATCGACGCGCATACCGACACCTACCCCGATGACGGCGAGAGCAGGTTCACCAACGCGACGACGTTTACCCGCGCCGCCGAGGAGCAGGTCGTCGACGCCCGGAACTCGATCCATCTCGGAGCCCGCGGCGCAGTGGCGATGCCGGGCCTGTTCGAATACACCCGCAACTGGGGCTATGAGCTGATCTCCGGGGCCGAGCTCGACAGTCTTGGCATCCCGGCGGTGCTGGCTCATATCCGTCGGCGGCTCGCCGGGAAACCGGTCTATCTGTGCTTCGACATGGATGTGTTCGATCCGTCGGTGGCGCCGGGCGTGTGTACACCGAGCTGGGGCGGGCTCAGCGCCAAGGAGGGTCTGGCGATCCTCGACGGCCTCGCCGAACTCGATTTTGTCGCCTTCGACGTCAACACAGTGAGCCCGCCGCACGACAGCGCCGGGATGACCGCGTTTCTCGCCGGCACGGTCATGCATAAATGCCTGCAGCTGGCCTGCGCCGGGCTCGAACGCAAGCATTCGAACCGATCGGCCCGATGAGCCCGAACCATTTCCGCGTCGAATACCAGGAACGGCCGGAGGGCGGGCATATCGCGCGGCTGACCATCGACAACCCGGCCAAACTCAACAGCCTCAATTCTGCGCTGATGAGCGAGATCGTCGAGACCATGGCCAGGCTCGCGCTCGACGCGGAATTGCGACTGGCGGTACTGACCGGGGCCGGCGGCCGAGCCTTTGCCGGCGGTGCCGATCTGGGCGAGATCGCCGCCCTCGACCACACCGGCGCGCGCCAATTCATCACCCTGGTTCATCGCTGCTGCGACGCGTTTCGCCGGTTGCCGGCGCCGGTGATCGCCCGCATCGACGGGTTTGCCCTGGGCGCCGGGCTTGAACTCGCCGTCGCCTGCGATCTGCGGGTCGCCAGCGAGAGCTCGGTGTTTGGCATGCCGGAGGTCCGCATCGGCATCCCCTCGGTGGTCGAGGCCGCCCTGTTGCCGGCGCTGATCGGCCAGGGCCGCGCTCGCCGGCTGCTGCTCACCGGCGAAACCATCGATGCCGCCGCGGCGCTGGCCTGGGGCCTGGTCGATGCCGTGGCGCCGGCCGCTGGACTCGACGCGGCGGTCGACCGCCTGGCCCAGCCGATCCTCGCCGCCGGCCCGCAGGCCATCCGCCGGCAAAAATCGCTGATGCTCGATTGGCAGGAATTGCCGATCGGGCCGGCGATCGCGCGGGGGATCGATAGTTTCGTCAGCGCCTTTGACAGCGATGAGCCGTCGCGTCTGGCGGGCGCCGCTCTCGCCCGCCTTGCCGCCCGCCGGAGCCGACGATAATCTCGGCGCCGTCGCTGACAGCCTGGAGGTGGTCCCAAATCCATCGCGGCGGCTGCCCAGACCAATGACGTAGCTGTCGGCCCCGGGAAGCAGCACCGGGTCGGCCCATGGATCGTAAGATCGAAGCGCCATGCAGCATTACCTCAATCTGACCCGCTCCACCCTTGCCGGCCTCGCCCTCATCCTTACTGCGAGTGGGGCCGTTCCCCGTCCGGCGTTTGCGCAGGCGACGCCAGCCCAGAACGGGCCGCAGATACTGGTCACGCCCTATCTGTGGCTGGCCGGCATCAATTCCGCGATCAACACGCCGCGGCCAGAAGTACCCACGGTCAATTCGAGCGTGGGCGCCTTTCAGCTCCTCGGCCATTTGAACGCGGTGCCGTTCATGGGGTCGGCTGAGGTGCGCGACGGGCCTTTCAGCCTGCTCGGTGACGTGCTCCATGTCCCGGTCGGCACGAACATTACCACTCGCAACATCTTCTTTCAGGGCGGCAACGCGGCGCTGACGGCGAATATGGGAACCGCCCTATTCCTCTACCATGCGCTCGATCAGCCGCTTCAGGAGCTGGACGTCGGCGGTGGCTTTCGCGCCTGGGGCTTTTCCAGTGCACTGACATTGAACGGGGGACTGCTGCCCACGGCCAATGTGTCGCGGGCCGCCGGCTGGGCGGATCCTTTACTCGCCATACGCTATCACCGCGACTTCAGCGACGGTCTCGGCCTGACCGTCTACGGTGATGGTGGCGGCTTCGGCGTTGGCGCGCATGTCGATTGGCAGGTGATCGGTACGCTAGACTACGCGCTCAAGCCATGGGCTACGCTTCGGCTCGGATACCGCAGCCTCAACTTCAACTATCAGGGCGGTGATAACGTCGGCTTTAATGTTCACATGAAAGGACCGATCCTCGCGGCCACTTTCCTGTTCTGAGCAAACGAAGCCAAGGATTATTTTGGAACATAGAACGATGTCTATTTATTGGATGCCGGCAACGCGTCAACACTGCCAAGAGCCAACAGTTAAATTTGAGGGCCATCAGCACTACGCTTTTGCCGAAAATAAATCGTCGGCGCGCAACGCCATCCGTAATACTTAGAAGGACGGGCAGGCCCTCGCGTGCCATTGGGCTGGTGATCGGGTCGTTTCGGCGATGCTGGTCTATACGGGCGCCATCTTCTGGATCGTTCGCGGTACCGCGGGAAGGGCGTGCCGGGTATGGGCTGAATCATCCCGATCTTGCTTCAGATCTGATTAGAGGAGGCGGAGCTCGTGAGTTCTCGAAATGGGACGGAACGACCCACCGATGCCTCGACCCGGACGGCGGCTGCGTTGCCGGACATGGTAGGGCTCGCCGGCGGTACGTTTCAGATGGGGTCGGACCGGCATTATGCGGAAGAAGCGCCCGTTCATCGCGTGCACGTCGACGGCTTCCTTATCGACCCCTACCCGGTGACCAACCGCCAGTTTCGCCGGTTCGTCGAGGCGACAGGCTATATCACTGTCGCCGAGTTGGCGCCCGACCCGAAGGACTATCCGGGCGCGTTGCCGCACATGTTGAAGCCGGGCTCGCTTGTCTTCACGCCGCCGCGGCACCCGGTCGATCTGAAAGATTGGTCGCAATGGTGGCGGTTCGAATTTGGCGCGAACTGGCGCCGCCCGAATGGCCGGGGTCGCCCAAATCAAGGCCTCGACGACCACCCGGTGGTGCATGTCGCGTATAAGGACGCCGAAGCCTACGCAGCGTGGGCGGGTAAGAACCTGCCGACCGAAGCCGAGTGGGAGTATGCCGCGCGCGGCGGTCTCGACGGGGCCGAGTTTGCCTGGGGCGAGGAGCTGGCGCCGGGAGGCCGTCACATGGCGAATATCTGGCAGGGTACGTTTCCGCACGAAAACCTCGCCACCGACGGTTACCCGCGAACCTCGCCGGTCGGCGCGTTTCCAGCAAACGGCTATGGCCTCTTCGACATGATTGGCAACGTTTGGGAATGGACCGCGGATTGGTTCTCGACCCGGCACACTGCGGATGCGCCGAAGGCGTGCTGCATCCCGGAGAATCCCCGTGGCGGGGAGGAGTCCGACAGTTACGACGAATGCAGCCGATCCGTGCGCATTCCCCGCAGGGTGGTCAAGGGCGGCTCTTTTCTCTGCGCGCCGAACTATTGCCGCCGCTACCGCCCGGCCGCGCGCCACGCGCAGCCAATCGATACGGGAATGAGTCATGTCGGCTTCCGCTGCGTCGTCCGCGAGGGCTGATCGCGATGGTGCGTCAAACCGAGAGGCAGCAGACGCGCAGTGTACCGATGCCTGACGCCCAGAATACACCGGAAACTGACCTGCCAACTGAGCTGACGCCGGCATCTCCCGGATTTCTCTTCCGGGCCGGGGCCTTTTTTATACGGGAATTTCGTGAAGTGCTGCCGCCTACGATTTTCTTTTGTATCGGCTTCAACCTGATTGTGTTGACGACGAACCTGCTGCTCGCCGATTACGGAGCCTCATTCAGTAGCTTCATACTGGCGACCGCCGGCGCGCTCGTGGTCGGTAAAGCGGTATTGGTGGCAAACGCGATGCGAGCGCTGCGCCTTTACGACCGCGCACCCTTGATCCGGCCGATCCTGTTCAAGACAGTCTTCTATTGGGTGATTGTGTTCATTGCCCGGTTGCTCGAACACTGGATCCGCTACTTGTTTGTCGAACACCATACGCTCGGCGTCTTTTTGCCGCACATGATCGCAACCTTCAACTGGCATCGCTTTGTGGCGATCCAATTGTGGATATTCGTTCTTTTCTTTATCTATGTCACAGTGAGCGAGCTCAATCATCTGTTCGGCGAGGGTGAACTCGGCCACATCCTATTCACCAGCCGACCATCGGAGCTGCCGCTCGACCGTCGGCAACGCATTCTTGAGCTCGTCAGATTGAGCAAGCTCGCCGATGCTCACTCGGAGAAGGAGTTCCGCGACCCGACCAGTGTTGCCCAGGCCGAGTTGATACAGATTCTGCGCCGGCTCGCCGCCAAGCCGCTGACGCTCGCCCATTAGGGATCATAGAGTATCGACCGGATCGCACGGACAGCTTGATACAGATGGAGGTTGCGCGTTCTTATGATCTTTCAATTGAGCTACTGGGATATCACTATTCTGTTCTTTCTGACCCTTGGACCGCTCAAGGCTATCCTGCCTTTCGCCAGGGCCACCCGCGGTGCCGAGCGCGCTTTTCGCCGCGCCGTGGCCTGGCGTGCCATCGTGATCGCCACGGTCATCGTTCTGGCTGTTGCCTTGATTGGGCCATTGGTTTTGACAAACTGGCACGTCTCTGTGCCGGCGATGCTGATCACTTGTGGCATAATCCTCTTCTACCAGGCGCTGCAGATTACCATGCAGACGCCGGCGGGTCCTGCTGGGTCCGGCCACGAGACAGGCCCGTCGCAGCTCTCTCCGGCGATTGCGGTCTTTCCGATAGCCATACCAGCCATCGTGACCGCACCGGGGATAGCGGCCATTGCCGCGATTGTCGTCCTCAACCGCCACGATTTCGTCCATCAGGCGATTGTTGTTGCTTCGCTGCTGGGGGTGATGGCGCTCAACCTGCTCACCTTGTCGAACAACGAGGCAATTCTGAAGCACGGCTTGGCCGGAGTGTTGCCGGTGATCGGATGGGTATTGGCCGTGCTGCAGGCGTCGCTCGCGGTGCAGATGGTGATCTACAGCTTGCGCCTGCTCGCGGTTTTACCCGCATCATAGGGCGCAGATGCGGCGACGTACCCGCATCGGAACCGGTAAAAGCAAAGATGTGAGCCGTCGGCAAAAGGGCTTCGAGTATGGCAGATCCACCCACCGTTACAAGCACGGGCAGGTTCGAAGTAAGGGCAACGGCAGACAGTCATTTCGGCTGGATCCGCACCCGCCTCAGCGTCGAGCGCACGATGATGTCATGGCAGCGCACCGCCGTGGCGCTGATCGGCTTCGGCTTCGCGATCGTTCAGTACTTCAACCACTTGCAAGAGATCCCCGGCGCTCGCCCCGCCTATCTTCCAACCGCGCCGGAGTATCTGGGGCTCGCGCTGATTTCGTGCGGCATCCTGGCGCTTGTCATTTCGCTTTGGCAGTACCGGTGGACGGTTCGTTACTTGTGGGACGGATCGTTCGCGCCGATCGCCGGAATGACACAGGAAGCAAAGCAATCGCCGGTCATCGCGGTCGCCATCCTCCTGATCGGAATCGGGATCTTCGCCTTCTTTGCCGTGCTGTTCCGGCTCACCTAGCCACCAACGCCAAGCAACCGAGTACCAATAAGCACTTTCGACACCACCCGACCAACGAAAGGAGATCGAGATGGCTAGATCCAGAGCTGCGGCTAAGCCGAACATCGTCGTGATCTGGGGCGACGATATCGGCATTGCCAATTTGAGTTGCTACACTCATGGGCTGATGGGCTACCAGACCCCCAACATCGACCGCATCGCCCAGGAAGGCATGCGTTTCACCGATCTCTACGCCGAGCAAAGCTGCACCGCCGGACGGGCGTCGTTCATCACCGGCCAGCACGGATTGCGCACCGGGTTGACCAAGGTCGGCCTACCCGCCGCCACCGTTGGTCTGCACAAGGAAGACCCGACCATCGCCGCGCTCTTGAAGCCGTTGGGCTACGCGACCGCGCAGATCGGCAAGAACCACCTCGGCGACCGCAACGAATATCTGCCCACCGTCCACGGCTTCGACGAGTTCTACGGCAATCTCTACCACCTGAATGCCGAGGAAGAGCCGGAGCTGGCGGATTACCCGAAGGGCTCTGATTTTCCGCACTTTCACGAGAGGTTCGGCCCGCGCGGCGTGTTGGAATGCAAGGCCACCGACGCGGATGACGCGACGGTCGACCCGCGCTTTGGCAGGGTAGGCAAACAGGCCATCCGCGACACCGGCCCGCTGACCAAGAAACGGATGGAAACGATCGACGACGACATCGCCGGCCGGGCAGAGGAATACATCAAGCGGCAGGCGCAGGCCGGCACACCCTTCTTTCTCTGGGTGAACTTCACCCATATGCATTTGCGCACGCATGTGAAGCCGGAGAGCCGGGGTCAGTCGGGTCGCTGGCAGAGCGAATACCACGACGTGATGATCGATCACGACAAGAATGTCGGCCAAGTATTGAAAGCACTCGACGATGCCGGCATAGCCGACAACACCTTTGTAATGTACTCGACCGATAACGGTCCGCACATGAATTCATGGCCCGACGGGGCCATGACCCCATTTCGAAACGAGAAGAACACCAACTGGGAGGGTGCCTATCGGGTGCCGTGCGTGATGCGCTGGCCGGGCAAGATCAAGCCGGGCAGCGTGTCGAACGAGATCGTCGCCCATCACGACTGGCTGCCGACAATCCTGGCCATGGCCGGCGATCCGGACGTCGCCGACAAGCTGTTGAAGGGCTACACGATCGGGGACATGACCTACAAGGTCCACCTCGACGGTTATAATCTGGTGCCGTACTTGACCGGAGAAGTGGAGAAGAGCCCGAGGGCGTCGTTCATCTATTGCAACGACGACCAACAGGTTGTCGCATTGCGCTACGACAATTGGAAGATCGTGTTCGAGGAACAGCGGGTGCCCGGCACCTTGCAGATCTGGGCCGAGCCTTTCACGACCCTGCGCGTGCCGAAGATCTTCAATCTCCGCACCGACCCGTTCGAGCGCGCCGACATTACCTCGAACACCTATTACGATTGGCTGATCGACCACGTCTATCTACTGGTGCCGGCACAGGCCTATATCGGCGAATTCCTGCAGAGTTTCAGCGAGTATCCGCAGCGCCAGAAAGCCGCCAGCTTCAATCTCGACGACGTGCTCCGCAAACTGCAGGAGGGTCACAAATCATAGGCTGTCTGAATCCGGATTGCGAGACGCCTGCCGGGTCCGCCGAGCGGCATCCGGTGGGCGTCTAAGGAGCGGTCGATGGAAGATTGGCTGCATCTTGTTACGAAGGATACTGTCATCGTCATCGACGCGATGGCGTTGATCATCGTCGCTCTCGGTACCGTCGAGGCGTTTTTCGCCGGGCTGCGGGCCTCATTTCCGGCGCCGGCATCACACCGGCGGGTGCGCGAAGTTTGGCAGCGCTACGGACGCTGGCTCGTCGCCGGCCTCACATTCCAACTCGCGGCCGACATCATTGGAACGTCGATCGCGCCGACATGGGAGGAGGTCGGACAGCTCGGCGCGATCGCCGTGATCCGAACCTTCCTTAACTTCTTCCTTGAGCGGGACCTTGCCGAGCTTCGTGACCGGGACGCCGAACCGCTCGGGGCTGGTCAAATCGGCAGCCGTGGGTAGCCCCCGCTGAACTCAGCTGATGCCGGAACACGCAGCCCGTCGGAATTCGACCTCGAAATTAGCCTATGATGATCGTGCGCTTACTCACAGAAATCGTTGATTTTGGTATCGGGTTCTTTGGGCTCTTGGTCTTTGCGCTGCTGGCGCTGGCGGGTGAGACGGGCTTTCAGATCGGTCGGGCGCGATGCCGCGCGGCCACGTCGCGCGAAACGGAAACTGCCGGCGTTTCGGCCGTAACGACCGGCATGCTCGCATTCGTCATGTTTACTTTGGCTCTGACGACCGGTATCGCCGAAGATCGATTCGAGACGCGGCGCCATGCCACTCTCGACGAAGCCAACGCGATCGGGACCGCCTGGCTGCGCACGGGGCTCGCCGGCACATCAGGGAAACCGGTCGCCGGGTTGATCGAGGACTACGCCCGCGCCCGGCTCGCCTATCTGACGGCGGCGAGCCCAGATGGGACCGCGGCGGCGCTGACGCGCGCCGACTCGCTGCAAAGCGTGATTTGGCAGCGCGCGCTTCCAGTGTTCGCAGGAATGCCGCCGCCGTGGGCCTCGGCCCTTGCGTCCTCGGTTAACGACATGTTCAGCGCGAGCCTTGCTCAACGGTACTCGATGGAGAGCCGGACGCCCAGCGAGACGCTGCTGGGGCTATTGCTCGGGGCAATGCTCGCCGCCGGCGCGCTCGGCTATCAGATTGGGTTGGCCGGCCGACGGCAGCTGGTGCTGAGCCTGCTGCTGTTCCTGATGGTGAGTGGCGCGATGGTGATGATCGTCGATTTCAACCGCCCGATTGGCGGCTTTATACATGTCGATCCGGCGCCGCTTATATGGACGATACGGGGCTTCGCAACGGGTCCAGCGCATTGAAATCCGGGGTCGGCCGACCCCGTGGCTGATCTCCGGGAACAGCGGGGGCAAGGTGATGCAGATGCCTTGGGATGAGACGGCAACGCGAGCGCCCGACGATCGGGCGAACCCGGTACGCGCGTTTTACGAGCGCCATCCCTATCCGGCGCCGCTCGAAAATCTCGACCGGCACCGCGAGCTCTACCGCAACCCCGATCGGCGGCGGGCTTTGTCGCTGCTCTTGTGGCCAACCGAAAAGCCACGGCCGGATCGCCAGATCCTCGTCGCCGGGTGTGGCACCTCCCAGGCTGCCATCTATGCGCTGCGCGAGCCCGATTCTCGGGTGACGGCAATCGACATCAGCGAAACCAGCCTACGCCATACGCGCAATCTTCAGCGAAAATACGAGCTTGCGAAACCTCGATCTTCATCAGCTGGCGATCGAAGCGGTCGGGGAACTCGACCGGATGTTCGACCAGATCGTCTGTACCGGTGTGCTCCATCACTTGCCCGACCCCGATCTTGGCCTTCGATCGCTGCGCAGCGTGCTTGCGCCTGACGGCGCCATGCACCTGATGGTCTATGCCGCATACGGGCGCGCCGGAATCTACCTGATGCAGGAGTATTGCCGCCTGCTCGGCGTCGCCGCCACGGAAGCCGAGCTCGGCGACCTCGGCAGCATGATCGGGGCGCTGTCTGCCGATCATCCGATCGCCGGTGTGGCGCGGCAGGCCAAGGATTTCACCTATCCTGCAGCACTCGCCGATGCGCTGCTCCACCCGCAGGACCGCGCCTACACCGTGCCGCAGCTCTATGCCTGGCTAGAGCGGTGTGGCCTATCGTTCGCGCGCTGGGTCGAACAGGCTCCCTATCTCCCGCAATGTGGAGCAATCGCGAGGACGCCGCACGCCGCGCGGCTGGACTCGCTGGCGCCGCCACTGCAGCATGCTGCGGTCGAGTTGTTGCGCGGCACCATGACCAAGCACGACTTCATCGCTTATCGCGACGATCGCCCCGCCGAGGATCAGCCGATCACCTTCGACGGCGATGCCTGGCGTGGCTACGTTCCCTTGCGTCTGCCGTGGACGCTTTGCATCCGCGACCGGGTGCCTCCCGGCTTCGTTTCCGTTCTGATCAATCGCGCGCACACCTATCCCGACCTCGCCCTCCCGCTCGATGAGGCTGAGCACCAAGTCTTCGCGGTAATCGATGGGTGCCGATCTGTCGCGGAAATCATTCAGATCG
Source organism: uncultured Alphaproteobacteria bacterium (assembly GCA_963775875.1). Lineage (GTDB taxonomy): Bacteria > Pseudomonadota > Alphaproteobacteria > ATCC43930 > CGMCC-115725 > AP-15. The sequence goes on from CAVZKP010000014.1 coordinate 289,131, forward strand.
CTGCGCAGACGGAGGGCGACGAGCATGCCCGCAGCTTGTTCAAACGGCTCTGGCATCACGATCAGATCGTGTTCGACGCCAGCGGCGTCTCGCACTGACTACTACGCTCGCACCTCGGCGCCGCCGCCAGAGAGGTGGTGGGCGGATCAGCACATCGCTGGCGGTCTCGCTCCGCCACCCAGGATTGCAATCGGCCACGCGAATAGGAAGCATTTCCGGCCTGTTCCGGTTAAACTGGCGCCGGAAAGGGCTGCGATGATCACATTCGATACCGATCCCGGCCGCTACCGCCACTGGCGCCTCTTATGCGAGGGGCAGATCGCGACGTTGACGCTCGATGTCGCCGAGGAGGGCGGGCTCGATCCCGGCTATCGGCTCAAACTGAACTCCTACGATCTCGGCGTCGATATCGAGCTGTACGATGCGTTGAACCGGGTCCGTTTCGAGCATCCCGAGGTGCGGGTCGTGGTGCTGGCCAGCGGCAGAGATCGTGTGTTCTGCTCGGGCGCCAACATCTACATGCTGGGGCAGGCGAGCCACGCGCAGAAGGTCAATTTTTGCAAATTCACCAACGAGACCCGCAATGGAATTGAGGATTCGAGCGCCCGTTCGGGGCTTAAATTCCTCGCCGCGGTCAACGGCACCTGCGCCGGAGGCGGCTACGAACTGGCGCTCGCCTGCGACGAGATCGCTCTGGTCGACGACCGGTCGAGCACAATCAGCCTGCCCGAGGTGGCGTTGCTCGGCGTGCTCCCCGGCACCGGCGGGCTGACTCGGCTGGTCGACAAGCGCAGGGTGCGGCGCGACCTCGCCGATGTGTTCTGCACCACCGCCGAGGGGGTGCGGGCCGAGCGCGCCAAGGCTTGGAGGCTTGTCGATTGGATCGCCCCGCCGGCCGGCTTTCGCCAGTTGGTCGCCGAGCACGCCCGGGCGCTGGCGGCGCAGAGCGACCGGCCGGCCGGCGTCGCCGGCGTCGTGCTGACCCCGCTTGAACGACGGATCGACGAGCGCGGCTATCATTACCGATGGATCGACGTCGACATCGCCAGCGACGACCAGGCGGCGACCCTGACCGTTGCCGCGCCGCACGCCGAAGACGTGCCCGGCGACCTCGCCGGCATCTTGGCCCGTGGCGCGCGCTGGTGGCCGCTGGCGATGGCGCGGGAGCTGGAAGACGCGCTGTTGCTGCTACGCGCCAACGAATGCGAGATCGGGATCCTGGTGCTGAAGACCCGCGGCGCCACGCAGGCCGTGCTCGCTTGCGACGCGATCATGATTGCGCATCAGGACCACTGGTTCGCGCGTGAGACGATCGGCCTGCTGCGGCGGACGCTCCAAAGGCTTGAAGTGTCTTCGCGCAGCCTGTTCGCGGTGATCGACGAGGGCTCGTGCTTTGCCGGCAGCCTTTTTGAATTGGCGCTCGTCGCCGATCGCAGCTACATGCTTACAGACGGCCCGCACATTGCGCTCGGCGCCTTCAATTTTGGCCATCTCGAAATGGTCAACGGCCGCACCCGGCTGACTGCCCGCTTCAACAGCGACGACGCGGCCAGGGCGTTCCAGATATTAATCGGTGAGCCATTGGATGCCGCCGCGGCACTTGACCGGGGGCTGGTGACCTTCGCTCCCGACGAACTCGATTGGGACGACGAAATCCGCCTCGCCATCGAAGAGCGCGCGAGCCTGTCACCTGACGCCCTGACCGGGATGGAGGCGAGCCTGCGCTTTGCCGGGCCAGAGACCGTTGCGAGCAAGATATTCGCCCGGCTGTCGGCGTGGCAAAACTGGGTCTTCTCGCGGCCGAACGCGACCGGCGAGCACGGCGCGCTGAAAAGCTACGGCAGCGGCGCAAAGCCGCGGTTCGGCCGGGAACGGGTGTAGCGGGAGGCGAGGATGGCGATCGATTACCAGCAGCGAATCCCGAACAATGTCGGGCTCGACGGCAATCGCACCTTGCAGCGCGCGCTCGAACACTGGCAGCCGCATTATCTCGACTGGTGGCGCGAGATGGGGCCGAGCGGATCGCAACAGGCCGAAGTCTATCTGCGCACGGCCACCGCGGTCGATGCCGAGGGCTGGGCCGAATACGGCATGGTCAAGATGCCTGAATACCGCTGGGGGATTTTTCTGGCCGATCCCGTGGCCGACCGCAGGATCGGGTTCGGCGATTTATTAGGCGAAAAGGTGTGGCACCAGGTTCCCGGCGAGCATCGTTCGACCCTACGCCGGCTGATCGTGACGCAGGGCGACACCGAGCCCGCCTCGGTCGAGCAGCAGCGTCTGCTCGGGCTAACCTGCCCATCGCTGTACGATCTGCGCAACCTGTTTCAGATCAATGTCGAGGAAGGCCGCCATCTGTGGGCGATGGTGTACCTGCTGCACGCCTATTTCGGCCGCGACGGCCGCGAGGAAGCGGAGGAATTGCTGGTTCGACACTCGGGCGACCCAGACCGGCCGCGCATCCTCGGCACCTTCAACGAGCCAATCGAGGATTGGCTCAGCTTCTTCATGTTCACCTATTTCACCGACCGGGACGGCCGCTATCAGCTCAAGAGCCTAGCCGAGAGCGGGTTCGATCCATTATCGCGGACCTGCCGGTTCATGCTCACCGAAGAAGCCTATCACATGTTCGTCGGCGCCAGCGGGATTACCCGCGTAGTCAGGCGCACCCTAGAAATCATGAAGGCGCTCGGCAGCGAACAACCGGCCGATCTGCGCCGCGCCGGTGCGATCGATCTGCCGACCTTACAGCGCTATATCAACTTCTGGTTCAGCTCCTCCGTGGATCTGTTCGGGGCGGAGAACTCGTCGAATGCGGCGACTTATTTCGCGAGCGGCATCAAGGGCCGTCCGGACGAGGCACGTTTCGAGGATCACGTGGCGCTGGGCCAGCAATTGCGGCTCGAAGTGCCCGACCGGAAAGGCGGGGTCACTTCCGAAGACGTGCCGATGCGCAACGCGATGAACGAGGTCACGCGCGCCGCCTACATCAAGGATTGCGACATCGGGGTGCAGCGCTGGAACCGGCTGATCGCGGCGGCCGGCTATGAATTCCGCCTGACGCTGCCGAGCCCGCGCTTCCGCCGCGCGGTCGGGGTCTGGGCCGGGGTCCATAGCGATCCGCGGGGCAAGCCGATCACCGAGGAGAAGTGGACCGCCGGGCGCAGCGACTGGCTGCCGACCGAAGCTGACCGCGCCTTTGTCAAATCGCTGATGCAGAGGGTGACCGAGCCCGGCCGGACCGCCGCATGGATCGCACCCCCTGAAGGAGGCATCAACAACCTGACAGCCAACTATGAGTATGTTCGTCTGAACTGATCAGAATTTTCGGCAGCCCCGAGATGCTGTAGCGGGACTGTCATACGAGTCAATTAGTGGTAGCCCAAAATCGGATCGCTATGGCAATGGAGGACGCGGATGGGAAAACGCTCGTCGCATGTCACCTCGGTCCTCCGCTTCGCCGCGCCGGATCGTGCCGCCTGCAGCGCCATTGATCGGTCCGAGGTCACGCGCCCCGACAGCGAGCGCGAACAGAGCTATCGCCGCAAGATCCGCCCGCAAAGCGAGGGCCAGCGCCGGCTGATGGCGGCGATCGAGCAGCACAATTTGACGATTGCGCTGGGTCCGGCCGGAACCGGCAAGACCTATCTCGCCGTCAGCGCCGCGGTGGCGGCTTTGGATGCTGGAGAAATCGCCCGCATCGTGCTGACCCGCCCGGCGGTCGAGGCCGGCGAACGCCTCGGCTATCTCCCGGGCGACATCGGCGAGAAGCTGGCGCCGTATCTGCGCCCGCTCAACGACGCCTTGAACGAACGGCTCGGCGGCAAGCGGGTCAAGCAATTGATGACCGAAGGGGCGATCGAGATCGCGCCGATCGCCTTTATGCGCGGGCGCACCCTGAACAACGCCTTCATTGTCATCGACGAGGCGCAGAACTGCACCTACGGGCAGATCAAGATGCTGCTGACGCGCTTGGGCTGGCACTCGACAATGGTGGTGACTGGCGACCCTGACCAGAGCGACCTGCTCGACGGCCTGTCCGGTCTCACCGAGATTGCCCGCCGGCTCGAGGCGATCGCCGATATCGCAGTGGTGCGCCTCGGCGATGGCGACATCGTCCGGCATCCGCTGGTCGCGGACATGCTTACGGTATTATGAACGACATCAGACGTAAGGCTTTGACTCGATCAGCGCGGCACTTCGGTGTAATAATCCTGGCAAGCCTTCACCGAGCCCATCGCCGAAGGATCGATCATGCTGAACATACTGATCACCGGCGCCAGTAGCGGCATCGGGCTCGCTACCGCAGTCACCTTGGCGCGCGCCGGGCACACCGTCATCGCCACCATGCGCAACCCCGATGCAGCCGGCGAATTGTCGAAGCTTGTCGCGGCGGAGCAACTTCCGGTAACCATGCTCGCGCTCGATGTCGACGACGATGCCTCGGTCTTTGATGCATTCGAAAGGGTGCTCGTCGGGCACGGTCATATCGATGTGCTGGTGAACAACGCCGGCATAGGGGGCCCCGGTGCAGTCGAGGAAACTGCGCTCGCTTCTTTCCGGCGGATCATGGAAACCAACTACTTCGGTTCGCTACGCTGCATTAAAGCGGTGCTGCCCGGCATGCGCGCACGGCGCGCCGGCTGCATCATCAATCTCAGTTCGGTAGTGGGCCGCATCGCCCTTGCCCCGCAGGCGGCATACGCGGCCTCAAAACACGCGCTCGAAGCCCTGAGCGAATGCCTTGCCCAAGAGGTCAAGACATTCAACATCCGCGTCGCCTTGGTCGAGCCCGGCCCGATCGCGACACCAATCATCGCCAAGATAATGCCGGGACCACCGAAGACCGCTTACCCGCAAGGGCGGCGTTTAGCAGCGCTGTTCGCCGCGTTCATGAAGCGGCCAACCTCGCCCTATGTGGTCGGCGAACAGATCCTGCAGATCATTGAGAGCGACAACTGGCGGCTGCGCTATCCGGTCGGTCCTCATGCGCCGGTGGTGTTTAGATGGCGCGCCCAGACCAGCGACGAGGAATGGGTCAGCCTGTTTGCCGGCGGCGACCGGGAGTGGGCGGCGGCGGTCAAGCGGGGGCTGGGGCTCGATGTTGCGCTCTGAGGATATGATGCTGACTATTTGATGAATGCGCCATCGCTGACGTTGCCTCTGCGTAATTGAGCGTTTAGCGGCCGGCGGCTTTGCCAGCCTCTGCGCTTTTAGCCTACGGAGCTTGACGCCGGCAGCCGTGCCGCGCTTATTGCCGCGATTGACGAAGTTGGCCGATAGGAGCCTACAGAGATGACCGCGCAGCCGTTTCACGGGGTGCTCGTCCCCGTTCTGACCCCGTTTTCCGCCGCTGGCGAGCCCGATACCGCGCGGTTCACCGCGTTCTGCCGTTGGCTGCTCGACCAGGGCGCCGGCGGGCTCGCGATCTTTGGCACGACCAGCGAGGCCAACTCGATGTCGGCGGCCGAGCGCATGGCGTTGCTCGACCACCTGGTCGCTTCCGGTATCCCCGCCGAAAAGCTGATGCCGGGCGCCGGCGCCTGTGCAATGACCGACGCGGCGATGCTGGTGCGGCACGCGGTCGGGCATGGCTGCGGCGGCGTATTGATGCTTCCGCCCTTCTACTACAAGCCGGTTAGCGACGACGGCATCTTCGCCTTTATTTCCGGCGTCATCGACAAGGTCGGCTCGGCGGCGCTCAAGGTCTATCTCTATCATATCCCGCCGGTGGCGGTGGTCGGCTACTCGCTCGACCTGGTCGGCCGTTTCATCAAGGCCTACCCGCAGACCGTCGTCGGGTTGAAGGACAGTTCGGGCGACTGGAGCAACACCGCAGCGTTGCTCGACCGCTATCCAGGGTTCGCGGTGTTTCCCGGCTCGGAAATTTTTCTGCTCGACGCGCTGCGCAAGGGCGGCGCCGGCTGCATTACCGCGACCGGCAACATCAATGTGCCTGGAATCGCCAGGCTCTACGCCAATTGGCAGGGGCCGCAGGCCGATGCGTTGCAAGCCGAGGTCACGACCGTACGCAAGACCATGCAGGCCTATCCGATGGTGCCCGCGCTAAAGCGGGTTGTCGCCCATTTCCACGGTGACTCGGATTGGGCGGCGGTGCGCCCGCCATTAACCGCACTCGACCAGGCGCAATCGGCGGCATTGATCGCCGACCTCGGCAAAATCGGCTTTACCTTGGGCGAGCGCCGGCAGAAGGCGGCTTAACCTCGGCCCGGGAGGAACGCCGATGGCGATGGAGCAGGCTGCCGCCCGGACCCCCGAGCGCGAGGCGTTTTACCAGCGCATCGCCGCCTCCAATCTGGCGCCCTTGTGGGAGCGGCTGCACGGGCTCGTCACCGCCCAGCCGGTGACGCCTTGCCTGCCGGCGATCTGGCATTATCGCGATGTGCGCCCGTATCTGATGCAGGCAGGCGGGCTGATCAGCGCCGAGGAGGCGACCCGCCGGGTGCTGATTCTGGAAAACCCCGGTCTCAAGGGTCTAACCTCGATTACCCATTCCCTGTTCGCCGGATTACAATTGATCCTGCCGGGCGAGGTGGCGCCGGCCCACCGCCACACCCAGTCGGCGCTGCGGTTCATTATCGAGGGACGGGGCGCCTATACTGCGGTCGATGGCGAACGCACGACGATGCTGCCCGGCGACTTTGTGATTACGCCCTCCTGGACCTGGCACGATCACGGCAACGAGACGCAAGAGCCGATGGTCTGGCTGGACGGGCTCGACATACCGATCGTGCGCCTGCTCGATGCGAGTTTTGCCGAGCCGGGCATTGCCGATATGCAGGCCGTCGCCCGGCCCGAGGGCGACAACGCCGCGCGGTATGCGAACAATTTGTTGCCGATCGACTGGAGGCCCGCGGTCAAGACATCGCCGGTGTTCAACTATCCCTATACCCGCTCGCGCGAATCGCTCGAGGTGCTGAGCCGTAACGAGGATCCCGATCCCTGCCACGGGCACAAATTGCGCTACGTCAACCCGGCGAGCGGCGATTTCGCGATGCCGACGATCGGCGCCTTTATCCAGCTGTTGCCGAAAGGCTTTGCTACCCGGCCTTACCGCTCGACAGACGGCACGGTCTTCGTCGCGGTCGAGGGTGCGGGCGAGACCAAGGTCGGCAATCAGGTTCTGCGCTGGGAGCCGCGCGACGTCTTTGTCGCGCCGAGCTGGGCAACGGTCAGCCACCAAGCCATGGACGAAGCGGTGCTGTTCAGCTACTCCGACCGGCCGGTACAGGAAAAGCTCGGCCTGTTTCGCGAGCAGCGCGGCAACGCCTGACGGGGTCGACCTCGCAGCGGGGGCCATGCGATGGATGTGATCATCATCGGCGCCGGGATCGGCGGGCTGACCCTGGGCTTGGCCTTGCATCGCGCCGGGATCGCGTGCCGGATCTACGAGGCGGCCTCGGCGATCGAGCCGATCGGGGTCGGCATCAACGTATTGCCGCACGCGGCCCGCGAACTGGCCGAACTGGGGCTGGAGCCGGCCTTGACGCGGGTTGGGGTGACCACCGCCGAGGCCTGCTTCTTCAACCGCTTCGGCCAGCTGATCTACCGCGAGCCCTTGGGCCGGCAGGCGGGGTATCCCTGGCCGCAAGTGTCGATCCATCGCGGCGACCTGCAGCAGGTGCTGGCGGATGCTTTTATCCGCCGCGCCGGCGACGACCATCTGATCACCGGCTGGCGCTGCATGGCCTTCGAGCAGGATGGGAACCGGATCACCGTCCGCTTCGAGAATGCCGAGACCGGCGAGAACCTGCCGCCGCAGCACGGCACAGTCGCGATCGCCTGCGACGGCATCCATTCGGCGATCCGCCGGCAACTCTATCCCGACGAGGGTGAACCCCTCTATTCCGGCTGCAATATGTGGCGCGGGGTGACGCGCTGGCCGCGGTTTCTGTCCGGAGCCAGCATGGTGCGCGCCGGCTGGCTGGCGACCGGCAAGATGGTGATTTATCCGATCCGCAACGATATCGACGACACGGGCAGCCAGCTGGTCAATTGGGTAGCCGAAATCGAGACCCCGCGGCACCAGGCGCGCGATTGGAACCGGCCGGGCGCACTCGCGGATTTTCTCGGCATGTTTAAGGATTGGCGCTTCGACTGGCTCGATGTACCGGCGATGATCTGCGCTGCCGATGCGATCCTCGAATTTCCGATGGTCGATCAGGACCCGCTGCCGCGCTGGAGCTTTGGCCGGGTCACGCTGTTGGGCGATGCCGCGCATCCGATGGTGCCGCGTGGCTCGAACGGCGCCGGCCAGGCGATCGTCGACGCGCGCGCGCTGACCGACTGCCTAGCAACCACAAAGGACCCGGTCGCAGCATTGCGCGCCTATGAGGCGATACGGCGCGAGGCGACCGCAGCGGTTGTGCTCACCAACCGCACCAATCCGCCGGATGCGATTCTGCGCGAGGTCTACCTACGCACCGGGGATCGGCCGTTCGACGATATCGACGCGGTGATCAGCCATGACGAATTAAGGGTGATGTCGGATAGGTATAAGCGTATCGCCGGCTACGACCAAGAAACCCTGGCGCGTAGAAGTTGAGGCCCGCGCGCGGAAAGAGTTGCTCGCGGCTTCGGGCCCTGATCGCAGGGCTGGCCGTAGCGCTGGCACTGGGCGGCGAGGCCGCTGCCGCCTCGCCTGCCGCGGTCGAGGCTCCGCGCGGTATGGTCGTGACCTCGCAGCATATTGCTTCCGAAATCGGCGCCAGCATCCTCGCTGCCGGAGGCAATGCGATCGACGCGGCGGTCGCGGTCGGCTACGCGCTCGCCGTGGTCGAACCATGCTGCGGCAATATCGGCGGCGGCGGCTTCATGACCCTTCACCTCGCCGATGGGCACAACACCTTTATCAATTTCCGAGAGACGGCACCAGCAGCGGCGACCGCCGGGATGTACCTCGACCGCGCCGGCGAGCCGATACCCGACCTCAGCCGCTACGGCTGGCGCGCCATCGGCGTGCCGGGGACGGTGATGGGGCTCGATCGGGCGCTCCACGAGTACGGCAAGCTGCCGCGCGCAACGGTGATGGCGCCGGCGATCGCATTGGCGCGTGACGGCTTCGTGTTGAGCCGGGACGAGGCCGCGCTGCTCGGCGCCAAGGCCGATCGCTTGGCGGAGGATCCGGCGGCGGCCAAGATCTTTCTGCGGCCTGACGGCAGCCATTTCCAGCCCGGCGATCATCTCGTGCAAAAGGATCTTGCAGCGACACTGGCAGCAATCTCAAAAAAGGGCCCGGACGTCTTTTACAAGGGACCCGTAGCCGCGGCGGTAGCCAAGGCGAGCGAGGCCAATGGCGGCCTCCTGACGGCGGCTGATTTTGCCGATTACACGGTGACCGAGGGGCCGCCGCTCTCCTGCTCCTATCGTGGATATGTGATCGTGTCGGCGCCGCCGCCAAGTTCAGGCGGGGCGACAATCTGCGAGATTCTCGACATTCTCGAAGGCTACGACATGAAGACGCTGGGTTTCCGCTCGGCGCGCTCGGTCGAGCTAATGATCGCATCGATGCGCCGCGGCTATAGCGACCGCAACGCGTATCTGGGCGATCCGGCCTTTGTGGCGAACCCGCTCGACCGGTTGCTGTCGAAGGGCTATGCGGCCGGCATCCGCGCGGCGATCGGCGCCGGCGATACGCCACTTCCGGCATCGCTCGCCGCACCGCGCGAAAAGGCGGAGACGACGCATTATTCGATCGTTGACGGGACCGGCAACGCGGTAGCGGTGACCTACACGATCAACGGCTATTTCGGCGCCGGGGTAATCGCCCCCGGCACGGGCTTCTTTCTAAACGACGAAATGGACGACTTCACCGCGAAGCCCGGAACGCCGAACCTGTACGGTCTAGTTCAGGGAGAAGCCAATGCGATTGCGCCCGGCAAGCGGCCGCTCTCCTCGATGGCGCCGACGCTAGTCGAGAAGGACGGCCGGGTCTTCCTCGTCCTCGGCAGTCCCGGAGGCTCGCGCATCATCACGACAGTGCTCGAAACGATCGTCAACATCGTCGATTACGGCTTAGCCCCACAAGCAGCGGTCGATATGCCGCGCTTTCATTATCAAGGACTGCCGGACAAGGTGTTCTACGAGCCCTCAGGCCTCTCGCCGGTGGCGATCGCGACGCTCGCCGGCAAGGGCTACAACCTTGTCGCGCAGAAGCCCTGGGGGGCGGTTGAGCTGATCGAAATTGCCAATGGCCGGCTCTGGGGGGCCAACGACCCTCGTCGCCCCGACGGCGCCGCGATCGGGTATTGATGCCGGCAGCGCCAGTCGGTGCGTGTCGAGAACACGGCCCTAAGCATCTTCCCCGCTCAACGGACAACGGGTCGAGTGGGCAAGGAAATCGAGAAAGCCTTGCAGGATGTAGGCGGCGGCGACCCGGTCGACGATCTGGGCGCGGCGCGTGCGGGTAAGGTCGGCGGCGATCATCTCGCGGGTGACTGCAGCGGTCGAAAGCCGCTCGTCCCATAGCGCGAGCGGCAGATCGCGCAGGGCCACGAGGTTGCGGACGAATTGGCGGACCGACTGCGTACGCGGCCCATCGCCGCCGGCCAAGGTCAGTGGCAGGCCGACCACGAGCCCGCCGACACCATGTGTGTCGATCAGCGCGAACAGGCGCGCCATGTCGTCGCGAAAGCGCCGCCGTCGGATGGTTTCGAGCGGCGTGGCGATGACGCATCGAGTATCGCTCAGCGCGAGGCCGATCGTCTTCGTGCCGACATCGAGGCCGATCAGCCGCGTGCCGGCGGGCACGGCGTCGCGCAGCGCCGCTGGGTCGGCTAGAATCATTGCCGACGATACCCTATTTTAGCGAATTCTGGGTGCGGAGACGATAAATCATGGCGTTGGACAAGGCGGCCGTGGCGCATATTGCCGCCCTGGCGCGGATCAGGCTTGCCGAAGCGGAGCTCGAGCCGCTCGCCGGTGAACTGTCGCAGATCCTGACCTGGGTCGAGCAGCTGAACGAGGTCGATACCGCAGGCGTCGCGCCGATGGCCAGCGTGGCGGCGATGGGCCTGCCGATGCGTGAGGACCAGGTCACCGAAGGCGATTGCCGCCAGGCAATCCTCGGCAACGCCCCGCACACGGCGTCGAGTGGGCCGAGCAGCGGCTTTTTCGTGGTGCCGAAGGTGGTCGAGTGACCGGATCTTTGAACGCGCTGAGCCTCGCCGAGGCGCGCGACGGGCTTGTCCGCAAGGTGTTTTCGGCGCGCGAATTGACCGAGAGCTATATTGCCGCGGTCGAGGCGGTGCGGCCCTTGAATGCCTTCATCACCGAGACGCCTGAGCGTGCGCTGGCCATGGCCGATGCTGCGGACCAGCGGCTCGCGCATCGCGAGGGCCGGCTGCTCGATGGCATCCCGATCGCGGTCAAGGACCTCTATTGCACCAAGGGCGTGCTGACCACGGCAGCCTCGCACATCCTCGACGGATTTTGTCCGCCCTATGAATCGACCGTGACCGAAAAATTGTGGCAAGCCGGTGCGGTCATGCTCGGCAAGACCAATCTCGACGAGTTCGCGATGGGTTCGTCGAGCACGACGAGCTTCTACGGGCCGGTCGAGAACCCATGGCGGCGACCCGGAGATAACCGGCCCCTGGTCCCGGGCGGGTCGTCTGGAGGATCGGCCGCGGCAGTGGCGGCGCACGCGGCATTGGCGGCGACCGGCACCGACACCGGCGGCTCGATCCGCCAGCCGGCAAGCTTTTGCGGCATCGTCGGGCTGAAGCCGACCTATGGCCGGTGCTCGCGCTGGGGGGTCGTCGCCTATGCCTCCTCGCTCGACCACCCTGGGCCGATGACGCGCACGGTGCGCGACGCCGCGATCATGCTACGCGCCATGGCCGGGCACGACCCGAAGGATTCGACTTCGGCGCCGGTTCCGGTCCCGGATTACGAAGCGGCGCTGACCGGCGATATCAGTGGATTGCGCATCGGCATCCCGCGCGAATATCGCGCTGGCGGCATGCCGGCCGAGATCGAGGCGTTGTGGCAGCACGGCGTCGACTGGCTGCGCGCTGCCGGGGCCCAACCGGTCGAGATCAGCCTGCCGATGACCAAATACGCATTGCCGACTTATTACATTATCGCCCCGGCTGAGGCATCGTCGAACCTGGCGCGCTATGACGGCGTGCGCTTCGGGTTGCGGGTTGATGGGTCGAGCCTCGAGGAGATGTACGAATTGACCCGCGCCGCCGGCTTTGGCGCCGAGGTTCGCCGCCGCGTTCTGATCGGCACCTATGTGCTGTCGGCCGGATATTATGACGCCTACTACCTTAAGGCTCAGCGGGTGCGCGCCCTGATCGCCGGCGACTTTGCCACGGCATTCGAGCGGGTCGACTGCATGCTGGCGCCGACCGCACCCTCGGCCGCCTTTGCCATCGGCGAGAACAGCGGCGACCCGATCGCGATGTATCTGAACGACGTGTTCACGGTGCCGGCGAACCTCGCCGGCTTGCCGGCGATCTCGGTTCCCGCCGGGCTTTCCGCCGACGGATTGCCGCTCGGCTTGCAGATCATCGGCCGCGCCTTTGACGAAGAGACGGTGTTGCGCGTCGCCCAAGTGCTAGAGAGCGCCGCGCAATTCCGTCACCTGCCGGGCTTTCTCGCGGGAGGTCGCTGATGAGCGCCAACGGATTGATCGAGGCCCGCACCGGCAAGTGGGAAACCGTGATCGGGCTCGAAGTGCATGCCCAAATCTCGTCGAAGGCGAAATTGTTTTCCGGGGCCGCAACCGATTTCGGCGCCGAGCCCAACACCCAGGTTTCGCCGGTCGATGCCGCGTTTCCGGGGATGCTGCCGGTGATCAATCGGGTTTGCATCGAGCAGGCGGTCAAGACCGGGCTCGGTATGGATGCCGAGATCAACTTGCGCAGCGTCTTCGACCGAAAGAATTATTTCTACCCAGACCTGCCGGCGGGCTATCAGATCTCGCAATATTTACAGCCGGTGGTCGGACATGGCCGGGTCGTGCTCGACATGCCCGACGGGACGACCCGTGAGATCGGGATCACCCGGCTGCATCTCGAACAGGATGCCGGCAAGAGCCTGCACGACCAGCATCCGAGCCTGACTTATGTCGATCTGAATCGCGCCGGTATCGGCTTGATGGAGATCGTCTCCGAGCCGGATTTGCGCAGCGCCGAGGAAGCCGGAATTTACCTGCGCAAGCTGCGCTCGATCCTGCGCTATCTCGGCACCTGCGACGGCAATATGGACGAGGGCTCGATGCGCTGCGACGTCAACGTCTCGGTGCGCCGGCCGGGCGAGCCGTACGGCACCCGCTGCGAGATCAAAAACGTCAATTCGGTGCGCTATGTGATGCAGGCGATCGACTACGAGGCGCGGCGCCAGGTCGAACTGATCGAGGAGGGCGGCAAGGTCGCACAGCAGACCCGCCTCTACGATGTCGCGCGCGGCATCACCCGCCCGATGCGCTCGAAGGAGGAGGCGCACGATTATCGCTATTTCCCTGACCCGGATCTGTTGCCATTGGTGCTCGATCCGCAATGGGTCGAGGGGCTGCGCGCCGAATTGCCGGAACTACCCGGTGCGAAGAAGGCGCGGTTCATATCGGCCCTCGGATTATCGCCCGAGGATGCCGAGGTACTGGTTGCCGAGCAGGCAAATGCCCTGTTCTTCGAGCGGGTCGCCGACGGTCGCGATCCCAAGATGGCGGCCAACTGGGTCGCCGGCGACTTGTTCGGCGCGCTCAACCGGCTCGGCATCGGGATCGAGCGATCGCCGGTCGCTCCCGAGCAGCTGGGCGCGCTGATCGATTTGATCGAGGACGCCACGATCTCGGGCCGGCTCGCCAAGGACGTGTTCGCCGAGATGGTCGCGACCGGCGCCGACCCCGGCGCGATAATCGAGGCGAAAGGCCTGCGCCAAGTCACCGACGAAGGCGTCATCTCAGCTGCGATCGATGGCGTGCTCGCCGGTCAACCCGACAAGCTCGCCGAATATCGCTCCGGCCGCGAGAAGCTTTACGGCTTCTTCGTTGGCCAGGTCATGCGCGCCACCCAAGGCAAAGCCAACCCCGCGCTAGTAAACGCACTGCTGAAGAAAAAGCTGGCAGGGTAGACGAGGGCGCAGTCAGAGAATTGGAGCGGGGTGCTCAATGGGTTCCCGCCGGGCAAAAGCGCAAATCGTCACGCTCGTCCTCGTAATCGTCCATCGCCTCATGCAGGACATTGTCGGCCGGCAGCGCCCGCAATGCCTGAGTGATCTTCGTGATGGTCGCGTCGTCATAGGCGACCGGCTTGGGGCATTGGCACGCACTCGATCCCGTGCTGCTGCACCCTGACACGATCAGAACCGCGGCAAGCGCCGCAAACCCCAATCCAACCCTCGACACCATGCTCGATTTCCCCGCCCCGCGCCGCCGCACCATGGCTAGGGTCGGGTCTCAGATCAAGCCGTAACCGCTCCCGGGATTCAAGTCGAGATGGCTTTCTCGGGCATCAGCACCGCGACCAGGCCGGCGACGGACACCAGCACTTGAATGAAAGCCTGAACGACCATGTCGTTGACATGGATTCCCGCCGCGGCGAGCAGAGCGCCGAGGCCGGCGTAGGTCGAGGGCTCCCGCAGACGGGCGACGACAAATTCGAGTAGGGGCACGGGATCTCCTGTCGGAAGATAAGGGGTTTTCGCGAAGGCGCCGAGATCTCAGGCCTTCGGGTTGGCGCCGCACTCAGCGGGCGGCGGTGACGATGCGCAGTCCCTCTGGACCAAAATTAAATTCCTGGCTGGTGCCGTTCGAATGCCGCATCAGACACAGGCCGGTTTCAACATTGGCGGACAGGATCAGGCCCGGTACGTCCTGCATCGTGTCGCGGCGCACGATCTTGTACCGGGCCCGCTCGTTTTCGGGATCGACCGCGGTCAATTTGCGCGGAAGCATCGCGTCTCCATCTGTTAGTTGTTGGCTGGTCGGTCGCAGCCGGTCGCTCACTTTCTGTCTTGCTTCTGCACGATCTGGGTGCGCAGATCGCCGATCGCGTCGATGATGCGCCCCAGGGCGGCGCGCATCTCGGCTCGGAAGTCGCGTTCGTCGAGACGGCGCTGTTCGAGGGCGCGCTCGACTGCCTCGATGCGCAACTCATGCGAAGCGATTTGTACGCTGAGATCGGCGCGTAACTGTTCGATGTCGCTGCGCAGGCTGATATAGCTGGTCACCGCGCCGCCGCCGATGGTCAACACCAGCACTGCGGCCTGCATGATATGCCCGAAATTGACCTCAGGCGAAAAGCGCGGACGCGGCATCATGGCACAAGCGGTGCGGCAGGGGTCGCTTTGAGCAGGTCAGCCAGCACGCCGGCCCAGACCGGCTGACAGGCCGCATCTTGCAGCGCAATCTGTACTACGCGCTTCTGCTCGATCGCGGTCAAAACGCCCGCCGAATTCCCCGCGGCATCGATTGCATTTCCAGCCGTGGCGAGTACTGGCCAGCATGCCGCGCCGGCGCTGTCGCCGGCAGCCGTTGCAATTGCCGTCGCATTTTGGGCGTCGGCGGCGGTAAATTGTCCGACCTGGGCACAGCCCCCGAGCCACAGTACCAGAACTATGGCGAGCGATATGGCGCCAGCGTTGACGATCCCGTCGCCGAGTCCGATCGCGTAACCGTCAACGTAATTCCACAGCTTCGACATCTGGGTCATGCTCCCATTGATCCTACGAACGTCCATGCCAGGTTGGCGAGAGTCGCATCCGGCACTGCCGGGGCCACCAGCGTCAGCACATCCCCGGCACTAAAAGTCGTGGCCGACGCCATTGTGAAAGTCGCTGTCGTCGCCGCGGCAGCGAACGCCATCGCGCCGACATTCACCCCATTCTTTTCCACCTGGAAACTCGTCGCAGCCGTGGCCGCGGTTGCGGCGGTTCCCTGGCTGCCGGTGAGACCCGCCGGAAAGACGACGGTCGTGGCAAAGACGTAGCGCTGCAACACCAGGCTGGCGGTCGGCTTGCCATTGACGAAGGTGCCGGTCACGACGGTGGTCATGGCTTGGCCGGCGCCGGTGATCGTATAGGTGTATGCCGGCACCGAAGCCAGATCTTGAATTCCACCGCCGACGATATTCAGCGAAACAAATTTTAAATAGATCGTTTGCCCGACCAGATTTGCGGGGTAGGGAAAATGGCCGATTGCTCCATTGAGGAGCGCAAATTGCGCTCCTGATGGATGATCGGAAATTGTGGTGCTGTAAGCGCCGCGGTATAGCGTCGTCAGATTATATTTCGAGGCGCCGGCCAAGGTGGCCGTTTGATAGGAGAGTAATTCACCGCCGAGATAGCTCAGGGTTGCAAGGTTCTGCGCGTCGGTCGCCGAAACCGAAAACAGCGAACCGCGGCTTTCACTCAGATCGACGGAGAGCGTATTGACCGTGTCGGGAGAGGAATGCGGCGGCAGATCGGCGGTCGAGACCCCCTGGGTAGCCGGCGCGTCGACGGTGCCGGCCAGCGCATAAGAGCTGCCGTCACTGGAGATCCAAACTTGCGCCGAGCCCCAATTCGTACTGCCCGAGAGCCCGACCCAAATTTCGAGATCGCCCGACAGCAATCCCGGCGGCGGCTCGAATATCAGCGGAGGATTAATATTGCCCGGCCCCGAATTGTAGTTCGGCACATAGCCGGCAGCGCCTTGCTTGGGATAGATAAGCGCGGTCGAATATCCGCTTAAAAAATCCTCGGCGGTGATCGACAGAGTGCCTTCGTCATCCTCCTCGACCGCGGTGACCCGGACGGTCAGCGCATTGGCGCCGAGCCGCACATCGGTGATCTGGACCAGATCCATCGGCTCCAGCAGACAATATTTCCATCCGAGCTGAAAGGTGTAGGTGTTACGGAAGTAGAGGCTGCGCTGCAGCAGCAGCTGGGCCGCAATCGGGCCGGCATAGGTGGCATCGACGATGGCGCCCGCCTTCAACGAAGTATCGCGGCGCACGCCGTAGAGATCGATCGAGGCCTGGTCGAACGCTTCGACGATCGTGGTGTTGTAGCTGTTCGATCGGTCGAGGCACTCCACTTCGATCATGTTGTTGGCGTCGGCCGGGGTCGAGCGGACGATGTGCACGGGGTCGTCGGTGAAGCCTCCGGTAATCGGCCCCGCACCCTGTCTTAATGCGGGACCGCCCGGGTTCACGCCGAGATTGGTGCCGACGCTCGACTCCTGGACGATGAAATCGTCCTCGCCCAGCGAGTAGACCACGGTCGTGTTCGGCGTGAAGGTGTAAGGCGCGCTGGTCGGCTCGATCGTGATCATCTCAGCGCCGCTGGCGCCGCCGAAGATCGTGGTGCCCGCCTGGGTCTGGACGATGACCAGCGCATTGACCGAACAGGACGCATAAATGCCGAAATTGTTGAGCGCGCTGTTGCCGGCCACCTGTTGCGCCAATCCGGCTGCGGCGCTGGTATAGGAACTTTCGTCAGCGATGCTGCACGGATACGTAACCGTGACCGGCGATCCGGCAAGTGCTGGGTTGGCGAAAGTCAAGCTAAGGGTATCGCCGACAAGGATCGTCCCGGAAAGGCCGATCGCGGTGTAGGTGACGCTGAGCGGCTGGTCCCCGTAGGGCAGGATCTTCAATAGGGCGCCCGACCAGACGATCGCGCTGTTGGTGATCTTGACGATGCCGCCCAGCGACTGCTGCGCCTCCTGCTGGGTGTCGAGCAGTGGCGACAGGAACAACCCGGCCGCGGCGCAATATTCTGAATAGCTGCTCAGGCCGTCGAGATTGGCGGGCGGAAAGCCCGCACCATATCGCGGATTGGTCAGGAAATCGGTGACGATCGCCGCCGGGTTCGCGTCGAATCCATTGTATCCACTGGTCGATTCTATCCCGATGACTTCGATCGAAAAATTGGGGAGGGTCGCGGTCATCCCCAGTCGATAATTGTCGAGCGTGAAGTTGGCAGTTCCGGAATAGCCCAGCGCCTTAGCCGGATGATTGGTGACCCAGAACGGATCGGCGGGTTGCCCGTCGGCGCCGTAATTGATGCTCGACAGACCCGGCAGGGCAGCAAGTTGCGCGGTATTCTTGTTCCACCATACTGTGCCAAAGCCGGCGACCGGCCCTTGGCACACCCCGAGGATGACCGAAGCGCTGTAATTGTATTGTTGGCTGCCCGTTTTGCCGCCGCCGCCGCCCTTGCCCTTGATACCCGAACTCGCCGGCGTCGCCGTGAAATCGTCGTAGTCGATCAGGTTGGGAGCGGTGCGCGTCGTGCCATAGACGAGCGGGATCACCCCGCCCTTTTGCGAGGTCTGGAATTGCAGCGAGCCGATCGCGGTCTTCTGCTTGGCGTTCGACCCGCCGCCGATAATGCCAGTCATTCGGATGCCACAGGCCAGATGTCAGAGATCGGAGAAAGGGCAGAAGAACCGGGTCACGCGCCCGGCGAGCTGGCCCTGGCCGGCATCGGCATAAACCACCCCGCAATTGTGCCAGGCGTGGATCAGCCGCGGCCAGGCGACGACGATCGCGCCATGCGCAAAGCAGCGGCCGAATTTGAACAGCACGGCATCGCCGGGGGTGGGCGGCCCCGCAATCTCCCGAGCGTAGTGCATCAGCCCATCGAGGTAGCGCTCGACTCCGCGATGCAGGTGCCAGTCCGGCGGATAGAATGGCACCTCGACATGCGGAATGACGCCCGCCGCCGCATAGACTTCGGCAAGCAGCATCAGGCAGTCGGTCCCGCCGCCCTTCACCCGCCCCATATGGTGGTACGGCGTGCGCAGCCAGGTTGTCGCCTCGGCGACCACCGCCGCACGATGCGTGTCGCTCATACCGCGGTCTCCGGCGTCGGGATATAGGGCATTCCGCCAAAATGGAGAGCGTTGTTGAAGAGGTTGGTGCAGGTCGCGATTGACCGGTCGCAGCCGGGTAGGAGCTGGAACTGATCGCCGGTTGCCGGCGGCGAAAGGAAGGCGAGCTTGACCGAGACCGAGCCGTTGCTCATTCCGGCAATGGTCCGGCTGAAGCCAGCATTCGCTCCGGTCAGGCCAATGATCGTGCCCTGGACGTAGAGCCCGGCCGGAGTCGGACTGACCGTGCTGATGATCTGCGTTTCGGTCGACCCGGGCAGGCAGGCGAAACTCGCCTGCAGGCTCGCGCGGTCGAACTGACACATCGCGTCGCCAAAGACATGCGTACACGAGGATTGCCACAACCGCCGCGGCATCTGAATGTTCAGCAACTCAAGATGCGATCGACACTTCATGTCGATGCCGGTACGGCTGCAATCGATATCCGAGACCCGGCCGGCAAAGAGGACCACTGTTCCGGGGCTGGTATCGCCGTAGGTCGGCATGAACGCCCGCTCGAGCTGCAGCAGGGCGCCATCGAGTTGGCCCTGCCAAGCCGCTTGCGTCCAGGGGGTCGCGCCGATCAGGTCAGTCGTCTCGGGATAGATCTTGATATCGAGTTCGTCGACCTGCGTACCAATCACGGTCTTGGTCTTCGAGCGCTCGAATTTGGGGCCGAGGGCAAAGGTAAACCCGTTGGCGACGATCGCCGTCGCCACCGCCGAATAGCGCAGCACGCTGCCGCCGACCAAGGTGAAGGTATAGAGATCGGCCATGACAAACTGCTCGGATGCATTGAGTAGCGCGATCAGCGCCGGCGACGCCGCCTTCATGTCCGTACCGAGATGAAGGTCAGCTTTTTCAGCTGCCACAGCCGATACATGAAGTTCTCAAAATCATAGCTGTCATCAATAAACCGGCACCGGAACCAATAGGAAAAATCGGCGCTGACCACGAGACCAGTGGAGGGCGGTGTCGCGAATGTCAGTAGACCGGTATCCGGATCGACACTGTAGCTTGCCGGGTTTTGGGTAATTCCGTCGAAATAAACCGCAGTGACCAAATTGGGTGCTACGATCGGCTCGACAAAGCCACCGCTCGGCAGCGACGTGCCCATCGTGCGCTGCAGCTGAAAGACAGCCGAGCTCGAGTCGCCGGTTCCGAGATATTGGCCGGTTACTTGATAATCGTATGGATCCTGAAACAGGAACGTCCCATAAGCGCCCTGGCAGGTCAGGTAGAACCCGAGCAAGCTGCGCAATTCGTCCAGTCCCGCCGTCGGTTCGTCGCGCAGAAAGGCAAAGACAAGGGTGAACTGCCACAATGGATAGGGATAATCGAGCGCCCGCAACTCTCGGCCCGAGACCGCGCGCTGAATACGGGTCTGGAACGTCGGCGTCTTGGTAACGCTCCAGGACAGCCCGGGCAGGGCCGGGAAAACTAATGCCATCAGGCGCTCCGCAGAGTTGCCCCGTTGCGCATCGCCCGGTTGATCGCGGCGACGAGGACATTGCCGTTCGATTGGAAGAACTTCGCGACGGACTGGCCGTCCATCGCCGAAACATTGAACATGACATTAGCTCCGCCGGCTGATCCGCCACTTCCGCCGCCATTGGCGATCATCGACTGGAGCCCTTGGCTGATATTGGCAGGGAGCACCATTTCATTGGCGTGCAGCATCGCCAGCGAAGTCGAGGGCACCATCCATCCACCCTGCGCCGACGGCACGACGCCGCCGTGTTCGAACCCGAACAGAGAGCCGACCCCCTTGAAGAGGCCGCCAAAGATCCCGCCGCCGGAAACCAGGCTACCGAGGCCGAGGGCCCCCAGCAGGCCACTGGAACCGAACAAACCCTGTGAGATTCCGCCGCCGACGATGTCTTCGCCGGCGCCGGTTATGCCGCCCCAGAAATCCTGATTGCCACTGCCCCCGCCGCCACTTGCGGAGCCAACCAAGCTTGCGCCGAGCAATTTACCCAGCCCACCGAAGACGCTCTGGACCGCAGAATTTACGAATTCGGCTACTATCGACTGAGCGAGGTTCGACAATGCCTTTTGCACTGTCGTCGTTCCGATGATTATACCGGTGACCGACGTATCAAGGGCACGCTGAATCGGCTGCAGAAGGCTTTCCCATTGCTTTTGGCTGTTCTGCACTGCCTGAGCGTCGAGTTTGTCCTTGTCAGTCAGATATTTTTCATAGGCAAGCTCCTCTTCCTCGGTTAGCTTTTCCCGAGTGCGGACGTCGTCCGTCGCGGCCGCGAGCTTTTTCTCATAATAATCCTGCTCGAGCGCCCATTTCGTATCGAGCAGATCCTTGAGTTGTGCGACTTCCTCGCTGGCTGATACCTTACCGAGTGCTGCCTGTTCCTGAATTGCCGCCCTTTTACGGGTGTAGGCAGCGTCGGTGACTTTTTGCTCGGCTTCTAATGACGATAATGTGTCTCGTTCGTTTTGTACCGCCAGCTGCTTTTCAAGCTGGTAGATGTTGTTTTCGACCCCAAGCTGCTCCTTGGAGCCAGATGCGGTTAGCGCCAGCTTATCCTGCCAGAACGCCAGCTGTTCCGCTTTTGAATCGGCGAAAAACGCCTGTTCGTCGCTAAGTTGGTTTTGCAGTTCGGCACGCCATTCCTGCAGCCGGTCCTGCGCACCGCCACCAGACCGCCCACTGCCGCTCGCCTGGGTTACCGAGATCCCGGCGGGCTGGCTTCGGGCGGTCACCGCAGCGGTGAGCGGGACCAAGCCGCCGCTGGCAGAGCTGGCAAGATTCGCCGCTTTGGCCTGCAGCGCGCCGACCGTCGATCCGATCCGTGCGGCTGCTGCACTGATGTGCGACTGCGCCTGTCGGGCAGCCTCGCCGAGACCGGCGAACTGCCCCTTCATTGCTTCGGTCGCCGCTTCTACCGAGTTTGCCGCCGTCTCCATCCCCGATTGCAGATCATCGGTCTGTGCGGTAATGGCGACGCTGGTTTCGATGTCAGCCACGGCAGCCTCTCAGTGATAAATCGCCTGCAGGCGCGGTCTCCGCCAATGGCGGACAAGGCGCGCGGTATCCTGCAGCTCTCAATCGGTCGGTCTGGCCCGATGCTTCAATTCGGTGAAATCAAGCACCACCGGGGCAAGGCCTGCATGCACGTCCCCGGACATGAAGCTCGGCCCGAGTTCGGCGAGGACCGGGCCGAGCTGCGGATTCTCCCCGATCTTTTGCGGCATGGCAGCCGAGGAACCCGTGCTAGTTCGCCTGCCTTTGCCCTGGCCGATCCCGAGATAGGCGGCCACGGTCAGGTGTACGGGCGGATGATCGATCCAATACCGGGTCAACTCCTCGACATCGAGGAGGGTCATCGCGTCGATTACGGGATAGCTGTAGCCGCAGACGGTGGCGAGGAGGCCGTAGATGTGTCCCCAACCATCGGCAGGCTCGAGCCCGGCACCGCCGTTCCGGCCCCCGGGGGTGTCCCGGGGGCCGGAGCTTCCCCCGGCAAGCGCTCCCGCGGCATCAGCCCGGATCCAGTCAGGACCGCGTTCAGCACCGCTCCGGCATTGCCGAGATCGAGCAGGTTCTCGACTGTCTCGGCGGTCAAGTCGGGGTAATTGCGCTGGAGCGCTGCAGCAACGATCTCGATCAGAACCCCGATCTGGGTTTCACCCATTTGCGCACCGATCTCGGTCAGCTGTCGCACCTTAGGCATCAGCCGGCGAAGCTGGCCCAGAGTTAGTGGCGGGACGGTCCACTGTTGGCCTCCCATTGCGACCATCAGGCCGGGGATCATTCTCTGCTCCCGTCGATCGAAGAACCTTGTCGCGAAAGCGCTCGCATTATTCCACGGTGCTCAAATATCCGATCGTGCCCGACGCGTCGGCGAAGGCCATGAAGTCGAGTTCGCTGATAGACCAGTCGTCGATCTTGGTCGGCATCGACAGCTTGTTGGCGGTGCAGGCATTGAGCCGCAAGGCCAAACCTTCGCCGCCATAGGTCGTGTAAAACGTCGCCTTAAACGTCGGGGTCGTTCCCATCAGCTGGTTGGTCAGGATGAGTTTGTTGCCGCCGGTCGCGAGATTGTAGGTGTAGGAGATCAGCAACGCCGCATTGGCGTCGGCGGCCGAGAAGGTATAAACGCCGGTGGCGAAATTGACCGAATACTGACCGGCCGCGGAGGGCGTCGTCACCCGGTTGAAGCGTTTTCCGGTGGCGGCATAGGTGACCCCAAGGTCGTCATTATATGTCGCCGCATTGGCGACGGTGACCGTATAAGGCGTTACCGCCGGCACGGAAGCGGCCTCTAGCTGGGACACCGCGAACTGGCCCGTGGCGAGGCTCGTCCCAAAGAAGATGTCGGAATAAAGGAGGCCGAGGATCTGCGCGAACTTGGCCTTGCCACTGATCTTGCCCTGACCGCGAGCGATCGCCACCGGGAACTGGAGCTGGCCGTAGAGTTCCTTGTCGGTCCAGTCGAAGTCGATCTGGATGTCCTGGAGCACGCCGAACTGGCGCGGACCGATCCCCGAACCGATCACATCGGTGCGTTCACCCCACACCGCACCCGAGCCGAAGCTGAGCTGCATTTCAAATACTCCCTTGCAAATCGTCGCCGCCGGGTTTCGTCGGGGGCAGATTTTGGTCCCGAGCCAGCATCCGCTTCAGCGCTTCCTTGGCGGCATGGGCAACATTCCAAGCCGCAGTTTCGCGAGCGACGGCCGAGCCCGGAAAGTGATCTTCCCACCAGCGCTCGATCACTTGGTCGATCGGATTGCCGGGCGTCTCGATTGCCCCCTCGTCATCATTCATGGTTCTCTCCGAAAAATTCGACCTTACGCGGACGGCTGGCTGCGCACGCTCAGACGCAGAGGATCTCGACCGGTACGATTGCGATTGCCTGGTCGCCGAGAACGCCTTCGTCAGTTTCGATCTTGCCGGCGATGTAGGCGTGTTGAACCAGTTGCGGCTGGCCGAGATTCTGGATTCCGGTAGCTGCCGATGGGGCCAGGGCGCGTTCGAGCGCGTCGAGCAGCGGGTTCAAGATCGTTGCCGGCGCCGCGTAAGGGTCGCTCGAATGAACATAGATGTAGAAATCGGCATAGAGCGTCCACGTGATCGGCGCCCCCAATGCCTTGACCACAGCGTGGCCGCCTTTTTCGCTCATGAATAGCGCCGGCTGCTCGGCAGGAGCCACGTCGGCCCAATGCCGCAGCCTACGATTCGCGCTGGCAAAGCTGCCCGCATTAGAGCCCAGTGTCCATAGCGCAGCATAAACGGCTTCGCGAATGATCATTAGGTGATCGCCTGGCGTAGTGCGTCTTCGACGCCCGTGCTGATGTCTGCCGTCATGTCGTCCAGCGCCGAGCGCAGAAACGAGCGTTCGGGAAGGTTCATCCGGCGGCTGTGGGCGCCGACGCTGATGGTTTTTGCGGCGATCGGAAAGCCGAAAGCTTCCTTGATCAGCCTTAGGCTCGCTTTGACATTGACGGTCCCGGAGAATCCGTATTCTTGGGCCGCCGCATAATTGAGATCAGTAAAGACCGTCGCAGTGACCCCGGTAGTATTCCGTTCGATCGCGACATCGATACTCGACTTGAGCGCGCCGCTGCGAACATTGAGCACCTGACCGCTGAGCTTGTCCTGCTGCACACTGCTCTGGAGCGCGATGCCAAGCTGGGCAACCGCGCGCGCGAGGCCTGCATTGGCCGCGTCGGGCAATGCGCGCAGCCGAGCGAGCGCCGGCCCATCGCCGAGAAGATCGGCCGAAATCACAGCGCCGCCGCGAGCGTGGCCGGATCGGTATTGGTCGCCGCCATCATTACGGAGGAGCCGGCGATCGGCGCCACTGCGCGGTATTGCTGCAGCAACGTCGCGATCGGCAGGCTCATGTCCTTCTGCGCATAAGTCACCGTTTCGCCGCCTCCCACCGATCTCGATACCTCGCCGATCCGCGTCCGTTCGCGATAGCGCAACGCGACGAGCTCAATGCAGGCCTGGGCGACCTCGGGCGGAGTCGTCGGATAACCGGCCGTATAGGTTATGACGATGTTTTGTAATCGGCGCGTGAAGTAGCAGCCGCGGATCGCCAACTGAGTCGGCGAAAACACGTAGCCCATGGTCAAACCGGCGCTCGGCGAGGGTGGCGGCGCCGGGAGGATCGGCATGCCGTCGATGGCCAGCGACAACACCGCGGAAACCGGGAAGCTGGAGAATTGCAGTCGCTGCCCACCGGTGCCGTCACGCACTTCGAGATAATCGCACTGGGCGATACGGCGGTTGAGCCAGGTTTGGATGTATTGACTCGCCGCCGTGATCAGCCGAGTCAGCAAAGCATCATCGGCTGGCGGAAAGGCGCTCTGCCCCGTCTGGAGCCACGCCTTGACATCGGCGAGGGTCGTCAGATCACCGTACGCCATCAGGCGCGTCCTCGCGGCTGCTCTGGACCCGCATCCGAGGCCAATGCCAACAGTGGAGCCCAGGCATGCTCCAGCCTCGTCACCTCCTGATACATCCGGCTGCACGCGGACCGTGCCTCATCGCCGCCGACCGCGGCGATCATCAGCGACATCAGGATCGTGCTGACAGCATCGAGCGCCGCTGGCCAGCCATAGGCCTGCGCCGCATCGGTAACCGATGGGCTCACGGCCTTGATCGCCTGCCTTACGGTCGCGGCGTAGACCGGCTCGCTAATCTGGGTCACCGCTTTATCCTCTAATTGCGCGGGCCACCGCCTGCGGCTTGTCCTCGAACGCCGATGCCGCCGGGCCAGCTGGTTTCCACACCATTCCGGCGCCGTGCTGCGTATCGTCTTCCGATACCGCGATGAAACCGTGCGGCATCAGATTGGCTGCTGCCTCTGCGGGGACCGAAACGTAGCCGTTCGCATCGCTGTGATATTCACAACCGGCGTAGCTGCAACCGCCGGCATCGTTGTGATGCAGCCGTACCAACCCGATGGGACCGGCAGCTGCGGGCCGAGTTTCCTTTGGCACAGCGGTGATCGACTTCGTCAAGGTGAACCCTCCTTTGCTGACCAAGAAAGCAACTGCCTCCGGTGATACATGCACCAGTCCGTCACCGCCGACGCGATAGCGCCTCGTTCCATGATTGGCCTCGTCCTGGCCGAACACGGCACGGAGCGCTATCAGGTCGGACATCAAGATCAGCCGTTAGTAATGTTCGTGATCACGCCCATCGCGAACGGCGCATAAACCGCTAATACCTCTTCGGCGTAGACGCCTACCTGGCGCTGACGGGTGACGATCGGCCAGTCGATCTGGTAATAATCCTGCCGGGTCTTGATCTCGGCGACATTCGGTACTTCATTTGACTGGTATTGGATCGGCAGGTTCTCGGCCCAGCCGATGATCGTGCCGGGTGGAACGCGCGGGTGAATCTTGATCGGTATCCGCAGCCCGCCATAGATAGCAAATGGATTATAGTAGAACTGCACCACCCCGGACGCGGTCAGCTGGTACTCGCCTTCGCTACCATCGGCGGGCGTGTCGTAGCGCAGCAGCGGCCCGGAGCTGTTCGACAATACCTTGGTGGTAATGTTCTTCAGCTCCTGTGCGTTTACATAGAGTACGGTCGGCGACAATTCGAAGTTGTTCCACATCGTCTGGAACATCGTATCGATCTCGACGACCGAGCCGCGCCCGGAGGCGGTCAGAGCCGTTCCGGTGCCGGCTGTGCCAGTCGGCATTGTGTTGACATAGGCGTTCGACCCGGCTTTGAGCGCGGTCGTCAGCAGCCCGTCATAGGCATAGCTCGGATTGGCCGAATTATCGGTGGTGACCGCCGTCTGCGGTTGGTTGCCGGTGGCGAGCGGCGCCGAGACCGCGAGGCTGTTGATCGTCGTGATCGCCTGCAAGGTCTCGGCACCGGTCGAGGTCGAGATGTACCAAGCGTAAGCAACGGCACCCTGGATCGCCGTGACGCTGCAAAACAAGGTCTGCCCGAGCGTCACCGCCTGGCTCGCCTCCGCGCTGATGTTCGAGGAGCCGCCCGACAGGGTAAAGGTCTTGTTGTCGACGCCAGTGACGATCTTGGTGGTGGCGACGCCGCCCGACACGCTCGAATTCTGGTAGCCCTCGAGGGTCAGGGCCACGACTTTCACGAAATAGGTTCCGGCTGGCAGCGTGGCGCCGGCGCCCGAAGCTGACAAGGACGGGGTCGCCGGGGTGCCGAGCGCGAGCGAGGCGTTGCCGGCGAGGATCGCCATTTCCTCCTTCAGCATCATCTTTTGCAGGAGGCGAAAGGTCATCCGCGCCTGGATGTCCTCGAACTCGCGGCCGGCGCTGATCGCTTCGAAGGTCGCGGCGTCTTCCTCGCCGATGGTGACGAAGGTGGCCGATTTGTTCGAGGTCGAATAGCTCATCTGACCCGAGCGCTGGCCTTCCGGGACCCAGCCCATCGCGTCGAAGCCGGAGCCGATGATGGCGTTGACCTGGCGCCAATTGGTCGCCGTGCCGGTGCCGCCGCCGACCCGCGGCATGACGTTGCGGATCGGGGTGACAAACGGATAGAGGTTCTTGGCCGGCGCCTGCAAATCGTAGGCGACAAGGCCGGTCGCGGTCGAGATCGACTTGGCGAGATCGTTGTCCGGCGCTGCCAAAGCCCTTTTCAACAGCTCCAGCGATTCCTGGGTGATCGAACTCATCAACAATTCCTCCCAAAAGGGGGGCAAAGAAAAACCCGCCAAAGGGCGGGTTCGGTTACGGCCGGAGGGCCGGATTATTCGCTCCGCAGGTCCTTCGCAGTGGCGAGGCCAGGCGGCTGAATTGGTTTGGCGTAGCTGGCCTTGATCAGGGTCAGGGTCTGCTCTTCCTTGCTCATCCGGGAAAAGGCGGCGGCCAGATCGTCAGGCGAGAGCCCACCGGCACCGGCGCCGGTGCCGGTGTCCTGCTGCTTGGAAATCGCGTTCACGCTCTTGCTCATCGCCAACGGCGGCAGCGGCGTCCGGGCGATGTCCTCGACGCGTTTCGTCAGCTGATCGAGCCGGGGCACGATGTCCGTCAAGGTGGCGATCAGCGCCGCCTTCTCGGCCCGCTCTCCCGCCAGCATCTTGGCCAGCTTGCCCGCCGTCGCCTTGCCGGTATCGAATTCCGTTCCTTCCCACTCCACCTCGCCGGTAGAGCCGGCTGCGTCGCAATTGGCGCCGGCGGCGACGAGGTGATCGTGCGCCTCGGCCAGTCGTTCCAAGGTTTCCTGCGAATGACGGGCGCCGGCCTTGGCCGTAGCACACAGAATTCCGTCGGTCAGTGCGCCGATGCAGTCATGCGCCACATCCATCAGCGCCTGATGACCCGATCCCCGCTTGCCCAGCGCCGCCGCGATCATCTCGATCACGCCTTCGCCGGCGGCCGAAGGCGGACACTTCGAATTGTCGAACATGGCGTTCGTCGCCAGAGCGGAATTCGCGCGTCGGCGGTCGGACCATCGGCGATGGCACCTGGGGATTGTCGGCGGTGTCGACGGTCGACTGCTCGCTCGGTGCGGCGCCTGCCGCCTTGAGCGCATCGCGCGCCTTCCCCAGGTGGCTCTTCTCGGCAAACAGCAGGCCATTCATTCCCAAGCATTTGTCGACCGCTTGATGGGCGAGGTCGAGCAGCACTTGGTCGCCCTGGCTGTATTTGGCCTTGGTGAGGAGCATGGCGGCAAATTTGCGCATCTTCGGTCCTCTGGCATTGCATAGATCGGCGATATGGGCTGCCCCGGCCGCGCCGGCGGCCATGATCAGAACGTTCGGCAGATCCGGTCCGCCGGGCCCGCTGGCGATCTCGGCCTCATCCAGGATCTCGCCGGTCTCTTCGGCCACCAGTGCGTTCAGAAAACCGCACAGTTCGGCAATGATTGCTTGGAGGCGTGCCGGCTGAGGCGATCGTCGCCTTCCATTGCCGCCTCGACCGCCAGACTGTCCTCGAGCCAATCGAGATCGAGGATGATCCGGGCGACGTGGCCGACATCCCATAGCGCCTTGGTCAGCGCGACCTGCGACGAATCCCGTCGCGCCTTGTGGCTGCGATCGGCCGAAGGCGGGCCATCCTTGTCGATCTTCTCTTTCCAGGCGGCAATGATCCTAGTCTTGATCTGATCGAGTTGTGCGGCCGTATATCGCTGTGCATTGTTCGGGCGGTTTATAAAATTCCAAGCGGCGCGGATGTGCCTTTCGGTGTCGATTGGGTAGCGTTTCTTGCCGTCTGCCTGATAGCCGGGATCGGCGTATTCGATGGTGCCGTGAGGCACGATTCCGTCATCCTTGGTCTGTGCTCTTTCGATGACCTTTTCGGCCGTCACGATCGCATCTCGTGCTGCAGCTATCAAATTCACCCCGGACTCCTCCAAATCGTCCAACCGCGGAGACTCGGCGAAAGGGACCATTTGTTCCTGACATTTGAGCGCGTCGGCCTTGGCCAGGTGGCGATGCTCGACCACGCCGCAGGCCCAGATTTGAATTGGCGGATTGAACCGGGCGTCGACCATGGTCGAAGCTCCTGCGGCTTTCCAATAGTCGAATATCGCCTCGGGATTGGCCGGGCGGTCGACCAGCGAGATTTCGTTCAGCACCAGCCCGGTAATTGTCTTGTAATCTGCCGGATCGCGTTGGGTAACCTGGCCTCCGATCGAATAGCCCTTGTAGACGCCCTCGACGACCTTCTGCCATGCCTGGTCGTCGACAATCCTGGCGCCGACATAGAGCCCCCTGTCGTCGACCGCCGCCTCTTTGGCAACGCCGACAGCCGAGAGTTGATGCATCTCGCGGATGTTAGCAAACCTCATATAGTCCCCGAGCGCCCCGATCAGCGCTTCGCGCTTTACAACCTCGCCTTGATCGTCGCGCGCTTCGGTCGAGGCGTATCCCCAAACCTCGCGCCGTTCGGCATCGACTTTCGCGATCGGCAGATAGATTTTCATGGTCGGGTTTTCTGGCCTGTGGTTTGGTTGTATTGTGGCAATGGGCGCTCGTAGCCTTTGACACGGCGTCAGTCTTGTCCTCGGTCCATCAGATGTCAGCCAGCCGGCTCCGCGCATAGGACTGTAGAATTGAGCTTCAGAACTCGGCCATCGCTGAGATTGGCGGTGGCTTCGAGGACGTAGGTGCCGCCGACGGCCGAGGCCGGCATCCCTCCGACCGAGGCGACTGAAAAGAAGCCGGTCACGGTTTGCAAAGAACCGTCAAGCGGCGAGCGAATTTGGATCATCGTCTGGGCCGAGGCCGACAAGATCCGGGACTGGGGCGTCGGGTCCGTTGCCGTCTGATACGGCGCCAACGCACAGGTCCAGTTGGTAAAGGCGATCGTCGCGCCGCCGACATCTGCGGTGAAGTCAAAGGCAAAATTGTCGATTTCGCCGACCTCGATCGGGCCAAATGCCATCGGCAGACGCATCTCAATTTCTCCGCAGCAGGCGAACTCGACCCGGCGTCGTCAGGAATCTGATCCGTCCCGGACCTGTTTCGACGGAAAGCACGACCGATGGCGACGTCCCGTCCCATTCGAGTTCCGCGGCAGCATTGGCGATTATTGTGACGCCACTGGCCAACCATTCGACTGGACCGGCGCCATCTCGCATCGCCGCAGCGAGCAACTCGGCCCGCGCGACCGCATCGATCCGTTGCATCGCCACATCTTCGATCACCGTGCTGCGGTGGCTCAATTGGCTCGCAAGCGCCTCGATCGGCAACGTCGAGTCGCCGGTGATCGATATCTGGGCGGTGCCGAGCGACTCGGCTGGTACGGGCGGATCGGCGCGCCGGGTCGCCAAACTTGCGAACGGTGCCAGGCTGTCGCGTGCACTGGTAGCGCCGAATTCGAGCGGCGCGGCACGATCGCCGCGCTGAGTCGCCAAAATCTCGTCGAAAAGAGTTATGTCGCAGCGCTGCCCGGTGCCGGTTTCGATTGCCGCGCCGCGATCGGTGCGCGGCGTCGCCAGCGTCTCAAAGAAAAGCCCGCCATCGCGGACGACCGTCGTTCCCCCGCCGCCGATATCGATGGTCCCGAGGACGATATTCTGCGCCGGCGCGCCGCCCCACATCATCGGCAGTTCTCAAATGCCGGCGGAGGGGGTCAGCCACATCGGCAAGCCGCCGAAGGCATCGCCGATCGTCACATCGCGATCGAGAGCGACGCCGTCGATCGGCGAGGGTGCCAGCGCTTGGGCCATACAGTAGCCGCGATAGGGTATCTCAGGCACCGTCGAGGCCGAGCGCCAGTAACGGGTGACTCGCAACCGCCAATAAAGCTCATCGCCGCTGAGCGGCTGATTGGCGCCAACGTAAAGGCCGGGAGAGAAGCCGTTCGCCTCGATCTCTCCAGCCCAGGCGTTGCAATAGGCTATCGTATCGGCCGCGCCAGCGTATGGCGCCACGCCTTCAAGATCGAGCCATAGGCTAAGACCGATGGGCAATCCGACCGCCTGGGCATTTTGAGCTGCGACCCGACCATAGCTCTGCCCGAGCGCCGCCGATGGCGTCCAGCCGGCCAGCGGGCAATGCTGCACCGCCATCAGGGCGAGTCCGGCCGAAAGGATGGTCTGCGCTTCGTCGGCGCCAAGGTCGCCGGCATTCTGTGGCGAAATCCGACTCAAATAGCGAACCGCAAAGCGGAAGCCCGAACCATAGAGCGCGTTCGCCGTGTCGGCGACAAGTGCGGTGTCGCTGTCGAAGCCTTGTGCACCAGGCGCGGCGGCGGCGATGACGCCGGAAAGGGTCATGCGGCAATTCCTGTCAACACGAGGGCGAGG
This sequence comes from uncultured Alphaproteobacteria bacterium, assembly GCA_963775875.1. Lineage (GTDB taxonomy): Bacteria > Pseudomonadota > Alphaproteobacteria > ATCC43930 > CGMCC-115725 > AP-15. Next base: position 320,678 of record CAVZKP010000014.1, read on the forward strand.
ACGTTGGTGTCGGATGCGCTGCACGTCGCGCGGTAGACGATGCGGCTACCGACTGGGATGTCGCACGGAAACGGGCCGGCCAGACTGTGGTTGCTGCCATTGTAAACCGCCAAATACGAGGCGAGCTGATGCTCGCTACCGCTGGTGCCCCATCCTAAATCCCATTTAATGCGGGCGGATGCGATCGAGTTGCCTCTTCCATCGAACGACGCATAAAGGGCAGCAAAGCGCGCCGGCGAACTAGCCTGCGATTGCACCCAGCCGGTTGTCGTCGTACCGCTGAGGGTGATCGAATTTGTTGGGTCTTGAGTACTGCCGAAATCGGTTGCAGAAAGCGCAGCGCGAAATCCGCGGATCTGCCGAGCGTCCCCCTGAAATCCGACGATCGCGAGATAGCAGCCAAAGCCCGAGCCGCTATTGTGCCAGACTTGCGCTTTCAATGTCGCTCCGGCGGGCACCGCCACCGGGAACGAGACAAAAGCACTATTGTTACTGCCGCCCGCCGAAAAATCGGCAAAATAATCGCCGATCAGCGTCTCGTCGGCGATGCCGGTATTGAGCGTTACGGTGATCCGTTGGCGCCCTGTGTTGGCACCGACGATGCTCAGGAAAAAACCGTCGTAATCGAAGCTCGGCGAGCCGATCGTCACTAGGGAGCCGTAGGCTCCGGCGCCGCTGGTGACATTGACGCCGGAGCCGGACCCGGCACCCGAGGCCAATGTCTCGTAGCGGGTCGAAGAGCACAGCGCCGTGGCGAAGCCCATCGGGTCAGGTCCCGTTCAGATTTAGCACCGACCATTGATAGGTACGGTCGGTGCCGGCGGTTTGCTTCAGGGTAACTTTCCAACCGATGGTCGCCGGGATCGCGGGCAGGGGCGGCAGCGGATCGGATTGCTTGTTGGCGAAGCTCAGATAGACCTGTTGCACCAGGGACGACGAGCTGTTCGCCTGATTATAGATGCGGATCTCGGTAACATCGCCATCGGCCATGTTGCTGAGATCGATTTGCGGCAGGAAAGTGCCGCCCTGGCCGAGGCTCGTTGCCGAGGCAAGGGTATCTTCGCTGCCGTCAGCGGTCTGATTGCCCTGCGCCGGGTTCGGCGAGAGCAGGGTGGTGATTACCGGGCCAGCCATTTCCTAGCCGCTCCGTCGATTGTAGAAGACAAGCATGGCTCATTTGCCCCGGCGATCGCCGCGGGTCAGCACCGCTCCATAAACGATTGTCACCCCGGCGAGCCAGCAGGCGCAGCCGGCGCCGAACAGCGCAGGTCCCCAGAACAACATGCCTGATACTCCATCGATAAAGCTGCAAGCGGCCTACAGCCCGCGTCTCACTCAGCGCTTAGACAAGACGAGGCCGGTTCAATCCTTGGGTGCGAGAACGAGCAGCACGATGACGATCGCGGTAGCGAGACAGAAGAACTGCCAAGCGAGAGCGTTGCCGGTCATTTCGTCCTTCTGACAACCCGGCCCTGGAACCACAAAGGCGGCAGCCAGCGGCGCCGCGCTGGCCTCAATGGCCCAAAAGCGCAAAATTCACAGAGATCAGGGCTCCAGAGAAAGTGTGGCCACCATCCGAAACGCGAGCGACGGATCACCACATAGCCGCCACAGCGCGACCACTGACGGAGCGCCCAGAAAAGGCAATTGGAGCGGAAGGTCACCAGCGAGCAAACCACGCCAACGCGACTAACTGACCGGTCGCGAACGCCTGCGCCGCCAGGCTCACGTTGTCGTCCCCTGCGTCCGCAGATCGGCCGAACCCTTATAGGCCGCGGTGCCGGCCGGCAATGTCAGGCGTAGCCACACGCCTTGCGCGCCGGCAGTGTTCGGCGCCACTCCCGAGGGCAGGTTGCCGGAGCCCGGGACCGAGACAAACAACGGCTGGGTGACGAAGGCGCCGCATCCGGTCGGCACGAAGGACGAAATCTGCTGACGGGGGTTGCAGGTATTGGTGTCGTCCAACACAGCGCACAGACCGATGTCGAGCAACGCGCCGGACGGCAGGGCCGGCGTCTCGCTGGCGATCTCGATCTGCGCCCCGGTCAGGGCGGTCGCGGTGTTGTTGTTGACCAGGAATACCTTCTCGTAAAAATACCGAGCTGAGCCGGTGGGCACGTCGGCTGCCGCGGTCGCGAAGCAGCGGGTGATCGCAGTCACTGCATTGGGCGAGATCTCGAACAGCATACCTTCGAGGATGCTGTAGACGCTGGTATTGTCCGGGACCGTGCCCCAGTCTCGATTGACTGCAACCGCATCGGTGCCATAGCCGGTCGTGGCGATGATCTGGCGCAGCTGGTTGGCGCCGGTGCCGCCAGTAATGCGGATGATCATGCCGGCCGAGACGCTGGCGCCGTCGCCCGATTGCAGTTTCGCGAGCGGGGGGGTGGCGCCCGACGTGTTGGCCGAGCCGTTTTGCATCGTATGCGCGGATATGACCGGGGTATGGGCATAAACTGCAACATCGCCAACAGCGGCAGTGCCGCCCGGGTTCGGTAGCGGAAACGACCCGGCAGTGGCGCCGGTGATGACCGCACACAGCAACCGCTCGAAGCTCTGTGACCCGATGACCGGGGTTGTGCCGTTGAGCGTTACCGCGGCCGGCGTCTGGATTACGCCGGTCGAATCGCGACCTTGCACCTGCATCTTGGTCGCGATATCGCTGGCCGAACTTGACACTACGTCGACCGTGCCGGCCGGAGTGATGTCATAAAAGGCCACACGCTTGGTGAGGTCCGGCGCGCCGCCGACGGCGACGCCGTCGGCCTCGGGCATGTTGAGCGACCCATAGGCGACGATGTTGTTGGGAGTGACGCTCATCGAGGGCGCTCCTGCTAATTCTCGATAGTTGATGGCAATTGCTGGACCGGCGCAAAAGCGCTGCAGAGCTTTACCGGCGCACCGCAATGCGGCCTGCCGGCCCAATGTGGCTGTCCCGGTAAAGCTCGCTGTGCTCCCGATCCAGGGGACGCGATTTCCTACCGGCGAGATGGCCCTGGTTTAGATGTCGCCTTCCGGCCTCGCCGCAGGGTTGGCGTTCAGCGCAACCGCTCCTTGCGCGGTTGTTAACATCGTCTGGTCACCACCCTCGACCGACGCCAGCCCGAGGATGTCGCGCGCCTCGTTCAGCGTGTAGATCCCGTCTTTGACATAGATGTCGAGTATTGAGGCCTGGTCCTTGGGATCGGTTGATCGAACATCCGACCAGACGAATTCTAGGTCGCCATGGCCCATCCGATCCTGAAGCACGCTATCGACCAGCCGCTTGACCCAGCCGGCCAACGGCGCCAGCCCCTCTTCAAGCGCGGTTTCCTGCGCCGATTGCGCGGTCGCACGGTTGACTTGCGGAGTAAACGCGGTGGGCGGCAGCGAAAATGCGTAGCAGACGATGCGTGCCAGCCACTCGTCGAACTCGTCCTTGTAGGGCGCTTCCTTGAAGGCTTGATACTTGGCCCCGGTCGGCGCCCAAATCAGCCGGGTGCGCGAGCCGGTATTACCCGCGAGGATCGAGTCGAACCACTCCTGGAATTGTCGGATCTGCTCGGCATTCCAGCCATCTGGCGCGTTCAATAGGCCGGGTGGGACGTTGCCCTCGGTGAAGTGCTGCAGCTGCATCAGCTGGCGGCGCAGCCCGATGTTTATCGTCATGACGATCTGTTCGCACGGGCCAAAGCCATAGGCCTTGTGCGACCGCTTGTTGCGGGGCAGATAGAGCAGGTGGTCAGACGTCAAAAGACGCCACGGACGTCCGTGAATAATTTGCTCGTATGCCGGCGCTGGTGGTTGCGGGCGCCGGCCGGTATCGTCGATCAGCACCTTGATTGTCGCGCCGTCGACGACATCGAGGCCAATGATCTCACCGGCGCGGTTGCGACGCAGCTCGAGGGCGGGTGCGTCCAGCACCAGAAGATCCTCAAGGAGTTCGCGTAGCCAAGTTGCAAAGGGCTGCTCGCCATCGGGCTTGCGCCAGAACTCGGTCAACCTGGCAATTCGTTCCGGCGCATCCGTCGCCGGCCGCTTCTGGCTGCGAGATCTGATGGCCCAATCGAGCTTTTCGATCTGATCCTTGCGGGTTTCGATCGCCAGCCGGGTGATGTCATGGTTCTCGGCGAGCGCGCGCAATTCGTGAAAGCCGATCGGCTCGTAAGATCGCGGCGTATAGATCGTGTTGTAACCGACCGGGTAATCCCACACCCGCACGCGCTCGCGCTCGGGCGGCACCAGCGGATAACCGGGGGAAAAGATTCCCTGATCGGGCTGAAAGACATCGCGAAACTGGGTGATGTCATTCTGCGAGCCAAACCCACCCCAGGTATAGGAGGCGAGCGATGTGCGTTTTCCGCCAGGCGAGGGCATCTGATTACCTCGGGAAACCATGGGAACCGCCGAGCAGCGGCCTCGCTGCGGCGACAGCGCCAACTACCTCGGACATCATGTCGTCGTCTGGAAAAATTAGGAATCCAAACGGATCTCTGAGCAGATCAAAGATCATTTGATCGCCAAGCACCGTGTTCCAGGCGGCGGCGAACAGCAGAGCGCCGTCGAGGTAATTGGCCTCGTTAATCCCGGCCACGATCGAGTTTCCAAAGTTGGCCTCGTCCCACTGATTGACGGCCTTCGCCGTACCCGCAAGCGTGCTCTTGGACTGATCGAAGAACAGGTCGGCGGTCCCCGCGTTGTAATCTAACGTCAATGCCGCGGCGAATGGCTGGCCGAGCACTGCCGACTGCGCGAATGCCGCGGACGTCGTCGTGCTCGTCGTCCAGTCCAGATAGAAGTTTGTGCTGTTCGCAGCAATTTGCATCGATGCCCGATACGGCACGGCATGCCCTTCGATACCCATCAGAGTCTGAGCGGCCGTTCGTACGGCGTTGACCTGAGCGACAACCAGCATGGTCTGCTGCGCCGGACTACCTGACCACGGTCCCCGGCCTGCGCCAAGCGTCGTCCAGATGTACTGCGAGCTTCCGTTAAAGCCGCAAGCCTGGCCGGCGGCGGTCGGCGTCGGCGTAAACGAGGCGTATTGCGTGCGATAGGGATAGCCACGCACCGACAATCCCCACAGCGGGGCACCGAATGGTCCTTGATTGGGATCATAAGCGGACCCATCGAACTGCCAAGCGTCGGCCAGGAATTCCGTCACCGGATCGTCAGCGAGCCGGGGGAACCCGGCTGGGCGATAGAGGCCCCTATAGGGCCGCATCGGGTGTTGAAAGGCCGTAGCTGAACGTGCCGCTGCGAGTGCTACTCCTCCGGCAGCAAAACCCGCCAAGAATCGACGCCTGCTCGGACCCATCAATATTGGACCGCCGTCGGCGCCAGGACCACGGAATTTCCCGAAGCGTTCAACGCCTGGCCGCTATTGTTTTGACAGAGAACTTTAAATCTGAGCGCCGGTAGTCGCGCCAGACCCTGCGACAAAAACATGGCGGTGGCGGTGAGAGCTGTCGCCGGAAGAGGGAACACCACGTCGGGCGCTCGCGGCGGTGCTGCAGCGCCGCTTTCAAAGCTCGCCCCGTCGAGCGACTGCAGGAACCAGCACGACAGATTACCGCCAGTTTGGAACGCGCCAACGGTCGAACCGAGTGTCAACACCAACGGCGACCAGATCACTTGTCCGGTATTGACATTGCTGAACACCCCACTGGCGCCTCCGACACTGCTGAGCACGGCGGTTCCGGATGCAACCGCATTCAGTTCGCTGGACAGCAATGTCAAAGGTGCCGCGTACAGACCGTTGTTCGCGGTTCCGGGCTGCCACAGGAACGGTGTCGCTGCCTGCGCCGGCATCGCTGTGCAGAGAGCAATCAGGATTGCTGCCGATCGTCGCATGGTTAGTTCACCCAGGAATTTCCGGTAGCGTCGCAGGTGACTGCGCGAGTCTCGTAAGGAGGCGTGCCCGCTTTGCTGGCATTCATGACAAAGCTGGCTGTGCCGTCCAGTGTTCCGGCCGCGGGCGTTAGCGTGATCGCATTTGTCGAGTCATTTCCTGCGCCGTCCTTGATTAGGAAGGTAAAGCCGGGCGCGCAACTGTAGTCGACGATGGTTGCCGACGGGGTGATCTTGTTGATAACGATCATATAATCTGTCGTCGGTGAGACGGTTACCGGACCAGCCGTCGTTACTACTCGGATTGGTACGAACAGCGAGCCGGTCCAGGTCGACGTACCGGCATAAGTGTTGTTTCCCGAGAATGTTGTGTTCGCGGGAATGGTGCCGGGTAAGCGGGCGGCCGCTAATATCCCCGATGTAAGATTACCGGCGTTCGTTGCATCGACGGAGCAAGAGGGAGCCGCGCCCACCAGGTCGGCGCATGCCGGTTGCGAGGCGTGCGGCACGCCGGCAGCGGAGATGCTGTCGAGCCAGCTATGGGCAATCGGCGCGGTGCTCTCGATCCCGCCCAAACTCGTCGCGGTAGGCAGCGGAAGGTCGGCGCCGCCGATCGCCCGGGGCGTCATCGCCCCGCTCGAACCGCTGGGCGACGCAAGAAAGAGGTTCGCCGGCTGCGATACCCCGGCGACCGCAATCGTACCGGCAGCGGTGACCGGGGAGCCCGAGACCGCCAGCCATGGCGGCATCGTCAGCCCGACGCTGGACACGGTCCCGGCGGGATTGCCTCCGTCCCCTATCTGTCCCGCTCCAACCCAGGTGGCGATATCGCCGGCGGTCACCAAACCGGATTGGGCGACATCGACGCTGTCGCCTCCCGGCCCGTATTGAACCGATTGTGCAAATAGCGGCATCGCATCGAGCAGAACGATGATAGCGACGAAGGCGGCAACCCTCATTGCGCACGGGCTTTGAAGAAGGCGGTCGGGCTCGCCGTCTTGACATAACATCCGGTCGAGCTGAACACTGCGACGATCCCATGCGCGTAAATATCGGGCGGTCCGCTGAAGCTGATCGAGATCGTATTGTTGGCCGGCGCCAGCACACATTCGATTGGTTTGACCGGACCGTCGGCCGGCACCACGTTGGCGTCGAACGTCATCAGGTAGCCGGCCGTCGCACCGGTCGTCACATAGAGCGAATAGAGATTTCCCGGCCCGCCCTTGATCAGATGACTGGCCTCGGCCGTGGCAGAGACAACGGGCGTGATCCCGGGTTCATATGCCCAGGCGCACGGCGCCCCGGCAGCACATGCGAGAAGGCAGGCTAGCGCATATGAAGTTCGCATCTGCTGAGCTCAAAAGGCGCTGAGCGCCGCCCGCTTCCAGGTATTGGGAGCGGCGCAAAAATAAAGGTAGCTGCTATCCGCCTGAAGTTGTCCGGTATTGCACGACGCGGAGCTCGATGTCGGGGTGCCGGGCGAGATCAAGCCGCCAACATCGTTGATGGTCTGCGGTGTGGCGCTGGTGACCCGAAAATTACTCCCATCGAACCGCAGCTGAAGATATTCGTAGTTTTGTCCCGCAGCGAGTGCTACCGACGAGACCGGGGTTCCACCTCGCGCCGGCTCTAGGATCGATCCCCCGGATACCCCGTTTACCTGCACGCTCAGCGGTTTGCCGTTATCCGTGGTAAAGCCCATCGTCCATCCGGAAGCGATCGCGGTCGTCGACGGCAGGGTCACGGTCAGACCGGCAGCGGTGTTGTAGCTCGACAATGCATTACCCGTGTCGCTCTGCGCCGCGGCGTAGCTGGATGCAGTCGGGAAGTTCCATCGGTTGATATCCGGTGTCGAGCCCGCCATGCCGATCGCTGCCGCCGTTGCCGGCGTGGCCTCGGTGACCCGGAAATTGCTGCCGTCAAATCGCAACACCAGCAATTCGTAGTTGCCGGAAGCAAGGGTTGCCGATGTTGCCCCGCTATTGCCTGGATAGAGGATATGGCCACCCGACGTCCCGTTGACCTGAGCCGACATCGTCTTGCCATTGTCGCTCGCCAGCGCCAGCGTCCAACCCATCGGGATCGCCGTCGTCGACGGCAGGGTCACCGTCATATAGGAAATAGGGCTGTTGTAATTCGAAATCGCGTTTCCGTTATCGGCCACAGTTGCGGTATAGGCGCTGGTCGAAGGGAAGCTCCAATGGCTGACCGACGCGGTCCCGATCATTCCGATCGCCTGTGCAGTAGCCGGCGTCGCGCCGACGACTCGAAAATTGCCGCTACCATCATATTGCAAAACCAGGAATTCATACGCGCCCTGGGCGGTGTTGGCCAAGGCCAGTGAAGTCGACGAGGCCCCGGCACCGGGCCATACGATATGCCCGCCCGAGGTCCCATTTACCTGCACTGAAAGGGACTTTCCGTTGTCGGTCGCAAACCCCACGCTCCAGCCGGTCGGCAGGGTTGTCGTTGCCGGCAATGTGACTGTCAGCCCGGCTGATGTATTGTAGCTCGACAGAATGTTGCCATTGTCCCCGAGCGTCGCCGCATAGCCGGAAGCGGTCGGGTAGAGCCAATTGCTGGGCCAGGGCGGCGGTTCGAAGCCCATATTGAGCCGCGTGTTGCGGGTCGATGAGACGATCCGCCAGTTGTTCCCGTCGGACTGTACTCGCAAATACTCGTAATTGCCCCCGCCGAGCGTTACCGTAGAAACGAATTTGCCACCGAGTACGATGCTGCCACTGGGTGCGGTAACCGTCATCCCCTTGCCGCTATCGGTCGCAAATCCCATCGACCACCCCGGATTGACGCTGGCGATCGGCGGCAAGGTCACAGCCATCGACGTACCGGGAGCGTTGAAATTCGAGATCGACATTCCGTCGTCGACTGGTGCTGCGGTATAGGATGCGGTTGCCGGAAACATCCACTGCGGACGGGAGCCGGTGCCCTGCACCACGATCCCGACCGAATTAGGACCGTAATTGACGACGTTGCCGCCGTAATTCGGGTTGATCAGCATGTTCCCTACGCTGGCTGTCGCATTGACAGCAGTGACGCAGTTGAAATAAGGTGATACAAATGTATTCAGACCGTTGTGATTAAACGTAATCGACAGACAGGTCGGCGACACTTCGAGATCGAGGCCAAAGAAGGTGTTCGAAAAATTGTACCCGTTTTCCATGACGACGCCGCGTCCGCCGGTTGCAGCGGCGGTTCCGGATCCTGAGATGCGGGAGAATTGGGTTTGCTCAAACGCCATTCCTGCCGCGCCGCCAGCGCTGTCACACACGGCATCGATGTCACTGTCCAGGACGTAATTGAATTGGCAGGCGCCGGCTGCTGCGGCGCCGCTGGAATTATTGACGATCAGATGGTCTATTTTTGCGGAGTTTTGCGCATCCGAGAAGTCGGACCTGCCAAAGATCACCGCATAGGCCGGAGTATCGGCGTCGACGAACAGTGAGCCTTCTTCTTTGAAGTAGAAGCATCCAGTCGGGCTGGTCGGAGTGCCCCCACCGCACTGAATTTGGAGCACAGGTCCAGCGGCAATTGCACGACCATCGATGACCGCGCCCTGCGAGATGAGGCGGAAACCAGTGGCGGCCTGGCCGGCGAAATCGATCGTCAGCGCCGAGGTGACTTTATACGTCCCCGCCGGAATGTGCACCGGCCAATTATGGGTGACGGCCGTATTGATCGTGGTCTCAATCGCACTGGTATCGTCGTGGGTGTCGTCTCCGGTTGCACCGTTGCACCGCACGTCGATCCATGGCCGCCCGGAACACATCAACACGTCGCCCGCGAGCGTAGCAGTCCCGGTCGTCGACAAGGTCGAAAAGGTTCCGGGCGATTGCGCAAGGCTTGGCATAATAATGGCCGCCTGGAGCAAGCCGAGGCCGAGGATGATCGTTGCGATTTTGACAGAAAGCTTCACCGCCTGCCGCTCCATTGCCGCGCAACGACCGCCGCACCGACGATGTGGCTGCGGCGAGCCGCCAGGCGAGGGTTATAAGAATGTCTGGTTGGGGGTATTCGGAGATAATCTTCTCCGTCGGCAGTAAGTCGCTACCAGCGCCGCGCGGCGAAGGCTTGGCCCGTCGTGGCGCCGAAGAGGCTGACCGGGCCAGCCGGCTTGTAGCCCGAGGGGGTGCTGAACACCGCGGCCGGAGCTATCGGGATCGATGCGCCGCCCGATGTCGCCATGCCGACATCCGATACATAGACCGTCGCAGACGAATTATTGGCAACAAGCCAGCCGTTGACCGGCACGATGCCGCCGAACAAGGTCTGCGCCGTGCCACCGGCACTTACCGTGCCGCTGCCGTCGGCGGCGGCAGACCCGGCGGCATTGATGACCGGCAGCGGCGCCACGCTGCTGACCGGCGTTGCCACACTCCCAACCATGGCCGCCGGCGCATGCACCGGTACGAGATTGCCAGCGCTGTCGAGCCCGGTCGACAGCGATTGCGTCGTTGTGTTCGCATCCTTAACCAACAAGGTCACTGGCGGACTCCTTCGAAGCTCAGAGCCGCTGGATCAGCTGCGGCGCTTCTGATGAGTGGGATCCGATACTTGGTCGCTGAGCCGTCGATAAATTTCGTAAATCCCCTCGCCCGGCATCGGCTCGACAAGCAGGTCGGTCATAGCCCAAACCAGCGCGTCAACCCGGTCGGGGGAATGCCCCGTCCTGCGGCCGTCTAAATCGCGCGCCAGACCTCGGCTGAAATTGCACATCTGGTCTTCCAGTTGCGGGAATGCGCCGAGGTGGTGGACTTTTCCCTGCTCGTAGAGCGCGGCGACCGGCTCGGCGCGGATGACTTTGCCGCGTGAGGCGTGCACCGGCGAAAAAGCCATGTTGGGATCGATCACCCGCAACATCGCCTCCACCATCTCACCCCCATTGTTGACTTCCGCGACGATGCGGTCGGCACTGTGCGCCCGATAGGCAGCGATCGCCGCCTTCGCCCACTCTGTCGGCTGATAGCGTCCGGACAAGTCGGCAAGGACCCAGCCGTGGCCCTGCCCGTCCTTGCCGGCGACGATCATGCCGGTCTCGTCGGCCGCTTCTCCTGAGCTTGCCGCGGGATCGATCGCGACCACGATCCGAAGGAGGGCGGGCGCGGTGCGAACCCGCGCTGCCTCGAGGACGCCGCGGCTCCACAACCCCCCCGGCACATCATCGAGGATCTCGGCCTCGATCTCCTGTCGACCGAGCCGCGTCCCCTCGTATTTGCTGACAATCTGATCGATAAAGTTTGGCGCCAGATTGATGCGGTTCTCGTAAGTGGTGCCTCGCGTCAGCGCGACGGTGCGGTCGGCGGCGAACTCGCGCAACAGCTTGGTCGGCCGTGGCGTCGTCGTCACCACGACCCGCGGGTCGGCCCCCAAGCGCAGGCCAAACATCAGCATGTCCCAGGCCTCGGGATAGCGCCAGCTGGCGAGTTCGTCACACCAGGCGGTATCGTGCTGCGGACCCCGCAGCCGCTCGGGCTCGTCGGCGCTGTAGAGGGTCGCAATGGCCCCATTGGACCAGGTCACGCGCTGCTTCGACGGCTCGTACCGAGGCCGATCCCAAGGTGGCGAAATCGCCAAAATGCCGCTTTCCCCCTCGACCATGACGTTTCGCACATCGGCGGCGGTCGGTGCGACAAGCGCCAGCCGGCGGGCCGTTCGCGCCGTCACTTGCGCTCGCATGAACTCGGCTCCGGTACGGGTCTTGCCGAACCCGCGACCGGCGAGGAGCAGCCAGACCCGCCAATCGCCATCCGGCGGCAGTTGGCTCGATCGAGCCCAGAACGGCCAATCATAGAGCAGTGCGCGAGCCTCGACCGGGCTCAGCTTGGCCACAAGATTATTTCTCAGCGCCTCCGGCAGCGAGGCGAGCCAACCGGCGTGCAAGCACCTCACGCGCATCCTCCGCGGGATCCTCCGGCATGCCGTCTTCTTGTCGACGGGATGACCGCACGATTCCGAGATGGCGGGCAATCGGGCCGAGCGCCCCCTTTTTGTCGTCGAGCTTCACTCGATCGCTACCGCTTTCGGCCCCGGCGCTCGTGACCTCCGAGATGGCCCCACCGCGCCGCCGCTAAGGTTCCGGCGTGTTTGGCACCAGATCGTCCAACCCCGGGCGGTGACCCGGCGGAAATTCGGCAAAGGCAATGCACCCATATTCGTGCAGCACCCGCTCGGGCATAACTCCCAGCCGGGCGGCGTTTATGCGATTTCATTGTGGTTCGGCTTGGAAGCCTTTGCCCTGGCCGGGGCGGCGTTTGCGCGGCGCCGGCTTTGCCAATTTCGACGATTTATATCAGATCGATCCGGATTTGTCAATCGCAAAATCCGATTTTCGCAACAATCCGCCGTGGCGGTAATGCGCTTCGAGCGCGCCGAGCGCCGCCGTCAGAATGCCCGAGGCCGCCTCCTGACTGACCCGGCGCCCGTTCCAGCCCTGCTCGAGCGCCCACTCCTTCAACGAGCGCTCCCACCCGACGACGTGCCACAGACACGATCCCCCGGGTGAACCCATGCCACCGACAGCGAGGACCGCATGCCAAACTGCCTCGCGTGCGCCTTCGACGCGCAAGCCGGGCTCCTCGCCCCGGTTGCGTCGCGCCCCGCCGCCATCCCGAAGGCGCGAGTAATCAAGCGCTCGCAGTGGGTCGAGTTGTGCGGTCGCAAATCGCGCCCGGAAATCGTCGCCGGCACGGCGCATCGCAGCGGTGATCGAACCACGCCGCTCCATCACGGCCAAGGTGTCGACGGCTCGATAGGGCCGCGCCGAAGCACCCGACTCGTCGGCGATGGATCGCTCAAGGCGTTCGATCGCCCCATGATTGCCCCGCTCTCGCGTGGGCGTGATGGTGTCTTCGGCCGCGCTGACGGCAGGGTGGCGACGAGAAGTTTGGCGGTTCATCAGGAATTCCGAACAAAATAGAGAACATTCTGCTCACAAAGAACTCTGCACGGCCTGTTCGAGCCGCCTAAGAAATCGGCGCGACGGCCCACTGGCCTCCGATGCCCGGCGTCCGCCGACCACCCGCGCGAGTGCTTCTACTTCACGCAAGCGGCGAACCTCCTCGGTCGTCCCGCAGGCGACATGGCAAAGCGCATGATGCTGCCGGCAATAGGATGAGTCTGGGCGCAGGACCTCGCCGCAGAAATGACGGCCCTCGCCGTCGTCAACAATATAGGCGCAACCCGAACCGGCGTGGCGATCCTCCTGGCCCGGCGATAGCGAAAACCGCTCCATGATACCCTCCGATGCCGATCGGACACTCTTGTCACGATCGCATCAATATGATACCATGATCTGGATTGATGTCAATATCTAAATTTGCGGATTTAGCACTATGGACTTTCTTTGGTTTCATCAAGCCCTTGAGCGGATCGGTGCCTCGCAGGCGGATCTCGCCCGCCACCTTCGGCTCGCCCCATCCGCGGTTTCCCGCATGCTCAAGGGCGAGCGTCAGATGAAACAGCTGGAAACCGTTCAGATCGCCGGATTTCTGGGCGTGAGTCCGGATGAAATTCTTCGCCATGCCGTCGACAATGCGGTACCGGCTCCGGCCGGTGATTTGCCGCGCGCAGGTCGCGGTCGGCCGCCCTCGGTTTCTCCTCCCGCGGTTGGGCGTATGACCGACATGATCCCGATCCGCAGTGCCGGACGCGGCGGCAATGATCAGCAGATGTTCCTCGATGACGGCCCGATCGGCTATACCTCCCGGCCGGCCAATCTCGGCGGTGTGCGGGCGGCGTACGCCATCTACATGGTCGGCGACAGTATGGAGCCGCGCTACGAACCCGGATGGCTATTGCACGTCAACCCGTTCAAGCCACCGATCCGGGGGCGTGACGTAGTCGTCTACAAGCAAGGCCAAGCAGTGCTGATCAAGCAGTTTGTCGGCTGGGACGGCGACACGCTGGTGCTCCGCCAGCTCAACCCGCCCGACACGCTGCGCATCCCGCGGGCCGAGGTGCGCGAATGTCACCTCGTCGTCGGCGCTGACCAAGAAGGATGAACGCTCGGCGGGTCTGGACCAGACACCGCCCCAACAGTGACCGGAGTCCCGCGGTCAGGCAGCCTCGGCCCTGGCTGCCTCCTCGATGACCAAACCCCTATCGCTGGCAGTGACGTGCACCGTCGAACCGTCGGGGATGCGGCCTTCGAGGATCAGGCCGGCCAGGGGGTTCTGCAGTTCGCGCTGGATTACCCGCTTGAGCGGTCGAGCTCCGTAGACCGGGTCGTAGCCGGCATTGGCCAGCCATGCCAGCGCCGCCGCATCGGCTTCGAGGGTGATCTTGCGATCGGCCAGTAGCTTTTTCAGCCGCTCGATCTGGATCACAACGATCCCCTTCATGTCGTCCCGCGAAAGCCGGCGGAACAACAGGATCTCGTCGAGCCGGTTCAGGAACTCGGGCCGGAAGGCCGCCCGTACCGCCTCCATGACTGCCTCGCGCGCGACCGAGACATCGGCTCGCTCCGGTAACCGGGCCAGCGCCTCGCTGCCGAGATTTGAGGTCAGCACGATCAGGGTATTGCGGAAGTCGACGGTGCGCCCCTGACCGTCGGTCAATCGGCCGTCGTCGAGCACTTGCAGCAACACATTGAAGACGTCGGGATGGGCCTTCTCAACCTCGTCGAACAGGATCACTTGATAGGGCCGGCGCCGCACCGCCTCGGTCAGCGAGCCACCCTCATCATAGCCGACGTAACCCGGCGGGGCGCCGATCAGGCGCGACACCGAATGCTTCTCCATGTACTCTGACATATCGATGCGGACCATCGCGCTCTCGTCGTCGAATAGGAATTCGGCGAGCGCCCGCGTCAGCTCGGTCTTGCCGACGCCCGTAGGCCCGAGAAACAAGAACGAACCCATCGGCCGGTTCGGATCTTGCAGCCCGGCACGGGCGCGGCGAATCGCGTCCGAAACGGCGATCACCGCCTCGTCCTGGCCGACGACCCGACGCCTGAGAGCATCCTCCATGTGGAGCAGCTTCGCACGTTCGCTCGACAGCATCTTGTCCACTGGGATGCCGGTCCAGCGCGACACCACCCCGGCGATATGCTCGGCGGTGACAGCTTCTTCGAGCATGCGCCCGGCTTCGGCCTCCTCGACCTCCTTTAACTTGCGTTCGATCTCAGGGATGATCCCATAGGTCAGTTCGCCGGCGCGGCTCCAATCGCCCCGACGCTGGGCGATTTCGAGTTCGGCGCGCGCGTGTTCGAGCTGCTCCTTGAGCTTTGCTGCACCGGCCAGCTTGTCTTTTTCGGCCCGCCATTGTGCAGTCAATTCGGCCGAACGCTGCTCCAGATCCTCGAGTTCCTTGACCAGCTTTTCCAGGCGATCTCGTGACGCCAGGTCATTTTCTTTCTTCAGCGCCTCGCGCTCGATCTTGAGCTGAACAATGCGGCGATCGAGTTCATCAATCGCTTCGGGCTTCGAATCGACCTCCATGCGCAGCCGTGAGGCGGCCTCGTCCATCAGATCGATCGCCTTGTCCGGCAGAAACCGGTCGGTGATGTAGCGGTTCGACAACGTCGCCGCCGCGACAATCGCCGCATCGGTGATCCGCACCCCGTGATGCAGCTCGTATTTCTCCTTGATCCCGCGCAAGATCGAGATCGTGTCCTCGACCGACGGCTCGTTGACGAAGACCGGCTGAAACCGACGCGCCAGCGCCGCATCCTTTTCGATATTCTTGCGGTATTCGTCGAGCGTGGTGGCGCCCACGCAATGCAGCTCGCCGCGCGCCAGCGCCGGCTTCAGCATGTTGGAGGCGTCCATCGAACCCTCCGCCTTACCGGCGCCGACCAGCGTGTGCAATTCATCGATGAATAGGATGATCTCCCCGGCTTCGGCCGTCACTTCCGCCAGCACCGCCTTGAGCCGCTCCTCGAACTCGCCGCGAAACTTGGCGCCGGCGATCAGCGCACCGAGATCGAGCGCCAGCAGACGCTTGTCCTTCAACCCCTCCGGCACGTCGCCATTGACGATGCGCAGCGCCAAGCCCTCGACGATCGCCGTCTTGCCAACGCCGGGCTCGCCGATCAGTACCGGATTGTTCTTAGTCCGACGCGACAGCACCTGGATCGTGCGGCGGATTTCCTCGTCCCGCCCGATCACCGGATCAAGCTTCCCCTCGCGCGCAGCCTCAGTCAAATCGCGCCCATAGCGCTTCAGCGCGTCATAACTCTCCTCGGCAGAGGCGCTGTCGGCCTTGCGACCCTTGCGCAGATCTTCGATCGAGGCGGTCAGCTTCTGCGGCGTCAGCCCGGCGGCGCCTAGCGCCTTGCCCGCCGGAGTCTCCCGCGCCATCGACAATGCCAACAACAGGCGTTCGGCGGTAACGAAGCTGTCGCCGGCTTTCTGCGCGATTTGCTCGGCCTGTTCAAGGACGCGCGCAAGCTCGGGTGACATGTAGACTTGACCAGCCCCGGAGCCTTCGATGCGCGGCAGTTTCGCCAGTTCGGCCTCGATCATCGTCAGCGCGACCTGTGGATCGCCACCCGACGCTCGAATGAGGTTGGCGCTGAGACCCTCCTTGTCATCCAGTAGGACTTTAAGCAGATGCTCTGGAGTCAGCCGCTGATGGCCGCTGCGCAGAGCCAGACTCTGCGCCGATTGGAAGAAACCTTTCGACCTCTCCGTGTATTTTTCGAATTCCATGACCCGCCTCGATGGCCCGACCGCGGTGCTCAGGTTAGGCGATCACCGCAAACCTTCTGGGGCGTATATGGCGTGGCTCAAAAGCCACGCAACCCTACCTCCGCGTCAGGCGGAGACTGCCGACTGGCGACGCCGCGAATGCTGGCCGAGTCGGGCGTTGGCTACCAGCGTAACCGGCTCAAAACCGCGGAGGCTGGTCTTCGCCCGGCAGTATCGGCAGCGACGGTTGCAGCAGCCCTTCATCACTTTCGTTGCCCTCTCCTTCGGAATCGTTCATATCCGCATCGGCGGGGGTCATCGGCCGCGGCACCCCTTGTTGACTAGCGTCCCCATTCGCGTTCATGACTCGAAAATAATGCTCTGCATGTTGGTATAGATTTTCCGCAGCGATCCGGTCGCCGCTCGCAGCCGCCTCCCGCGCCAGTGCCACATATCGTTCGAAGACCTGATAGGCATTCCCGCGAATTTTGACATTTGGACCATTGCTTTCGAAAGTCTGTATTCGCTGCGGCATCCGCGGCCGATTATGGTGCGGATTATTTCCATTGTTGCGACCGCGCGATCGCTTGTTTGGGCCTGGTCTCATGACACCTGTCTGATCACGGTGGACACTGTGGGAGCCTTGTCCGATTGGAGCGTTCCCCGTCCCCCGCACGATCTCGGGCGGGGCGTCTTGCAGAAATGACCGCCGCTCCCCTGCGCGGAAGCGAACTCTCCGCCGCCCACCCTAGACGCGGCGCAGGGACATTCCAAGATTTTTCTGTCGGTGCGCCGGTCCTTCGGCCCGATCAGCTTGGTTGAGATGCGCGACGATGCAACGTTCGATCCCGGCGAGATCGCGCTCGATACTATCAATCGAGAAACCCACGGCCTTCAGGATAGCCGCAGCAGCATCGGCCTGCCCAAAACCGACCTCGGCAGCGAACATGCCGCCGGGGGCAAGCAGCGCCGGGAGGTCCTCGGCAATCCTCAGATAGGCGGCAAGACCGTCCCGGCCGCCATCGAGGGCCCGCCTTGGATCAAAGCAGCCGACCTCCGGTGGCAGACCGGCGATCGAATCGCTGGCAATGTAGGGCGGGTTTGCAACAATCGCTGTGAAACGTGCCGACAGCGCGGTACCCCAGTCACCAACAAAAAACCGGGCGCGGTCGTCAAGGTTCAGTGCCACAGCATTTTCGCGTGCGGTCGCCACCGCGCCGGCGGCGATGTCGACCCCGATGCCGCTGGCGGCTGGGAATTCGGCCAGCAGCGCCAGCAACAGACACCCGGTCCCGGTCCCGAGATCGAGAAAGCTGTGCCGCGTGCTGCGGTCGATGATCCGATCGAGCACAACCTCCACTAGGGTCTCGCTCTCCGGCCGCGGGTCGAGCGTGTCAGCCGACAAGGCAAAACGGAGCCCCCAGAATTCACGCCAGCCAAGGATACGGCTCAACGGCTCGCCCGCGATCATCCGGTCCAGCGACCGACGCAGACGCTCGATTTCTGGCCGATCGAGGCCGCGCTCCGGATCGCTCAGTAACTCGGTCGGCGAAACCTCGAGCGAAGCCGCAACCAGCCGGCGCGCCCGCCTGCGGGGGTCTTCAAGCCCGGCCTTTGACAGCGCCGCCGCAGCCTCGGAGAGGATCGACTTGAGTGTTTCCGTCACCGCTTCGTCAATCCTGCACCGCCACCAGCCGCGCTGCCTGATCTTCTGCGAGGATCGCATCGATAATCTCGTCGAGCGCTTCGCCGCTCATAACCTTGTCGATCTTATAGAGGGTCAGATTGATGCGGTGGTCGGTCACCCGCCCCTGCGGAAAATTGTAGGTCCGGATTCGCTCCGACCGGTCGCCGCTACCGACCTGGCTCTTGCGCTCGGCGGCACGGGCATCGTCACGCGACTGCCGTTCCATTTCGTAGAGGCGCGAGCGCAGCACCTTCATGGCCCTCGCCTTGTTCTTATGCTGCGATTTCTCGTCCTGCTGGATGACCACGAGCCCGGTCGGCAGATGAGTGATCCGCACGGCGCTGTCGGTCGTGTTGACCGACTGGCCGCCGGGCCCGCTGGCGCGGAACACGTCGATGCGCAGATCCTTGTCGTCGATCCTGACATCGACCTCCTCGGCCTCGGGCAGCACCGCGACGGTGGCGGCAGAGGTGTGGATACGGCCGCCTGCCTCGGTCTCCGGTACCCGCTGGACCCGGTGCGCCCCAGATTCGAATTTGAGCCGGGCGAACACGTCGCGCCCGCTGATCGCGGCGCTGGCTTCCTTGAAGCCGCCGAGACCGGTCTCGGAAACGTCGAGAGTTTCGAACCGCCAGCCGCGCAGTCCGGCATAGCGCTGATACATGCGAAATAGTTCGGCCGCGAACAGCGCCGCTTCCTCTCCGCCAGTGCCGGCCCGCACTTCTAGGATCGCGTTGCGCGCGTCATCGGCATCCTTCGGCATCAGGGACAGCTTGACCCGCAATTCCAACTCGGGCAGGCGCTCGCGCAGAGACCGCATTTCCTCCTCGGCGAGCCCCTTCAACTCGGGATCGCCGCCCGCACCGGCCATCTCGGCTGCCGCCGCCAGCTCGACCTGCGCCCGGCGCAACGCCTCGATGCCCTCGATGATCGGGCTCAGCTCGCTATATTCCTTGGAGAATTTGGCAACATCCACGCCCGACAGACCCCTGCCGGTAAGCGTGTCGCGCAACTCGCTGTGGCGGCGGGTAAGCTGGTCGAGCCGAGCGGCGAGTGCGGGTTCCATCGCCATCTTCAGGCGTAGAGCGCCTTCAAACGCGCCGCCAAATCGGCCAACGGAACTGCCGCCTGCGCCCCGCTGTCGAGATCGCGCACGGTTACCGCCCCGCGGGCAATCTCGTCGTCGCCGAGTAGCACGGCAGCGCGCGCTCCGATGCGGTCGGCCCGCCGCATGCGCCGCTGCAGATTGCCGGAGTAACCAAAATCGATGGTGAGCCCGGCATCGCGAAGTTGCTCAGCTATCTCAAGCAGTTGCCCTTCAGACCCGAGGCCGATCGGCACCAACGCGACCGGCCGCGCCGGCTTTGACGGTTCCTCGATCAGCAACGCCAGCCGTTCGATCCCGGCGGCCCAACCGACCCCGGCCATCGCCGGTCCGCCCATCATTTCGACGAGCCCGTCATAGCGCCCGCCGGCCAGTACCGTACCCTGCGCGCCCAGATCGGTGGTGACGAACTCGAACACCGTATGCGTGTAGTAATCGAGGCCACGAACCAACCGCGGGTTCATCTTGTACCGAATCCCGAGGCGATCGAGCCCGGCACGCACGTCGAGAAAAAAATCGCGCGACCCTATGTTTAGGAAATCGCGAAAGGTCGGTGCATCGGCATTGATCCGGATATCTCCGGGGTCCTTGGAATCGAGGATGCGCAGCGGATTGGATTCGAGCCGGCGCCGGCTGTCTTCCGACAGGTCGGATTGGCGCGAGCCGAAATAAGCAACCAGCGCCGAGCGATAGGCCGCGCGGCTTTCCGGGTCGCCGAGCGTGTTGAGTTCCAGGACCACCCGATCGCCGATGCCGAGTTCCCGCAGAATGCGCTGGCCAAGGGCGATGACCTCGATATCGGCCTGCGGCTGCGGCACGCCCAGGAGTTCAACGCCGATCTGGTGGAACTGGCGAAACCGCCCCTTTTGCGGCCGCTCATAGCGGAACATCGGCCCGCTGTAGAAGAATTTGAGAGGTGTCGATTGGGTCAGCCCGTTCGACAGGACCGCGCGTACCACCCCGGCGGTGTTCTCCGGCCGCAGGGTCACGTCTTCGCCGCCGCGATCGGTGAACGTGTACATCTCCTTCGCGACGATGTCGGTGTGCTCGCCGATCGGGCGGGCAAAGACCTCGGTAAACTCGAAGATCGGCGTCGCGATCTCGGAAAAACCGTAGAGTTCGGAAATTCTGCGCGCGGTCTCGCTCACCTGGCGGTGGCGCCGCGCCGCCTCGGGCAGCAGATCCTGGGTGCCGCGAGCCGGTTGCAAGGATTGCATACGCGAATTCTCCGGCCATCCCATCCGCTGTCGGAGGGTGGCGCCCAGAACATAGTGGGCCGGGAGGTCTCTGTCGACGTGAGGCCCGGCCGCAGTCCGGTCTTTTCCCGGCTCTCAATCAACCCAAAACCTTCGCCCCCTTACCTTTGCCGTGCAGCTTTGTCAGCCGCCCTCGAGGTGTTTCCTTGTTCGCTGCTTTTCTGCAAGTCGCTCTGTGGCTCACGCCGGATCGCCTGCGGGCCTATGTGACCATCCTGCTCCTCGCCGGCGCGGCGATGACCGCGTGGACCTTGGCGAGACCCGGCCTCGCCGATCCGATGGCGCCGGCCGATCGGCACGGACTTCCTCAGCTTTTGGACGGTCTCGTGGGCGTTGCTGCACGGGCGGACACACGCGATCTATCATCCGCAGGCGCTGGCCGGGTTGGAGCAGGCGATGGTCCACTCCGCCCATACGGCGTTCTACGCTTGGGAATCCCCGCCCACCGCGCTACTGATCGTCTACCCGCTGGCACTTCTTCCCTATCTGTGGTCCCTCGCTGTCGCGCGGCGCCGTCTATCTGACGGCGCTGTGGCGCATCCTGCCCCGGCCGCTGACGCTTTGGGCCGGTCTTGCCTACCCCGCTGTGCTTTTGACCATTGGCCATGGTCAGAATGCGCTATTAACCACAGGTCTGCTCGGCTGGGGATTGCTCCTGCTGCCGCGGCGTCCGCCGCCGGGATACTCTTCGGGATTCTCAGCTTCAAACCGCAACTGGCGCTGCTGGTGCCGATGGCATTGATCGCCGCAGGGCACTGGCGGGCAATTGCTGCCGCGTCGTTTACCCTCTTGGTTCTTGCGCCCACAACGGCAATTCCATTCGGAGGCAGCGTCTGGGTAGGATTTCGCGCGAGCCTGCCGTTTGCCGGGTGGTAATTGAATCCGTGCTCGTTCCCTACTACAAGTTGCAATCCGTCTTCGCCGCGATGCGTCTCCTCGGCCGCCGTCCCGGCCATCGCGTGGAGCGGGCAAACAGCGGCCACCCTGGGATCGGCGGCGATCGTCATCTGGTGCTGGCGGCATTCGATGGACGCGATGATCAGGAACGCCGCTCTCGCGGCGGCGATACCGCTCGCCTCGCCGTTCTTTCTAGATTACGATCTGGTAGTCCTCGCCCTGGCTATGGCTTGGCTCGTTCGGATACAGCATCGGCAGGGCGTGCGGCCCTGGGAACGTACCGTTCTTGCGGTCAACGCGATGACGCCGCTCGCATCCCGTACCATCGGCGCCCACACTTACGTACTGTTGGCGCCCGTTGCCGTTGCCGTTGCCTCTCTTGGCCGCCATCGCTCTGCGTATTCGCGCAGATCGTTTCGGCCATGCCGCAGCAGGACCATCGGTGTGACCCTGGATTACGGTGCGGGCACACCAACCACCGAGCAACCAGAGGGCTACTGCGCAGGAACCGCCTCGGCCAGGGTCGCGCTGCGCCTCAATCTGGGCCGCCTTCCTCTCGACCAGTTCGACGAGGTGGTCGACGATATCGGCGTCCTTCAGCCGATGATCGGTCAGCCCGCTGATATAGACCTGATGCGTGCCGTTGCCGCCGCCGGTAAAGCCGATATCGGTCTCGCGCGCTTCTCCCGGACCGTTGACGACGCAGCCGATCACCGAAACCGTCAACGGGGTCGTAATGTGGGCGAGCCTCTCTTCGAGCCGCTCGACGGTCTTGATCACCTCGAATTGCTGACGCGCGCAGGACGGGCACGAGATCACGGTGACCCCGCGGCGACGCAGATTGAGCGACTTCAGCATCTCAAACCCGGCTTTGACCTCCTCGACCGGGTCGGCCGACAGCGAAACCCGGATCGTGTCGCCGATGCCCGACCACAGCAGCATGCCGATCCCGATCGACGATTTGACGGTGCCGCTGCGCAGACCACCAGCCTCGGTGATCCCGAGATGGAGCGGATAGTCGCAGGCCTCGGCTAGCTGCTGATAGGCGGCGACGGCCAGAAACACGTCGGACGCCTTGCACGAGATTTTGAACTCGAAGAAATCATTGTCTTCGAGGATCCTTGCATGGTTCAGCGCACTCTCGACCATCGCCTCGGGGCAGGGTTCTCCGTACTTTTCGAGCAGATCGCGTTCGAGCGAGCCGGCATTGACCCCGATTCGCATCGAGCAGCCATGATCCTTCGCCGCCTTGATCACCTCGCGCACGCGGGCGGATGAGCCGATATTGCCCGGATTGATCCGCAGGCAGGCAGCGCCGCTCTCCGCCGCCTCAATCGCGCGCTTGTAGTGGAAATGGATGTCGGCGACGATCGGCACCGTGGCTTGGCGCACGACATCCTTGAGAGCCAATGCCGATTCCTGGTCGGGGCAGGAGACGCGGACGATGTCGGCGCCGGCGCGTTCGAGCGCCTGAACCTGTTCGACCGTCGCTTTGACGTCACTCGTCACCGTGTTGGTCATCGACTGCACGGTGATCGGCGCATCGCCTCCTACCGGCACCTTGCCCACATAAATCTTGCGGCAGGTGCGGCGGCGGATGTCGCGGTAGGGCCTAACGCTCATCATCGACCTCGTTCGGGTGGCCTCGCATCAAGGGCTTATAGTTGGTTTTCGCAGCGCAATGAAGGCGCAGGCGCTCAATCATGAATCGCGGTCTCTGATGCGAGCGCCTGGGGATCGAGTACGACATGGCGGCGGACGGCGCCCGATGCACCGAGCGCCGGCAAAGGCTTGCCGTCCAGCGTAATCTGCAGGCCGCCAGCGTTTCCGGTCCGCATCTCCACGCCGGGCCGGTCGGGCACCTGATAATTCTCGCCAGGTTTCAACGCTCCCGTGAACAATACGGCGCCGTCGGCGTCACGCACCTCAATCCAGCTCTCGGCAACGGCGTGCAGGACAATCCGCGCTGATCCGTCCGCCGCGCCATAAATGCGCTGGGTCTCGGCCGAAGGCCCAAGGGAAGGGCTCGCCGCATCGCTGCCGATGCCGGAAGAGGGCGGCACCGGCGTAGGTGCAGGCCTGGGCAACGCGCTGCCGGCCGCAAGCCTCCCGAGGCTGGCTGGCCTCCCGGCGGAGGACGCTGACGGCGCCGACGGCGCTTCTGCGGCTCGGGATGCAACCGAGTCTTCCAGCGGTTGAAACGGACGATACCGGCAGATCGCCGATAAGGCGGCTGGTGCTCGTCGCCTCGGCGGCTGCCGCAACGGGCGGAGAAACCGGAGCGGGTGTCGGCGGCTTGATTTTTGGCGACACCAGTATCGCCGGCACTTCGGTGACGCGCTCCGGTCGCGAGCGCTCGCCGGCGGATAGGTAATACCAGCTTCCATATGCGCAGACCGTCAGGATCAGCGCCGCCAGCAGCGTCCTCCGGCCTGGCATGCTGCGCTCGCCCAGCGGCATCGGAAATGAAAGATCGGGTTTTGCGTCGAGGCCCGCTGCCTCGAGCCTGAGGCGCCGCAGTATCTCCTTGCCGTCAAGTCCGAGATGATCGCCATAGGCACGCACGAAGCCGCTGGCATAGGCCGGGCCGGGGAGCTGGTCCGCACGCCCCGCTTCCAGAGACCCCAAATACGCCGGCTTGATCTTGAGCGCCGCCGCGACATCACTCAAATCGAGGCCGAGCTCTTCCCGGCGCTGCCGCAACAGTGCCCCGGCCGAACTCGGGCTGGATCGCGAACCGCTCGCGCTTTCGGGCACATCGCCCGCGAAGCGGGAGCCGACACGCTGGAACAAGGCCATTTGCCGATCTCGATGCGACTTAGCCGAGATGATCTTCACACATCGGGAGACGATCGGGAATGTTTAAGCTGCGACGCCACCGCTGATGGAGCCCAACCGTTCCAATATGAAGAGCGGGACCGAGGCAAAAGAGAACATTCTAAGAGATGGTCGGGTTCCTTATAAAACTATCCCATGGTCGCGAGCGTAGGATTCCAACTTTGGGCGGAGCGAATGGTCCGGCCTTGTGCCGATTTCACCGACATACTCCGCGATTGCGGCCGCATCGAGGCTGCGGACCATGGATTTGACCGGTCCAATCGCGGTTCCTGTCATCGACAATGTCCGAAAACCGAGAGCGATCAGCATCATGGCCTCGATCGGATTGCCTGCCATCTCCCCACACATGCTCAGCGGTATCTCCGACGCATCAGTCTGCGCGACGACCTCCCGCAACAGCGCCAGCATCGGCGCTGAGAGAGGGTCATAGCGATCCGCGAGCCGCGGGTTGCCGCGGTCGCAGGCAAATAGAAACTGCAGCAGGTCGTTGGTGCCGATCGAGAGGAAATCGATCCGCCGGCACAACGCCGGCAGCTGCCACAGCAACGCCGGCACCTCGAGCATGACGCCGATCTTGACCGACGCGGGCGGCATCCTGCCCTCGCGGGCGGCGCGGGCGAGCTCCAGATCGAGCAGCGCGCGAGCCCTTTCGAGTTCGGGGAGCTCGGCGATCATCGGAAATTTGACGAGCAGATCGCGGCCCTCGGCGGCGCGCACCAAGGCCCGCAACTGCTCCCGCAGCATCGCCGGCCGGTCGAGCCCGATGCGGATCGCCCGCCAACCCATCGCAGGGTTGTCCTCGACCATATGCGGGAGATAGGGCAACAGCTTGTCTCCCCCGATATCCAAGGTGCGGAATACCACCGGACGGCCTTCCGCTTGCTCGAAGACACTACGGTAGAACTCTGTTTGGTCGTCGACTGCGGGGAAGGTGTCGCGCACCATGAAGGGGATCTCGGTGCGAAATAGCCCGACCCCCTCGGCCCCGGTCGCCGTCAATTGCCGCATGTCGATCAGCAAGCCGGCGTTCAGCAGCAGCTTGATTCCGATTCCGTCGCGGGTGATCGCCGGCGCCGTTCGCAGACTGTCATAGAGCGCGCGGCGGCGGGTGCGCGCGCCAACCGTAGCCGCTGTCGCTTGCTGAACATCCTCGCTCGGCCGGATCAGGATTTGAGCATGATCGCCATCAACAATGACAATGTCGCCGACCTCGATCCGGCTTGTCGCGTCGTCGACCCGGCCGACCACCGGAATGTCGAGAGCCCGCGCGACAATCGCCACATGCGCCGTCGGCGAACCTTCTTCGAGCACCAGACCGATGATCCGGCGATGGGCATAGTCCAACAACTCGGCCGGGCCCATTGCCCGGGCGACCAGAATGAATTCGGCAGGCAGCTCGGCCCACGCGGCGCTGGGTGGTCGGCTCGACAGATGCTGTTGGAGACGGTTGGCGAGGTCTTCGAGATCGTCCAGGCGTTCGCGAAGGTAGGGATCGCTGGCCTGCATCATGCGAGTGGTGTTCTCGTCGCGGACTTTCTGCACCGCCGCCTCCGCGGTCAAGCCGCTGCGAATTGCCTCGGCGATGCGGGCGACCCAGCCGCGGTCGGCGGCAAACATGCGGTAGGTTTCGAGAACGTCGCGGTGTTCGCCGGCGCCGAGCCCGTGGCTCGCCAGGACCAGCTCATCGACCGATTCGCGCATCGCCGCTACCGCGTGCCGCAGGCGCGCGATCTCGGCGGAGACGTCCTCGGCGACGACCTGGCGAATCGTCAGTCGCGGCGCGTGCAGCACGGCAGGTCCAATTGCCAGCCCCGGATTGAGACGAATACCGACAAGCCGTGCGGGAAGCACCCCGCCGACATGGCTCTGTGCGATTTCGAGCGGGTTGACGAGTTCGCCCCCGGCGGCGAGCTCAGCGACGATCATGGCGATCGTTTGCAGTACTTCGATCTCGTCCTCGACATAATGGCGCAGGGTCCGATTCTGCACGACGAGCACGCCGAGCACCCGGCCGCCCCGCAGGATCGGGACCCCCATCAGCGAGTGATAGATTTCTTCGCCGGTCTCAGGACGGTAGGCAAAGCCCGGATGCGCTTGTGCGTCGGCCAGCGCCAAAGGACGCGCCGTCGCCGCAATCAGCCCTACCAGGCCCTCGCCGACGCGAAGCCTGGTGCGGTGCACCGCCTCCGGCCGCAGTCCCTCGGTGGCGAACAGTTCGAGGACTTCGCCGGCGCGCATGACATAGACCGAACACACTTCGGCAACCATCTCCGCGGCGACGATGCGCACGATGCGATCGAGCCGCTCCTGCGCATTGGCGGCGCTGGCCATGATGTCGCGCAGCCGGCGCAGCAGCCGGCGGGTACCGCTGACGCTGCCCGGAACCTCAACCATCACGGCTGGCCCTGGCTCCCCGACGACGCCTGCCGAGCCAATAGCGAACGATGATGGCTGCTCTCGCTGCGGGCGCCGAGTGCAGCGAGCGCCTGATCGATCAGTTCCGCCAAAACCTCAGCGGTGCTCTGCTCCCGCGTTACGAAACCTACGCTCTGCCCCGCCATCAGAGAGCCTGCTTCGAGGTTGCCGTCGATCACCGCACGACGCAGGGCGCCGGCCCAGAAATGCTCGATCTCCAGTTGCGCGGCTTTCTGCGACAGTTCCCCGCGCGTAAACCGATCGATGACTTCGCGCTGCACGATCAGAAACCGTTCGGTTGCTGAGTTCGCGATCGCCCGGACCGGAATCACCGGAAAACGAGGGTCGAGCTGGAGCGAAGTCACCGCGTCCCGCGCCGAAGCTCGGATGAAAGCCTGCTTGAAGCGCGGGTGGGCGATCAACTCCTCAGCGCAGACAAAGCGGGTGCCAAGCTGGACGCCGGCGGCTCCCATTTCGAGATAGGCCAGCATCGCCTCCCCGCGCCCGATGCCTCCGGCCACGAAAACCGGAACTTCGGTGAGGTGGGGCAGGATTTCCTGCGCCAACACTCCGGTCGAGACCGGCCCGACATGTCCTCCCGCCTCGCTGCCCTCAATGATTATGGCGTCGGCGCCCATGCGCACGAGCTTGCGCGCGAAGCCGAGCGCCGGCGCAAAACAGAAAACCCGCGCGCCGCCGTCTTTGATCCGGTCTATGGCCGCGCCGTTCGGCAGCCCGCCCGCCAGCACGACGTGGCCGACGCAGTGGGCGGCGCAGATACCTATCAGGTCCAACAACCGCGGATGCAGGGTGATCAGATTGACCCCGAAAGGTCTTTCGGTCAGCGCCCTGGTCGCAGCAATTTCGGCGGACAGTTGTTCGGGTGACATCGCTCCCGAGGCGATGACCCCGAAACCGCCGGCATTGGAGATTGCCGCGACCAGATTGCGCTCCGACACCCAGGTCATCGCACCGCCCATGATCGCGGAATTGCAGCCGAGTACGGCTCGACCGCGTACCCATAGCCGGTCCAGTTCGGCGCGAATGCGCTCGTCACTTTCCCCGATCGCGGTGTGCGCCCCGTTCGAGATAGATTTCGCGACTGCGATGCGCCCGGTCATCCTTCCGCGTCTAGTCCGTAAGCAGTGTGCAGCGCCCGCAAGGCGAGTTCGGTGTATTCGGCGGCGATCAGAACGCTGACTTTGATCTCTGAGGTCGAAATCACCTGAATATTGATCCCCTTATCAAAGAGTGTCTGAAACATTTGCTGGGCGACCCCGGCATGGCTGCGCATGCCGACACCGATCACCGAGATCTTGACCACGTTCGAATCGGGCTTCAGCGCGGTGAACCCGAGCAGCCCCCGTCTCTCCTCCAGCACCGACACGGCTCGTTCCAGATCGGCCCGTGCCACCGTGAAGGTAAGGTCGGCGCGGCCATCCTCGGAGACGTTCTGTACGATCATGTCGACATTGATCGCGCTGTCGGCGAGCGGGCCGAAGATCGCGGCCGCCACCCCCGGACGATCGGCCACTTTCTGAACGGTAATCTTGGCTTCGTCGCGACTGTAGGCGATGCCGCTCACGACCTGTTGTTCCACAATCTCATCCTCGTCAACCACAAGGGTTCCGGGGGTGTCGGTAAAGCTCGACAACACCTGAACCCGCACCCGATGGTTCATTGCCATCTCGACCGAACGCGTCTGCAATACCTTGGCGCCTTGGGAGGCCATCTCCAACATTTCTTCGTAGGTTATTCTACCGAGCTTGCGCGCTTTCGCAACGATGCGCGGATCACTGGTGTACACCCCGTCGACATCGGTGAAGATATCGCAGCGATCGGCTTTGAGCGCCGCCGCGAGCGCCACCGCTGAGGTATCCGAACCGCCCCTGCCGAGGGTGGTGATACGCCCGCGCAGGCTGATCCCCTGGAAGCCCGCCACGACCGCAACCTGACCCCGGGCCAAACGGCGACCGATTTCGGTCACGTCGATCGCCTCGATGCGCGCCTTGCCGTGTACGCCGTCAGTGCGGATCGGGATTTGCCAGCCAAGCCACGAGCGCGCGTCGATCCCGAGATTTTGCAGCGCGAGTGCTAGCAAACCAGCGGTTACCTGTTCGCCGGATGAGACCACGACATCGTATTCGCGGGCATCGTGCAGGAGACTTGTCCCGCGCGTCCAATCGACGAGTTGGTTAGTCACGCCCGCCATCGCCGAGACGACGACCGCCACCTCGTTTCCAGCGTCGATTTCGCCGCTTACGCGCTGGGCAACCATCCTAATTCTCTGCACATCCGCGAGCGATGTGCCGCCAAATTTTTGAACCAGGCGCGCCATGTCGTGTTAAGCACCTTGCGATCAGTTGCGGGGGTTACAGCGCCATCACATACTCCTTTTCGGGTGATCAGGCCATCCGGCCGAAGGATCACCGGGAGACTCATTCGTGCTTGCGAACGGCGACACTATCGATGACAGAGAACTCGGCCGTTTTGCCGTGCAAGCCGATGCCTGGTGGGACCCGAAGGGCAGTTTTCGAGCTTTGCACCGGCTGAATCCCACTCGGCTCGGCTTCATTCGGTCCCGGCTGCTGGCGCATTTCCATCGAGATGCCCGCCAATTGCGGCCGTTTACCGGACTGACCCTGCTCGATGTCGGTTGCGGCGGCGGCCTCGTATCCGAGCCGATGGCCCGTCTCGGCTTCACGGTGACCGGTATCGATGCTGGGCCAGAAGCAATCGACGCGGCGCGGACGCACGCGCAAGCCGCCGGTCTCATTATCGACTATCGGATCGCCACAGCCGAAGCGATTGCCGACGCGGGCGAGCGCTTCGACGCGGTATTGGCGCTCGAACTGGTCGAACATGTCGCGGATCCCGACGCCTTATGGCGATCTCTCGGATTGCTGACGAGGTCTGGAGGGGCGGCGATCGCCGCAACCCTCAACCGAACCGCCCGCTCCTTCGCCCTGGCGATTATCGGCGCCGAATATATTCTCGGCTGGCTACCGCGCGGCACCCATGACTGGCGCCGATTCCTGCGCCCATCCGAACTGGTCCTCGGTTTGCACCGCAACCATCTGCGCGCGACCGAGATCGCCGGCATCACCTATGACCCACGCACCGGCGCCTGGGTGCTGTCAGAGGATATTCAAGTCAACTACATGGTAATGGCAGCTCGGCAGTGAGGCGCTGCCACGCGCCCTCAGCCGTCGTTCGGCGGGATCCATGGGATCTGGCCAAAGCTGATCCCCTCATCGACGAGTTCGCGCGACTCGGCGTCACTCGCCTCGCCATAGATGCTGTGCGGATCGGTTTCGCCGTAATGGATGCGACGGGCTTCCTCGGCGAAGCGCGTGCCGACGTAATCGCAATTGGTTTCGATCTGCCGGCGCATCTCGATCAGCGCCTGGCGCATATGGGCCAGCGCCATGGCCGGCATGGCCCCCTCGCGCGACCGGCCGAGCCGGGGCGCCATCACCGCCTTGTGGACCGAGGTGTCGCCGCAATGAGGACAGGCGATTTCACCGGCTGCATGCTGAGCCTCGAACCCTTCGCCGTCACGGAACCAGCCATCAAATTCATGGTCCTGGGCACAACGCAACGTGAACAAGATCATAGAGCCAACCTCCTGACCTGTAATTTTACACCGGCAACCCAGACTTTAGCAATTCTGGGACACTGATATTGAAAAGCCCCGCAACATCCCGAGCCGCCGACCCAGCCTCGGCCTGGGTCGAGAGGTTTTTGCCGCTGGTCAGACCGGGCGGGTTGGTGCTGGACCTGGCGGCCGGCGCTGGCCGCCATACCCGGTTGTTGCGTGGCCGCGGCTTTGCTGTCCGTGCCGTAGATCGCGACGCGTCGGCGTTGCTACCCCTCGCCGCAGCGGGCTGCGAAATCATCGAGATCGACCTTGAGAGCGGCGCCGGCTGGTCGCTCGGCGGCAGCTACGACGGGATCGTCGTAACCAACTACCTCTATCGGCCCCTGCTCTCGGCAATCGGCCCGGCGCTCGCGCCCGGCGGGGTCCTGATCTACGAAACCTTTGCCCTCGGCAATGAAAAGTTCGGACGCCCGCACAACCCCGATTTCCTGCTGCGGCCAGGCGAACTGCTCGCGGCCTTTGCAACGTTGACGGTAGTGGCCTTTGAGCAAGGCCTGGTGATCAAGCCGCGGCCAGCATTCGTCCAGCGCATCGCCGCGCTCGCCGGCCCATTGGATCAGTTGCCGGAAAGCGCTTAAACGGGTTTCTAGCTACTCGGCCGCAAGACGGCCCTCGCCGCGCACCGGTCTTGCAAATGGCCGGTCGTGGCCGAGTGACGGCACCATGCGCCGCGCTTCAGAAATACGCGCCGAGTCGATGCGCGCTTCGATGATGTCAACCCGCTCTCCGGCATCGGCGAGCACCTCGCCCCACGGATCGATGATCAGCGAGTGGCCGTAGGTTCGCCGGCCTTCCGCGTGCTCGCCCCATTGTGCCGGGGCGAAGACATAGCACCCATTCTCGATCGCTCGGGCGCGCAGCAGCACGTGCCAATGTGCTTTTCCGGTCGGCACCGTGAAAGCGGAGGGGATCGCCAGGAAATCAGCGCCGGCCTGGGCCAGCGTGCGGTAAAGCTGCGGGAAGCGCAGATCGTAGCAAACCGTCATGCCGAGGACGCCCCATGGGGTCTCGGCCAGCACCAAATCGCTGCCGGGCCGGAATGCGTTGCTCTCGCGGTAGCTTTCGCCGCCGGCGAGGTCGACATCGAACATGTGGATCTTATCGTAGCGGGCGACGATTCCGCCCGCCGCGTCGATTAGGTAGGAGCGGTTGGCCAGCCGGCGCTCGCCCTCGGGAATGCCCGGCTCACGCGATATGTCGACCGAGACCGAACCGAGCAGAAGCCACACCCCGGTCTCGCGGGCGACCTCCCGCAGAGCGGCGAGCACCGGATGGTTTGCCTCGTCGCGCGCCTTCTCCCGCCGCAGCTTGCCGATCGGCTCCATCAGTCCGGTATTCTCGGGGGTCAGGACAAGATCGGCGCCGGCGTCGCGCGCTCGGCGAACCAGATGCGAAACCACTCGGATATTGGGCTCGTAGTCCCGCGCCGCGGTGAACTGAACGCAGGCAGCCGTAAAGGTGCCGTTCATTTGGTGATCCCCAACTTGGCGTCGAGCCGACCCGCGCGGTCGAGTGCGACGAGGTCATCGCAGCCGCCGACATGCTCGCCGTTGATAAATATTTGCGGCACCGTGCGGCGCCCATCGGCGCGCCGGATCATCTCGTCCCGCCGCTCGGGCATTTGGGCGATGTCGATGTCGACAAACGCTATTCCCTTGCGTTGCAACAGGGCGCGGGCGCGAGTGCAGTAGGGGCAGTACATCGTTGTGTAAAGTTCCACCTCGGCCATCGTCCTCGCCTCTTCCTCGCGTCACGTGGAATGCGCCCGATTATGCCCCGGTTCGCAATGCCCGCGCCAGGGTCAGCACGCCAACAAACGTGGCGCCTGCACGTTTCAGCACACGCGCGCATTCATCGGCGGTGGCCCCGGTCGTCATCACGTCGTCGACAATGACGATCCGCCGGCGCACGACGCTGACACCGCGGCGAAGGGCAAAGGCGCCGCGCACGTTGCGTTCGCGAGCCATCGGACCCAGATGACCTTGCGAAGGGGTTCGGCGTCGGCGAACCACCCAGTCAACGGCAACCGGCGGCCCGCCGGCTGCACGGATCGCATGCGCCAGCAGGGCAGCTTGGTTGTAGCGGCGATGGAGAAGCCGGGTCCAATGCAGTGGCACCGGGACAACGACGTCGGCACCGGCGAGGACTTCGCCGCCGGCCCGGTACATCCAGCGCCCGAACGCGTTGGCGACATGGGTGTGGTCGGCATGCTTCAGTCCCAGGACGAGGCCACGGCTGTTCTTGTCATAGCGGAGCACCGCGCGTGCCCGATCCCAGGCCCGTCGCTCGCGGGCACAGTCGCCGCACACCGCATCTTCGCCCATCGGATGCGGAAATGGCAGACCGCAGCACACGCACCACGGCGGGGCAAAAAAGGTGATCCCGCCCCAGCACCGCCCGCACAACGCGTCAGCCTCCTCGACCGTCTCGCCGCAGGCGAGACAGCGGGGCGGCAGCACAGCGTCGACAAGCCCGCGGCCGATCCGCCGCAATTGGGTAAATGTTGCCGACGCAACCATAGCTACACCTCACCAAACTACACTCGGGTTCGTCAACCCGCACCGGCGAAACGGCCCTAATGGTCGCCCGAGGGTTCGAGTCGACGGCGCTGTTCGATCGTCGCGTCTGGCGTCTGCATCGCGAGCGCGCCGCCCGGCGGGGCTGCTCCGATTTTTTGCATGTCGAGGTGGCCGACCGGATCCTCGATCGCCTCGATGACGTCGGCCGACAATTCCGCATCGCTCTCGATTTGGGTTCGCATAACGGCGCGCTGTCGCGTGCGCTGGCGGATCGACCGGGGATCGAGCGCGTCGTCGCCACCGAGCCCGCTCTCGCCTTCCTGGCGCGAACGCCAGCCATCCGGGTCGCTGCCGACCCCGAACTATTGCCGTTTCACGACGCCAGCTTTGATCTAGCGGTCAGCGCCCTGGTCCTCCATTGGGTTGCCGATCTTCCTGGCACCCTGATCCAGCTGCGCCGGGCCCTGAAGCCGGACGGCCTTTTCCTTGGGGCGATGCTCGGCGGCGCCACCCTGGCGCAGTTGCGGACTGTGATGATCGAGGCCGAACTGGCCGAAGAAGGCGGCGCCAGCCCGCGGGTGTCGCCTACGGCCGATCTCGGCGAAGCCGCGGCATTGATGCAGCGCACCGGCTTTGCCATGCCGGTCGCAGATGCCGACACGATCACCGTGACCTACCCCGATGCGCTCGCGCTTATGCGCGATCTCAGGGCGATGGGCGAAACCAACACTCTGTCGGCGCGGCGGCGCATACCGCTGCGCCGCAGCACTCTCGCGCGCGGCGTGGCAATTTACGGCGAACGGTTCGGCCTTCCCGACGGACGCATTCCCGCCAGCTTCGAGATACTTTTCTTGACCGGCTGGGCGCCCGACGCAAGCCAGCCCAAACCGCGGCGACCAGGCAGCGCCACTCACCGCCTCGCCGACGCGCTCGGCGCCGTAGAGATTTCCGCCGGCGACCGTGCGGCGCCACCCGAGGAAAGCTCGAACCCAGATAATTCCGGTGATACCTCGAACGGTCGTCCTCGACTCCCGCTTTAGCAGCGGCGATCATAACCTATTGAGATAAATGGTTTCAGCTCAAGCTGAACACTAAGACGACCCGATGGACGCCGAGATCGCAGTCACAGCAGGTCGCGCAGCATCGCGACCAGCGGCTTGTCGGCTGGGGGCATTGGATAGTCCGCGAGTTGGCCCGGCCGGACCCAGGCCAGGCGCTGCCCCTCCCGTGCCACTGGAATTCCCAACCATCTACGGCACAGATAGAGCGGCATCAGCAGGTGGAAATCCGGGTAGGTGTGGGAGGCGAAGGTAAAAGGGGCTAAGCAGCTCGCGGCGACGTCAATGCCGAGTTCCTCGGCCAATTCTCGGATCAGCGCCGCCTCCGGCGTTTCCCCGTGGTCGATCTTGCCCCCGGGAAATTCCCACAGCCCGGCCATTGACTTGCCCTCCGGGCGCCGGGCCAGCAGCACCCGGCCGTCGGCGTCGACAAGGACCACCGCGGCGACAAGGATCAGAGGCCGCGCCGGCTCAGCTGCGATAGCTGCCATTGATGTCGATATAACCGTGGGTTAGGTCGCAGGTCCACACCGTCGCCTTGCCGCGGCCGATGCCAAGATCGACGGCGATCGCGATTTCGCGGCCTTTCATGTGCTCGGCGACCGGAGTTTCGTCATAACCCGGCACCGGCCCGCCATGGGATGCGATCTCGACCCCGCCGACCGAGATCGACAATAGGTCGCGATCGGCCTTCTCTCCGGCCTTGCCGACGGCCATGACGATGCGGCCCCAATTGGCGTCGCCGGCGGAGAGCGCGGTCTTGACCAGCGGCGAATTGCCGATCGCGAGCCCGATGCGGCGCGCTGCACGCGGCGTCGCCGCGCCGGTAACCTCGATCGTGACAAATTTCTGCGCCCCCTCGCCATCGCGGACAACCTGCTTAGCGAGATCGATCATCACCTTGTCGAGAGCCCGGCGAAAATCCACGAGCCGGCGATCGCTCGGGCTCGCCACCGGCCGATGCGGCGCTCGCCCGGTCGCACACAGCAGAAGGGTATCGCTGGTCGAGGTGTCGCCATCGACCGTAATTGAATTGAACGAGCGGTCCGTCGCCGCGGCGAGCAGCGGCTGCAGTACCTTATGCGGCAAGTCCGCATCGGTGAAGACATAGGCCAGCATGGTGCCCATATCGGGGGCGATCATGCCAGACCCTTTGGCGAACCCGCTGAGCCGGACTTCGACGCCGTCGATCTCGGCCGTTTCGGTCGCCCCCTTGGGAAAAGTGTCGGTGGTCATGATCGCGCGCGCCGCCGGCTCCCACGCATCGGCCGAAAGCAGCTCTACTGCCTGCGGGAGCGCGCCGATGATCTTATCCGCCGGCAGCTTCTCGCCGATCACGCCGGTCGAGGAGATGAAAACCTGCCGGGTCTCGCACCTCAAGAGCTCAGCCGCCGCCGCCGCCGTGGCCTCTACCGCCTCTCTCCCGGCACGGCCGGTGAAGACGTTCGCGTTGCCGGAATTAACCACGATTCCGCGCGCCTCGCCACCCGCCAGGCAGTCTCGGCACCACAGCACCGGAGCTCCTGCGGTCAGCGATCGGGTCAGCACACCGGCGACCGCAGAACCCGGAACCAGCGACGCCAGCATCAGATCGTCTCGCCCGGTATAGCGGATGCCGCAGCCAAGAGTAGCGAACTGCACGCCGGCGATCGGCGCCAACGCCGGAAAGCCTACGGGCGCGAGCGGAGAAACGGGAGCCATGTCGTCCTTCTTGGTAATCGGATCTGTTCATTTGGCCGGCGGCAGCGGTTTGCCGTCGAGCGCAAAGGTCTCGATCTTGGCACCCCTGCGCAGGTCCTTCAGCTTTGCCTCGATGATGTCGCGCGCCACGAGGCGACGCACTTCGTCGCGCGCCTCGTCAAAGGTCGGCGGCTTTTTGACCCGGTGGTCTTCGACCATAATCACGTGCCAGCCGAACTCGGTCTTGACCGGGGTCTCGGTGTACTTTCCCACCGGCACTGCAAACGCCGCGGCAGTGAAAGCAGGAACCATGTCGTCGCGGCCAAAATAACCGAGGTCCCCGCCCGAGGCGGCGTCGGGGTCGGTCGAATATTTTTTGGCCAGGGTGGCAAAATCCGCTCCTTTGTCGAGCTGGGCAATGATCGACTTCGCTTCCGCCTCGGTTTTAACCAGGATTTGGCGGGCATGCACCTCCTCGCGTCCCGGCTGTCCCTGGAGCAGCTTCTGGTAAGCGGCCCGTAGCTGGTCCTCGCTCTCCGCCCCCTTGATCAGTTGCTCGATATAAGCACGCTGGATCAGATGGTCCTCATAGAGCCGCAACTGGTCCTGCACCGTGGGATCCTGGTCGAGATGCTCCTTGCGCCCGGCCTCGATGACCAGCGTCCTGTCCACCAGACGGTCGAGCAAAATGGGGTAGATTTGCTGAAATGGCAGCTTTTGCGCCTGCGGCGGGAGGGTTTGCTGCGCGGCTTCGACGTCAGCGAGGTGCAGTTCGACCCCGTCGATGCGGGCGACGACGGTGTTCCCCGGCGGCAAGACGCTCGCTGGGGCCGCGGCCGGGACGGGTTGCGAAAGCGCCGGATCAGCCGCGTTGGCGTGAACGGGAGCCACGCCGATTGCCAGCCCAAAACCGAGCACAGCGGCGAACGAAGAACGCGACAGCATTTCGGTACCCCCGCAGGAAGGCGGTCGCGGCTTCGAAGCGGCTGCCCCGAGCCATCAATGCATATAGACGGCGCGCGGACAAGCAAATGGGCAGGCTCGCGGGTCAGCCGGCGATGGGCTGGCGTTGGCGAATTGACAGCCCCGGCCGGGCCGCCTATCTCTCCTTCGGTCGCCGTGCGAACACATCCAGCCATTCGCCTCCGTTTTTCGAGGGTTCCATGTTCGGCGCCTTAGCCCGGCGGTTGTTCGGTTCCGCCAATGATCGCTACGTCAAAAGCTTGGGGCCGATCGTCTCCGCCATCAACGAGATCGAACCGCAGCTCGTGGCAATGTCCGACGACGAGCTCCGCGCGCGAACTGCACATTTCAAGCAGCAACTCGCCGACGGGGCCGAACTCGACGACATATTGATCGAAGCTTTTGCCACCGTGCGGGAAGCCGCCAAGCGCACACTCGGTCAGCGCCATTTCGACGTGCAGCTGATGGGGGGCGTCGTCCTGCATCGCGGCATGATCGCCGAGATGAAGACCGGCGAGGGCAAGACCCTGGTCGCGACCCTTCCCGTGTATCTCAACGCGCTGGCGGGCAACGGCGTGCACGTCGTCACCGTCAACGATTATCTCGCCCGTCGCGACGCCGAATGGATGGGCCAGATCTATCGCTTTCTCGGTCTCTCGGTCGATTGCATCGTCCACGAACTCGACGATGTGCAGCGCCAGCAAGCATATCTGGCCGATGTGACCTATGGCACCAACAACGAGCTTGGCTTCGACTACCTGCGCGACAACATGAAATTCCGGCTCGAGGACATGGTTCATCGGCCGTTTCACTACGCAATCGTTGACGAGGTTGATTCGATCTTGATCGACGAGGCGCGCACGCCGCTGATCATTTCCGGCCCAACAGAGGATAATTCCGATCTCTATATCAGGGTGAACAAGCTGATCCCGGCGCTCGAACCCGACGATTACGAGAAGGACGAAAAGCAGCGCACCGTCACGCTGACAGAACCGGGGGTCGAGAAGATAGAAGCGATGCTGCGCGATACCGAATTAATGGCGACGGGCACGCTTTACGACATCCATAATGTGGGACTGGTCCACCACGCCAATCAGGCGCTCCGCGCGCACAAGCTTTTCGCCCGCGATACCGACTACATCGTCAAGGACGACAAGATCATCATCATCGACGAGTTCACCGGGCGCATGATGGAAGGACGGCGCTATTCGGAGGGCCTCCATCAAGCGCTCGAGGCTAAGGAGGGCGTCACTGTCCAAAACGAGAACCAGACACTCGCTTCCATCACTTTTCAGAACTATTTCCGGCTTTATCCGAAGCTCGCCGGTATGACCGGCACGGCGATGACCGAATCCCAGGAATTCGGAGATATCTACAAGCTTGATGTCATTGAGATTCCGACAAACGAACCGGTCCGCCGCGGCGATACCGATGACGAAGTCTACCGCACGACGCGCGAGAAGTACGACGCCATCGCGCAGCACGTATTGGAGTGCCGCGAGCGAGGGCAGCCGGTATTGTGCGGCACGGTCAGCATCGAAAAATCCGAGGCCCTCGCGGCGCTCTTCAAAAAGCACAAAATCCCGCACAACGTGCTGAACGCGCGCTACCATGAGCAGGAAGCCCACATCATCGCCCAGGCAGGCAGGCCTGGCGCGGTCACGATCGCCACCAACATGGCCGGTCGGGGAACCGACATCCAACTCGGCGGCAATCTCGAAATGCGCCTGCGGACCGAGCTTGCGGCGATCGCGGACGAGGGCCAGCGCGAGCCGCGGGCTGCCGCCATCCGCCGGGAGATCGAGGCGGCGCACGAGGAAGTGGTGCAGGCGGGCGGTCTCTTCGTCGTCGGCAGCGAGCGGCACGAGAGCCGGCGCATCGACAACCAGCTGCGCGGTCGCTCCGGCCGCCAGGGCGATCCAGGCGCCTCCAAATTCTTTGTTTCGCTCGAAGACGATCTGATGCGGATCTTCGGTTCCGAGCGCATGGATTCGATGCTTCAGCGGCTTGGTCTCAAAGAGGGCGAAGCAATTATTCACCCTTGGGTCAACAAGGCTCTGGCCAAGGCCCAGCAAAAGGTCGAGGCGCGCAATTACGACATCCGCAAGCAGTTGCTGAAATTCGATGACGTGATGAATGACCAGCGCAAGGTCGTCTATGAGCAGCGTCGCGAGATCATGAACGCGCGCGATGTTGCCGGCACCATCGCCGACATGCGCTATGAGA
The DNA here is from genome assembly GCA_963775875.1 of uncultured Alphaproteobacteria bacterium. Lineage (GTDB taxonomy): Bacteria > Pseudomonadota > Alphaproteobacteria > ATCC43930 > CGMCC-115725 > AP-15. The sequence goes on from CAVZKP010000014.1 coordinate 359,458, forward strand.
CGCTCGAAGAGGCGGTCGCGCTCGCGGTCCCGGACAACGCACTCCCTGAGCAATGGGACATTGCCGGACTGCACGCCGAATGCCTGCGGCTGCTGGCGCTCGATCTGCCGCTGGCGGAGTGGGCCAAGGAGGAGGGGGTCGCCCGCGACGAGGTGACCGCTCGCATCGCCGCTGCCGCCGACCGCAAGATGGCCGAGAAGACGGCAAATTATGGACCCGAACTGATGCGCATGGCAGAGAAGAGCCTGCTGTTGCAGCTCCTGGACCAGATCTGGAAAGACCACCTCTTATCGCTCGACCATCTGCGACAAGGCATCAACCTGCGCGCCTATGCTCAGCGCGATCCGTTGAACGAGTACAAACGCGAAGCATTCGAGCTGTTCGAGGGAATGCTGGTCAATCTGCGCCAGCACGTAACCTCGGTGCTCTCGCACATCGAGCTTCGCCCGCAGCAGCCGGTTTTCGCCGAGGCGGCGGCAGAGCCCGAAGAGGCGATGGCCGAGGAGCTGCGCGCCACTGGTACGACAGGGCGGCCGGTCGCAGCGCGCCCCCGCGCCCAGCGGCGCTCGGGTCCGGGCAACGGCAGCGACCGGGGCGAATCGCAACGGACCGCCGGCCCGCGCGCGCCATGGGCCGGAACGCCGCGCAATGCCCCTTGCCCATGCGGCTCGGGCAAGAAATTCAAGCACTGCCACGGCAGAGTGTGAGCGGGTGCTATCTCGACAAGCTGCGAGCGTTTTGTTATAGAGCGCGTTCTGCGGCGGGTGCATAGCTCAGTTGGTAGAGCAGCTGACTCTTAATCAGCGGGCCGTAGGTTCGAGTCCTACTGCACCCACCAACTAAATCAACAGGTTAATATTGATAATCGGCGCCGATATAGCGGCCGAGACATCCTCGAACCCGAAATCGATCTCGGCGGCCTTCTCGCGGCTCAGCGGGTCGAGCCCGTATCGCATCGTCGGTAGCCCGGTCCCCGATACGCCTATTCGCCTCGGCTCGATGGTCAATGGTAATCCCCCCAAATCGCCAGCGGCGGCATCGGCGCCGTCCCCCGAGCAAAAGTGTCCGCCACGCCTTACAGCGGGTGCCAGTAGTGGGGCGCCCCTCATAAATGGCCGAGATGCGGCGTGAGCGGACATTCGCATCAGATTTCTGGGCGAGCTAATGATTGTTCCGCACCGCGGTGCGAAAATGGCGCAGCCAAAAGAGAGTGGGCCGGGTGCGCTCCGACTGGCGACCAGTTCGCCAAGGAGACAAGCAACGCCAGCGGCAGCGGTCCGCAGCTGTTCAGGATGCCGCTGTCGGGCATAATCTTCACCTTCTAGAGAAGAGGGCTGGCGGGATGCGCTATTAAGCCAGATCCCCGAACGAAGCGTCCCATCTCCGACCCGTCGTTGTTGTAGCTAAAGGGCCAGCAGACCATGAAATCAACAATGATGATCGCGCTCACGGCAGTCATGGCCGTCGCCTCGGCGGCATGGGCGGGCTGCAGATCCGATTTCTCCGACGCGGTGCAGACCTGTCGGCTGGCGCATCCCGACCCTGACCATCTGGTCGCGTGCGTCCAGTCGGCGAAGGACGATTACGACAGCTGCGTCGATCCTCTGGACGCGTCGACGCAGGCCAAGGTGCAGCGGATCGTCCGTCAGTTCCAGGAGACGAACCAAACTCCAGGAGTCCTTGTTGGCATTTGGAGCCCGAGGGGAACCTTCGTCACAGCGTCCGGCGTCGCCGATCTCGCCACTGGGACGCCACTCAGCACCGACATGCAGTTCAAAATTGCGAGCCAGACAAAGACGTTCACGGCCAACCTCGTCCTTCAGCTCGTCGGGGAGGGCAGGGTGTCCCTCGATGACCAAATCTCCAAGTGGGTGGCGGGTGTGCCCAACGGCGACCAGATCACGATCCGAGAACTCCTCAACCACACCAGCGGTCTCGCTGATGGCTTCACGTCGCCAACCATCCAACAGATGGTGCCCAATGGCTGCACGGTGGAGGAATTGCTCGCTGCCGAGGCATTGTTTCCTCCGGTCGCACTGCCCGGCACGAAGTGGTCCTACAGCAACTACGGTTACAACCTGCTCGGTCGGGTGGTGGAGCTGGCCACGGGCCAGGATCTGAGCACGGCAATTCAGCAGCGCATCGCCGAACCGCTCCATCTGCGCCGGACGTTCCTTCCAGTCTCAGGTAACGGTCTCAGCGTGCCGTTCACCCACGGGTACGGGACCGGAGATGTCGGCCCCACCCAGGCGCCGACTGCCTCGGATGACGCCACCGATCTGCCGGGGTCGTGCCTGTGGGCGCATGGGGGAATGGTCTCGACGCTCTCGGACATGCACATCTGGTCCGTGGCTCTGGCGACCGGTGCACTGCTCAAACCAGCGGTCTGGAGGGAGGCAAACAAAGACCTGATCCCCTTCGTGTTCTCTGGGGGGTATAACGGACCCGGCCGGTGGCGCTACGGACTGGGGTTCGTCGAGTTCGGGCGGGTTTGTGGGCGGAGAAGGCAGTTTCGCCGGCTACGAATCGGCCACCATGTATTCCCCTGATCGCCGGACGGCCATTGAGGTCGTGTCCACCAAGCTGGCCAACGCAATCACCCCTCCGCCGATGATCCAGGCTCTCGCCATGGCCCTCTATGGCCCCAACATCGGCTTCGGGCTAACACCCGCCCAAGCCCTCCAGCCCAACAACTTTGCCGATGGGTCAGCGGAATGAGGCTCAATATCACGGACAAAGCTTGGCCGGCTCGAAACGAATAGGAGCACTCGATGATGCCGCCATACCGGATTTACTTCTACATCAATGGTGAGGTCCACGACCGACAGGATTTCGAAGCTGATGACGATATTGCTGCAATTCGCATAAGCCGGGGCCGAATGTCCGGAGAGGGTCGATACCGGCCGTTCGCATCATAACGAGTCTCGGCCTAGGTGGACCCTTAGACCGGCCGACCTAGACGGCACCCGGGCACGGAGCACTTACCCTGCCCGCTCTTGACGGCGATGGGCCGGTTGTTAAAGGTGTTGCTCGCGGTCAAGTCAGAAAGCAGATGCCGATGCTGCCCCTGGTTCTCTCGTCTGACTCTCACGTGTTCGAACCGCCTGATCTGTGGCAGACCCGCATCGATCGGGCGTTCCGGGATCGTGCGCCGCGGATCGAGCGGATCGACGGCGCCGACCAGATCGTGGTCGAGAGGGATCAGATCCTCTCCGGGATCGGCCTGATCTCGAGCACCGGCGCGCGGTTCGAGGCGCCCGAAACGATCTCCGCCGAGGGGCGCTTCGAAGACGTGCGCCACGGCGGGTACGACCCCAAGCAGCACCTAGAGGACATGGCGCTCGACGGGGTGGCCGGTGAAGTCCTTTACCCATCGCAGGGGCTCTTTTACTTCAAGGTGGCGGACCCGGCCCTGATGTCCGCGATCTTTCGTGCCTACAACGACTGGCTCGCCGAGTTCTGCCATACCAATCCCGCCCGGCTGAAGGGCATTGCGATGATCAACCTCGACGATGTCGAGGACGGGCTCCGTGAGCTGGAGCGCGCCGCCCGCCTGGGTCTCTCCGGCGCGATGATCACCGAATATCCAGCCGAGGACCGCCGCTACGACCAGCCCGAGTACGAGCCGTTCTGGGCCGCCGCCGCGGCGCTCGACCTGCCGCTGAGCCTGCATACGGCGACGCGACGGCAGGGCAGGATCCGCGGAGCCGGTCCTGGAACGCTGCGCGACGCCAGCAGCCGCGCGACCAAGGCGTTCTATCCGGCGCTTTCAATGTGCGACATGATCTTCTCCGGCGTCTTCGAGCGCCATCCCCGCCTGACATTGGCCATTGTCGAGTTCGAATTGGCGTGGGCGCCAAATGTGTTGACCTCTATGGATTACACCTACCGGGAACGCCACGGCGAGGCGATCTACCGGTTCAAGGGCGGCATGCGCCCGAGCGACTTCTTCCGCCGCAACGTCGTCTTAAGCTTCCAGGAGGACGCCATCGGCATTCGCCTGCGCGACGTGATCGGCACCGGTAACATGATGTGGGGCTCGGATTATCCGCACAGCGAGTCGACGTTTCCCCAATCGCGCAAGATCCTGGCCAAGATTCTAGAGGGCGTGCCGGCCGATGAACAGGCCAAGATCGCCGCTGGCAACACCGCCCGCGTCTACAATTTCGACATGGCGAAACTGACCGCGGCCCGGCAGCCTGGCGCCGAAAGCGGCAATGGGTCGCTTTAAGAATAGGGCATGCCTAGAGCCTCGAGTCCTTCCGCGACGCGGTCGAGCAATTTGGCGGTGTGGGGTAATCCGGCCCTGACCTCGATAATAGTCAACTCGGGGAAAGCCTTGCTTACGAGACTCAACCTCCAGAGCGCTTCCTCCTTGTCGCCCGCGAAGACGCACGCCGGCGCGAGAAAGCGGTTGATCCATATGGCTTTCGGCTGTTCCGCGAGCGCGCGCCGATACCATTTAACGCTGTGAGCAAAGTGGCCGGCCTCGAAGTTGGCCGCCGCGATACCGATCGACCATACGAAGCGAAGCGGGTCGGCAGGTGCGAGGACCCGTGCTATATGGCAACACTCGATCGCGTCGGCCGTTTCGCCTCTGTAGGCGTGAACCCACCCGAGCCGCCCCCATCCCCAAGCCGATCCTCCGTCGATCGCCAGTGCGCGCCGAGCGTAGTGCTCGGCGCCTCGAAGATCATGCGCAAGCATGCAAGCGGCTGACAGCATGGTATCGCACACCGGGTCGCTTGCAGCGATCGCTGACGCTTCCAACGTCAAGTGACGCGCCTTGTCGCGTTCGGCCTTGGGTTGGCCGGTAAAGTGATGACCAGCGCGCGACCCGTGACACCAGGCCGCCAGCGACAGCGGCAGCGGATCGCGCGGTGCAGATTCGATCGCCCGTTCGAGCAGTTCGATCGCGACGCCGTGGGCTGCAGGGTCGGCAGCGGCTACCATCGGCAATGCGCGCATGCTCAGTTCCCATGCGGTGAGCTGCATTGGGTCTTTGCCCGTCGCCTGGTCTATCTCGACATCGCGCAAGATTGACCGGGTTGCACTCGCTATCAAGCCGGAGAGCCTGTCCGCCGAACCAAGCGGATCATCGCTCCCTTGTTCAAATCGCTCCATCCACACGTACCGGCTACTCGACCGGTCGAGCAGCGTCACGCTGATCCGCAACGTCCCCGTATGATCATCCATCACCCTTCCACGAAGGTGGTAGCGACCATGTGGCGGCAGCACGATCCTTACCCAACCGGTCCGATGTAATGCGGCGGCAATTTCTGCACCGATATTGTCCGCGCCTGCCGCATGCGGCCCGATTAGTTCAAACGGAAAAATCGCCAATGTGGGTCGAACTGCGGACAGCCCCAGACGCAACGGCGTGGTCACCGCCGGGACCGATATGCGACGCCATTTCAAGGTGTCCGACGGACGCTCGCCGTACCGGTCGCGATAAGCGAGGACGAAGCGCCCGAGATGGTTGAAGCCGCAATTCGCCGCAATCTCGGCAACGGTCGTGCCGGTCGGCGCCATGAGCAGCTTGCGCCTTGCCTGCCCGAGCCGCTCGGCATGCAGAAACTCCAGCGGAGCACATCCGACAAAACGACGGAAATGCTTTTCCAAGGTCCGCCGCGGTAATTCGCAACGGCGCGCCAACTCGTCGATCTTCCAGGGCCGCTCCAAATGGCCCCGGAGGAAATCGATCGCCCTCTTGACATCTCGATGCAATGGGGGTGCGGGCATGGGTAGCCTCCGCCTCAAACTTAGCACCGCCAGCGGTGCACCGGAGACGGACTCAGCGGCCGGCGCCGCATTAGGGGCGCAATATGGATAGTGGCGGCGCAACTCGGCTTGTTCGAGCCCGGCATGAATAGCCATGCTGTCTGGGCCAATCGGCCAGAGCGCCCGGTTCGATCCGAAGGGCGCCAGATCCGGGGGAGCGAACGATGACCATCGACCAGAGCCACGAAATTAAAATCATCAAGGCGCGCATCAAGGCAATCTGGATGTCGGGAGATTACCCGCAAATCGCGCGGTTTACCGAAGGCATCGCACAAGAATTCATCGCCCGCTCTCAACTCAAGCCTGGCATGAAAGTTCTCGATGTCGCCTGCGGGAACGGCAATCTCGCCATTGCTGCCGCACAGGCCGGCGCAGTTGTTACCGGGATCGACATCGCCACCAACCTGCTCGATGAAGCCCGCATGCGCGCAGATCGAGAAGGTGTGGAAATCCGCTTTGAGGAAGGCGACGCGGAAGACCTACCCTATGAAGCCGATATGTTCGATGTGGTCATCAGCATGTTTGGTGTGATGTTTGCGCCACGGCCGGAGTTAGTGACCAGCGAGCTTTGTCGGGTTTGCCGACGCGGTGGGCGGATCGCCATGGCGAACTGGACTCCTACGGGCTTCGTCGGCGAGCTGTTTCGTGTCACTGGCAAACACGTCGCCGCGCCTGGCGGTATGCCCTCGCCGTTACTGTGGGGCGACGAGACCACGGTTCGCCAGCGGCTTGCCGGCCGGACCACCAACATCACGATGACAGTTGTGCCAGCTCGGCTGGACCTGCCGTTCGCAATTCCGGAAACCGTCGAGTTCTACCGCCTCCATTACGGTCCAACCCTCAGAGCCTTTGCGGCACTGTCCGAGCCAGAACAAGCCGCGCTCCGGTACGACCTGGAAGACCTATATACCCGGCACAATCGCGCCGCCGACGGTACAACCTGCATTACCGCCGACTACCTGGAGATCCTGGCAACCCGGGCATGACCGAGCGGGCGTCCCTGTCAGGGCCGCTTATGTCAAGTAGCGGCAGCCGCCTTTTATTTTCGGCCGCCTGAGCCAATGGCTGAAATCGGGACAGCAGCGGCCTCGCGGATTGACGAAGTCGGCGTGCTCTCATGTTTACATGGGCCGCCGCCCTCATAGCAAGCGTAGGACCCGCGCGCAGGTCGCTGACGCGCGGTGCGCTGTCGATCTGGCGTCGGGCAAGTCTTTGTTTGGAGCTCGCTCATGCGCCAAGACGACGCCATACTGGTCATGCCGGACATTACCGGCCTCGGCGGCTTTGCCGGCACGCAGATCCCCTCTGTTGACTCTGTCCGAACGGTCTTTCAGCATAGGCGAGGTACGCTTCAGCTTCGGACCACACAGGCACCATGACTGCGTCGGACGCCGCGTGGACACAATTGATCTCCGCCTTGCACGGGTCTGGCCGCAAGGCGGCACTCGCGATCACTGGGGGCGGCAGTGGGGCGATCGGTGAGTTACTTCGTGTTCCGGGCGGCTCTCGGCTGCTGATCGAGGCGCAAATTCCCTACGACGAACAGGCGCTGGCGGCGTTTCTCGGCTTTGCCCCGGCACAGGCGTGCAGCGCCGAGACCGCGATCGCAATGGCGCGAGCCGCTCGGGCACGCGCAGCCAGGCTAGCGCCGAGCCCTGGCGTTGGGGTGGGCATCGATCTGGTTGGTCTTGGCGCTACGGCGGCCCTGGTCAGCGATCGCCCGCGCAAGGGCGAGCATCGCTTTCACCTCGCCTTCGCCAACGCCGCCGGGGTCGCGCATTGCACTTGCGTCTTGGCCAAGGGCCGACGTGATCGCGCCGCCGAAGAAGATCTTGTTGCGCGCGCGATCATCCTATGGCTGGCCCGCGCCTGCGGGGTTGCCGCACCCTCGCCGCAGAGCCTCGTCGATGCGGATGAACATTATGCGGAGACGGTGGTGGCGGCCGTGGCGGCCGTCGATACGATCGATCAGCTGTTGGCGGGCGAACTCGATCGCATCACCGTCCAGCCCGATGGCCAAATGATGCTGTCGGCGCCGCGGCCCTTTGTGCTGTTCCCGGGTTCTTTCAACCCGATGCACGAGGGACATGTGTTGCTGGCGCGGGTCGCCGAAGAGCTCAGGCAGCAGCCCTTGGCGTTCGAAATCTCTGTCACCAACGTCGACAAGCCGCCGCTCTTGGGCGAGACGGTTAGACACCGGCTCGCCCAATTCGCCTGGAAGTCGCCGGTCGAACTAACCCGAGCGCCGACCTTCCTCGACAAGTCGCGGTTGTTTCCGAGCACGACGTTTGTGATCGGCGCGGATACGGCGGAACGGCTGGTTGCGCCGAAATATTATGGTGATGACGAGCTTCGCATGCACATGGCGCTCGAGGAAATCGCCAATGCCGGGAGCAGCTTTCTGGTAGCCGTGCGCATCGACGCGGTGGGGCGCGTTCGCGCGCTGACCGACATCCCGGTGCCGCGGCGCTACGCCGATCTCTTCAGCGAAATCCCCGAGCACCATTTCCGCGTTGACACCTCCTCATCCGAGATTCGCGCACGGGGACGCGCGGCAAGCGCCGGGCGGATTAGCGAGGCGTAACCCGCCGAGACCAGCGCCGTTGCGGCGGAGGGCGGATAACGCTGCGCATTCCGCCCTGCGGATTGCTAACCTTTGTTCGGCGACCAGCCATAGGCCTTGGCGCAGGCGCCGCTCATCAGCATTGCCCGCTCGCTCTCGCTCAGGCGATCGGTCTTGAGAAAAGGCTCGATCGCCTGCTCGTAGTTGACGACGGCGAAGGCGCGCGTCCAGTCCGTTCCCCACAAGCAGCGCTCGAAACCCCAGGCGTCGAACACGCGGGCAAGCGGCTCCCAAATGTCCGGGAACGGATAGGGCTCGCGCGACAGCGTGCAGGCGCCGCTGACCTTGATCACAGCATTCTTACGTTTGGCAAGGTCCAGCACCTTCGGCAGGTCGGCCCAGGGCTGTGGCGGCGCGGGCGGTACACGCGGCTGCAGGATGCCCAGATGGTCGATGATGAAGCGTGTGTCGGGGTGGCGATCGATCAGCGCCGCGCCCGCGTCCACATTGCCCCAGAACAGGACATTGACCGGAAGATCGTGGCGGGCAGCCGCGCGCGCGATCCGGTCGAGGCCCGGGTCGTCCGGCGAGCGGTTCGCCTCTTTCGTCAGCATGATCCGGACGCCGACCGCACCCGGAATCTTCTTCCACTCGGCGATGACATCCGCCACCGCCGGATCGTCCGGGTTGACCGGCTTAACGAGCGCGAACCGGCCGGGATGGGCCTGTTGCACTTCCACCGCATAGCTGGCGTCGTATTGGTACATGGAAAAGGCGGAGATGAAGATCGCGCCGTCGACACCGACCTTGTCCATCGCCGCCACCATCTCGTCGCCGGTGACGTGGTCGGGCCAGTTCGGCACGCTGTGCCAGGGTCGCTTCGGCGTGTTCGCCTCGTACACGTGGACCTGGGAATCGATGATGGTCATGGGCAAGCTCCTATGTGCCATGCGAGTTTGGCCATCACAGCGGGTTCGTGTCCAGAGGGCCAGCCACTTCGAACATTAGCCGCGCCTGACCCTGGCGATCGTGGAGTTCGAGTTGGCCGGGCGCCCCACCTGATCGCCACCACGGGCTACACCTTAGGCGAGCACCACGGCGAGGCGATCTACCGCTTCACAGCATGCTGCCGACCGACTTCTTCCGCCGTAACCTCGTGCTGAGCTTCCAGGCGCCATCGGCATTCGCCTGCGCGACGGCAACGGCCCCGACAATTCGGTCAGGTATGAAGTCTTCGAATCAAAACCGCGCGAGTTGGGCCGGGTCGAAGAGCTTCCCGTCAGGTTCCCCCGCATTTCTTATCGCAGTCATGCCGACCGGGAAGCGGTGCTGAACTTGGTGTGGGCCGACTTGGTTGATGCCATGGGCGGGCCGAGGGAGGATGGCGCTATCAAGTTGCTATGAGATGTCAGCGGCACGGGCGATCCGGCAACCAAATGCCCGCCCGCTCCAATACTGGTTCGATCTGTTAGTTTGGCACCCAGACTGCGGCTCTGATCTCGCCGAATTCACGCGCGATCTTGCACCAGGAGGCACCGGCATCCTCGGTGATGTAGACCTCGCCGAACAGGCTGAACGCCACGATGCGGTTCGGGTCGGCGGGATGCGTGGCGAAACCCCACATTGTGGCGTTGGGCTGGGTGGGGAGCGGCAAGGTCTCCCAACTCTCGCCGAAATTTGTGGTGCGGAGCACCTGCCCCTTTTCACCGGTCGTGGTTTCGCCGCACCCGGCAAACAGCATGTCCGGATCATCGGCCTTGACCATGATGCCACGGGCATAGGGCAGCGGCCATTTCTCCTTGATGCCCAGGGGCTGCCAGGTGTCGCCCAGATCGTTGCTGGTAAACACTTCGCGAGCCGTGCTGGCATAGAGGCGCTTGGGCCGTGTGGGCGCGATCGTCACAGCATGAATGTCCGGATCATACAAACCCGTCTCACGGTCAAGGTGCGTCCACGTGTCCCCGCCGTCGAGGCTGCGAAAGACACCATCAATTTCCACCCCTGCCCAGACCATACGATGATCGTCGGGGTCGACGACGATGCCGGTCACGAAGGGGGTGCCGATCGAGCACTCCCGGGCGAGGTCTACCGCCAATTTCTCCCACTGCTGTCCGCCATCTCGCGAGCGATAGACCCCGGCCGGGCGCGTGCCGGCAAAGAGAATATCGGGCTCGACCGGATCGACGGCCAGCGACCAGATCGTCGGCAAAACGCCATCGGCGCTAATGCTCTCCCACCGCGCCCCGCCATCATGGCTCACGAACAACCCCGTATCGCCACCGGCAAAAACCGTATGCGCCTCTTTGGGATGGGCGACCAACGCCTGGATGCGGCTGTTGAGCGGGAACGGGGCGCGATGCCGCGTCCACGACTTTCCGGCATCCGGACTGTGCCATACGCCCCAGCCGGCCGTACCAAGACATATGCTGTAATCCGCTGCCATACGCTGCCTCCCTTCGTCTCGGTCGCTACGTCATCCCGCAAGCGGAAAACATTGTACTTTGCCCGGCCCTCCCACAACAGATGGATCTGGTGCTAGATCCTCGGGCGCCCAGCAGATCCAAGAGCTGATCGCCGAGGTCGACCGCAACGATCCGTCCGGCTGCAAGCCCCAGCGCTCGGCGAGGTTGGACAGATCACCAAGCGCCCGGTCGACGCGCTGAAGCCGACGGATGGCGCCGAAGCAGTCCTATGGGATCTCTTAATTAGCGGGCCGCAAGTTCGAATCCTACTGCGCCGCCACCCAAATGCCCTGCATCAAGGACGAAGCTGACGGCTCGAGTTAGACCGAGCCCAACTTTCCGAAATCATCGCGGGCGTGCGCGGAACGTGGGTAACTCTGTTCCCGGCCGGAGCTCCCGGAGCCGACATTCAACCGATCCAGCACGATCGTAGTGCGCGCCGCCACGCGCATCAGATCCGCTGCGGCTTGCCGCAGGCGCTCGCGCACTCCCGACGATCCCTCCGTCAGCGCCGCGTCGAAGCTCGAGCGAAACATCTCGATCGCCGCCTCGGCGCGAATGTGCAGCTCGCGGTCCAGGCCCGGCGTCAAGGTCGGAGTAGCCACTCTCTGACCGGGCTCGTCGGCGGGCTGCCGGCATGGCGTCGCCGACGCGATCGGATAGTTCGCGCGAACCAACCCTGGGGGTGGCATGGCGTGCTCGGATTTTCCGGCCGGCAGCGCGGCGGTCGGGCTCGCCTCGGCTGCGCTCCCGCGGACCGGCGCCGCCGCTCTCGATCCCGGGCTCAATGGCTTGACGGCATTCGCCGGCCGCTGGTGATAACGCTTTAGAATATAATGAATGGCGGGCGGAGTGCACTCATAGTGCCGGGCAATTCTGCTGATCAACTCGCCGTTTTCATAGCGCGCCGCAATGGCGCTCCACTCGCCCTGCGGAATCTTCGACATTTCTGCTCCTCGGCAAACTCTTGGGCGCCCGCTCTATCTTCAAGTAAGGCTCCGCTGCGGCTGCCGGCGCGCCCAGCCGGAAACAGCCGAAATCTTGAATTTGAGGCGGATGCAACCCGATGCGCTGAGAAATAGGTGTCGCGTTAATCATTTCAAGATCGTCCCCGACAACACGCAACCGGCCCTGACAAACGGCGACACGGGCAGGTTGGTGTAACGAATGAATCCGCTGGGCAGGCAGCCCACGCTTGTCGAAACCTGTCGAGGCAAAGCGCGCTTTGCCCTAGACTCTCTCCACCGTATCCGCGAATGCAGGGGGCTGCCTTGTCTTATATCTATGTCGTGCAAATGGACATCCCGGCCGAACTCGACGCCGAATTCAACCGCATTTACGATGAGGACCACGTGCCGACAATCCTCAAGGTTCCCGGCGTGCGGTCCTGTGCGCGTTATCAGCTCGATCACTCGACCGTGCCGACGATGCCGCGCTATCTGGCGATCTATGAGTGCGACAACGCCGAGGTGATCGACAGTGCGGCCTGGACAGAAGCCTCCGATCTGGGCGAATGGAAGCCGAAGATCCGACCGCATACCACCAACCGTCAGCACAGCGTGTTCCGGCGGATCGGCTGAACCGAAATCGAGTAGGAGCGGCAATCATGGCCCATCTTTTTGTTGTCCAGCTCGACATTCCCGGCCGAGCACGAGGCAGAATTCAACCGCGTCTACGACACCGAGCACTTCCCGATGCTGTCGAAGGTCCCAGGCGTGCGCTCGGCGGCGCGCTATCGCCTCGATCATTCAACACTGCCGGGAATGCAGCGCTATTTGACGATCTACGAGTTAAACTCGCCCGATGTGCTGAAGAGTGCCGCCTGGGAGAAGGCTGGCAGCTTTGGCGACTGGGCAACCAAGATCCGCCCGCTGACCACGAGCCGCCACCACAGCGTTTTCGAACGCATCGCCTGAAAGGGAACCGTTATGATCCACGTGCTCGCCATCATTACCGCGAAACCCGGCATGCGCGAACCGATCCTCGCGGCATTTCGCGCCAACATGCCGGCGGTCCACGCCGAGAAGGGCTGCATCGAATATGGCCCGGCGATCGATGCCGAGGGTGCGGGCGGCCTGCAGGCGAAGTTTGGCGCCGAAACCTTTGTCGTGATCGAAAAATGGGAAAGCCTCGATGCCCTCAAGGCTCACGCCGCCTCGCCACACATGGCTGCCTATGCCGCCAAGACCCGCGAGATGATCGCCAGCCGCGTGATCCATGTGCTCCAGCCGGGGTGACCTATTGGGAGTGCAGGCACCTTGCTCGAATTTGGGTGTCCCGCCTGGGATCCGGGCAATGGGCGGCGGCGCCTTGACAAACCGCGCCGATGCTCGTCATCCTCACTCTTATGAAGCGATTTTCGCTTACCGTGATCGCCTGGGGCGTGCTCCTCGTCGGATGCGCCGGTCCCACACCGGGACCCTCGACCGGCAGCGCGCAAGCGCCTGGGCCGGGATGTTCGGCCTGCATCGAGGAGAATCCGGGCGACGTCAGACCGTGCGAGACTATCTGTCATGCGCCCGCGTCTGATTCAGCCGGCGCCGCGGCGGGTGGAGTGATACACTAAAGCGCTTATAACGGCGGGTTCGCGGCCGGCAAGCAACGCCGGCCCACTAGTCGCCGCCTGGCTCGGCGACGCCCTGAGATCGCGATGCCAAACTCACTTACCGGGAGGGATGAGCCATGCAGGTAATGAATGTCATTGCCGAGATCCTAAAGCGCGAGGGCATCTCGACCCTGTTTTGCTTTCCGACGACACCGATCATCGAGGCCGCCGCGGCAGTCGGCATCCGCCCGGTGATCTGCCGCCAGGAGCGGGTCGGCGTCCATATGGCCGACGGTTTTGCCCGAGTTTCCAACGGGCGGCCGCCGGGCGTCTTTGCGATGCAGTACGGGCCGGGCGCCGAGAACGCCTTTGCCGGCGTCGCTACCGCCTTTTCCAACTCGACCCCGGTGGTGTTCTTGCCGCTCGGTCATCCACGTGAGACCGCGCAATTGTTTCCGATGTTCAAATCGAGCCGCGCCTATGCCTCGATCACCAAATCGGTCGAGGAAGTGCAGCTGCCGCACGAAATCGCCAACATCATGCGGCGCGCCTTTTCGCAGGTGAAAAACGGGCGGTCCGGCCCGGTCATGGTGGAGGTGCCGGCCGATGTGACCGGGATCGAAGTCGATGTCGACCCGAGCGCTCATCGACCGGTGCGCGCGACCCGATCGGCCGGCGATGCGGGCGACATCGACGACGCGGCGAAAATGCTGCTCGACGCGTCCTGCCCGATGATCCTTGCCGGGCAGGGCGTGTTTTATGCCGAAGCGACCGACGAGCTGCGGCGGCTGGCCGAGCTGCTGCAGGCCCCGGTAATGACGACGTTTGACGGCAAGAGCGCCTTTCCTGAGGATCACGCGCTGGCGCTTGGATCGGGCGGCGGCACTTTTACCGGGCATGGCCGCCATCTGCTGCACAAATCCGATCTGGTGCTGGGCATCGGTTGCAGCTTTACCCGCCACGGCATCGCCACCCCGGTATTCCCACCCGGCAAGAAGTACATCCACGCGACCAATGACACCCGCGACTTGCACAAGGCTTTTGCCGCCGACCTCGGGATTCTCGGCGACGCCAAGCTCGTGCTCGGGCAGTTGATCGAGGCGATACGCGATCGGCTGGGCGGAAAGCCGCGCTCGAACGGCGTCGCTCAGGAGATCGCGGCCAAGCGCGAGGAATGGCTCGCCCGCTGGCGCCCAAAGCTGCATTCGAACGAGCATCCGATCAATCCCTACCGGGTGATCTCAGAGTTCATGCGCGTCGTCGACCCGGCCGAGGCCATCGTCACCCACGATTCCGGCAGCCCGCGCGAGCAGCTCAATCCGTTCTACCGGGCGACCCGGCCGCGCAGCTATCTCGGCTGGGGCAAGTCGCACCAGCTCGGCACCGGCCTCGGGCTCGTTATCGGCGCCAAGATCGCCGCCCCCGACAAGTTCTGCGTCAACATCATGGGCGACGCGGCTTTCGGCATGACCGGCCTCGATTTTGAGACCGCGGCGCGCTGCGGCATCCCGATCACCACGATCGTCTTGAACAATTCGACGATGGCAATCGAAACCCACGCGATGCAATTGTCGCACGATCGCTACCGCGCCCGCGACCTCGGCGGCAACTACGCCAACATCGCCCGCGATCTCGGTGGCTGGAGCGAGCGGGTCGACGACCCGAACGAGATCGGGCCGGCAATCCAGCGAGCCCGACGGCAGAACGACGAAGGCCGCGCGGCTCTGCTCGAATTCGTCACCAGCCAGGAGCAGGGTTTCTCGCACCGCCGCGGCGGCGCCGAATAGGGAGTGGTCTCACACTCCGCACGAGACCCAGCCGCCTGATCTCGAAGAAGGTGCCGGTGACCCGCTGAACTTCGAAGTCCCATCACGTCGGCCCAGCCCGATGCCCGTCGCCGGAATAGGTCCCGGTCTCCGCCGGGATGATAGGAAGCGCGGCTGGAGGTGTCGTTTGGGATCCATTCACGATCGTTGACACGAGGCCGAAAATGCCGCCGCACATCGGATATTTGTTGCCGACCCGGGAAGCGGTCATGCAGGGCCGGCCCGAGACTGGTCCATTGCTGGCACTGGCTGAGCGGGCGGAGGCGCTCGGCTACGACTCGGTCTGGGTCGGCGATTCGCTGCTGGCCAGGCCGCGCCACGATCCGCTGACCCTGCTCGCCGCCGTCGCCGCGCGCACCCGAAAGATCATGCTCGGCACCGCCGTGTTTTTGCCGGCGTTGCGTAATCCGGTGGTGCTGGCGCACCAGCTCGCCACTCTCGACCGGATCAGCGAAGGCCGGCTCGTGCTCGGCGCCGGCATCGCCACCGACGTCGCCAACATCCGCGCCGAATTCACCGCCGCGGGCGTGCCGTTCGAGGGCCGCGTCGGCCGGATGATGGAGGGATTGCGGCTCGCCCGCGCCTTGTGGACCGGCAATCCGGTCGACTGGGAGGGGCGCTGGCCGGTTGAACGAGGCGTGCTCGGCCCGACGCCGCATCGCCCGGGTGGGCCGCCGATTTGGCTCGCCGGCTCGGTGAGCCCTGCCCTCCAGCGCGCCGGACGGCATTTCGACGGCTGGTTCGCCAACGAGCCCGATCTCGCGCGCTGGAGCCAGCAATGGACCGAGGTACAGCAGGTGGTGCGTGAGGCCGGGCGCGATCCGGATAAGTTCGCAGCCGCGAACTACGTTACCTTGGCGCTCGACAGCGACGCGGCGCTCGCCGAGCAGCGCATCGACGCCTTCCTCGAAAATTATTACGGCCAGCCGGCGGCAGCGATGCGCAAGCGGCAGGCTTGCTTCGCCGGCCCGCCCAGAGCGGCCGCCGCCTGGCTAAAGGGCTACGCCGACGCCGGCGTCACCGATCTGATCGTGCGCTTCACCGGTGACCACGAGCGCCAGCTCGAAGCGGTCGGCGAGTTGCGCGTGCATCTTGGCTGGTGAGCCGGCCGGCTCAGCGACTGAATATCAGCTGCAGGCGGTGCCCGTCGGGATCACAAAAATAGATGCAGTGGTCGTCGCCGGGGCGGCCGCCGACCGCGACGCCGTGGCTCTCGAGCTCGGCCTTTAGGGTTTCGTAGGAGCCGCCCACGACGTTCAGAGCGAGATGGTTGAGATCGTTGCCTGCGGTCAGCGGCGCCTCCACCTGCTTTTTGAACAGAGCCACCCCCTGCCCGCCCACGTGCAGAAACACCTGACCGGCATTCTCGCGGTAGACAGTCATGCCTAAGATTTCCGTGTAAAACTTCTTGGCGTGCCCAACGTCGTTGCAATGCAACACAATGTGGTCGATCCCGCTCGTCTGGATCATCGCTGTTGCCTCCCTGGCTAATCCACCCGACAAATTACCAGAGCGCTGCCCGTTTTTCGAGCTGATCCGGGTATCAAACAAAGCGATTGCGTAGCGGGCAAGGGGTCAATCCGAACATCATCTCGGCCAAGGGCTTTGGCAAAACCCACCCGGTCGCGTCGAACGACACCGCCGTCGGGCGAGCGCAGAACCGCCGCATCGCGATCACCGTCCAGGGACCGGGCGCGCCCGGCGCCTGATGCCGAGATCCGGGCCAATTCTCCGATTGGCTCTGTCTGACGTCTTCGCAACGGCCGGATCGGGGGCGGGCAGGGCTCTTCTGTTGCGCGCCCGTGGACTGGCGCAGACGCATGCGCCTCCATCCGGCAAATGATTGCGATCGCTTATATTCCCGCAGCGACGACCCCGAGCGACGCCAATAGCGGATCGGCCGGGTCCAAACCACTAGGTTCCTGCGATGAGGCCGACGCTACCATTTAGCGATTACCCTCACGCCTCTTATGGGGCACTATGCGGTCGGGATCGGCATACTAAGTGGGCCGTGCTGCGTGCTCATGGGGATAGCGTGTGGCCGCGCTGGATTGATGATCCGGTGGGTGTGGGGGTGGTAACGACAGCCATGACGGGGATCCCGCCGGGAATATCCGGCGTGGGCGAGGTCCGCAACTGCAATGGGATGGCCCGATTGCGCCGCGCTGCCGCGGTGGTACTGGTGCTTGCGTGCAGCGGCTGCATGGTCGGCCCGGATTACCAGTCGCCGCCCGCGCCCGCCGCCGTCGCATATCTCGAAGCAAACCAGCCGTCGGTCGACACCAAAACACAAGAGTACGAGACTTGGTGGCGGGTATTTGACGACCCGGTTCTCGACCAGCTGATCAAAACCGCCTATGGCCAGAACCTCACCTTGGTGGCCGCTGGAACCCGGGTCCTACAAGCGCGCGCCGAGTTGGGGGTTGCGATCGGCGATTTTTATCCGCAGTCGCAGCAGGCGACGAGTTCGCTGATTTACACCCGGCCGAGCCATGCCGATCCGACCGCATCCCCACAAAGCCAGGTTTCCGGCTTCTGGCGCGCCTCGCTCGGCGCGTCGATCGACTGGGAATTGGATTTTTGGGGAAAGTTCCGCCGCGCGATCCAGTCGGCTGACGCCGCCTATCTCGCCTCGATCGCGTCCTATGACGATACGCTGGTGACGTTGCTCGGCGATGTGGCCACAACCTATATCGGCATCCGCACCTTGCAGACGCGGATTGCGATCGCCCAGGACAACATCGTCAAGCAGAAGAAGGCGCTGGCGATTGCCGAAGCCCGGTTTCATGGCGGTGCCGCGACCAAACTCGACGTCTACCAGGCGCAAAACGTCCTCGGCCAGACCGAGGCGGCGGTGCCGCAACTGACCGCCCAGCTGAAACAGGGCTTGAACGCCTTGAGTGTATTGCTGGGCATGGCGCCGCAGCCGCTCGACAATCTGCTGCGCGGGCCGCAGACGATCCCGGTGCCGCCGATGACCGTCGCGGTCGGCATTCCCGCCGATCTCGTCCGCCGCCGCCCCGACATCCGCGCGGCCGAGTTGGCAGCGATGTCGCAGAGTGCGCAGATCGGCTTCGCCGAGGCAAATCTCTACCCGGCGTTCAGCCTGTTCGGGACCTTTGGCACGATCTCCGCCAACGTCAACAGCAACAAGCTCAGCGAGCTGTTCATGGGCAAGGGGATCACCTTTGGTTTTGGCCCGACCTTTCAGTGGAACATCCTGAACTATGGACAAATCACCAATACGGTGCGGGTGCAGGACGCGAAATTGCAGGAATTGCTGGTCGACTACCAGAACTCGGTGCTGACCGCACAACAACAGGTCGAAAACGGATTGGCGACCTTTCTCGAATCGCGCAAGGAGGTCGACGATCTGCGGCGCAGCGTCACCGCCGCCAACGCGGCGGTCGGGCTGGCCATTTTGCAGTATCAGCTGGGCACGCGCGACTTCACGACGGTGCTGACGGCGGAGCAGAACCTTTATACGGCGCAGAACGACCTCGCTACCGCCGAAGGAAATGTTTCGACCGGGCTCGCCGCGGTCTATCGCGCACTGGGGGGCGGATGGCAGATACGCGACAACAACGAATTTGTGCCGACCCAGACCGTCGAAGAGATGCGCAACCGCACCAACTGGGGCGATTTGCTGCCGCCTTCGAACCAGCGGCCGCCGCCCGCGCCGGGTCTGCCGACGGCCGCCGATGTCAGCGCCAGGGTCCGGCCGCCCGAATGGTGAGGGTGACATGAGCAGCTTCCCGGTTCGCCGCCGCATGGTGCTGGCCGTAGCAGCCGGCATGGTTGCGGTTGTCGCAGGGTTGGGCGTTGCAAAGTTATGGATCGGCTGGTCGCTGGAGCCCGCCACCGCTGCCGAACCGAGGCTGCCGGCGCAACGCCCCGTCCAACGGCAGGTCCGGCAGGCGCAGTTGGCGGCGCCGGGCGCTTCTGTGCCGGTCCCGGTCGTGCTGCCCAGATTGCAATCGGTGACCAATTACGTCGAAATCACCGGAAATGCTGCGGCCGTCAACCAGGTCAAGCTGCTCGCGCGGGTTACTGGTTATCTCGAACAAATTCATTATGAGGACGGCGCCTTCGCCAAAAAAGGCGATCTTCTTTTCACCATTCAGCAGGCTCCCTATAAGCAACAGCTGGAGCAGGCCCACGCCCAGGTTCTGACCGCTCAGGCGTCTCTCGTCTACGCCAAGACCGAGTTTGCCCGGTACACGGCGCTGGTCAAACAGGACGCGGCGACCCAGACGGAAGTTGACCATTGGAATTTCGAGCGCCAGAGCGCAACCGCCCAATTGCTGAGTGCGCAGGCACAGGTGTCGATCGACGAGATTAATCTCGGCTACACCGAGGTTCGCGCACCGTTCGATGGCATCGTCGGCAAGCATCTAATCGACCCCGGCAACGTCGTCGGCGGCGATGCTCAGCAGGCGGCGCTGGCCGACATCACCCAGCTCGACCCAATCTACGTCGTCGCCAATCTGAGCGAGCAGACGGTTTTGAAGATCCGGCAGAACCTAAGTCAGCACCGGCTGACCCTGGCCGATTTGCACAAGATACCGGTCGATGTCGGCCTGTCGGACGAGCAGGGTTTTCCTCATCGCGGCACGATTCAGTATGTGGCTCCGGCGCTCGACCCGGCGACCGGGACGTTGCTGGTGCGAGGCGTTTTGCCCAACCCTGACCGGCTGATCTTGCCCGGATTTTTTGTGCGTATGCGGCTGCCGATGGGCAAAGTTGATCGCAGCGCTCTGCTCGTGCCCGATCGCGCGCTGCAGACCGATCAGGGCGGGACCGTATTTGCTGGTCCTCGACAACAGCGACGTGGTGCAGCAGCGCTATGTCCAGCTCGGATCGGTGATCGGCGCGCTGCGCGTCGTCACCTCGGGTTTAAAGCCCGAGGATAGGGTCGTCGTCGGCGATTTGTGGCGGGCAACGCCGGGGACTAAGGTGACGCCGCAACCGACCACCATCGAGGCGGTCACGGGGGCGGCGGGTCCGGATTCGCAGAAATGATCTCGAAGTTCTTTATCGAACATCCGGTACTCGCCAACGTCCTGGCGATCGTGTTGGTGATTATCGGCGCGGTGTCGGTGCTGCGCCTGCCGATCGCGCAATACCCGAACATCACGCCGCCGACCGTGCAGGTCACCACCCGCTATCCCGGCGCCAGCCCGCAGACCGTCGTCAACACGATCGCGTTGCCGATCGAGCTGCAAGTGAACGGCGTCCCGGGCATGATCTATATGCAGTCGACGAGCGCCTATGACGGCACCTATGTGCTGACGGTGACGTTCGACATCGGCAGCGATCCGAACATGGATCAGGTGCTGGTGCAGAACCGGGTGCAGAACGCTATGGCCCAGCTGCCTGAAGCAGTGCAGGCGCAAGGGGTCGCGATCCGCGCCAAATCCTCGTCGATCCTCGAATTCGTCACCCTTCATTCGCCGGATAAGTCGCGCGACGCCCTTTTCATGTGGAATTACGCGACGATCAATCTGGTGAATGAGTTGGCGCGGCTTCCGGGCGTCGGCAACGTTACGGTGATGGGCGCCGGCGAGTATTCGATGCGGATCTGGATGGACCCGCAGAAGCTCTATTCCTATGGCTTGGTTCCATCGGACGTTATCCGGGTCATCAGGCAGCAGAGCCAGGAGGTCGCGGCAGGCCAGGTCGGCATGCCGCCGGCGCCGAGCGATCAGGCATTCCAGTACACCATCGACATCAAATCGCGGTTCGACGAGCCTAAGCAATTCGCCGACATCATCGTCAAGGATCAGACGGCCCAGGGTGGCCGCCTGGTCCGGCTGAAGGACGTTGCGCGGATCGATCTCGGCGCGCAGACCTACGCCCAGGACTTCAAGCTCTCCGGCAAACCAGCCGCCGGGATTGCGATCTATCAGACCCCCGACGCCAATTCATTAAAGGTCGCCGCCGAAGTTGACGCTAAAATGAAGGAGCTGTCGCGCCACTTTCCGCCAGGCCTGGAGTACAGCATCCCCTACAACACGACGATTTTTGTCAAGAACTCGATCAACGAGGTCTACAAGACGCTATGGCAGGCCGGGGTCCTGGTGCTGATCGTGATCCTGGTATTCCTCCAAAATTTCCGCGCGACCCTGGTGCCGGCGACGACGGTGCCGGTTACCATCATCGGCGCCTTTGCCGCGATGGCAGCGCTCGGCTTCACGGTAAATCTGTCCACCCTGTTCGCCCTGATCCTGGCCATCGGCATCGTCGTCGACGACGCGATCGTCATCGTCGAGGGCGTTTCGAAATACATCGAGCAGGGAATGTCCGGGCACGATGCCGCGGTCCGAGCAATGAACGAATTGTTCGGGCCAATCATCGGCATCACTCTGGTGCTGATGGCCGTCTTCCTGCCGTCGGCCTTTGTTCCGGGGCTGAGCGGCCAGATGTTCGCCCAGTTTGCCCTGGTCATCGCGGCGACTGCGCTGATCAGCGCGATCAACGCGGCTACTCTGAAGCCGACGCAATGCGCGCTGTGGCTGCGCACACCAAAACCGGTCGAGCAGCGCAACATTTTTTTCCGCGGATTCGAACACTTTTATGCGCGGATGGAAAACGGCTATGCCGGAATGATCGGGCGTATGGTACGGCATAGCGGGCTGGTTGTGCTGATCGGGGTGGCGCTGGCGGTAATCGCGGTGTGGGGTATCGCCCGCCTGCCGACCGCCTTCATCCCGAACGAGGATCAGGGCTATCTGATGATCGCCGCGCAACTGCCTGATGCCGCCTCGCTCGGGCGGACGACGGCGGCGCTCGACAACGCGACGAAATTGGCGCTGGCCACGCCCGGGGTCGACCAGGTCATCGCGATCTCGGGCCTGTCGGCGCTCGACAACTTTGCCGATCTCGCCAATGCCGGCGTTTGTTTCGTCATCCTCAAACCCTGGGACGAACGCAGCAAGCGACAGGGAACCGACATTCTGTCGATCGCCGAGCATCTTCAGAACAGGCTGAACGCCGCACCTGACGGAAGACTGTTCGTGCTGGCCCCGCCGCCGATCCAGGGCATTGGCAACGCCGGCGGCTTTCAGATGCAGACCGAGTTGCTGGGCGGCAGTTTCGACTACCAGAAGCTCAGTGAGGCGACCGACCAGATCGTCAAAAAGGCCAACGCCGAGCCCGGCTTGCAGCATGTCTTAACCACGTTCCGCCCGGGAGCGCCGCAGGTGGCGGTGACCGTTGATCGCGACCGTGCCGAAACGTTGCGCGTCTCAGTCGGCGACGTTTTTTCCGCGCTGAGCTCTTATCTCGGTTCGACTTATGTCAACCAGTTCAACAAGTTCGGGCTATCGCTGCAGGTCTATGCCCAGGCCGATTCGAAATTCCGGTTGAAGCCGGACGATCTGTTGAACCTCTATGTCCGCAGCCAAGACAACCAGATGGTGCCGATCGGGGCGGTAGCGCATCTCAGCTCCACCTTGGCGCCGCCATTGGTCACACTCTACAACCTCTTTCCGTCGGCGACGATCGTTGGCGCGCCAGCGCGCGGCTTCAGTTCGGGCCAGTCGTTGTCGCTGATGCAAAACATCGCCGACAAAACCCTTCCCCCAGGAATGTCCCACCAATGGACGGCGATGTCGTTTCAAGAAATTCTAACTGGAAATCAACTATATTATTTGTTCGGCCTGTCGGTATTGCTGGTTTATCTTTGCCTCGCTGGCCAATATGAAAGCTGGGTTTTGCCTCTGGCGGTACTGTCGGCGGTGCCGCTGGCATTGCTGGGGCCAGTCGTGGCGCTGACCAGCCTCGGTGTCGCCAACAATCTGTATACGCAGATCGGCCTGATCCTGATGATCGCGCTCTCGGCCAAAAATGGCATCCTGATCGTCGAGGTCGCGCGCGAAGGCCGCATGGTTCACGGGAAGCCGATCCACGAAGCGGCGGTCGAGGCCTCGCGCATGCGTTTCCGGCCGATTCTGATGACCTCGTTCGCGTTCGGCATGGGGGTCTTGCCGTTGGTGCTGGCGACCGGTGCCGGGGCCAATTCGCGCATTTCGCTCGGTCTGAGCGTGCTCAGCGGCATCATCGCATCGACCTGCCTGGCCGTTCTGTTCGTCCCGTCCTTCTTCACGGTGCTCCAGCGCTTCGACGAGGCGCGCAAGGCGCGAAAAATAGGCAAAGCGCTAGAGCCCGTCACCAGCGCCGACTAGAGCATGATCCTAAGAGTTTGAATCAAAAGGATACTCACACGCGCTGGGTTTTGCGATTCAAGATTCTGGCTGGGGTTGGGGGCCAGCATCGAATGGCAAGACCCTATTCACAGGATCTGCGCGATCGGGTGGTTGCGGCGGTGGCGAGCGGTCGCACCTGTCGAGGCGACGGCGGCGCTGTTTGGGGTGAGTGTGGCCAGCGTGGTCAAATGGTCGCAGCGCTGGCGGGCGACTGGCAGCGCGGCGGCGCAAACCGATGGGTGGGCGGCGGCCGCTGCGGTTGACGAGCGAGCGGGCGTGGCTGCTGGCGCGGATCGCCGAGAAACCGGATCCTGGCACCTTGCGGGCGGTGGTGGCCGAGCTGGCCGAGCGCGGCACCCCGGCCAGCTACGGCGCGGTGTGGCGCTGTTTCAGGCGGCGAGAGGCATCACGTTTAAAAAAAAGCCTGCACGCCAGCGAGCAGGATCGCGCCGACATCGCCCGCCGGCGGACCCGGTGGAAGACGCATCAGGGCCGGCTTGATCCCCGGCGCTTGGTGTTCATCGACGAGACCTGGGCCAAGACCAACATGACCCGCCGGTACGGGCACTGCCGCCGCGGCGCGCGGCTGGTCGCCAAGGTGCCGCACGGTCGCTGGCACACCCTGACCTTTCTGGCGGCGCTGCGCCATGACCGCATCACCGCGCCCTGCGTCATCGACGGGCCGATCAACGGCGCCAGCTTTCGCGCCTATATCGAGCAGTTCCTGGTGCCCACCCTCAGCCCCGGCGACGTCGTCGTCATGGACAATCTCGGCAGCCATAAGGGCAAGGCCGTGCGGCGCTCGATCCGCGCCGCCGGCGCCAAGCTGTTCTTTCTGCCGCGCTACTCGCCCGATCTCAATCCGATCGAGCAGGTCTTCGCCAAGCTCAAGACCCTGCTGCGCAAAACCGACCCGCGCACGATCGAGGCCACCTGGCGTAGCATCGGCAGCCTCCTCGACCGCTTCACCCCAAAGGAATGCGCCAATTACCTCGCCAATGCCGGCTACGCTTCAGCCTAACAGGATCACGCTCTAGTCCCGGATAAAATCCGGACGCGCCGGCTACCGTTGGCGGCCTTGATAGGGGTATTGCTGCTTTGGATACTTGCACAGAAATTTCATATACGAATGAGTGAGTGTACTA
Organism: uncultured Alphaproteobacteria bacterium; assembly: GCA_963775875.1. Classification (GTDB taxonomy): domain Bacteria; phylum Pseudomonadota; class Alphaproteobacteria; order ATCC43930; family CGMCC-115725; genus AP-15. The sequence continues at coordinate 383,987 of CAVZKP010000014.1, forward strand.
TCGAGGCAGAAATAATATTCTTTGACGTCTTCGGCGTGGTTGCCTTCACCGTTGGTTAGCCCGAACAGCCGCTCCTTGAGGATCGGATCCTTGCCATTCCACAACGCCAGGGTAAAGCACAAAAACTGCTTATTGTCGCTTAGGCCGCCAAGTCCATCCTCGCCCAGTGATAGGCCGCGAGCGGGCGAGATCATGGGTGAAGGATTTCCAGGCATCGCCATTCTCGCTGTAGTCCTCACGGACCGTGCCCCATTGGCGTTCGCTTAGATACGGCCCCATTGCTTCCACGGCACCCCATTCTGGCGCTCCTCTTCGAGCCGAGCCGCCTCTGCCGTCTTCGGCCGGGTCGAATTTTCAGTCATCCGCCCCGCCTACGCCACACCGTCCTTGAGGTGGGAGGTGTCGTTCCACAGCCGGATCACCGGCTCGCTGATGTCGTGTTCATAGCCCAGCAAGCTGAGGCTCGCCGTGCTCAGCACGAAATCACGACCGCCCGACGGCGAAAGCCCGAGCCAGCGGGCGGCGAAAACGCGTGAGATATGCGCGCTCGAGACGACTAGTGTATCGCCGTGGACCGCGCGAATGCGGGCGATGGCGCGGTCGGCGCGCATGCCGACCTGCTCGGGTCCTTCACCGCCGGGCGCACCGTCGCGAAACAATTGCCAGTCGGGACGCTGGGCCCTGATCTCGGGGGTGCGGCGGCCCTCATAGTCGCCGTAATCCCATTCCATGAGATCGGGATCGATCTCGGCGACAGCGCCGAACCCAGCCAGCGCGCAAGTCCGCACCGCACGCTGCGAGGGACTGGTCAAAACCTTGGCAAACGTCAATCCGCGCAGCCGCTCTCGCAACGCGCGCGCCTGCCGCTCGCCGCGCTCGGTCAGCGGCAGGTCGGTGCGGCCGGTGTGTTGGCCCGAGAGGCTCCAGGCGGTCTCGCCGTGCCGCCCGAGATAAACAAGAGGAAGCGCTTCGCTCATGGCTTGCTCCTATCGAAGATGCCCTCGGATCGAGCGGGTACGGTGTCGGCTTTGCGCCGCCCCCGCCATAATCGGCCGCCTTCGACGATCTGCCAAATGCCGAGCGCCGGCAGTCCGATCGTCAAATCACGCGCCCGCTTCACCAGCGACAAGGCGAGCGCCATTTCCGGCGCAAGACCAAAGCTGGCGCCGATCAGCACATAGGCTCCCTCCTGGACGCCGACTGCATTTGGGATGGCGAAGGCGACGGTGCGGATCGCATAGAGCAGGCTCTCGATCACCAACACCGTCTTGAAGGGAAACGGGACGCCTGCCAGACGCAAGACGATCCAGGCTTCGAGCGCGCTGGCGATCCAGCAGGCGAGATGCAAAGAAAAGCCGACCCACAGACCGGCCTTGCGCTGATAGGTCCGCACCAGGGCGGCATGCAGCGCCGCATTACCGGCGGCAATCCGCTCGGCCCAGCCACGGCCGAGAATGCCGGCGAGGCGATCGAAAACGTCAAAGCTGCGCTTCTGCGCCGCGACCAGAGCGATCGCCGCCAAGCTCGCCACAGCGAGGCCGACGGTCAGCGGGACGGCCATCTCTGAGCCCGGCTGCACTCCGACAAGGAGCACGAGACCCAGCGCCGTATAGCCGAGCTTGGCGAAAAACTCGAGGGTGAGATCGACGATCGTACTGGCTGCCGCGGTCGAACCCGGCACGCCGCCGAGCGACAGCGCACGGGCGCCGATGACGCACCCACCAACCGGCGACAGCGGCAGCACTTCGGAGCCGGCTTCGCGCACCAGCCGTCCCCATAAAAAAGGCCAGGTCCGTGCTCCTGGAACGAGCCCCCGCCAGGCGATCCCCATGACCGCGATCAACCCCAGGTGAATGAGGCAGATTGCCGCAAATCCCTTCCAGCCGACGGCGATCAATGATCGCAGCACCGCGTCCGCGCCGAATATCGCGATCAGCGCCGCCATCGCGGCGAGGCCCGCCAGGGCCGCGATGATCGGGACGGCTTTCATGCGGCTTTCTTGACGCGCACGGCCGGTGAGGGCGAAAGCACGGCCGGCACTGCCCGCGAGCGGACCTCTCTTAGTAGGGCGGCGGATAATAGTAGGGTGGCGGATAGTAGTACGGCGCCTCATAGGCCGAGGACGCGGCCGCGGCGCCGACCGCGGCGCCGACGGCCACACCAGCGGCCACGCCGCCGCCATAATAGGCGCCGCCGTGATAGGTCGCCCCGCCATAGTAGCCGCCGCGATAAGCGGTATTGCCGGCCGGGCCGCGGACCGCGGCGGCGCCGTAAGGACCGCGGACGGCAGCGCCGCCATTGGGGCCGCGGACCGCGGCACCGCCCATCGGACCGCGATATGCCGCGCCGCCATAGGGACCGTGAACCGCTCCCCAGCCGAAGGCATGGGGCGCCGTCGTCACGGCCAAGAAGGCGCCGAGGACGAAGACAGCCGGCCGGATCATGGCTTGCTCCCCTTTGGTTTGCCTGGCGCCGCCGCCGCGGGCGGCTTCAAGGTAATTTGAACCGCTCCTGCCGGCGGTTGAAAGGCAAAATCCGCGTCCGTCGGGTGGACCGCAAAATTCCAATTTGAGAACTCGGCAACAAAGTCGGGTTGACCCGGCAGCGAGCGGTAAGTCACGATCAGCCGCCGAGGTAGCGATTGGTCGTTCTTTTCCACCCACAGTTCGAGATCGATCCCGGGCGGCTGAGAGAAGAACATGTGGAGGCAGGGGGTCCCGTCGATTGTCACGGTGTTGACCACACGCCCCGAGTTCACGCCGCTTAGAAACGACTTGGCCGGCGAGTCGGTCAGAAAATCGGCGAGCGGAAAGTCGACGCCGAGACGGCCCATCGCTACCTTCATCATCCCCTCGATCGTCGCCGGCACGGGAATGCTTGCATATTTATTGCCATCTCCCATGTAAATAATGACAGTCTTGCCGTCATAGACGAGCTTCCCTGGCCCGTCATCGCCGTTCCTATCGACCAGCAGGCGATCAGGACGGCGCACCGTGACGTTCAGGGTATGAAAGATGTGGAGCAGTTCGCCGTTCTGTTCCGCGTAGACACGGATCGTCCGCGCTTGAAAAGAGAACTCCTTGGACTTCAGAGTCTGGCCCATGCGCGTCAGCGCGGCGCTCGCCTCGGGGCTGATTGACGGTTTCGCCTGGGTGGCGGCCGATAAGGCAGGGATCGAGAACGGCCCCCAACCGGCTAGGCCGCCGGCGAACAGGGCGGCTAGGATCGCGACATGGCGAAATTTCACGGAGTTCCTCCAATATTGGGATGCTCTGGGCCGCTGTGAAGGCGGCCAGCCGTCCTAACCATGCTCCGGCGACGGTCGCAGCGCCTCTCGAAACGCCTGCGGAAGCGTCAGGTTCGGCGCCGCCGCACACTGCCGCATAACCTTGGCGATGTTGCCGTCAATGCGGCTTACCTCGATGATATGAATGCCCGCCTTGGCTGCCAGATAGCCATAATAGAACATAGCCGCCGAAGCGCGATCCTCGTCGGACGCTTCAAGCAGATCGGAGCAGCGGACTCGCTCGACAATCCACCGACTGGGTGCGACCTGGGCGTCGGAGGGCGCCGGCGGCGGGGCGGTGGCCATAGGCGGGGGCGCGGAGGCAGCGGCGACCGGCGGAGGCGGTTGTTGGACGCAGGCTGCAAGGCCAAGCACCAACAGCGCAGTCGAGAACTGCCTTCGCATTATCGCCCCGTTTGCGATCTGGTTCACGCCATCGCTCGACGGGTGCTCGCGGTCATCAATAGCAAGCCCCAGAACTGCGCGCCGTGCCGCGGCGGATAGCACCGCCAACGCCGCCGATAGCAGCGCCGATCGCCGCACCGCGCCCGGCATTACCGGCGATCGCCCCGAACAGCGCTCCACCGGCGGCTCCCCGCCCCGCTCCGGCAAAAGGCCCCGGCGTCACTGCGGCGCAGGGCGGCGGCCCGTAGTTCGGCGGCGGACGATAGTTTGACCGCGGATTTGGAGAATATTGGGCATTGCCCGAGCCAGGCATCGCCGCGACGATCAAGAAGGCGGCGCCAAGCACGAGAATGAGCCGAACCATATTTGAACACCGCACGCTTGCCGGCGCTGCATCGCCCCGGCAATTGGGCTTCGACCATACTGTGCCGCCCTCTCGCCCGCAATCCCGCCCAGGATACGGATTTTGCCAAGAATGCTTGACCGGCAATCCGTAGCCTTCTGTCGGCACCCAATGCCTTTCCGCCGCACCTGCGATTCCCCGAGATCAAGCGCTCGGGGAATCGACTTTGGCCAGTTCTCAGATCGTTGGCCGCGGGACGCGGGGTCAGCTGGGCGGGGTTGCGGTCGGCTGCGGCGGCAGGGCGTTGGTGTCGGTGCGCGGCACGATCGCCCAGCTCGGCAGCAGGTCGAAGGCGCTGCCCGACACCGCGGCCGGCGAATTGACGATGGCGTAGACATTGGTCTTCCACCATTGCCAGGCCGGGGCCGCACCGGCGGCGCCCTCGTCGACCAGCATGGCCAGACCGGGCGTCGCCCACACCTCGCGTCCCTGGTTGAACAGATTGGCGGCGAAATAGGCCGGCAGCCCGCCATCGCTCTCATTGCCGTTGAGGTAGCTCGGCACGATCGCCGCTTCCATCGCCGGCCAGGTCGCAAAGAAGCCGCCGCCCTTCTGCTCGACCGGGGTCTGGTAGAAGGCCACCAGGTCAGGATAGCCCGAATTGTTGATCATCCCGAGCAGGTAGTTGCTGCTCCACAGATTGAGGGGCTGCGCGGCGAAGCCGAGTTCAGCGATGCGGCCGATGCTGTATTGCACATACCACTGCATCCATGGCGAGGTGAACGAGCCGACCACGCCCGGAACATAGGAGCCGCCAGCCTCGTTGGCCGCAACCGTGGCGCAGACCGGAACGTAGGCGGCGTCGCAATTGCTTTCCCAATTGTGCAAGGCCGGCGGCTGGCCACTCTGGGGATCGAGCGGGGCCGCCTGGTTGATCGAGTACGCATTCCCGACCTTGCCGCCCCAGACCTTCTCGGCGGTGCCGTCATAGGCGGTGCCGGCAATCTGGAAGCCGCCCTCCCAGCGGGCCAGCGCGTCGTTCATCAGATAGGTGAAGTAGGTCTTTTCCGGGGCGCCGTCGGGGGCGGCGAAGGCCGCCTCGGCGCGGTTGCGCCCGACCCAGCCGGCGCCGCGCAACTGGTCGTTGATGCCGCCCTCCCGGCCGGTCGGGCCGCGGCCGCCCTGACCGAATTCGTTCGCCGCGGTGTCGGCGCCATTGTACAGGAAATTGCTGAACCCGGCCCAGGCATACATCATGTCGAGATACCAGGGGTCGCCGGTCAGGATGTATTGCGGATAGAACGCGGCCGGCTGGTGGGCGCCGTCGATCGACCAGGGCTGGTTCAGGTTGATCGGCCCGACGATGGTCACCTTGTCATGCGCGGTGGTGCCGGAATAGGTCAGGTTGGGGGCGTAGAGGGTCGGGCGGTCGGTGACCGAGACCACATGGCCGAGCCCGGTCGACGGGTCGAGCCCGGCCGGATCGGAGCGCAACAGGCGGCGGGTCGGGTCGCTCTCGCGGAAATCGCCGGGAAAGGCGCCGGCCAGGTCGGCCATGCCGAGCGCCATCTGGCGCAGCCGCCAATCGCCGGTATAGAGCCACAGCACCGTCCAATCGGGGTAGGGGCCGATATGCGGCCACTGGCCGCCGGTGCCCATGTCGTTCTGCCAATACGAGCCGTTATCCCACAGCCCGTCGTAGAGATCGTGGGGATAGTTGAGCCAGTTGTTGTCGGCGTAACTGGTGACGGTGGCCGCCGGAACCTGGATCGAGGTGTCGAAATTGGGCAGGAACCGGGTCGCTTCGAGATAGGCGAGGTTGTTGTCGATGTCGATCGCGGGCTGCGGCGTGCCGCCCAGCCAGAAGGTCCGGGTCCAGCGGGTGCGCGCCCAATGCTCCTTGGGATGGGTCGGCTGGTCGCCGCTCAGATCGGCGGTGTAGACGATGCTGTTGGCGCCGGTCAGGGTCAGCTTGTAGGCGAGGTCCTCGAGTTCGGTCGAGAGCCCGTTCTCGCCGATGGCGCGGACAAACACCTGATGCGTCGCCGGCCAGAAGGTCGCCTCGAAACGCGGCCGGAACGGATGATAGCCATCGCCAAAGCCGATGTCGTATTTGCGGGCGGCGCTGTCGTCGCCGAGCAGGATGGTCTGCGCCACCGGACCCGAGGTCCACAGCTTATAGTCGCCATTGCTCAGCATGGTGCGTGCGTCCACCGACTGGGTCACCCCGCCGGCGCCGGTCAGCATGATCCTAGCGTCGAACATGTATTGCATTTGCAGCATCTGCGCCCGGGTCAGCGGGGTGTTGTTGCCGGCGGTCTGGTTTTGAAAGGTCAGGGTGGCGATGCCGCTTGCCGGCAGGCTCGGGATCACCACCGCGATCACCGCATACTCGACCGAGCCGTCGGGATAGCGGTTCTTGACGTCGGCCTGGGTGGCCAGCGGCGCGCCGTTGACCAGGACCTGCGGCTCGTTGGCGATCACGCCCTCGACAAACGGCCGGCCGAACTGAAACGGATAATTGCTGACCGCAACCCCGCTCGCGTTCCGCACCGTGATCGTATCATTGACCCCGGAGGGGGATGAGGTGGCTGCAACAGCTCCTGTAATGTAAACAAAAAAGGCTACGGCAAGCGATAAATAACCATAGCGCAGCATGCTCGGCGTCCTCGATGGAATCCGACCTTATCCCCCGATTGTTGGCCGTTGCCGACAGAATTGAGAACAATAGTTAAATAAAAGGTTGACGTATAAATTGCCGATCGTTCGGTTATCGATCGAATATATTAGAGGTTAGAGAAGATTGTTGTTTAATACGTTTCGATCGGAAGAAGTTTCTTCCGTCCCAATCCGTGTGCGCACGGGCCACAGGCTGTCGGACTGGGTGTTCAGCGGAACCAACACGGCAACGCAAATGCCGCCCAACGCTCGGCGGCAATGCGTGCGAACGAACCCACCCCGGTGGACCGGTCCGGTGACCGATCGCCGGGATGGAGGGCTGCCGAACCCGCTTTCAGAGACCCTGCGCCGGTGGCATCGGTCCCTCCGAGCGGCGGCGGCGTTCGGCCATGAACTCGTCGAACTCTACCTTGTCCTTGGCATGGCGCAGACGATCCAGGAATTCCATGAATTCGCGCTGCTCCTCCTCGAGCCGGCGCAGGGTTTGCTGCCGGTATTCGTCAAAGGCGCGGTTGCCAGTCGCGGATCGGGCCTGCCCGCCGCCCCCGCCACAACCCCACCGCTCGGCCGCGGCCTGCATCCGCCCCATCCGTTGCTGCATTCGCTCCATGCGCCGCTGCCAGCGGGTACCGCCGCCCTGCACCCAGCATGCCATTCGTCCACTCCCTATCAAAAAACCGAGCACAACCAGGCCAAGCGGCCACCACAGGATAAAACTGAGCACCGTCAGGCCGATCCATGCCGGCTTGCCGATGTCGTCCAAATACGCCGTGAGGTGATGCATGGCCGCACCATGTAAATGTATCTAACATTCACATAGCGGCAGGCGGAGCGCTTGTCAAGCGCCGGCGTCAGCGCTCCGGCTCGGCCGCTTCGGCGATAATGCCGAGGCCGCGCAGATAGATCAGCATTGCTGCCTCCAGCAGATCTTCGGGGGTCATCGGCAGCCGCCGCCGTCCGCCGTCGCCGCGGGCGAACAGCGAAGCGATACCGTGTGACAATGCCCAAATATGCAGACTCATCATCAGCGCCGGCGGACGCTTTTCCTGCGCCAGACGCCCACACAGAGTTTCCGAGGCATGACGCAGCACGGCAAAGCTCCGGTCGGCGGCCTGACGCAACTGTGGGTCGTCGTCCAACGATAGCCCGGCCTCGAACATCGCCGAGTGATAGGCGGGTTCGTCACGGGCAAAGGCGAGGTAGGCGCGGCCGATATTCTCGAAAGCGGCAAAGGGTTCGGGTCGTCCGTCGTTCCAGGCACGCTCAAGATGCGCCGCAAACAATTCGAAGCCGCGGCGAGCGACATCGGTGATCAGCGCGTCGCGGTCACGGAAATGACGGTAGGGCGCCGCTGAACTGACCCCCGCCGAGCGCGCGGCGTCGGCAAAAGTGAACCCGCCTGGTCCTTTTTTGGCGATCAAGTCGAGTGCTGCCTGGATCAGCGCCTCGCGCAGATTGCCATGGTGATAGCCGCGGCGTCCGTCCGGCCCTCGGCCCCATCCGCTCATCGATCCGACCAGCTCATGTGAAGCGCTTTTACATCAATTCGCTGCCGAAGAGCAGAAGCAATCATCCGCAGCACCGTTTGTTCCAGCTCACATCGGGCCAGGTTGCTGGCAAGAGCGGCAATGGCCTTTCTCCGCCGCCTCTTCTAATCGGCGATGGCATCGCCCGAAACGCGACTGGCCGCTGCAGCGACGCGGCCCACGTCTTCCGGTTGCTGACGAAAGCCGGGGGCTGGGGCGGCGTCGACGCCGATCGGTCTGATATTGTTCTCGGCGCCGCGCGAGAGATCAACTGCGCCCTGCTGCGCCCGCCCGACTGGAGCGGTATTCTGTTCGGCGGAATCGGGCTCGGGCTGATCCATACCGGTATCGACCAGGGCACGAAAATTGGCCTGCAAGCATGACCGTCTTCTTCACCAGCGATACGCATTTCGGGCATGGCGGAGCCCTCGGGCTCTATCGCCGGCCATTTGCCTCGGTCGCGGCGATGAATACGGCCCTGATCGAGCGCTGGAACGAAGCGGTCGGAGCGGATGACGAGGTCTGGCACCTCGGCGATTTCGCCATTCGCCAGCTGGTGGCGGTATCGGCGGACTTCCTCGCCCGGCTGCACGGCAGAAAGCACCTTGTCGCAGGCAACAACGATCCTCCGACGGTGATGGCGCTAGATGGCTGGGCCAGCGTACAGTCCTATATCGAAATCACGACCGACGGCGTTTCGCTCGTCCTTTGTCATTACCCGTTCCGCAGCTGGCGGGGCATGAACAAAGGCTGGCTCAATCTGCACGGCCACAGCCATGGAAGGATGCAGCCGCAACCGAGGCAATACGACGTCGGCGTCGACGTCTGGGACTTTCGCCCGGTTCCCCTCGGCCAGATCGTGGCGAGCCGGCGGCGATGACCCGTTTGGCCCGAGATGGCACCCGTGACGGGAGCAAAAGCGCTACAACTTAACCTTAACAACTAGGAATCAGATTCCACCGCCACGATGTTGACACACGGCCGCCACAAAGCCACGCTTTCGAGGGTACTTTCGCTTCCTTCCGCCAACTCGAACGGTCTGCCAACGTTTCCGGCGGCCACATTGGACAATGGTAGAGGCATCCTCGGCATAACAATTTCCCTGAGATAGAACAAAAGAATCTGACCGCCCCGGTCGATGGAGGAAAAGTTCATGAAGATCAGCCGATATCTCACAATAAGTGCCACAGTAGCTGGCAGCCTGCTCCTCGTTGCCATTGCCACCGGTCTTTGGGAACCATTAGCCAAAGCGGATGGCGGCGGTCAACGGCAGGGTCCGAGCTTTGCAGTCGATCCCTTCTGGCCAAAACCGCTGCCTGCACCGATCGGCAGCGATGGCGTGGCGCATACCTGGGTGACCGGCGAGATTGCCGGGAGCTGCATGGACAAGTTTGACAATGTCTACACCTTCAACCGGGGTTGGGAGGTCGGCGTAACCATTGGCGGGGTTCTTCAAGGAAATGAATCAGGGGCGATCGTCGGCCAGGACGCCTCTGCCTCGGCCATCCCCTCGCCCCCGGTCGTCGCCTATGACGGCGAAGGCGATACCGTTGCCGGGTGGGGCGATCCGAGCCTGATCCAAACTGGGGCCGATTACGGTTACGCGGCATATTTGCCTCACGGCGCGCATGGCTGCTTTGTCGATTACCGAGGCAATATCTGGTTCGGCGGCAACGGCGACGGGGTCGTGCAAGAGTACAACCCCCAAGCCGCCAATGCGGAAGGTGCCGCTGCCACTTATGTGATGCAGATCGGCACTAAGGGCGTCTGCGACGGATTGCAGACCAACAGCAATCCGTTCAGCTCCTGCGGCGAGACCAACTCCTATAACACAAGCCACAATTTGCTGAACGAACCCGCGGACATCGCGGTCGATCCGCTGCCCGATGCGTTTACCGGCAAAAAGGGCGATATCTACATTGCCGATGGTTACGGCAACCATCGTATCGTCGTGTTCGACGCCAACGGCAACTATCTGCGGCAATGGGGTAAGGCCTGCACGCATGACGGCGAGGATTGCCCGGGAGGCACCTTTGGAGCTACCGGCGGCGGTCATCCGCATTGCGTCGTGCTGGGCAATGACGGCTTTATTTACGTCTGCGACCGCCCCAATGACCGGATTCAAGTTTTCGCGCGGACTTGTGGCGCTCCGTCGACAACGAGCGATCCGCAACCAATGTGCGCCCCGACTCGAATTATCAATATCGATCAGTTCCCAACCGCAACCGCAGCGAAGCGTAAGGCAATCCTGCTTGCCGGCACCCGGGGCGACGATATGGATTTCTGGCCTAATATCGACTACCTAGCCAGCAAGAGCCCGACCAGCCAAAAGGACATCGTCGATGTCGATCTCGGCAACGACAATACCTGGTTGATAAACAAGGCCAGCGGGCTGGTGTTCGGCGCGCTCGGTTCTTGCGGCATCGCCCCGTGCCCCGGCCACAATGCCGGTCATTTTGCCTTCGGCCACACCACGACCGTCGACTCCAAAGGCAATATCTATGTCGCAGAGACGATCACCGGCCGCCGTATCCAAAAATTCGTTCCGATGAACGGGCTGCAATATTAGAGGTATTATCGAGCCGCTGCGGCAGCGATCGGGGAATGACTTCCGGTCGCTGCCGTCGCCGGCGCCGGAGCCACCGACGATGCTGAGGCGTTGGATCGGGTTTGCCGCAGGTTGGCTGCTGTTGGCGAAGCTCGCCTTGGCGCCGGCCGTGGCGCACGATCTTCCGCTCGATCGGTTCATGAATGGCTTTGTCCGGATCGAGCCCCATCAGGCAGACCTAGTGATCCGCGTCCCATTGGATTTGCTGCGTCCGGTGCAGTTTCCGATCATTCGCGGCCATTACGATCCGGCCGCATCGGGGCCGGCAATCAAGGCGGCGCTCGATGCTCTCAACAACGATATCATGCTGTCGGAGGACGGGCGGCGCCTGTCGCCATCGAGCGCCACGGGAAGCCTGGCGCCGCTGTCGGATCGCTCGTTCGAGGATTTCCACCGCGCGGTCGCTCAAATCGCCTCCGCGCCGGCGCCGGACAGCGAGATTTCCTATGAGCTCGGCTACCTCGACGTTCATTTTATCTATCCGATCGCCTCACCCAAATCCGTCTTCGCGCTCGAGAGCGTCGTCGCCGCGGATCTGGGCAATTCCGTCAAGCTCGCCCTCCGCTTCACCCCCCTCGACGGTTCCACTCGCGCGATGATGATCTCCGGGGGATCGGGCCGCGTGCGCCTCGACCCGACCTGGTACGAGGCGTCGTTAGGCTTCGTCAAACTCGGAATCGAGCATATTTTGAGCGGCGTTGACCATATGTTGTTTCTGCTTTGCCTGGTCATTCCGTTCCGCCGAGTGAAGCCGCTTATTCCAGTGATCACCGCCTTTACCCTGGGCCATTCCATTACCCTGATCGGCACCGCCTACCACCTTGCCCCGGTCGGAAGCTGGTTTCCGCCCTTTGTCGAAGCGGCCATCGCCGCGTCGATTTTCTACATGGCGCTCGAAAATATCGTCGGTGCCAACCTTCGGCGGCGCTGGATCATCGCCGCACTGTTCGGCCTGGTTCACGGATTCGGATTCGCTGATGCCCTCAGAGAGCAGCTGCAGTTCGCCGGTTCGTACCTGCTCGTCTCCCTGCTGTCCTTCAACATCGGGATCGAGATCGGACAGCTCGCGGTTCTGTGCGCCGTGGTTCCCGCGCTTGCCCTGCTCTTCCGCGGCGCCATGTCCGGACGGATGGGGATCATCGTGCTATCGGCGATTGTGGCGCATATCGCGTGGCACTGGATGATCGACCGCGGCGAGATCTTCTGGCAGACCCCATGGCCGCAACTGACAGAGTCGGGATTGATGATCCTGGCGCGTTGGACCCTGGCTCTAGCGCTGGCAGTAGCCGCCGCCAACTTCTTCTCGAATTGGGTCGACCGCAAACGGCCCCGGCTGGCCGCGCCGCACGCGATACAGGCCAAGAAGTGATCGGGCAGCTCCGATCCTCCGCCCCCGCCGCCACGCACTCAACCTATAATGTTCCTTCAATATCAATCGGTTATTCTTCCGTCACGCGAAAGCAGGAAGCCAGGGGCGGCAAGGGCTCGAGCGGTCGCCCCCGGTTAGGCCGAAGGCTAGTCATGCGAGCGGGGTGCCCTGCTCAGCCGAACGGGCTGGCGTTCCCGGGGGCTCACCGGGCGCGAAGCTCGACTTCCAGGAACCGGGTGCGCCGCGACGATCAGGCGGTCGAGCGCGGCTTTCAATGCAGCCTCAATGACCGGCCGGCCCTCGACACGCTTCAGCAGCAACGCGGCGGCCTCGATCGTCGACAGCGCCTCGCGCCGGGGTTCGCGGCGGACCCGATTGTAATGTGACGGGCGCTGCGGATCGAGCACTAGCCGGCGCAATTTGAGAAGCCATGGGTTGCGCCACCATAGCGCTTTCGCTTCGCTCCAGCTGCCGTCGAGCAATATGGCGCCATCGAGGTCACGGAGCATCGCCTCCTGGTCCGGCGCGGCGGCGCCATGACGATCCAGCCCGACGACCTCACGCTGCAAGCCAAAGCTGGCCGGGCGCACCGAGCCGAGATAGAGCACCGCCCAGCGCCGCGGATCGGCGGGCCGGCCCAGCGCCCGAGCCAAATTCGGCCATGACAACCCGACCACCAGCTCGGCCCGGCGTAGCGTGATTGCTGTCAGGGCCGCCGTGGCCAACGCCTCCTTCTTCTCGCGCGGGTGCTGCAGAATCAGAATGAAGAGCCGGTTGTCGATCGCTTCGCCGCCTTCCATCTCGGTCCTCTTTTCGTCCGCCCAGGGTCCCGGTCGCCGCACATTTTCGGACGCTCTGGCTGCCCCGAACGTTAGCACGTCTGGCCACATAATTTGCCGGGCGGGGCGCGATGACGTAAATCTCGTTGTGAGGCCGCCGGAGCACATGATCGAGGGGCTTATGCACAAGCGTGTCCGCAAAGCCGTTTTCCCTGTCGCCGGGTTGGGCACTCGCTTTCTGCCCGCGACCAAGGCGATGCCGAAGGAAATGTTGCCGATCGTCGACAAGCCGCTGATCCACTACGCGGTCGAGGAGGCGAAAGCCGCCGGCATCGAGCAGTTCTTTTTTGTCACGAGCCGGTCCAAGAGCGCGATCGACGATCATTTCGACCGTTCCTTCGAACTCGAAGCGACATTGCGCGAGCGGGGCCAGACCGCACTTGTCGAGGAACTCGAAGCAGGGCTGCCCGAACCCGGTCAAATCGCCTATACGCGGCAGCAGATGCCGCTCGGCCTGGGCCACGCGGTGTGGTGCGCGCGCGGGCTGGTCGGCGACGAACCCTTCGCCGTGCTGCTCGCCGATGATCTGATGGTCTGCCAGACGCCATGCCTGGCGCAGATGGTCGAAGCCTATGGCGAAACCGGCGGCAACCTGGTGGCGGTGATCGAGGTGCCGCGCGAGCAGACCCGGCGCTATGGAGTCCTCGACGTGGTGTCTGACGACGGCCGGCTGGTGCGGGCGCGCGGAGTCGTCGAGAAACCCGAGCCGGCCGCGGCGCCATCGACGTCGACGATTATCGGACGCTATATTATTCAGCCTGAAGTTTTCGGGCATCTCGCCCGGGCCGAGGCCGGCAGCGGCGGGGAGATCCAGTTGACCGATGCGCTCGCACGACTAATCGAAGACGGCCAGGCTTTTCACGGGCTGCGCTTTTCGGGCCGGCGTTTCGATTGCGGCGACAAGCTCGGTTTTCTCGAAGCGACGATCGCGCTGGGCCTGCAACATCCAGAGCTCGGTCCGGATCTGCGCCGGATCCTCAAGACCTATCTTTGAACGGGCTACGCCAATGCCGCATCGTTTCGACCCGACCATCCTGCGTGAATACGATATCCGCGGCATCGTCGGCCGGACCTTGTCGAGCGAGGACGCGCGGGCGGTGGGGCGCGCCTACGCGCTGACCCTCGCCGCCGCCGGGGGCAGCCGCGTCGCCACCGGCTATGACGGCAGGCTGACCTCGCCCGAACTCGAGGCGGCCTTGGTCGACGGTCTGGCGATGGAGCGCATCGATGTCGTGCGCATCGGCCGGGGGCCGACGCCGATGCTCTACTACGCGGCAGCGACGCTCGGCGTCGATGGCGGGATCATGGTCACCGGATCGCACAATCCGCCCGATTACAACGGCTTCAAATTCGTGCTCGGCGGCAAGCCGTTTTACGGCGCTGCAATCCGCGAACTCGGCGAAACCGCGCTCGGACTTGGCGTCCCGCACGGCCCGCGCGGGCGGATCGAACAGCACCCGATCCGCGACGCCTATGTCGACAGGGTGCTGCGCGATTACGACGGATCGCGCCCGCTTTCCGTCGCCTGGGACGCCGGGAACGGCGCCACCGGCGAGGTGGTGGAGCAGCTGACCGCCCGGTTGCCGGGTCGGCATATCCTGATCAACACTGCGATCGATGGCCGATTTCCCGCCCACCATCCCGACCCCACCGTGCCCGAGAACCTGATCCAGTTGCAGCAAGCGGTGGCGCACGAGCATTGCGACCTCGGCATCGCCTTCGACGGCGACGGCGATCGCATCGGGGTCGTCGACGCACGCGGCGACATCTGGTGGGGCGATCAGCTGATGGTCGTTCTGGCGCGCGACGTGCTGACCCGACACCCTGGCGCAGCGATCCTCGCCGATGTCAAGGCGAGCCAGATCCTGTTCGACGAGATCGCGCGGATGGGTGGCCGCCCGGTGATGACCGCCACCGGGCATTCGCCGATCAAGGCAAAGCTTGCCGAATTGGGCGCACCGCTTGCCGGCGAAATGAGCGGGCACATCTTTTTCGCCGACGGCTATTACGGCTTCGACGATGCGGTCTATGTCGCTGTCCGGCTGCTCGGCATTCTCGCCCGCTCGGCGGACAGCCTGGCCGAGCTGAGGGACCGCCTGCCGCATGTGGTCAACACGCCGGAGCTGCGGTTTCCGTGCGCCGAAGCCCGCAAATTCGAGGTCGTGCGCGAGGTCGGCGAGCGGTTGCGCCAAGCCGCGGCCGAGATGGCCGAGATCGATGGTGTGCGCGTGCGCACCGCTGACGGCTGGTGGCTGTTGCGCGCTTCGAACACCCAGGATGTGCTGGTGGCTCGCGCCGAATCGACGACCCCGGATGGCCTTGCCCGGCTGACCGCGGCACTTTCGAAGCAACTCGCCGCCAGCGGCGTATCCCTGCCGGATTCCTAGCCCGGGGGCTCCATACCGCGACGGTTGGATGCGGCCGCGCCGTGGACGAGCCTGCCTGGACTAACGCGCCGCAACTCTGGGCGTCGTCGGCGGAATCACTGAGCATTCGAGCTTTTTCTTGTGCAGCAGAGCGCATGCAGCCTGGGCTTCGCGCGGTGAGAAGTTCAGCAGGCGGGCACGATAGATGCGGGTCTTGTCCGCCTTGCCCGGCTCGACGATTTGCACCGGTTTGCCTCTGGCGATGGGCAGGCTTTCCGCCTTGCGGGCAGCTTTCTCGGCGGCGATGGGGGCGTGAAAGGCGCCGAGCTGGATCCCCCAGCGATCGGGGTCCGGGCCGGCGCCGGATGGGAGGCCTCATGCGGCAGCACCGCCGCCTCGGCCTTGCCGACCGGTGAGAGGTGTGCGGCCAGCCGCGCCGCGGCTTTGCCGAAGACCCCGGGCTTTGTCCGCACCGGCGTCGCGGGTTGGGCGGCGGCCACAAGCGCGGGCGGCGGTGCCGGGCGGGAGGCGATCATCGTCGCGCCCGGTACGCCCAGTGTCTCAAACCCCTGATCGAGCAGCGCCGCCATCTCGCGATCGCGCGAACTGGCAGAGTGTCCGCCGAGAACGACGCCGATCAGCCGATGGCCGCCGCGCGCGGCCGAGGTCGCGAGATTGAAGCCCGAGGCGTTGATAAAGCCGGTTTTGATCCCGTCGGCGCCGGGATACCAGTCGAGCAGATGATCGTGGCCATAGATCGTCGTCCCGCGGAAATCGAACTCGCGGGTCGAGAAATAGCGGTATTCGCGCGGATAGTCATGATAGAGGGCGAGCGCCAACTGAGCGGTGTCGCGCGCCGTCGTGTGCTGCTCGGGATCGGGCAGGCCCGAGGCGTTGTGATAAAACGTGGCGCGCATCCCGAGTTGCTCGGCTTTGCGGTTCATCAGCTCGGCGAAGGCCGGTTCGCTGCCGGCAATGCCTTCGGCAAGCACCGCGGCGGCATCATTGGCCGATCGGGTAACGATGCCGAGGATCAGATCCTGCACGCTGACCGCGTCGCCCGGCCGCAGGCCGAGCTTGGTGGGCTGCTTGCTTGCCGCAGCGACGCTGACCGGGAGGTATTGGTCCAACCGTAGCCGACCCGTATTCAGCGCCTCAAAGGTCAGGTACAGGGTCATCATCTTGGTCAGCGATGCCGGATAGGTGATGGCGTCGGCATTGCTCTCGCTCAGAACCCTGCCGGTGTCGGCGTCGAGCACGATCGATTCGCTGACCGGAATTGGGGCAAATCCGACGCTCGGCAGCCGGACATGGTGCCGCCCGTGTCGCGCGGCCTCGGCGCCCCCCGCGCCAAACCAAATGACCGCGGCAATCGCAGCCGCGACTGCGACAATTCTCGACGCACGGAAACCGCCCCCGCGGGATCCGCCGCGCTCATGATGCTCTAGCACTGTCACCGCACCCCCCAATTCCCCCGGAACTGCGCAACCGACAGCGCCGCACAGTTCGCCAGAAACGACAGTAGAAAAAAGCGGCGCTCCTGTCTAGTTTCACCTGCTCCTTTGGCAGATTATGCAATTGCCTTGGCGATCGCCATCGAGCACAGGCGGGCCGCAGGTAGCGCGGACCAATCGCTGGCGCCGGTGCTGTGCTTTCGGCGGCTCAACTCCTTGGCCACGGCGCCGCACTCGCTGATTGTGCGTTGCACAATTTTGTTGCCGAGCCGATCGAATCGGGGCTAGAGTGGCTTGGTGCGGCGCAGTCGGCGGCAGCGAGGATATCACGATGGAAACCAAGGGTAAGCGCACCGCTCGAACAGCGGCGCCGGTTGGAATCTTGGGCCCGGCAGTTGTAGCCGCCGAGGCGCCGAACGAAATTCTTGTCGCCAAGGTGACGGAGTTGGCTGCGCCGGAGGCATCGCGCACCGAGCCGCAGAGCGGCTCGCCGCCGCTTTCGGCGCTGAGCGCCGAGCCTGGCGACCGCAGCCAGATTGCTAACCAAGCCCTCGCTGCGCTAGCGGAATCTCGTGCGGCATTGGCACGCGGGCTCGACGCGCTTAGCGAGGAGGTGGCCGGGTTGACGCGTTGTGGCATTGACGCGGCGGCGCGCACTGCGATTGAGATGCTGGCGGTCAAAACGCTTTCCGATGCGATTGCGGTCAATGCCGGTTTCGCCCGCTCCAGTTTTGACAATTGGCTCAACGGCTCAGCCAAATTCTCCGAGCTCGGCGTCAAGCTCGCGGTCGAGTCTTCGCGGCCATTCCTCGCGCGCCTTGGCAACACCTGGAGCTTTCCCCCTCGCCTCAGCTATTGACCAGTCTGGAACGGTTGCCAAGAACATAGGCTGCCGGCGCGAACGAGAGGTTACCGGGCGACAAAGCACAAATGCGCTCGTCATTGCGGCGTCCACGGCGCCGAAAGGGTGCGCTGATCAGGGCCGCGAATAGCCGCGGATCCCGGCTTCAATTCCGATCTCGCGTCGCGGTCAACGACGTGGCAACGTCGAGAGCAGTCGCCCAATCGCGTCGCGCGGTCACGGATATCTGGTTCAGCGAACATGCCTGATCGCTACGACGTCGTCATCATCGGAGCTGGGCCTGGCGGCTATGTCGCGGCGATCCGGGCGGCGCAGCTCGGGCTCAAGACAGCATGCGTCGAAAGCCGCGACAGTCTCGGCGGGACCTGTCTCAATATCGGCTGCATCCCGTCGAAGGCCCTGCTGCAATCCTCGGAAAAATTCGCCGAGGCGCGGCTTACACTGGCCGAGCACGGGGTCAGGATCGGCGAGATCGGACTCGACCTCGCCGCGATGATGGACCGAAAGGAGCGGGTCGTCACCACGCTGACCCGCGGGGTCGAGTTCCTGTTTCGCAAGAATAAGATCGATTGGCTCAAGGGCAAAGCGCGCATCGCGGCGTCGGGACGGGTCGTCATCACTGGCGCTGACGGCAGCGTCCAAGAGATCGAGGTGGACGCCATCATCATCGCCACCGGGTCGGAAAGCACGCCGCTGCCCGGAATTGAGGTCGACGAGCGGCGCGTCCTGTCGTCGACTGGAGCCTTGGCGCTCGATCATGTGCCAGAGCGGCTCGTCGTGATCGGGGGTGGCTATATCGGGCTCGAATTGGGCTCGGTTTGGCGTCGGCTCGGGGCCAAGGTGACGGTCGTCGAGCTGCTCGACCGGATCGTGCCGAATATGGACCGGGAACTGGCGACCGCCTTGCAGCGGGTGCTGACGCGTCAGGGGATCGAGTTCAGGCTCGGCGCCAAGGTGGTCGGCACCGGCCAAAATGCCGATGGGGTAACCATCGACATCGAGGGCGAGCCGCAGAGCCTCTCGGCCGAGGTGTTGCTGGTGTCGATCGGCCGGCGCGCCTACGCCCAAGGGTTGGGGCTCGAAGCAATCGGGGTCGCGCGCGACCCGCAGGGCCGGATTGTGGTCGATGACGGCTTCGCCACCAACGTTCCCGGCATCTATGCGATCGGTGACGTGATCCGCGGGCCGATGCTGGCGCACAAGGCGATGGACGAGGGCGTGGCGCTGGCCGAGCGCCTGGCCGGGCAGCAACCGTCGATCGATTACCACGCGATCCCGGCGGTGGTCTACACTTGGCCCGAGGTGGCCGCGGTCGGCAGCACCGAGGAGGAACTGAAGGCAGCGGGGACCGCCTTCCGCACCGGCAAGTTCCCGTTCACCGCCACGCCTCGCGCCCGGACCAACGGCGACACCGAGGGATTCGTCAAGATTCTCGCCGACAGCGCGACCGACAAGGTTCTGGGCGTACACATCATCGGCCCCGACGCCGGCACGATGATCGCCGAGGCGGCCTTGGCGATCGAATTCGGCGCCTCGGCCGAGGACATCGCCCGCACCTGTCATGCCCATCCGACCTTGAGCGAAGCGGTCAAGGAAGCCGCCCTCGCGGTCGCCGGCCGCGCCATCCACATCTAAGCCCGGCGAGGCACCTCGATCAGACGCGGTTGAGCGCTCTTTCGATGTCGTCCAACAGATCGGCCTCGGCTTCGAGGCCGGCCGAAAAGCGCACCAGGGAGTCGCCGATGCCGAGCTCGGCCCGCGCTTCGGGTTTGAGCCGCGAATGCGTCGTCGTCGCTGGATGGGTGACGAGGCTCTTTGAATCGCCGAGATTGTTCGAGATGTCGACGAGGCGCAGCGCATCGAGAAAGCGAAAGCACTCCTCTTTGCCGCCGGCCACGTCAAAGCAGACGAGGCTACCGCCCTGCTTCATCTGGCGTCGCGCCAGTTCGTATTGCGGGTGGCTCGGTAGCCCCGGATAGAGCACCCGCGTAATCTTCGGGTTTGCTTCGAGCGCGCGGGCCACGGCGGCAGCGGTACGGCATTGCCGATCGACCCGCAATTCGAGCGTTTCCAACCCCTTCAGCAACAGCCAAGCGTTGAACGGGCTCAAAGACGGCCCGGTGTGCCGGTAGAACAGCCCGAGATCATCCTTGATGAATTTTTCCGATGCGAGGATCGCCCCGCCGAGACAGCGACCCTGTCCGTCGATGTGCTTGGTCGCCGAATAGACGACCACGTCGGCGCCGAGCGCCAGCGGCTTCTGCAATAGCGGTGTGGCGAACACATTATCGACGACGAGGAGGCCGCCAGCACGGTGCGTCAGCCGCGCCACCTCGGCCAGATCGACGATCTCCATTGCCGGGTTCGACGGGCTTTCACAAAAGGCCAGCGCGGCGCCGCCGGCCAGCGCCGCCTCCCAGGCGCCCAGATCGCGGCCGTCGACGAGCACCGTTTCGATGCCCCAGCGCGGCAGCAATTCGGATAGGATGTAGTGGCACGATCCGAACAATGCCCGGCTTGACACGACCCGCTGTCCGGCGCGCAGTCGGCACAGGAGCGCGGCGAACACCGCCGCCAT
Organism: uncultured Alphaproteobacteria bacterium; assembly: GCA_963775875.1. Lineage (GTDB taxonomy): Bacteria > Pseudomonadota > Alphaproteobacteria > ATCC43930 > CGMCC-115725 > AP-15. Next base: position 404,302 of record CAVZKP010000014.1, read on the forward strand.
CCCGCTGGCGGTAGCACGGCAAGCCTCCGCCCCCTCGATGAGCCGCAGCCGCTCCTCGAACATCGCTACGGTCGGGTTGCGGTACCGCGAATAGACATAGCGCGAGCCGTCGTTGGCAAAGGCTGTTTCGGCGGTGGCGGCATCGCCGTAAACAAAGCCGGAAGTCATGAACAGCGCTTCGCAGGTCTCGTCATGCGCGCTGCGGGTGGTGCCGCCGCGCACCAGGATCGTGGCCGGCGCTACGGTATCGGCGAGGTCGGGAGGCAGGACGGGTTTGGGCATCGGCAGGGTTCTCCACTTCGAAGCCGCGCCGATCCGGGAAATAAAAAACCCCGGTCCCGCGCGGGCCAGGGCTCCTTTCAGAACTCCCGACCTTTTAGCGCTTCTTTAACGTGGCCGCAAGCCGGTCGGCTCAAATCCACCACGGTGCGGATCTGTTAGACCGCTGAGCGCAGCAATGTCAAGCAGGGTCGCATAGCCGATTGGACCCTTGGCCCCGGATCTCACTCGCTCGGAGGGTGCCATAGGGCAGCCGCGGCGAAAGCGAAATGGGCGAGGATTTCGCTGCGCGGTATCTCGTGCACCACAAAGACGAGACGGCTGCGGCCCTCGCCCCCCGACCGGTCGTCGCCCGGCCAGCCTGCGGGCCAATCGTCGAGCCATACCGGGGTGAACATCGCATGCTGCGCCGCCTGCACCACCGCTGGCCGCTCCGGCCGGTCGGAGAAGCGCACGATCCCCTTGACCCGCAAAAGATCGGTGCCACGGGCGCGGGCGAGCCCACCGAGCGCGCGGGCGAAGTCGAAACGGCTGATCTCGCCGCCGAGACTGATCGCAAACGTGTCGATTCCGTGGCTATGGACGGCGGTAGGCTCGGTCAGCGGCGCAGGCAGGGCACGGCTCCCGGCGGCGAACAGCGTCGCGCCGGGATCGGCGATCTCGGCCGCCAGGACGCGCGGTGCGCGGTCGTTGATCCGATCGAGCCGGTGGATCAGAGCGGGTTCGAGCGGGGCGAGATCGGTCTTGGTGATGACGACGGTGTCGGCCAGCGCTGCCTGCCGCGCCGCCTCAGGGAACCGGTCGATGGTTTCAGCGCCGGCGACCGCGTCGACCAAGGTTACGACTCCGGCCAGATGCAGGCAGTGGTCGAGCATCGGATCGGCGCCCAACGTATAAAGGATCGGGGCCGGATCGGCGAGGCCCGAGGTTTCAACGACGATCCGGCGGAACGCTCGGATCGCACCGGCCGCGCGGCGGTCGAGCAGGCTGCGCAGAGTCCGCGCCAGATCCTCGCGGACGGCGCAGCACAGGCACCCACCCGGTAACTCGACGACGCTGCCTTCGACAAAATCGACGAGATGGTGGTCGATGGCGATCTCACCGACCTCATTGATGATCACCGCCGTGTCGGCGAGCGCCGGCGAAACTAGGGCGCGGCGCAGCAGGGTCGTCTTGCCACTGCCGAGAAACCCGGTCAGCACCGTGGTCGGCAACGTTTCCGGTTCCGGCATCTTGTTAACTACGCTTGCACCGACAATCGCTGGGCCGATCGTTTCACGGACGGGGCGGGCAGGCAAGCTGCGGTCGCGACGCTTCACCTGCCCCCGTCGAAGCGGTTGCATTCTGCGCTCTGCGTCCGCATCATGCCGGCCATAATTGCTCGGCATGGGTGGATTGGCGGGCAGGCGAGGAAATGCGGACGGGATCGTGTCGGGCAATGTGAGCGGGCGTGCAGCTGCAATGGGCGGCGAAATACAGCTCGCCGTCTCCGGAGTCTCTAAGCATTTCGGCGGCGTGCGCGCGGTCGAAGACATTTCGCTGTCGGTACGGCGCGGCGGGCTGACCTCGATCATCGGCCCGAACGGCGCCGGCAAGACCTCGCTGCTCAACATCATCAGTGGCTTCTACCGGCCGGACACTGGCTCGATCTCGTTCGAAGGCCGGGACGTGACCGGGATCCGCCCGTCGGGCGTCGCCGCTCTCGGCATCGCTCGCACCTTTCAGAACATCGCACTCTTCGCCGGCATGACCGTGCTCGACAACATCATGCTCGGCCGGCATGTGCGGATGCGGGCGGAAGTTCTGTCGTCGTTTGTCTATTGGGGGCTGGCGCAGCGCGAGGAAGTGGTCCACCGCGCCCGGGTCGAGGAATTGATCGAATTTCTCGAACTCGAAGATTTGCGCAAGCAGCCGACCAGCGGCCTCGCCTACGGTTTGCGAAAGCGCGTCGAACTCGGCCGCGCGCTGGCGCTTGACCCCAAGCTGTTGCTGCTCGACGAGCCGATGGGCGGCATGAACCAGGAAGAAAAAGAGGACATGGCCCGCTTCATTCTCGAGGTGAACCGGGAGTGGGGCACGACGGTCATCCTGATCGAGCACGACATGGCGGTGGTGATGGACATTTCCGAGCGGGTCGCCGTGCTCGATCACGGCCGCAAGATCGCCGACGGCACCCCTGACGAAGTACAGCGCCATCCCGACGTGATCCGCGCCTATCTCGGCGGAGGCGGCGCGCGCGCGGAGGCGGCCGAATGAGCGGAGCGCCAACCCTGCCCCCGCCGACCGACCTGCCTACCACCCTGCCGCGGCTGTTGCGCCGCAACGCCGCGATCATGGCTAGGCGGCCGGCGATCCGCGAAAAAACCCGCGGTATCTGGCAGACCTTCACTTGGGCCCAATACGACCGCGAGGTGCGTGATTTCGCCCTCGGCCTTGCCGCCCACGGCTTCCGCCGCGGCGACAAGCTGGCGGTTATCGGCGACAACCGCCCGCGGCTTTATTGGGCCCAGCTCGCGGCACAATGCCTGGGCGGCATCGCAGTGCCGATGTACCAGGATGCGATCGCATCCGAGATGGCCTATGTGCTGAACCACGCCGAGATCCGGGTGGTCGTCGCCGAAGACCAGGAGCAGGTCGACAAGATCCTGTCGTTGAAGGCGCAGCTGCCACATCTCGATCTGGTCGTCTACGACGATCCGCGCGGCATGCGCCGCTATCCGACGCCGGCGCTCGAACCCTTTGAGCGGGTCCAGGCGAAGGGCCGCGAATTTGGCGCAGCACACGCTGGCTATGTCGACGGCGCCACCGACAAGGGCACGGCCGAGGATGTGGCGCTGCTGACCTACACTTCGGGCACGACTGGCGAGCCGAAAGGGGTAATGCTGTCTCACGCCAACCTGCTGGCCGCCGCCGAGGGCTTTGTCGCGGCCGAGGATATCCGCCCGAGCGACGACATCCTGTCCTATCTGCCGATGGCGTGGATCGGCGAGTCGCTGTTTTCGTTGGTCTTGACACTGCTTGTCGGCTTCACCTGCAATTGCCCGGAGCGCCCGGAAACAGTCCAGCGCGATTTGCGCGAGCTCGGCCCAACGGTGGCTTTGGCGCCGCCGCGAATCTGGGAAAACATGCTGACCCAGCTGCGGGTGCGGGCGGCTGACGCGACGCCAACCAAGCGGCGGGCCTTCGAGTTCTTCCGCGGCCTCGCCGAACGGGTCGAACTTGCCCGCGGCTCCGGGCAAAAGCCGTCATTGCCACAGCGCTTTGGCCTGGCTCTGGGCGAGCTTCTGGTCTACGGGCCGGTGCGCGACCAGCTCGGCCTGCGCCGCGCCCGGTGGGCCTATACCGGAGGCGCGCCGCTCGGCCCCGACACCTATCGCTTTTTCCGCTCGTTTGGGGTCAACCTGAAGCAGGTTTGGGGCTCGACCGAGTTGGCCGGGCTGGCTGCATTGCAGCGCGACGGCGAGGCCGATCCCGACACCGTCGGCCCGGCCATTCCGGGCACTGAAGTGCGGATCACCGAGAGCGGCGAAGTGCTGATCCGCTCCGGCGCGGTGTTCCAGGGCTATTTCAAGCAGCCCGAGGCCACCGGCGAAGCGGTCGACGCCGACGGCTGGTTCCGCACCGGCGATTGCGGCTTTATCGACGCCCGCGGCCATCTCGTCGTCGTCGATCGCGCCAAGGATGTCGGCAAGCTCGCCGACGGCACCCCCTTTGCCCCGCAATTCATCGAGAACAAGCTGAAATTCAGCCCCTACATCGCCGAGGCGGTGGCTTATGGCGATCGCCAGCCGTTTGTCGCGGCGATGATTGCGATCGATCTCGGCACTGTCGGCAATTGGGCCGAGCGGCACAACCTTGCATATACTTCGTTCCAGGATTTGAGCGCCAAGCCCGAAGTGCGCCGGCTGATCGGCGCGGAGATCGCCCGCTGCAACGCCGGCCTGCCGGCGGCCGCGCATATCCGCCGCTTTTTGCTGCTCAACAAGGAATTCGACCCCGACGACCACGAGATCACCCGCACCCGCAAGGTGCGGCGCCGCTTCATCGCCGAAAAATACGCCGCAGTGGTCGAGGCGTTTTACGATGGTGGCGAAGCCGTCGAGCTGACCACCGAAATCACCTATGAGGACGGGCGGAAGGCGGCGCTTGAAGCAAGGATGGCGATCGACACCGTCATCGGCACGGCCGAGCCGGCGCGCGAGCCCGCCTTCGCCTGAGTTGATCGATGGCGGGGCTTGATTGGCAGTTCACCCTGGTCCTGGTGGTCAACGGGGTGATGATCGGGCTGATGTACGCACTAATCGCCTTGGGATTTGTGCTGATCTACAAGGCGACCGACGCGATCAATTTCGCCCAGGGCGAGTTCGTCATGTTCGCCGCCTTTATCGCCGCGGGAGCCGGCGATCTGGCCGGGCTGCCGTTCTGGATCTCGGCTCTGCTCGCGGTCCTCGGCATGGTGGTGCTCGGCTTCGGCATCGAGCGAATCGTGCTGCGCCCGCTGATCGGCCGCCCGATCATTTCGGTGATCATGGCGACGATCGGCTTAGCCGCCGTCCTCAGAGGCTTCGCCACCCTGGCCTTCGGCGCTGGGACGCGGGCGATCGATATGCCGATCGGTGATTTGCCGATTTCGCTCGGCTTTGTCAGCGTGCCACCGGTCCAGTTCGTCGGCGCCGGTGTCAGCCTGGTCTTTCTAGCCGGCTTCACCTGGTTCTTTCTAAAGAGCCGGATCGGGGTGGCAATGCGCGCGGTTGCCGACAGCCAGCAGGTGGCGATGGCAATGGGGATCAACGTGCAGCGCTATTTTGCGCTCGCCTGGGCGATGGCCGGGGTGGTCTCGGCGTTGGGCGGCATTGTCTGGGGAGCAATGCTCGGCGTCGACAACCAGCTGGCGCTGGTCGGCCTCAAGGTGTTTCCGGTGGTGATCCTGGGCGGCCTCGATTCGATCATCGGTGCGGTCGTCGGCGGGTTGATCGTCGGCGTCGTCGAGAATTTGGCGGCCGGTTATCTCGACCCCTATGTTGGCGGTGGCACCAAGGATTTTGTGCCCTATGTGCTGATGATAGCGGTGCTGATGATCCGCCCCGAAGGCATGTTCGGCCGCCGCCGAATCGAGCGCGTGTGATGCGGTCCTCCAGCAAAACAGCTGTTCGCACTGACGAGACGAAAGGCCGTGGTCATTCCGGGGCGCGGGCGCTGCCCGCGAGCCCGGAACCCATGAGCACGGGCGGATCGGAGACGGCTCAGTCGGCGCGACTGCTGCCGTCCGAGGCAAGCCTATCGCCGGCCGGTGTTCCTGGGTTCCGGGCCTGGCCCTGCGGGCCATCCCGGAATGACGCCGCGCTTTGCGGGGAGCGGAGCTGACGATGTTCCACCGCGAAGCCGGGGTGTTCAAAACCAGCTACGCCGCCGACATGGCGCTATACCCGCTGCCGATCGCGCGGTGGGGCCTGGCCGCATTCGCGGCGTTGTTCATTGTGATCGTGCCGCTGACCTTCAGCGAATACTACGTTTCGGTGCTCAATCTGATCCTGATCGCAATCGTCGGCGCCCTCGGCCTCAACATTCTGGTCGGCAATACCGGGCAGGTTTCGATCGGGCACGGCGCCTTCATGTCGGTCGGCGCCTATACCGCGGCCAATCTGATCACCCGCCTTGACGCACCGTTCTGGATCGCGATCCCGGCGGGAGGGCTGATGGCGGCTATAATCGGTCTCATCGTCGGGATTCCGTCACTGCGCATCAAGGGGATCTATCTGGCGATCGCCACTTTGGCGGCACAGCTGATCATCGAATGGACGATCAATCACGTCCAATGGATCTCTGGCGGGGTACAGGCATCGATCGAGATCCCACGCCCGTCTTTTTTTGGCATCGTTCTGAAGCACGAAGTTCAAATTTATGTGTTCCTGATGTTTTTTGTAGTTTTGGCGATCATTGCCACCCTTAATCTGGTGCGCAGCCGCATCGGTCGCGCCTTTGTTGCAATCCGAGACCAAGACATTGCCGCCGAGATCATCGGCATCAACATCTTTCGATACAAGCTCTACGCGTTTGCGATCTCGTCATTCTATGCCGGGGTCGGCGGCGTGCTCGAAAGCTATTATCTGGGGATCGCCAATTACGAACAGTTCCAGATCGATGTATCGATCGACTATCTGGCGATGGTGATCATCGGCGGTCTCGGCTCGGTGCTGGGTTCGGTGCTGGGGGCGATCTTCGTCACTCTGCTGCCGATCGCGACCCGCTGGTTTCTCAACTCTTTCGGCGGCCTGATTTTCTCTCATGCCGATCTGCTCAACGTGGTGCCTAATCTTCGGCTGGTGATCTTCGGCGCGCTGATCATCTTCTTTCTGGTGGTCGAGCCCGAGGGGCTGAACCGGCTGTGGCGCAACATCCGCAATTACTTTCGGATCTGGCCGTTTTCCTATTAACTCGGAAAGGCAGTGGGAGGAGCGATATGACGACGTTATCAAAGGGCATATGGGGGCTCGCGGCCGGTGTCGCGGCAGGGTTGGCGCTCGCCGCGTCAGCGGTGGCGCAGCCCAAGGAGATCCTGATCGGCGACCAGTGCGACCGCACCGGCCCAACCCAGATCGTCGGCACGGTGCTGTGCCCGGCGATGCAGGATTATTACAAGCTGATCAACTCCGAGGGCGGGGTCGACGGCTGGATGATCCGCGGCGACGAAATCGACAATCAATACAAAGTGCCGCCCGCGATCGAGGCTTATGAGCGGCAGAAGCAAATGGGCGTTGTGATGATGACGCTCTACGGCACGCCGCAGACCGTGGCGCTGAACCAGCGGCTCGAACAGGACAAGATGCCGACGACCTCGCCCGGTTTCGGGATTGCCGCAGCGGCTGATGGAACCCGCTACCCCTACCTGTTCCCGATCGCCGCGACCTATTGGTCGCAGGCCGCCGGAGCGGTCAAGTTCGCCAAGGACAAATTGGGCGGGAGCCTGAAGGGCAAAAAAATCGCCTACGTCTATTACGACAATCCGGCTGGCAAGGAACCGATGCCGATCCTGGACGCCCTGCAGAAATCGGAAGGGTTCGAGATGAGGACCTTTGCCGTGCCGCCGCCGGGGGTCGAATTGGGGGCGCAGATCCTCGACATCACCCAGCGCTATCACCCGGATTTCATCATCATGCACCTGTTCGGCCGCTCGCCTTCGGTGGCGATCAAGGGGCTGAAGGGCGCCGGCTACCCGCTGTCCCACGTCGTTGGCCTGGTCTGGGCTTCGGCCGAGGCGGACATCAAGGCGGCCGGCGGCTGGGGCGTGGCCGAGGGCTACAACACCCTGCAATTCGCCGGCGCCGGCGACAACTATCCGGTACGTCAGCAAATCAAGGCGATGTATAAGAAAGAAGGCAAAGATCCGCCCGCGACCATGGACGACACGGTCATCTATAATCGCGGCTTGCTCCAGGCGGCGGTCCAGGTCGAAGCGATCAGGAATGCGCTTAAGATCAGCGGCGGCCAGAAGCCGACCGGGCCACAGATCAAGCAGGGCATGGAGCAGATCCACGACTTCACCTTGGGCGGCCTCGTTCCGCCATTGCAGATCACCCCCACCGATCACGAGGGCGGCGGCTGGGTCCGGATCTTCCAGGTGCATGACGGCAAGTTCGTCGCCGAGACCGACTGGTTCCGCGCCTATCGCGATGTGGTGGAGCACGCGATCAAGACCGCAGAAGTCGATTAGGCGGGTTGGCGAGGAGGTGGTATCGCCGATCAAGGATCTCGCCCGATGCTGGCGCTGAACAACATCGAGGTCGTCTATGACGGCGTGATCCTGGTGCTGAAGGGCGTTTCGCTGAGCGTCGAGGAGGGCCGCATCACCACCCTTCTCGGCGCCAACGGCGCCGGCAAGACGACGACGTTGAAAGCGATATCGGGCCTGTTGCGCAGCGAGCGCGGCGAGGTCACCAAGGGCACGGTCGAGCTCGATGGCGAACGGCTCGACCGCCTGGCGCCGCACGATGTGGTCAGGCGCGGCGTCAGCCAGGTGTTCGAAGGCAGGCGGGTCTTCGAGAATTTGACTGTCGAGGAGAACCTCGTCGCCGGCGCCCATACCCGCAAGGATTTCGCCCGCAGCCCGGGAAGGCATCGACAGGATCTTCGACACCTTTCCGGCGCTCCGGGAGCGCCGCCATCAGCCCTCGGGTTATCTCTCCGGCGGCGAGCAGCAGATGCTGGTGATCGGCCGCGCTCTGATGTGCGAACCCAAGGTGATCCTGCTCGACGAGCCCTCGCTCGGGCTGGCGCCGCTGCTGGTCACCGAGATCTTCGGCATCATCCGCCGGCTGCGCGAGGAGCGCGGCCTGACCGTGCTCCTGGTCGAGCAGAACGCCGCCTTGGCGCTCGACATCGCCGACCACGGCTATGTCATGGAAAACGGCCGCATCGTGCTCGAAGGCCCGGCCGAGGCTTTGCGCCAGAACTCCGACATCAAGGAATTCTATCTCGGCCTCAACGAGGCCGGCGCCCGCAAATCCTACCGCGACCTCAAGCACTACAGACGCCGCAAGCGCTGGCTGTCGTAGCGGATCCATTGGCCTGATGCAAACCTATGGCATCGGGCAAAGGGAAGATGCCGCCGCTCCTCTGTGGTCATTGCCGCGCACAGATCTACAGATCTATTGTCATTGCGAGTGTAGCGCAGCAATCTCGGGCCGCCACCGCGCTGGTCATTTTGCCCGGAGCCCACATGCCCTCTTCACTTCCCCGCATCGCCGTGATCGGCACCGGCGGCACGATCTCCTCGCTCGGCGCGTCGAGCCTTGACGTGCTCGACTACCCCGATTTCGGCCAGAAGCTGACTCGGCCGAGGCATTGCTCGACCGGTTTGCCGAGACCCGGCTCGTCGCCGATCCGGTGCCGGTGACCTTTCGTCAGGTCGGCAGCACCGATATCGGCCCCAAGGATTGGCTCGAATTGCGGGCATTGATCCATAAGATTGCACGAGACGACCCTGCCATCGCCGGGTTCGTCATCCCGCACGGCACTGCGACCCTGGAGGAAACCGGGTTTTTTCTGAACCTGACCTTGCGGGTCGCGCAGCCGGTGGTGCTGGTCGGGGCGCAGAGGCCGGCGAGCGCGCTCGGCACCGACGCCGGGATGAACCTGGTCAACGCGCTACGCGTCGCCGGCTCGCCGCAATCGCGCGGCAAGGGCGTGCTCGCCGTCCTCAACGACGAGATCCACGCCGCGCGCGATGTGGTCAAGACCTCGACCTATCGGGTGCAGACCTTTCGCTCGCTCGATTTCGGCGCGCTCGGCCATTGCGACGGCGACGGGGTGCATTTCTACCGCTCGCCTCTGCGCGCCCACATGCCCGATACGACATTCGCGGCACTCGACCTCGCCCTGCCGTTGCCGCGGGTCGACATCGTCTATTCCTATGCCGGGGCCGATGGCGCGCTGGTCGACGCGGCGGTCGCCGCCGGTGCACGCGGCATCGTCTCAGCCGGTTTTGCCCCGGGCAGCCCGACGCCAGAACAGCGCGCCGTGTTCGAACGCGCGGCCAAGGCCGGAATCGTCGTCGTCCAATGCAGCCGGGCCTTCAGCGGCCGGGTCGCCCCGCGTCGCCGGCTGCGCGACAGCGGGATCGTCGCCGGCGAGGACTTCAGCCCGCAAAAGGCCCGCATCCTGTTGATGCTGGCGTTATCGACCACCAGCGACATCGCCGCGATCCAGCAGATGTTCCAAATGTATTGACTGGCTGGACCCGGCTAGCCCTCGTCCTTGGGCACGAGCCCGCTCTCCACGAGGGCATGCAACAGCCCGCGCAATTCGGCCGAACGCGCCGGCCCGAACCCGGTCTCGAAGCTGCGCTGAGCCGCGACCCAGGCGCCACGGGTCTCGTTCAAGCGGTCTTCGCCGGCCGGGGTCAGGCGCAATTCCTTGACCCGCCGGTCGCTCCGGCCGGGCGTGATCGTGATCAGCCCGTCGCGTTCGAGCGGCCGGATGTTGCGGCCGAGCGTCGTGCGATCGATCACCAATTCGGCCGCCAGTTCGTTGATCGCCATCGGCCCGTGTCGCTTGAGTTTGGCGAGAATGCCGTATTGGCTGGTGCGCAGCCCCGAGGCGGCCAGATGCCGATCGTAGAGCTGCGTCACATAGCGCGCGGCCTGACGCACCGCCAGACAGTTGCAATCGGAAAGGTTCGGCTGACCAGACAAGGAAATCGCCCAAAGGATAAGAATGTAGATTTCGGAGCATATGCGCCGTTGTCAATCAGCGAATCGCCAAAAAAGGGCACCGACCCTTCGCCGCGCGATTGAGCTGGATCAATCCACCAGCGCGCACATCTGTGATAGATATTCAGAATGGGGATGAAGGGCAGCTATGTCGCCTGAAGATCGCAGCACGATGCAGCCGAGCGCGGACGGCGCCTCCGAGTTCTGGCGGGAGCATTTGCAGCCGCTTGACTTTCGGCTCAGGGCCGAGGTGCTCGAATACCCGGAAAGTATGCCCGGGGATATCGGCTTTTTCCTGACCTGGAAGTAGCAGTTGTTGTTTGGGCACCTTTAGCAAGGGAAAACCGATGTTTGTCCGAACTTGTCGCAGATTGGCCTGCAAGCTTCTTGCAGGGCTGACGGTCCTATGTGTTCTCTCGGCAGGCGCCTTCGCGCAGAGTGCGCCCCCTTCCCGAGCTTCGGGCAGCGTCAGCATCCATCAGGTGCAGGTCGCGTTTATCGGCAGCGGCGCGGTCGGCGGAGGAACCTTGTACTTCCACGGCCGGAGCTACCCATTCAAACTTGGCGGCCTGGGGATAGGGGGAATCGGGATTTCGACGCTCGATGCCGCCGGCAGCGTGTACAACCTCCGCCGACTCGAAGACTTTAACGGCGTTTATGGCCAGGCGCGCACGGGGTGGGCCGTGGGCGAACAGGGCAAAGGCCAGATGTGGCTGCAAAACTCCAACGGCGTTTATCTGCATTTGAGGGCCAGGCGCCGAGGACTGTCGCTAAGCCTCGGAGCCGACGGTATGGTCGTCCGTTTGGGCTCGTAAAGGCCGCCTTCCTACGAGTCCTTGACCGCCGGGGACTTTTCGGATGAACGCCCCACCATCGCCTTTACCAGCGGGTTTGCGGTTACGCCATGAGCGATGACGCTCAATAGAACGGTGCCTCCGGCTACGGCGATGATCGTGTCGTTTCCGGGCAGCTTCTCGTTCAGGATGATCACCCCGAACACGATCGTGGCGAGCCCGCGCGGGCCGAACCAGGCGATGAACAGCTTGTCCGCAGCGCGCATCCCCGATCCGGCGAGGCACAGAAACACAGGACCCATTCGGATCAGGGTCAAGCTGAGCACGGCATAAAGCAGCGCCGGCCAGGTGAGTCGCGCGACGATCGGGGCAAGCGCCCCGATCCCGAACGCGATCCATGTTAGGAGCGCCAGAGCCTCCCCGGTGGCAACGGCGCCGCGGAGCAGCTCCTCTTTGTGATGCTGGCGCAGCCCGCTCAACAGCAGCCCGCCGACAAAGCAGGCGATGAAGCCGCTGCCGCCCGCCGCCTGAGCCGCGGCAAAGCACGCGGCTGCCAGAGCGACGATCGGAACTTCCTCCCAGTGCTCGCTGATCCAACCCTGCCGCTCGGCAAATCGCAGCATCAAGGTGGTCAGCCAGGTCAGCGCGACGCCAACCAACGTGCCGATGCCAAGCTCTTCGACGACCACCCGGATTGCGTGGACCATCGTCGCGTGCTCGATCTGGGTTTCGACAGCAAGCCCCAGCAGCAGCACGACGATCGGCACGCAGATGCCGTCATTGAGGCCGCTCTCGAGGTTGAGCGCCTCGCGCATCACCGCCGGAACGGTGGGGTTCGTCACCACCGGTTTGCCGAGCGCCGCGTCGGTCGGAGCGAGTATCGCCGCCAGCAAGGCCATTTCGAGCGGGGCGATGCCGGGAAAGAGGACCATCGCGGCGAGGAAACCGAGCACGATCGTCAGCGGCAGCCCGATCAGCAGCAGCCTTTCGGGGACGCCGATGTGTCGCCTGACGACGTCGAAATCCGCGTTGGCCGCATCGGTGAACAAAACCATGGCGAGCGTCAGCTCCGCCAGGGTGCGCAATCCGTCAGCACCGAGGTTGAGCCGAACCAGGCCCAGGCCGTAGGGCCCAAGCAGCAGGCCGCCCGCGGTAAACACGATCGGGCCACTGAGCCACGACCGTTCGATCCGGCCCGCGACCGCGCTGTAGATCAGCAAAAAGCCGGCGAGGATAGCGGCATTCTGGTACATGTCTAACGTTTCCCGAACATGCGGCGAATTCAATCTGGCACTTGCGGTCCGCAGGCCTTGAACTGAATCATCTGTCGAATTCGCTATGGATGCGAAGTTGAGGATGCGGATTGGAGGATAAACCGATGTCCAACGGCAAGAATGACGCTCACGACGCCGGCGGCAAGCTGAAACGCAAGGAATACGAGCGCGAACTTGCCCGTCTCCATGTCGAGTTCGTCAAGCTTCAGCAATGGGTGGTGGATAAGGGGGTGAAGGCCTGCATCGTTTTCGAGGGGCGCGAGGGGCGGGAAAGGCGGCACGATCAAGGCGATGACCGAGCGGGTCAGCCCGCGTATCTTCCGGGTTGTGGCGCTTCCAGCGCCGACCGAACGCGAAAAGACTCAGATGTACACCCAGCGCTACCTTCCCCATCTGCCGGCAGCCGGGGAGATCGTGATTTTGACCGCAGCTGGTACAACCGGGCCGGCGTTGAGCGCGTAATGGGATTCTGCACCGAGGACCAAGCCAACCTCTTCCTGCGAATGATCCCGGGAGTCGAAAAAAGCCATCATCGACTCTGGCATAATATTATTAAAATATTGGTTGGAGGTTATCCCGAAGAGCAGACGAGACGACTTCGAGGCACGCCTCGATGACGACCGTAAGATTTGGAAGTTATCCGACATGGACCTCAAATCGTATTCTCTCTGGTACGGCTATTCGCGGGCGCGCGATGAGATGTTCCTCGCCACCGACACGTCATGGGCGCCGTGGTATGTCGTCCATTCCGACAATAAGCGCCGGGCGCGGCTGAATGCTCTCACTCACATCCTGAGCAAAATCCCCTATAAGGATCTAATGCGCCCAAAGGTCGAATTGCCAAAACGCCAACATCGTGGCGACTATAAGGAGACCAACTACCCGTTCAGGGTCATCCCGGAGGTATCCTGAAGCGGTTTTTTGACCTTACGGACGCCCTTGTTGAAAGGTCTTTGGATAACCGGACGGTTGCGCACAGGCCGGGTGCTCTCCGCTTGCCCAGCGATTTGCGCCGGTGCCAAGGCCTCGCTGGCCCGAATGGCGAGGTCGGCCGGCATATAGCGGATCCTCGCTGATTGACGACATAAAGATATCTGAATATCTTTCTTCGAAATTTAAAAGCCAGCGCAAAGCCGCCGCACCGCGGCAATGCCGAGAGGAGAGCTCAAATGCCCGCTTCGACAGATTATAAGGTTGCCGACATCTCTCTCGCCGATTGGGGGCGGCGTGAAATCGCGATCGCCGAAACCGAGATGCCGGGGCTGATGGCGTTGCGTGAGGAGTTCGGCTCGGCCCAGCCGCTCGCGGGCGCGCGCATCGTCGGCTGCCTGCATATGACAATTCAGACCGCGGTGCTGATCGAAACCCTAACCCATCTCGGCGCCACGGTGCGCTGGAGCTCGTGCAACATCTTCTCGACCCAGGACCACGCCGCCGCCGCGATTGCCGCGCGCGGCGTCCCGGTCTTCGCCTGGAAAGGGGAGACCGAGGAGGAGTACGAATGGTGCATCGAGCAGACCCTGCGCGGACCAGATGGTTGGACCCCGAACATGGTGCTCGACGATGGCGGCGACGCGACCAAGATCCTGCACGACCAGCACCCCGATCTGTTGCGCCATGTCCGCGGCATCTCCGAGGAGACCACGACCGGGGTCAACCGGCTTTATGAGATGATGCGCGAAGGGGCGTTGAAGGCGCCGGCGATCAACGTCAATGACAGCGTCACCAAGTCGAAATTCGACAATCTTTACGGCTGCCGCGAGAGCCTGGTCGACGGGATCAAGCGCGCCACCGACGTGATGCTCGCCGGTAAGCTCGCGGTGGTCTGCGGCTTCGGCAATGTCGGCAAGGGCTCGGCCGCGAGCCTCAGGAGTCAGGGCGCCCGCGTCATGGTCACCGAGATCGACCCGATCTGCGCGCTGCAGGCGGCGATGGAGGGCTACCAGGTGACGACGATGGAGGACGCGGCAGCAGTGGGCGACATCTTCGTCACCGCCACCGGCGACATCGATGTGATTACTATCGACCATATGCGCCAGATGAAGGATCGCGCCATCGTCTGCAACATCGGCCATTTCGACAGCGAGATCCAGATCGAGGCCTTGCGCAACTACCCCTGGGAGGAAGTGAAACCGCAGGTCGACGAGGTCGTCTTTCCCGATGGCAGGCGGTTGATCGTTCTCGCCAAGGGCCGGTTGGTCAATCTAGGTTGCGCAACCGGCCATCCGAGCTTTGTGATGAGCGCGTCCTTTACCAACCAGGTGCTGGCCCAGATCGAGCTGTGGACCAACCACGGCAAATATGAAAACAAGGTCTATGTGCTACCCAAGCATCTCGATGAAAAAGTCGCCGCCCTGCACCTCGACAAGCTCGGGGTCAAGCTGACCCGCCTCAGCCCGGCCCAGGCCGGCTATCTCGGCCTCGACCGCACGGGTCCGTTCAAACCGGAGCATTACCGCTACTAATCCCCCTAGCGAAAAATTAGCGACACGGTATGGACAAATCGGAAACAAATCCCTTTTCATTTGGGAAATTCGCCCCATAATAGCCGTATCAGGAGGTCGGCCTAACCGCCTCCATAACCACCGGTAGTAAATGGGGTGGTCATGGTCACAGCAAGCGCCAGCACATTCGCGACCATGCTCGCAATCGGCTTCGGCGCGTTGTGGTTCGATTGCCAGCGCCGATTGCGCGCGCGCGGCCGGATGATCGCCGAGATCGAGCACGGCCGTATCGAGGCAGCAGCAACCGCGCAGCACGCGAGCGAGGAGGCCGCAAGGTTGCGCGAGGCGCTCGATGCGCTGGCGACCCCGGTTTGGCGGCGCAACCGGGATCGTGCTCTCGTCGATTGCAATCGCAACTATGCCGCTGCACTTGGCGCGAGCCGCGAAGTAGTGCTTGCCGAAGGTCTTGAGCTCGTTCGCGCCGGCCGCGGGGAACCAGTCGCGCCAGACGCCATCACCGCGCCTCCGGTCAGGACCCACGTCGTCATCGATGGCCGGCGGCGGCTGCTCGAAGTGAGCGAAGTGGCCTGCGCCGACGGTGGCGCGATCAACTATGCCCTCGACCGCACCGACGTTGAAAGCGCGGCGGCCGAGCTGCGGCGGCATCTCGACGCGCATGCCGCCGTGCTCGAAGGTATTTCTGCCGCAGTCGCGATCTTCGGACCGGATCAGCGACTCCACTTCTTCAATACCGCCTTTTCTCGACTGTGGGCGCTCGACGCAACCTGGCTCGCCGCGGAGCCGACGCTCGGCGAGTTACTCGACCAATTGCGGGCGTCGCGGAGTTTTCCGGAATTTGCCGATTTCCGCGCGTTCAAGCGCGAGCGCGGCGAAATGTTCACCTCGCTGATCGAGCCGCGGCACGAACTGATCCATCTGCCGGACGGGCGCACCTTGCAGCTGACTGTGTCGCCGCACCCGTTTGGCGGACTAACCTTTGCGTACGACGATGTCAGCGAACGGCTGGCGCTCGAATGCTCATACAACACACTGATCCAGGTGCAGCGCGCGACCCTCGACCATCTGTTCGAGGGGATTGCCGTCTATGGCAGCGATGGCCGGCTCAAGCTTCACAATCCCGCTTTTCGGGCGATGTGGGGATTGTTGGAGGCGGATGTCGCCGGTGAACCGCACATCAGCGAAATCATCGAGAAAACCCGCGATCTGATCGACGACGGCGGTGACTGGGCGGCTCATAAAGCGCGCATCGTCGCCGAAGTCACGACGCGGGTCTTGAGCAGCGGTCCCCTCCATCGCCGCGATGGCTCGGTGCTGCAGGTAGCGAGCGTGCCGCTGCCCGATGGCGAGGTGCTGCTGACTTATCTCGATATCAGCGACACCGCCCGGGTGGAGCGTGCGTTACGCGAGCGCAACGAAGCGCTCGAGACTGCCGGGCGCCTCAAGAGCGAATTCATTGCCAGCGTCTCGCACGAGCTGCGCACCCCGCTTAATACTATTATTGGCTTTGCCGAGATTCTCCATAACCAGTATTTCGGGTCGCTCAACTCGAGCCAGGCTGAATACGGCCGCGGCATTCTCGACAGCTCGCATCAGCTGATGACTTTGATCGACGACATCCTCGACCTGGCGACGATCGAAGCCGGCTACATGGAACTGGAGCGGGATCGGGTCGAAATCCCCGAAATGCTACATGCTGTGAGAAACCTGACTCGCGAGCGCGCGCGTAGTCGGGGGCTCGAAATCAGCTTGCGATGCTCCTCGCAGATCGGCGTCATCGAGGCTGACGAGCGCCGCCTCAAACAGGCTCTCTTCAATCTGATTTCCAATGCGATCAAATTCACCCCGCCCGGTGGTGCAATCAGCATCGGGGCCGAGCGCTGCGGCGGCGATCTGCTGCTGAGCGTCGCCGATACCGGTATCGGCATCGCGCCGGCGGACCAGCTGCGAGTTTTCGATAAATTCGCGCGCCGTAAGCGGCACTCGAGCTCCGGGCTCGGGCTGTCCCTGGTCAAGAGCCTGATCGAACTGCATGGCGGAGCGGTGGAAATCGAATCGGCTTTGGGGCGCGGAACCCGCGTCATCTGCCGGCTGCCGACGGGCCATGAACCGGCCGCGTATCATGCAAACGCGATAACACAAGCCGCCGACGGCACTGACGATGCGTCGGTAGCAACCGAGACCGAACCGGCATCGGTTTATTAAATCGCGGTCCGATGTTGATCCGCGAATGAACGCGGGGCGGTGTCTCGCCCGGACAAGCGCGATCGATGCGGCGTCGATTCGCTCGAGCGCGCGGCAGAACAGCGGCCGGCGCGATGCAGCAAACAGTTGGCCCCGATCGGTTTCGGCGCGAACCTGAGCTCGGGCGGAGGAGGATGATCGTGGTTCCTGGCAAATCTTGCGTATTTCGCCGGCAACCCTATACAACGCTTGGGTGACGCCCGTATTCGATCTGCCCAAAGAAGCCGCCACTGCGGCGCTCGCTGCCCGGCTCGCGGCGGTAGCCCGACTTGGCGACATTATCGCACTCAAAGGCGATCTCGGCGTCGGCAAGACGAGTTTCGCGCGGGCCTTTATCCGTGCCCGCACCAAAGCCCAGGAGGAGGTGCCGAGCCCAACTTTCACCCTGGTCCAGACCTATCAGACTGAGGGCGCCGCGATCTGGCATTTCGATCTCTATCGCCTCCGCTCCGCCGAGGAAGTCTGGGAACTTGGTATTGAGGACGCCTTCGGCTCCGGCATTTCGCTGATCGAATGGCCGGACCGTCTCGGCCCCCTGCTGCCACAGCGCCGTCTCGAAATCTCCCTGAGCTTTGGCGATCGGCCGGAAGCGCGGCGTGCCATCATCTTCGGCGGCGCCGAATGGCGAGATCGCCTGGAAGGGATGGCCGGCGATGGCTGACCCCGGTACAGCGGGTATCCCAGACGGATCAGGCAACGGCTTCGTCGCACTCCGATCGGCTCTTTCCTCGCGGAAGCCGGCCATGGCGGCATTTCTCGAAGCCAATGGCTGGGGCGGTATCGTGCCGACCCCGCTCGCCGGCGACGCGTCTTTTCGCTCCTATTATCGGGTCTGCCGTGGCCACCGCAGCGCGGTGGTAATGGACGCGCCGCCGCCGCAGGAGGAGGTCGGCCCGTTTATCGCAGTCGCGGCGATCCTGCGCGATCTCGGGCTCAGCGCCCCGGAGGTGCTCGCCGAAAATCGCGTCGAAGGCTTTCTGCTGATCGAGGATTTCGGCGACGATACGTATACCCGGCTGTTGCGACGCGGCGCCGACGAACCCGCTCTCTACGCGCTTGCGATCGACACATTGGTGACGCTGCAGCGCGCGGTCGAGGTGACAGGCTGCCCGGATTTGGGGCCTTACGACGTAGAGCGGCTGCTGGCCGAAGCAGTCTTGCTGGTCGATTGGTATATGCCATCGGTGCTCGGGGTGCCGGTCGGCCGCGCGCTTCGCGAGGAGTATCTGGCGCTGTGGCGGTCGGTCTTGACCGAGGTTGCCAGCCACTTCCGCCCGACCATCGTCCTCCGCGACTTTCATATCGACAATCTGATGCTGCTGCCGAACCGAGCGGGAGTCCGAGGCTGCGGGCTGCTCGATTTCCAGGACGCCGTATTGGGCGCGCCCGCTTATGACTTGGTCTCGCTTTTGAGGGATGCGCGCCGGGACGTGTCCGAGGGGCTGCGCCAAGCTATGACCGAACGCTACCTCGCCGCCTTCCCTGCGGCCGACCGCGCAAACCTCGAAGGTTCCGCTGCGATTCTGGCCGCCCAGCGCAACTGCAAGATCCTCGGGATCTTCTCCCGGCTGTGGAGGCGCGACGGCAAACCCGGCTATCTCGCGCACATCCCCCGGCTGTGGCGCATGCTCGATGCCGATCTTCGCGACCCGGCGCTCGGCGCTATCGCGCATTGGCTCGATCGCCATCTGCCGCCGGCGGCGCGACGCGTGCCCGACCTCCAGGGTGGCTCGTGATCGCGCCGCCGCGGCGGGCGATGGTACTGGCCGCCGGGCTCGGGACCCGGCTGCGCCCGCTGACTGACACGGTGCCCAAGCCGCTGGTCGAACTCGACGGCCGCACCTTGCTCGACCATGCAATCGACCGCTTGGTGATGACGGGCGTCGAGCAGGTCGTCGTCAACACCCATTATCTGGCGGCGATGATCGCCGAGCATCTCGCCAGGCGCGCCCATCCACGGATTGAAATTTCCGAAGAACCCGAATTGCTCGACACCGGCGGTGGCGTCGCCCAGGTTCTACCCTCGCTGGGCGAAGCATTTTTCGTCGTCAACGCCGATGTGTTCTGGCTCGACGGCAAGGATTCGGCGTTGCTGCGTCTGGCTCGCGCCTTCGATCCCGAGCGGATGGATGCGGTCTTGCTGCTGCAGCGCACCGTCAGTGCGGTCGGCTACGAGGGCAGCGGCGATTACCTGCTCGACCCGGCCGGATGTCCGCGCCGCCGCCGCGAGCGCGAAATCGCCCCTTATCTGTTCGCCGGCATCCAGCTGTTGCACCGCCGCTTATTCGACGGTTGGACCGACCGCGTGTTCTCGCTGGTCCGCTTGTTCGACCGGGCCGAACAGGCAGGCCGCCTGCACGCGATCGTGCATGATGGGGAGTGGTATCACATCGGCACGCCGGCCGGGCTGGAGGCCACCCGCTCGCGGCTCGCTTCCCACCGCATCGAGCGCTAACAATCCGGGAGGAGTGGCGCGGTGCAGCCCCCCAGGCTCTATACGATCGCGCCAGACCGCCCGTTTCTCGCGACATTGGCCGAGGCGCTATTGGCGACCACCGGCGATGATCCGCTTGCGCTGCCGCGCATCACCATTCTGCTACCCACGCGGCGCGCGGTGCGCGCCTTGCGCGAGGCGTTTCTGCGAACCCGCCCTGTTGGGAGGGAACCGGGAACGCCGCTGTTGCTGCCGCGGATGCGGCCGATCGGTGACCTCGATTCGGACGAATTGTCGCTGGTTGAGGGTGTGGCGGGCGAGGGAGGCCTGGCGGTGCCACCGGCGATCCCGGA
This sequence comes from uncultured Alphaproteobacteria bacterium, assembly GCA_963775875.1. Taxonomy (GTDB): domain Bacteria; phylum Pseudomonadota; class Alphaproteobacteria; order ATCC43930; family CGMCC-115725; genus AP-15. The sequence continues at coordinate 424,350 of CAVZKP010000014.1, forward strand.
AATGCGCCGCCAATTGCTGTTGACTCGGCTGGTGCTGGAATGGGGCAGCAGGCGCGGCCGCGACCCGATATTGCCGGGCCAGGCCGCCGCGCTTGCCGCCAGCCTGGCGCGATTTCTCGACACGGTGGCAACAGAGGGCGCGAGCTTTGCCCGGCTCGCCAAGCTCGCGCCCGCCGATCTGGCCGAGCATTGGCAGATCGTGCGCAGTTTTCTCGAAATCCTGCCGAAGTCCTGGCCTGACATCCTCGCCGCAGAAGGCGCCATCGATCCCGCCGAACGGCGCAACCGACTGCTGGCGCAGCAGGCGGCAATTTGGCGCCGGGTGCCTCCCCGCGACCCGGTCATCGCCGCCGGCCTGACCGGCGGCATCCCGGCGATGACCGAGCTGATCGCGGTCGTCGCCGCACTTGATCTGGGCGTGGTGGTTCTGCCCGGGCTCGACCGCCTCTGCGACGCGGCGCAATGGGCGGCAATCGAAGCCGATGAAGCTCATCCGCAATATCTGATGGCATCGCTGCTGAAAGCGCTCGGCCTCGACCCGGCCGATATCCGCGACTGGGACGGAACTGCCCTAGCCCGCTCAACCCCGGGGGCCGGGTCTCCACTCTCCCGCGATGCGGGAGAGTGTGCCGAACACGGCGAGGCTGGTGAAGGTAGCTCGCTCGACGCACCGCGCTCTCGGCGGGTGCGGCTGATCACCGAGGCGATGCGCCCGGCGAACACAACCGATGCCTGGCGCGGACTGGAGCCGCTGCCCGCCGATGCCCTTGTCGGGCTCAGCCGTTACGATTGCGCCGGCGCGCATGAGGAAGCGCTGACCATCGCGCTGCTATTGCGCCGCAAGCTCGAAACCCCCGGCGCCACTGCCGCGCTGGTCACCCCCGACCGCGCGCTCGCTCGTCGGGTCGCGGCCGAATTGCGCCGCTGGGATATCGAGATCGACGATTCGGCCGGTCTGCCGTTGAACCGTACGCCGCCGGGCGTATTTCTGCGCCTGGTACTCGATCTTGCTGCGAGCGGCTTGGCCCCGGTGCCGTTGCTGGCTGCGCTGAAGCACCCGCTGGCCGCCGGCGGGTTGGCCCCGGTCGGCTTTCGCGACCTGACCCGAGCGCTCGAAGCGGCGATCCTGGGGCCGCGCCCCTCGCCCGGCTTTGCCGGCCTCAGAAAGGCTCTCGGCCTCGACACCAGGCTGGTCCGCTTTGCCGACCTGCTCGAAATCCTGCCTCGGCAGCCTGCCGAATCTGCTCGCGGTCGATGCGGTCCCACTCGCCCGCCTGGTCGCCGCGCATGTCGAGGCGGCCGAACGCCTGGCGGCGACCGACACAGAAGCCGGCCGCGCGCGGCTGTGGCGCGAAGCCGCGGGCGACACCGCGGCCCACTTTTGCCACGAACTGATCGATGCCGCCGGCGATTTCCCGTCGCTTTCCGGCCGTCATTACCCGGCATTGTTCGAGGCGCTTGCTGCTGGCGTCGCCGTCCGCCCGGCCTATGGCCGCCATCCGCGGCTGGCGATCTGGGGGCTTGTCGAGGCGCGGCTGCAGCAAGCCGACCTCGTCGTTCTCGGCGGGCTCAACGAAGGCACCTGGCCTGGCCCGGCCACGCACGACCCGTGGATGTCGCGACAGATGCGGCGCGAGTTCGAGATCGCCGTACCGGAGCGGGCGATCGGCATCGCCGCGCATGATTTCACCCAGGCCATCGCGGCGCCGGAAGTCGCGCTGACCCGCGCCGCGCGCAGCGCAGGGGTGCCGACCGTCCCGTCGCGCTGGCTGCTGCGCTTCGACACGGTATTGCGCGCGGTCGGCCTTGACGGTGCGCTTGGGCCGGATGCAGAGGTGCAGGCCGCCGGCCTGCTGCTCGATGCCGCCGAATATCAACCGCCGCCACCGCCCGAGCCGCGCCCGCCGCTCGCCGCTCGACCGCGACGGCTGTCGGTGACCCAGGTGGAGACCTGGCTCGGCGACCCCTACGCGATCTATGCCCGTCATATTCTGAACCTGAGGGCGCTGGACGAGCTTGACGCCGATCCCGGACGCGCCGATCTCGGCATCCGCATTCATGAGGCGCTCGCCGAATTCGTCCACCGCTATCCGCGCGAGCTGCCAGGGGACGCCGCCGAACGACTGCTGATGATCGGCCGCAAGGCCTTTGGGCCGGTGTTGTCGCGCCCTGGCGCCTGGGCCTTCTGGTGGCCGCGTTTCGAACGCATCGTGCGATGGCTGGTGGCCGAGGAGGAGACGCATCGTGTGGCGATCGTCGAAAGCTCGAGCGAATGCGACGGCCTGCTGACCCTGCACGGGCCTGGCGGGCCGTTCGAATTGACCGCCACAGCCGACCGGATCGACCGGCTTACCTCGGGCGGCTTTCTGCTAGTCGATTATAAGACTGGTGCGGTGCCGACTAGGCGGAGAATACAGGCTGGGTTCGCGCCACAGTTGCCGCTCGAAGGCGCGATCCTGCGCGACGGCAGCTTTGGCACGCTAAGCGGTACGGTTTCGGGGCTCGAATATTGGCGGCTCGGCGGCGGCGATCCTGCCGGTGAACGTTGCCTGATCGACGATGGGAACCCGGCCGCGCTGGTCGACCGCGCGATCGGTCGGCTGCAGGCATTGATCGAACGTTTCGACGATCCCGCGACCCCTTATCTCGCGACGCCGGTTCAGGAATGGGAGCCACGTTTTTCTGATTATCGCCATCTCGAACGGGTGGACCGCAGCGAGGCCGAGGAATGAGCGCTGCAGCGGAAACCGCGCGGCGGGCCGCGGGGCCACGCAGCTCGGTCTGGGTATCCGCCTCAGCCGGGACCGGCAAAACCACGGTGCTGACCGAGCGACTATTGCGGCTGATGCTCGACGGCACGGATCCGGCGCGGCTGTTGTGCCTGACCTTTACCCGCGCCGCCGCCGCCGAGATGGCGAACCGGCTCGACGCCGAACTCGCCCGCTGGGCCACGATGCCGCCCGGCGCGCTGACCCAGCGGCTGGTGGCGCTGACCGGGCAGTTTCCCGACGAGACCTCGATCGCTCGCGCACGCCAGCTTTTCGCCCGGGTTCTCGATACTCCGGGCGGGATCAAGATCGCGACGATCCACGCCTTCTGCCAGACCCTGCTGCGACGCTTTCCGCTCGAAGCTGGGGTGTCGCCGGAATTCGCCGTGATCGAGGAGCGCGGTGCTGGGGAGGCGCTGGCTGAGGCCGCCCAGAAGGTGATCCTCGCCGCACGCGACGGGCACGACCCGGCCCTCGCCGAGGCGCTCGCCATCGTCGCCGACCATGCTGCCGAGGAGCGCTTTGCGGTGCTGATGGGGGCGCTTGCCAGCGAGCGCGGCAAGCTGCGCCGGGCCTTGGCCGAGGGCCATGCCGCCCTGCGCCAAAAGCTGTCGGCAGCGCTGGGCGTGTCACTCGAGGCGACTGCCGAGAGCTTGACCGCCGAATTCTGCGCTGCCGGTGCTGGTGACGAAGCCGGATTGCGCGCCGCCGCGGCGGCCCTTGCCGCCGGGTCGCCCGCCGACTGCAAACGTGGTGCGGTGATCGCCGCTTGGTGCGCGCAGCCGCAACACCGAAGCGCGATGCTCGCAGCCTGCGCATGCGTCTATCTGACCGAGAAGGGCGAGGTTCGAGAAACGCTGATCACCAAACCCGCGGCCACCAAAGCCGTCTGCGATGCCAGAGCCATCCTCGCCGCGGAGGCCGAGCGGCTGCAAGGGCTGCGGGAGGCGCGGGCCGCGATAGCATTGCGCGAGGCGACCTGCGCCCTCGCCCGCCTCGGCGAGGCGCTATTGCACGCCTATGACGAAGGCAAAAGGCTCGCCGGCGCACTCGATTTCGACGATCTGGTGCTGGCCGCGCGCGACCTGTTGCGGCGCCCGGGGGTGGCGCCCTGGGTGTTGTTCAAGCTCGACGGCGGTCTCGACCACATCCTGATCGACGAGGCGCAGGACACCAACCCCGAGCAATGGGAGATCGTGGCTGCGCTGGCCGAAGAATTCTTCGCCGGCGAGGGCGCGCGCGACCGGATCCGCACGGTCTTTGCCGTTGGCGACGCGAAACAGTCAATCTTCAGCTTTCAACGCGCCGACCCGCGCACCTTTGCCCAGATGCGGCAGCATTTTCAGGAACGGGTGACCAACGCCAACCAGGATTGGCAGATCCTGCCGCTCGACATCTCGTTCCGCTCGACCGAACCGGTGCTGCGCGCCGTCGATGCGATCTTTCGCCAGCCCGCGGCGCGGGATGGGGTCGCGCTCGACAACAGCGAGATCCGCCATTTCGCCGCCCGCGCCGGGCATGCCGGGTTGGTCGAGCTGTGGCCGCCGGTCGTGCCGGAACCAGACGACGAACCCGATCCGGAGGCGTTGCCGGTCGCCCGACGCCGGGTGGTCGAACCTTATGCCCGGCTTGCCCGAGCCATCGCGGCCAGGATCAGGCATTGGCTCGACAGCGGAGAGCGGCTGGCGGCGCGCGGGCGCCCGCTGCGCCCCGGCGACATCATGGTGCTGGTGCGCCGTCGCGACCAATTCGTCGGCGAGTTGCTGCGTGCGCTCAAGCAAGCCCGCATCCCGGTCGCCGGCGCCGATCGCCTGGTCCTGACCGCACAATTGGCAGTACAGGATCTGGCCGCTCTCGGCCGGTTTCTGCTGTTCCCCGAGGATGATCTGACCCTCGCCACAGTGCTGAAAGGGCCGCTTTTCGATATTGACGAAAATGCTCTTTTTGATTTGTGCCACGGCCGCGGCAAGGAGAAATTGTGGAATCGGCTGCGCGCCCGCGCCGGGTCGGGCGCCGAACTGAGCCGCGCTGCCGAGCATCTTTCGGCGTGGCTGGCGCGGGTCGATTTCGTCCCGCCTTACGAGCTTTACGCCGAGATTCTCGGCGCCGAGGGCGGCCGGCAAGCCCTGCTCCGCCGGCTCGGCCCCGAGGCCGAAGACCCGATCGAGGAATTCCTCGGGCTGGCGCTCGCCTACGAGCGCGAGCATGTGCCGTCATTGCAAGGCTTTCTGCGTTGGCTCGTCGCCGGCGATACCGAGGTCAAGCGCGATTTCGCCGCGCGCCGCCGCGACGAGGTCCGTATCCTGACGGTACACGGCGCCAAGGGGCTCGAAGCGCCGGTCGTCTTTCTGCCGGATACGATGGCCGTGCCGGATCAAAAGGTGGCGCTGCTGTGGACCGAGCCTGGCGAATTGCCGCTGTGGAAGCCTCCGGGCGATCACATCGCCGCGTTCTACCGCGCCGAAAAGACCGCCTGGCGCGATCGCCAGCTGGAGGAATATCGCCGCCTGCTCTATGTCGGCCTGACCCGGGCGCAGGACCAACTCTATATCTGCGGCTGGCAGACCCGCCGGGCGCCGTCGGAGGTCTGCTGGCACACCCTCTGTCGGGCCGGGCTCGCTGGAACTGCCCAACCCTTCGCCTTCGATATGACGGCGCTGATCGACGGTGACGGCTGGTTGGGCGAAGGACTGCGGCTGGAAAACGCGCAGACCGCGCCGCCACTCCGTGAACCGGTTTTAGAAGAGGCGAGCGCAGCGGCGCTGCCGGCTTGGGCGACGGCGCCGCCGCCCAAAGAGCCCGACCCGCCGCGGCCATTGTTCCCGTCACGGCCGGACGGCGACGAGCCGCCGACCTTGTCGCCACTGGCGTTTGGCGGCCGCGATCGGTTCAAGCGCGGGCTGCTGGTCCATCGGCTGTTGCAAAGTCTACCCGAACTACCGCAAGCCGAACGCGACCCGGCGGCCCGGCGCTTTCTAGCATTACCGACCCACGGCCTCACCATCGACGAGCAAGACGAGATCTGCCACGAGACTCTGGCAGTGCTTGGCCATTCCGACTTCGGGGCTCTGTTCGGCCCGGATTCGCAAGCCGAGGTGCCGCTCGTGGGTCTCGTCGGTCGGCACGCGCTGTCAGGGCAGATCGACCGCCTCGTCGTCAGCCCCGACCAGGTGCTGATCGTCGACTACAAGACAACGCGCCCGGTGCCGGCGAGCGATGCCGAGGTAGCGCCGCTCTATCTACGCCAACTGGCGATCTATCGCGCCGCACTCGCCCGGATCTATCCCGGCCGCAACATTCGCTGCGCCCTTCTATGGACGCAAGGGCCGCTGCTGATGCCGATCAGTCCCGAGCGGCTCGCAGCACACCCGCCCTGACGCCAGCCGCGCGCTGCGCTCGATTCAAACCTTGATATCTTGGGGCAGCATCTTGATGGCTAACCCCTCACCCAAGCGCCTTGCCCGAGATCGTCGCAAGCATCCACGCCCTGGTTCACCGGACCCAGCACCCGCCTTGACGCCGCTTTTTCACTACCTCTAATGTCTGAAGGGCCTTTTTGGAGAAAAGCAATGAAGCCGACCGCCGTCACCGACAGCAGCTTCGATAAGGACGTGCTTCACGCCGAGGGGCCGGTTCTAGTCGATTTTTGGGCCGAATGGTGCGGCCCATGCAAGATGATCGCCCCGTTTCTCGAAGATCTTGCCGCCGACAAGGCCGGCAAGCTGAGCATTGCCAAGGTCAATATCGACGAGAACCCGCAATCGCCGATGAAATACGGTATCCGCAGCATCCCGACGATGATCCTGTTCAAAGCCGGCCAGGTTGCCGCCACCAAGATCGGGGCGCTGCCCAAGAGCAAGCTTTATGAATGGGTCAACTCGGTACTGTGATCGGCGGACATCCCAATTGGACCAGATTTGAGGGCGGCCCACCAAGCGGAACCGAGTTAGAGGCTCGCCGGCGGTCATTGCCTACAAAAGATAAAATCGCAGACGCGGACTTGGCCGTTGCTCTGAAACGCTGGCCAATTGCCGGCGCCTCGCTTAGCTGTGAGCTTTCATTAGGTTGTCCATCCGGTCCGGACCGAGGAAGCTGAGGTTGCGAAGCTTCAGTGATCTCACGGGGGACCGGATGAACGTCCATAAGAATGCCCGTCTGACGCCGCACAGTCGAGCCGAGCTGGTGCGTCGCGTGCTGGTTGAGGGCCAGGCGCCCAAGGCGGTGGCCACCGCCTTCGGGGTGAGCGCCAAGACGGTGCGCAAGTGGGTCGAGCGCTTTCCGCCGCGGGCGCCGCCGGGCCTCGAGGATCGTTCGTCGCGACCGCATCGCGCTTTACCGGCCAACCCCCACGGCAACCGCCGAGCGGATCGAGCGCGCTGCGCCGCCAGCGCTGGACCGGCAAGCAGATCGCCAAGGCAGACCGGCGTCTCGCCGGCTACGGTCAGCCGGGTGCTCGGGCGGCGCGGCCTTAGCCGGATGCGCGATCTGGAGCCGGCCGCGCCGGTGATCCGCTACGAGCGCAAGCAGCCCGGCGAGCTGATCCATCTCGACATCAAGAAGCTCGGCCGCTTCGACCGGGTCGGCCACCGCATCACCGGCGATCGCACCGGCCAAAGCAACAGCCGCGGCATCGGCTGGGAGTTCGTCCACGTCTGCCATCGACGACGCCTCGCGCGTGGCCTTCAGCCAGGTCATGCCCGACGAGAAGAAAGAGAGCGCCGTCGCCTTCCTGAAGGCGGCCTTCGCCTACTACAAGAGCCTCGGCGTCACCGTCGCCCGGGTGATGACCGACAACGGCTCATGCTACAAGGCGTTCGACTTCCGCGACACCTGCCGCGATCGTAGGCCTCAAGCACATCCGCACCAGGCCCTACACGCCGAAGACCAACGGCAAGGCCGAGCGCTTCATCCAAACCGCGCTCAGGGAATGGGCCTTACGCCCAGGCCTATCCCACCTCAGACCATCGCGCCGCCGAGCTGCCCGTCTGGCTGCATCGATACAACTGGCATCGACCACACGGCGGGATAAAATCCCAAACACCAATCAGCCGCCTCGGCCTCGCTGAGGACAACCTATTGAGGCTCAACAGCTAGCCGCCCCCTCACGGGGGCGCGGATCGAAACATCCTGTGGGCAATACAGGATTGGGGCCTGCCCGGTCGCCCCCTCACGGGGGCGCGGATTGCAGATCGGCATGGAATAAGGACCCCGTTTAGGGGGTGATCGGCATCCAATCGGGACCCCCCTGGCGACGGATCCACAGTGGCTTCCATGGGGACATGGGGGCCGGGGCGAGGATGCTGGTGGTGGAGACGATCGCGAAGATCCGACGCGCGTATTTTGTGCAGAAGAAGCCGATCAAGGCGATCTGCCGTGAGTATCGCCTGTCGCGCAAAGTGGTCCGTAAAATCATTCGCTCCAAGGCAACCGAGTTTCACTACGAGCGCGGGCGACAACCCTTGCCCCGGATCGATCTGTGGCGGGACCAGCTCGACGGAATGCTGCTTGCTAACGAGCGCAGGCAGAGGCGTGAGCGGCTGACCTTGATACGGATCTTCGAGGAGTTGCGCGGGCTGGGCTACGAGGGCGGTTACGATTCGGTCCGCCGCTATGCCAAGGCGTGGCGGTTGGTGCGCGGAGCGGGTCACGTCCGTCAAGGTGGTGGAAATCGGGGTGGAGTTTGAGGTGGCCATTGGTCAGGCGGCCAGGGGTGGAAGTTTAGCCGGATCGGCGTCGATCGGCGGGGGTGTAAGTTCGGCCATCCCCTCGATCTGCATGTAGCGGCACTGGAGCAGCCATTCGTCGTTCTGCTCGAGCAGCACGGCGCCGATCAGCCGGGTGATGCTGGCCTCGTTGGGAAAGATGCCGACGACGTCCGCCCGCCGTTTGACTTCTTTGTTCAGGCGTTCCAACGGATTGGTTGAGTGCAATTTGGTGCGGTGCTGGGCCGGGAAGGCGAGGTAGGCGAGCACGTCGTGCTCGCTGTCGTCCATCAGCGCGGCCAGCTGGGCCAGCGCGCCGCGCAGTTGGTCGGCGACGTGCCGCCAGGTCTGGTGCGCAGCTTCCTCATTGGCTTGCAGGAAGGCCTGGCGGATCGCGGCGGCGACCATGGTGTGCTGGCCCTTGGGCACGTGCGCCAGGGCGTTGCGCATCCAGTGCACGCGGCACCGTTGCCAGGTCGCGCCGAGCACGCGGGTGATCGCGTGGCGCAAGCCGTCGTGGGCGTCGGAGATCACCAGCTTGACGCCCTTGAGGCCGCGCTTGACCAGGCCCTTGAGGAAAGCCGACCAGAACGGTTCGGCTTCGGACGGGCCGAGACCCAGGCCGACGATCTCGCGCCGGCCTTCGGTCGTGACCGCCACGGCGATTATCGCAGCGACCGAGACGATGCGACCGCCATCGCGGACCTTGAGGTAGGTGGCGTCGAGCCAGAGATATGGCCATTCGCCGTCGATCGGCCGGTCGAGGAAAGCATTGACCCGCTCGTCGATGTCCTTGCAGAGCTTTGAGACTTGGCTTTTCGAGATGCCGGACAGGCCCATCGCCTGCACCAGCTCGTCGACCCGCCGGGTCGAGACGCCGCCGATCCAGGCCTCCTGGATGACCGTGACCAGCGCCTTCTCGGCGGTCTTGCGCGGCTCCAGGAAGGGCGGGAAGTAGGAGCCCTGGCGCAGCTTGGGGATGCGCAAGCTCAGCGGACCGAGCCGGGTATCAAGGCTGCGGTCGCGGTAACCGTTGCGGTAATTGAGGCGTTCGGCCGAGCGTTCGTGCCGGCCGGCGCCGATCAGGCCTTCGACATCGGCTTCCATCAGGATTTGCAGCACCGCCTCCGCAACGGCTCGCAGGAAATCGCCGTCGCCGCTCTTCTGCGGCAGTTCGACCAGCGCCATTCTCTCATCGGTCATCGGGCCCTCGGTCAGCTTGGGGTGAAGTCTCGCAACTCCACCTTAGCCGGCCTTCCCGATGACCACCCGTCGCTCACGCGCGCGCCGAGCTCCATGTTATGGGGCATTGCGCCCGGCGCGCGCTCACCACCGAATTTCCACCACCACCGCGGACGCTAACGGCCTCAGCTCGCCCGTGGTCGTAATTGCGGGGTGCATTGAAAGGCTGCTGCCAGCAGCGCCAGACCGCGCGATAAGTCTCCGCAGGAGCAACAGGCCGACCTTGAAGAGCAGCGCCGACTTTTATATGTTGGCCTTACTCGGGTGAAGGCAGCGCCAAAGTCAAACCAACCCGGCGTCCTGCTTCTGACTTACAGCCGCGCCATGACACTCGCCGACGCGATGCAATCCGGTATTACCCCGGCTCGGGTCAGCTACGGCGACGCGTTTGTCAACGCCAGCCGTTTCATTCGCGAACTCGGCCCTAGCGCGCCGCGACCCCAAGCCGGGTGACGGAATATAACGTGGTCATTTTGCTAGGCTTCATGCGGTCGGCGCAGCTCGGAGCAGCTCACATAAGATCCGATCGAGCGCGTACAGCTTTAGCGCAACCTAACGTCCTTTCCTCAGATCGGGGGCGGCGATCTACCAAACTGGTTGTCCGGTCCCTCACTCCGAGCGCCGCCGCAACCGGACTCCTCTGCCGCCCCCCGAACTGACCGCCCCCTCGTTGATGAACTCGACGCCGGCCGCTTCCAGCGCGGCCATGACCCTCGTCAGGCTCTCGATCACCCCGCGGACGGTGCCGTTGCTCGCTTCCATCCGCTGAATCGTCGGCAGAGATACCCCCGATGCCTCGGCCAAGGCTTTTTGCTCCATGCCCACAAGCGCCCGGGCCGCCTTCATTTGGGCTGCAGTGAGCAATGCCCCTCTCCAACACAAGTTGATGGCACGTCAGGGAGGCGGTGCGATCCTCCTGATGGCTCACACATCATGCCTGATTTGCTGATCATGTCTCAAGCATCACGATCCCGATCTTCTCCCGTTCGATGTCGTCAAGCCCGATGCCGATTCGCTTTAGCATCTGCCGAGCAATCGCAGCAGCCCATCGAGTATCGTATAAGGATGCGGCGGGCACCCCGGGACGTACAGATCGACCGAGAGTAGATCCTCGGTCCCGTTGCATGTCTCCGCGTGGCCTTTGAATATACCCCCGGAAATTGCGCAGGCGCCGCTGGCAATGACAATCTTGGGCTCGGCAACTGCTTCATAGGTTTTGAGTAGTGCCTCCCGCATATTTAGTGTCACCGGGCCGGTGATCAGAATACCGTCGGCATGACGTGGCGAGGCTACGAATTCGATGCCAAATCGACCGGAATCGAAAACAACATTGCCGAGCGCATTGGCTTCGACCTCGCAGCCATTGCAGCCTCCGGCACTGACCTGGCGAAGCCGCAATGATCGCCCGAGCAGCTGTTGCAGGCGGCGCCCGAGCGGGTTGATCGGCAACGGATGATCGTTGGTTAGGACAAGACCCTCACGTGTCGAAGCGGCAAGCCGCCAGTCCCCACTGAAGACGATGGCTTGGCTCGGGCAAGCCGCAGCGCATTCCCCACAGAAAATGCACTGCCCGATATCCAGCTGCGGGCCGGATCCGGTAACACACAAGGCGTCGGTCGGACACGCGTCGACGCATTGCGTGCAGTTGGGAACGCATCGATCAGGGTTGATCACCGGGCGGCCGCGAAACAGCGCCGGCAGATTTGGATCCTGCGCCGGGTAAGGAAACGTGCGGTAACCCTGGCGAGCGCGGGCCAATAGCGTCTTAAACATCGGGTGCCGGGTTTCCTAGAGATCGTGACCACAATAGGAAAGGTTGAAGCTTTTGTTGCACAACGGAAAATCCATTATTGCTTCACCGCGCATCGCGATCGCCAGCGCGAACCAGTTCCGAAACGAGGGGTCGACGATCTTGTAGTGCAGAAAGCGGCCCGCCCTGTCAGTCACCGCCAAATGAACGATCTCGCCGCGCCAGCCTTCGACAGCCGAGATCACGATGGTATCCGGCACAAGCTTATCTATCGCGGTGATTGCATCCCCGCTTCCGGGATCCTCGAACACTCGAGTCAAAAAGGCGATTGAATTCTCGATTTCCTGCCAGCGTTGAAATGCCCGGGCGAAAACATCCCCGCCCTGACCGACGGCGATGGCCGGGCGTCGATCTCGGTAGAGCGGCGCCGGATGATCGCTGCGGCAATCGCGAGCAATGCCGCTTGCCCGTGCCGGCGGGCCGACGACCCCCAAATCCATGGCGGCCTCCTTGCCGAGAACGGCGGTGTTCTCGAACCGCGACCTGACGGAGGAGGACTTCCACAGCAGATCGACGGCATTTCGCATGTCAGGCTCGGCGCGCGCGAGGCGCTGCTGCAGTTCGCTGATAATCTCGCTTCCGGCTTCCCATGCGACGCCTCCGGGCCGGACCCAGCCGCGTCCGAGGCGGCTGCCGCATAGGACGGCCGTCATGTTGAGCACGTCGCCGCGGAGCCGGCCGCAATAGGCTGCCGCCGGCAGGAAGCCGACATCGCCTGCAAGGGCGCCCAAATCGCCGATGTGGTTGGCAATCCGCTCGAGCTCGAGCGCGACGCCGCGCAGGGCGAGTGCCCGGGTTGAGCATTCCGTGCCGGAAAGAGATTCGAGAGCCTGACAATACGCGATTGTGTGGCCCGCCGTCGTGTCTCCGGCGATCGTCTCCGCGACGTACACGCTCCGCTTATCGGGCCCGCCGCGCAGAACCCGCTCAATCCCGCGGTGCTGATAACCGAGCGAGATTTCGAGGTGTATGACCCGCTCGCCGTGACAATTGAAACGAAAATGCCCCGGCTCAATGACACCGGCGTGGACCGGACCGACCGCGACCTCATGGATTTCCGAACCCGAAACCTTGAAGTAATCGATCTCTCCAATGGTCGGGCCGCCCGGCGGGAAACGCACCGGCTTCAGCCAGGGGTGTCCTTCCGGGTGCACGCCCCATTGCTCCTGGATTTCCCGCTCGAAGTGATGCGCCGCGGGACAGTCGGGCGTCAGCGACGGATAGAAATCCACTACCACGGTCGAGCAGAGACGGATTTTGCCACGTGCATCGTCGGCTACGGCAGCCAATAGCCGCGTTCCTTCGCCCTCTTGCGGCAGACCGGTAAGGAGCAACAGACGCCCGCCGTCGGCGACAGCGGCGAGCACTCCCCGACGAAATGAGCCGATATCTGTGACCGGAACTGCGGCGGCCGGCAGCGGAACCGCGTTGCAGGTCGCGGCGAAGTACGTCATGGCCGGCCGGCAACAATTGCGGCGGCGCTGGCGATGCCATTCGATAGCGAAAGCGGCATCCATAGCCCCAACAGCAAGAGCAGTCCCGTGGCGGACGACACGATCAGGAAAGCCAATTTGCCGTCGTAAACCGCCGGAGCAGCACCGGCCGGCATCCCGTAAACCATATCGATCAGGTGCCTCAGCGCGGCTACAAAAACGACGCCTCCGGCGGCAAGGAACAGCACCAGCGCAACCCAGGCGCCGCCACTTACCGCAGCTCGCAACAGCTGGTACTCGCTCATGAAGATCGAGAACGGCGCCACCCCGATCAGCGCCAAAAGGCTGGCGAGCAGTGCGGTCCCCCATAGCCTGTTGGCGCGCAGCGCACCGCAAATCGTGTGCATCTCATGGCTGCCGAATTGCTGACCAAGTCGCCCAACGGCAAAAAATCCCAATGATTTGCAGATTGAATGGTTCAGCGTATGGAACAGGGCCGCGAACGCCCCGAGAGGGCCAAGTCCGAAGCCCAGGGTAATGATGCCCAAATGCTCGACGCTGTGATAGGCGAGCAACCGCTTCGCGTCGCGCTGAAAAACGATGAACGCCGCGGCGACGAGGATCGACAACGTCCCGAAGATTACTAACAGATGACTGACGAAATCGGCGCCGAGCGCGTGCTGGACCGGAGGTACGAAGCGCATGATGCAATAGAGCGCGGCGTTCAGCAGAAAGCCCGAGAACATCGCCGAAACCGGTGCCGGCGCCTGGCTGTGCGCATCCGGCAACCACGAATGGATCGGCGCGAGCCCCGCCTTGGTCCCGTACCCGACGAGGATGAAGATGAAGGCGAATTTCATCAGGGTGGGATTGAGGTGCATTTCGACGGAGGCGAGCTTGGTCCAGAACAGGCCGTCGGCTTCGGCTGTGCTTCCGGATCGGATCGAGGCCGCGGCGAGAAGAGTGCCCATGAACGCAAAGGCTATCCCGATCGAACAGATGATCAGGTATTTCCACATCGCCTCGAGCGACAGCCGGCTTGGATAGAGCGAGATCAGAAAGGCGCTGAGAAGCGTTGTCGCTTCCATCCCGACCCACATGATGCCGAGGTTGTTTGACACCAGCACCAGCATCATCGCCGTCAGAGAGCCGAGCCAAAGCGCGCCAAAGCGCCGCGCGATAGCGGGCGTGAGGACGTGATCGCCAGCCTCGTTCGCGAAATACACCTTGGCGAAAGCGGAACTGAGGACAAAGACGAGGGCCAGGACGACGATGTGGAATGTCGAAAAGGCGTCGACATAGAACCATTGACCCGCCGCCGTTGCTATGCCGCCCTCGCGCAGGGCGCCGGCCCAAAGATTTACGGCAAGAACTAGTCTCTGCGGCCGAGACGCCAATGATCATGGTCAGGACATGGTGCGGGCGCGACAGAACGAGACATGCAGCACTGCGCCCGAAGCCGGCAAGGCGAGCAGCGCGAGTATCGAATAATCCGGCAACAGTCAGCCCCTCAGCGCGGTGAGCTGGTCGATGTCCATCGACCCGAATTCGCGATTGATGTGAAATATCGCGATCCCCATCACGAAAACAGCGACGAAAGCATCGAGCAGAACGCCCAATTCGACTAACATGCGGGGTTCCGACAACCGTGGCGGCGCCGAAGACGAAAATGCCGTTTTCGAGGACGAGATAGCCGATCACCTGCATCAGCGCCTTACGGCGGCTGATGATCAGGAACAAGCCGACAAAGATCAGGAAGATCGACGATTCCAGCGTGACGAACGGTGCCTGCGTCAGCGCCGGGCTTCAGCTGCAGAGCGAGCCAGGCGGACAATCCGAGAGCGAGAACCCCGAATAGGATCGAGGGGACGAAACCGATGAACGGCTCCACCTCACGGTTGTATTTCGCCTGGGCTCGCAATCGGAGCAGGAGCCAAGGAAAGATCATCCCCTTGAGCCCGATATTTGCCGGCGGACAGGAGGACCTCCCGGGATGTCAGCCCACCCTCATGCATGATCACCGGCACCAACCCGAACAGGATCCCTGAACGGAAAGCCAGCGGATGCACGCGCCAATGCGGCTCGTCCCAAGAAGCGCGAAACACGTCAGCAAGCCGACCGCATGGACGGTGTCGAGAATTGGAAACATGGCGGATCAGACCAGGATCAGGATGAAGGCAACCGCTGAGAGCGTGGCGGCGCCGACGATGAATTGCGGCACGTGGGTCAACCGGTAACGCGCCATCGCCAACTCGATCATCCCGATCACGCCAGCCAATAGAGCCATGCCCAAGAGCGTCACCACGCCGTCCAGCCAGATATTTCCGCTGCGCACGGGCACGGCCAAACCGACGAGCAGCAGGCCGAAAATCCATAATTTCAGCGCGGCGGCATAGTGGATGTAGGCAAGATCGGGACCGCTGTGGTCGAGGATCATGACCTCGTGGATCATGGTCAGCTCAAGGTGGGTCGTCGGGTCATCGACCGGGATGCGCGTGTTCTCGACGAGCGCTATGACCAGCAGGGTCATGGCAACGAGCGCGAGCGCCGGGAGTGCACCGAGCCAAGCGGTTACCGTAATGCCTTGATAGATCGAGGTCAGCGAGAACGAGCCGGTGACCCGGGCCAGCGTCGCCAACGCCAGAAAGAAGGCCGGTTCGGCGAGTGCTGCGAAGTGCACCTCGCGACTTGCACCCATTCCCTCAAAGCTGGAGCCGGTATCGAGCGCCGAGAGCACGATCGCAAACCGGCCGAGCGCGAGCAGGCCGACGAGCACGATCAGATCGCCGGAAAAGCTCACCGCCGCATCCGATGCCGCCGAACGGCGTAATCAGCAGCGCCGCCGACCAGCGCTGCCAGATTGACCACCGGCCCAAGCCGGAACACCCAGCTCGTCACATCGCCGTAGACCGCCCCGCGACGCAGATATTTGGCGATGTCCCGATAAGGCTGGAGCAGCGGCTGCCCGCGCCGGCCCGCGATCATAGGCTTTGGTTTGGTTGATGATCCCGAGCAGCAACGGTGCCAGCAGCAGCGCGCAGATGCGGCGAGAACGAAGGCGAGCGGCGTCCGGGCATCGCTCAGATGCTGCCCCAGACCAGCAGCGCGATCAGGGTGGCGGCGACATAAAGGACGTAGAGATGGACGTGCCCGTGCTGAACGATGTTCAGCCGGCTCGACCGAGCGATTGAACCGGCGGAACGTCGGTGCGAACAGCAGCCGCAGAAACGGATCGCCGCTGTCGCTCGAATAGGAGGCTGTCGTCGGGAAAATAGCCGCTCGGCGGCGCGAGAGCCTCACGGTTTGCTGACAGACAGATCGAAACTGTGTCGTCAGCGGCTGCGCAAACGACGATGCGGTGTATTGCATCCTCGGCGTCGGATGCTGAGATAGCCGCACCCCCAGACCGGTGCCCTGCCGGACACCGGCGCGGCCAAGCAGCGGCCGCGCAAGCGACCAGGCAAACGCCGCTATGCCGATCAGAACGGCAAAGACCGAAACCGCGATCGTCAGCGGCCCGGTGTCAGGGCGAGCTGGCGGCTGGCGCCGCTGAGCCGTCAGTGCCCGCTCGCCGCCGCGACGACACGGCCAGCGCCGACACGACCACCGGCGCCGGCAAGGCCAGATCGCGATGCACAGAAGTGCCAGGATCGCCATTGCTGCACGAGCATCGGTCCGGCAACCTCTTGCGCTTCGCCCGCCTCCGGCGCTGCGCGGCGAGCCGAGGAACACGATACCGAACGCCTTGGCGAAGCAGGCGGCGGCGAGCCCGCTGATCAGCCCCATGGCGACGATCGAGATCAGCCCGGCCACGGCGATCGTTGCCGCCGGCTGCACGACGGCGAGAAAGCCCGAATAAAACAGCAGAAACTCGCTGACGAAACCGTTGAGCGGCGGCAAGCCGACGATCGCGACCGCGCCGATCAGGAAGACCGTCGCCGGTCCACGGCATCCGCTTCAGCAGCCCGCCCAGCTCCTCGAGCTCGAGGCGTGTGCGCCGCGTGCTGGACCGCGCCCGGCGCCGAGAAACAACAGCCCCTTGAAGATGCTGTGGTTGAGGACGTGAAGCAGCCCTGCGGCGAAGCCGATGACCGCGAGCGACGGCATGCCCGTGGCGAGGCCGAGCACGCCGACGCCGATGCCGATCAGGATGATCCCGATGTTCTCGACGCTGTGATAGGCGAGAAGCCGCTTCAGATCGTGCTGCGCGAGGGCGAACAGGACGCCGAGTACGCCGCTCGACGCGCCGATGACGATCAGCACCCAGCCCCACCACGGCTGCGGGCGTTCCGAGAAAAGTCAGATCGCGGACCAGGCCGTAGATGCCGACCTTGATCATCGCTCCCGACATCAGCGCCGAGGCATGACTGGGCGCGACCGGATGCGCCTCGGGCAGCCAGACATGCGCCGGAACGATGCCGGCCTTCGAGCCGAAGCCGATCAGCGCCAGCACGAAGATCGTCGAGGATAGCGTCGGTGGTCTGCAGCGCCGCGCGTAGCCGTCGAAATCCGACGTTCCGGCGAGCGCTGCCGAGCCACACGAACAGGACCAGTAGAAATGCGGTCCCGAGATGCGTCGCCGCCAGATAGGTCCAAGCCGGCGTGCCGCACCGCCGCCTTCCGGTCGTCGAAGATGACCAGAAAGAACGGGCTCAGCGCCATGATCTCCCAGGCCAGCAAGAAAGAGCAGCCCGTCATGCGCGGCGATCACCAGCGCCATGCCGGCCGTCAGCATGTTCAGATGAAACCAGCTTGCCGCCGAGGCGGTTGGCTCCCTCGCCCCGCCAGGTAGCTGCGACCGTAAAGCCCGGTCAGCGATCGAGAGACCGAAGACGGGCAGCAGGAAGAACGCGGACAACGCATCGATTTCGAGGTGCAAGCCGCCGCCGGGCATCTGCCAGATGCCCGACATCGCCTCCGTCTCTCCGGTAACGAGCACCCGGATTGCAGTCACCAGCCCCAGCGCAGATCCGGAGATCGCCGCGATCTGGCCAGTCATCTGCGCCAGAGGAAATCGACTGCGGAGAATTAGGCCACCTAATCCGCTTATGACAAGCAAGATTAGCGCCGCAGAAAATCCGATCATCGAAATCCCGGATAACTATATTGTGATTGAGGACTTGTAATAGTATCCATAATATGGCTTGGCGTCGCCCGATATGTACATCATCAGTCGTCTATTCTCTGGTTAATGCACCGCGGCATATGGTGTGTTGAAGCGTCATCCCGATCGGGCAGAGCTAACGCATCGGGCTCGCTCTTGTCAACGCACCTGTCAAAAAATCCTGCTGCATGGCTCTTGATATATGATAGATGACCTATCGATCATGCATGTCCAGAAGGCATATTAGATGCATGTAGGGCATCGTTGTGGGTAATGAACCGGCATCCCCCATCCCGCGAAGGACAGCAATGGACGAGCTCTATGGTCGGTATCACGGCAGGATTCTCGTGCTGGCAACGCGGTCCACAGAGGATGGCGCCTGGAAAGCAAAGTTGCGGGAGATCCTCGCCGAGTTCGACGACGACTGTCGCGAGCTTTCCGCGACCGACAGTCGGCTACTCCGTTACGATCTCGCCAGCCAGTTCGAGCACGAGGTGTTGCGCTTTTCCGATCCGACGAAAAGAGCGGCTCTGGCCATCGCGCTCAAGCATTTCGACGATTGTTAAAGGCTGAGCACGTTCGATGTGCAAAGAATATCGCGCATGTTTTGCAGGTCAGGAGCGCGGGCGTGATCGAAATACTCCAGAGCGCGCAATTCGACGATACGGTTGGTACGATCAAGCAGCCTTTACCGAATCTACATTTGTCGAACTACTCGAAGATCCGGTGATACGCCGGTTGATGACGAGCGACAGCGTCGACCCGGGCGAGCTTCGCGCGCTGTTGGCAGACCTCAGTGCCCAACTCGCTCGGGGCGGGCCGCCGCCCGCCGAGGTAAATCAGAGGTCGACGGCGCATGTCTAATTTCGCTGAATTCGAGGATGAAATTAACAGAGTAACGGTTTCGGCAGAACTGCTTGGCGAAGTTATGCTGATGTACGCCGAGCTCGCGCCCGAGAAACGAGGCTTTGAAGCCCGCGCGATGCAGGTAGTAGAGCTCCTGACTAATAAAAGGCACGGTGAAAAACGCGGCCTGCTTGCTATGGCGATTATGATTCGCCTCATGGCTCTCGACGCGATCTTAGCGGACAGGGAAGTCGAGGATTGGACGCTGCCAGGTGCGGAACCCGGGGCGACCTACGTTCATTCAAGCCTTCTGAGAGCCGCATGCGAGGAGACTGTTGTCGAAGGCTCCAAGGGTCAGCCAATGTTCGATGACGCCAGCTTTCGGCAGCGTCTCCTGCAAATGGCTGCCACGGGAAGTCGCGCATGAGGCCGGTGGCGCTGCGGTCGATATTCCCCCTATCCCTCTCCGGCCACTGGCTTGCGGCCCGGGTACCTATTCGCATCACCCGACTGCGCCAACCAGAGAGAGAAGAAAGACGATGCCGGCATCAATGCCATCGCATACTCGCTGTCGCGACCACCGACGAGATAGCTGATCGCCAATTTTGTGTCGGCGTCGAGTGCCACCCACGTCCACACATCGCCATGGGCGAGGTCCTTGCGCTTCGCGGTCGCGACATTCTTCTGCTTGGCGTAGGCGAAGCTCCAAATCTCGTCGCATTGTACCCGCGTCGGCGTTCGCGAGAGACCTTATTCATGCCCTCTCATAGACCCTTTGTTGTAATCGCGTTCCACAAGACGTTGCAGCTCGCCGAAATCGGGCGCTTCGACGACAACGTCAGCGTCGATGACTATCTCGCCGACTTCAGCGGCGGGCTCAAGCACTTGGCGCCTTTGCGCGAGGAAGCAGCGCCACCGCGTCGCGCGCTGCGGCGAAGCGGGCGCGGGGAGATGGGCGGCCCGGCGCGCGCGGCCGCCGATGCCGTTGCGCCGGATACGGCACCGCCCGTGCCAGAGCCGCTGAGGCTTACGCCGCTCGAGCGCGGGGAATTCGAATTCAGCGATCTTGATGACTGGATGCGCGAGGCCGATCAGCTGATCCGCCGGTCGCAGGCGGTGCTCGATCGCCTTGCCCAGGAGCGTCGGACGCCGTTGCGATCCGACGCTGCGTGATGCCGGAAGAGGCGAGGGGTCACCAGCCCGGCGAGCCTCTGCCGGGCGTGCCGTCGGGATCGGTGCCGGTGGCCCGCCCGCTGGAAATCGCTCCGAGAAAGCGTTCGTGTTGCCGGGCGTGCTTGGCTTACCGGAAGATTAGCGTTCGGCGGCGCCGCTCCGACACGGGCGCTCGCCGCACGAGATGCCGATGCGACTGGCCTCCATCGCGTCAGAATTCGGATGAATGTGGGAAAGCCCCGCCGCGGTTAGCGGCGGGGCGTTGCCTCGTTAGCGGTCGCGCGGCTCCCACAGCGCGATGTGGGTAGCGCCGTCGTCGGCCGGATGCTCGAGCTTGACCAGGCGGCAGCGGACCCAGTTCGGCCCAAACTCGGGGGCCCCGATCTTGAGGTTCAGATAGGTCTCGCCGCTCGACTTCGCGACCTGGCTCCACCCGGCGCCGATCTCGTAGCGCTGGCCGGCATAGACCCGATAGTCGGGAGCGTTGTCGGACATCTTGTCGACCGGGACGACGGTCAGTGCCGCGCTAACGTTGAGGGTCTTGAGCATGCCGGTGTAGGCGCCGTCGTCGAGCTTGGTGAAGGTGCCGAGGGTGATCGCCATGAGTGGTCTCCTTTGGGTGTCTCGCAGAGCCCGTCCCTGCGATGTCTCGGCGCTCGGAGACCGCAAAGGCGCCGCCGACACCGCGAGCCTTGGCCGCGGCCGGAGCACAGCGGAGGACCTCGAAGGCGAGAGAATTTGGAGCGCAGCGGCCGCGAGGAGGCCGGCTTACGGGATCAGGCTTTGCCTGGCCCGAGATAAACTTGCCGGCCGGGGAAATTCTTTCGCCGCAGAGGTTGGCGGCGGCGACTGCGGGATCTAGCGGTCACAGAGACATGCAGGGACGGGCTTGCCGGACCCCGACAGGAAGCCGGCTTGCAGATCATTCGCTCAAGGGTTAATCGACGCAGCCGGCGCCGGACCTTGCCCCCGGACTCTCAAAACCGTGCTTAGCGGTGAGCCGCGGTCGATACCGGGATGGCAGCCAATCGGTCAAACCACAACGAGAAAGGCAATGTGGACGGAAGTCAGGCTGACGCAGGCGCGTGAATCAGCGGCGACACGGTCACAACCCAACATCGGGGCTCCAAAGGCCATACGGTAGGCTGATTATGAGGGGTTGCAGGCTCAGCATGCTCGGTGCTCGACAACACGGAAGATGGCAGTCGTCGACGGGAAAGGACCACGCCGACGACGGCCAACCACTCGGCCGCGCCCGGACGGCGACCGGGATATCGGGCCCGGAAATTAACGAGAGCGTCGATTATCGCTGCCCAAGTTCGGCCGGCTGCCGGTTGCGGGCGGCAGCATCAACACGGAACCTGCTTTTTCCGTGGCGTCCGCGCCGAGGGCGAGCCCGCTTTTAAATCCTGCGGACCCGAGCCACAGGCGCGGCGAGAAGGATAGGGGAGGGACTGGGCGGGTCGATCCGAAGCTCAAGGAATTCTCCGCTCGGCCCTTGACCCAAGGTGATCGGTTCGCGCCGATAGCTCTGAATGGATAGTCGGGTGGCGAGCAGAACGCGCGGCGTGTGCGATGATGACGCCTTCGCGCCGGATTCCAGCCGATGGGCCGACGTGGATTGAATGAGTCAAGCCGACCCTATGCAGCCATTCACCTGTGTTGACGGCGACGGCGGCCCATGCCTCCAACAGGGACATTCCGCGAGGCCGCGACGCCTGCTTGGCCGGATGCGCCATGCCAGAGCGTGTGGCAGCGCACATCGTGACGCGCCGCTGCGCATGAGCCGAATTCCCGAGCGGGTGGACGGGGCGCGGCAAACCTGCGACGGTTCTGCATTCGACAAACCAGCCGCGGGGGAGGAACGAAAATGTCGATCCTGATCACATCGGCGGGACCGGGTTTATCGGCCGCCGCCTGATACCGCTGCTGGCCAAGCGCGGCGAGGAGATCGCCTGCATGGACATCAATCCGCAGACCGCGGATTTCGCCGAATACGGCAAGCAGGTGCGCGTTCATGCGCTCGACGATGTCATGAAAGCGCTGAACAGCGCCAAGCCGTCGCGAGTGATCAACCTGGCCTATCTCCTCGGCAGCGATCCGCTGCGAGGAGGGTTTGCCGCTTGTCGCCGACCGCTAGACTGGCGGTCAGTGACCTTACGGCGACGGCGATAGCTATCGTTGTCTCGGGCTACATTGTCGCGGATCGAAGGCCATCACCCGGCAATCACTAACGAAAGGCGACGCCAAAAATGAAGCTGACATCCGGACTGGTCGGCGCGGAAGCGAAGGGTCCCATCGGCTGGGTGATCTGGGACAATCCCAGCAAGCTAAACGCTCTCTCGCCCGGTATGTACGAGGACGCGCTGAGCGTGATCGAGGACTACGCCGCCGACCCCGCGATCAAGGTCGTGATCATGCGCGGCGCCGGCCGGAAAGCTTTTATCTCTGGCGCTGATATCAAGAGTTTCGAGAAGACGCGGGCCAACGCTGAAACTACGCGGTTGGCGCGGGAGACGACTGCCGAACTGCGGCACAAGCTGCTCGATCTGGAAAAGCCGCTGATCGCGATGATTTACGGCTATTGTCTCGGCGGCGGGCTCGGCATGGCGCTGAACGCCGATTTGCGCTTCGCGTCTTCAGACGCGCGCTTCGGCATCCCGGCGGCGGTGCGCGGCGCCGCATACGGGCTGGATGGGCTGAAGTCGCTGGTTGATTTGGTCGGTCCGAGCGTCGCCAAGGACATCATGTTCTCCGCGCGGCGGTTGCACTCGGATGAAGCCTTGCGCATCGGCCTGATCAATCGTGTGGTCGACGCGGAGGAACTGGAAGACGTGACGGTCGCCTACGCGGAAACTCTTGCGGCGAACGCTCCGTTGTCGATCCGCGCGTCAAAGTTCTTCATCAACCAACTCGGCCTGGAGCGCTCGCAGAGGGACGAAGCACGCATGGATGCAATGCAGCGGCAGGCGGCGAACAGCGAAGACTTCAAGGAAGCAACGCGATCGTTCATAGAAAAGCGGAAGCCAGAGTTCCACGGGCGGTGATCGCGGCCTTCACGCGAGCCCCAAAGGGTTCAATGTGACGTAAATTAGCCTTGCGTGCACGATGATCACTCTGTGGGAAGGAGTAGGCGCATGATCGTACGGATCTATACGGGTCCCGACGGCCAGACCCATTTTGAAGATCTTCCGCTGCCGGCCGAGGTTGCGCTACAGGCGGGTGCTAACCTCACGTTCCGCTCTTTCTCAGCGGAATATTTTAGCGATTGGCACACTGCGCCGCGGCAGCAATACATCTTTATTCTCGCGGGGCAGATGGAAATCGGGATCGGCGATGGCACCGCGCGCCGGTTTGGACCGGGTGATGTGGTCCTCGCTGACGACCTCACAGGCCAGGGCCACACGACGCGCTCGGTGGGAGTTCCGCGCATCAGTGCCACTGTGCCGGTGAGCGCCTGACACCTTCCGCGAGCATCTTGTCATGGGGCGGGGAGGCGCTGACGGCCACCGGCACCATGACGCACCCCGCAACGCCAGGATGATTCGATTTACACACGAGGAGACTGCGTATGCCAGAGCGTCTACGTATGACGACCCGACTGAAGACCCTGTTTCAAGGGCCCGAATTATTTGTCTTAGCGGGCGGGATCAATCCCATTGGCGCGAAGATGGCGGAAGCGCTGGGCTATGACGCCTTCTACATGTCTGGGGGCAATACCTCGGCGCACCAACTGGGCTGGCCCAACTCCGGGACCAGTATGCGCGACATGGTGGACAACGCCCGGAAAATTGTCCTGACCGTGCAGATCCCGGTCTTCGCGGACGCCGACACAGGCTACGGTGATGCCATCAGTACGCATTACACCGTGCGGGAATACATTCAGGCGGGCATCGCCGGCGCCCACATCGAAGACCAGACGTTTCCGCCGAAATCCGGTCCTCGCCGCCGCTGTATCTCAATCGAGGAGATGGTCGGAAAACTCCGGGCGGCGATGGATGCCAAAGAGGCTCTCGACCCGGATTTCGTGATCATGGCCCGGTGCGATCTCGGCGGCGTGCCGGGCGCCAGCTTTGCGGAGATTATTGAGCGCTGCCAGGCCTACAAGGCCGAAGCGAAGGTCGATGTCGTCTGTCCCAATGGCTTGCGCACCTGGGAAGAAATTCAAGAGGCGATCCGCCTCATTCCCGGGCCCGTCGTCCCCCTTATTCCCGCCGACCTGTCGCCGTATCCCTCCTTAGAGGCGCAGCAAGCTGCCGGAGCCGCCGCGGCCTGGTTTCCTGCGCTGACCACGATGGCAGGCTTGCAGGCTAACTGGGATTTCTTGAGTGATTTTCGGCAGCGCGGCACAGTGGCCCTGGATGCGCTCCGTGCCCAGGCGGCTCACAGTCCCTGGGGCGTCGCCAGCAATGGCCGCATTCTAGACGAGCCGCGTCTGCGCGCCATGGAGAAGATGTATCTTCCAGACTAAGCCTGGGAAATCCTGCCCAGGCTCTTGGCAACGCGCATCGTGACGCGCGGCTGCGCCTCCCGCTGATAGCAATACCGGAGTAAGCCGTGGTCCTGATCGCCGACAGCATCCTCGCCCGCAGCACCCGCCGACGCCAGACGTCGACCGGCTGGAACACCCCCTTTATTGGCGCCAACCGCTACACTTTGCCGCCGGACGAGAAGCCGCCGGACGACGATGCGCTGCACCCGATGGCCTTCCTGGTCGAGAAGGGTCCGGGCGCCGTCACCTGGCCGCACTTCCACCAAGCCGATCAATTCCAGATGGTCGTCGCGGGTCGCGGCATGCTCGGTGACCATGACTTCAGCGACGGAGCCGTGCATTACACCGACGCCTACTCGGCCTATGGACCGATCGTCGCCGGGAAGTCGGGCATTTGGTGGTTCACCCTGCGCAACCGCTGGGACGCCGGCGCCCGGTATATGCCGGCCGAGCGGGAGGTGCTTCATGCGGCCCGCGACCGCCACCAGCACCGGGAACTCACCACCGAGGCGATGCCGTCGGCACTTCTCGGCGAGGTGTCTGAGGCGACGGCCATTTCCTGCCGCCCGGTTCTCGAAGCGGAAGATGGGTTGGCCGGCTGGCACTACCGGCTACCGCCTCGCACCACTATTAACGGGCGCGCGCCGAGCGTCGGCGGTGGCCAATTCTGGCTGGTGCTGGCGGGCGACGCCGCGGTCGATGGCGGCGATCCGTTGCCGGCCAATTCCTGCATCTTCGTCGGCCCGGAGGAGCCCGCCTTTGCCGGCGCCTCGGGCGGTGTCGGCGCCGAATTGCTGTGCCTGCAATTCCGCCGCCGCGCGCGGGATTGAATCCCGCCTGCTACGGCCGCAATTGGTTCGGGCGCGCATGGCGCAACGTTCGGCCACCCCAATGAGTTTCATCGAGCAGGTTAGATGACATCCCCTTCAACGCCGAACACGATCAGCGGCCGCAGCGCATTTATCGAATTACTGCAATCCGAGGGCGTCACCCACCTCTTCGGCAATCCGGGAACCACCGAGCTGCCGATTATGCATGCGCTCGCCGATTATCCTGATATGCGCTACGTACTCGGCCTCCAGGAGGCGATCGTCGTCGCCATGGCCGACGGCTATGCCCGTGCCTCCGGCGAGCTGGTTGCGTGCAATGTGCATGTCGCGCCGGGTCTTGGCAACGCGATGGGCTCGCTGTTCACGGCGTTCAATTCCGGCACGCCGCTCATCATCACCGCAGGGCAACAGGAGCAGGGACACGGGCTGACCGAGCCGCTGCTCTACGCCCCGCTAGTACCGATCGCGACGCCGGTGGTGAAATGGGCGACCGAGGTAACGCGGCTGGAAGACCTGCCCCGCATCGTGCACCGGGCCGCGAAGATCGCAACGACGCCACCGACTGGCCCCGTGTTCATCTCCCTGCCGGGAGACATTCTCAACGCGTTCGGCGCAATCGATCTCGGGCAGGCGACGCGGGTCGATACCCGCGTGCGGCCATCCGACGAAAGTCTGCGCGCGCTAGCCGAGCGGCTGCTGCGCGCGGAGCGGCCGGTCATCATCGCCGGCCATGAGATCATCCGGAGCGACGCCTTAGCCGAGGCCGCGCGCTTCGCCGAGGTGCTGGGCTGCCCGGTCTATGACCAGACGGTGCTGCAAGGGGCGCATTTCCCGACCCACCATCCGACCTATCTCGGCCCTCTGTCGCGCGACCAGAAAACCGTGCGCGCTCGATTGGAGCCGTATGACACGGCAATCAGCCTCGGTTCGGATTTCCTGCGCATGTCGGTGTACAGCGAGGTCGAGCCGCTCCCGCCGCATATGGCGGTCATCCAGATCGGACTGAACGACTGGGAGATGGGCAAGACCTATCCGGCCGAAATAGCCATCCGCTCCGACGTCAAAGAGACATTGCGCGTGCTGACGCCGCTCGTCGCCGAACTCGGCGGCGCGACGCTGCGCCAGCGCGCCGCGGAGGCGCTCGGCGCCCTTTCCGGACGCAACTGGACCGCCAGTCGCAAAACACGCGCCGAGGCTGCGATGGCCAAAGCATCATCGCGCCGGATGGATTCCGAATGGCTGATGCTGACAATCACGGATCTGCTGCCGCAAGGTGCCATCATCGTTGACGAGGCTCTGACGACGGCAGCAAGCCTCCCCGCCTACATGCATGTGCGCGATCGACATGCCTATTTCGGCAATGTCAGCGGCGGTATCGGCTGGGGCATCGCTGCTGCGGTGGGCATCCAGCTCGCCCAACCGGAGCGCAAGGTCGTGGCCCTGCTCGGCGACGGCAGCGCCATGTATTCGATCCAGGCACTATGGACCGCCGCTCACCAGAAATTACCGATAACGTTCGTGATCTTCAACAATGGCGGCTACCGCATCATCAAACAGCGCCTGAAGCTGTTCCACAGCACCGACCGCTTTATCGGGATGGATTTCGTCAACCCGCCGATTGAGTTCGCCGCGCTCGCACGCAGCCTCGGCATGCAGGCCTGTCGCGTCGAAACCCCAGATAGTTTTAAAACCGCTTACGGCAACGCTCTTGCGGCGCGCGAGCCGATACTGCTCGAAGTCGTCGTTGATGGAAGCGTTTAGCATATCTGCATGCCGTGTCGGTGCAGACGCGCGGCGGCGGGCTGGCGCATCGGCTGTATGACGGGTGCAGCGTGTCGGCTTTCGGCGCATCCCCGCCGCCCCGATGCCTTGCGGCAAGGACCGTTGTCCACCCTGACCTCGCGGTTTGCGACCGTGATGCCGAATGGCGCGTCTTGCGGCGGCAACGGCCGTTGCCGGGTGTGCCGAGACCCCTCGCCGGAGAGGATCGCGGCCCCGTATCTCGCACGGGCCGCGACCCCCGTAATCAGCTCACAGCTCGATCTGCTCCGAGATGTTGAGCGCGTCATCGACCTCGATGCCGAGATAGCGGACCGTGCTTTCGAGCTTCGTGTGCCCAAGGAGCAGTTGGACGGCTCGCAGGTTGCCCGTCTTCTTGTAAATCTGAGCCGCCTTCGTTCGCCGCATCGAATGCGTGCCATAGGCCGAGCTGTCGAGCCCGGCACTCTCGACCCAGGCGTGGACGATCCGCGCATACTGCCGGGTCGATAGGTGCGGCTGCGCCGGAACGCGGCTTGGGAAGAGGTGCCGTCCATTCCTGGCCTCGACCTCCGGGAGCCAGGCTCGGATCGCGGCTCGGGTCTGTTCGGTGATTTCGAACTGAACCGGCCGACCCGTCTTTTTCTGAATGATGTTGGCGCGGTCTCGGACCCTGCCGCCGGCGCAGACATCGTCGATCTGTAACCACACGAGGTCGCACCCTCTGAGCTTGCTATCGATGGCGAGATTGAACAAGGCAAGGTCGCGTGCCCGGTGCTGGAGTTGGAGCCGGACCCGGATTGCCCAAACGTCTTTCGGTTTCAGGGGACGCTTCTGCCCGGTCAGACGGCCCTTGTTCCAGGGAACATTCTGCATGATCGCCTCCATCGAGCCGACCGCCCCTCCTCAGCTCCCGCCGATCAGCGGGCGAGGCAAATCTATCGGAACGACGGGTCAGGGCATCTCTCCCGACGTTCAATCCGGGCATGCCCGCCTACCGAACCCGACCCGTTGCTGTCCACCCTGGTCAGCCCGCTACCAGAGGCGGGAACTCAATGAAAATCTCAGCCCCTTCCGCCGCTATCTTGTCCGCGATCATCTCGGCGATTTCGTTGCCATCAAACCGCGGCGCCGCCACGGGTGGTATTTTAGCTATCCCAGCGACGGCAAGGAGCCCTTCTCCGGTCTCTGGTATCAGCCTCTCTATGTCGATGAGAAGGACGGCATCCTGAAGTGCACCGTTCGTCTGCCCGAAGAGAAGGCGCGGCTGCGCGCCCGTCGGAATCCTTCTCCCCGGCCGCTCGATCGCGTGGCGCTCGCCGCCGATCGGGAGCTCCGCCGGATCGACGGCTTCTGGTATGAGCTACGTCTTGCGCCGATGCCCGACCCGGTCTACCGAGCTATCGTCGAGCACCGCGACGTTCGCCTCAAGCCGTTTGACCGGCGCAGCCCGGTCGCGAGATCGAGGTTACCGTGCGCCACCTAGCCGGTCCGTCGGTCCGCGATGCCGCGGACGTCGAGGTCGGCCCCGAAATCGACGAACAGCGAGCGTGGACCGAATATCGGCGGCGCTGCCCCGACCGGCGCTATGCCCTCTCGAAACGACGGCTGTGCAAAGCGGAGCTGCGGCGTCATGGATTGCACGATCAGGATCCGGACGCTGGCTCGATCCAACTCCGCCGGGAAGCCTGATCCGGTCGCCCTACGCTTCCGCTGAAGGGCGGTGAGCCGCTGCGCCGTCCTCAGACCTTCTCAATCAGCTCCATCTGCGCGCCGTCGGGCGCGGCAACCCAGCACACATGCCGACCGTTGTTAACCCGCTCCTCTAGGACCTGCGCACCGTTCTTCTTAAGGTTCGCGAGGGCGCCGGGGTAATCGTCGGTCTCGATCGCGATGTGCTCGATGCCGACATGCTGCTCATGGTTCTGGTCGGCGTTGATGGTCGTCACGTTGAGCTGCACGCCGTGCAGGTCGAGCTGGCAGCCGCGGCCGGGAGTTTCCCGCTTCACGGTCGCCCCGAAATTGTCGATGTAGAACTTTGCGACCTTCTGCGGATCCTCTCTGGTCTTGATGTGGACGTGCCCGAGTCGCATGGCCATGCCCGTCTCCTTTGCCCGAGGCGCGCCGAGGCGGCGCCTGCCGCCGCAGCTTCGCAGCACGAGCAGAGGAACTCAACCGACATTCGCCAGATACACGCCGTTTTCGAGAGCGGGAGCGCGCCTTTGACCGGCTTCGGCAGCGGCAGATTGCAGTCACCGCCAATTGCCCTCGTCCAAGCGTCCAAGCGTCCAAGCGTCCAGCGCCCAAGCCCCTTCCTGAGAACGGGTAGGCAGGTCGCTCGACCTCTCGCGGCAGCCCGATGGCAGTTCCCCACTGAGCCGCTTCCGATCGTGTAATCTCGTTGATCTCACCAAGTAATCGTCGTGTTGTATAACGTCCTTTCCGACCGGCGCAGATGTTGGTGCATGGCGACGACCGGCTCACATCAACTCGTCGGCAGCTCGCACGCACTCGATGGGGGCCGCCGCTCCGTTAATCGTCGGCAGCCGCGGTCACTGGGCGGCGGCGGGCCCCGCGCAGCAGCAGCAGGACGGGGAGCGTCGCCAGCGCGATGAGCATCATCAGCCGGAAATTGTCGATATAGGCGACCATCGCAGCCTGCCGCGTCACCTCGGCATTGAGCGCCGCGATGCCGCCCGGCGTCGACAGGCTGTACGGCGCCGCGAGGTAGGGCGCCTGCGCCAACGGGTTGTCCGGCCGCAACCCCTCGACCAGGTACGAATGCGCGATCTGGGTTTTCTGCGCGAGGTTGGCGACAAGCACGCTGATGCCGATGCTGCCGCCGAGGTTGCGCATCAGGCTGCGGATCGCGGTGCCCTGGGTCAGAATGTGGCGCGGCAGCGTCGACAGCGCGAGAATGTTGAGCGGCACCTGGGTGCAGCCGAGGCCGAACCCTTGCAGCAGCCCGGAAATGATGACCGGCGCCATCCCCATCTGCAGCGAGAACTGGCTCATCTGCCACATCGACAGCGCGGTCAGCAAAAAGCCGAAGCCGATGATCAGCCGGTTGTCGACCCGGATGATCAGCGGCGCCACGACGAACATCGCCGCCATCGCGCCGACGCCGCGCGGCATCGTCACAAAGCCGGTGGTCATCGCCGGATAGGCCATCAGGTTTTGCAGCATCGTCGACAACAGCGCGAGCGTCCCGGTCATGATCAGCCCGCCGGCAAACATCAGCACCGTACCGGCGATGAAATTGGCGCTCTTCAACAGCTCGCGGTTGAGAAACGACGGTCCCTCAGTGGTTACCGTGTGCACGCTGAACAGATAGAGGCCGAGCCCCGCGATCGTCGCTTCGATCCAGATCTCGCTCGAATTGAACCAGTCCTTCAACTCGCCGCGGTCGAGCATCAACTGCAAGGCGCCGATTCCCAGGCTCAACGCCAGGAAGCCGAAGACGTCGAACGGTTCGCGATGGATGTTGCGGCTGTGGCGGATGAAGACGAGGACGCCAAGCGTACACAACAGACCGATCGGCAGGTTGATGTAGAAGACCCAGCGCCAGCTGTAATCCTGGGTCAGCCAGCCGCCGAGCGCCGGCCCCATGATCGGCCCGCAGATCGTGCCGACGCCGAACACCGCCATCGCCTGCCCGTGCCGCTCCGGCGGGTTGATCTGCAACAGCGTGGCTTGCGACAGCGGGATGAGGCCGGCCCCGGCGACCCCTTGCAGGGCGCGAAACGCCACCAGTTCGCCGAGGCTGGTGGCGGCGCCGCACAATGCCGAGGCGATGGTGAAGCCGATGATCGAGGCGAGGAAGATGTATTTGATGCCGAACCGGCCGGCGAGCCAGCCGGTCAGCGGCATCATGATCGCGGAGCAGATGATGTAGGAGGTCAGGGTCCAGGCGACCTGGTCGAGCGAGGCCGAGAGGCTTCCCTGGATGTGCGGCAGGGCGACGTTGAGGATCGTGTTGTCGAGCCCCTGCATGATGTTCGCCAGCATGATCGAGATCGTGATCATGCCGCGGTTCGCAACCGGGGTGAACGCGTCGCCCCTCATGGATCGCCCTCGAAGCGCAAGCCACTCGCCGGATCGGCGGCCCTCTGTTCTTAACCTGCGCTGCGGGTGAGGATGGCCCCATGGCCGCGATGGTGTCATGTTTTCTTGGCGGGCAAGCGCTGAAACCATCACGCCGGCCGAGATCGCATCGCATCCGCGCGCGCCGAATGTCGTGCCGGCGCTGATCGCCGATCTCGGCGACGAGGCCGCCTGGCGCTATGTCGAGTTCTTCACCGCCAACATCCGCAACCCGCACCCGCGACGCGCTTACGCCCGTGTGCGTGTGCCCGGTTCTTCGCCTGGTGCCAAGATCGCGGTCATGCGGACGGCGATCCGCCCGAATTGCGGGATCTTCGCGATCGCGCGTTGATCGCCACCCTACTCATTCGCGAGGATCGACGCGGCACTGAAGAGGAAGGTGGAGGATCTGCGACCGCGCGGCGCCGTCTACGCGATCAGGCGCGCGAATTGGCGCTCAAGGTCAAACGCGCCTTGCGCGAGCAGGTCGGCGAATGCCTCACCTGCTCGATCGGCACGCCTGGTGCAGTGCGCGGAAATGCCGGGCCTTATCAGCTTGGTCGGCGGCCATATGACGCCTCCTTAGCCGGTTCAGTAATGGGTCACCCACTTGCTGTTCAGGGCATCCTCGATGCGGCGATGGCGGCTCCTGATGACATCGGCGGGAACTGCGCCGACAAACGCATAGAACGCCTTGGTGCGGATCGCGTCGACCACGCGTTCGCCAACATTCCTCGGGTCGAGACCCGTGCTGGCCAGGCGCTCGGCCAGCACCGCTTCGTCGGCGGCGCGGATCTGCGGGCCGCCCATGTGGTCCGGGCGGTTGCGGGCGCCGCGCGCGATATTCGTGTTGATCGGGCCCGGGCAGAGCACCGAGACGCCGACATTGGTGCCTTCGAGCTCGTGCTCCAAGGCTTCGGACAGCGACAGGGCAGCGTATTTGCTCATCGAATACGGCGCCTGGTTGGTGCCGCGGCGATTCTGGAAGCCGGCGACCGAGGCGGTGTTGACGATATGCCCGTCCTCGCCGTGCCTCAGGATCGCCGGGACGAAGTGGCGGATGCCGTGGATGATCCCCCACACATTGACCCCGATCACGAATTCCCAGTCGGCGGGCGGCACCTCGGTCATTCGGGTGCCGTGCATCGGCACCCCGGCGTTGTTGCAGGCGATGTGCAGCTTGCCGAAATTGCGCTCGGCCTCGGCGAGTGCATCCAGCACCGATTGCTCCAGGGTCACATCGATCTTGACCGGCATCACGCGCTTGTTGGTGCCGGAGAGGCCGTGCGCTGCTTCTTCGACCCTGTCCTTCTGGATATCGGCCATGACCACGTTCGCGCCGGCTTCGGCGAGCGCCGTCGCGATGCCGAGGCCGATGCCCGAAGCCGCACCGGTGACGATGGCGGTCTTGCCGGAGATGTCCATTCGCGCGGCCTTTCGGCTGGTTCGATCGCCGCTATCGTACCCGGAATCTCAGGCCACGCGATCGCCTTGCTTGATCTCCACCGTGCGGTTGTCGACCGCGGGGAGCATTTGGGCGGGGTCGCGGGTGACGACGACATCGATGACCGTCGGGCGGTCGCTTTCTTCCATGCCCTGCCGAAGCGCCGCAGACAACGCCTCGGGGTCCTCGACGCGAATGCCGCCGCAGCCCATCGCGCGGGCGATCGCCGCGTAATCCATCTCGTTGAGGTCGGCCGACTGGTAGCGCCCGCCCATCATCGCGTGCTGCAACGCCTTGACGTAGCCGGAGGCAGCGTTGTTGACGACGATCACCGTCAGACCGCAGCCGGTGCGGCGCGCGGTCTCGAGTTCGCCGAGCATCATGTTGAACCCGCCATCGCCGCTGATCGCGACGACGGGCCGGTCGGGCGCGGCGAGGGCAGCGCCGATGCCGCCCGGCAGCCCATAGCCGATCGAGGCGAAGCCGCGATCGGGAATGAAATGCCGTCCCGGACTCTTGGTGTCGTAGAGCAGCCCGGTCCAATGCCCGGCGAACCCGCCATCGGCGACGAGGATCGCGTCCGCCGGCAGGGTCTTGTTCAGCTCGCGGCAGAGGCGCGCCATATGCACCGGCCGGTCGCGCGAATTGAGCCGCGGCGCGGCATCGTCTTCCCACGCCTTCATGCGCGGGGCGATTTCGCCGACATAGTCGGCCCGCGCCGCGCGGGTCGGCGGCGGCGCTATCCGACAGCGCCTCGGCAAAGTCTTCGAGCCCGGCCCGCGCATCGCCCCACAGCGCGATCTCGGCGGGGATGCAGCGGCCGATCTCTTCGGCAACGATGTCGAGATGAATCACCGGGATGTGGGCCGGCGGCAGCGCGAAGCGCTTGGTCGCGATCTCGCCGAGCTTGCAGCCGACGACGATCAGGCAATCCGACGCCCCGATCAGGTCGTTGGCGATGCGCGAATAGCGGCCGAACAGGCCGACCGACAGCGGGTTCGTGCAGGCGATGCCCCCTTTGCCGGTCATCGTGTGCGCGACCGGGATCGACTGCGCTTCAGCGAAGCGGGTCAGCGCGCTCCAGGCTTCGGACAGGTGAATCCCGCCACCGGTCAGCAGCAGCGGCCGTTTTGCCTTGGCGATCAGCTTCACGGCGCGCTCGATATCGGCGCGATCCGGGCGGATGCGCCGGGCCGGCGCCTTTAAGCGTCGTTTCGTCGACGACGAAATCCTCGGGGGCGAAATCGTGGACCCCATGGGCCACGTCCTCGGGCACGTCGAGCAGCACCGGCCCTGGCCGCCCCGAAGTCGCCACCGCGAATGCGCGCCGCACCAGCTCGGGGATGCGGCTCGTCGTCTCGACGCGAATCAGCTCCTTGACCGCAGGCTTGAGGATTTCGACCTGGCGGCATTCCTGGGTCATGTTCTTCCAGGAATGCGCGCGATTGGTGTCGCCGGCGATCGCGACGATCGGGATGCCGCCATTCAGCGACTCGACGAGCCCGGTGACGAGGTTGGTGGCGCCGGGGCCGAGCGTGCCGTCGCAAATGCCGGGGCGGTTGGTGACCCTTGCATAGGCGTCGGCGGCGAAGGCGCCGCAGCGCTCGTCGTTGATCAGGTGGTGGTTCAGGCCGACCAGGCCGATCGCGTCGTAGAACGGCAGCAGTTGGAACCCGCCCATGCCGAACATCGGCCCGGCGCCCGACAGGTGCAGCATCTCGGCGAGCGCGCGCCCGCCGGTCATCGTGCCCGACGGGCGATTTTGCAAGGTCAGCGTCATGGTTCCTCCCTATGAGGCGAGGGCGCGGCGCAGCCCGGCGACGAATTCGCGCGCGCTGATGCCTTCGCGAAGGCCGAGCGCCGCAGCGTGGGTGTTGACCCGGCTGATGATGCCGTCCTCGTAGGTCGAGCGCGCGTCGCCGATGCGGGCGCTTGCCGCCGAGACTGTCGCGGCGGCGATGCCGCGTGCGTCGAGCGCCGGCAGGCGCGAGATGCCGGCTTCGTCCTTGCCGATTCCGGCGTCGTTATAGAGGGCGCCGAGCACGTCGTATTTGAGCGCGGTTTCCGGCTTGCCGCCGAGCAGCCCGCCGTGCGAGCCGGTGACGACGATCGCGTCCTTGTGCTCGGGCAAGACTAGTGACGCGGAGTCGAGTGCCCAGACTTGTGGCGCTTCGGAGATCAGCAGGAACGCGGCTTCCAGCGCTTCCGGCGGTGTGCGACGCGTCGGCTGTGCCTGTTGCAGCCTAGCGGCGGCGTCGCGGCACGATTGGCCGGGGCTCACTCCAAGCGACGCGGCCAGCCGGTTCACATGAGTGACGACGCCGTGCGCCATCAGGTCCGCGCCATCGCCGATCCGCGCCGTGTCATGACCGACGGTCGCGGCGGCGACGCCGAATTCCTCCAGGTAATCGAGCCCGCCAATCCCGGCGCGGTCGCGGCCGATTCCGGCGTCGTTGAAAATCGCGGCGGCGGCATGGAGCTTCGCCGCGAGATAGGCGGCATAGACGCCACCATGCGAGGCGTTGACGACGACCGCGCCGGCGGCTTCAGGCCCGAGGCGGGTGATGCTGTCGGCGATGACGATCGGAGCGGACATCGATGCATCTCTGCCGTTACGCCGCAGCAGCAGACCTGCGTCCTTGGAGCACCTCGCGGATCCCGGCGATGATCCGATGGCGGTCCGGGAAAACATGGTTTTCGAGGACCGGGCTGTACGGGATCGGCACTGGCAGGGCGCACACCCGCTTCACCGGGGCCTTGAGGCGCGCGAACGTTGCGGCGTCCTCGGTGGCGATTGCCGCGATCTCGGCCGAGAAGCCGGCCGTCGGCCCCGCCTCATCGGCGATGACAAGGCGGCCGGTTTTCTGCACCGAAGCGCGGATCGTTTCCGTGTCCAGCGGCACGAGCGTGCGCGGATCGACGATCTCGACCGAGATCCCCTCCGGGGCCAGCTGTTCGGCCGCGGCCAGCGCCTCGTGCACGAGCCAGGCGAGGGCGACGACCGTCACCTCGCCGCCCTCTCGTTTGATGTCGGCCTTGCCGAACGGGATCGTGTAGTCCTCCTCCGGCACCGGCCCCTTACGCGTCATCAATCGGCTAGACTCGAACGAGACGACCGGGTTGTTGTCGCGGATCGCTGTCTTCAAAAGGCCCTTCATGTCGTAGGGCGTCGACGGCAAAAACATCTTTAACCCGGCCACATTCATGAACATCGAATAGGGCGATTGCGAGTGCTGCGCCGCGACCAGGCCGCCGCCGCCGACGGCCGCCCGATAGAGGATCGGGAAGCTCACTTGGCCGCCGAACATGTAGTGGATCTTGGCGGCCTGGTTGACGATCTGGTCCATCGCGACAAAGCAGAACGTCACCTGCCGCCAGTCGACGATCGGGCGGAAGCCGCAGCCGGCCGCACCGATGGCCATGCCGGTCAGCGCGGCTTCGGTGATCGGCGTCGCCCTGATCCGCTGCGGCCCGAACTCCTTGAGCAGCGGCGGGAGCGCATCGGTCGACATGTAGAAGATCTTGGGATCGCGCCGCATCTCCTCAGCGATGGCTTCGAGCGCGGCCTCGTTATACGTCAGCTCTCGCATCGTCCTGTCCTCGCATCAGGCCGCAAACACGTCGTCGCTCGCCTGCTCGGGCAAGGGGAATGGGCTTGTCTCGGCGAAAGCGACAGCGGCTTCGAGAGTGGCCCTAATGTCGCCCTCGATCGCCTGCAGCCCGGAATCGTCAAGCTCGCCCTGGTCCCTGAGCCGCCGCTCGAGCAGCGCGATCGGATCCTTTGCCTGCCACGCTTCGATCTCCCCCTGGTCTCGGGGATCGGCCTGCCCCCGGCGCTCAGTGTGGCCGCGCCAGCGGTAGGTCTTGCATTCGATCAAGGTCGGGCCGCCGCCCGAGCGCGCCCGGTCCACGGCTTGATTTGCCGCCTGGTAGACCGCAAAGATGTCATTGCCGTCGACCACGATGCCCGGGATGCCGTAGCCGGCCGCGCGCGCCGCGACATCGCTGAGCGCATGCGTCGCAGCCGCCGCGGTGTTCGCGGCATACATGTTGTTCTCACACACGTAGAGCATCGGCAACTTCCAGGTCGCCGCGATATTGAGGCATTCGTGGAACGGCCCTGCGTTCGATGCCCCGTCCCCGAAAAACGAAACCGCCACGCCTCCCTTGCCTTCCATCTGCGCCGCAAGGCCGGCGCCGGTGACGATCGCGATCCCGCCCGCGACGATCCCGTTGGCGCCGAGCATGCCGATACCGAAATCGGCGATGTGCATCGAGCCGCCCTTGCCCTTGCAGTAGCCGGTTTGCCGCCCGTAGAGCTCGGCCATCATGCGGCTGAGATCGGCGCCCTTGGCGATGCAGTGGCCGTGGCCGCGATGCGTCGAGATGATCCGGTCGCCACGGTCGAGCGCGGTACAGACGCCGACGGCGACCGCCTCCTCGCCGATATAGCAGTGCACGACGCCGTAGATCTTGCCGGCAAGATAATCGGCCGAGGCGCGTTCCTCGAAGCGGCGGATGGTGAGCATCTGGCGCAGCATCTGGCGCTGCTTGTCGGGCGGCAAGTTCGGCGAGAGGCTCATGGGCATGGGCGTGATCCGTCTGGGCCGGTCAGAGCCCTCATGATGGGCGCGGGCGCGAAGCCTGGCAACCGGAACGCCGGTCCCCGCCACATCCATTCGCAAACGAACGTTTGTGAAAGGCGTGCCCCAAACCGGGAGCGGCGCTCTGCTCGGCTATGCCCGCGTGTCAAAGGGTGACGAGAACAACGCCCTGCAAACGAAAGCGCTCAGAGCGACTGGGTGCCGCCGACTGTTCGAGGAGACCGCCTCCGGCGGGCGTTGGGACCGGCCAGAGCTACACCGCCTGCTGGACCATCTACGCGAGGGCGACACGGTCGTCGTGTGGAAGCTCGACCGCCTGTCGCGCTCCTTGAAAGACGTGCTGCACATCATGGAGCGGATCGGCAACGCGGGCGCGGGGTTCCGGTCGGTCACCGAGAACATCGACACGACCACCCCGGCCGGGCGGATGATGATGCAGATGGTTGGAGTCTTCGCCGAGTTCGAGCGCGCGATGATCCGCGAGCGGACATCGGCGGGACTAGCCGCCGCCAGGGCGGAGGGGCGTATCGGCGGGCGGCGGAAGAAACTCGATGACACCAAGCGAAGGGAAATCGCCGAAAGTGTCGTCTCCGGGCGCAAGTCGGGGGCCGAGATGGCGCGCCTTTACGGCGTCAGCCAGCCCACGGTGTCGCGCATCGTCGCCATGCACCTCGCCGGACGGGCTCAGCGTGCAGTTTTGAACAAATCGGCAAGTGACCCCTAAACCACTTCGGGGCTGGAAGAGCGGTCCCGTTCTCAGCGAGCGTCGTTACGAGGTCAGACTTTCCAGGTTACCGGCACTCTCGATCATTTTCACCTCCTTAGCGGCCGGTCGCCGTGTGCGCCGAATTTCAGTCGGCGGTCTGCCGTAGACTTCGACGAAGACGGAGTTGAACCGGCGTAGACTGCCAAAGCCCGCCTGCATCGCGATCTCGGTCATCGGCAGGCTCGTCTCGTCGATGAGCCGTTTGGCCCGCTGCACCCGTGCAGTCCTGGCCACCTTCGCAGGACTTGCTTGCAGGTGACGGACGAATAGCCGCGTCAGTTGCCTTGCCCCTACACCGAGGCGCACAGCGAGGCGTTCGACGGTAGCCCCCTCCCCATCGAGCGCGCCGTCCTCGACGATAAGCCGCAGCGCTCTTTCAACTGCCGCCCTGCTGCCGATCCATGCGCTGCAGAACGGAGCGGTCTCAGGCCGGCACCGCAGGCAGGGACGGAAACCCGCCGCTTCGGCCGCCGCAGCCGACGGGAAGAACGAAACATTGGCGGACCGGGCGGGGCGCACCGGACAGACCGGACGGCAGTAAATACCGGTGGTGTGAACGCCGGTATAGAACCGCCCGTCATAAGACGGGTCTCGCGCCAAGCGCGCCTGATCGCATTCTGCAAAGTCGAGCGACATGGACACGATGATACTCACTTTCGCTCCTTAGGACCGACGCCCTTTTGGGGATGGAGTCCGGTTTTGGCCAGCAACCGTGGCTTGGTTCCACTACCTCTGATCGCGAGCGCTCAGGACGGTGATCCGCCCGCCACGAGACGCTTCAGGCACCTAACGTCAGCCGACTCGCGGGAGAGTGAGATTGCAGCAGCACCGAAACATCGAAGTCAGCCGCGCGACGCTCGAATGCACCCTCTACGGTTCGGGCACTCCGGTTGTGCTGCTCGCGAATGCCGGCTGCAGCAGCGGTTATTTTGACGATCTGGCGCGCGTGCTGGCTGCCGGAGGGCTACAAGCCCTGTGTGTCAACATGCGCGGGACTGGAGAGAGCCGCGGCTCGCTCGACGGCATAACTGTGCACGACCTGGCCGCCGATGTGGCTGGGGTCCTTGAAGCTTTGGATTGCGGTCCGGCGCACCTCGTTGGTCATGCCTTCGGCAATCGGGTCGCTCGCTGCTTGGCAGTCGACCGGCCCTCGCTGGTACGCAACGTGACTCTGCTTGCGGCAGGCGGTCTCATCGGACCCGCAACGCCGCTCGGCACGGGCTTTCGCAACGCTACCGAAGTCAAAATGAACGGCAGCGATTGCGTCACCGTGCTGGGGGCGCGCTGGCTGTCGCCGGCGTCCGATCCGAAAATACTTGCGCAGGTCGAATGCTGGCCGGCGGTGCATCTCGCCCATCTCGCGACCAGCCGGGGGGTGGCGCTCGGGAAATGGTGGGGTGCCGGAACAGCCCCGCTTCTTGTGATCCAGGGGCTCGATGATGAAGCGGCTCCGCCGGGCAATGGTCACGCGCTCCGCGAGCAATTCGGCGAGCGCGTCCGGGTTCTCGACCTGCCTCGTGCGGGACACTTTCTGCTGTTGGAGCAGCCCGAAGCCGTTACCCGCGCCGTTGCCGAGTTTGTCGGCGCTGGCGTAGGTCCTCGCTGACTGCCTGCGGGAAATCGAGAGGAGCCGACATGGCGCCCTATGACGACACATTTGTGGGTCGCGTTCTGGAGCCGTGGAATCAACACGATGTCGACGGCGCATTGGCGCTGATGACCGACGACCGCGTCTGGGAGATTACGAGAGGCCGCGAGCCGCATGGCACGCTCTGCACCGGGCGGGCGGACGTTCGCGCGGCGATCGTGAAGGCGTTCAAGGCGCTCCCCGACATCAATTACCAACCCGTTCGGATGTTGCACGATCAGGAGGGCTTATGACCGACATCATCATCCTGCACCACTACGACATCTCTCCCTATTCGGAGAAAGTCCGGCTCGGCCTTGGCCTCAAAGGCCTCGCCTGGGCATCGGTCGAGATCCCCGTCATCATGCCGAAACCCGATCTGACAGCGCTGACCGGGGGCTATCGCAAGACGCCCGTGCTGCAAATCGGCGCCGACATCTATTGCGATAGTCAACTGATCATGCGCGAGCTTGAGCGCCGACATCCGAGCCCCAGTTTTTATCCGGCCGGTCGCGGCGCGGCGGATGCGCTTGCGTGGTGGGCGGAAAAGACGACGTTCAGCCCGGCGGCCGGTATCTTTTTCGCCAAGAGGCCGGACGCGCTGCCCGAGGGGTTCCTTGAAGATCGCGCCAGGTTCTCCGGCCGCAACATCGATCCGGCCGCAATGATGGCGGCAGTGCCTTATCTGCTCGATCAGTTGCGCGCGCATTTCCACTGGCTCGATCAGACAATGGCCGACGGGCGTTCGTTCTTGCAGGGCACGGCGGCCGGCCTCGTGGACCTCGCGGCTTACCACCCCATCTGGTTCTTGCAGCGGAATTTCGGACCGGCGGCAGCACCGCTCGGCGGATTTCCAAGGCTATTGAGCTGGGCTGAGCGCGTCGCCGCCATTGGCCACGGCGACCGGCGCCCCATGACGTCACAGGAAGCGCTTGCGGTCGCAAGCGCTGCCACGTCGTCCACCGGCACAGTCGCCGACCGCGACGACCCGATCGGTCGCCAGCCGGGGCAGCGCATCACCGTCGCACCGGACGATACCGGCCGCGATCCGGTCGTCGGCGAATTGGTGGCCTCAGGCGTCGATGAGATCACCATCAAGCGTAACGACCCCGCTGTTGGCGAGGTCTTTGTGCATTTTCCACGTGCCGGCTTTGCCGTCACGCCGGCCTAGTCTAACGGTAAGCCCAGCGGTCGCAGGCCGATTTACTGGCGGTGGGAAGGGAGCAGCCCAAAGCCGTCACCCGCGCCGTGGCCGAGTTCGTCGGCGCTGGCGCAATTCCTCGCGACTCCTTGCGGAAGATCGAAAGGAATCGAAATGGCGCGCTATGACGACGCATTTGCGGACGCCGGACGAGTTCGGGATCTTCTTCACGCGCACTTACGGCAACGGGGAGGCCGCCGATGACGTCGCATACGGGCGGATGGGCGCCCCGGCGGCCTTTAAGTCGTACTGTCGACCGCCGCTCATCGCATCGTCTCTCCAAGCGTCGCGAGACCATGGCACTGCGGCGCCAAGCGGCCAATATCGGCTGATTCAATTCGCGATTCGGCTGAATTTGACAGCGCAGCGTCCGCGAGGAGGCCGGCTCGTCCGGCCGGGGAAATTCTTTCGCAGAGGTTGCGGCGGCGACGACGGGATCTAGCGCTTGCAGAGACATGCAGGGGCGGGCTTGCGGAGATTTCGACGCGAGCACCCAGCTTATCCCCGCGGCACTCATTGCCGGCAGCCGACGCCGGACTTGCCCGGGACCCTCAAAGTCGTGGGAGATAGCGAGGATCGGCCGAGTGCGGCCGAGGGCAACCATCGCCGCAAGCACGTCGATCGGGCGCGCGGATGAAGTCAGGGCTGATGGCGCTGCGCAAATCGGCGGCGACACGGTCCAACCGCGCATCGGGCCCGCCATAAGCCGAGCTGAGGCGCTGCCGGCTCGGCATGCGCGACGGTCGACAACACGGTGGGCAGCATCGGCCGACGCGCGGAAATTAGCGACGCTGACGGTGGTGGGTCAGTTCGTGACCCACTACCAGGCTGACGTTCTAACGAAAGCCCATCTCTCCGCGGGTCGACGAGCGCGGCGTGCGCGCGCCGTTCACGGAGGCAGCGCGCTTCCTGTCCCGGCCAGACCTGGAACACCGCCACCGTCGCGCCGGCTTCCGGGCCTCGTGGTAAAAACCGGAGGACGACATGACAGGAGGGCGGCATGGGGCGGGTTGCGGGCAAAGTGGCGCTGGTTGCGGGAGCGGGAGGCGGCATCGGCGGCGCCGGGGCCGAGGCGCTGGCACGCGAGGGTGCGGCGGTGTTTTGCACCGACCTTGACGGCTCGGCGGCCGAGTCCACCGCTGCTTGCAATTCGTGCTGCCGGCGGGCGGGCAGCCGCGTCGGCTCTCGACGTGCGCGACCGTGTCGCGATCGATGCGGCCGTTGCCGCTGTCGTGCGCGAATTCGGCCGGCTCGATATCGTGCTCGAATCGGCCGGGATCAGCCACCGGCGCAATTTCCTCGACATCGATGCCGAGACCTGGGACCGCATCATTGCGGTCAACCTGACCGGCATGTTTCACATCGGACAGGCGGCGGCGCGGCAAATGGTCAAGGAGGGCGGCGGCAGCATCATCAACGTGACCTCGCAGCTCGCCGAGGTGGCGCGGCCCGAGCGGGCCGCCTATGTCGCCTCGAAGGGCGGCGCGCGCTCGCTGACGCATGCGATGGCGGTCGATCTGGCGGGGCACGGCATCCGCGTCAACGCGATCGCGCCCGGCCCGACGCTGACCGGGCTTACCCGCGCGAGCTATACCGACCCCGAGGCGCGGCGTGCGACAGAGGCGGTGATCCCGCTCGGCCGGCTCGGCGAGCCCGACGATCTCGTCGGGGCAGTGCTGTTTCTTGCTTCCGACGAGTCGCGCTGGGTAACCGGCAGCACGGTAACAGTGGACGGCGGCTATCTGGCGATCTGAGGAGGGACCAATGAGCGGCGAGCAATCGCATCTCACGAACTGTCTGGCGCAATTCGTCTCCGGCTCGCGATGGGATGCCATCCCGCCGGAGGTGCGGCGCGAAGGCGTGCGCGGGCTGCTGAACTTTGTCGGCTGTGCGCTCGGTGGCGCGCAGGACGAGGCAATGGGCATCGCGGTCAAGGTGCTGACGCCGTTCTTCGGGCCGCCGCAGGGGATCGTGATCGGGCGTGGCGAGCGCCCCGACGCGCTCAACGCCGCTTTTCTGAACGCGGTCAGCGCCAATGTCCTCGAATACGACGACACGCATCTCGCAACGGTGATGCACCCGGCGGCGCCGGTGGCACCCGGCCTGTTCGCGCTTGCTGAGCTGCATCCGGTGTCCGGCCGCGAACTGCTGCACACGTTTATTGTCGGGGTCGAGATCTCGTGCCGCGTCGGGCTTGGCGTGATGCCGACGCATTACCGGCGCGGCTGGCACATCACCGCGACCTGCGGGATTTTCGGGGCGGCGGCCGCCTGCGCCCGCCTGATCGGGCTCGACGCGCGGCGCACCGCCTGGGCGCTCGGCCATGCCGCAACGCAATCCGCGAGCCTCGTCGAAAGCATCGGTAGCATGGCGAAAAGCCTCGGCGTCGGTAACGCCGCGAAGAACGGGCTGGCCGCGGCGCTGTTCGCCGAGGGCGGGTTTAGCGGACCCGAGCAGCCGATCGAAGGGCGCTACGGGTTCGCGGCGGTGACCAGCGATTCGGCCGATCTCGCCCGCATGACCGACAGGATCGGCGAACGCTGGGAGATGCTGGACAACGCCTACAAGCCCTATCCGTGCGGGGTCGTGCTGTTCCCGGTAATCGACGCCTGTCTCGAACTGCGCGCCCGTCACGCGCCGGCGCCGGAAGCGATAGACCGCGTCGTCGTGCGCGGCCACCCGCTGATGCGCGAGCGCACCGACCGGCCGAACGTCGAGACCGGGCGCGACGCCAGGGTCAGCCTGCAGCACAGCGTCGCCGCAGCGTTTCTCTTCGGCGCCGCCGGGCTCGCGCAATACGAGGACGATTGCGTCGCCGACCCGACCGTGCGCGCGCTGCGCGCAAGGGTTGTCTTCGCGGAAGACCCGGCCATGCCGGTCGAGTCGGCGACCGTGACCTTGCACCTCGCCGACGGGACGGAGCAGAGCCAGCATATCCGGCACGGCCGCGGCACGCCGGGCCGGCCGATGAGCGACGCCGAGCTCGACACCAAAGTGCGCGAACTGGCCGCCTACGGGGCCCCGTCTGTCGACGCCACGCGGCCTGATTGCAGCGGTGCGGGGCATCGAGGACGAGGCCGATCCGACCCGATTGCTGCGGCTGACTGTGCCTTCCTGAAGGAGGCAAATCGGCTACGGCGGCATTGTGCGGGAATTGGAGGCGGCTGAGCCCAATCTGATCTTGCCGAAAAGATGGTCTCGCTCGGGCAACTGACCGCCGGGATTGCGCACGAGATCGCCAGTCGGGTCGCGGCGAACTCGTGAAAGCGCCGAGCCGGTCATTCGTGATAGTCTTGCTGTTCGGCGGAACCGATGCTGGACGCGTTTGATGCGCCTTGCGGGAAAGATTGCGATCGTGGTCGGCGCCGGGCAGAGCCCCGGCGAGGGGATCGGCAACGGTCGCGCGACGGTGCTGCGCTTCGCGCAGGAGGGAGCGAAGATCCTTGCCGTCGACCGCGACCTTGCCTCGGCCGAGGAGACCGCTGCGCTGGCGGCAAAGTCGGCTGGCGAATGCGTCGCCTTCGAGGCCGATGTCACGCGCGAGGCGACGCTCGCCGCGGCGATGGCGGCGGCCGTCGAGCGCTGGGGCCGCATCGACATCCTGCACAACAATGTCGGCGTCAGCATCGCCGGCGGCGACAAGCCGCTCGACGAGCTTACCGAGGCGGCGTTCGACCGGGTGTCGGCAATCAACCTGCGCGGCACGATCATGGCCTGCAAGCACGTGCTGCCGATCATGCGGCGGCAGCGTGCGGGGACAATCGTAAACATTTCGTCGGTGGCGGCTTATGAAAACACCTATCCGCTGGTCGCCTACAAGGCAACGAAAGCGGCGATGATCGCGTTTACAGAGCA
The DNA here is from genome assembly GCA_963775875.1 of uncultured Alphaproteobacteria bacterium. Lineage (GTDB taxonomy): Bacteria > Pseudomonadota > Alphaproteobacteria > ATCC43930 > CGMCC-115725 > AP-15. Next base: position 469,088 of record CAVZKP010000014.1, read on the forward strand.
GCTGGCGCTGCACAACGCGCCCTACGGCATCCGCGCCAACTGCATTCTGCCGGGGCTGATGGACACGCCGATGGCGGTCGACACCAGAGCGCGGGTCAGCAACCGCAGCCGTGCCGAGGTCGCCGCAGAGCGCGATGCCCGGGTACCGCTGCGCGGCAAGATGGGCACCGGCTGGGACGTCGCCAACGCGGCGCTGTTCCTCGCGTCGGACGAGGCCAATTTCATCACTGGCGTGGCCCTGCCGGTCGATGGCGGCGCGCTGGTCAAGGTCGGCTGAGCCAGCGCAGCCAAAGGAATTCGAATTCCGATACACCCGGCGGCCTGCTTTTCGTGCGCCCGCCGAGCAGGCGGATAATTACGTCTTCATTCTCAACTGCGACCATAAAAAACAGTTTGGCACGCCATTTGCCGTGAATAAAGCAGAGCGGCTGTTTAGGCCGAAGTATTATGGCGATGATGAGCTGTGCATGCACATGGCGCTCGAGGAAATCGACCCGGGAGCGGACGCGCCAGTCGAGTATTGCCCGTTGCCCGTGCACGCGTGCTTCCTTGGTGGACCGGACCGGATCGGGAGCCGCTTGCAGCGAGACGCTTCCGAAAACTCGCTCGATTGGCTTATAACCTTTGCCTGCACACCCAGCCGGCCGCGACGAGCGCGGCGGCCCCAAATGTCGGGAGGAGACGTCATGCCGTTCTTTCAAAAGGGCGACGTTCGTATTCGCTATGAGGAGGTCGGCACCGGTTTCCCGCTGCTGGTCACGCCGGGCGGCGGCCTCAATTCGCGCGTCAGCAACTGGCCGACCGCAGTGATCAACGCGATGCAGGCGTTCAAGAACGACTTCCGCTGCATCACGATGGACCAGCGCAACGCCAATGGCGGCGAGTTCGACCGGCCCGGTGCAGGTGGATAACCCATGGGACGCGTTCGCCGACGACCAACTCGGGCTGATGGACCATCTCGGCATCCGCGAATTCTTTTACATGGGCTACTGCATCGGCGGCTGCTTTGCCGGGAAGTTGCTGCAGCGAGCGCCCGAGCGCGTCGTCGCCGCCGTCTTCTGCCAGAGCGTCGGCCATCGTCCGGAAGACCCGACCGTCATGTACCGGCATAGCAAGGACAACTGGGCGCCCGACTTCATGAAGCAGCGTCCCGATGTGTCGATGGCCACAATCGAGAAATACCTGCACAACCTATACGCGGTGCAGCCCGATTTCCTGTACAGCGTATCGCGTGACTTCATCCGGAATTGCCGCACGCCGATGCTGGTGCTGCCAGATGACGTACCAGGGCATCCGCTGCAGACCTCGATCGATGTGGCGTCGCTGGCGCTGAACGCCGAGATCACGGTTTACCCGTGGAAGGAGCCGGAAGAGCTGAAACAACGCACGATCGACCGCGTGCGCCGCTTCCTAAAAGAACACATCCCGATGCGCGCCGCTGCGCAGTAGTCGGCGGTTTCGGTCAACCCGTTGTCGCCGCGAAGGCGGGGCCGGACCAAGCACACAGTCGGCTCGGCACGGTCGAGGTCCCTGACGACGTCGCGCGCCGCCTCATCCACGCTTCACCTTGCCGGCGGCTCGAAGCATCACGACCGTGGACCGGCTGCTTCGATCTCCTCGCGGAGCAACTCTAGTCTTAGCCACCGCTCCTCGGCTGCGGCCAGTTCTTCGCGCGCGACGACGAGGGCCTGCGTTGCAGCGCGGAACTGCGCCGCGTCGCGTGCGTACAAATCCGGGTCGGCCAGGGCCGCATTCAGCCCCGCAACCTGCGTTTGGAACGACGCGATCTGGTCCGGCAGGGTTTCCAGCGCCCGTTGATCATGGAAGTTCATCCGGGGCAAACGGCGAGCCGTCGACCGTTTACGTTGGAGGTCCGGTGCGGATGGCTTGACGGCCCGAGCTGTGGCCGATAGCGGGTCGCGCCCTGCCGCTGCTCGCTGCGCCAGCATGTCGGTGTAGCCGCCGGCGTACTCGATCCAGCGGCCGTTGCCTTCGCTGGCGATGACCGATGTCACGACGCGATCGAGGAAGTCGCGATCGTGGCTGACCAGCAGCACCGTGCCGGCGTACTCGGCCAGTTTCTCCTGCAACAGCTCGAGGGTTTCGAGATCGAGGTCGTTGGTCGGCTCGTCGAGCACCAGCAGGTTCGACGGTCGAGCGAAGGCGCGTGCCAGTGTGAGCCTGGCCCGCTCGCCGCCGGACAGCATGCCGACCGGAGTACGGGCTTGCTCGGGGCGGAACAGGAAGTCCTTCATGTAGCCGATCACATGCCGGCTTTGGCCGCCTACCGTTACCGCGTCGCCGCTCCCGTCGGTCAGTGCGTCGGCCAAGGTCTGTTGCGGGTCCAGGCTCTCCCGCCGCTGGTCGAGCACGACTTTCGCTAGGTTGGTGCCGAGCCGGACGACGCCGACATCAGGGGCGAGTACGCCGGTCAGCAGGTTGAGCAAGGTCGTTTTGCCGGCGCCATTCGGGCCGACAATGCCAACCCGGTCGCCTCGCATGATCCGCACCGAGAATCTCCGCACGATCAGGTGATCGCCATAAGCTTTGGCGATCCCCTCCGCGGTCGCGACGAGGCGGCCGGACAAATCGGCCTGTGCCGCTTCGAGCCGGGCGTCCCCCGTCGTGGCGCGGTGCTCTCGACGCCGGCGGCGCAGCGCATGCAACTCGGCGAGCCGCCGCTGGTTGCGGGTGCGGCGCGCAGTCACGCCGTAGCGCAGCCAGTCCTCCTCCATCGCGATCTTGCGGCCGAGCTTGTGCTGTTCGCTGGTTTCCTGTTCGAGTATCGCATCGCGCCACGCCTCGAATGTGGCAAAACCCTCGTGCAGCGTGCGGGTAATGCCGCGGTCGAGCCATACCGTGCTTCGCGAGAACCGTTCGAGCAGCCGGCGGTCATGGCTGATCAGCACGATGCCGGAACGCATCCCGGCCAGCTCCCGCTCCAGCCACTCGATACCGGGCAGGTCGAGATGATTGGTCGGCTCGTCGAGCAGCAGGACGTCGGGCGAGGGCGCCATTGCACGCGCCAGCGCGGCGCGGCGCGCCTCGCCCCCGGACAAGGATGCGGGGTCCTCGTCGCCTGAGAGACCGAGTTCCTTGAGCAGATACAGCGCTCGGTGGCGACCGTCGGTCACCGTGGCGTCAAACTCCGCCTCGACATAATCGAGCACGGCGCTGAAGCCGTGCAAATCGGGTTCCTGCGACAGGTATTGAATGGTTGCGCCAGGCTGGGCGAAGCGTCCTCCGGCGTCGGGATGTACCAGTCCGGCGGCGATGCGCAGCAAAGTTGATTTTCCGGAACCGTTACGGCCGACTAGGCAGATCCTGTCACCAGCCGCCACGGTCAGAGCCGCGCCGGATAGCAGCGGCACCACCCCAAAGGTCAGGCTGATGTCCTGCAGCGCGAGCAATGGGAGCGGCATGTCGCAGCCTCTCGCGCTATGTCTTGCGCCAAACGGTCGCGAGCCAGGGCTGCCTGTCTCGCGGTAGGCCAGGCGGTCGATAGTAATGGTCCAGCTCGACGAAACCGGCCGAAGTCACGTAATCGCACCAGGTGTCGCGGTCGAAGAAGCAGGCATAGCGATCATCGCTGAAGCCCTCTTCGTTGTTTCCTCGTGGGTTTGACGAGAACAGGACACCGCGCGGCTTCAACGTTCTGAACAGTTCCAGCAGAACCCTCGGCAATTCCTGGCTCGGGACATGGAACAGCGAGGCATTGGCAAAAATCCCATCAAAGCGGCTCCCCGGCAATCGCATAGAAAGTAAATCCTGGTGCAGGATCTCGCATCCTGAATACGCGCGCGCCATGGCAACGAACTGCTGAGATCCATCGAGCCCGACGGCTTCATGCCCCAAGGATCGAAAGTGACTGAGATCGCGACCGGGTCCGCAACCGAGGTCAAGAATCGAATAAGGCGACTCGCCCTCGATCGCATTGAGGAATGCCAGGTAGTTCTGACTGACATCGTGGTGTTGCGTGCCGTCCCAGAAAGCACGCGCAAACCGATCGTAATACGCGATCGTCGTTGCGCTGAGGTGGCGGATCTGTTCCGCATTGTATGATCTTGGGGTGCGGACCATATTACACCTAGCTCTTCCTTTCGCCCTAGTTTTGCTTGCTGCACTGCCGATTTCAGTAACGGATGGTAGCACCGCGTCGCATAAATCGCGAAGAGCAGCGGAAGAGGGAAGGGGCCACTTACGCGGCGGCCCCGATCGCCTCGGTGGGATTCGACAGCGCCTCCAGAGCGGCGTCGAACGCGTGGTCGAGCTCGGCCTGTTCGGCGATTGCCCTTCCCAGCTCGGCCTGCACGACAGCACGCTCGCGGCGCGTGAAGTAACAGCCGCGCAGTTCGGCCCGCAGCTCCTGGATATGGTCGTACAGGACGATCATCGTGTTCTCCTTCCGTCGCAAAGACGGGAGGCGGGCGCCATGCCGGACTGGGCCGGGTCAAGGAGGCCGCAGGCACCAGCGAAGCGGGGCGCGGGGGTGCCGATTTTGCCGCGCGCGAATCGAGACCGGCGCGGGCCGTCGCGCTCCTTCCGCGCGGCAAAATTGGGGGCACCGCGGTCTCCTTGAGCCGGCGCGGGGCCGGCATGGGAGGATCGGAACTCCGGCAAGACGGCTTTTGAAGGGGGAGCAGCAGTCGGTCCGATACCTAAAGGGGCGGTTGCGCGAAAAAGCCCCGCCACGAGTTCGCGCGGCGGGGCCGTAGTGCTCGCCTAGTCGCGCGGTTCCCAGAGAGCGATGTGGGTGGCGCCGTCTTCGGCCGGCTTTTCGAGCTTGACGAGCCGGCAGCGGACCCAAAGCGGTCCAAACTCCGGCGACCCGATCTTGAGGTTGATGTAGGTCTCACCGCTCGATTTGGCGAGCTGGCTCCAGCCGGCGCCGACTTCGTGGCGCGGTCCGGCATAGACCCGGTGATCGGGAGCCTTGTCGGAGGTCTTTTCGATCGGGACGATGGCCAGCGAGACGCTGACGTTGAGGGTTTTGAACGTCCCGGTCAGAACGCCGTCATCGAGCTGGGTGAAGGTGCCGAGGGTGATCGCCATGAGGAGGTTTCCTTTCGGTTGTTCGCCGGGACCGTCCCGGCGATGTCTCGGGCTCGGAGACCGCAACGGCGCCGCCGTCACCGCGGGCAGCGGCCGGAGTGCCAGCGGAGGACCGGGGAGGCGGGAAAATTTGACAGTGCAGCGGCCGCGAGGAGGCCGGCTCTGTTGCCGGCCGGGGAAATTTTACGCGGCGGACCGGTTGGCGGCGGCGCCGGCGGGCTCCAGGGCTTTGAGAGACATGCCAGGGACGGGCCTGCGGAAACGGCGACAGGGACCGGGTGGCGCATCCGAGAGGCATCTGAACCCGGCTCCACGGGCGGCGCTGGCGGATGTTGGCCTCGGCTTAAAGGCCAGGCTCCGTTGTCACGTGTCCGGAGCGACCGGCATCAAGGCGAGCGGCACGCTTGAGACCCGGGCCCGCGAATGAAAGCCGCGCCTGCGAAGCTTTGCGACCGCATCGGGCGACGAGATCACACGCCGACGAGGTGGAGCGGGGTTAACCGGGCCTTCTGCGCTGGCGGTCAGTGCATTAAGCCGGCCGGCGTTGGGTTCGCCAGCTGCTCGACGGCATCGGTGATCCGGCGCCAGGTCGCGGCACCGTCGCGATCGCCTTCGGTTTCGAGGTTGCCGGCGCGCGTGGCACTTTCCTTGGGGGCGTTGTCCCCGAAGCGCTTGAGCATCAGGAGCGCTGCCCGCCAGATGTCGATTTCAGGGATCACCGGACGGAAACCGTGTCAGTGCGCGACCGGAAAAGATTATCCAATGCCGGCGCCACGCGGGAGAGGGTGCTTGCGTGGAATGCCGCCGATCCTGACCCCCGGGATGTCGTCGACCGACTTCCACCGACGGCGCCGGCGAGTAACCGGGGCGCCGCCGGTTTGAGGAGGATGGTGATGGCGCCTAAGCGGCGCCACCCTCGGCCTCGGTCGTGGTCCGGAGCCGGCTGGTCGAAGCGCCAGGTCGGAATCCCGAGCTTCCTGGCCTTGTCGGCGAGGTTGGCGGCGATGCCGGAGCCGGGGAAGACGACGACGCCGATCGGCAGCGCCTCGAGCATCCGGTCGTTGCGCTTGAAGGGTGCGGCGTTGCGGTCGCGGGTCCAGTCGGGCTTGAAGACCACCTGTGGAACTTTGCGATTGTCGGCCCAGCAGGCGGCGATGCGCTCGGCGCCGCGCGGGCTGCCGCCGTGCAACAGCACCATGTCCTGGTGCTTGGCGCGGATCTTGTCGAGTACCTCCCAGATGCGGGTGTGATCGTTGCAGTCGATGCCGCCGGTGAAGGCGATGCGGAGTACCGGCAGGGGCGAGCACTTGCGCGTCGGCGCGGCGGCGGGCGGCAAGAAATTCGCGGCTGTCGATGACCGCGGCGGTCAATGCCCGGTGATTGACCATCGATCCGGTGTGCGGGCGCCAGGCGGAACCGGTCGCGGCCTCGTAGAGTTCGGCGGCATGGTCGCGGACGAATTCGAAGGCGTTGCGGCGCTCGATCAGGCTGATGCCCTGATTGATCAGGCGTTCGAGCTCGACCGACTTGACCTCGGAGCCGTCCTGCTCGGCCTGGCCGCGGCGCTGCGCCTGCTCGTTGCAGTCGAGCTCGCGCTCGATGCGGTCGAGCTTGCGGTGGAACAGGTTGACGAACGACCACAAGAGATCGGCGAGATCGTCCTCGAGGCGGGTGCCGGTCAGCATGGCGCCGAAGGCTTCGACTATTCTGTCGAGCTGGGTCTGCACGGCATCGGGTTCGGGCAATGGCCGCGGATCGGGTTCGTCCTGGCCGGGGCGATAGCCGTAGAGGGCCAGTTCGTCGAGCAGATGCGCGGTCGGCGAGGCGGCGGGAAATTCGGGATCGGTGTCGGGGAAGGGAAGGGGGCTGTCGTTGCGTGCCATGGCGGGTGCCTTTCTGCCGGAGGATCAGCCGGCGCCGATCGCGGCCTTTACGGCGATCCCTTGGTCGGCGGCGCAGACGGGTTGCACCCTTGGGGGACGGAGCAGAGCGGAGGATGGCGCCGGGCAGCTATTTTGCTTGGCGATGCAAAGCCGCCCCCAGCTACTGGGGTCCTCATCGCGACTGCGCGATGGGGTTGGGGGCGGCGGCGGAAAATAGTTGGCCGGCGCCATTGCAACCCGGCCTCGCCGCCGGCAAATCGCCGCTCGGGAAGGCCGCATGCGCGGCTCTTTTGCGGCTGAAGCACGCCGCCGCCGCAAACGAAAGCCCTTCTTCCTTCCGGCACGCCGCCGAATGAAGCGAACTGACGCTGGAACTCACCGCCGCGGTTCGGAGCGGCGTGTATCGGGCAGGAAGTGCTCCCGGTCGGAGGGGACGAGCTGAACCGCAAGACGCGCCAGCATGCGGTCGGCACCGAGACGGCAGAGATCGAGGTTGAAGTCGCCATGGACCGGCACCAGCTCGCGGATTTCGATGCCGGCGGCGATGCCGCGTTCGCGCAGCCGGTTCGCCGCTTTAAGACCGGCCGCATCGTTGTCGCGGGCAACATAGAGGCGGCGCAGCGCCGGGGCCAGATCGAGGGCGGCGAGGTGGTTGGCCGAGAGCCCGGCAATGACCGGCAATGAGGGCAGCACCGATTTGCACGCGAGCATCGTTTCGACGCCTTCGCCGGCGGCGACGATGTCGGCCGCCTTGCCGAAGCGCACACCGTTGCCGAGCAGATGACCGAGGGTACGGCGCGGATCGGCGAGCGGCGCCTTGTCGGGCTGCCGCGGATCGAGCCAGGTGCGCTGAATGCCGGTGATATTGCCGTCGAGGTCGGTGACGGCAGCAAGCAGCGCCGGCCAGCTTTCGAGCGGAGCGTGGTCCGTCTCGCGGTAGTAGACCGACCGGTGATAGCGCAAGGCGGGCCAGTCGAGCCGGCCGGTGATGCCTCGCGCACGCAGATAAGCCTCGGCCGGGGTGCCGGGATTCGGCGGCGATGGGATCGGAGGACGGGGCATGGCGAGAAACCGGCGCGCTTCGTCCATGGCCTCGCCGAGATCGCGCAGGTTGCGGTTGAGGCGGATCAGGTCCAAGAGATCGCCATGCTCGCCGGTCGCGTCGTCGGTCTTATGTTCAACTGCACATAAGACCGATTATGTTGCGCGGCGGGTTATGTTGCGGCCTCGCGCTGGGCGGCGGTGTTGCGGGCGATCGACTGCTCCTGCGCAACATAATCTCAGCACATTGGGGAGGGTCGCGTGATGCCGCGCGACGCTTCCGAGCTGGCGCGTCGGCTCGCCCGCGACGCCGAGGCGGTCTGCCGCCATTACCTGTCGAAGGGGCGTCGCCAGGGCCGCTACTGGACGATGGGCGACGTTCGCAACACGCCGGGCCGGTCGATGTTCGTCCGGCTCAGCGGGCCGGACTGCGGCCCCGGGGAGTGTCCGGATTTCTGTGTAAGGCGAGCCGTGTCTGATGGTTTTGAGCCTTCAGCGCGCTGAAGGCTCAAAACGGTCGCCAAACAGGATGGCAAACTGCCCCATCGCCGCTGTCCATTCAACCCGCCGGCGCCATTTAACCCCAGCGTTTCGGATCGCCAGAAACAGCAGTTTTAGTGCCGCTTCGTCGGTCGGGAAGCTGCCGCGGGTCTTGATGATCTTGCGCAGACTGCGGTGCAGGCTTTCGACGGCGTTTGTTGTGTAAATCATTTTTCGGATCGCCGACGGGAACGCGAACAGCGGCACCACGTATTCCCAGGCTCGCCGCCAGGCCTGGCCGATCGCCGGGTAGCGCTTACCCCATTGGGCCTCGAAATTGTCGAGCTCGGCGGCGCCGGCTTCGGCCGTTTCCGCCCGGTAGATCGCTTTCAGATCGGGCATGATCAGTTTGCGGTCCTTCCAGGAAATAAACGCCAGCGAGTTGCGGATCAGGTGGATGATGCAGAGCCTGCCCCGGACCCCGATCCGGGGGCTGCACCGTGGTCAGCGGAAACACCGTGGCGATCGCTTCGGGAAAGCCCCCCGCTTTCGCGAGGGCAGGCTCTTGAGCCCGTCGACGACCGCGATCAAGACGTCGTTCAGGCCACGATTCTTCAGCTCGTTCATGACCCCCGCCTTCGCGAGGGCAGGCTTTTGAGCCAGAATTTGGCGCCTTCGGTCTGCTCGATCCACAGCCCCAGCACCTCCTTCTCGCCGTCGCTGTTGAGGGCGAGGGCAACGTAAACGGCCTTGTTGCGTACCAGCCCCTGATCGCGGATCTTGACCCGCAGCGCGTCGAAGAAAATCACCGGATAAAGCGGGTCGAGCGGCCGGTTCTGCCATTCCCGGACCTCCTCGAGCACCGCATCGGTGACCCGGCTGATCAGGTCGGGCGAGACCTCGACCCCATAAAGTTCCTGCAGATGGGCCTGGATCTCGCGAACCGACAACCCGCGGGCATAGAGGCTGATGATCCGGTCATCAAAACCGTCGAGGCGGGTCTGCCCTTTGGCCACGATCTGCGGCTCGAAGCTGCTGTTGCGGTCGCGCGGAACCGCAATCTCGATCGCACCGTCGTCGCCAATCACCGTCTTGTTCGAATAGCCGTTGCGGCTGTTGCCGCTGCCACGACCGGCCGGATCGCCCCTCTCATATCCCAGATGCTCGGTCAACTCGGCGCCGAGCGCCCGTTCCAGCAGCCGCTTCTTGAGTTCCTTGAACAGTCCTTCCTCGCCAAGCAGATCCTGCGGCGAGCTATAGCCCTGCAGCAGCTCCTCGATAACCTCATCCCTGATCGCTTGTGCCATGATCCGTGATCCCCTCTACTTCATAGAGTGTCTCACGGCTCCTCCGTACACAAAATACCTGACACCCTCCGGCCCCGGCGCCGCCGGGCACTGGACCGATGCCGCCTCGGCTGAACACGGCGATCTGCTCGACGTCATCCGTGAGAGCTGCGGGCTCGTCGAGTTTCGTGATGTCGCCGAGGAGGCGCGGTGCTTCCTCTCGCTGCCCCGCGCCGAACCGCCCCGCAGTCCGAAGCCCGTTCGCGCACCCGTCCCCGCGGGATCGCCAGAAGCGGCGCAGCGGCTGCTCGGCATGTCGAAGCCGATCCGCCGGACGCTCGTCGAGACCTACCTGCGCCATCGCGGCATCAGGACGATCCGGGACGCGGGCGCGCTGCGGTTCCACCCACGCTGCTACTATCGTCCGGACGATAGTTCACCGACAGAGACCTGGCCAGCGATGATCGCCGCCGTCACCGATCCTTCCGGCGTCATCACCGGCGCGCATCGCACCTGGCTCGCGCCGGACGGCTTGGCCAAGGCGCCCGTCGACACGCCGCGGCGGGCGATGGGCCATCTCCTTGGCCACGCCGTCCGCTTTGGCGCGGCGGATGACGTCCTCGCCGTCGGCGAGGGCCTCGAGACGATGCTGTCGCTACGCTGCACGCTGCCCACCATGCCGATGGCTGCCGCCCTCTCGGCCAACCATCTTGCCGCCTTGATCCTGCCGAGCACACTTCGGCGGCTCTATATCGCCCGCGACGCCGATGTGGCGGGCGACATGGCGCTCGCGGCATTGACCGAACGTGCCGAAGCCGCCGGCATCGAGGCGCTAGCCTTTTCTCCCCGGAGCGGCGATTTCAACGAGGATCTGTGCGCCTTCGGCCCCGACGCGCTTCGATCGGCGCTGCGCATCCAACTCGCGCCGCAGGATGTCGCTCGTTTCATGCGCCGGGGAACGGCCAGGACCGGGTAACCGATGTCGGTTCCGCCGCCCCGGCCGCTGCGGATGACGCCGCAACAAGCCCCGACTTACAGGGCCTTCAGGAAGGCCATGAGGTCCTTGTCCTCCTTCCATGAGCGACCGGGTCGCGGCGGCTGACCGACCTCGCAAAGCGCCACGGCCCTGGCTTTCAGCGTAAGGTCGATCTCGGCATAGATGTTGGTGGTGCTGATCGAGACATGGCCGAGCCAGGCGCGGACAGTGTTGATGTCGACGCCGGCGAGCACGAGATGGCAGGCCGTCGTATGCCGGATCACATGCGGGGTTATCGTTCGTCCGGCCAGCTCCGGCACTTGCTCTGCGCAGCGTTCGATAAGCCGATAAACCCCGAACCGGGTGAACGGCGTCCCGAGCCGGCTGACGAACACGGCGTCATCGAACGCGCGATCGGTGATCTCGTCGGCGAGGACGCGTTCAGTTTCCGGCCACAGCGGGCACTGGCGCGACCTGCCGCCCTTGCCGTGCAGTCCGCCGTTGCCGCGCCCGATCTGCAGGTCGCACACCTTCAACTGTGTAGCTTCGGAGACGCGCGCCCCGGTGTTGTAGAGGAAGAGTAGAAGCGCGTATTCGCTGCAGCCCCGCCGGGTCTTGCGATCGGGCACGGCGAGCATGGCCTCCATCTCCGCCCTGGTCAGCCATCCGGCGGCGGCATGGATTTCTTCGAAGGGATGGCCCGGATGTGGCCGCACCATTCGACATGGGCGGGATCCCGGCTGCCGACGAAGCGGGCGAACGCCCGGATGGCGGCAAGCCGCTGATTGCGGGTCTGGGCGGAGCACCCGCGCTCTTCCTCAAGATGCGCGAGGAACTGCAACACATGACCGGATGTGAGATCGCGCACGGCCAGCCGATCCACGGGTTTGCGCAGTTTGCGGCTGACGAAGGACAGCAGCAGGCTGAAGGTGTCCCGGTAGCTCTTGCGGGTGTTCCGAGCCAGATTGCGCTCGGTAACAATGTGCTCGCACAGGAAGCGCCGGAGCCAGGGGCCGAGGGTTACGAGGTCATGCATCCTGACCTCCACCCACATAAGACGCAAACCGCAGCGATGCCTGCTGGAGAAGCTCCGGCGTCATCGACAGGTAGACCTTCGTGCCCTCAAGATCGGCATGGCCGAGATAAGTGGAGAGCACTGGCAGTAGTCGCTGCACGTCGGCGCCCTGCCGATACCAGCCGGTTAGGCGATGGACCGCGAAGCTGTGCCGAAGATCGTGCAGGCGCGGGACTTCTCTTCCACCTGTTGTGCGATGGACCCCGGCGACGCGCCGCAGGGTGTCGAACGCCGCCTGAACGGTGCTGCTGGCGAGCCGCGTTTCGTCCCGGTTCGCCAGCAGCAAAGCGTTCTCGCCTTGAGCGAGCCCGCCGCGCCGACGCCGGGACACGTGGTTGGCCAGTACCGCTGCCAGCTGTGGTCCGACCGGAACCAGTTAGCGTCCGCGGTCGTGGTGGAAAATCGGGGGTGAGCGCGCGCCGGGCGCAATGCCCCATAACATGGAGCTCGGCGCGCGCGTGAGCGACGGGTGGTCACCGGGAAGGGCGGCTAAGGTGGAGGTGCAAACGCTTCACCCAGAGCCCACCGAGGACCCGATGACCGACGACAGAATGGCCCTGGCCGAGCTGCTACAGAAGAGCGGCGACGGCGATTTTCTGCGAGCCGTGGCGGAGGCAGTGCTGCAAATCCTGATGGAAGCCGATGTTGAAGGGCTGATCGGCGCCGGCCGGCACGAACGCACCGGCGACCGGCTCAATTACCGCAACGGCTATCGCGAGCGCAGCCTCGACACGCGCCTGGGCTCGCTTCAGCTGCGGATCCCCAAGCTGCGCCAAGGCTCGTATTTCCCGCCCTTGCTGGAGCCGCGCAAGACCGCCGAGAAGGCGCTGGTCACGGTGATCCAGGAGGCCTGGATCGGCGGCGTCTCGACCCGGCGCGTCGACGAGCTGGTGCAGGCGATGGGTCTGTCCGGGATCTCGAAGAGCCAGGTTTCCAAGCTATGCAAGGACATCGATGAGCGGGTGGGCGCCTTCCTCGACCGGCCGATCGACGGGGAGTGGCCGTATCTGTGGCTCGATGCCACCTACCGCAAAGTCCGCGATGGCGGCCGTATCGTCTCGGTTGCAGCGATAATCGCCGTGGCGGTCACGACCGAAGGCAGGCGCGAGATCGTCGGCCTGGGTCTCGGCCCATCCGAAGCCGAGCCGTTCTGGTCGGCTTTCCTCAAGGGCCTGGTCAAGCGCGGTCTCAAAGGCGTCAAGCTGGTGATCTCCGACGCTCATGACGGCTTGCGCCACGCGATCACCCGGGTGCTCGGCGCGACCTGGCAACGCTGCCGCGTGCACTGGATGCGCAACGCCCTGGCGCACGTGCCCAAGGGCCAGCACACGATGGTCGCCGCCGCAATCCGCCAGGCCTTCCTGCAACCCACCGCCGAGGCCGCGCATCAAACCTGGCGGCACGTCGCCGATCAGCTCCGGCCACGCTGGCCCAAACTCGCCGCGCTGATGGATGAGAGCGAGCACGACGTGCTGGCCTACCTCGCCTTCCCGGCTCAGCACCGCACCAAATTGCACAGCACCAATCCGCTGGAACGCCTCAACAAGGAGGTTAAACGCCGCGCTGATGTCGTCGGCATCTTTCCCAACGAGGCCAGCATCACCCGGCTGATCGGCGCCGTCCTGCTCGAGCAGAACGACGAGTGGCTGCTTCAGTGCCGCTACATGCAGATCGAGGGAATGGCTGAACTTGCAGCGCCGCTGAGCGACGTCGATCCGGCCAAACTTCCACCCATCGCCGCTTGACCAATGGCCACCTCAAACGCCACCCCGATTTACACCACCTTGACGGACGTGACCCGGAACCAGGCGGCTCTTATAGAACTTCGTGGCGCGGATGGTCAGGACGGCGTTCGCCAGATCGACATCCGCAAGCCTAAGCCGCGTGGCCTCGCCGAAGCGCAATCCTGCTCCGTACAAGAGGAGAAGCAGGGCCCGGAACGTCACCGCATCCAGCTGAACCGCGCCTCGCCGGCTAATCTCCACGGTCGCGGGATCGAAGAGCCGCCGCAGCTCGTCGCGTGAGTAGATATAGGGCGGCGCCCGTACGGGCGACCTCGGTTCATTACTGGGCATCGGCGAGCGGGTCGCGTGGCCGCGGCTGATCGCATGGCGCCAGAAGCCGGCAAGGGCGTGATATTTGTTCTCGCGGTGCCGGGTCAGAGGGCCCTTGCCCGCTAGAAAGGCCAGGACCTGTCCCGTGGTGACCGCGTCGCAGGCGGCATCTCCATCGGCATGGTCGAGGAAGCGACGCAGGAGGTTCGCCCCGGTCGTGAACTTCGCGCCATGAGCTCGTCGCCAGAGCACATAGCGTTCGATCGCCTCGCGCAGGATCATGCCAGGCCCTCCAGATCGAGAACGGCCACCTCGCGAAGCGCTGCGAGGTCGACCTTGGCGTAGATCGTGGTGGAGGACGGATCGCGGTGGCCGAGGAAGTCCCCGATCACCTTCATCGACGTGCCCTGATCCAGCAGGTGCTGGGCCGCGGCATGCCGAAGGGCGTGGGCCCCGCGTCGCCCGGTGACGACGCCGATGCCCGCCAGCCGGTCGCGGACCATCTTGCCCAGGGCTTTTCGGTCGAGCGGCCGGATCGGTGCGTGCGTCGTGAAGAAGAGGCTGCGCCCGAAGCCGGACGGCCGCACGTCCCGTACGTAGCGCAGGATGGCGTATCCGACGCCCTCCGACAGCGGCCACAGATGGGTTCGGCCGGGTTTGGGGCAGCGAACCCGGAGGGTCTCGTTCTCCCAGTCCAGATCGTCGAGTCGCAGGCCGCCGACTTCTCCGGCCCGCAGCCCGTAACCGATAAACAGCATCAGGATCGCCCGGTCGCGCAGGTCGACCGGGCGATCCCCCTGAACCGACGCCAGCAGGCGCACGACATCCTGGCGCGGGAGGCCGTTCGGCACGGTCTCGTCGGCCATGAAGCGGGGCGCCATGATGCCCGCGGCAAGCCCTGCACGACACCAGTCGCGCGCTTCGGCAAACAGGAAGAACGCCCTCAGCCGCTGCGCGTAATCGTGTCTCGTCCGGCGTCCCCTAGGCGCCCCGCCTGTGCTCTTCCGCAATGACGTCGTCGATGTCGGTCATCCCGACGCCAATCAGCGGCGTGCCTCTCCCCGCCAGCCACAGGAAGAAGCGGTCGGCGGCCCGGCAATAGTCGTGTATGGTCGCCGCAGAGAGACCGCGTTCCTCGTGCAACCATCGCTCGAAGGCGCGGACCTCGGCCTCATGCGGATGGCGACGGTCGTCGGGTTCATCGAGCCAGCCCAGAAAGGCCAGCCATCGAAGACCGTGGTTGACGAAGCGGCTGCCCGTCTTGGGCGATGCCGCCTGGTCGCACCTACGCCCTTGCGGCCGCGACCACGTTGCGGCCGCGGCTTCGACCTGCGACCGGCTCACCCGAGCGCCAGCCTTCAGGTCCAAAAGGCGCACAAAGCTCAGTTGATCGTTGGCGCATTTCCGCAAGGTCGATCGCCTTGCGCCGGTCTCCTTGAGATGAACGAGATATCGTTCCCGCTGCTCGACGAGCGGCGCTGCTCGGTATCTCGCGGCGTTCCGCGGGAAGAAGATTTCTTCAACCACTTGAGCCTCCATGCTGGTGGAGGCCCAAGCTTCCGCACGGGGCTCGGTGACGAAAGCTATGTTGGTCGAAGCCGCTCAGCCATCTGCCAACAAGCATCCATCTTGGGGCGCGAGCTGGCGTTGCAATCCGTCCCTCAGCGCGTCGGGGCCGAGCCGGCGCAGGTCCTCGTTGAAGTCGCCGAGCGCGGACGCGAGCGTCAGCACCTCGATCCCGATCGACCGTGCTCGCTCGGCCAAGATTTCTACCGCACGATAGCCTGCTGGATCGTCGTCCCGCGCGAGGTAGAGCCGACGCAAGCCGGCAGGCGGATCAAAGGCCGCGAGGTGGTTGGCGGAGAGCGCGGCCGCCATCGGCATCGAAGGCATGATCTGGCGAAACGAGAGGATCGTTTCGAGCCCTTCGCCCACGACCATGGCGTGAACCGCGCGGCCAAAGCGCACGGCGTTGCCGAGCAGCAGGCCCATGGCGCGCCGCGGTGTGGCGACCGGCGCCTTGTCGCTCCCGCGGGGATCGAGCCAGGTACGGTGTGCGCCGGTGATCGTGCCGTCAGGCGCTGTGACCGCCGCGATGAGAGCGGGCCAAGCGTCCAGACCCTGATCTCGAGAGTCGTCCTCTCCGCCACGATACCAACAGCGAGGGTGAAAGCGGAGCGCCGTGCAACCTTGCAGGTTCGTGATCCCGCGAGCGCGTAGGTACGCCTCGCCCAAGGTGCCCGCGACCGGCTTCGACATCGCCCAGAGCCGTCGCGCGGCTTCGGGCGAACCGGTCGGAACGGGCGATCTTGGCTCATATGGCGGTTCGGCGCGGGGCAGCGAGAGGAAGCACCGCGCCTCCTCGGCGACATCACGAAACTCGACGAGCCCGCAGCTCTCACGGATGACGTCGAGCAGATCGCCGTGTTCAGCCGAGGCGGCATCGGTCCAGTGCCCGGCGGCGCCGGGGCCGCAGTCCGGCCCGCTGAGCCGGACGAACATCGACCGGCCCGGCGTGTTGCGAACGTCGCCCACCGTCCAGTAGCGGCCCTGGCGACGCCCCTTCGACAGGTAATGGCGGCAGACCGCCTCGGCGTCGCGGGCGAGCCGACGCGCCAGCTCGGAAGCGTCGCGCGGCATCACGCGACCCTCCCCAATGTGCTGAGATTATGTTGCGCAGAAGCAGTCGATCGCCCGCAACACCGCCGCCCAGCGCGAGGCCGCAACATAACCCGCCGCGCAACATAATCGGTCCATTTGTCGGCGGCGCCAGGACCGGAATCGGGTCCGGTAAGCCGCACATAGAGGCTACGGCCCGGCGTGTTCATGACATCGCCGATAACCCAGTAACGGCCGCGGCGATGCCCGTTCGAGAGGTAATGACGACGGCACATGGCCTCGGCGTCGCGCGCGAGGCGGCGCGCCAGATCGGCGGCGGCGCTGATCACGGTTCATCTCGCGATCAGGCGGCGCCGCGGGCATTGGCGCGGAGGAGCGGGTGGCGGTTAAGGAGTGTTGAGAGCAATGCCGGGCCGCGATCTGCCGCGACCGGCACGAAGAGCCGCAAGCGCCAGGCGATGATTTCGGAGGTGAGGCCGAGCGCCTTCAGCTGAGGGACCATGCCATCGGTGAAGCCGGTCAGCTCGACGCGATGCATGCTCATCACCAGCGAGCGGCGGATCTGCAGCCCGCCGGCAAGATCGAGCACCGCGCCGCGCTCAATGACCGCGCTCCAGGCTTCCTGGTGGGAGAGAGCCTGCCCCGGACTTGATCCGGGGGTAGGGGCCCCGTTGACGCCGAGGCCTTCATAGACGCGTTCGAGTGCTTCCGGCGTGACCAGGCGGCCGATCACGCGCTCGCTATCGTCGGTCTCGAAGCGGTAGACGCGCATGTTCTCCGCCGGCAGCCGGTCCCAGATCGGCAGCAGCAGGCCGGTGATGATGTGAAAGGCGCTCTCGGGGAATTCCGGGACATTCCGCGAGGCCGCGACGCCTGCTTCGCTGGATGCGCCATGCCAGAGCGTGTGGCAGCGCACATCGTGACGCGCCGCTGCGCATGAGCCGAATTCCCCTGTAATGACTCAGTTTCAGCTGAGTCACTACCGAATTCCCGAGCGGGTGGACGGGGCGCGGCAAACCTGCGACGCTTCTGCATTCGACAAACCAGCCGCGGGGGAGGAACGAAAATGTCGATCCTGATCACATCGGCGGGACCGGGTTTATCGACCGCCGCCTGATACCGCTGCTGGCCAAGGGCGGCGAGGAGATCGCCGGCATGGACATCAATCCGCAGACCGCGGATTTCGCCGAATACGGCAAGCAGGTGCGCGTTCATGCGCTCGACGATGTCATGAAAGCGCTGAAACAGCGCCAAGCCGTCGCGAGTGATCAACCTGGCCTATCTCCTCGGCAGCGATCCGCTGCGAGGAAGGTTTGCCGCTTGTCGCCGACCGCTAGACTGGCGGTCAGTGACCTTACGGCGACGGCGATAGCTGTCGTTGCCTCGGGCTACATTGTCGTGGGATCGAAGGCCATCACCCGGCAATCACCAACGAAAGGCGACGCCAAAAATGAAGCTGACATCCGGACTGGTCGGCGCGGAAGCGAAGGGTCCCATCGGCTGGGTGATCTGGGACAATCCCAGCAAGCTAAACGCTCTCTCGCCCGGTATGTACGAGGACGCGTTGAGCGTGATCGAGGACTACGCCGCCGACCCCGCGATCAAGGTCGTGGTCATGCGCGGCGCCGGCCGGAAAGCTTTTATCTCTGGCGCTGATATCAAGAGTTTCGAGAAGACGCGGGCCAACGCCGAAACTGCGCGGTTGGCGCGGGAGACGACTGCCGAACTGCGGCACAAGCTGCTCGATCTGGAAAAGCCGCTGATCGCGATGATTTACGGCTATTGCCTCGGCGGCGGGCTCGGCATGGCGCTGAACGCCGATTTGCGCTTCGCGTCTTCAGACGCGCGCTTCGGCATCCCGGCGGCGGTGCGCGGCGCCGCATACGGGCTGGATGGGCTGAAGTCGCTGGTTGATTTGGTCGGGCCGAGCGTCGCCAAGGACATCATGTTCTCCGCGCGGCGGTTGCACTCGGATGAAGCCTTGCGCATCGGCCTGATCAATCGTGTGGTCGACGCGGAGGAACTGGAAGACGTGACGGTCGCCTACGCGGAAACTCTTGCGGCGAACGCTCCGTTGTCGATCCGCGCGTCAAAGTTCTTCATCAACCAACTCGGCCTGGAGCGCTCGCAGAGGGACGAAGCACGCATGGATGCAATGCAGCGGCAGGCGGCGAACAGCGAAGACTTCAAGGAAGCAACGCGATCGTTCATAGAAAAGCGGAAGCCAGAGTTCCACGGGCGGTGATCGCGGCCTTCACGCGAGCCCCAAACGGTTCAATGTGACGTAAATTACGCCTTGCGTGCACGATGATCACTCTGTGGGAAGGAGTACGCGCATGATCGTACGGATCTATACGGGTCCCGACGGCCAGACCCATTTTGAAGATCTTCCGCTGCCGGCCGAGGTTGCGCTACAGGCGGGTGCTAACCTCACGTTCCGCTCTTTCTCAGCGGAATATTTTAGCGATTGGCACACTGCGCCGCGACGGCAATACATCTTTATTCTCGCGGGGCAGATGGAAATCGGGATCGGCGATGGCACCGCGCGCCGGTTTGGACCGGGTGATGTGGTCCTCGCTGACGACCTCACAGGCCAGGGCCACACGACGCGCTCGGTGGGAGTTCCGCGCATCAGTGCCACTGTGCCGGTGAGCGCCTGACACCTTCCGCGAGCATCTTGTCATGGGGCGGGGAGGCGCTGACGGCCACCCGGCACCATGACGCACCCCGCAACGCCAGGATGATTCGATTACACACGAGGAGACTGCGTATGCCAGAGCGTCTACGTATGACGACCCGACTGAAGACCCTGTTTCAAGGGCCCGAATTATTTGTCTTAGCGGGCGGGATCAATCCCATTGGCGCGAAGATGGCGGAAGCGCTGGGCTATGACGCCTTCTACATGTCCGGGGGCAATACCTCGGCGCACCAACTGGGCTGGCCCGACTCCGGGACCAGTATGCGCGACATGGTGGACAACGCCCGGAAAATTGTCCTGACCGTGCAGATCCCGGTCTTCGCGGATGCCGACACAGGCTACGGTGATGCCATCAGTACGCATTACACCGTGCGGGAATACATTCAGGCGGGCATCGCCGGCGCCCACATCGAAGACCAGACGTTTCCGCCGAAATCCGGCCCCCGCCGCCGCTGTATCTCGATTGCGGAGATGGTCGGAAAGCTGCGGGCGGCGATGGATGCCAAACAGGCTCTCGACCCGGACTTCGTGATCATGGCCCGGTGCGATCTCGGCGGCGTGCCGGGCGCCAGCTTTGCGGAGATTATTGAACGCTGCCAGGCCTACAAAGCCGAAGCGCAGGTCGATGTCATCTGCCCCAATGGCTTGCGCACCTGGGAAGAGATTCAAGAGGCGATC
>CAVZKP010000015.1:0-391427 GCA_963775875.1 uncultured Alphaproteobacteria bacterium
GAGTAGAAGGTCTGAGGGGCTAACAATGAAAATACTGAGACTGTTCTAGGTTGCAATTCAGAGCACAGCCTCAAGCCCTTGATGTGCAGGAGCTCGCCGATCTTGAAGCGCTGCTGGTCGAGAAAAATGGCCGGCTCTATTTTCGTTGCCCGGTTCGAAACAGGGAAATTTCTCGCGAAATCCGAAGAGGCGGTCCTGGTAGTTTGGAATTCCGCGCCTCACCAAGCACTACGCGTATCCTTTGGGCCGGCTGGCCGTCGAATATCCGATCACTTTCGGCCGTGATACCTCCAAGCGCGCTGACATCGTCATCTTCGACGCGGATCGCCCAACGGTGCCGTATGCCATCGTCGAGGTCAAGCAAGCCAAATTCAAGGACGGCAAGGAACAGCTGCGCTCCTATACCCATGCCACGGGCGCGCCTCTCGCGCTCTGGAGCAACGGCGTACAAACATTCATTTGGCACCGCAAGAATCCCAACTATTTCGTCGAGATCCCCGAGCTCCCCACCGCGAGCGAAACGATCGACGACGTTGCGGGGCAGCCCTGGGACGATCGAGACGCTCATCGAGAAGGAAAAGAGCCGAGAGCGTGAGGGCGCTAAAGGCGCGCTCCTTACGAGATCTCATTGTGGAACTCGAAGACGAAGTCCTGGCGAACGCCGGCGTCGACGTGTTCGAGGAGGTTTTCAAGCTGGATCTTCACGAAGCTCCATGACGAGATGGCCTGCTATCGCGGCACATACAAATATCTGAGATTCCGTAATAGCAACACGGCGGGCGCAGCTGAAAGTTGCAATTCAAACCCTGTTCGACGAGGCTCGCAAGAAATGGCCCCGGCGTTTTCCCCGACGATGACAGATTCAGGTTGTCGGCTGATCACCTCCAGGTTTGCGTCGGCTCGCTCGAGGAGTGGAAGCTCTTCACTAAACTCCTCACGTGATTGACGACGCCTTCGAATACCTCGTCAACAAATCGGCAAGGGAAAAAGGGCCAATACTTCACGCCGCGATGGGTCATCGACATGTGCGTTAAGATGCTTAACCCGCAGGAACAAGAGACGCTGATCGATCCGGCCTGCGGTTCGGCTGGCTTTACAGTGCACAGTATGTTCCACGTCTGGCGTCAGATCGTGAACGATTTGGGCCTTCCTATCTCACCTCTTCACTATGGAGCAGAAACCGCCCCGCTGCCTCGACTACGTGACGGAGAAAGTCTTCGCTATCGACTTCGACGAGAAAAGCGTGCGCGTAGCCCGCTGCCTCAACCTGATTGCAGGCGACGGCGAGACTAACGTGCTCCATCTAAACACCCTAGACTGGCCGAAATGGAGGAGACGACCAAGCAAGACGAGTGGAACGATACCTACGGTCGGGGCTTCTCGCGGCTCCGACGCTTGCGCGAGAAACGCTCAGGGGACTATCGCCATTTCAAGTTTGACGTGCTGATGGCGAACCCGCCCTTCGCAGGCGATATCAAACAGAGCGACATGCTCTCGCGCTACGATCTGGCGCACAAGGCCAACGGCAAGCTGGAGAGCGCCGTCGGCCGAAGACCTTCTTGTTCATCGAGCGAAACCTGGATTTTCTGGAGCCCGGTGGCCGTATGGCAATCGTTCTGCCGCAGGGCCGCTTCAACAATGCGAGCGAACAGCGAGTGCGCGAGTTCATCATGGAGCGGTGTCCGCATCCTGGCCGTGGTCGGCCTGCACCCGAACTCGTTCAAGCCGCACACGGGTACAAGGACAAGCGTACTCTTCGTCCAAACGGGAACGCCGATGGGGGGCTGCCGGACCGCTGTGTCCGATCGTAGAGGACTACGAGATGTTCTTCGCCACGCAACGGGTAGAATCCGTAAATAACAGTGGACAGAAGGTCTACGTACGCGAAGCGGACGGAGCGCCGAAACGGGATGCGCACGGCCAATTCCATCGTTGCGCATGACCTCTTCAACCACGAGGGTCTTACACGGAACGGGATCGCGGAGAAGTTTCGCCGAATTCGCGAAGAAGGAATCCCTGAGTTTTTTTCGCTAGGCCCCTTCGACTGCGCCCGGTTTGCGGCGCTATCGGAGGGGCTGGAAATAGCGGTAGTCAACTTGAGCGGACGAATGACGAGCGAGGTTTGATTTGCAATTCTTTCAAAAGCGATACCTCGCAGAAGATCGGGCACTTTCCAAGAAAATCACGAAGCCTATAGGGAGTGTCGCTTTCGTAACGGACGGACCGCACGGCGACCATGAGGTCGACGAGAAGTCGTGCGTGGCAATGCTCACCGCGAAATGCGCAGCAAATTGGTTTGCAAAGCGAGACGGAGCGGACACGGTAGCCGATTGGGTGCGCGTAGCCAATCGGAGGTCGTATCTTGAAGAGGGCGACCTGATCCTGTCGACAAGAGGCACTGTGGGTAACTGCGCGGTCGTTGTTGCTGAATGCCTGCCCGCCATCATCGATCAGGATGTAGCCAGAATTTCTCTCTATGCGGGTTGCGAGTTCTCACCACAATATTTGTTATCATACCTCAACTTCGACCGGACAAGACCACATCCAAAGGTTCGCATCCGGAATGGTGCAGCAGGGGCTCCCGTTGGCAAAAGTTCGGGAGATCCCGGTGCCGTGCATCTCGGAGGAGTTTCAACGTGCAGTCCAGAAGACCGTCTTTCGGGCGCTGGAGCAGCGTCGCCTTTTGACGCAGTTATTAGACCAGGCTGAGACGTGTCTTCTTTCTACGCTAGGGCTGGCTGATTGGTCGCCACCCGAGCCTCTGTCTTATTCGAGCTCAGCAGTACGTCCGTGACCCGTGCGTCTCGACGCCAGGATTCCATGCCTGCCAAGACGGAGGTGGTGATGCCGTTTTCACCATCCCTTGTAGACGTTGCCTTCGGCGGCGCGTTCGACTTAGTCCGAGAACTGGTTGATCCGTCGAAACATGCGGCCTTGGGGCTTGTTCGGAACTTCGACGTGACGCACGCCTTGGAACCGGTCCTCGATGACGGACTAGCTGATTTACTTCGTAGACATAGGGAGCACTAAGAAGCGGATGTGCCGCGGCGATGTCGCGATCTCCCGCCTTCGGCCTGACTTGAAAGAAATCGCCATCGTCGACTGCTCCGACGATTTCCCCGCTGTGGGCTCTTCCGAATTTATTGTGGTGCGCCCAAAAAGCCGGGTCTGCCCTATCGCGCCTGCGACCCTGATGGCATTCCTGCGATCACAGCCCGTTCAGACGATCCTGAAGTGGTGCCAGGATGGTTCGCAGCACCCGCGGTTCAGCGAAGCCGACCTGCTGGCCATCCCACTGCCCGATGCAGTGGCAACCGCCTCGCCAACGATCGAAGCGCTGGTCGTCGACGCCCTCTCGGCGCGCCAGAACTCCCGCAAGCTGATCGCCGCCGCGAAGCGCGCGGTAGAGATCGCGATCGAGCAGGATGAAGCAGAAGCGCTGCGCTTCCTCGACGAGGCGGGGAGCTGAGCGTGCTGCACCTGCCCGACAGCGCTCGACCGTGGCTTGAGCACGCCGAGATCGACAACATCGGCCCGTCGTGAAGGCGAGGGCCGCATCTAACGTCTGGTATCGGGAAGCGTCTGCGCGCGCCGCGATGCCAGGGGCCTGCGGATTGTGAGTGATGATCGTCGCCAAGCAGACAGTGGGATTTCAAGGGCAGGGCCAAGGCGTTCATGCGGACCTCGGCTTTCTCGCCACAATTTTGTCTTACATTGATGCCGGATCGGAGAGGCTGTCGCCCAGGGAGGAGATTTGTCGAGAGATCTGCTGCCCGCAACGAATCTCGCCCCGGCTCCCGCTTCCCGAGGGTTCCCGGTTCGGCCAAAGTAATTGCCGGTTCGGGTGACAAAAATCCCGGTTCGCCGGGCACGGGAATTTGCCCGCAGGCCATTGATCTGGCGGGGCGGTTTTGCCGCCGGTCGGCGCTGGCGCGGGCGCCAGGCGCGAAATTCCCGGTTATTTTCCCGTGGAGACGGGAATTCGGCATGGCCGGGGGTCACGGCTTGGCGGCGGACCAGATCGGGTGGGCGTTGTACAGCGAGACCGTCGACAGGCCCATCTTGGCGCTGGCGTCCTTGATCTGCCGGCTATAGGCGACGTAGATCAGGGTGTCGTTCTTCTGGTCGTAGATGCGGCGCACCGCGATCGACTTGAAGAACAGGCTCATCCGCTGCGAGAATACTTCCTCGCCCTTGGGGCCGAGCGCGATCTTGCCGATCGTGATCGGTCCGCTCTGGCTGCACGAGATGGCGCTGTTCGACGGGTTCTCGAACCAGTTCCCCTTGGTCAGCCGGTCGATCACGCTGCGGTCGAAATGGACGATGTGGCAGGTGACGCCGGCGATTTGCGGGTCGGCGAACGCCTCGACCACCATTCCGTTGCCGGTCCAGTCGTTGCTAAAGCTGCCGACCTGATCGGCCCTGGCCCGGCCGGCGCCAGCCCCGGCGGCGGCGAGGCAGAACAGCGCCATCGGAAATAAATACGGTTTCATATGCCTATCCCTGCAAGACTTTGCCTGGCGAGCCGATCGAGATGCGGCGGCGAGCATCGCAGATTCCGCGGCTGGAGCGTTATCCCCACGATGGCAGACCGCGCCTCGATCATCGCAACCGATATCCCGGCCCGGCTCGACCGGCTGCCATGGACCCGGTTTCATACCCTGGTGGTGGCGGCCCTCGGCGTCACCTGGATCCTCGACGGGCTCGAAGTGACCTTGGCCGGCTCGATCGCCGGCGCCCTGCAGGAGAGCCCGGTGCTGCATTTCACCGCCGCCGAGGTGGGCGCGGTCGGCAGCTTCTATCTCGCCGGGGCGGTCGCCGGCGCGCTGCTCTTCGGCTATCTGACCGACCGGCTCGGACGGCGCAAACTGTTCTTCGTCACCCTCGCCGTCTACCTGACCGCGACCGCGGCCACCGCCTGCTCGTGGGATTTCGCCAGTTTCGCCCTGTTCCGCTTTCTGACCGGCGCCGGCATCGGCGGCGAGTATGCGGCGATCAATTCGGCGATCCAGGAACTGGTGCCGGCGCGGTATCGCGGGCGCACCGATCTGGCGATCAACGGCAGCTTCTGGCTGGGCGCGGCGCTCGGGGCCGGCGGCGCGGTCGCCTTTCTGCAGCCCGGCCGGCTGCCGCCGGATCTGGGCTGGCGCGCCGGGTTCGGCATCGGCGCCGGGCTCGGCCTCGGCATCCTGCTGCTGCGCCGCTACGTGCCGGAAAGCCCGCGCTGGCTGATGCTGCACAACCGGCTCGCCGAGGCCGAAGCGGTCATCGGCGCGATCGAGCGCCGGGCCGGGGCCGGGGCCGGAGCGGCGGCGGCGATGCCGGCGGCCGGGCAGATCCGCCTCGCGGTATCTTCGCGCACCCCGCTCGCGCGCATGATGCTGGCGGTGCTGCGCGACTATCCGCAACGCGCCTTCCTGGGCCTGGTGCTGATGGCGGCACAGGCATTCTTCTACAACGCGATCTTCTTTTCCTACGCGCTGGTGCTGACCCGATTCTACGCGGTCCCCGCCGCTTCGGTCGGCTGGTACATCCTGCCTTTCGCGCTCGGCAATTTTCTCGGACCGGTGCTGCTCGGCCCGCTGTTCGACACAATCGGCCGCAAGCCGATGATCGGGACCACCTATGCGTTGTCGGGCGTGCTGCTGGCGGTCGTCGGCTGGCTGTTTCGCGAGAACCTGCTCAGTGCCGCCCAACTTACCCTATGCTGGACCGGGATCTTCTTTTTCGCCTCGGCGGCGGCGAGTGCGGCCTATCTGACGGTCAGCGAAAGCTTTCCGCTGGAGGCGAGGGCGCTCGCCATCGCCGTCTTCTACGCACTCGGCACCGCGACCGGCGGGGTCGTCTCGCCATGGCTGTTCGGCATCTTGGTCGGCACCGGCGAGCGCAGCGCCGTCTTCGCCGGATACCTTGTGGGCGCGGGGTTGATGATGCTGGCGGCGCTGACCGAATTCGCCATCGGCATCAGGGCCGAGCGTCAGCCGCTCGAAAGCGTGGCGCGCCCGCTGTCGAGCCTCGCCGATTAGCCGCCGCCGGCAAAGGCGGGCGCCACCTCGGCCATGAAGCGGGCCATCTCCTCCCTGACCTGGGCGTGCGGCTTCAGCCCGACATTGAAATAGAGGATGACCTCGTCAAAGCCGGCGGCCTCGACCTTTTTCAGGCTGTCGACAATCTGCGCCGGCGAGCCGAGCAAGACCGAGTTCTCGCCGAGATCCTCGGGCCGCACATTGCGCAGCCGCTCGACCATGCCGATGAAATAGCGGTAGGAGGGCGGCGCCGTCTTCGGGTCGCCGGGAAAGGCGGCGATCACGCATTCGCGATAATAGCGGATCTGGCGGGCGCGCGCGGCCGCCTGCTGGCCCGGATCGTCGGCGAAATGGATGAAATAGCTGCACATCAGCCGCCCGGGCGGCTGGCCGTGGCGGGCGCAGGTCTCGCGGTAGAGGTCACGCACCTGGGCCAGCCCGCCATAAGTCATCGCCGCGGCAAACGGGGCGACGATCAGATTGCAGCCAAGCCGGGCGGCGAGCTCGATCGAAGGCTGCGAAAACGAGGCGACATAGGCCGGGATCGGGCGTTGCACCGGCTGCGGGGTGATCGCGATCTCGTCGAATTGGTAATATTTGCCGTGATGCGAGATCGGCTCGCCGCTCGACCATAACCGGCGGACGATCTCCATTCCTTCCTCGAAGATCTGTTGATTGTCGGCGAACGAGACCTTGAACGGCAGGTATTCGTGCCGGTCGTAGCCGCGCCCGGCGGCAAAATCGACCCGGCCGCCGCTCAACAGGTCGAGGCTCGCCCATTGCTCGGCGACGCGGATCGGATGGTGCAAAGGCAGTACCGTCACCGCCGGGGCGAGGCGGATGCGCCCGGTCCGGGCCGCGATGTGGGCGAGCACCAGCTCGGGGCAGGACAGCACGCCCAGAGTGCTGAAATGATGCTCGCCGATCCAGGCCGAGTGCAGCCCGACCGTCTCGGCGTAAACGGCCTCGTCGATGATGTCGGCGACGTACTGGTTGGCGGTCCGCGGGTTGTTGGCGTAGCGGTTGTCGCTAAGGGTAAAATAGCCGAATTTCATGCCGCGCTCCCCCGCTGTCAGGCTCCGCCCGAAAAATTCCCGCGACCTTCCGCCAGCTCCAACCGCGGCCCGCCGCCGGTACGGACGTCACAATTCCCTCGGTGCTCCGCTTCATGTCGTCCCTCCCGCGCCGCCGCGGCGAAAGCCGATAGGCGATTTGGGCCGGCTGTGGCGCCGGCCGGCTAGCCGCCGTTTGAGCCCAAATAGCCGATCAGCAAATATTCGGTTACCCAATAGAGCGGCTGTTGCTTCACTGTCGAGCACCGGAAATCGGTACTTGACCCGCAGGGCCGTATTGACATTTTGGGCTTGGCCCTTAAAGGCCCATTGTGCGTGGTAACCCGCATCGACTTCGACTTCGATTTGTTCGGTGGTTACGCTGGAGGTGGAATCTGCGGGAACTGCATTGCCGGTGAAAACATTCATCTTGCCGGTTTTGAGCGCTCCCGACATTTCATATTTCGGCATTTCGGTATAGGGATTCATATCGCAGATCAGTTTGCCGAGCACAGCCATGCCGTCATCGTCCGAACCGCCGCTCGAGCTGCCGCCTGTGCTTGCTGCCATTTCATGCTCCTTCCATGGTTTTGATTACGTGCTCGAATAAACCGATGATACGACTGCCGCCGTATTCGGCGCATCCGCCGGTCGCGATCATAGCTCGTCGCGCGCCGCCGTCGATGTAAGCGGTTTCACATGCCACGAAATTTTATCGTCGCCGCCGCCGGCTAGAATCAGCCAACCGGTCAAACGCTTCGCTCGAGCGCCATCAGCATGCTTCGTACCCGGGCGATTTCATCGCGGGTCCCGAGGGCTTGAAAAATCGCGCCGGATTGGTCGAGCAGCCGTCTGGCGGTGGCAAGATCGCCCGCGTCGCGGCGCAGCATTGCTCGGCTGGCCATCGCCCTGGCGAGATCATTGCGGGCGCCGATACGTTCGAAAATCAGGATCGCCCGTTTGACATGATCCTCGGCGGCGACCGGCGCCTCCTCGGCCAGACATTCGCCCAACAGCCAGGATGCCCGTCCTTCATACTGGAGATATCCGGTTGTCCGGCTGGTCTCGAGAACATCATCGATAAACGGTCGGGCGACGGCTCGATCGCCTCGGCGAAGATAGCCTTCGACCAGCCAAACCAAGCCGATGATCTGGGTCCAGCGCATATTCGAGGTTTCAAACCAGGCGAGCGCCTCGCGCAACTCCTCGACGCTGTTTTCGAGCTGACCGGATTTGATTTGTCCATAAGCGCGAACCACCCGGGCCCATGCGGCGTCGCGCGGGATGGGTGCGAGCGCCAGCGCTTCGTTGCAGCATTCAATGCCGCGCTCGGCGTCCCCGTGCTGGATATGGGCCAGTCCCATTCGCGACCAGCCGACGGCCTTGAGTCGGAGGTCCTGGAGCGCCGTGCCGTGTTCGAGCCCGCGCCGGCAATAGTCGAGGCTCTGCTCCCACTCGCCGAGGTAATTGGCGGCTGCGGTCAAATGCCAGAGCGTCCGGCCCGCCCACCAGCGATTTCCGGTCGCCTCGAAGCTGGCGAGCGCGCGTTCGCCGGCCTCGATGGCGTCATGCTGGCGGCCCGCGACCATGTAGGCCTGAGCCAGGCAGGATTCGGCAAACGCATTGATCTCGACCAGACCGGAGGTCGAAGCGACCGTTGTCGCGGCGCGGCAATATTCGATCGCCGCGTTCGGCTGGCCGCCGCTGACGCTGTGCAGGAAACCGATCCAATAATACCACGCGGCGCGGCGCGGCGGGTCGGCATGCTCGTCGACGATGCTGCGAATTCCCTCGAGCGCCTGAATGTGCTCGGCATATCGTCCGAGCGCATACCTGACCTCGGCCTGCTTGAGCACGGCGTCGATCCGGCGCAGCCGGTTGGGCGCGGTATCGGGCATCGCGTCGAGACGGCGCAGCGCCTCGCCGAAATAACCCAGCGCCTCGATGTTCGCCCAGCGGCGCTGGGATTTTTCCGCAGCGGCGATGGCCCAGTCGACCGCCGGTTCGGTTTCGCCGCTGCGCCCGAAATGCAGCGCCAGCAATTCCGCCACCTCGTCGGCGCGGTCGATATAGAGGGCTTCGAGCGCGTGCCCGATATCGGCGTGGCAGGCGCGCCGGTGCCGCTCCAGGAGGCTGCCATAGGCCGCTTCCTGGGTCAGCCCATGACGAAAGACATAGGTGACGCCGTCGGCCTCGGCCCGCTCGTAAAGAAATTCGAGTCGGCACAGCTCGCACAGCAGGCTTTCGAGCGTGTCGTATTGCCGCCAGACCCTGCGCAGAACCCGCAGCGAAAATTCCCGGCCGATCACCGCGGCAGTCTGCAGCAGCCGCTTCGATTGATTGGGCAGACGGTCGATGCGCGCCATCACCACGTCGTGGATCGTGGCCGGAACCATCAGTTCCGAACGATGGCTCTTGGCCTCGCCGGCATGCAGCGCCAGTTGCTCGAGAAACAGCGGGTTGCCATCGGCCCTGACGACGATTTCCTCGGTCACCGGATTGGTCAGGGTTTCCTCGCGCAGCACCGAGCGAACGACGTGGAGACTGTCATCCCGGCCCAGCGGCATCAGCGGGATCTGCTGCGCATCGGGTTTGTCGATCCATGACGGGTGAAATCCCGGACGGTAGGTGGCGATGATCAAGATCGCCGCGGTCGAAATATTTTCCGCCAGGAAGCCGACGAACTCTTCCGACAAGGTGTCGACCCAGTGCAAATCCTCCAGCGCCAGCACCAGCGGGCGCCGCTGGCTGCCTTTGACCGCGAGCTGGCGAAACACCTCGAAAGTCTTTTGTTTGATTGCTTCGGGCCGGGACGGCGCAGATGGATCATCAATGGCTTTGACGCCCAGCACGTGAAGCAGGAATTGGCTGTCCTGGTCGGGATCCATCCCGACCTCGCGCAATCCGGTGCGAACCTTCTCGGTGATTTCCTCGGGCGTGTCGGTTTCGACAATGCCGCAATTGCTGCGCAGCAGGTCGATGACCAACAGGTAGGGGATGGTATTGCCGTAGGAGAGGCACCTGCCCTCGACCCAGGTGACGCTGCCGGGGGCCAGTCGGCGGCGGACCTCGTCGACGATGCGAGACTTGCCGATCCC
This sequence comes from uncultured Alphaproteobacteria bacterium, assembly GCA_963775875.1. Classification (GTDB taxonomy): domain Bacteria; phylum Pseudomonadota; class Alphaproteobacteria; order ATCC43930; family CGMCC-115725; genus AP-15. The sequence continues at coordinate 10,177 of CAVZKP010000015.1, forward strand.
AGGCTCGCCCAGGATGCCGACAGCTCCGCCGCGGCCGGCTTTAACCTGATCGAGCAGGTTCCGCAGGGCGGCGGACTCGCCCACCCGGTCGACGAAACTGGTCGTCCGCTCGGGCATCGCGCCGTCGCGCGCGCTGCGCCAGCGCGAGATGCCGAGCAGTCGATAGGCCGGAATCGGCTCGGCTTTGCCCTTGAGGGCGAGCGGCCCGGTCGGATCGACCCGCGCATAGCTCCGCGCCGACTGGCGGGTCGCCTCGCTCAACAGGATCGTCCCGGGCTCGGCCGCCTGCTGGAGCCGGGCGGCGACATTCGCCGTGTCGCCGATCGCCGTCTCGATGCCAAAGCTGCCGCCGATCGGCCCGAAGACGACCGGACCGGTGTGAACGCCGATCCGCACCGGCAGGTCGAGCCCCCCGCGCCCGGCCGCTGCACCCTCGGCGCCGAGCGCCAGGCAAATGCCCCGCGCCGCCAGCAGGGCGCGCCTGACATGGTCTTCCTGGGTCAGCGGAGCGCCGAAAACCGCCATGAAGCCGTCGCCGGCAAATTGCGGCGCCGCTCCCCCATAGCGCCGCACCTGGGCGACCGAGACGTCGAGAAAGCGGTTGACCAGGTCGCGCATCGCCTCGGCGCCCAGACGCTCGGTCAGGGCGGTGGAGCCGACGATGTCGCAGAACAGCACGGTGACTTGCTTCAGTTCGCCGGCGAACGCGGCGATGTCGGATCGAGGCTCGTCAAAGCCGGAGGCGCCGGCGCTGTCGAGCGGCGCGGCGCAGTTGCCGCAATATCGGTTTTCCGGCGGGTTGGCGGTGCCGCAGGATGGGCAGGGCAAGCCCAGCGGCGCCGCGCATTGCCCGCAGTATCTCGTACCGGCTGGATTCTCGGCGTCGCACCGAGAGCATCTCATGCCCGGCCTCCGGGATCGCGCCGGGATGCAGTTTCGGCGAGTGAGTTAACACTATCCGATGCCCGCGATGATTGACAAGTTTCCCGGCCGCGGGCGACGGCGATCGGCGGCCCAGCCCATCCCGCCCAGCCCGGCGGGTCTATCAGTGTGAAGCTGCTCACATCGTATCGCCGCAGCTGGGACTATCTGACCTGATGACGATCCCTTGCGTCACTCAGGAGGCGGTCATGACGATGCGCAGACCGATACTGCTGCGCTGGAGCGAAGAGGCCGAGGCCGAGCATGTGCGCGCATTGGCAGGATTGGAGCGTGAGCCGCAGAGCGCCGCGGCGCGCCCGGTCGCGGTTGCTCTGCACCCGTTCTCGACACGCCATCGGCCGGCGGTGCTGCCCTGGCTGTTCGGCTGGTTTGCTGCCGCGGACCCGCAAATAGAGCGAGACGACGGACCGGCCGACGATCTATCATGATCGCCGGTTAGGTTAATCGCCAAACATGACGGCCGCAGCGCCGGCTCAGGCTGGCACTCGCGCTCGTCCCGGCGACATCAACGGCATTGCGGGCGGGTTGTGTCCGCGATGCCGCTGCAGCGTGCAGGGGACTGTCATGACGGGCCCGACTTTTGAGGAAAAGCGGCGGATATTCGAGCGTCACTTTCTGCTGGGGAAATTGAGCCCAGAAGAAATCGACAAGCTTTTGACCTATTCCCGGGTGGAGCGCTACCCCGCCGGCGAGGAGATCTACCCCAAAGGCTCGCTAGGCCAGAGCATGATGGCGGTGTTGCGCGGCACCGCCAAGATGAGTTCGGTTTCTCCCGAGGGAAAGGAGATCGTCCTCAACATCATTAGCGCCGGCGAGATTTTTGGCGAGATCGCTTTGCTGGACGGGGAAGAGCGGTCGGCCGACGCAGTCGCGATGACCGATTGCGAGCTATTGGTGCTGAACCGTCGCGATTTCATGCCGTTTCTCGAGAACCACGCCGACATCTGCCTGATGCTGATCCGGATTTTGTGCCGGCGCCTGCGGCGGACCAGCGAGCAGGTCGAGGACATGCAGTTCCGCCATCTCGCGGGGCGGATCGCCAAGGCCTTGCTGCAGCATGCCGAACGCCCCGGCCGGCCGGATCCCCGCCGCGCGGCGCTCGAATTGCACCTGTCGCAGAGCGATCTCGCCCATATCGTCGGCTGCTCGCGCGAGAGCGTCAACAAGCAGCTGCAGGTTTGGCAAAAGGCCGGGCTGATCGACCTCGCCAAAGGCTCGATCGTGATCCGCGATACCGCAGCGATCGAAGAGCTGATCTGATTGCATCGCCGCCGCCCCGGCTGCGGGCGGCGCGGTCGCCGCGGGCGGTTTTCGGTCCGGCGGCGGCGCCCCATATCCGGGTAATTCGCGACCACCATCGCCGCAACCTTGATGCCGATCGCCGCACCGGCGCCCCAAACCTGGATCCGGACGACGCCGGCCGGGCTTTATTGCGAGCCTGGCGACTTCCATATCGACCCGCTGCGGCCGGCACCGCGCGCCGTGATCACCCACGGCCACGGTGATCATGCCCGCTCCGGCAACGCGCGGGTGCTGGCCACCGCCGAGACCATCGGGATCATGCAGATGCGCTATGGCGAAGCGGCTGGCGGCGCCTTGCAGGCGATCGCCTATGGCCAGACCTTGGCGATCGGCGAGGTGAAGGTGCGGCTGGCGCCGGCGGGGCATGTGCTCGGTAGCGCCCAGATCGTGCTCGACTATCAGGGCAGCCGGGTCGTCGTCTCCGGCGATTACAAGCGCCGGCCCGACCCGACCTGCGCCCCGTTCGAGCCGCAGAATTGCGACCTGTTCATCACCGAGGCGACCTTTGGCCTGCCGGTGTTCCGTCATCCGCCGGACCGCGAGGAGATCGACAAGCTTTTGCATTCCCTGGCGCTATTCCCGGAGCGCTGCCATCTCCTCGGGGTCTATGCGCTGGGCAAATGCCAGCGGGTATTGGCGCTGTTGCGCCGCGCCGGATACGAGGAGCCGGTCTTTCTGCACGGCGCCCTGATCGGCCTGACCGGGCTTTATGAGCGGTTCGGCGTGCCATTGGGCCCGGTCCTCCCGGTGACGGGGGTGGCGCGCGAGGCGCTCAGGGGCCGCCTTGTCCTGGCCCCGCCCGGGGCGATTGCCGACATCTGGTCGCGGCGGCTGCCCGATCCGCTGGTGGCGCTGGCCTCGGGCTGGATGCGGGTGCGCCAGCGCGCCAAGGCGAGCGGGGTCGAGCTGCCGCTGGTGATCTCCGACCATGCCGATTGGGACGAGCTGATTGCGACAATAGACGAGGTCGCCGCCGACGAGATCTGGGTCACCCATGGGCGCGAGGAGGCGCTGGTCCACTACGCGACGACAAAGGGCTACCGCGCCCGAGCCTTGGCGCTCACCGGCTTCGAGGAGGATGAGTGAACCGGTTTGCCGCCTTGCTCGATGCGCTGCTGTTCACCCCGTCGCGAAACGGCAAATTGCGGCTGATGCAGGAGTATTTCGCGAACGAGCCTGATCCCGAGCGCGGCTGGGCCTTGGCGGCATTGACCGGCGAGCTGGCCTTTGCCGGGGCCAAGCCGGGTCAGGTCCGCGCGCTGGCCGCCGAGCGGGTCGACCCCGAACTGCTCGGCTGGTCCTATGATTTTGTCGGCGATCTGGCCGAGACCGTGTCGTTGATCTGGCCCGAACCCGCGCAGGCGCTGGCAGAGGTGCCCAGCCTCACCGAGATCGTCGAGAAACTGCAGGCTGCGAGCCGGTCCGAGGTCGGCCGATTGCTCGAACCCTGGCTCGACGCGCTCGATCCGACCGGGCGCTGGGCCTTGCTGAAACTGGTCACCGGCAGCCTGCGGATCGGGGTCTCCGCGCGTCTCGCCAAGATGGCCCTGGCCGAATGGAGCGGCGTCGGCATCGATCGCATCGAGGAGGTCTGGCACGGGCTCGAACCACCCTATCAGCCGCTATTCGCCTGGCTCGAGGGCCACGCCCCGGCGCCGCAGACCGGCGACCTGCCGAATTTCAGTCCCTTGATGCTGGCCCAGCCGCTCGATGATGCTGAACTTGCCGCACTCGATCCCGGCGATTACCTGGCCGAGTGGAAATGGGACGGCATCCGCGTCCAGCTCGTCAGCCGCGGCGGACAGAAGCGGCTCTATTCGCGCTCGGGCGACGAGATCGGCATGGCCTTTCCCGATATCGGCGCGGCGATGCCCGACGGGACAATGCCCGACGCGGTGACCCTCGACGGCGAGCTTCTGGTGATCCGCGGCGGCGAGGTCGCGCGGTTCAACGATCTGCAGCAACGGCTCAACCGCAAGATCGCGAGCCCAAAGATGCTGCGCGACTATCCCGCCGCGGTGCGGCTCTACGACATCTTGCGCGAGGGGGATGAGGACCTGCGCGGTCTGCCCTTTGCCGAGCGCCGTCGGCGGCTCGAAACTTGGTACGCACGCGCGCCGCGTCAGGCGCTCGACCTGTCGCCTTTGGTGCCGTTTTCCGGCTGGGACGAATTGCGCGAACTGCGCGATGGCGCGCGCGAGCGCGGCATCGAAGGGCTGATGCTGAAGCGCGCGGATTCGCTCTATGTCGCCGGCCGACCGAAAGGCCCGTGGTTCAAATGGAAGCGCGGCGCGCTGACCCTCGACACGGTGCTGATGTACGCCCAGCGCGGCCACGGCAAGCGCTCGTCGTTTTACTCGGACTATACATTCGGCGCCTGGGCCGGCGATGCGCTGGTCCCGGTCGGCAAGGCCTATTCGGGCTTTACCGACGAGGAACTGCGCCGCCTCGACCGCTGGGTGCGCAACAACACGATCGAGCGCTACGGGCCGGTGCGCGAAGTCGCTCCCGAGATCGTCCTCGAAATCGCCTTCGACAGCGTGCACCGCTCGACCCGCCACAAATCGGGGGTGGCGATGCGCTTTCCCCGCATCCACCGCATCCGCTGGGACAAACCTTTCCGCGAAGCCGACACCCTGGAGACGCTGGAAAAGATGCTGACGTAGGGCCGCGGTCCCAATGTCGGGCCCGGGTTAGCGCAGCCAATTCTCGCACGCAAGCTCATCGATTCGGCCGAATTCGCGCGCATTGTCTGTCACGATAACTTGCCCAAGGGCGACCGCCTGGGCGGCGATCAACAGATCGTTGCCGCCGATCGGCTGGCCGGTCTGTTCGAGGCGGGCCTGCAGCCGGCCGTAGGCGGCGTCGGCCGGCGCCGCAAAGGGCAGGATTTCAAGTGCTCCAAGCACCGCTTCGAGCTGGGCCGTGAGCCGCGGCGATCCGCGTTTTGCAGCACCGAGCGATTCAAGCACAGCCAGCAGGGATTGCGGCGGGCTCGGCTCGATAATCAGCCGGTCGCCATCCCTTCGCATGATGGCATCCACGCCGGGAAGCTCGAATTCTCGTGGGATGTGCACTGCCTGGTTTTGCCCGTTCTTGAAAAGTCTGACGCGTCGCTCGTGGACCATCGTCATCTTCCTAGCATATGCCTGAACAGATGCTATTCAGGACTTGCTGTCTACTCCGTCTGGCGTCGAAGGGATTAAAACGCGCGGGCGGCGCTCATCTCACAGCGCCTCGCCGCGGAGGAGGCGGGGCAGGTCGCCGGTGATCCCCATCGCGTCGCGCATCAGAAAGCGCTTCAACGGCGGCAGGCGGTTGACCGCGGCGAGGCCGAGATCGCGGATCAGGCGCAGCGGCCCGATCTGGTTCGAGAACAGGCGGTTGAGGCCGTCGGTCACCGCGGCGAGCAGCATGGCGTCGAGGCGACGCCACTGCTGGTAGCGCCGCAACAGCGCGTCGTCGCCGATGTCGAGCCCGAGCCGGCGGGCGTCGATGACGATCTCCGCAAGCGCGGCCACGTCGCGGATGCCGAGGTTGAGCCCCTGGCCGGCGATCGGGTGGATCACATGCGCCGCCTCGCCGATGAGCGCCAGCCGGCGGTCGACATAGCGCTCGGCCAGCATCAGCCCGACCGGATAGGACCAGCGCGGCCCGATCGGCTCGATCGCCCCGAGAAAATCGCCGAAGCGCGCCGCCAGCTCCACCGCGAACTCGCGATCGGAAAGCGCCATGAGCCGCGGGGCGAATTCCTCGCGCTCGGTCCATACGATCGACGAGCGGTTCCCGGTCATCGGCAGGATCGCGAACGGCCCCGCCGGCAGGAAATGCTCGACCGCGATGCCGGCATGCGGGCGCTGGTGCCGCACCGTGGTGACGATCGCCGTCTGCGGATAGCGCCATTCGATGGTGCGGATGCCGGCGGCCTGGCGCAGGGGCGATGCGGCGCCGTCCGCGGCGGCGACCAGGCGCGCGCTCAGCCGTCGCCCATCGGACAACGCAACCACTGTCGCGGCGGGTGAAGCGGCGACCGCATCGACCGCCAGCGGGGCGAGGAAGGCGAGGGTAGGGAGCGCGCGAGCCTGCTCGATCAGGGCGCGGCGCAATACCCGGTTCTCGACGATCCAGCCGAGCGGCGCGTCGGTTCCGAGCTCGCGGTGATCGTAATGCAGGAACAGCGGCGCGCTGTCGTCGGCGACGCGGATCTCCCGGATCGGCTCGGCCTCGGCGACGAGCAGCGGCCATAGGCCGATCGCGCTCAGGACCTGCTGCGACCCGTAGGCGATCGCCGAGCTGCGCCCGTCGAAACCTTGATCGAGCATCGCCGCCGGGTCCTCGCGGTCGACCAGCGCGACGGTGAGCCCGGCGCCGGCGCAGGCGATACCGAGCAGCAGCCCGTTGAGGCCGCCGCCGGCGATCAACAGCTCGGCATCGTCGCCCATCGGCAAAGGATGACGCGCCGCCGGCGGGGTTGTCCAGCCATCCGATCGCGCGTGCTTTCCCGCCGGGCTGTGATGACGTAGAGTTGCGCCGCTGCCGTGTGGTTGGCAACCGCACGGGTTTTGGGGGCCGGCCGGCATCGGGGGAAGCATGGCCAGATCAATCGGTTTGTCGGCGGGTGGGGGCGGTCGCCGCCTGCGTGCCTGGACAGAGGCGCTGACGGCGCTGAAGCGGCGCGTCTTCGAGACCCTGGGCTTTGGCCTGTTGCTGGGCGCCCTGCTGGTGGCGGCGGCACTGTTTTCCTACAGCCCGCAGGACCCCTCGCTGGACACGGCGATCGATTCGGCGGCGCATAATTTTCTCGGCCATGACGGCGCCGTGCTCGCCGACATCCTGCACCAGAGCCTCGGCCTCGCCGCCTTTGTGATCCCGCTCGTGCTGTTCGGCTGGTCGTTGCGGCTGTTGCTGGATCGTCCGCTGCGTTCGTTCTGGCGCAAGCTCGGATTGCTGCCGGTGGCGCTGGTTCTGGCGGCGCTGGCGCTGTCGGTTCTCGACCAGGCGGCGCTTTGTGCCGCGCCGGGCTGCGGCGGCGCCGTCGGCTGGGGGCTGCAGCGGCTGCTGACCATGGCGGGGCTCGGCCCGGCGTCATTGCCGATCTCGATGATGGCGGCGGCCGGGCTTGGCCTGTCGCTGCTGCTGATCCTCGGACTTTCCTGGCGCGACTGGCGCGATCTGGGCGCGGGGGCCGGCAGCGGCGCCGGTCGATTGGCCGTGCTCTCCGGGCGAGGGGCGGTGGCGGCAGCCGGTTTCGGCGGCCGCTCGCTGCGCCGCTGGTGGCAGCTGCGCACCGGCGACGCCGATCTCGCCGGCGCTGCGGCCGAGGCGCGCCCGCGGGAGGTGGTCACCCGGCTGCCGGAACGGCGCGAGCCGCGGCTCGACCGCGCGCCAGCGCCGCCGCCCGATGACAAGGAACGCGAGCGGACCGGCCTGGTGCGGTTCGTCGCCGCGCCGCCGAAACCGCCGATGCCGGGCAGGCGCGCGGAAGAAGAGCGCCAGCCCAGGCTCGACCTGGCCCCCGACGAGGAGCCGGTGCTGCCCTCGCTCGAACTGCTCGACAAGCCGCCGGCCGCCAAGGCTGCCGCGGTCGACGAGGAGGCGCTCTCAAAGAACGCCCGCATGCTCGAAACCGTGCTCGAGGATTACGGCGTGCGCGGCCAGATCGTGCAGGTCCGTCCCGGCCCGGTGGTGACCTTGTACGAGTTCGAGCCGGCCCCCGGCATCAAGGCGTCGCGGATCATCGGCCTGGCCGACGACATCGCCCGCTCGATGAGCGCCATCTCGGTCCGGGTCGCGGTCGTGCCTGGACGCACCGTGATCGGCATCGAGCTGCCGAACCGCAGGGCGGAGACGGTGTTTCTTCGCGAATTGCTCGATTCGCCGGTCTATGAAAAGCATCCGGGCCGGCTCGCCCTGATCCTCGGCAAGGATATTTCCGGCGAACCGGTGCTGGCCGACCTTGCCCGGATGCCGCATCTGTTGATCGCCGGCACCACCGGGTCGGGCAAGTCGGTCGGCATCAACACGATGATCCTGTCGATCCTCTACCGGATGCCGCCGGACCGCTGCAAATTCATCATGGTCGATCCGAAAATGCTGGAGCTGTCGGTCTATGACGGCATCCCGCATCTGCTCGCCCCGGTCGTCACCGATCCGCGCAAGGCGGTTCTGGCGCTGAAATGGACGGTGCGCGAGATGGAGAACCGCTATCGCAAGATGTCGAAGCTCGGGGTGCGCAACATCGACGGGTTCAACGCCCGGCTCGCCGAAGCGGCGGCCAAAGGCGAAAACCTGATCCGCAAGGTGCAGACCGGGTTCGACGCCGAGACCGGCCAGCCGGTCTTCGAGCCGCAGCCCTTCGACACCAGCGAGTTGCCGCTGATCATCGTCGTCGTCGACGAGATGGCCGATCTGATGCTGGTCGCCGGCAAGGACATCGAGGCGGCGATCCAGCGTCTGGCGCAAATGGCTCGCGCCGCCGGCATTCACATCATCATGGCCACCCAGCGCCCGTCGGTCGATGTGATCACCGGCACCATCAAGGCGAATTTCCCGACCCGGATCAGCTTTCAGGTCACCTCGAAGATCGACAGCCGCACGATCCTCGGCGAGGGCGGCGCCGAGCAGCTGCTCGGCCGCGGCGACATGCTCTACATGGCCGGCGGCGGTCGCGTCACCCGTGTCCACGGCCCGTTTGTCGCCGACGAGGAGGTCGAGCGGGTGGTCTCGTTCCTGAAAGCGCGCGGCGAGCCCGATTATATCGACGAGATCACCGAGGACGACGAAGCGCCGTTCGACCCGCTGCCCGGCGAGGACGACGTCGATTCGGGCGACATGCTGTACCGGCAGGCGGTCGCCGTGGTCTGCCGCGAGCGCAAGGCGTCGACCAGTTTTGTGCAGCGCCATCTGCAGATCGGCTACAACCGGGCCGCGCGGATTATCGAGCGGATGGAGGCCGAAGGCGTCGTCAGCGCCGCCAATCACGTCGGCAAGCGCGAGGTCCTGGCGCGCGGCGGCGATTGAGCGCAATTGACGCGGGCGGCCGGCGTCCTCATTTCCCTCGAACCGTGGTATGCGCGGTCTGCAGCCGGGAAACGCGATATGGTCGGGATCGGAAAGAGCCGGGGGCGAGGACGAATTTCCCGCTTATGCGCAGCTCTCAACCGCCGCGTGCTGATGGCCGCCGGCCTGGCATTGGCGTTGCTGCTGTCGCCCGGCGCCGCCTCCTGGGCCGATCTGCCGCCGCAGCCGGCGGTGCTCACCGCGCAGGACCAGGCCGATCTGCAACGCATTGCCGCCTATTTGAACGGCATCGGCACGATGACCGCGCGTTTCCACCAGCTTTCGGCCAATGGCGGCGCGGCCAAAGGCTGGCTGTGGATGGAGCGGCCGGGCCGGATGCGTTTCCAATACGATCCGCCGACGCCGATTGTGCTGATCGCCGATCGTTTCTACGTCTATTACATCGATACCCAGCTGGTCGAGATGTCGAAGATCGGGTTGAAATTCACCCCGGCCTGGTTCCTGCTGCGCGTCCCGATCAGCTTCAACGACCTGGTCGTCACCCGCTTCGAGCGCGGCGCCAATTCGCTGCGGATCACCGTCGTCGATCCCAAGGCGCCGGACAATGGCAGCCTGACGATGGAGTTCGGCGAGCAGCCGCTGGCCTTGCGCCAGTGGACGATCGTCGACCAGCAGCGCCATACCACCACGGTGTCGCTGTCCCAGCAGCAATTCGGTATGGCGCTCGACCCTAGCCTGTTTGTATACCAGGATCCCTACGCCGCCGCCCGCCGCTACAACGATAATTGAGCCGAGCCCGATGCCAGCCCGTATCATGCCGATCATCGGCATCCCCGCCTGCGTGCGCACGATCAACGAGCGGATCTTCCATACGGTCACCGACAAATATCCGAACGCGATCCTCGCGGCGACCGGATGCCTGCCGGTGCTGATCCCGGCGATCGGGTCCAAGGTCGATATGTGCGGCGTGCTCGACGCGCTCGACGGCCTGCTGCTGACCGGCAGCCCGTCGAATGTCCATCCCAGCGAATATGGCGGGGAACCGCTCGATGCCGAAATCATGCACGATCCCGAGCGCGACGCCACCACCCTGCCGCTGATCCGCGAGGCGGTGCGCCGCGACCTGCCGGTGCTGGCGATCTGCCGCGGCATCCAGGAGCTGAACGTGGCCTTGGGCGGCAGCTTGCACCAGCGGGTGCATGAGGTTCCGGGCCGGCTCAATCACCGTTCGCGCAAGGAATCGCCCGACGGCGCCTATGGCGTGGCGCACAGCGTCGCGCTGACCCCCGGCGGGCTGTTGGCCGGGCTCGCCGGCAGCCTCGAAGTGATGGTCAATTCGCTGCATTCGCAGGGGATCGACCGCCCCGCGCCGCGCCTTCGCATCGAGGCGGTGGCGCCCGACGGCCAGATCGAAGGGGTCAGCCTTCCCGAAGCCCGGTTTGTCGTTGGCGTGCAATGGCATCCCGAGTACAAGGTGCTGGAAAATCCGTTCTCGGCCGCACTGTTTTCGGCCTTTGCCCGGGGGTGTCATACAGCCGCCGCGGGTTTCGCTGACGTCGGCCGCGCGGCATGAGCGAACCAGGATTGGTTCCGCCGCGCTGCATGCGTTTTTTTTGTTTCGGGCATGCACGAATCGGGGTTTGTTTTGCCCCACGCAAACCCCATTTTCAGTATCCAGAAGCGGGGAGAGCTTGATGCTCTCTCAAAAACGGTCCCGTCTCCCCTGCGGGGCCGATTTCCCCCAAACGCTTCTGACATGCAGGCGCCCGGTCTCCCCCCCCGACCGGGCGCCGTTTGTTTGGCGCGGCTGCGCCGGCCGCGGTTAGCCGGGCGATGCCGCTGCGGCTCGCGACCTGGAACATCAATTCGGTGCGGCTGCGCATCGACAATGTCCGCCGCCTGATCGCGGAGTGGGCGCCCGATGTGCTGTGCCTGCAGGAGACCAAGACCCCCGACCCGCTGTTCCCCGGCGAGGCGGTCGAAGCGCTCGGCTATCGGCACCAGCTGGTACATGGGATGAAGGGCTATAACGGGGTCGCCATCCTGTCGCGGGTCCCGTTTGAAATGTCCGAGACCCGCAGCTGGTGCGCCCGCACGGATTGTCGGCATGCGACCGCGGTGCTGCCCGGCGGCATCGAGCTGCACAACATCTATGTGCCGGCTGGCGGCGACATACCGGATCCGCAGGCGAACCCGAAATTCGCCCACAAGCTGCAATTTCTCGACGAGCTGACCGCATGGTTTGGCGCGGAGCGCAGCGGCGGCCGCCCGATGATCGCGGTCGGCGATCTCAACATCGCCCCGCTTGAGGCCGATGTGTGGTCGCACAAGCAGCTATTGAAGGTGGTCAGCCATACTCCGGTCGAAGTCGAGCGGCTCGCCCGCCTGCAGCAGGCCGGCGGCTTTGTCGACGCGGTGCGGCATTTTGTCCCGCCGCCCGAGCGGCTCTACACCTGGTGGAGCTATCGCGCCCGCGATTGGACGGCCTCGGATCGCGGTCGCCGTCTCGACCATGTCTGGGTGACCCCGGCATTGGTCGGCGCCCTGGTCGAGACCCGGATCCACCGCGACAGCCGCAGCTGGGACAAAGCCTCCGATCACGTCCCGGTCATGGTGACGATCGGCGGGTGATGCGGCGGTAGAGATGGTAGCGGCCAGCGGCGACGCCCTCGGGCAGCGCCAGCGAGGCGAGCCCGGCCATGACGATTGCCGGTTCGATTTCCGGTTCGCTGACCAGCACCGCTCCGGGGCGCAGCAGCGGGACGATCAGCGGGGCGAGTTCGGCCGCAAGCGCCCGGCTCGCCGCAACGTCTCCGCTCGCGGGGTCGAGATGGGCCAGCGCGATCCGGCGTTCGAGCAATGCCCGCGCGTCGCGCAAGGTCTCGCGCATGTCGCCAAGGAGCAGCAGTTCGGGCGGTGGCAGGCAGTCCGGATGGGCCATGACCTGCCGCTCGCACACATAGATCTGCCGCTCCGGGCACAGTTCGCGCAGGTGATCGTAGGTCCGCCCGTTGCCGAGTCCGAGCTCCAGTGCCGGCCCGTCGAGGTCGCGCACCAGAGCCGCCGCCAGGTCGAGGCACGCGCGCTGGGCTTGGAGCCGACGGATGAAGCTGTCGAGCCGGCTCACTTTGGCGAATGGGAGGAATTGGCAGGCTGATCAGGCGGCGATGCCGGCCTGCTCGCGCAGGTGCTTGATCTCGGCGTGCGCCGCTCGCAGCTGGTTGTTGGTGACGTCGAGCCGGTGCGCCAGCTCCTGCATGATCGAGACCGAGATATTGGGGAATTCGCGCACCATGCGCATGAACGGCTCCTTCGAAATGCGCAAGGCGATCAGCCGGTCCTTGGCGCGCACCGTCGCATTGCGCGGGGTGTTGCACAGGATGCCCATCTCGCCGACCGTCTCGTTGGCGCCGAGCGTCGCCAGAATCACCGGGCCGGCCGGGGTCTCGGCGATGACTTCGGCATGTCCGTCGATGATCAGATAGGCCGCGTCCGCGGTATCGCCCTGGCGGACCACGATCCGGCCCGGGTCGTAGCCGACCCGCTCGCTCATGAAGGCCAGGAGCTTGAGCCGGGACGGCTCGATGTCGGCAAAGATCGGCACCCGGCGAAGCAGCTCGAATTCCTGTTTGAGGCTCATTCGTTCCTCCCTTGCGATGCCGCGGATTTGCTCATTCCGCCGCGGCGAGCAGCGTCATCAGCGAGCCGTGGCCGCCCAGACTTTCCGGCGGGCCCTGTTCTTGCAGCTTGCCGTTGCTCATCACCAGAACGTGGTCGAAATTGCGGGCAAGTTCAGCCCGGTGCAGCACCCAGATCATGCCACGGCCGGCAAATTCCTGCTTCAGCCCCTTCATCGCGCTGGTTTGCGCCGGTCCGTCGAGAGCCGCGGTCGCTTCGTTGAGGATGATCAGATCCGGGCGTTTCAGCATGGCCCGGGCGATCGCCATCTTTTGCCGCTGCGCAAAGGACAGGCGCGACCCCCCGCTGCCGATATTGTAGTCGAGCCCGACCTCGATCACGGTCTGGCGCAGCCCGAGCGCGTCGATGATTTCGGCCAGCAATGCCGGGACCCGGACCGGTGCGTCCGCCTCGCCATAAGCGATCTTGCCGAACAGGATGTTGTCCTGCACCGTGGCGGCGGTGTTGTAGCGCTCGGTGTCGAAGAACTCGATCTGGCGCCGTCCCTCGGGCGGGAGATCGGCGCGAAAGATGCGGCGGGCTTCGAGCAGGCGCTGCTGCATCGCCTGGTCGAGGACGTCGAGCCGGTGGCGGGCCGGGATCAGCTTGAACGGCAGCGACAACAGCTTGGTGCGATCCTCTGGCGGGAGAGCCGCCGTCCCGCCATTGCCGACCCGGCCGAGGATCGCGGCAAACTCGGGCAAATCGTTGGCGCCGATAAAGCTGAACTGCTCGAAAAACGCGTGATCCGGCGGCAGGTCGGCGAACAGTTCGACCATGGTTTCGGCTACCTCCCGGCCGGCCTCGACCATGGCGTCGGTCAGCCCGGCCTTGGCCAGGACCGCGAGCACGTAATGATTGCCGGCCAGCGCGTCAAAGTCGAAGGCCGGGCCGATCGGTGTGCCGAACAGCAGGTTCTCGGCCACCGAAGCGTTGAGGTTGAAGCGGTCGGGGTGATAGGTCTCGACCAGGCTGCTGATCTCCTCTTCGGCGAGCCGGCGGGCCAGCGTCTTGCGCGCTTCGAGAAGCCGCTCGGCCGCCTCGGGCTCGGCTTCGGGATCGAGCCGCCAGCGCAGCCCGAGACTGTAGACGTCGTCCTCGCAGTCGAGCCGGGCGAGGACCTCGGTGATCCGCCGCGACAGCGCCTCGCGGTCGGCGACCCCGGCGCCGGCGTAATCGATCCAGTCGGCGTGGATGTCGAGTTCGATATTGCCCGATTTCTGCGCCTCGGCGAGCTGCCGGGCGCGGCGCCGGGCAATCGCCGGCTCGTACTCGGCCGGCCGGACCGGGACATGGCGCAACCCGAACAGCAGATTGTCGCGCAGGGTGCCGGCGAACAGGTAGGCCGTCGGCGCGACATAGCCGATCCGCCGGCCGATCACCGCCGCCGGCAAGGTCGCGATGTCGACGCCGCCGATCGAAATCCGGCCGCTGCTCGGCTGCGCCAGCCGCGCCAGCAACAGGGCGAGTTCGTTCTTGCCGCTGCCGCCTTGGCCGATCACGGCGATGTGCCGGTCGATCGGAACGGTAAAGCTGACGCTGTCGATGACGCGGCTGCGGTCGTCTTCGGCGAGCGACAGATTGGCGACCGCGAGTTCGCCGGTAAGCGGCGCCAGCGCCTCGGGTTCGGCCAGTTGCAGCTGCGCGTCGACCATCCCGGCGGGCGCGAACTGCTCGACGATCTGCTCGTATTTGATCCGCGAATCCTCCTTCATCTGGTAGAAGTCGAGCAGCTCCTTCCAGGGCGACGCCAGGTCCTTATAGGCGGCCAGCACCGCGACCAGCGCGCCGAACGACAGGCTGCCGCGGATCACCAGATACCCGCCGATCGAGAAAAAGAAGAACGGCGTCAGCTGGGCTATGAAATTATTAAGGAATTTGACGAAAAATTTGCGCTGATAGATCTCGAAACGGATGCCGTAAATCGTGCCCAGCAGATGCGCGAAATCGGTCAGCTGCAGTTTGACGGCATCATTGCTTTGGATGTCGACGATCCCGGCCGCGGATTCGTGAACCCGATCGGCAACCTGGCGCACCGTGCGCACCCGCTGCTTGTTGAGCTGGTTGACCTTGCGCTGCAGCCGCGGGATCACATAGCCCTGGAACGGGTAGAGCGCCACCGCGGCGGCGCCCAGCACCGGGTCCTGCATGAACATGAACAGCACGATGGTCAGCAGGGTCCCGCCTTGGAACGCCGGGGTGACAAAGGAATCGCCGATGAACCCGCCCAAAGTTTCGCATTCCGCGGTGATCATCGGAATGATCTGGGCCGACGAGGTTTTGCTGAAATAGCCGAGAGGAAAGCGCAGCAGCCGATGATACAAATGATAGCGGAAGCGTCTCAGCATCCGCTCGCCGAGCTGCCCCTTCAGGGTGTTGATACGATACTTGAACGCGCCGTTGATGAACACCAGCAGAAGAAATATCGCACAGAGAGCAAGCAGATAGGGCACCTGCTGGAGCTCGACCCCCAATATCGGCTGGGGGAAATGGTGGTCTTTGATCGCGCGGTTGATGATCGTTTTCGGCAGTTCGAGCGAGTAATAAAGAAACGGGAACGAGATCAGGGTCAGCGCCAGCAACCACAGCTGCTGGCGCAGGCTGTGGCGCAGGATGAAGCGGTAGATCGACGGTTCGAGGGCGTTGGGGTCGCGGCTGGCGATCGCCGCCGGCGCCGCCGGGGGTGCGGCGGCGCCCGGCTGGCGCTGCTCCGTCTCCCGCCCGGAACGGCCGCGCGGCGGCGGCAGCGCCTCCTCGGCGGCGGTCATCGCCGCCGCCACTCCTTTCATCGCAACGACCTTCATAAAAAGATCATTTCGCCAGATGGACCTCTATGCAATAGTCGAGCCTAAGGCATGCGCGGGGGGGCGTAAGTGGTCGGTCGGCGTCTTCACAAACGTGTGCTGATCTACAGCCATGATAGTTTTGGCCTTGGCCATCTGCGCCGCTGCCGGGCGATCGCCCATTCGCTGGTCGACGCCGATCCCGCCCTGTCGATCCTGATCCTGTCCGGTTCGCCGATCATCGGCAGCTTCGATTTCCGTTCCCGTGTTGATTTCGTGCGCGTGCCCGGCGTCATCAAGCTGCGTAACGGCGAGTATGTGTCCCTCGGCCTCCATATCGACATCGAGGAGACCCTGGCGATGCGCTCCTCGATCATCCGCCACACCGCCGATATTTTCGACCCCGATTTGTTGATCGTCGACAAGGAACCGCTGGGGTTGCGCGGCGAGGTGCACGACACCTTGCAGCTGATGCAGCGGCGCCGGGCCACGGTGATCCTCGGGCTGCGCGACGTAATGGACGATCCCGAAGCGCTCGAAAGCGAATGGGAGCGCAAGAACGCGGTCCCGGCATTGTCCGAATATTACGACGAAATCTGGGTCTACGGCCTGCCGCAGATCTGCGATCCGCTGGCCGGGCTGCCGGTGCCGGCGAGCGTCCGCCGGCGCATGGTCTATACCGGCTATCTGGGCCGCAACGCGACCGACCCGGTGCTGACGCCGGACCTCCAGGAGGTCGTCGACAAGCCGTTTCTGCTGGTCACGCCGGGCGGCGGCGGCGACGGCGACGCGATGGTCGATCTGGTGCTGGCGGCTTACGAGCACGACCGCGACATTCCGCTGCCGGCGCTGATCGTGTTCGGCCCGTTCATGGTGCCCGAGCAGCGGGCTGGGTTCGCTGCCCGCGCGGCGCGCCTGCCGAACGTCCATGCGATCACCTTCAACGCCCGGCTCGAGGCGCTGATGGCGCGTGCCGCCGGGGTCGTCGCAATGGGCGGTTACAACACGTTTTGCGAGATCCTGTCATTCGACAAGCCGGCGCTGATCATGCCGCGCACCGCGCCCCGGCTGGAGCAGTTCATCCGCGCCGAGCGCGCCGCCGAACTCGGCCTCGTCTCGATGCTGGCCGAGCCCGAGGGCCGCGATCCGCGGGTCATGGCGGTGGCGTTGCGCCGGCTGATCGGTCAGCCCCCGCCCTCGGCCGTGGTCATCCCCGGCCTGCTCGACGGCATGCCCAACGTCAATCGCCTCGCCCGGAAATGGCTCGACCGGGGGCGAGCCGGGCGCGGCCCGGTGCGGGCGCGCCTCGGCGCGTGAGCGCGCCCCCGCCAGCCCCGGTCCGGCCGGCGCGCGTCGCCTTTGTCCTCAAGGGCTATCCGCGGCTGTCGGAAACCTTCATCGCCCAGGAGATCCTGGCGCTCGAACAGCGCGGGCTCGGCATCCTGATCGTCTCGCTGCGGCAGCCGACCGATCGCGCCAGCCACCCGGTCCACGCGGCGATCCGCGCCGATCGGCTCTACCTGCCGGAATATTTGTACCGCGAACCATTGCGCGTCTGGCGCGGCTGGCGGCGGGCTCGGCGGCAGCCGGGCTACCGCCGGGCGTTGCGCCGCTGGCTCGCCGATCTGGTGCGCGACCCGACCCCGAACCGGGTGCGCCGGTTCGGCCAGGCGCTGGTGCTGGCGGCCGAATGCCCGGCCGATATCGGTCATTTCCATGCCCATTTTCTGCATACGCCGGCTTCCGTCGCCGGCTACGCGGCGCTGATCGCCGGCCTCGACTGGACGGTATCGGCGCATGCCAAGGACATTTGGACGATTCCGGATTGGGAGGCTCGGGCAAAACTCGGCGACGCGCGCTGGGCGGTGACCTGCACCGCGGCCGGACATGCCCGTCTGGCGGATCTGGCGCCGCGGCCGGAGCGGGTTGCGTTGTGCTATCACGGGCTCGACCTCGAACGCTTTTCGGCGCCGCCGCCGCGCCCGCCTGCCGGCGATGGCAGCGATCCGCGACGCCCGGTGGTGCTGCTCTCGGTCGGCCGGGCGGTGGCGAAAAAGGGCTATGACGATCTGCTCGCGGCACTGGCGTTGCTGCCGGCGGATCTCGCCTGGCGTCTGGTGCATATCGGCGGCGGCAGCCTCGCGCCAAGCTTGCGCAGCCTCTCCGCCAGCCTCGGCCTCGCGCCGCGGATCGAGTGGCGCGGCGCCCTGACCCAGCCGGAGGTGCTCGACGCCTATCGCCGCGCCGATCTCTTCGTGCTCGCCGCCAAAATCACCGCGGACGGCGACCGCGACGGCCTGCCCAACGTGCTGATCGAGGCACAGAGCCAGCGTCTTGCTTGCGTGGCGACCAATATTTCGGGCATCCCCGAACTGATCGAGCACGGCGCGACCGGCCTCTGGTCGCGCCCGGCGATCCGCCGGCATTGGCCCGGGCGCTTGCCGAACTGATCGGCGACCCGGCGCGGCGCGCGGCGCTCGGCGCCGCCGGCGAGCGGCGGGTGCGCAGCGCCTTTGCGATGACGGCCGGGATCGATCTGCTCGCCGCCCGGTTTGGCCTCGAACCGGTTGACCCGCGGTCTGCGCCACGGCCCGCGCCCGCCGCCACCCCGGAACTCGCCACCCCGGAACTCGCCGCGGCGCACTAGCCGCCGCAGAGCCATGCGCATCGCCTTTTATGCGCCGCTGAAACCGCCCGATCATCCGGTCCCGTCGGGGGATCGGCGGGTGGCGCAGCTGTTGGTCGCGGCGCTGCGCCGGGCTGGGCACGAACCGGTGCTGGCCTCGCGCTTTCGCAGCTTCGAGGGGCAGGGCGACCGGTTGCGTCAGGCGCGGCTGGCGGCGCTCGGGCAACAGCTTGCCGAGCGATTTCTTCGCCGCTGCCGCGCGCGCCCCGCGACCGCCCCACAGCTGTGGTTCACCTACCACCTCTACCACAAGGCGCCGGACTGGCTCGGGCCGCGGGTCGCGGGCGCGCTCGGCATTCCCTATGTCGCCGCCGAGGCCTCGTTTGCGGCCAAGCGGGCGGGCGGCGCCTGGGATGCCGGCCACCGCGCCATCGAGCGGGCGATCCGCCATGCCGACGCGGTGATCGGGCTCAACCCGGCCGATCGCGACGGCGTACTGCCGCTGCTGGCCAGCCCGGCGCGCTGGATCGCGCTCAAGCCGTTTCTCGACGCCGGGTCTTACCGGCCGCGCGCTTCGCCCGGCAGCGGCCCGCCGCGGCTGATCGCGGTGGCGATGATGCGTCCTGGCGACAAGCTGGCTTCCTATCGAATTCTCGGCGCCGCGCTGGCGCGGCTCGGCGATCTCGCTTGGTCGTTGGAAGTCGTCGGCGACGGCGTCGCCCGGCCCGAGGTCGAGCGCGCGCTCGCGCCGCTAGGGGCGCGGGTCGTCTGGGCCGGAGCGCTCGGCCCGGCGGCGCTCGCCCGGCATCTCGCCGCCGCCGATCTCTGCCTGTGGCCGGCGGTCAACGAGGCGTTCGGCATGGCCTTGCTCGAAGCCCAGGCGAGCGGCCTGCCGGTCGTCGCCGGCGCGAGCGGCGGTGTCGGCCAAATCGTCGTCTCGGAGGTCGGCGGGCTGCTCGTCCCGCCGGGCGATATCGCGAGTTTCGCAGCGGCGGCGCGGCGGCTGATCGTCGATCATGGCCTGCGCGCGCGCTTTGCCGCGGCGGCGCGGCGGCATGTCCTGGCCGAGCACGACCTGCCGGCCGCCGCAATCCGGCTGGCGGCGGTGTTCGCGGCGCTGCGGCCGGCCGATGCCGCGTAATTCCTCCCCGGCCGTCCCGCGCGAGGCCTCGTGACCGGCGCCGTCCTGTTCTATGTCCAGCATCTGCTCGGGATCGGGCATTTGCGGCGCGCGCTGCACCTGGTCGGGGCGCTGGCCGGCGAGGGCATCCGGGTGACCTTGGTCTCGGGCGGCGAGAGGCTGCCGGAACTGGCTGGGGCGGCGGCCGAGCGCGTTGTTCAGCTGGCCCCGATCCGGGCGCGCGACGCGAGCTTCAAAGACCTGGTCGATGGCGATGGCCGCCCGGTCGACGACAGGCTGCGGGCGGCGCGGCGGCAGACATTGCTCGAAGCCTTTGATAAGGCGGCACCCGACGCCGTGATGATCGAGGCGTTTCCGTTCGGCCGGCGCGCGTTCCGCTTCGAGCTCGACCCGTTGATCGCCGCCGCCCGTTCGCGCCGGCCCCGCGCCCCGGTGCTGTGCTCGCTGCGCGACATCGTCGTCGCACCCGCGGACGCACAGCGCCGGCGCGACATCCTGGACCGCGTGCGCGCGGATTTCGACACCGTCCTGGTTCACGGCGACCCGAGCCTGATCCCGTTGGAGGCAAGCTTTGCCGAAGCCTCGGAGATCGCCGACCGGCTGGTCTATACCGGCTATGTCGGCGCGCCAGACGGGCCGGCCCCGGCCCCGGACGGCGCGGGCGCCGACGAGGTGCTGGTCTCGGCCGGCGGCGGGGCGGTCGGCGGCGCGCTGCTGGCGGCGGCGCTCGCGGCGCGGCGGCGCGGCTGCCTCGCTGATCTCGGCTGGCGGCTGCTGGCCGGACCCAACCTGCCGCCCGGACCATTCGCGGCGCTCACCGCCGATCTGCCGCGAGGCGTCGTCGTCGAGCGTTACCGGCCCGATTTCCCGCAGATGCTGCGGCGCTGCCGGGTGTCGGTCAGCCAGGCCGGCTACAACACCGTGCTCGACATTCTCGCCGCCCGCGCCGCCGCCGTGCTGGTGCCGTTCGCCGAGCGGAGCGAGACCGAGCAGACCTTGCGGGCGCAGCGGCTGGCGGCGCGCGGCGTCGTCGAGATGGTGGCCGCGTCGGCGCTGTCGCCGCAACGGCTGATCCTGGCGATCGAACAGGCGGTGCGGCGCCGTCCGCCGGCGCTCGCGGTCGACACTGGCGGCGCGCGCCGGACCGCGCTCTTGGTCGCCGCCATGATCGGCGACCGGCGAGCGATGCCGCGGCGAGGCGTTTCAGAATTTCATAATGCCGCCGGGTGACTATACGATCGGCAAATGATAAGTCTTTCGGACGCCTCCCCGGTCGCGACGGCAAGCTGGTCCGATCTGGCAAACGAGTTCGACTGCTGGGGAGCAGAAGGGAGGATCGCTGCCTTGTGGTGGCGTGACGACGACGCGGCGGCGCCATGCGAGCGCCTCGACCGCCTGCTGGCCATCGCCGGGGCGGCGCCGCTGTCGCTCGCGGTGGTTCCGGCCTTAGCCGAGGCGGCGCTGGCCGCGCGGCTCGCCCGCCTCCCGCTGGTGCGGGTGCTGCAGCATGGTTGGCGCCATGCCGATCGCGCCTCCCGATCGAAGAAGAGCGAGTTTCCGGCGGCGCGCCCGGCGGCCGTCCGTGGCCGCCGATCTGACCGCCGGCCGGGCAAGGCTGCGGGCATTGTTCGGCGATCGCGCCCTGGCCGTGCTGGCGCCGCCGTGGAACCGCTTCGCCGCGGCTTTTCTGCCGCTGCTGGCCGGCTGCGGCATCGCCGCGATCTCACAGGTCAACCCGCGCGCCGCGGCCTGGCCGGCGCCGGGCGTATTTGCCGCCAATGTCCATGTCGATCTCGTCGCCTGGAAGGCCGGGCGCGGCTTTATCGGCGAAGCGGCGGCGCTGGGCGGCCTCGTCGGGCATTTGCAGGCGCGTCGCCGCGGCAGGGCTGACGCCGCCGAGCCGACCGGGATCCTGACCCACCACCTCGTGCAGGACCACCGGACCGATGATTTTCTGCTGCGGCTGACGGCGCTGACCGCGGCGCATCGGGCGGCGCGCTGGCTTGATGGCGGCGAGGTCTTCGCTCCCGGTCTCGCTGCCGCCTCGGCGGCGGCCGACCCGGTAATCGCGGCTCCGGCATGACCCGGCACGCCTATCCCAACTCGGCCATGGTCGGCGACTATCTGCGCGCCGGCGCCGGCCTGGTGCCGAGCGCGGCGATTCTGGCGACCGCGCCGGTCGGCGGCGTTGCCGGCGTCATCTTGGGCGGCCTCGCGGCGTTGTTCTTGCTATTCGGCATCCGCACCGCGCTGCGCCACGTCACTCGGC
This sequence comes from uncultured Alphaproteobacteria bacterium, assembly GCA_963775875.1. Taxonomy (GTDB): domain Bacteria; phylum Pseudomonadota; class Alphaproteobacteria; order ATCC43930; family CGMCC-115725; genus AP-15. The sequence goes on from CAVZKP010000015.1 coordinate 31,938, forward strand.
TCGAGGCCGACCATGCCGGGTTGACCGCCTCCGGGCCGCTGGCCGCCTCGATCCGCTGGGACGAGCTCGACGGCATCAGGCTCGCCTATTACTCGACCCGGCGCGACCGCCGCGACGGGTGGATGCAGCTCGAATTGCGCGCCGGCGGGTCGCGCATCCGTCTCGACAGCCGGATCGACGGTTTCGCCGAACTGGTCGAACGCGCGGCGCGGGCGGCCGATGCGCGCGGGCTCGAGCCGAGCCCGGCGACGGCGGCCAATCTCGAGGCGCTCGGGATTGCAGTGTTTGGCCCCGCCGGGCTTGCCGACGCGGCTGGAGGCCGAGCGTGACCGATCTTTTGACGATCCGCGATCTGCATATCAGCTTTGCCGCGCCCGGCGGGATCATCCGCGCCGTCAGCGGCGCCTCGTTTCGCGTGCGCCCGCGCTCGACGGTGGCGCTGGTCGGCGAATCGGGTTCGGGCAAGTCGGTCGTCAGCCAGGCGATCATGCGGATTCTGCCGCGCAATGGAAGGATCGCCCGGCGGCGAGATCCTGTTCGCCGATCCGCGCGGTGACGGCGCCGTCACCGACCTCGCCCAATTGCCGCGGGACGGCGCGGCGATGCGGGCGATCCGCGGCGGCCGCATCTCGATCATCTTTCAGGAGCCGATGACTTCGCTGTCGCCGGTCCATACCGTCGGCAACCAGGTTGGCGAGGCATTGCGGCTGCATCGTCCGGTCGGCGCGGCGGAGGCTGCCGAACTGACCCGGGAAATCCTGCGCCTCGTCGGCTTTCCCGATCCGGCGCGGGCGTTGCGCAGCTACCCGTTCGAGCTGTCGGGCGGCTTGCGGCAGCGGGCGATGATCGCGATGGCGCTGGTCTGCCGCCCCGCATTGCTGATCGCCGACGAGCCGACGACGGCGCTCGACGTGACCATCCAGGCGCAGATCCTGAAACTCGTGCTCGAATTGCAGCAGGAGCTGGGGATGGCGGTGCTGCTGATCACCCATGACCTCGGGGTGGTCGCCAACATCGCCGAAGAGATCGTCGTCATGTATCGCGGCGAGGTGGTGGAGAGCGGCACCCTCGAGGACATCTTTCGCCGGCCGGAGCATCCCTATCTGCGGGCATTGCTGCGCGCGGTGCCGCGCTTCGACATGCAACCCGGCGAACGTCTGATCCCGATCCGCGAGGTGGCGGCGGGCGACGCGCCGCATCTGATGGCGGAAAAGGCGCAATGGCCGTCCGGACCTTCCGGGCCGCTGCTCGAATGCGTCGGTGTGCGCAAGGCCTATTCGATCCGCAGAAGCGGCTGGTTCGGCGGCGGCAAGGCGGCGGCGCGGCTGGTCGCGATCGACCAGGTCAGCCTGAAGATCGAGCGCGGCGAATGCCTTGGGCTGGTCGGCGAAAGCGGCTGCGGCAAGACCACCCTGGCCAAGGTGCTGCTGCGCGCGGTGACCCCCGATTCGGGATCGGTCGTCTTTAACGATCATGGCAAGCGGATCGATGTGCTGGCGCTCGAAGGCGACCGCCTGAAGGGGTTTCGCCGCCAGGTGCAGTTGATCTTCCAGGACCCGTTCGGGTCGCTCAACCCGCGCATGACGGTGTTCGACATCATCGAAGAGCCGCTGGCGATCCACGGCATCGGCACTGCCCGCTCGCGGCGCGAGATGGTCGATGAGCTGATGGCGCTGGTCGGCCTCGACCGGCGCCATCTGCGACGCTACCCGCACAGCTTTTCGGGCGGCCAGCGCCAGCGCATCGGCATCGCCCGCGCGCTCGCCTTGCGGCCAGATCTGGTGATCTGCGACGAGCCGACCTCGGCGCTCGACGTGTCGATCCAGGCGCAGATTCTGAACCTGCTGATGGACCTCAAGCAAAAGCTCGGGCTGACCTATCTGTTCATCTCGCACAATCTGGCGGTGGTCGACTATATCGCCGACCGGATCGCGGTGATGTGCGCCGGCCGGATCGTCGAGATCGCCGATCGCGCCACCTTGTTCCGCGCGCCGGTGCACCCGTATACGCAGGCGCTGCTGGCGGCGGTGCCGGCGCCCGATCTGGCCCATCCGCTCGATTTCGGCCGGCTGATGGAGGATCGCGCCTCCAATCCGGCGGCCTGGCCCGAGCCTTTCCGCCGCGAGCCGGCGGACCCGCCGCGACTGATCGAGATCGCTCCCGGCCATGCGGTCGAGGCGCGGGCGCCGCCGATCTTGCCGGCCCTGGCGGCCGGTTTGGCCAGCGCCTGACGGAGCGCCGATCCCGATGGGTGGAACAACGGCGGCATTGTCGCGAGAGGGGATCGGGAGGCGGCTCGGCCGTGCCGTGCGGTTCGCTCTGGCGGCGGCGCTGTTGGCCGCTCCCGGCGTGGCGCGGGCGGCGCCGGCGGCGTTGCAGGAGACGCCGTTCTTCCACGAGGCGGTGGCGAGCGGAACCCTGCCGAAGGTCGAAGACCGGGTGCCGAGCGACCCGGCCGTGGTCGATACCAAGGGCAGGCAAGGGCACGAATTGCGCATGCTGATGGCGAGCCCGAAGGACACCCGGATGATGGTGGTCTTCGGCTATGCCCGTCTGGTCGGCTACACCCCCTCGCTCGATATCGTCCCCGACATTCTCCAATCGATCGATGTCGCGGACGGACGGGTCTTTACCCTGCATCTGCGCAAGGGCATGAAGTGGTCGGACGGACAGCCGTTTACCACCGAGGATTTCCGCTATTGGTTCGAGGATGTGGCGGAAAACCCGAAACTGTCGCCTTCGGGCCTGCCGGTCGAGTTGCTGTCCGAGGGCCAGCCGCCGCGCTTCGAAGTGGTCGACGATACCACGGTCCGCTACAGCTGGCCGACCCCGAACCCGCTGTTTTTGCCGGCTCTGGCCGGCGCCGATCCGCTGTTCATCTATTGTCCTGCTCACTATCTGAAACAGTTCAACGCGAAATACGCGAACAAGGCCGCGCTCGCCGCTCTGGTCAAAAAGGCCAGGGTTCACAATTGGGCCGCTCTGCACAATCGGATGAACGCCATGTATCGGGACAACAATCCCGATCTTCCGACCCTCGACCCATGGATCTTGACAACCAAACCACCGGCCGAGCGTTTTGTTTTTGAACGCAATCCATATTATTATCGGGTGGATATCGCAGGACATCAGCTGCCCTATATCGACCGGGTGATTGTGACGCTCGCCGACAGCAGGCTGATCCCGGCCAAGACCGCGGCCGGAGAAAGCGATCTGCAGGCCCGGTATCTGAGCTTCGACGATTACACGTTTCTGCGGGAGAGCGAACAGCGCAAGCATTTCAGCGTGCGGCTGTGGCGCACCGGCCCGGGCAGCCAGCTGGCGCTCTATCCCAATCTCAACGTCAACGACCCGGTATGGCGCCGCCTGCTGCGCGATGAGCGCTTTCGTCGTGCGCTGTCGCTTGCGGTCAATCGCCACGAGATCAACGAGGCGCTCTATTTCGGGCTGGCGATCGAAGGGCAGAACACGGTCCTGCCGCAGAGCCCGCTCTACCAGCCGGCCTACCGCTCGGCCTGGGCGCAGTACGATCTCGGCAAGGCCAATGATTTGCTCGACCAGATCGGCCTCGCCAAGCGCGACGGCGACGGGGTGCGGCTGCTTCCCGATGGCCGGCCGATGGAGATCGTCGTCGAGGATTCGGGCGAATGGCCGGGGACCTCGGACGTGCTCGAACTGATCCGCGATTCCTGGCGCCATATCGGCATCCGATTGTTCGCCAAGCCGTTGCAGCTGACCCTGTTCCGCCAGCGCGTTTTTTCCGGGGAGACGCTGATGTCGATCGACAAAGGGATCGAAAACGGCCTCGCCAATGCGTTGTCCTCGCCCTGGGAATTTGCCCCGACCAGCCAGCAGCAGCTCGAATGGCCAAAATGGGGCCAGTACTACGAAACCAAGGGGAGGGCCGGCGAACGCCCCGACCTGCCTGCCGCGGTTCAGCTGAAAAATCTCTATGACGCCTGGCTCGGCACCGTATCGCGGGACCAGAAAACCCAGATCTGGAGCCAGATCCTGCAGGAATGGGCCGACCAGGTGTTTTCGATCGGCACCGTCGCCGGGGTGCTGCAGCCGGTCGTGGTCAGCGACAATCTGCACAACGTTCCTGAGAAGGGGATTTACAATTGGGATCCGGGAGCCTTTTTCGGGATCTACAAGCCGGACCAGTTCTGGTTCGGCAGCCCGCCGCCCGCGAAATCGGCATCCGCCGCCGCGGCGACCCAGGCGCCTCCGTGAGCGGCAGCCCCGATGCAACGCCTGTTCGCGGCCGGTTTTCCGAGGCGATGCCGCCGCCGATTCGACCGGCGGGGAACGACATCGATCGCGCTGCCGTCCGCCGGCGGCGTCCGGCATCGAGGGGGCCGGCTTGATGCTCAGCTACATCATCCATCGTCTGCTGATCATGATCCCGACCCTGATCGCGATCAGCATCGTCGTGTTCACGATCATCAACCTGCCGCCGGGCAATTACTTTACCGCCTACGCCGCCGAGCTGCAGGGCTCGGGCGAGACGACGGATTTGGCCAAGGTCAAATTCCTCGAGGCCGAGTATGGTCTCGACCGTCCGCTCTGGGAGCAGTATCTGCGCTGGGCCGGGGGGCTCCTGCACGGCGATATGGGGTATTCGTTTTCGTATGACCTCCCGGTCAACAAGGTGGTCGGCGACCGCATGCTGTTGACCGCGATCGTCTCGATCACCACGATTATCTTTACCTATCTGGTCGCCTTTCCGATCGGGGTCTACTCGGCAACCCACCAATATAGCTGGAGCGACCACATCCTGACCCTGCTCGGGTTTCTCGGGCTGGCGACGCCGAGTTTCCTGTTGGCGCTGGTGCTGCTCTATCTGGCCAACGTCTATTTCGGCATCTCGATCGGCGGGTTGATGGATCCGAGATACATCGACAAGCCGTGGACCTGGGCCAAGGTGCTGTCGCTGTTCGCCCATATCTGGATCCCGGTCATCGTCATCGGCTCGGCCGGAACTGCCGCGATGATCCGGCGGCTGCGCGCCAACCTGCTCGACGAACTGCAAAAGCAATATGTCGTCACCGCCCGCGCCAAGGGTCTGCACCCGCTCAAGGTGCTGTTCAAATATCCGCTGCGGATGGCCTTGAACCCGTTCATTTCCGATATCGGCTCGTTGCTGCCGCAGGTGATCTCGGGGGCGGCGATCGTGTCGGTGGTGATGTCGCTGCCGACGACCGGCCCGATGCTGCTCGACTCGTTGCGCAGCCAGGATATGTATCTGGCCGGCTCGTTTCTGATGTTCATGTCGTTGCTGACCGTGATCGGGGTGTTTGTCTCCGATCTGGCGCTGGCGCTGCTCGATCCGCGCATCCGGCTGCAGGCGGGGCGGCGCCAATGAGCGACCTGACCTTTCCCCCCAGCGTACCGCGCGGCCCGGCCGATGCCGGCATAGAGCCGCCGCCGCTGCCGCACTACGTCTCGACCGCGCCCTATGATCCTTACGCCGTCGAGCGGATGACGGCGGCGCAAGAGCGCTTCTACATGGCCTCGCAGTGGCGGATGATGTGGTGGAAGCTGCGCCGCCACCGCGTCGCCGTCGCGTCCGGGGCGATCCTGCTGGCGATGTATCTGGGAGATCTCTGATCTGCGAGTTCCTCGCCCCCTATGGCGCTCGATTCGCGCAATACCGACTTCATCTACGCGCCGCCCCAGGCGGTGCACATCTTCGATCGCGGCCGGCTGGTCGCCCCATTCGTTTACGGATACGACTACCGGCTCGACATGCGCCGGCTCGAACGGATCTACACGCCCGACCCGAAAAAGCGCCAGAGCTTGCGGTTCTTCTGCCGTGGCGACCCTTACCGGTTCTGGGGCGTGATCCCGGGCGATCTGCACCTGGTGTGCCCGGCGGTAGGCGGCCAGTTGTTCCTGCTCGGCACCGACCGGCTCGGCCGCGATCTGATGTCGCGGATGATCTATGGCGCGCGCATCTCGCTGACCGTCGGGCTGGTCGGCGTCGCCGTCAGCATGACCCTCGGCATCGTCATCGGCGGCATCGCCGGCTATTACGGCGGCTGGACCGATATCACGATCCAGCGCGGCATGGAGGTCGTGCAATCCTTCCCGCACTTGCCGTTATGGATGGCGCTGTCGGCGATCCTGCCGGTCAGCTGGAGCCCGATACTGGTTTATTTCGGGATCACCCTGATCCTCGGGATGATCGATTGGACCCATCTTGCCCGCGCCGTTCGATCAAAGCTGCTGGCTCTGCGCGAAGAGGATTTCTGCACCGCCGCGGTGCTGATGGGCGCGCGCCCGGTGCGCATCATCGGCCGCCATCTGCTGCCGAGCTTCACCAGTCATCTGATCGCCTCGGCGACCTTGATGATCCCCGGCATGATCCTCGGCGAGACCGCGCTGTCCTTTCTCGGCCTCGGGGTGCGGCCGCCGATGACCAGCTGGGGCGTGCTGCTCAGCGAGGCGCAGAACATCAACGTCGTCGTGCTCTACCCGTGGCTGATGACGCCGGTGCTGGCCGTGATCGTCGCCGTTCTCGCGTTTAATTTTTTCGGGGACGGGCTGCGCGACGCCGCCGACCCCTATCACTGAGCGGCGGGATTGTCGCGGCCGCGGTGCCGCGGTCGCCGGCGAGTTGCGCTCAAGGCCGCAGCACCAGACCCTCCTGGGCGACGATCGTCCCCGGCCGGGCATCGGCGGCGGCGGCCGCGACCACGTCCATGAAGGCGTCATCGTGGCCAGGGTCGTGATGGAAGATCACCAGGGTGCGCACATGGGCGGCGTTAGCGAGGCGCACGCCTTCCTGCCAGGTCGAGTGGCCCCAATCCCTGTGGCTCGGATATTCGTCGTCGGTGTAGGTGGCATCGTAGATCATCACGTCGGCGCCCTCGACCAGCCCCAATACGTTGACGTCGAGCCCTTCCGGCCGATGCTCGGTGTCGGTGATATAGGCGACCGCCCGGCCGGCATATTCGATGCGGTAGCCGGTGGCGCCGTTGGGATGGTTCAGCGGCGCCGTCGCCAGGCGGATGCCACGATGCGGCGCCAGCTTCTTGCCGGCACGGAAATCGACAAAATCGAGCTTGGCGGTAAAGATCCCCATCGGGATCGGGAACAGCGGCGCGATCATCATGCTGTTGAGCACGGCCTCGATGCCGATGCCGTTCAAATGCCCGGCCCAGATGCGGATATGGCTGCGGGCGTCGTAGCACGGCGCAAAAAACGGCAGGCCGCAGATATGGTCGAAATGGGTATGACTGTAGAACAGGTCGAGCTCCGGCGGCCGTCCCGCGCGCATCAGCTCGTTGCCGAGCAGACGCAGTCCGGTGCCGCCGTCGAACACCATCAGCCGGTCGCCGCACCTGATCTCGACGCATGAGGTGTTGCCGCCATAGCGCACGGTGTCGGGGCCGGGGCAGGCGATGCTGCCGCGAACGCCCCAGAACCGCACCGTATAATCCGGCTGCGCCAAGGTCAGGGTCCTAAACCATTTCGTTCCCCGCAACTCATTATATCGTTGAAATCCGCAAAAAAAGCTATACCGGCCGGGCCGGCTTGCGGGTCATTGGGCGGTTTTTCGGGATGTTCGCCTAAACCTGTCGTTAACCAGATTGGTTTATCAGGGTGATACCCCCCACCAGACGGAGCATCGGTCATGTCGCAGACCGATTACGAGAACGCAATCGCCCTCTTTCTGCGCACCAACGCTGTCACCCGCTGCCCGACGGTGTGCGTCGTTCCGACCCAGGCGATCGTCGCCGATGCCGACCGCGCCGCCTATCGCGATTATGTCGCGGCCAAGGAGGCGGCTCGGCTCGAGCGGGCGAAGTCGCTGCGCCACCCGGTTCCTGGCTGGTTTCCGCCGCCGATGTGAGATAGGGCCGGAGCCGATGGTGGCCGCGAGCGTCCAGGAAGGGGCAATGACCGAGAACGAGGTCGCGGTCCGCTGCTGCATCGCCGGGGGTGGCCCCGCCGGGATGATGTTGGGCCTGCTGCTCGCCCGCGCCGGGGTCCCGGTGCTGGTCCTCGAAAAGCATGCCGACTTCTTGCGCGATTTCCGCGGCGACACGATCCATCCCTCGACCCTGGAAATCATGCACGAACTCGGGCTGCTCGAGGATTTTCTGCGCCGCCCGCACCAGGAGGCGCGCACGCTCGGCGCGCAAATCGGCGATGATTTTTTCGAGGTCGCCGATTTCACCCATCTGCCGACCCATTGCCGGTTCATCGCCTTGATGCCGCAATGGGATTTTCTCGACTTCATTGCCGAGAAAGGACGGCGCTACGCGACGTTCCGGCTGGAAATGGAGGCCGAGGTCACCGGCCTGATCGAAGAGGGCGGACGCGTGGTCGGGGTGCGGGCAGCAACGCCGCGGGGCCTCGTCACCGTTCGCGCCGATCTCGTGGTCGGCGCCGATGGCCGCCATTCGACCGTGCGCGAGCAGGGCGGCTTCGAAATCGACGATTTGGGCGCGCCGATGGACGTGCTGTGGATGCGGATGTCGCGCCATCCGGACGATCCGGGGCAGACCCTGGGCCGGATCGACCCCGGCCGGATCCTGGTGATGCTCAACCGCGATGATTATTGGCAATGCGCCTTCGTCATCGCCAAGGGCGGGTTCGATGAAATCCGCCGGCGCGGGTTGCCGGCCTTCCGCGACGAAATCGCCCGGCTCGTCCCTTACCTGCGCGAGCGCACCGCCGAACTTTCGGATTGGTCGGATATCAAGCTGTTGAGCGTCGCCGTCGATCGCCTGCGGGTATGGCACCGGCCCGGCCTGATCTGCATCGGCGATGCCGCCCACGCGATGTCGCCGATCGGCGGGGTCGGCATCAACCTGGCGATCCAGGACGCGGTCGCGGCGGCCAACATCCTGGCCCGCCCGCTGCTGGGCCGGACCGCCGCCGACAGCGATCTGCGCGCGGTTCAGCGCCGCCGCGAATTCCCCACCCGGGCGATGCAACGGCTGCAGGTGTTCGTGCAAAAGCGGGTCATCGGCCGGGTGCTGCAGCGCACCGGAAAGCTGTCGCCGCCGCTGATCGTGCGGCTGTTCGGCCGCTGGCCGCTGCTGCGGCGGATCCCGGCCCGGGTCATCGGCCTCGGGTTTCGCCCCGAACACGTCCGGGCGCCGGCTCAGACCTGAAGCCAGATCGACACGCTGCCGCCTGCGATCGACTCCCGCTACCGCATGGCGGCTCCGCGCCGTCGGACAATCCCGCTCACGTGCTCGGCCGCCAGGAGATAAGCCGGGGCCGGGCGGACCGCGTGCCGGGCGAGGCAGGCTTCGGTGAATTTGATCACGTGCTCGTCGCCATTGGCGATCGCGCGGTCGATCAGCCCTGTCCTGGTTTCGTCGGACGGCTCGGTTTCGTCGGACGGCGCGATGCCGTCGGCCATCGCCGTGCCGCCGCCAAAGCACGCATAGAGCCCGCACCCGGCCTGCCAGGCGTAGCGTAATGCCGTGCGCGCGGTCGCATCGCCGATATGCGGCGCGATATTGCCGAGCGCGGCCTGGCTGGTGACTCCATGGATAAAGGCGATCGCCGTCGGGATGTCGCGGGCATTGGCGAGGTAAACCCGCGCGAAGACCTCCGTCAGTTCGGCGACCAGCGGGGCCACCGCGCCGCTGGTGTCGATCAATCCGATCGCCGGGGCAAATTCCGCAAAGCTGCTAAGCGCGCCCAGCGCCGCGACGATGTTTCCGGCATGCCGCCGACCGGAAGGCAGGGTCGGCACTCGGGCGATCGCCTGGCGCGGCGTCATCGTGCCGTTGATGGCGGGATCGCTGGCCGGCAATTCCTGCCAGCTCGCCGCCCAGCCGGCGAGCGCATCGGCCAGTTCGTGCCGCCGCGGCGGCGTCTCGCCCGCGGCCAAGGCGCGCGCCGCGTGCCCGACGCGGATCACCCCGTGGGTCGCGGCGGCGCAGAACCCGGGCGCCAGACGGCCGACCCACCGGTCGAGCACGTCCTGCCATCGCGCTTCCTTCAGCGCGTCGCCAAAGAATGCGCTCCAATCCGCAAACCGCTCGCGCCGGCCGAGCGCCGAGCGCCACTCCTCGGCGCGGATCCGATCGCCCGCCGCAGGCCGCGGCGACATTCGCTCCCGGTAGCGCTCGATCCATGGCGGCACCGCCTCCGGCCGTCCCATCGCGCACAGCGCCTCGGCGACCATCGGCGCGTGATTGCTGTTGCCGTTTTTGAGCTCGATGCCGTAGGGCGAGATCGCCTCGAGGGCGTCGTCAAGCGTGGAATAGAGCGGTGCCCGCATGATTTTCCTCCCTGGTCGCCTTCCCATATTATAATTATTCTAACTTGGTCTCCGACAAGACAGCGGCAGTTCGTCCCTGCCTCTTCGGATGACAGACCGACGCCGAGGATCCTAGGATCGGCTGCGAATTTGAAAAAGCCCGCGCAATCGCGCCAATCGCCGGCCGGCGCTGGTCGGGACGGAGAATCAGCAATGCTTGATCATCAGTGGACCGTCGCAGACCTGCCGACCTTCGTCACCCATCTCGAATGCAGCCTGACCGGCGAGCGCTATCCCGCGGACACCCTGCAAACCCTGTCGCGCGCCGGAAGGCCGCTGCTGGTGCGCTACGATCTCGACGGCGTGCGCGCAGCGCTCGGCCGCGCGGCGCTGGCCGGCCGGCCGCAGAGCCTGTGGCGCTACCGGGAGCTATTACCGGTGCGCCGGCCGGAAAACGTGCTGTCGCTCGGCGAGGTGATGACCCCGCTCGTCCCATTGCCGCGGCTGGCCAAGGGCGGCGAGATCCTGGTCAAGGACGAGGGCCGGCTACCGACCGGCTCGTTCAAGGCGCGCGGGCTGGCGCTCGCGGTGTCGATGGCCAAGGAACTCGGGGTCGAGACCATGGCGATGCCGACCAACGGCAATGCCGGGGCGGCGATGGCCGCCTATTGCGCGCGCGCCGGGATCAAATCCTATGTTTTCTGCCCCGACGACACCCCGGCGGTGAATATCCGCGAAATCGCGATGCAGGGCGCCGAGGTGTTTCTGGTCGACGGGCTGATCGACGATTGCGGCCGGCTGGTCGCCGAGGGCGAGAAGGCGGTCGGCTGGTTCAATTGCTCGACCCTGCGCGAGCCCTATCGCATCGAGGGCAAGAAGACGATGGGCATCGAACTGGCCGAGCAGCTCGGCTGGGAAATGCCCGATGTGATCTTTTATCCGACCGGCGGCGGCACCGGCATCATCGGCATGTGGAAGGCGTTCGACGAACTCGAAAAGATCGGCTGGATCGGCCCGAAGCGGCCGCGCATGGTGGTGGTCCAGGCGGCGGGCTGCGCGCCGATGGTCAAGGCCTGGCAGGACGGCGTCGAGCACGCGACCCGCTGGGAAAACGCCCACACTTTCGCCGCCGGCATCCGCGTGCCGCAGGGGATCGGCGACTTTCTGATCCTGCGCGCGGTGCGCGAGAGCGGCGGCTTCGCCATCGCCGTCGACGACGAGGCGATCACGCCGCGCCTGGCGCCAGGTGGCCAGGGCGGAGGGGCTGCTGCTCTGCCCGGAAGGCGCGGCGACCTACGCCGCCTACGAACAGTCGCTGGCCGATGGGCGGGTGCGCCCGGACGAGCGGGTGGTGCTGTTCAACTGCGCCAGCGGCCTCAAATACCCGATGCCCGAAGCCGGGACCGCGCTGAAGCTCGGCGCCGCGATCGACTGGCCGCGATTGGTTGGCAAAACCGCATAAAGGCGAGGACCGAGCAGTCCGCTCAGCACAGATCGAGGTTCACGCGGCCGAGCCAAGCAGGCTGCCGCCACGCACCACTCGCGCGGCCATGTCGGCCACCGACATTACATGCGCCGTCGAGGCAGCGAGTATGACCAGGGTCGCATGGTGAACGTCGGCGTTCGGCATGGGTCCGAAGCCTCGATCCGGATAGTCGAATGTCGCCGTCGCATCCGAAAGGAACACCACCCGGTAGTTGCGGAACATCGCATCGCGCGCGGTCGCATGACAGCAATTCTCTGTGGTCGTTCCCAGATACGATGACCGTATCGACGCCCCATTCGCGCAGGATGATGTCGAGGTCGGTACCGAAGAAGCCGCTGTAGCGATGTTTCTTGATCACGTGCTCGCCCGGCGCCGGAGCAAGCTCGGGATAAATGTCCACTCCCGGCGTGCCGTCCACCAATGCCGCGCGATTGGCGATCAGCGGGTGCAAGTCGTCGAACAGACCCATATCGCAGCCGTCACGGCGATGCACATGCGCCGTATAGATCACCCGGATCCCGGCATTGCGGCAAATCTTCAGAGCTTCCGCCAGCTTCGGCACCATGGCGCGCGCGGCGGATACTTCTATCGGAGCACCAGCGGCCACGAAGTCATTTTGCATGTCAACCACGATCATGGCCGTCTTGGCCGGGTCGATCGCATCGATTTGCATTGCCAGCAGCCCTTTCGATGGTAAGCGAAGAGTGTCCGGAAATGAGGGATTTAGCGGCGAGGCTACGCTAAACGCGGCCGGCGGTTTTGCGGCCGAGTTCCAACGCCGCGAACGAATAGACCGGGGCCGGCATCAGATAGCGGAAGCCTTTTTCCAGCAATGTCTCGATGTTCTTGGCGTCGACATGCGGGTGACCGCACGGGACGTTGTGCGCTTTGCAGATCGCCAGGATCTCGTCGATCGCGGACGCCACCGTCGGGTGTTCGTATTGCCGCGGATAGCCCAGATCCTGCGACAGATCGCCCTCGCCGACGATCACGACGCCGATCCCCGGCACCTCCTCCAGCATCTTCGGCAGGTTGCGGATCGCGCGCACCTCCTCGCACATGATCGCGACCAGAACCTCGCCCTTCGGGTTGAGCGGCCAGACATCGGCACGCTCGTAATATTCCTGCTGCGAGAGACCCCAGTAACGCGCCGCAGCGGCCGGGGCGTCGCCGCGCTGGCCGGCAGGCGCGTAATGGGCGGCGCTGCGCGGGCGCGGATAGCGGCAGGCGGTGACCGCGTTCAATGCCTCCTCGACGGTGCTGACATGCGGCCAGACGATGCCGTAGACGCCGTGGTCGAGCACCTGCTTGGCGACCCATTGGCTCGATTCGCCGCCATTGGGCGGGATCCGCACGAACGGCGTCACCGCCGGCGCCAGGCTGCCGCTATCGGCGATCTGGCGCCGGTCGAGCATGTATTGCAGGCAGTCGCGCAACGCCCGGATGTCGTAGGCGCGGTGCTCCATCTCGAACACCACACCGTCATAGGCGGCCGCGCCCACCGCTTGGGCCACGCTGATCTCCGCCGCGGCAAAGGTGGTGAAGGCGGGTTTGCCCGCTTCCAGGGCCCGGATCACGCCGTTCAGGCGGGGTGTTTCGGCCATTGTCGCGCTCCTTCCCGAAAGCGTGATGGTAGGTTCGCGCCGCGCGCCGGGTCAACCCGGGGGCGCGACCGATGAATGTTCGAACGCTCTGCCTCGCAGCACGAATTACCGATGCGTTTTCCGGCATGACACCGGGCGGCTGCGGTCGCGGCCGGCGTCAATGCGCCGTCATTCGCGCCGCGCGCCCCAGCCGAGCCGGACGCGGCCGAGGGCCATCGTCACCGCGGCCTGGGTCGGCTCGACCACCGGGAGCCGCACCGCCTCTTCGAGATCGGCGCGGTAGCGGGCCATGCCGGCGCAGGCCAGGACCAGCACATCCGCCCCGTGCCGGTCGCGCAGCAGGCGGCCGACATCGATGATCCGCGGCAAAGCGGTGCGGGCATCGGCGAGTTCGGTTACCCCGAGCCCGATCGGCACATCGCCGGCCAGCCGCTGCGCCAGCCCCATCGCACCGATATAGCGCAGCTGGCGCGGGATCGAGCCGGCGAGGATCGAGACCACGCCAAACCGTTGGCCGAGGGTCAGCGCGGTCAGGATCCCGCATTCGGCGATGCCGAGCACCGGCTTTGCGGTGATCTCGCGCGCCGAAAACAGCCCCGGGTCGCTGAAGCAGGCGATGACAAAGGCGGCGGCATCGCGCTCGTGCTCGCCAATCATCCGGCAAAGCGGCAGGATCACTCCGTCGGCGTCGAGCTGGCTTTCGATGCCGGGCGGGCCCGCTTCGAGCGTCAGGCAGGCGATCTGCGGCCCGCCGGGCAGGCGCAGCGGCGCCATCGCGTCGTCGATGGTGCGGGTGACCGCCTCGCTCGAGTTCGGGTTGATTACCAGAATTCGCTCGGTCATCGCCCCTCACTCGATCGCCGCCGCCCCCCGGCGCCGCCGCTGGCATCGGGTAAATCGGCGCGGGATGGTGCTGCCGGTAAGGATTGAACTTACGACCTTCCCCTTACCAAGGGGATGCTCTACCACTGAGCTACGGCAGCTTGCCGCTCGAAACCCGTTCCGCGCGCGGCCTCCGCAATACACGACGCCTCGGCGGTTGGCAAGGCGAGGGGCGGCGCTTGTTGCCCAAGCGGTCGCGATATACCGTGACTGCCGGGCGAGCCGCGGGGAGACCCGTAATGAGGTCCCGGGACATCGAGCGCGCGCTGGCGCGGGTTCAGCAGATCTGCGCCGGCCGGGGTGTGCGGTTGACGCCGGTGCGCCGCCGGGTATTGGAGCTGATCCTGGGGGCGCCGCAGCCGATCGGCGCCTATGCGCTGCTCGCCGAACTGCAGCGCGAACGCGGCAAGCTCGGGCCGCCGACCGTATACCGCGCGCTCGACTTTCTGCTGGCCGGCAAGCTGATCCATAAAATCGAGAGCGTCAGCGCCTATGTCGCCTGCGCCGATGTCGAGCATCCGCACGAAAGCCAGTTCATGATCTGCGATGATTGCGGCGCGACCGAGGAAATCCGCGACCAGGAGATCGTCGACAGCCTGCGCCGGCTCGGCGAAGGCCGCGGCTTTGCCGTCGCCCGCCAGGTGATCGAGGCGCGTGGGCTGTGTCCTGCGTGCCGCGCCGCCCATCGCTGAACCGGCGCCGGCCGGGCGCCCCGCGCCAATCGCGGCATCGACCGCACGCCGCGCCGCCTCGGCCGCGCCCGCCGTTACGCCTGCGCTCGGGCGCGCTGCCGCCGCCGTTTCGCCTTGAGCTTGGCCTTATGCCGGGCGGCCCGCTCGCGGGTCCGGGGTTTGCGTTCCTGAGATCTCTTCATGGCGCCCTCCTTATATCGTTCGGCGGCGAAACACTCTTTTCGGTAAACCCGACTGCCGGACCATCGAGCTCAGAGTCTTCGGCCGGATGTCGTCGTTCGCTGAGTGATAAGCGATGGTGACGAGCTGCACGCGGCCGTCTATGACGCCCTCGTAACGCCGATGGCTGCCTTCGGTGCGTCTAAGGGTGAAGCCGTGCTGTTCGATGACTTGGATGAATTCGCGAAATTTCACGCTGCGCAGTGCAGCGTGTATCCGTGCCTCTCATCGTCGTCGCCGCCACGGGAACGCAGTGCGCTGCGTAACAGCGAAAGCAAAAAGCTCAGCTGTTCTGATAGGGGGGCACGCCGCCGGAGCAGCCGGTCGCGATCGCGGACTGGCAGCTCGTGTACCCGCTCCACATAATCGGCGATCGCCCGATTGAGAGAATGATACACCTCTTCGAATGAGTCGCCTTGCACCGCGAGATCAAAGTCTATGCAGAACGCCTCCCACTTCCCATGCCGACGCTCGGCATAGCAGCGAAGAAGCCTCTTCATGCCAGCCATGCCGGTTGATGCTCCCGAAAAAGACTGGGGCGAGTGACCGGATTTGAACCGGCGACATCCAGATCCACAATCTGGCGCTCTAACCAACTGAGCTACACCCGCCGCCGAGGCTGCAGGTAGCGGTTCGCGCCCAGGCCGTCAAGACTCAAGACCGGCCGTCAAGACCGTCAGGGCCGGCCGGTCAAGACCGGGCATCGGGCCGGGCTTCCCCGTGCGCGGCCTGCATCCCACATCTCGGCGATGACGATTTCCTCCGAGGGTTGGCGGCGGCGCGCATTATTGACGCCGCGGCAGATGGGCGAGGCCGACCGGTTGACGATCGCCGGCGGCAGTCTCGGCATCGCGCTGATGGAGAAGGCCGGCGCCGCTGTCGCCGATGCGGTCTCCAGGCGCTGGCCGCCGCGGCCGGTCGTGGTGCTGTGTGGGCCGGGCAACAATGGCGGCGATGGCTTTGTCGCGGCGCGGGTGCTGGCCGGGCGCGGCTGGCGGGTGCGGGTGGCCCTGCTTGGCGATCGATCGGCATTGCGCGGCGATGCGGGGCAGGCCGCCGAGCGGTGGCTCGGGCCGGTCGAGGCGCTGACGCCCGCCGCGCTCGACGATGCCGGGCTGGCGATCGACGCGATCTTCGGCGCCGGGCTGACGCGGCCGATCGAGGGTGCGGCGCTGGCGGTTATCGAGGCGGTCGGCCGGCGCCGGCTGCCGGTCGTCGCGGTCGACGTGCCGAGCGGAGTGGATGGCGGCAGCGGCGAGATCCGCGGGGCGGCGCCGCTGGCGGCGGTCACGGTCACGTTTTTTCGCAAAAAGCCGGGGCACCTGCTGCTGCCGGGGCGGATTTATTGCGGCGAGATCGTGCTCGCCCAGATCGGCATTCCCGACGCGGTGCTCGAACGCGTCACGCCCGAGACCGCTGGCAACGACCCCGGCTGGCAACGACCCCGCTGGCAACGATACCGCGGAAAACGACCCCGCCTGGTGGCTGTGCGCGCTGCCGCGGCCCGGCCTCGACAGCCACAAATATACTCGCGGGCACGCGCTCGTGGCCGGCGGGGCGGTGATGACCGGGGCGGCGCGTCTGGCCTCGCGCAGTGCGGCCCGGCTCGGCGCCGGGCTGGTCACCATCGCCGCACCCCAAGCGGCATTCCCGATCTACGCCGCGGCGCTGACCGGGATCATCGTCCACCCGATCGCCGGTCTCGACGATTTTCGGGCACTGCTCGCGGACCGGCGGCGCAACGCCGCGCTGATCGGCCCGGGCGCCGGGGTCGGCGCCGAGACCCGCGACAAGGCGCTGGCGATCCTCGGCGCCGGCAAGCGGACGGTGCTCGACGCCGATGCGCTGACCTCGTTCGCCGACGATCCGCCAAGCTTGTTCGCGGCGATCCGCTCGCCGGTGGTGATGACGCCGCATGACGGCGAATTCGCCCGCCTGTTCGGCATCGGCGGCAGCAAGCCCGAGCGGGCGCGGCTTGCGGCGCGGCGCAGCGGCGCCGTCATCGTGCTGAAGGGCGCCGACACGGTCGTCGCCGCGCCGGACGGCCGCCTCGCGATCAACGCCCATGCGCCGCCCGATCTGGCGACCGCGGGCAGCGGCGACGTTCTCGCCGGCATGGTGCTGGGGCTGTTGGCGCAGGGCATGGAGCCGTTCGCGGCGGCGGCCGCGGCGGTGTGGCTGCACGGTGACGCCGCCGGCCGAATTGGCAGCGGCCTGGTCGCCGAGGATCTGGTCGAGGGGTTGGCGCCGGCGCTGCGGGGTCTGGCGCGCCGGCGCGACGCCAATGCGCTTCGGGGTTGACGGCGCCGTCCGCGTCGCGTCTCTCTGAGGTTCCGCCACTGCCGCCACGGCCATCATGAACGATCGCGCTCCCGCCGGTTTCTTTGAGGGCGTCTTCGACCGGACCTTGAGCAATCTGCGCGGTGCGTGGCGCGACATCGCGCTGTCGGCGCGCGGCGTGCTGACCCGCACCCCGCGGCCCGAACTCTCCGGCGACGATATCGGCCGGCTGCGCAAGCAGATGCTGAGCTGCCTCGACGGCCGCGGCGGCGAGGTGACGGCGCGCGCGCGGGCGGCCGATCTCGGCCGCACCTACCTGTTGCTCGATGCCGCCGGCCGCGAACGGTTCCTGCGGCTGCTGGCCGGCGAGTTCGATGTCGATCGCGGCGAGATCGACCGCTGCTGCGCGGCATTGGCCGAGGCCGAGGGACCGGCCGAGCGGGCCGCCGCCGAGCGCGAATTGCGCAACGCGCTGGAACCGCCGCGGATCACCCTGCTGCGCCAGTTCAACGCCTTGCCCGAGGGGGTCAAGTTCCTGGTCGACCGCCGCGCCGAACTGCTCGATCTGGGCCAGCACGATCCGCTGCTGCGCGGGCTCGAAGAGGATCTGAAGCGGCTGCTGGCCAACTGGTTCGATATCGGCTTTCTCGAGCTGAAGCGGATCGGCTGGGAATCCCCGGCGGCCCTGCTCGAAAAGCTGATGGCCTACGAGGCGGTGCACGAGATCCGCAGCTGGACCGATCTGAAAAACCGGCTCGAGGCCGACCGCCGCTGCTTCGCCTTTTTCCATCCGCGCATGCCCGACGAGCCGCTGATCTTTGTCGAGGTGGCGCTGGTCGCGGGCATGGCGAGCGATGTCAACGCGCTGCTCGACGAGGCGGCGCCGATCGGCGATCCGCAGGCCGCCGATACCGCAATCTTCTATTCGATCTCGAATTGCCAGCACGGTCTCGCCGGGATCAGCTTTGGCGATTTTCTGATCAAGCGGGTCGTCGACGCCCTGGCCAGCGACCTGCCGCGGCTGAAGGTGTTCGCGACCTTGTCGCCGGTGCCGGGGTTTCGCGGCTGGCTCGACCGGCAGCACGAGGCGGCGCCCGGCGGTCTGCTGCTGCCGGCCGAGCGCACCGCGGTCGAAGCGCTCGGCGACGGGATCGGCGAACGCGATCTGCCGGCACTGCTGGACCACCCGGATTGGCCCGCCGAACCGCAGCTCGCCCTGGCGTTGCGCGAGCCGCTGCTGCGCCTGTGCGCGCGCTATCTGCTGCACGAGCGGACGCCCTCGGGCCGGGCGCTCGATCCGGTCGCGCATTTTCACCTGAGCAACGGGGCGCGGGTCGAGCGGCTCAACTGGCAGGGCGACGTCTCGCCGAAGGGCCTGCAGCAATCCGCCGGGATCATGGTCAACTACCTCTACCGCCTCGCCGATATCGAGGCCAACCACGAGGCCTATCGCGGCGAGGGACGCGTGGTCGCCTCTGGCGCGATCCGCACCCTGGCGCGGGCGGGCTGAGCCGCCGCTGGCTGCCGAGCCCCGGCCGGCGCCGGGATTCGCCGGCTTGACCGCGCCCGGCGCTTGGCCCGCCTCGACGGCGGTCGTTGCCGCGCCGGCATGCGGCCCGTCTAGGTGGCGGGCGACGGTTATGCTAAGAAAGGGCCTCGGCCGGGCCGGGCTGGCCGCTTCGGGCGAGCGCCGGGGCGGGCGTGGCGGAACTGGCAGACGCACTGGATTTAGGTTCCAGCGATGTAAATCGTGGGGGTTCAAATCCCCCCGCCCGCACCAGGGCGCGCCGCAGTGATAGTTCGAGAGAGGCTGATGTCGATGACGGTTGGGTTTGCGATTTGCCGGCTTCCCTGCGGCAATCAGGGTTGCTGGAGCGGAAGGGGTTGTGCGCCATGGAGGTGACCGAAACCAGCGCCGAGGGGCTCAAGCGCGAATTCCGCGTCGTGGTCCCCGCCGGCGAGCTGGAGGACAAGGTGGTCAGCCGCCTCGACGAGCTCGGCCGCACGATCCGCCTGCCGGGCTTTCGCCCCGGCAAGGTGCCGATGCAGATCCTGCGCCGGCGCTATGGCCCCTCGGTGCTGGGCGAGGTGCTGGAGAGCACGGTCCAGGGCAGCTCGGCGGACACCATCCGCGACCACAATCTGCGGCCGGCCTTGCCGCCCAAGGTCGACATCGTCTCGTTCGGCGAAGGCGCCGATCTCGAATACAAGATGCTGGTCGAAATCCTGCCCGACATTCCGGAGCCGAATTTTGCCGATCTCGGCATCGAGCGCCTCGTCGTCGAGGTGCCGGAGCAGAGCATCGACGCGGCGATCGCGCGGATCGCCGAGCAGCAGCGCAAATCGGAGCCGGTCGAGCGCCCGGCGCAAAGCGGCGACATCCTCGTCGTCGATGTCGAGGGGCGGGTCGAGGATCGGGAAATTCCCGGCGCCAGCGGCAAGGACCGCCAGATCGCGCTCGGTTCGGGCAGCTTCATCCCCGGCTTCGAGGAGCAGCTGATCGGCGCGGCCGCCGGCGAGCACCGCACGGTGCGGGTGAGCTTTCCGGAGGATTATGCGGCTGCCGAACTGGCCGGCAAGGAGGCGGAATTCGCCGTCGAGGTCAAGGAGGTGCGCGAGCGCGCGCCGGCCGCGATCGACGACGAGCTGGGCAAGGCGGTCGGGCTCGAAAGCCTGGCCGAGCTGCGCCAGGAGGTGCAGCAGCAGATGCAGCGCGACTACACGGTGGCCTCGCGCCTGCGGCTGAAGCGGGCATTGCTCGACAAACTCGCCGAGCGCTACGATTTTCCGGTCCCGGCCGGCATGGTGGAGCTCGAATTCAACAATATCTGGGCGCAGCACGAGGCCGAGCTGGAACGCCAGAAAGCCGCCGACGCGGAGAGCGAGGCAGAAGCCGGGCCGGTCGGCGGCGAGGAGGCAGCGCCGGGCGCCGAGGCAGCGGCGCCGGCCCCGGAGCCTGCGCCGGACCTGGAGCCTGCGCCGGACCTGGAGCCTGCGCCAGACCTGGAGCCTGCGGCAGGCGCGGCGGCCCAGCCCGCCGCGGCGGCCGAAACCGGTGCGGCAGACAGCGAGGAAAGCCTCAAGGCCGAATACGGCAAGATCGCCGAGCGCCGTGTCCGGCTCGGCCTGCTGCTTGCCGAGGTCGGGCGCAGCAACAATATCACGGTGACCCAGGAGGAGATCAATCAGGCGATCACCCGCGAGGTGCGGCGGCATCCCGGCTACGAGCGCCAGGCGCTGGATTTCTACCGCCAGAACCCCGACGCCGTGGCCAATCTGCGGGCGCCGATTTTCGAGGACAAGGTCGTCGACTTCATCGTCGAACTGGCCAAGGTCGAAGAGCGCCGGGTGACCCCGCAGGAGTTGCTGGCCCTGCCCGATCCCGATAGCCAGACCGCCATCTCGGCCGGTTCGCCGGCCGGTCCCTCCCCGCAGAGCCCTACGGAGGGCGCCCAAGCGAGTTGATCACACCCCGCGCCGCTGGTGCGGCGTTGCCGAGGAGAGCGCCAATGCCGGATTATTTCGAACAATACATGAACAACCTGGTGCCGATGGTCGTCGAGCAGACCAACCGCGGCGAGCGCGCCTATGACATCTATTCGCGCCTGTTGAAGGAGCGGATCATCTTTCTGGTCGGGCCGGTGCACGACGCGGTGGCGAGCCTGATCTGCGCCCAGCTGCTGTTTCTCGAATCGGAGAACCCGACCAAGGATATCGCCTTCTACATCAACTCGCCGGGCGGGGTGGTGACCTCCGGGCTGGCCATCTACGACACCATGCAGTACATCCGCTCGCCGGTCTCCACGGTGTGCATCGGCCAGGCCGCGTCGATGGGCTCGCTGCTGCTCGCCGCCGGCGCCAAGGGCAAGCGCTTTTCGCTGCCGAATTCGCGGATCATGATCCACCAGCCCTCGGGCGGGGCGCAGGGCCAGGCGACCGATATCGAGATCCAGGCGCGCGAGATCCTGGCCCTGCGCGCCCGGCTGAACGAGATCTATGTCCGCCACACGGGTCAGCCGCTCGAAGTCATCTCCGCCGCGGTCGAGCGCGACAAGTTCCTGTCGCCCTTCGAAGCCAAGGAATTCGGCCTGATCGACGAGGTGGTTGAAAGCCGCCCCGGACGCGACGAGCCGGAAAAGGGGTTCAAATAGGCTTGGCGAAGCGCCCGGCCCCGGCGGCGCCCGGTCGGCCGATCATGATTAAGTAGTTGTTGATCGGATGCGAGCACATATACTCGACGATGGTGGCGGGGCATGGCGGCAGTGCTCGGTCGCGTGCGGAAAGTTAATCCGCGCCGCGCAGCCCGGTCGGCGAACCGGGAGGAAGAGGTTGGAGAGGCCGGCGCGCGTCTCTGGCCGATGACGGAGTGGCGATGACCAAATCCAGCGGCAGCGACTCGAAGAACACGCTCTACTGCTCGTTTTGCGGCAAGAGCCAGCACGAGGTCAGAAAGCTGATCGCCGGGCCGACCGTGTTCATCTGCGACGAATGCGTCGAGTTGTGCATGGACATCATCCGCGAGGAGCACAAGACCACGCTGGTCAAGTCGCGCGACGGGGTGCCCGGGCCGCGCGACATCTGCAAGGTCCTCGACGATTATGTGATCGGCCAGGACCACGCCAAGCGGGTGCTTTCGGTCGCCGTGCACAACCATTACAAGCGCCTCGCGCACGGCGCCAAGACCAACGACGTCGAGCTGGCGAAATCGAACATCCTGCTGGTCGGGCCGACCGGCTCGGGCAAGACGCTGCTCGCGCAGACCCTGGCGCGGATCATCGACGTGCCGTTTACCATGGCCGACGCCACGACCCTGACCGAGGCCGGCTATGTCGGCGAGGACGTCGAGAACATCATCCTGAAACTGCTGCAGGCCGCCGATTACAATGTCGAGCGCGCGCAGCGCGGCATCGTCTATATCGACGAGGTCGACAAGATCTCGCGCAAATCCGACAACCCCTCGATCACCCGCGACGTCTCGGGCGAGGGCGTGCAGCAGGCGCTGCTCAAGATCATGGAAGGGACCATCGCCTCGGTGCCGCCGCAGGGCGGCCGCAAGCACCCGCAGCAGGAATTTCTGCAGGTCGACACCACCAACATCCTGTTCGTCTGCGGCGGCGCCTTTTCCGGTCTGGAAAAGCTGATCGCGCAGCGGCGCCAGGGCACCTCGATCGGCTTCGGCGCCGAAGTGCGCGGGCCGGACGAGCGCAAGACCGGCGAGATCCTCCGGGATCTGGAGCCCGAGGATTTGCTGAAATTCGGCCTGATCCCGGAATTCGTCGGCCGGCTGCCGGTGGTGGCGACCTTGGACGATCTCGACGAGGGGGCGCTGGTCGACATCCTGACCAAGCCGAAGAACGCGCTGGTCAAGCAGTATCAGCGGCTGTTCGAGATGGAGGACGTGCGGCTCGAACTCAACGAGGAGGCGCTGAAGGCGATCGCCAAAAAGGCGATTCTGCCGCAAGACCGGGGCCCGCGGGCTGCGCTCGATCATGGAATCGATCCTGCTCGAATCGATGTTCGAGCTGCCGAGCCTCGTCGGCGTCAGCGAAATCGTGATCAATCGCGAGGTGGTCGAGGGCCGGGCCAAGCCGCTCCACATCTATTCGGATCGGCGCGGCGATGTCGGCACCGGCGACTGATCCGGATGCGGCGCGGCCGGCCGCGACGGCAGGCGACTTGACTGCCGGCAAAACCGGGCCAACCTAGAGATGGCATGCCTGTTTCCGGCCGACCGGCTCGTTCCGGGACGGCTCTATGAAAAAGAGGGCTCATGTTAGAACTCGTGCGCGGTGCGCTTTATCCTGTCCTGCCGCTCCGCGACATCGTCGTCTTTCCGCACATGATCGTGCCGCTCTTCGTCGGCCGCGAAAAGTCGGTGCGGGCGCTCGAGGACGTGATGAAGGACGACAAGCAGATCCTGCTGGTCACCCAGAAGAACGCGGCGCAGGACGATCCCGGAACCGCCGACATCTATACCGTCGGCACCGTCGGCACGGTGCTGCAGCTGTTGAAGCTGCCGGATGGCACGGTCAAGGTGTTGGTCGAGGGCGCGCAGCGCGCCCGCATCACGCGCTTCGCCGAGAACGAGGCGTTCTTCCAGGCCTATGCCGATCCGATCGTCGAGAAGCCGGGCGAGACCGCAGGAGGTCGAGGCGCTGGCGCGCACCGTGGTGTCGCAGTTCGAGCAGTACATCAAGCTCAACAAGAAGATCCCGCCCGAGGTGCTGGTCTCGATCAACCAGATCGACGAGCCGGCCAAGCTCGCCGATACGGTCGCCTCGCATCTGAGCTTGAAGATTCCGGAAAAGCAGGAACTGCTCGAGACCGAAGCGGTGTCGGAGCGGCTGGAAAAGGTATTCGGCTACATGGAAGGCGAGATCGGCGTCCTTCAGGTCGAAAAGCGCATCCGCAACCGCGTCAAGCGGCAGATGGAGAAGACGCAGCGCGAGTATTATCTCAACGAGCAGCTGAAGGCGATCCAGAAGGAGCTCGGCGAGGGCGAGGACGGCAGCGACGAGATGGCCGAACTCGAAGAGCGGATCAACAAGACCAAGCCTTCTCCAAGGAGGCCCGCGACAAGGCGCTCGGCGGAGCTCAAAAAGCTGCGCAGCATGAGCCCGATGTCGGCCGAGGCGACGGTCGTGCGCAACTATCTCGACTGGCTGCTGTCGATGCCGTGGCACAACCGCACCAAGATCAAGCGCGACATCAAGGCCGCCGAAAAGGTGCTCAACGCCGACCATTTCGGGCTGGAAAAGGTCAAGGAACGCATCCTCGAATATCTCGCGGTGCAGCAGCGCATCAAAAAGATGAAGGGTCCGATCCTGTGCCTGGTCGGCCCGCCCGGGGTCGGCAAGACCTCGCTCGGCAAGTCGGTCGCGCGCGCCACCGGGCGCAACTTCGTGCGCATGTCGCTGGGCGGCGTGCGCGACGAGGCCGAGATCCGCGGCCACCGCCGCACCTATATCGGCTCGATGCCGGGCAAGGTCCTGCAGGGCATGAAAAAGGCGAAATCGTCGAACCCGCTGTTCCTGCTCGACGAAGTCGACAAGCTCGGCGCCGATTGGCGCGGCGACCCGTCCTCGGCCCTGCTCGAAGTGCTCGATCCCGAGCAGAACGGCGCGTTCAACGACCATTACCTCGAGGTCGATTACGATCTGTCGGACGTGATGTTCGTGACCACCGCGAACACCTTGCGCATGCCGCAGCCGCTGCTCGACCGCATGGAGATCATCCGCATCCCCGGCTACACCGAGGATGAAAAGGTCGAGATCGCCCGCCGCCACCTGATCCCCAAACAGATGACCGCGCACGGCATCCGCAAGAATGAGTGGAGCATCAGCGAGGACGCGGTCCGCGACCTGATCCGCTACTACACGCGCGAAGCCGGCGTGCGAAATCTCGAACGCGAGATCGCCAACCTGACCCGCAAGGCGATCAAAGACATCTTGATGAAAAAGACCGAGCGGGTGGCGGTGACCCGGCGCAATCTCGAGAAATACGCCGGGGTCAGGCGGTTCCGCTTTGGCGAGGCCGAGGCCGAGGATCTGGTCGGGTGACGACCGGGCTCGCCTGGACCGAGGTCGGCGGCGAGTTGCTGACGATCGAGGCGGTGACGTTGCCCGGCAAGGGGCGGGTGACCGCGACCGGCAAGCTCGGCGACGTGATGAAGGAATCGGTCCAGGCGGCCGAGAGCTTTGTCAAGTCGCGCAGCCATGCCTTCGGCATCCGGCCGTCGGTGTTCGAGAAGCGCGACATCCACGTGCATGTGCCCGAGGGCGCGACGCCCAAGGACGGGCCGTCGGCCGGCGTCGCGATGGTGACCTCGATCGTCTCGGTGCTGACCGGCATTCCGGTCAAACGGGACATCGCGATGACCGGCGAGATCACCTTGCGCGGCCGGGTATTGCCGATCGGCGGGCTCAAGGAAAAGCTGCTGGCGGCGTTGCGCGGCGGGCTCAAGACGGTGCTGATCCCGCAGGACAACGAAAAGGATCTCGCCGAGATCCCCGACAATGTCAAACGCGGATTGAAGATCATCCCGGTCAGGACGGTGGACGAGCTGCTCAGCCAGGCGCTGGCGGCGCCGTTGACCCCGGTAGCCTGGTCCGAAGATGGCGAGCCGCCTCCGGTAATTCCCGGTTCGGGTGAAGAGCGCTCGGGATTGGTAACTCACTGATTGAGCAGATTCGTTCCGTTTCGCCATCCGAACGATCGCGGCGCGGCGCCGGGAATAGGGTGTAATGCCTCAGAAACACTTCGATTCTCGGTCTGCGCGGCGGTTGACCGGCCGTCGCCTGCGCTCTAAACTCCCCGGCGAATAAATGCAGGGAACGATCTCGCACACTCGCGCAGGGGGATAGCCCGTGAACAGGAATGAACTTGTCGACGCCGTCGCCAGCAAGTCCGAATTGCGAAAGTCGGAGGCGAGCCGGGCAGTCGACGCGGTGTTCGATGCGATCGTCGATGCCCTGAAAGGCGGCGACGAGGTCCGGCTGGTCGGGTTCGGCACGTTCTCGGTCGCTTCGCGGGCGGCTTCCGAAGGACGTAACCCGCGCACCGGAGAGAAGATCAAGATCGCCGCGTCGAAACAGCCTAAATTCAAACCCGGCAAAGGGCTGCGCGACTCCCTGAATTGACGCCGAGGGCACTGACGCCGGGAATTGACGCCGGGGGATTGACCTCCAGGAATTGACGCCCAGGGATTGCTCGGCATCGATTTCGGGAAGCCGCTCCGGCTCCCGCCCCGCAAGGCGAACTCGGCATCGTGGGGACGATGCCGGCGCACGGTGGGAGGGCGATTAGCTCAGTTGGCAGAGCACCTCGTTTACACCGAGGGGGCCGGGGGTTCGAGTCCCTCATCGCCCACCAAGCAGAAAATGCGTCCCTTGGTCGCGATATGCCGGGGCGCATCGGATAATATCGTTCGCCGGCTTGAACGAATCGGCCGGCTTGAACCGCTCGACCGCCCGAGCTTCCCACCATCTGCACCGGCGCGGTCGGCTTGACACTCTGGGGCGAGGGGGATAAGGGTGCCTCCCCGGTCGAGGCCGAGGGGGCGTAGCTCAGTTGGTTAGAGCGCCGGCCTGTCACGCCGGAGGTCGCGGGTTCGAGCCCCGTCGCTCCCGCCATAGACCGCGGATTGCCGCCCTATGGCCGCGCGCCCATCGGCTCGCACCCGGTTTCCCGGCAGGGCGATCCGGCATATACATAGATCAATCGACGGACTGGATCGCCGCGCTGTGCCCCGCCCGATCGGAGCGCGGCGAAAACCCCGCTGGAGTGTTTCGTTATGGCAGGCCTGCTGCGCGAATATTTCCCGATCCTGGTCTTCCTCGTCATCGCCGGTGCGGTGGCGGTGGCGATGGTGGCGGGATCGTTCGTCCTCGGCCGGCAGCGGCCCGATAGCGAGAAATTGTCGCCCTATGAGTGCGGCTTCGAGCCGTTCGACGATGCGCGGATCCGCTTCGACGTGCGCTACTATCTCGTCGCCATCCTGTTCATCATCTTCGATCTGGAAGTCGCCTTCCTGTTTCCCTGGGCGGTCTCGCTCGGCCATATCGGGATGTTCGGTTTCTGGTCGATGATGGTGTTCCTCGGCGTGCTGACCGTCGGCTTTATCTATGAATGGCGCAAAGGGGCATTGGAATGGGAGTGATCGACGCCCCGGCCGGCTCCATGTCGTCCAACCCGATACCGCCCGGCGACCAGCAAAACCTGCTGCTGCGGGCCGCGACCGAGGAGGTCCAGGACAAGGGCTTCATCGTCGCCAGCCTCGACAATCTGGTCAACTGGGCGCGCAGCGGTTCGCTTTGGCCGATGACCTTTGGGCTCGCCTGCTGCGCCGTCGAGATGATGCATACCGGCGCCAGCCGCTACGATCTCGACCGGTTCGGCGTGGTGTTCCGCGCCAGCCCGCGCCAGTCCGACGTGATGATCGTCGCCGGCACGCTGTGCAACAAGATGGCGCCGGCCTTGCGCAAGGTCTACGACCAGATGGCCGAGCCGCGCTGGGTGATCTCGATGGGCTCGTGCGCCAATGGCGGCGGCTATTACCATTATTCCTATTCGGTGGTGCGCGGCTGCGACCGGATCGTGCCGGTCGACGTCTATGTGCCGGGCTGCCCGCCGACCGCCGAGGCGCTGCTCTACGGCGTCCTGCTGTTGCAGAAAAAGATCCAGCGCACCAGCAACTTCGATCGCTAGTCCCGGCAATGGAAGAACGATTGCAGGCTCTCGCCGAGCACCTCGCCGCTTCGTTGCCCGACGCGGTGACCGGCAGCGACATCCGCCACGGCGAGCTGTGCGTGCGGGTCGAGCGCGCGGCGCTGCCCCGGGTGCTGGCGTTTCCTGCGCGACGATCCGCAAATGCCGGTTCACCGTGCTCTGCGACATATGCGGCGTCGACTATCCGGACCGGCCGCAGCGCTTCGACGTCGTCTACAATCTGCTGAGCATGAGCCTCAACCAGCGCATCCGCCTCAAGCTCGAGACCGACGAGAACGAGCCGGTGCCGTCGGCGACCGGCGTCTACAGCGCCGCCGGCTGGTGGGAGCGCGAGGCCTGGGACCTGTTCGGCATCTACTTTCGCCGACAACCCCGATCTGCGCCGCATCCTGACCGATTACGGGTTCGAGGGGCATCCGCTGCGCAAGGATTTCCCGCTGACCGGCTATGTCGAACTGCGCTACGACGAGGAGCAGAAGCGCGTCGTCTACGAGCCGGTGCAGCCTGCAAGCAGGAATTCCGCAGCTTCGATTTCCTGTCGCCCTGGGAGGGCATGGACAAGATCCTGCCGGGCGACGAGAAGGCCGGCGAGGGCCAGCCGCCGCCCGGGGACGCACCGTGAGCGAAGTCCCTCCGTCGCCCGAGAGCGAGCTCGCCGGCCCGCCGCGCATCAAGAACTTCACGATGAATTTCGGGCCGCAGCATCCGGCCGCGCACGGCGTCATGCGGCTCGTCCTCGAGATGGATGGCGAGGTCGTCGAGCGCGCCGATCCGCATATCGGCCTGCTCCACCGCGGCACCGAAAAGCTGATCGAGTACAAGACCTATCTCCAGGCGATCCCGTATTTCGACCGGCTCGATTACGTCTCGCCGATGTGCCAGGAGCACGCCTTTGCGCTGGCTGTCGAAAAGCTGATGGGGATCGACCCGCCGCCGCGCGCCCAATACATCCGCGTGCTGTTCGCCGAGATCACCCGCATCCTCAACCATCTGCTGAACGTCTGCGCCTTCGGCCTCGATGTCGGCGCGATCACGCCGTTCCTGTGGGGGTTCGAGGAGCGCGAGCGGCTGATGGAGTTCTACGAGCGCGTTTCGGGCGCGCGGCTGCACGCCACTTATTTCCGCCCGGGCGGCGTGCATCAGGACCTGCCGGCCGGCCTCGCCGACGACATCCTCGCCTTCTGCGCGAGCCTTTCCGCAAGACGCATCGACGATATCGAGCAGCTGCTGACCGAGAACCGCATCTTCAAGGAGCGCACGCGTCGATATCGGCGTCGATCAGCGCCGCGGACGCGCTCGATTGGGGCTTTCGCGGGCCGATGCTGCGCGGCTCGGGCGTCGCCTGGGATCTGCGCAAGGCGCAGCCCTATGACGTCTACGACCAGATGGATTTCGACGTGCCGATCGGCAAGCAACGGCGATTGCTGGGACCGCTATCTGGTGCGCATCGAGGAGATGCGGCAATCGGTGCGGATCATCGAGCAGGCGCTTGGCGCAGATGCCCTCGGGGCCGGTCAAGGTCAACGACCGCAAGGTGGCGCCGCCGCCGCGCGCCGAGATGAAACAGCTCGATGGAAGCGCTGATCCATCACTTCAAGCTCTATACCGAGGGCTATCACGTGCCGGCCGGCGAGACCTATACCGCGGTCGAGGCGCCGAAGGGCGAGTTCGGCGTCTATCTCGTCGCCGACGGCACCAACCGGCCCTATCGCTGCAAGATCCGCGCGCCGGGCTTCGCCTTTCTGCAGGCGGCCGACTTCATGTGCCGCGGCCACATGCTGGCCGACATCGTCGCGATCATCGGCTCGATGGACATCGTCTTCGGCGAGATCGACCGATGAACAGCTCCGCCGCGGCGGCGGCCTTCGACCAGCCCGACGAGCTTCGCGTTCACGCCCGGAAAACCTGCGGCTGGCCAAGGCATATATCGCCAAATACCCGCCGCGGCGGCAGGCGAGCGCGGTTCTGCCGCTGCTCGATCTGGCGCAGCGCCAGTGCGGCAGCTGGCTGCCGCGGGCGGCGATGGACCAGGTCGGCGCAGATCCTCGAGATGGCGCCGATCCGGGTCTACGAGGTCGCGACCTTCTACACGATGTTCAATCTGCGGCCGGTCGGGCGGTATCTGCTGCAGGTCTGCACGACGACGCCGTGCTGGCTGCGCGGCTCGGACGATGTGGTCGCCGCCTGCGCGCACAAGCTCGGCATCGGCATCGGCGGCAGCACGCCCGACGGCCTGTTCACGCTGGTCGAGGTCGAGTGCCTCGGCGCCTGCGTCAACGCGCCGATCCTGCAGGTCAACGACGATTTCTACGAAGATCTCGACGGGCCGGCGACCGAGGCGCTGCTCGACGCGCTGCGCGCCGGCGATCCGCCGCCGCCGGGCTCGATGATCGGCCGGCAGGGCTCCGCGCCGGTCGGCGGCCGCACGGTCTTGACCGAACCGCCCGCCGGTGCCGGTGCCGGCTCCAAGGGGATTTGAATGCTCGCCGATAAGGACCGCATCTTCACCAATCTCTACGGCCAGGACGATTGGCGGCTGGCCGGCGCCCGGCGCGCGCGGCGATTGGGACGGCACCAAGGAGCTGATCCTGAAGGGCCGCGACTGGATCGTCGAGCGAGGTCAAGGAATCGGGGCTGCGCGGCCGCGGCGGCGCCGGCTTTCCGACCGGGCTCAAATGGTCGTTCATGCCGAAGCAGAGCGACCGGCCGACCTATCTCGTCGTCAATGCCGACGAGAGCGAGCCCGGCACCTGCAAGGACCGCGACATCCTGCGCAACGATCCGCACAAGCTGGTCGAGGGCTGCCTGCTGGCCGCGCGTCGGGATGGGCGTCCACCGCTGCTACATCTATATTCGCGGCGAATTCTACAACGAGGCGCAGCGCCTGCAGGCGGCGATCGACGAGGCCTACGGCGCCGGGCTGATCGGCAAGAACGCCTGCGGCTCGGGCTACGATTTCGAGCTCTATCTGCATCGCGGCGCCGGCGCCTATATCTGCGGCGAGGAAACCGGGCTGCTGGAAAGCCTCGAAGGGCAGCAAGGGCCAGCCGCGGCTGAAGCCGCCCTTCCCGGCGCAGGTCGGGCTCTATGGCTGCCCGACCACGGTCAACAATGTCGAGACCATCGCGGTGGCGCCGACGATCCTGCGCCGCGGCGCGGCTGGTTCGCCGGCATCGGCCGGCCCAAGAACAGCGGCACCAAGATCTTCTGCATCTCGGGCCACGTGAACACGCCGTGCAACGTCGAAGAGGCGATGAGCATCCCGCTCAAAGAGCTGATCGAGCGCTATGCCGGCGGCGTGCGCGGCGGCTGGGACAATCTCCTCGCGGTGATCCCGGGCGGCTCGTCGGTGCCGGTGCTGCCGAAATCGATCTGCGAGACGGTGCTGATGGATTTCGACAGCCTGCAGGCGAGTCAAGAGCGGGCTCGGCACCGCCGCGGTCATCGTCATGGACAAGTCGACCGACATCGTCAAGGCGATCGCCCGCCTGTCGCAAATTCTACAAGCACGAAAGCTGCGGCCAGTGCACGCCGTGCCGCGAAGGGCACGGGCTGGGTGTGGCGGGTCATGGAGCGGATGGTCGAGGGCAACGCCTCGGTGGCCGAGATCGACATGCTGCTCGACGTGTCCTACGAGATCGAGGGCCATACGATCTGCGCATTGGCCGATGGCGCGGCGTGGCCGGTGCAGGGGCTGATCCGCCATTTCCGCCCGGAGATGGAGCGGCGCATCGCCGAATACCGCGCCGTGGCCGTGCCGCGGGCGGCGGAGTGAGGCGAAAATGAATAGGCTTTCTGCGCAGACAGAATCCCTCATCCTGAGGAGGCTGCGAAGCGGCCGTCTCGAAGGACACGCTTCCGCTATTCAATGAGCGCCGATCTCTATATCCTTCGCTGTGCCGACGGCTCGTATTACGTCGGAATGACACGCACGAGCCTTGAAAAGCGCGTAAGCGAACATCAAGCTGGGCTGTTTGACGGCGTTACCGCGCGTCGGCTGCCTGTCCACTTGGTATTTCATCAACATTTCGAGCGCATTCAGGATGCGGTGTCTGCAGAACGACAAGTGAAACGTTGGCGTCGGGAAAAGAAGGAGGCATTGATTCAAGGCGATTATGCCATGCTGCCAGTCTTGTCCCGACGCGGTTCCAGACTCGGAACAACGCTGCCGCCGGTGCATCCTTCGAGACGCGGCCTTGGGGCCGCTCCTCAGGACGAGGCATGTCGGGACGTCGTCAGGACGAGCAGAGCGAGAATGAGGCGATGCCGAAGCTGACGATCGACGGCGGCGAGATCGAGGTGCCGGCCGGCACGACGATGCTGCAGGCCTGCGAACTGGCCGGCATCGAGGTCGCCGCATTTCTGCTTTCACGAGCGCCTGGCGATCGCCGGCAATTGCCGCATGTGCCTGGTCGAGGTCGGAAAAATCGCCAAAGCCGATCGCCTCCTGCGCGATGCCGGTCGGCCGAGGGCATGGTGGTCCACACCAAATCGCCGAAGGCGAAGAAGGCGCAGCAAGGGCGTGATGGAGTTCCTGCTGATCAACCATCCGCTCGACTGCCCGATCTGCGACCAGGGCGGCGAATGCGATCTGCAGGACCAGGCGATGGCCTATGGCTTCGACCGCGGCCGCTATCGAGGAGAACAAGCGCGCGGTTCGCGACAAGGATTTCGGCCCGCTGGTCGAGACCCAGCATGACCCGCTGCATCCACTGCACCCGCTGCATCCGCTTTCTGACCGAGGTCGCCGGGCGTCGCAGGAGTTGGGCGCCACCGGCCGCGGCGAGGACATGGAGATCGGCACCTATATCGAGCGGGCACTCGGCTCGGAGCTGTCCGCCAACATCATCGATCTGTGCCCGGTCGGCGCGCTGACCTCGAAGCCCTATGCGTTCGCGGCGCGGCCATGGGAATTGCGTCAAGACCGAATCGGTCGATGTGCTCGACGCGGTCGGCAGCAACATCCGCGTCGATGCCCGCGGCGCGCAGGTGTTGCGCGTGTTGCCGCGGCTCAATGAAGACGATCAACGAGGAGTGGATCTCGGACAAGACCCGCTTCGCGGTCGACGGGCTGCGCCGGCGCCGGCTCGACCGGCCCTATGTCCGGCCGCGGCGGCAGGCTGAGCCGAAGTCGACTGGCGCGAGGCGCTCGACATCGTCGCCGACCGGCTGAAGACGGTTCCGGGCGAACGCATCGCCGCCATCGCCGGCGATCTGTGCGACGCCGAAGCGATGTTCGCGCTGAAGGAACTGCTCGGCGGCGCTCGGCGCCGCCAGCTTCGATTGCCGCCAGGACGGCGCCAGGCTCGATCCGCGCTGCCGCGCCGGCTACCTGTTCAACACGACGATCGCCGGCATCGAACAGGCCGATGCCTGCCTGCTGATCGGCACCAACCCGCGCTGGGAAGCGCCGCTCGTCAATGCGCGGCTGCGCAAGCGCTATCTGCGGGGCGGCTTCGCGCATCGCCGCGATCGGGCCGGCGCTCGATCTGTCCTTTCCGGTCGAGATGCTGGGCGAGGGCGGTGCGACGCTCGAAGCGATCGCCGCCGGTGCGCATCCCTGGGCCGAGCGGCTGCGCGGCGCCAAGAACCCGATGCTGATCTTGGGGCAGGGCGCGCTGGCCCGGGCGGACGGCGCGCAGGTGCTGGGCGCCGCGCGCGCGGATCGCCGAGAGCTGCGGGCTGGTGCGCGACGGCTGGAACGGGTTCAACGTGTTGCACCGCGCCGCGGCGCGGGTCGGCGGGCTCGATCTCGGCTTCGTGCCGGGCGCAAGGGGGCCGCGATGTCGCCGGCATCCTCGCCGGCTGCCGCTCCGGCGCGATCGAGGTGCTCTATCTGCTCGGCGCCGACGAGATCGATCTCGCCGATCTCGGCGCCGCCTTCGTCATCTATCAGGGCCATCACGGCGACCGCGGCGCCGCACGCGCCGATGTCGATCCTGCCGGGTGCGGCCTATACCGAGAAGGACGCGACCTACGTCAACACCGAGGGCCGGGTGCAGCTCGGCCGTCGCGCCATCTTCCCGCCCGGCGATGCGCGCGAGGATTGGGCGATCGTGCGCGCGCTGTCGGCCGCGCTCGGCCGGCCGCTGCCCTTTCGACTAGCCTGGCGCGAATCTGCGCCGGCGGCTGCGCGCCGCCCATCCGGTCTTCGCCGAAATCGACCGGGTCGACCGCGGCGCGCCTGGGGCGCGTTCGGCGCGGCCGGGCCGCTCGACCCGCGCCCGTTCGTCTATCCGATCGCCGATTTCTATCGCACCGACCCGATCAGCCGCGCCAGCGCCGACGATGGCCGAATGCAGCGACGTGTTCTGGCGCATCGCGGCGAGTTGCCGGCGCGGACCGGCACGCATGGCTGATTTCTGGCACGGCTATGCCTGGCCCACGGTGATCACCATCGGCGAGGTGCTGGCGGTCGTCGTGCCGCTGCTGATCGCGGTCGCCTATCTGACCTATGCCGAGCGCAAGGTGCTGGCGGTTTCGCAGCTGCGCAAAGGGCCGAACGTGGTCGGCCCGTTCGGGCTGCTGCAGCCCTTCGCCGACGGGCTGAAGCTGTTGATCAAGGAGACGATCATCCCGAGCGGCGCCAATCGCGATCGTCTTCATCGTGGCGCCGATGGTGACCTTCACGCTTGAGCCTGGTCGCCTGGGCGGTGATCCCGTTCGACGCCGGCATGGTCATCGCCAACATCAATGTCGGCATCCTCTACCTGTTCGCGATCAGCTCGCTCGGGGTCTACGGCATCATCATGGCCGGCTGGGCGTCGAACTCGCACTACGCCTTTCTCGGCGCGCTGCGCTCGGCGGCGCAGATGGTCTCCTATGAGGTCGTCGATCGGCTTTGTCCTGGTCAGCGTGCTGCTTTGCGTCGGCTCGCTCAATCTGAGCGACATCGTCGAGGCGCAGCGGCATATCTGGTTCGCGGTCCCGCTGTTGCCGATGTTCGTCGTCTTCTTCATCTCGGGCCTGGCCGAGACCAATCGCGCCGCCGTTCGACCTGGTCGAGGGCGAGACCGAACTGGTGGCCGGCTATTTCGTCGAATATTCGGCGATGGCGTTCGCGCTGTTCTATCTCGGCGAATACGCCAACATGATCCTGATGAGTGCGATGACCAGCGTCCTGTTTCTCGGCGGCTGGCTCGCCGCCGTTCGGCATCCCGCCATTCACCTGGGTTCCCGGTTGGATCTGGTTTCTGCTCAAGATCGCTTTTGTGCTGTTCTGCTTCCTGTGGGTGCGTGCCACCTTCCCGCGCTTCCGCTATGACCAGCTGATGCGGCTCGGCTGGAAGGTGTTTCTGCCGTTGTCGCTGTTCTGGCTGGTGCTGACCGCGGGCGTATTGACCGCGGGCGGCTGGCTGCCGACGCGTTGAGCGGCCGGACGAGGCGGAGGAACCGATAGCATGGCATTTCTGGCTCGCGGCGCGCGCGGCCTGTTGCTCGGCGAGCTGCTCTCGGGGCTGGCTCTGACCTTGCGCTACATGTTCAAGGCGCGCGGTCACGGTCAACTATCCCTATCGAGAAGGGCCCGCTCAGCGCCGCGCTTTCGCGGCGAGCACGCGCTGCGCCGCTATCCCAACGGCGAGGAGCGCTGCATCGCCTGCAAATTGTGCGAGGCGATTTGCCCGGCGCTGGCGATCACCATCGAGGCCGAGCCGCGCGAGGACGGCAGCCGGCGCACCACGCGCTACGACATCGACATGACCAAATGCATCTATTGCGGCTATTGCCAGGAAGCCTGCCCGGTCGATGCGATCGTCGAGGGGCCGAATTTCGAATTCGCCACCGAGACCCGCGAGGAACTGTTCTACGACAAGGAGAAACTGCTCGGCGAACGGCGACCGCTGGGAGGCCGAGATCGCCAAAAACCTCGCGCTGGACGCGCCCTACCGGTGAGCCGGATGTCACCGAACCGATGCGCCGCCCGCACCCACCCGGCCTTGCCGGCCGGGTCCCCCGCCCCCGCATCGCGGGTGAGGGTGCCGAGCGCAGCGAAGTCGGGTGCGGGTGACGCCTGGAGAACCGGCCGATGATCCTGCAGGCGATCCTGTTCTACCTCTTCGCCGCGTCGCGGTGGCGTCCGGCGCGATGGTCGTCGCCGCGCGCAACCCGGTGCATTCGGTGCTGTTCCTGATCCTCGCCTTTTTCAACACGGCCGGCCTCTTCGTGCTGATCGGCGCCGAGTTCCTGGCGATGATCCTGGTCATCGTCTATGTCGGCGCGGTCGCGGTGCTGTTTCTGTTCGTGGTGATGATGCTCGACATCGATTTCGCCGAGCTGCGCAGCGGCGTTTGTCCGCTATCTGCCGATCGGCGCCCTGGTCGGGTTGGTCCTGCTGGCCGAGCTGGTGCTGGTCTTCGGCAGCTGGGCGGTTACCGCTTCCGGGGCGGTTGCGGCGTGCGGCGCTGCCGGCGGGCGGCGTCACCCTCACCAACACGCGCGCGCTCGGCGACCTCCTCTATACCCGCTACGTCTTCGCCTTCCAGGCGGCCGGGCTGATCCTGCTGGTGGCGATGATCGGCGCGATCGTGCTGACCCTGCGCCATCGCACCGACGTGCGCCGGCAATCGATCTCGGCCCAGCTCGCCGCGCACCCGCGCCCAGTCGGTCGAAGTGGTCAAGGTGCGGGTCGGCGAGGGGGTGTGATGGCGATCGGCCTTGCCCACTACCTGACCGTCGCCGCGATCCTGTTCACGCTCGGGATCTTCGGCATTTTTCTCAACCGCAAGAACGTCATCATCATTCTGATGTCGATCGAGCTGATGCTGCTTGCGGTCAACATCAACTTCGTCGCCTTCTCGGTCGTTCCGCAACGATCTGATCGGTCAGGTCTTCGCCATGTTCGTGCTGACCGTCGCCGCGGCCGAGGCGGCGATCGGGCTGGCCATCCTCGTCGTCTATTTCCGCAACCGCGGCACCATCGGGGTCGAAGACATCAACATGATGAAGGGCTGACGCCGTGGCGCTCGCCGTCGTCTTCCTGCCGCTGCTCGCCTCGATCATCGCCGGCTTCTTCGGCCGGGCGATCGGCGACCGCGGCGCGCAGATCGTCACCTGCGGCGCGCTGCTGCTGTCTGCCGCGCTGCGGCATCCTGGTCTTCCGCGACATCCTCGCCGCGCCGGCGGTGCAGATCATCCCGCTCTATCAGTGGATCGTCGCCGGCGGGGTCGACGTCTCCTGGTCGCTGCGGCTCGATACGCTCTGAGCGGGGTGATGATCCTCGTCGTCACCGTCGTGTCGTCGATGGTCCATGTCTATTCGATCGGCTACATGGCCGAGGACCAGTCGATCCCGCGCTTCATGGCCTATCTGAGCCTGTTCACCTTCTTCATGCTGACGCTGGTGACCTCCAACAACTTCGTGCAGCTGTTCTTCGGCTGGGAAGGCGTCGGCTTGATGTCCTATCTCCTGATCGGCTTCTGGTACGACCGGCCCGCGGCCAATGCCGCGGCGATCAAGGCGTTCCTCGTCAACCGGGTCGGCGATTTCGGCTTCTCGCTCGGGATTTCGCGGTCTTTGTGATCTTCGGCACGCTGACCTTCCCCACGGTTTTCGCCAAGGCGCCCAAGGCGGTCGGCACCACCATGGATTTTCTCGGCTGGCGGGTCGATTCGCTGAACCTCGCCTGCATCCTGCTGTTCATCGGCGCGATGGGGAAATCGGCGCAGATCGGCGCTCCACACCTGGCTGCCGGATGCGATGGAGGGGCCGACCCCGGTCTCCGCCCTGATCCATGCCGCGACCATGGTGACGGCGGGCGTGTTCATGGTCGCGCGGCTGTCGCCGCTGTTCGAATACGCGCCGACCGCGCTCGCCGTTGTCGGCGTCATCGGCGGCACCACCTGCGATCTTTGCCGCCAGCGTCGGCATGGCGCAGAACGACATCAAGAAAGTGATCGCCTATTCGACCTGCAGCCAGCTCGGCTACATGTTCTTCGCCGCCGGCGTCTCGGCCTATGCGGCGCGGCGATCTTCCACCTCTTCACCCACGCCTTCTTCAAGGCGCTGCTGTTCCTCTGCTGCGGCTCGGTGATCCATGCAATGTGCGGCGAGCAGGACATGCGCCGGATGGGCGGCCTGTGGCGCAAGATCCCGATCACCTATGTGACGATGTGGATCGGCGCCTGTCGTTGAGCGGCATTCCGCCGTTTTCCGGCTATTGGTCGAAGGACACGATCATCGACGCGGACTGGGCCTCGGGCACGGCGGTCGGCCGCTACGCCTGGTGCCTCGGCATCTTGGCCGCGTTCATGACCGCATTCTACATCTCGCGCGTCATGTTCATGACCTTTCACGGCGAGCCACGCGCCGATGACGAGACGCATGCACCACGCCCATGAGAGCCCGTGGGTGATGCTGATCCCGCTGATCGTGCTGGCGATCGGCGCCGCGTTCTTCGGCTGGCTCGGCTACGATTATTTTATCGGCGATGCCAGCGCCGAGTTCTGGAAGAGCGCGATCCTGGTATTGCCCGCCCACGATGCGCTGGCCAAGGCCGAAGCGATCCCCGCGCTGATCGCCTATCTGCCATTGATCTGCGGGATCGCCGGCATCGCCGTGGCTTATGTCGTTCTACATCGTCAATCCGCGGCTGCCGGTGCGGCTCGCCCAGCGCTTCCGCGAACTCTACCTGTTCCTGCTCAACAAGTGGTATTTCGACGAACTCTACGACTTGTTGTTCGTCCGTCCGGCGATGGCGATCGGCGACGGGTTGTGGAAGATCGGGCGACGGCGCGGTGATCGACGGGCTGGGGCCCAACGGGCTGGCGGCGCTGACCCGCGACCTGGCGCGGCAGGCCAGCCGATTGCAGACCGGCTATGTCTACCATTACGCTTTCGCCATGCTGATCGGCTCGCGGCGTTCGTGACCTGGTATCTGTTGCCGCATTGAGCGAAGGGCATTTTCCGTGAGCCATTGGCCGCTGCTGTCGCTCGTCACCTTTCTGCCGCTGGTCGGCGTCGCCTTCATCCTGATGGCGCGCGGCGAAGAGGCGGTGGTCGCCCGCAACGCGCGCTTCATCGCGCTGTGGACCTCGCTTGATCGTCCTCGCCCTGTCGGTCGTGCTATGGATCGAATTCGACCCCAGCACCGCCCAGTTCCAGTTCGTCGAGCGGGCCAACTGGGTCACGCTCGGCGGCTTTTCGATCACCTACCATATGGGGATCGACGGCATTTCGCTGTTCTTCGTCCTGCTCTCGACCTTGCTGACCTTCCTCTCGATCGTCTCCAGCTGGGACGTGATCCAGGTCAGGGTCAAGGAGTACATGATCGCCTTCCTCGTCCTCGAGACGTTGATGGTCGGCATTTTCTGCGCTCTCGACTTTATCCTGTTCTACGTGTTCTTCGAAGGCGTGCTGGTCCCGATGTTCTTGATCATCGGCATCTGGGGCGGGGCGAACCGGGTCTATTCGGCTTTCAAGTTTTTTCTCTATACCTTGCTCGGCTCGGTGTTGATGCTGCTCGCCATCCTCGCCGTCTATCTGCAGACCGGGTCGACCGATATCGAATACGCGCTGAACCACATCAGCTCGTTCTCGCCCTTCCTGCAGAAATGGCTGTGGCTGGCGTTTTTCGCGTCCTTCGCGGTCAAGGTGCCGATGTGGCCGGTGCATACCTGGCTGCCCGATGCGCATGTCGAGGCGCCGACCGCCGGCTCGGTGATCCTCGCCGGCATCCTCTTAAAGATGGGCGGCTATGGCTTCGTGCGGTTTTCGCTGCCGATGTTTCCGCTCGCCTCGTCCTATTTCACGCCGCTGATCTTCACCTTGAGCGCGATCGCGGTGATCTATACCTCGCTGGTGGCGCTGGCCCAGACCGACATGAAAAAGCTGATCGCCTATTCGTCGATCGCCCATATGGGCTTTGTGACGATGGGCATCTTTGCCGTGACCCGGGAGGCGGTGCAGGGTGCGGTCATCCAGATGCTGAGCCACGGGCTCGTCTCCGGCGCCCTGTTCCTGTGCGTCGGGGTGCTCTACGACCGGCTGCACACCCACGAAATCGCGCGCTTTGGCGGTCTGGTCGAGCGCATGCCGGCCTACGCCTTCGTGTTCATGGCGTTCAGCCTGGCGTCAGTCGGCCTGCCCGGCACCAGCGGCTTTGTCGGCGAGTTCCTGATCCTGCTCGGCACCTTCAGGGTCAGCACGCTCGAATGCACTCTGGCGGCGACGGCGCTGTTTCTCGGTCCCGCCTATATGCTCTACCTCTATCGCCGGGTGATCTTCGGCACCATCACCCGCGCCGATCTGCGCAACATCCTCGATCTGAGCCCGCGCGAGAAATTCGTGTTCGCGCCGCTGCTGGTGCTGGTGCTGTGGATGGGCCTCTATCCGCGCTCCTTCCTCGGGCCGATCCAGGCCTCGGTCGACCATATCGTCGCCCAGGCGCATGCCGCCACCGACGCCGCCGGCCTGCGCCGCGCCAGCCTGCCTTAGCTGCTGCCATGCCCTATCTCGGCTTTTCCGATATGTCGCCGGCCTTGCCGGAAATATTGCTGGCGGCGGCGGCGATGGCGCTGCTGGTCCTCGGCGCGTTTCGCGGCGAGGGCTCGACCCGCCTCGTCTCCTGGCTGGCGATCCTGGCGCTGATCGCGGTGCTCGGCGTCGCCCTCGGCGGCGGGCCCGAGCGCCGCGTCGGCTTCTACGGGATGTTCGTCACCGACGCCTTTGCGCTGTTCATGAAGTCGCTGGTGCTGACCGGATCGGCGGTCACCATCCTGATCGGCATGCGCTATAACGAGCAGCAGGGGATCGCCCGCTTCGAGTTCCCGGTTCTGGTCATGCTGGCGACCACCGGGATGATGGTGATGATCTCGGCCAACGATCTGATCACCCTCTATGTCGGCCTCGAATTGCAGAATCTGGCGCTCTATGTCGTCGCCAGCTTCGACCGCGATTCGCCGCGGTCGAGCGAGGCCGGCCTCAAATACTTCGTTCTCGGCGGGCTGTCCTCGGGCATGCTGCTTTACGGCCTGTCCCTGGTCTACGGCTTTGCCGGCACCACCGCCTTCGCCGATCTCGCCAGAGTGCTGGCCGGGGGTGCGCCGGTCTCGCCCGGGCTGATCGTCGGTCTCGTCTTCATCATCGCCGGGCTCGCCTTCAAGACCTCGGCGGTGCCGTTCCACATGTGGACGCCCGATGTCTATGAGGGCGCCCCGACCCCGGTCAGCATGTTTTTCGCCGTCGCCCCCAAGATGGCGGCGCTGGCCCTGTTCATCCGCTTGATGATCGCGCCGTTTGGGCCGCTGGTCGGCGAATGGCGCCAGGTCATCGTGTTTCTGTCGATCGCCTCGATGGTGCTCGGCTCGTTCGCCGCGATCGCCCAGCCCAACATCAAGCGGCTGATGGCCTACAGCTCGATCGGCCATGTCGGCTATGCGCTGATCGGGCTTGCCGCCGGCACCGCGGCCGGGATCCGCGGCGTGCTGGTCTATCTGGCGATCTATCTGTTCATGAATGTCGGCACCTGGGCGGTCATTTTATGCATGCGCCGGCAGGGCCGGATGCTCGACCAGATCGGCGACCTGGCCGGGCTGTCGCGCACCCAGCCGGGGCTCGCCCTGGCGTTGGCGATCTTCATGTTTTCGCTGGCCGGGATCCCGCCGGCCGC
Organism: uncultured Alphaproteobacteria bacterium; assembly: GCA_963775875.1. Taxonomy (GTDB): domain Bacteria; phylum Pseudomonadota; class Alphaproteobacteria; order ATCC43930; family CGMCC-115725; genus AP-15. The sequence continues at coordinate 73,166 of CAVZKP010000015.1, forward strand.
CGGGTTCTTCGCCAAGCTCTACATCTTCCTCGCGGCGATCGACGCCAAGCTGACCGGGCTCGCGGTGATCGGCGTCGTGACCAGCGTGGTCGGCGCGTTTTATTACCTGCGCGTCGTCAAGGTCATGTATTTCGACGAGCCGGTGGCCAGCTTCGATTCGCCGATCTCCGGCGAACTCAAAGGCGTGCTGCTGGTGACCGCGCTGGTGACCCTGTTCTTTTTTCTGCTGCCCGGGCCGGTCGTCGGCAGCGCCAAAGTGGCGGCGTCTTCGCTGTTTTTGCGATGACCGCTCTGCAGCCGCAACTGCCGGCGGGCTATCGGCTGATATCGCGCGAGAGCGTCGGCAGCACCAATGACGAGGCCAAATTGCTGGCGCGCGCCGGGGCCGGGGAGGGCACCCTGGTCTGGGCATTGGAGCAGACCGCGGGACGCGGGCGGCGCGGGCGCGCCTGGGCGTCGCCGCGCGGCAATCTTTATCTCTCGCTGATTGTGCGGCCGGCCTGCCCGCTCGATCGCGCCGCCCAGCTCGGATTTGTCGCGGCGCTGGCGCTCGGCGATGCGCTTGGCGCGACGGTGCCGGGGCTCGGCCGGCTCGCCTGCAAATGGCCGAACGATGTGCTGTTGGGCAGTCGCAAGATCGCCGGCATTCTGCTCGAATCGGAAACCGGCGAGGGCGGCAACCTGGCCTTTGTCGTGGTCGGGATCGGCGTCAACCTCGTCTCGGCGCCGTCGGCGGTCGAGTTCCCGGCCGTCTCGATCGTCGCCGCCGGCCATCGCCCGCCCGAGCCCGCGGTGCTGCTCGCAGCCTTCGCCCGGCATTTCGAATCATGGTTGCGGCGTTGGCGCGAGGCGGGCTTCGCGCCGCTGCGCCAGGCCTGGCGGGCACGCGCGGTCGGGCTCGGCGAGCCGATCCGGGTTCGCCTCGAAGACGCCACCTTGCACGGAAGGTTCGCCGATCTCGATCAGCAGGGGGCGCTGCTGCTGGACACCGCCGCCGGGCGCCGGCAGATCTCGGCCGGCGACGTGTTTCCGGCCCGTTAGCGATACCGCCCATGCTGCTCGCCATCAATTCGGGAAACACCAACGTCGTCTTCGCCGTCTATGCCGGAGACGAGCTGCGCGCGTCGTGGCGGGCGGCGACCAACCCGAAGCGGACGGCCGACGAATACGCGGTGTGGCTGACCCAGCTGATGACGCTCAACGGCTTGTCGCGGAATGATATCGACGCGACGATCCTCGCCAATGTGGTGCCGGAGGCGTCGTTCAATCTGATCGGGCTGTGCCGGCGCTATTTTGGCAACGAGCCGCTGGTCGTCGGCCGGCCGGATTGCAATCTCGGGATCGGCGTCGATGTCGATATGCCGGCCGAACAGGTCGGCGCCGACCGGGTCGCCAACGCGGTCGCCGCCCAGGAGCGCTATCAGCCGCCGCTGATGGTCGTCGATTTCGGCACCGCGACCAATTTCGACATCGTCGACCGGACCGGCAATTACTGCGGCGGCGTCATCGCGCCGGGACCGAACCTGTCGTTGCTGGCGCTGGAGATGGCGGCGGCGCAATTGCCGCACGTCGCGATCGAGCGGCCGCCGCAATGTGGTCGGCCGCAGCACCGTGCCGGCCATGCAGTCCGGCATGTTCTGGGGCTATGTCGGGCTGATCGAGGGGCTGGTGCGGCGCATCCGCGACGAGCGCGGCGAGGCGATGGGGGTGGTCGCCACCGGCGGCCTGGCGCCGCTCTTCGCCAAGGCGACCGATGTCATCGACAAAGTCGATCCCGATCTGACCTTGTGGGGGCTGCGCCTGATTTACCGAAGAAACAGCAATCGATGAACGATCTCCCCTATCGCGTGCCTGGCGGTTCCGATCGCGACGACCCGAATGCGCTGCTGTTCGTCGCCCTCGGCGGCGCCGGCGAGATCGGGATGAACCTGAGCCTCTACGGCTGTGCCGGCGATTGGCTGATCGTCGATTGCGGCGTCACCTTTGGCGATGACTCGCAGCCGGGGCTCGATGTGGTCATGCCCGATCCGGCCTTCATCGCCGAGCACCGCGACCATCTGCTCGGCATTGTCGCGACCCATGCGCATGAGGACCATATCGGCGCCATCCCCTATCTGTGGCCGCAGCTGCGCTGCCCGGTCTGGGCGACGCCGTTCACCGCCTCCCTGCTGCGGGCGAAGCTGGTCGAGGCCGGGCTCGCCGACAAGGTCAAGATCAACATCGTGCCAATGTCCGGCCGGTTCACGATCGGCCCGTTCGATCTCGAACTGATCACCCTGACCCATTCGATCCCCGAGCCCAACGCGGTGGTGCTGCGTACCGCCGCCGGCACGGTGCTGCACACCGGCGATTGGAAATTCGATCCCGACCCGCTGATCGGCGAGCCGGCCGACGAGGCTGCGTTGCGCCGGCTCGGCGACGAAGGCGTGCTGGCGATGATCTGCAATTCGACCAATGCGCTGCGCCCCGGCAGCTCGGGCTCCGAAGCCGATCTGCGGCGCTCGCTGACCGAGCTGATCGGCCGCTATGACGCGCGCGTCGCGGTCGCCTGTTTCGCCTCGAATGTCGCGCGGCTCCAAACCATCGCCCATGCCGCTGCGGCGCACGGCCGCGAGGTGGCGCTGGTCGGCCGCTCGCTGTGGCGGATGGACAAGGCGGCGCGCGAAAACGGCTATCTCGCCGATCTGCCGTCGTTTCTGACCGAGGACGAGGCGGCCTACATCCCGCGCGACCGCATCCTGATGATCTGCACCGGCAGCCAGGGCGAGCCGCGCGCGGCATTGGCCCGCATCGCCCGCGACGACCATCCCAGCGTCGAGCTCGAACCGGGCGATGTGGTGATCTTTTCGTCGCGGATCATCCCCGGCAACGAAAAGTCGATCGGCCGGCTGCAAAACGCGCTGGCCCGGCTCGGGGTCGAGATCGTCACCGAGCAGGACCATTTCGTCCATGTCTCGGGCCATCCGGCGCGCGACGAGCTGGTCCGGATGTATCAGATGATCCGCCCGCAGATCGCGATCCCGGTGCATGGCGAGGCCCGCCACCTGATCGCCCATGCCCAGCTTGCCGGCGAGTGCCAGGTGCCGCAGCCGCTGATCATCGAAAACGGCGACATGGTGCGTCTCGGACCCGCCGGTGCGGCAATCGTCGACGAGGTGCCGGTCGGGCGGCTGGCCAGCGACGGCAAGACCCTGCTGCCGGTCGACGGCGCCGCGCTCAAGGACCGCCGCCGCATCGTGTTCAATGGCAATGCCGTCGCCACCCTGGTCTTCGATCGTCAGGGCCGGCTCGCGGCGCCGCCGGCAATCACCGTGATCGGGCTGGTCGAGCCGGACGCGGTCGAGACCGCCCTGCCATTTCTGCGCGCCGCCATCGAGCGCGCGCTCGACGAACTGCCGCAAGCCGCGCGCCGCGACGACGACATCGTCAGCGAGGCGGCCCGGCGGTCGCTGCGCCGCGTTGTCAACGAGCGCTTCGGCAAGCGCCCGCTGGTCGAAATCCAGGTGGTGCGGATTTGAGGTTCCGGCTGATGCTGCGCTATTTGCCGCACTCGCTGCCTGCTCCCTCGCTCCGCTGGCGCCGAGCGGGGTGGGCGAGGGGCGGCCCTTGACCCGGTCCCGGCGATGATCGGCCGATTGAACCATGTCGCCATCGTCGTGCCGCAGCTCGCCACCGCGAGCGCCGTCTATCGCCACACCCTGGGCGCGCAGGTGTCGGAACCGCAGCCGCTGCCGGCGCACGGCGTCACCGTGGTCTTTGTCGAATTGCCGAATACCAAGATCGAATTGCTCGAACCGCTCGGCGATGCATCGCCGGTGCGCGGCTTTCTCGAGCGCAATCCCTCGGGCGGAATGCATCATCTATGCTACGAGGTCGACGACATCATTGCCGCCCGCGACCGGCTCTGCGCGCTCGGTGCGCGGGTGCTGGGCAGCGCCGAACCGCGGCTCGGCGCCCATGGCAAGCCGGTGCTGTTCCTCCATCCCAAGGATTTCTGCGGCACCTTGATCGAACTCGAGCAGGTGTAAGCCCGGCCGGGCTCGGGAGCCGTCGTCATGACCTGGTTCACCGGCATCGTCGTCTACGTCCTGGTCTGGTGGGTGACATTGTTCGCCGTGCTGCCCCTGTGGGTCACCCCGGCCGAACCGGACGATCCGGGCTTTGCCGCCGGCGCGCCGCAACGGCCGCGGCTGGTGCTGAAGGCGGTGGTCACGACCGTGGCCGCGGCGGTCATCTGGCTGGCGATCTTTCTCCTCGTCCGCTCGCCCTGGCTGAGCTTTCGCGGCAGGTGAGATGAGCGCCGCCTATTGCCGCCTGGCCCCGGCCCACCCGGTGCATGGTCCCTATCACGATGGCGAATACGGCTTTCCGGCAAATGACGAGCGGGTGCTGTTCGAGCGGCTGATGCTCGAAATCAACCAGGCCGGCCTGTCGTGGCTGACGATCCTCAACAAGCGCGCGGCGTTCCGCGCCGCCTTCGCCGATTTCGAGGTCGATCGTGTCGCCGCCTTCGGGCCGCGCGATGTCGAGCGCCTGCTGGCCGATCCGGGGATCGTGCGCAACCGGCTCAAGATCGCCGCCGCGATCGAGAATGCCCAGCGCATCCAGTCGCTGCGCGAAGCCCATGGCTCCTTCGCCCGGTGGCTCGAGGCGCACCATCCGCTGCCGGTCGGGGCATGGACCCAGCTTTTCCGCAACACCTTCCGCTTTACCGGCGGGCAGATCGTCGGCGAGTTCCTGATGAGTTTGGGCTATCTGCCCGGAGCGCATGAGCCCGATTGCCCGGTCTTCGCCCGGATCGCCGAACTGTCGCCGCCCTGGGCCGGCGTGGCGGCGGGATGAAGTGATCGCCAGACCCGCGAAAGGTCATTTGACGGCAAGGGCGGTTTCTTGCTAGCGAGACCCCGGCGCAAGGGGGATTTGGTCGGGCGCGGCAGGGCGATAGCGGGTTCCGGAGTGATCGGGAAGTGCCGATCCGGATCGGATCGCGCCGCGGCTGCGGGCGTCGCCCGATCGTCGATGAGGGTGGGTTTGATGTCGGTGCGGCAAAAATATCTCAAAATCCTGTCGGGTCTCGTTCCGGTCGGGGCGGCCGGGATCTCGCTGCTGCTCGGCTCGAGCCCACCGGCCGCCGCCAATCAGGACCCGGCCGCGCTGCAGCCTCGGGCCGCGGATGCGGCGCGGGTTTCCGAACGCCTTGCCGCCATTCGCGATGCGGTCTCCGCCGTCGCCCCCGCGACCGCGGCGAACCAATCCAGCTCGCAGCAGGCGTGGTGGGCCTGGCGCAACGGCGGCGGCGGCTGGCGCAATGGCGGCGGCGCCTGGCGCAACGGCGGCGGCGGCTGGCGCAATGGCGGCGGGGCCTGGCGCAATGGCGGCGGCGGCTGGCGCAATGGCGGCTGGCAGAATTTCTGGCGCAATTGGTGAGTGCTGTCGCAGCTTGGCATTTGCGGTTTTGACGCCGCGCGAGGTTTCCAGTTATAGGGGCTGCCCGCGATGTCGCCCGATGGCGACAAATCCGCTCCTGCAGGTTGAGCCCGATCGGGTGTCCGTCTGGTCGTCGATGATGAGGTTGCTCAGATGTCGCTGCGGCAGAAATATCTGAAAATCCTGTCGGAGGTGGTTCCGGCCGGTGCAGTCGGCGTCTCGCTGCTGCTCGGCGCAGCGGCGCCTGCCGCGGCCAGCCCCGAGCCGGCGGCGCTACAGCCGAAAGCCTCGGATCAGGCGCGGGTGTCGGACCGGCTCGCCGCCATCCGCGACGCGGTTTCCACCGTGGCCGGACAGCAGGCGGCAAAGGCTGGCGACGGCGAGATGCATCTTGCCTGGGGCAATTGGTGGCGCAACTTTCGCCCGTGGGGCGGCTGGGGTTGGCCTAACTGGAACAATTGGCGCAATTGGAACAACTGGAACAATTGGTGGCGCAATTGGTAGGCGGGTGAGCATTCCCGCGGCGCTGGCGAGCGGCACCATGCCGGTGATCGACCTGCTCGTCGTCCAGCCGACCCCGTTTTGCAATATTGATTGCAAGTACTGCTATCTGCCGGACCGGAATTCCAAGGCGGTGGTCGCGCCGCAGACATTGCACAATCTGCTTTCCCAGGTGTTCGCCTCGGGCTGGGTGCGCGGCGGGTTGTCGGTGGTATGGCATGCCGGCGAGCCGATGGTGCTGCCGATCGCGTTTTACCGCGATGCGTTCGCGATGATCGAACAGCTGCGGCCGCGGGATCTGGCGGTCGTCCATTCTTTCCAGACCAATGGCACCCTGATCGACGACGCCTGGTGCGATTTCTTCGCCGAGGCCCGGGTTAATGTCGGAGTCAGCATCGACGGCCCCCGGCAGCTGCACGACCGCAACCGGGTGACCCGGTCGGGCCGCGGCACCTTTGACCGCACCATCGCCGGGATCCGCATGTTGCGCCGCCACGCGGTGCCGTTCCACGTCATCTCGGTGTTGTCCTCGCAGAGCATGGCCGCGCCGCGCGACATGTTCGATTTCTATGTCGCCGAGGGGATCGAGCATGTGTGCTTCAACGTCGAGGAATCCGAGGGCGACCATGTCTCGGAATCCTTTGGCGAGGCGGGGGCCGAAGCCGCCTATTACAACTTTTTGCGGGAGTTCTGGCGGCTGACGGCGGCGATGCCCGGCAAGATCGCCTATGTCCGCGAAATCGAGAGCGCGCTGCAGCAGGTGATCCGGCCCAAGGAAGCCCTCTTCCGCAACCAGCTGGTCGAGCCGTTTGCGATCATCAGCATGGATTGGGCCGGCAACATATCGACCTTCTCGCCCGAGTTGCTGGGCTTAAAGAACCCGGCCTATGACGATTTCATTCTGGGCAACATCAACCGCGCCGCGCTGGTCGATCTGCCGTTCGCCGCCGCTCTTGCCCGGATGCGCGATGATATCGACGCCGGTGTGGCGATGTGCCGCGAGAATTGCGAGTATTTTTCAGTGTGCGGCGGCGGCGAACCGGTCAACAAGCTCGCCGAAAATGGCAGCTTCGCCAGCACCGAGACGACTTATTGCCGGCTGACCAAGATGCGCGCGACCGACCTCGTGCTCGATGCGCTCGAGCGGGCGCCGGCGGACGGCCTCGACCCGATGGCGATGGCGCGCCAGGTGCCTGCGGCGCACGAACGCGACCAGGCCGCGCCTGCCGAGATATGCGGATGACCAGCGTCGTTTGGGAGGACAGAATGAGAAAGACATTGCGGTGGCTGGGGATGCTGGCCATCGGTGCGGCGCTGCAAGGGGGGCTCGCCGGGCTGGCCCTTGCCCAGGGGGCCGCCGCCGGTCCATCCGCCGCCGATTCGGGCGGCGCGTCATCGGGCTATAGCGGAGCTATCCCGGACCAGTCGGCGAGCCTCGCCGCCCCGATCGAGCTCGAACCGTCGACCGAGCTGCCGGTGCTCTACATCACCAGTGTCGAGATCCTGCGCAGCCAAACCGAACCCCAGCTCGACATCGTCCGGGTCACCGGGTTGACCGGGGCGCAGGGCTGGAGTGCGCCGGAACTGGTCCCGACCTTTGTCGGCAAGCCGCTCGACGGGATCCTCGACCTGCAATTCGTCGCGACGATGCCGTTGCAGACCGAGGAGGCGACCGGCTTTGTGCCGATCGGCGCGGTCTTTCCGCTCGAATCGGGCCATTCCTTCAAAGGCGTGCGGGTGCGCGGCTCGGAGAATGCGATCGAAGTCGACCAGATGCCCGGCAGCAAGACGGTCAAGATCGCCATCAACGATTGCAGGGACTGCGTCGGCAAGAAATTCGCCGAACGCGGGCAGTCTCCGCCGGGCGCGCCCGGCGTGATCCGCCAGGAGGATCTGCCCAAAATCTTGCGCTGGATCACCCCGACCCACGGCATCAGGGGGATCACCCACAATCCCAACCGGCTGAACCTGATGCTCGGCGCCGACAACCGGATCATCGCGGCCTATTGGGAGTAGAGGGCGGCGGGTGAGGCGCGGCCCGCTCCCGCACTTTCCCGATCCGGCGGGCGGGCGGATCTGCCGCCGCATGCGCATTATCGGGCGCGTCCTGATCCTGGCCCTCGGTTTTGCCGCCATCGGCGGCCGGGCGGCGCCGGCCGGATCGTTGCTGGCGGGAAACGCCGCCGCGCTCGACCGCATGGCGCTCGCCGTCGACGGCGCCGAATCGAGTTTTGGCGCCGATGCGAAGATGTGGCGCCAGGACCGCGACGGCCCGCAGGGACCGATGCAGGTCTCGGCCGCGGCGGCGGCGGATGTCGGCGGCGGCGATCGCTTCGATCCGGCCGAAAACCTCGAGCTCGGCCGCGCCTATCTCGCCCGCCTTTACCGCCGCTATGCCAATTGGGCCGATGCGGTCGCCGCCTACAATTGGGGGCCGGGCAATATGGATGCCTGGATCGACAGCGGCCGGCCGATCGACAAGTTTCCGGAAGCGGTCTCGCTCTACCGGGTCCGCGTGCTGTTCGGCGCGACACCGGGTGGCGGCGCTTTTGCGATGCCCGGCCATCATCGGCAGCCGCGCCGGCCGCTCGCCGACCGCCGCCATCCGAGCCATGACAGCCTCGCCGTCGAGCAGCTCTACGGCGCGCTGATGCACGATACCGGCCGCTGAGCCGGTGCCCTGCGGCAGCGCCGCGTCAAGCTCCGGGCGAAGCCTCGGCCCCGCGAAAGCCGCAGTCAGCCGGCAAATGGCGTCATCAGGTCCCGCGCATCCGGCAGGGTTTCCAATCCTCCGATTATCGCCAGTACCGCGTCCACCTTTGCCTCGGAGAGCGGCTGTACCGCGTTGCGCGCGCAATCGCGGAACTTTGCCTCGCACTGAGGCTTGGTCAGCGGTTTTTGCGGCGACCCGATCGGATCGGTGGCCTCGACGCTAACCGAACGCCCGTCGGCCGTCTGCACCGTGATGCCGAGCGACCCTTTCGCCCGGCCATGCTGGGCGACGCCGGCGATCCGATCCGCCAGATCGAGAACCGCGGCGTCGCCGAGACCGTCGACCTCCTTTATGCCGACCTTGCCATATGCCAGGGCGGTGGCGATCAGAAAGGGTTGCGCGAACTGTGCCTCTACCACCTGCGTGGGGCGGCGCTTCGCCGCGCCGCGGCCGAACTGGTCGCTGTGCCCGGCCGGGTCTGCCGCTATCGTCACCGCGGCAACCTCGTCCGGCCGCTCGATGCCGAGCGCCGCTCGCGCCGCCAGCGCCGCATCGATCGCCCCATGCAATGGCCGGCCGCAGGGGTATGGCTTGTAGCTGAGCGCCTCGCCGCGAAACGCCACGCCCAGATCGCGGACCAGCACCGAGGCGTCGGATCCGTTCGGCTGATACAGCTCGAAGAAGCCAAAACGGCCATTGAATATGTTATGCGCCCCGGTGAACCCGGTCTGCGCCAACACCGCCGCGAAGACGCCCGCACTTGCCGCCTGGCCGGCCTGCATCCGCTTGGTCAGCGCCCCGTCCAGAATGCATTGACGATTGCCGGCGGCATGGCTGTAGGCGATGCCGAACGCGTTCAGCATCTGCTCCGGGGTCAGGCCGATCAGCTTGCCGGCCGCCGCGGTGGCGCCGAATACCCCGATCGCCGCGGTGCGGTGCCAGCCCCGATCGACCGTGCTCGCCAGCGCGATGCGGCACGAAACATCCAGCCCCAGCGCCACGGCCAGCAGGACGTCCTGTCCGGCGACGCCGTCCAGGCTGTCGCAAAGGGCGAGCACCGAGCCCAGCACCGAGACGCCGGGGTGGATGGACCCGCCGGTATCCAGCGTGTCGTCGAAATCGAGGGCATGACCCATGCTGGCGTTCAGCAAGGCCGCCTGTGGCGCCGGCAGGCCGACGCCGCGCAGCAGGACGCGGCTTTCCGGCAGCCCGCCCCAGCGCGAGATCACCGCAAGGAGCTCGCCGATCCCCGGCGAGCCGCTGCCGCCGAGCATGCAGCCAAAGGTATCGAGAATATCGCGGCGGGCGGATTCGATGGCGCTCGCGGGCAAATCCGCAAAGCCGGTGCGGCAGACATGCTGAGCCAGGCGCCAGGCAGCGTCGTCGATCATCATCTTCCCCTGCGGCTGATCGGGCGCCACTCTACAGGAGCGCAACGCAGAAGCGGCATTCGTTTGCGCGGGTAGGAAGGGCGGGCTTGATCACCCGGTGAAGCCCGGCATAGTGCTCGACCAGCGGGCATCGTGGCCGCGGGTCGGCGGGCCCGGTCGGGCAAGCCGGGCCTGCCGGCGGGCGCGGGAGTACCAGACATGCAAACCTATGATTACATCGTCGTCGGCGCCGGGTCGGCCGGTGCGGCGGTCGCGAACCGGCTGTCGGCAGACCCGCGCAACCAGGTGCTGTTGCTCGAAGCCGGTCGGGCGAGCCATCCCTGGTCCCCGATCCCGATCGGGATGGCCCGGCTGATCGCCAATCCCGCGGCCAACTGGCTATATTCCGGCGAACCCGAGGCGAGCACCAATGGGCGCCGGGTCCCGGTGCCGCGCGGCAAGCTGCTCGGCGGCTCCAGCTCGATCAATGGCATGGTGTTCGTGCGGGGCCAGGCGCAGGACTTCGATACCTGGGCGCAGTTGGGCAACCGGGGCTGGAGCTACGCCGACGTGCTGCCTTTCTTCAAGCGCATGGAAAGCTATGCCGGCGGCGGCGACAACGACTTCCGCGGCCGCGAGGGCCCGTTGCGCGTCACCAACCCGGAACCGCGCGACCCGCTTTTCGCAACGATCATCCAGGCGGCGGGACAGGTCGGCATCCGGCACAACCCGGATTACAACGGCGCCAGCCAGGAGGGCATCGCGATGAGCCAGGCGACGATTGCCGCCGGCCGCCGGATGAGCACCGCCCGCTGCTATTTGGACCCGATCCGCAAGCGCCCGAACCTGCATATCGAGACCGAGGCCCTGACCGAGGCGCTGACGCTCGACGGCAAGCGCTGCACCGGGGTGCGCTACGCCGTCGCCGGCGAGGTGCGCGAGGCCCGGGCGGCGCGCGAGGTGGTCGTCAGCGCCGGCTCGTTCAACTCGCCGCAATTGCTCGAACTGTCCGGCATTGGCGAGCCCGAGCGCCTGGGCAATCTCGGCATCGAGGTGCGCCATGCGCTGCCCGGCGTCGGCGAAAACCTGCGCGACCATTACGTGCCGCGCACCCGCTGGCTGATCGGCGCCAAGGGCATCACCTTCAACGATCGCGGGCGCGGCCTCGGTTTGGTGCAGGAGGCGGTGCGCTACGCGCTGTTCCGCAAGGGCATGCTGGCGATGGCGGGCGCGCCGATCCGCGCGTTCGTGCGCTCGCGCGAGGGCCTGGAGGCGCCGGACCTGATGCTGGGCTGGATCCCGATGCTGACCGAACCCAGCCCGAAAGGGCCGAGGATTTCCCGCCAGTCGGGCGTGACCCTCTATGCCCACCCGATGCGCCCCGAGAGCAAGGGGCGGGTTCACATCACCGCCGCCGATCCGCGCCGGCCGCCCGCGATCAATTTCAATTTTCTGTCCTCGCCGCCCGATGCGGAACTGACCGTGCGCGCGGTCCGCATCGCTCGCGCGATCATGACGGCGCCGGCGATGGCCCCGTTCCGGGTGAGCGAAGTGGCGCCCGGCGCCGATCGGACCACCGATGACGAAATCCTCGACTGGGTGAAGAGGGCGGCGGAAACCACCTACCACCCGGTCGGCACCTGCAAGATGGGGTCCGACCCGATGGCCGTGGTCGATGCCCGGCTTCGCGTCCATGGCATTGCCGGCCTGCGGGTCGCCGATGCCTCGATCATGCCGACCTTGACATCGGGCAATACCAATGCGCCGTCGATCATGATCGGTGAAAAGGCGGCGGATATGGTGCTGGACAGCGCAGCCAACTGACCATTCCTGGGCGCGAACAGCTGCTTTCGGTGTCAGGCATCTGATTTCGGAGTAGGCTTGCTCGACGATTCCTGATCGTCGGCGCGTTGGAGGATCGGCATGCACCTGGAAACCCGCTCGCTCGATCGGAGCTTTGCTCGTGAGGTGATCGGGCTGCGCCTCTGGGAGCGGCAAGACGATCAGACCATCGATCAGCTTCGCGCTTTATGGGCAGATCACCCGGTGCTGGTGTTCCGCCGGCAGGCCCTCTCCGAGGATGAGTTGGCCGATTTCAGCGCTCGCTTCGGCCCGCTCGAGCGCACCGTGCGCAGCGATTGGGCGTCGCCGGTTCGGCCCGAGGTCAGCCTGATCTCCAATCTGAAGGATGCGCAAGCAAGACCGATCGGCGGCTTGGGCGATGGCGAACTGCAATGGCATTCGGATCAATCCTACATGATGCGGCCGGCGACCGGCGCCATGCTCTACGCGCTCGAATTGCCGCCCGAAGGTGGGACAACCTCCTGGGTGGATTTATCCGCTGCCTACGCCGGCCTGTCCGCTCGGCTCCAGCGCGCGGTCGAAGGCCGGCAGGCGCTCTTCAGCTATGAAAAGCGGCTTGCCGGCTATCAGGGTGTCGACCGGGTGATCTCCGAGGCAGCAAAGCGGAAGACGCCGCCGGTCACCCATCCGCTGGTGCACACCCACCCGGTGACCGGCAGGAAGGCGCTCTACCTCGATTCCACGACCACAATCGGGATCGGCGGGATGGACGACGCGTCCGGCTCGGCGCTGCTCGACGAAATCTACGAATCGGCGACGCGGCCCGATTTCGTCTATCGGCACCACTGGCAGGTCGGCGATGCGCTGCTATGGGATAACGGCTTCACGATGCATCGTCGCGAGCCGTTCGATCCTTCGGCGCGTCGCCTGATGAAGCGGACGACGATGTTCCTCTCCCCCGATCGTCACATCGTCCCCGAGGGCAGTCTCGCCGCCGCCTGACGCGGCCGACATTCCGGCGCGACGAGAACCAGCCTTGAACGGTGATCGGCCAGTCGTCGCCCGGCTGCCCGTGAGCCAAATCATCGTCAGCGCACATCCGCCAGCGCGATGCCCGATCTTGAATCCCCAAGCGTTTCGTGCTTGACCCGGCTGCGTGCGTCATCGCGCTCGACTTCGAACAGGAGAAGCCACCAATGATCGACCTCTATTTCTGGCCGACCGGCAACGGCAAGAAGATTGTCATCCTGCTGGAGGAGCTGGGGCTCCCCTATACGATCAAGCCGATCAATATCGGGCGCGGCGACCAGCTCACCCCCGATTTTTTGAAGATTTCGCCGAATGGCCGAATGCCGGCGATCGTCGACGACGAGCCGATCGGCGGCGGCGCCCCGATGTCGATCTTCGAATCGGGGGCGATCATGACCTATCTGGCGGAGAAGACAGGACGGTTTATGCCCTCGGAGCCGCGCGGCCGGTACGATGTCGCCCAGTGGGTCAGCTGGCAGCTCGCCAACCAGGGCCCCAAGCTCGGCGAGCAAGGCCATTTCCGCCGCGCCCTCGACGCCGGCGCCAATGGCGACCTGTCCTACGCGATCCGCCGCTTCGACAATGAGGCGCATCGCATCTATGGGGTGATGAATTTGGGCTTGTTCAACAAGCACTATCTCGCCGCCGACCAGTACACCATCGCTGACATGATCTGCTATCCGTGGGCATCGAGCTGGGCCACCCGGAAGATCGACATCGACGAGTTCCCCAACGTGAAGCGCTGGCTCGAGGAAATTGGCGAGCGCCCGGCGGTCAAGAAGGCAATGGCGATGGGTCCGGAGTTCCGCGAGGACCCGGCTTCGATCAGCCCCGAGGAGCAGGTTCGCCGCAGAAAACTGGTGGCGGACCAGCGGGCGCAGCCGGTTCCCGCCGAATGGCTGCAAGTCGCCTGATCGATTCCGCGGTGAGGTGCTGCTCGGTTCGCGTCGTGCTCACGCTCTTTGCGGCGGTTCGCGACCGGCGAGGGGTGTTTTGGCAAGACTGGTCGGAGTGAGAGGATTTGAACCTCCGGCCCCTGCCTCCCGAAAGCAGTGCTCTACCAGGCTGAGCTACACTCCGCCGACCGGGTCGGGTCTATAGCGCCAACGCCGCGGATGCGCAAGGCAGCGATCCTGGCCGGGCATCGCTGCCGGCAACCGCGTTCGGTCAAAAGCTGCGATCGCCGGAGAAGGCGGCGGCGGCGATCAGGGCGCGGCGCTCCGGGCCGTCGCGAAACGGCGCCAGCGCATCGATCGCGGCGGCGGCGTAGCTGCGGGCGCGCGCCGCCGTCTCGGCCAGCGCGTCGCGGCGCTCGACCAGCAGGATCGCGCGTTCGAGGTCGCCCGGCTGCTGATCCATCGTCTCGAGCGTGCGCTGCCAGAATGCGCGTTCCTCGTCATCGCCGCGGGCAAAGGCCAGGAGGATCGGCAGGGTGACCTTGCCGTCGCGGAAATCGTCGCCGACGCTCTTGCCGAGCTCGGCCTCGCGCGCCGAAAAATCGAGCATGTCGTCGACCAGCTGAAACGCGGTCGCCGAGATTGCGGCCAAAACAGTCGAGCGCCGCTTCTTCTTCGCCCGGCCGCTCGGCCAGGACCGCGCCGATGCGGCTCGCCGCGGCGAACAATTCGGCGGTCTTGGCCTGGATCACCGCGAGATAGGCGGCTTCGGTCGTCGCCGTGTCGTCGGTCGTCATCAGCTGCATGACCTCGCCCTCGGCAATGATCGCCGAGGCGCGCGACAGGATCTCGAGAACTGCGCAGCGAGCCGTCCTCCACCATCAGCTCGAAGGCCCGGCTGAACAGGAAATCGCCGACCAGGATCGCCGGCTTGTTGCCCCACAGCGCGTTCGCGGTGTCGCGGCCGCGCCGCAGGTCGCTGGCATCGACGACATCGTCATGCAGCAGGGTCGCGGTGTGGATGAATTCGACCGCGGCGGCGAGCGCGATATGGCGGTCGCCGCGATAGCCGCACAGCCGGGCGCAGCCCAGGGTCAGCATCGGCCGCAACCGCTTGCCGCCGCCGGCGACGATATGACCGGCGAGCTGCGGGATCAGCCCGACCGGGCTGTGCATGCGATCGACGATCAGCCGGTTGACCTGTTCGAGGTCGCCTTGCAGCAGCCGCGACAGCGGGTCGAGCGACGGCTTGAGGCCCGCACGCACCCGATCGACACCCGCCTCCAGCGCCACCCGGTTCTCCTGCGCGTGCAACGCGCCGGCCGACCGGCCGCCCGATCGGCTTGACGCGCCCGAACCCGAATGAGCATAGAATGCCAACGAAACCGGTCAAGAGCCGCACTGCCACAGGCCCGATCGATGCGCCGCCACAGGTTGATCCGATGAAGGAGCTGCTGCGCACCAACAATGCCGTGCGCCTGTCCTTTGTCCAGGCGCTGCTCCGCGGATTCGGGGATCGACAGCCTGGTGCTCGACCATCACACCAGCCTGGTCGAGGGCAGCATCGGCGCAATCCCGCGCCGGCTGATGGTGGCGGAGCGCGACTTTGGCCGCGCCCGCGCTGTGCTGGAAGCGGCCGGAGAGGACGCCAGGTGAGCGAAGCCGCCGCCGAGCCGGCCTTCACCGAGGATCGCCTGCTCGGCGGCCGGGTCCGGCTGCGCCAGCCGATGCACGGCTATCGGGTCGCCATCGACCCGGTCTTTCTCGCTGCCTCGGTGCCGGCCGAGCCGCATCAGCTGGTGCTCGATGTCGGCTGCGGCGTCGGGGCGGCGATGCTGTGCCTGGCGGCGCGGGTGCCGCATGTCCGCGTCGTCGGGCTCGAAATGCAGCGCGACCTGGTCCGGCTCGCCGGCGACAATGCGATCCTCAACGCGATGGAGGCCCGCGTCTCGGTGATGATCGGCGATCTGTTGCATCCGCCGCCGCGGCTGTCGCCCGGCGCCTACGACCATGTCATGGCGAACCCGCCGTTTCACGAGCGCGGCCACGCGACGCCGGCGGCGGCGCCGGGCAGGGCCGCCGCCACGATCGAGGGCGATGCCGACCTCAGGGCGTGGGTGCGCTTCTGCCTGGCGATGGTGCGGCCAAAGGGCTCGGTCACCTTTATCCACCGCGCCGACCGCCTCGACACGCTGATCGGCGAGATCGCCGGCCGGGGCGGCGAGGTGGTGGTCTATCCGCTGTGGCCCGGCCAGGACCGGCCGGCCAGCCGCATCCTGGTGCGCGCCCGCAAGCAGGTTGCGGCGCCGGCGCGGCTCGCCCCCGGTCTGGTGCTGCACCGGCCCGACGGGCAGCCGACCGATCGCGCCGACGGCGTGCTGCGCGAGGGCAGGGGGCTCGATCTCTGACCCGTCGCGCCGCCCGGCCCGGTGGTCGCGGCGGCTGCGGCTCCCCATCTGAGAGCGCATGAGCATTCGCGACCTTTTCGATGTCGAGCGGCTGTGGCGGCGCGGGCCGGTCGTCTCGGTGCTGCGCTTCGAAGGCGTCATCATGCCGCGGGTGCGCCGCAACGGCATCTCCCTGGCCAGCCACGCCAGGGCGATCGAGCGGGCGTTCGGCCTGCGCGGCCTCGTCGCCGTCGCCATCGTGGTCAATTCGCCGGGCGGCTCGCCGGTGCAGTCGGCATTGCTGTTTCGCCGCATTCGCCAGCTCGCCGAGGAGAAAGGGGTGCCGGTCATCGCCTTCGCCGAGGATGTGGCGGCCTCCGGCGGCTATTGGCTGGCGCTCGCCGGCGACGAGATTTTCGGCGAGGAGACGTCGCTGGTCGGCTCGATCGGGGTGATCAGCGCCGGGTTCGGCCTGACCGAGGTGATCAAGCGGCTGGGCGTCGAGCGGCGCCTCTATACCGCTGGCGCTCACAAATCCCTGCTCGACCCGTTTCTGCCGGTCGACCCCGCCGATGTCGAACGGCTGACCGGCCTGCAGCAGGATATCCACCGGGCGTTCAAGGAGCATGTGCGCGCCCGCCGCGCCGGCAAGATCGACGGCGCCGACGAAAGCCTGTTCAACGGCGACGTGCTGACCGGGCATATGGCGGCCGCGCGCGGGCTGATCGACGGCATCGGCGAGCTTCGCGCGGTGATGCGGGCGCGCTATGGCGACAAGGTCAAATTGCGCGCGATCAGCGCCGAGCGGCGGCGGCCGATCTGGGCGCGCCTGCCGTTCGGCGCGCGCGAGCCGATGGCCGCGATCGGCGATCTCGCCGACTGGCTCGAAGCCCGGCTTTTGTGGGGCCGGTTCGGGCTGTGACCCGAATCCTCGCTGATCGAGCGCATTCCTTGACCCGGCTTGCGGCGGCCCGGTAAACCTCGCCAATGTTCGAGTTCCCCAAACTCGTCGTCCTGATCCTGGTGTTCGCCGCGGTGTGGATCGGCTACCGCTGGCTGAACGGACCCGCGCGGGTCCCGCCGCGCCGGCGCGCGTCGCCGCCACCACGCCGGGCGATCCAGGCCGAAGATCTGGTGCCTTGCGGCGTCTGCGGCGCCTATGTCGCGGCGCAGGCTCCAGGCTGCGGCCGGCCCGACTGCCCGCAGCCGCGCTGAGCGCGGCGGAGCCGGGGCCGGACGATGAGCTTTCAATCGGTGATCTTCGACCTGCAGAGTTACTGGGCGCGCCAGGGCTGCGTGATCCTGCAACCCTACGATGTCGAGGTCGGCGCCGGCACCTTTCACCCGGCGACGGCATTGCGCGCCCTCGGACCCGAGCCGTGGCGCGCCGCCTATGTGCAGCCGTCGCGCCGCCCGACCGATGGCCGCTATGGCGAGAACCCCAACCGCCTGCAGCAATATTACCAGCTCCAGGTGATCCTGAAGCCGGCGCCGCGCGACAGCCAGCAGCTTTATCTGGCGAGCCTGGAGGCGATCGGCATCGACGCGCGCGCGGCACGATATCCGCTTTGTCGAGGATGATTGGGAAAGCCCGACCCTGGGCGCCTGGGGGCTCGGCTGGGAAGTCTGGCTCGACGGCATGGAGGTCAGCCAGTTCACCTATTTCCAGCAGGTCGGCGGCATCGAATGCGACCCGGTCTCGACCGAATTGACCTATGGGCTCGAACGGCTGGCGATGTATGTCGAGGGGGTCGAGAGCGTCTTCGATCTCGATTACAACGGCGTTCCCGGACCGGGGCGCATCACCTATGGCGACGTGTTCAAGCGGGGCGAGCGGGAATTCTCGGCCTATAATTTCGAGATCGCCGACACCGCGCTGCTGGTCCGTCATTTCGCCGACGCCGAGAGCGAATGCGCTGGCGTGCTGGCCAAGGGTGCGGATGGGCGCGGCCTGGCCCTGCCGGCCTATGACCAGTGCCTGAAGGCGAGCCACCTGTTCAACCTGCTCGATGCGCGCGGTGCGATCAGCGTCACCGAGCGCGCCGCCTACATCCTGCGCGTCCGCGCCCTCGCCAAGGGCTGCTGCGAAGCCTGGCTCGCCGGCGCTGCCGGTCCCGCCGCCTGATATGTCCGAACTGCTGCTCGAACTCCTGTCGGAGGAAATCCCGGCGCGAATGCAGCGCCGCGCGATCGAGAATCTGACCGGGCTGTTGCGCGACAGGCTGGTTGCGGCCGAGATCCCAGCCGCGAATCTGCGCTGCTATGTGACGCCGCGCCGCCTCGCGATCGTCGCCGAGGGCATCCCCGCGACCCAGCCCGATCGCACCGAGGAACGGCGCGGACCGCGGGTCGGCGCGCCGCCGCAGGCGATCGAGGGGTTTCTGCGCTCGGCCGGGCTCGGCTCCGATCGAGGAATGCGAAATCCGCGACGCCGGCCGCGGCGAATTCTATTTCGCCGTGATCCGGCGCTCGGGCCGTCCCGCCGCCGAAATATTGCCCGAGCTGATCGAGGCCGCGATCGCCGAACTGCCCTGGCCGAAATCGATGCGCTGGCCCGGCTCGGCGCTGCGCTGGGTGCGGCCCTTGACCTCGATCATCTGCCTCTATGATGGCGAGATTTTGCCGCTGGCGCTTGGCGGCGCGCCGGTCGGCCGCACCACGCTTGGCCACCGCTTTCTGTCGCCGGGCGAAATCTGCGTCGGCAACGCCGCCGAATATGTCGAAAAGCTGCAACACGCCTACGTCATTGTCGACCACGATCGCCGCAAGGAGATTATTCGCGCCGACCTCGACCGGCAGGCGGCGGAAATGGGTGTTGCCGTCAAACCCGATCCCGGCCTGCTCGACGAAGTCACCGGGCTGGCCGAATTTCCGGTCGTGCTCGCCGGCATGATCGACGCCGATTTCGTGCGGCCATTACCCGAGGGCCTGCCGCCCGAAGTGCTGCAGACGGCGATGCGCATCCACCAGAAATACTTTTCCTGCGTGGATGGCGATGGCCGCCCCGCTCCGCATTTCCTGTTCGTCGCCAACAACCTCGCCGAAGACGGCGGCCAGGCGATCATCGCCGGCAACGAGCGTGTGCTGCGCGCCCGCCTCGCCGACGCCCGCTTCTTCTGGGACCAGGACCGCAAAATCCGCCTCGAAGACCGCGTCGAAGCGCTGAAAGACCGCGTCTACCACGCCAAGCTCGGCAGCATGTACGACAAGGCCGAGCGGATGGAGCAGCTCGCGGAATTCCTCGCGGACAGCTTTCCCCGCGCCCTCTGCCGTCGCCCCCGCGCAGGCGGGGGCCCAGGGCAGCCGCTCTGAGCTTGTAGCCCTGGATTCCCGCTTTCGCGGGAATGACAATGGAGAATTGAACCAACTAGCGCGGCGCGCGGCGCATCTCGCTAAGGCCGATCTGTCGACCGGCATGGTCGGCGAATTCCCCGAATTGCAGGGAATTATGGGCCGCTATTACGCGCTGCAGGACGGCGAGGACGAGCGGATCGCCGATGCGATCGCCGATCATTACAGGCCGCTCGGCCCCAGCGATGACTTGCCCAACCGACGCCCGAAAGCGTGGTCGTCGCGCTTGCCGACAAGATCGACACGCTGGTCGGCCTTTTTCGCCATCGGCGAAAAGCCGACTGGCTCTCGGGATCCGTTCGCGCTGCGCCGCGCGGCCCAGGGGGTAATCCGACTCATTCTGGAAAACGGGCTGCGCTTCCGCTGGCAGAGGCATTTGCTCGCGCCAGAAGCGGACCCGGCATCCCTGCCGCAGTCGATCCGAGCGAGCTCCAGACCGTTCTCGAAGACCTGCTCGACTTCATCGCCGATCGGCTCAAGGTTCATCTGCGCGACCAAGGGGTACGGCACGATTTGATTGCCGCGGCATTTGCGCAGTTGGGAGCCGGCGATTCAGATACCGGCGGTATGAGGACGATCTGGTCCGCCTGATGGCTCGGGTTCGCGCGCTGGGCGGCTTTCTCGGCTCGGAGGATGGGGCCAATCTGCTCATCGCCTACCGCCGCGCCGCCAACATCGTTCGCGATCGAGGATCGAAAGGACGGCTATTACCGCAGACAGTCGACGTCGATCGGTCGCTATTGCGTGAACCGGAGGAGATTGACGCTTGCCGACAGCCTGCGACGGTATCGGCGAACGCGCCGGGCGACTCCTTACCGAAGAGCGGTTTGAAGCGGCAATGACCGAATTGGCGCGGCTGCGGCAACCGGTCGACGCATTTTTCGAGAAAGTCACCGTCAACACCGATGATCCAAGGCTGCGCGAGAACCGGCTGCGGCTGCTGTCGCGGATTCGCGGGACAATGAACCAGGTCGCCGATTTTTCGCTGATCGAAGGGTAACTGGACACGGCGCGAGAAAAGTAGGGCGGATGTCAATCCGCCGATCCCGGCATGCCGGAGGAGGCCGATTGGCGCGGCGCAAACACCGAGGGCGGAGTTTAATCCGCCGCGATGCGTTAGAATCGGCAGGGTAAGGCGGATTTCGCACATCGAGGGACGGCGGGCGGATGACGAAATGGGTCTATGGCTTTGGCGGCGGCAGCGCCGAGGGCGGCGCCGAGATGCGCAATTTGCTCGGCGGCAAGGGCGCCGGGCTTGCCGAGATGAGCGATCTCGGGCTGCCGGTGCCGCCCGGCTTTACCATCACCACCGGGGTCTGCACCTGGTTCTACGCCAACGGCAAATCCTACCCGCCTGACCTCGAATCGCAGGTTGCCGCCGGGCTCGGCGCGATCGAAAAGGCGCTCGGCGCGCGTTTTGGCGACGCCGACAACCCGCTCCTGGTCTCGGTGCGCTCGGGAGCCCGGGTGTCGATGCCGGGGATGATGGACACCGTCCTCAATCTCGGGCTCAACGACCGGGCGGTCAAAGGCCTGGCCTGCCGCAGCGGCGACGAGCGTTTCGCCTATGACAGCTACCGCCGCTTCATCCAGATGTACGGGCAGGTCGTGCTCGGCATCGAGCACCATCATTTCGAGGAGCTGATCGAAAACCACAAACTCGACAATGGGCAGACGCTCGACACCGATCTCACCGCCGAGGATTGGCAGATCGTCGTCGCCGGGTTCAAGGATGTGGTCGCGCAGGAAACCGGCCAGCCGTTTCCGCAGCAGCCGCGCGACCAGCTATGGGGAGCGATCGGCGCGGTGTTCGGCTCATGGATGAACCCGCGGGCGGTGACCTATCGCCGGCTGCACGACATCCCGGCCGATTGGGGCACGGCGGTCAATGTCCAGGCGATGGTATTCGGCAATATGGGCGCCGATTGCGCGACCGGCGTCGCCTTCACCCGCAACCCGTCGACCGGCGCCAACGAGTTTTACGGCGAATATCTGGTCAACGCCCAGGGCGAGGATGTCGTCGCTGGCATCCGCACCCCGCAGCATCTGACCCTCGCCGGCAAAAACGCGAATAAATCGGTCCTGCCGGCGATGGAAGAGGTGATGCCCGAGGTGCTCGACGAGCTCTGCCGGGTGCGGCGGGTGCTGGAAGACCATTACCGCGACATGCAGGACATCGAATTCACCGTGCAGCGCGGCAAGCTGTGGATGCTGCAGACGCGGTCGGGCAAGCGCACCGCCCCGGCCGCGCTGAAGATCGCGGTGTCCCTGGTCGAGGAGGGGGTCATCGACCGCGCCGAGGCGATCCGCCGCATCGAGCCCAACTCCCTCGACCAGCTGCTGCATCCGACCCTCGACCCCAGGGCCAAGACCACGGTTCTGACCCGCGGCCTGCCGGCATCGCCCGGCGCGGCCTCCGGCAAGATCGTCTTTTCGGCCGAAGAGGCCGAGTCGCTCGCCGCCCGCGGCGAGGCGGTGATCCTGGTGCGGATCGAAACCAGCCCGGAGGACATCCACGGCATGCATGCCGCCAGGGGCATCCTGACCACCCGCGGCGGCATGACCAGCCACGCCGCGGTGGTTGCTCGCGGCATGGGGCGGCCCTGTGTCTCCGGCGCCCAGGATCTGCACGTCGATCAGGCGGCCCGCACCATGTCGGCGCGCGCCATTCAGGTCAAAGCCGGCGAGATCGTCACCCTCGACGGCTCGACCGGCGAAGTCATGCTCGGCGAGGTGCCGACGATCCAGCCCGAATTGTCCGGCGATTTCGCCACCCTGATGGGCTGGGCCGACGCGATCCGCGGGATGAAGGTCCGGGCCAACGCCGAGACCCCGCTCGACGTGCGCACCGCGCGCCGCTTTGGCGCCGAGGGCATCGGGCTCTCCCGCACCGAGCACATGTTCTTCGAGGCCGACCGGATCGGCCCGATCCGCCGGGTGATCATGGCCGACGACGAAACGGGCCGCCGCGCCGGGCTGGCCGAACTGCTGCCGATGCAGCGCGCCGATTTTGCCGAGATCTTTCGCATCATGAAGGGGTTGCCGGTCACGATCCGCCTGCTCGACCCGCCATTCCACGAATTCCTGCCCAAGACCGACGCCGAATTCGACGAGATGGCGCGGCTGACCGGCCGCGACGTCGCCCAGATCCGCCAGCGCGCGCTGGCCCTGCACGAATCGAACCCGATGCTCGGCCATCGCGGCTGCCGCCTCGGCATCACCTATCCCGAGATCTACGAGATGCAGGCG
Source organism: uncultured Alphaproteobacteria bacterium (assembly GCA_963775875.1). Lineage (GTDB taxonomy): Bacteria > Pseudomonadota > Alphaproteobacteria > ATCC43930 > CGMCC-115725 > AP-15. Next base: position 95,892 of record CAVZKP010000015.1, read on the forward strand.
ACGGCGATCTTCGAGGCCGCCGCCGCGGTGATCAAGGAGACCGGCGCCGGGGTCGAGCCCGAGATCATGGTGCCGCTGATCGCGACCAGGAAAGAGCTCGACATCCTGAAGGCGTTGATCGACCGCGTCGGCAAGAGCGTGATGGAGCGGGCCGGGGTCGAGATACCTTATCTCGTCGGCACCATGATCGAATTGCCGCGCGCCGCCCTGCGCGCCGCCGAGATCGCCGCGACGGCCGAGTTTTTCAGCTTTGGCACCAACGATCTGACCCAGACGGTGTTCGGCCTGTCGCGCGACGATTCGGCGAGTTTCCTCGGCGCCTATCAGCGGCTCGGCATCATCGAGCACGACCCGTTCGTGACCATCGACACCGAAGGGGTCGGCGAACTGGTGCGTCTCGCCGCCGAGCGCGGCCGCGCCGCCCGGCCCGGGCTCAAGCTCGGCATCTGCGGCGAGCATGGCGGCGATCCGGCATCGGTCCGGTTTTTCCACAAAGTCGGGCTCGATTACGTTTCCTGCTCGCCGTACCGGGTGCCGATCGCCCGTCTCGCCGCGGCGCAGGCGGTGCTCGCCGGCGAACCCCGGGACGCGACCGCTTGACCGCGCGGGCCGCCGGCCTGCTGCTCGCGATCCTTACCGCGTTGGCAACGCCCGCTGCCGCCGCTGCCGCCATCCAAACCGCGTTGCCCCAGTTTCTGCCGATCCCCGGCCCGGCGCCCACGCCGATCACGCCGGCGCCGCTGCCGCCGCCGATCAATCCGGGCTATGTCGCGGCGCCGCCGAACGGCCTGTCGCCGCTGTTGACCCAGCCCGGCCCGGTATACGAATTGCCCGCGCCCGCGAGCTCATCCTATCCGGCGCCGCAACTTCCGGGTCCGGTCGATCAGCAAAAGATGCAGTCCTACCGCAACGAACTGCTCGGCCAGCAATGGCGGCTCGAGCGCAACGGGGTCAGCCCGGCCAGCCGGCGCAGCCGCGAGATCCAGCAGCAGCTGAACGCCCCCGATCCGCAGTGACTGGTGGGGGGAGCCGGCTCCTAGGCTTCGCTGTCTTCGGGGAGCCGCATCCAGCCCGGCCTGGACGGGACGATCACCGCCGCCCCGGCGATCAGCGGTTTGGCGCCGAGCATGGCATCGATGCGCAGCAGGGCCAGACCATGGCCGTCGCGGCTCGACCGCATTTCGCCGACATCGCGGCCATCGGCGGTGACCATGGTTCCGGGAGCGGGCGCCGGTCCGTCGATCGCGACCGGCATCAGCCGGCGTTTGATCAGGCCGCGGTATTTGGTGCGGGCGGTCAGTTCCTGACCGATATAGCAGCCCTTGTTCCAGTCGACGCCGTTCAGCTCGTCGAACCCGGCTTCGAGCAGGATCGACTTGTCGAGCACCAGGTCGCGGCTGCCGTCGGCAATCCCCAGGCCGAGGCGCAGGCGGTCCCAGGCGTCGAACCCGGCTTCGCCGCAACCCGCCTGGGTCAGCGCCGGTCGCGCGCCGTCGCGGGGCAGGATGCAGCGGGCGCCGAGCGCCGCCAGCCGCGGATCGACAAAGGCGATGCCCGAGGCGAAAGCGCGGGCGGCGCCGGGCTGATCGGGGAGATCGAGGGCGGCGAGGGCGCCGTCGCCAAAGACCGCCGCCACGGCCAGCTCCGGCCGCTCGTCCACCGCAACCTTGGCGCGCAGCCGGTAGATCGACAGCCGGCGCTTGAGATCGGCGAGGCGCTGGGCTTCGGCATCGAGAAGGATCGTCTCCGACGCCTCGACCATTATGAAATCGTGCAGGTATTTTCCCTGCGCGGTCAGCAGGGCGGCGTAGCGCGCCTGGCCGGGGCCGACCTTGTCGACATCGTTGGAGACGAGCCCTTGCAGGAACGCGCGGCGGTCCGGCCCGCTGACGGCGAGGACGCCCCGGTCGTCGAGCAGCACAAAGCAGGCCTCGGCCATGGCTCGTCAGGATGGTTGCGGCGAGGCTAGACGTAGGCGACAGGCGGCGGCTTGGCAAGCGGCGGAGCGCGGGATATAAGGCGCGCGGATCGGCGAGATGAACATTCTCTTTGTCACCGCGACGCGCATCGGCGACGCCGTGCTGTCGACCGGTCTGCTTTCCTATCTGGTCGGCCGCTATCCAGGCGCCAGGCTGACCATCGCGGCCGGCCCGGCGGCAGCGCCGCTGTTCGACGCCGTGCCGGGCGGCGCGCAGGTCATCGTGGTCGAGAAACGGCGCTGGTCGTCGCACTGGCTGCCGCTCTACGCCGCGGTGGCGATTCGGCGCTGGGACCTCGTCGTCGATTTGCGCGGCTCGGCGATCGCCTGGCTGCTGCGCGCCGGCGAGCGCCGGGTGATGGCCAAGGGCGATGCAACCGAGCACCGCGTGCGCCAGCTCGGCCGCCTGTTCGGCCTCGACCCGCCGCCCGGACCGCTGCTATGGACCGCACCCGGTCACGAGCGCGCCGCCGCCATGCTGGTTGCCGCCGGCGGTCCGGTGCTGGCGATCGGCCCGGCCGCGAACTGGCGCGGCAAGCAGTGGCGCGCCGAGCGCTTTGCCGAACTGGCCGGGCGGCTGACCGGGCCAAACGGACTGCTGCCGGGAGCGCGCGTCGCGGTGCTGGCCGCGGGACATGAGCGCGCACAGGCCCAGCCGCTGCTCGACGCGATCCCGCCGGGGCGGCGCATCGATCTGGTCGGCCGGCTCGATCTATTGACCGCGGCGGCCGTACTGCGCCGCTGCGTCCTGTTCATCGGCAACGATACCGGGTTGATGCACATCGCCGCCGCCTGCGACACGCCGACCTTGGGCCTGTTTGGCCCGAGCCCCAGCGCTCAATACGCGCCGTGGGGGCCGCGCGCCGCGTTTGTCGGCTCGGCCGACCCGCCGGATACGATGTTCGGTCCCGGCTTCGACCACCGCACCACCGGCACCTTGATGGACGGGCTGTCGATTGATGCCGCCGAAGCGGCCGCGCGCCGATTGTGGGGCCGGGTCGCGAGCCAGGCGGCGTGAACCGGGTAGGCCTCTCCGCTCTGGTCGTCGTCCATGACGAGGAACGCCAGCTCGCCGATTGCCTGCGCTGTCTCGGTTTTGCCGACGAGACCGTCGTGGTGCTCGATCGCTGCCACGACCGCTCGCGGGAGATCGCCCGGGGCTTTACCGATCGCCTGGTCGAAGGCGCCTGGGAGCGCGAGGGGCCGCGCCGGCACGCCGGGATCGACGCCTGCCATGGCGAGTGGATCCTCGAAATCGACGCCGACGAGCGGGTAACGCCGCTGCTCGCCGCCGAAATCGGCCGGGTGGTCGGCGCCTCGACGGCCGCGTGGCATCTGGTCCCGGTCGACAATTTCATCGGCGAGCGGTTGGTGCGCTGGGGCTGGGGCGCGTCCTTCGGCCGCTCGGCGCACGCGGCCCTCTATCGCCAGGGCGCCAAGCGATGGGGCGATCAGCGGGTTCATCCCGCCGTATCGCTGTCGGGCGAGCAGGGGCCGGCGCTGATCTCCCCGATCCTGCATTACGTCGATCGCGACATCTCCGACATGCTGCGCCGCCTCGATCGCTATTCGAGCGCGCATGCCCAGGATTTGCGCGACAGCGGCGAGATCGGCAGCTATGGCCGCAATTTGCGGCGCATCCCGTCGCGTTTCTGGAAGTGCTATGTCGGCCGCAAGGGTTATCGGGAAGGGCCGTGGGGTTTTGTGATCGCTCTGTGCGCGGCGCTATACCCAATTCTCTCCTACCTGAAGGCCCGGCTCGACGATCCTCTTTCTCGCGAGCCAGCCCCTCACCCCAACCCTGTCCCCGCCTGCGGCGAGAGGGAGGGACCCGCGCAGCGCGAGGGTGAGGGGCTGCTGGCGGCCAAAGCCGATGCGCCGCCGGCCGGGCGCCGGTGATGGCGAGCGTGGTGATGGCCGATGACGGCATCGCCTTTGACGGGGCGATGGCCGAAACCGAGCCGCTCGGCGGCGCCGAGACCGCCTTTGTCGCACTGGCCGAGGCGCTGGCCGGGCGCGGCCACCAGGTGGAGGTGCGCAATCGCTGCCACGCCGCGCTGACCCATCGGGGCGTGCGCTGGGCGCCGCTGTCCGCCGACCTGCCCGGCGCTTGCGATCTCTATATCGGCAATCGCGGGCACCGGGTGATCGGGCTGGTCCGCCGGGCCGGGCGGCGCCTGTTCTGGCTGCACAATCCCGCCGGATATCTGTCAAAGCCGCGCAATCTGTGGCGGCTCGCCCGCTATCGGCCATTGCTGGTCGCGACCGGGGTCTATCACGCGGCGACGATCCCCCGCTGGCTGCCCTGCGGCGGGCGTCGGATCATCCCCTATGGGGTGCTCGACCGTTTCCGCCGATCGGCGCCGCGCGAACCGCCGCCGCCGCGCGCGATCTTTACCTCGAACCCGTTGCGCGGGCTCGACTGGCTGCTCGATCTGTGGGTCGCGCACATCGCTCCGGCGGTGCCCGGCGCCGAATTGCACATCTATGCCGGCGATGCGGTCTATGGAGCCGCCGCCCGGGCAAAGGCAGGTCGGATGGCGGCGATCCTGAGGCATGCCGACACGCTCGCCGCCGCCGGGGTGCGCCGTTTCGCGCCGGTCGGGCATGACGCGCTGGCGACAGCGCTGACCGGCGCGCGGGTCATGCTCTATCGCGGCGACCCCGGCGAGACCTTTTGCCTCGCGCTCGCCGAGGCGCAGGCGATCGGCGTCCCGGCGGTGGTGACCCCGCTGGGCGCGGTCGCCGAGCGGGTCGTCGATGGGGTCAGCGGGCGGGTGGCGCGCGGCGACAACGCCTTTGCCGCGGCGGCGATCGCGGCGCTGCGCGATGACGGGTTGTGGCGGCGCTGGCACCGCGGCGCGCTCGAACAGCAGCGCGGATTGAGCTGGGACGCGGTCGCTGAGCGCTTCGAGGCGCTGATCGGGTGACCCGCCGCTTGCTGCAGGCGATCGCCGGGGCGGCTCACGGCGGGGCCGAGACCTTTTTCGTGCGGCTGGCGGCCGCACTGCAGCGCGCCGGTGAGACCCAGCGGGCGCTGATCCGCCGCGACCCGGCGCGCTCGCAAATCCTGCGCGCTGCCGGCGTCGAGGTGGCCGAATTGACCTTTGGCGGGCCGTTCGATCTGGCCAGCCGCCGCGCCTTTCGCCGCGAGATCGCGGATTGGCGGCCGGATATCGTGCTGACCTGGATGAGCCGGGCCACCCGGCTTTGCCCGCGCGGCGATTTCGTGCATGTTGCCCGGCTGGGGGGGTACTATGATTTGAAATATTATCGGCGCTGCGATCGGCTGATCGGCAACACCCGCGCCATCATCAAATACGCCATTGCCAATGGCTGGCCACCCGACCGGATCGATTACCTGCCGAATTTCGTCCCCGATCTGCGCGCCGCGGCGTGCGGCGACAGCGGTGTCGCCGCGGCGCCGGGAAATGCCCCGCTGGGGTTGGCGCTCGGCCGGCTGCATCCAAACAAGGGGTTCGCCCTGCTGCTCGAGGCGTTGGCCGCAACCCGCGAGGTACGGTTGGCGATCGCCGGCGACGGGCCGTTGCGCGCCGCGCTGGAAAGCCTGGCGGACCGGCTCGGGCTCGCCGAACGGGTCAGCTTTCTCGGCTGGCGCGAGGATGTGCCGGAGCTGCTGGCGACCGCCGATTTTCTGGTCTGCCCGTCGCTGCACGAGCCCTTGGGCAACGTCGTGATCGAGGCGTGGTCGGCCGGAGTGCCGGTCGTCGCCACCGCCAGCGACGGCCCGGCCGGGCTGATCGAAGACGAGGTCAGCGGGCTGTTGGTGCCGTTGCCGGATCAGCCGGGCGGCGGTCCGCGGGCCTTGGCCGCGGCGATCGAGCGCCTGATCCGCGATCCCGGGCTGCGCGCGCGGCTCGGTCGAGCCGGCCGCCGCATCTACCAGGCCGAATACACCGAGGCGGCGGTGACCGCCCGCTATCGCAGCTTATTCGACCGATTGGCGCCGGAATGTGCGGCATCGCCGGGCTGATGACGCGGGACGGCGCGGCGCCCCCGGCGGCGCCGCTGCGGGCGATGGGCGTGGCGTTGCGCCACCGCGGGCCCGATGGCGACGGCCAATATCGCTCGGGCGATGTCGGCATGGTGCAGACCAGGCTCGCGATCATCGATCTGGCGACCGGCGACCAGCCGCTTCACGAGCCCGGCGGCGCGGCGCTGATCGCCAATGGCGAGATCTATAATTACATCGAATTGCGCGAAGATTTGCGTGCCGCGCGGCCGATCGCGTTCTCGACCCAATCGGATTGCGAGCTGCCATTGCATCTCTATCGCCGCCACGGGCTCGATTTCACCCTCCATCTGCGCGGCATGTATGCGGTGGCGCTGCACGATCCGGGGGCCGGCCGCCTGATCCTCTGTCGCGACCCGTTCGGCATCAAGCCGCTCTATTACGCCGAGACGCCGCACGGCTTTGCTTTTGCCTCCGAGCCGGGGGCGCTGATCGAGGCCGGCCTGGTTGCCGCGGCGCTCGACCGCCGCGCCCGCAACGAGCTCTTGCAGATGCAGTTCACCACCGGGCGCGAAACCATCTTTGCCGGGATCAGCCGGGTATTGCCGGGGGAGACCGTGGTCGTGCGCCAGGGCCGGATCGTCGAGCGGCGCCGTCATGCGGCCTTGCCCGAGCACGGCCCGCTGGCGCTCGGCGAGGCGGAGGCGCTGGCCCGGCTCGACGCCGCCTTTGCCGACAGCGTGCGCATCCATCAGCGCGCCGATGTGCCGTTTGGCATGTTTCTGTCGGGCGGCATCGATTCGACCGCGGTGCTGGTGATGATGGCGCGGCTGGCCGAGCGCCCGGTCAAGGCGTTCACGATCGGCTTTGCCGATGGCGATGTCGCCGATGAACGCCCGGCGGCGCGCGCGGCGGCGGCGGCGGTCGGCGCCGAGCATGTCGAGATCCTGTTTTCCGAGGCCGATTTCTGGCGCTTGCTGCCGCAAATCGTCGGCGCCGTCGACGACCCGGCAGCCGATTACGCGATGCTGCCGACCTTTGCTCTCGCCCAGGCGGCGCGCGAAGCCGGGATCAAGGTGATCTTGTCGGGCGAGGGCGGGGACGAGCTGTTCGGCGGCTATGGCCGCTATCGCAGCGTGCTGCGCCCGTGGTGGGCCGGCGGGCGGCGGCCGCGCGCCCGCGGCGTGCTCGACGATCTGGGCGTCTTGCGCGGCGAGATCGCCGGCTGGCGCGACGGGATCGCTGCCGCCGAAGTTCATGCCGCCAGCCGCGGCCGCACCCCGCTGCAGGCGGCGCAGGCGGTCGATTGCGCCGACTGGCTGCCGAACGATCTGCTGGTCAAGCTCGACCGCTGCCTGATGGCGCATGGCGCCGAGGGCCGCACCCCGTTCCTCGATACCCAGATGGCGGCGCTGGCCTTCCGTCTGCCGGACGAGCTCAAGCTGCGCCGCGGGCTCGGCAAATGGCTGCTGCGCCGCTGGCTCGCCGAGCAGCTGCCGCAGGCCCAGCCGCTCGCCCGCAAGCGCGGCTTTACCGTGCCGGTGGCGCGCTGGATCGCGCGGCGCGCCGAGACGATCGGCCCGCTGGTCGCGCGCTCCGCGGCGGTGCGCGAGATCTGCCGGCCCGAAGCGGTCGAGAACCTGTTTGCCGCCGCCGGGCAAAAGCGCGCCGGCCGCGCCGCCTGGAACCTGCTGTTCTACGCGCTGTGGCACCGCCGCCACATCGAGCGCGCACCCCTGCCGCCCGATACCGCCGCGGCATTGGCGTATTAAATTCGCTGCCTCAGCATGGCATATTATGCCATATTCAAAGTCGACGAAAGCTCGGATGGCAAAGGGAGACCAGCATGCCGACGCGCAATGTCGTGCTGACCGCGCATCATGAGAGCATCATCGAAGCGCTCGTCCGGTCCGGACGCTACCAAAACGCGAGCGAAGTGCTGCGTGAGGGCCTCCGCCTTGTGGAAGCCCGAGAGGCGCGCGAGGCAGCCAGGCTGAGGGCGATGCAGGAGGCCGCCCGTCTAGGTATCGCCGATCTCGATGAGGGTCGCTACGAGGAGTTCGAGAGCGTCGACGATCTCGCCGATCACCTGCACAATCTGTCCGAGCGGGCTCTTTCCGGATCGCCCAATGATCCCTGATGTCCGCGGAAAATTGGCGGGCACGCCTCAGTGCCGCGGCGGAGCGCGACTTCGTGTCGGTTCTGGAATGGACGAACCAGCGGTTTGGTGCGCGGCAGGCCCGTGTTTATCGAGACGCGCTGGAACAGAGCATCCGGGCACTTCGAAACGGCCCTGAGGTTCCGGGCGCCAAGCGCCGCGACGATATCCTTGCCGGCGTATGGTCGCTGCACATCGCCAGAACCCAGCGGCGCGGCCGGCATCTGCTGCTATACCGGGTGACGGGCGAGAGCACGATCGAGATCGTGCGCATCCTTCATGACAGTATGGACATTGCGCGTCACCTGCCGATGAAGGGAGAAGACGGGTGACACTGGCCACGCGCGGGTGAGACGGCCATTGCGGTAGCGCCCGGCCTCCTGCCGGTCGCGTTTGACAGTCAGCGACAATTTGTCGCAATCGGATCGCCAGATCCGTCTAATAGGCTTGGTCAACCACGCGCTATCGGCGAACCCTGCGCGGGAGAAAAATGCGCTTTTTCGTCAATTCCGCCGGGCTACGGTTCCCGGCAAGGCGGGCGGAACTCAACAAGAACAACGATTATCGGAGGAACTCCCATGAAAAAAAACCGAAGCTGGAAGCTGTTGCTGGCGGTCCTGTCGCTGGCGGCGCTGCCGATCGGCTCGATGGCGGCGGCCGCTGCCACCTGCGGCAGCCTGATGAGCCTGGCGTTGCCGAATACGACAATAACCGCGGCCCAATTGGTCTCCGCCGGGCCGTTTACCGCGGCGAACGGCCAGACCTTCAATTTGCCGGCGTTCTGCCGCGTTGCCGGCTATTCGACGCCGTCCAGCGATTCCGACATCCAATTCGAAGTCTGGATCCCCTACAGCGCCTGGAACGGAAAGCTGGAGGTTGTCGGCGGCGGCGGCTTTGCCGGAGCCATTTCCTTCTCGGCAATGGCCAAGGCGCTCAATCTAGGCTATGCGACCTCCTCTACCGATACCGGGCACCAAGGCAGCAGTTCGGACGGCAGCTGGGCGCTCGGCCACCCGGAAAAAGTCATTGATTTCGGCTACCGCGCAATCCACGACACGACGGTCGATGCCAAGGCGATCGTCACCGCCTATGCCGGGGCGCCAAATTATGCCTATTTCAACGGCTGCTCCACCGGCGGCCGCCAGGCGCTCAAGGAAGCGCAGATGTTTCCGCGCGATTTTGACGGGATCATTGCCGGCGATCCGGCCAATTACTGGGTCGAGCTGAACTTTGGCCAGCTCTGGCCCTATCTGGTCAACTATCCGCATTCGAGCCCGACGCCGGTGCTGCCGACCAGCATGTACAGCCTGGTCAACAATGCGGTGCTGGCGCAATGCGGGAGCCGTGATGGCGGTATTTCGACGGACGCCTTTCTCAATGATCCGCGCGACTGCAAATTCGATCCCAGATCACTGCAGTGCAAGCCCAATCAGGACCCGGCCACCTGCCTGAGTTCGGACCAGGTGAGGGTGGTCGACGAGATCTACCGCGGGGCGCACGACCTGCGAACCGACCAGCAGGTGTTTCCCGGCTTCGAACGCGGCAGCGAGACCGACTGGGCCGGAGAGACCAATAAGCCGTTTGCGATTGCGGTCAGCTATATGCAGTACTGGGTATTCGATGATCCGAGCTTCAACTTTCAGACCAGCCTGAACTTCGGCCGCGACGTGGCCGTGGCCAGGCATCTCGATAATGGGGTGACCGAAGCGACCGACGCGGATCTGCGAGCCTTCCTCAAGCACGGGAAGTTGATCCAGTATCATGGCTGGGCCGACGCCACGATCGCGCCGCATGAGAGCCCGCAGTACTACCAGAGCGTGGTGGCCGCGCTGCACCCGTATTCCGACCCCGACGCCGCGATCCGCAAGACGCAGCAATCCTACCGCCTGTTCATGGTTCCCGGCATGTTCCACTGTTCGGGCGGCCCCGGCGCGAATGTCTTCGACACGCTGACCGCGCTCGATAATTGGGTCGAGCACGGCACCGCGCCGGACCAGATCATCGCCACCCACTACAATAATAATTCCCCGGCCCAAGGCGTCGCCTTTACCCGCCCGCTTTGCCCGTTCCCGCAGGTGGCCAAGTACGATGGCGTCGGCGACACCACCAACGCCGCCAGTTTCGCCTGCGTCAATGACAACAATCGGGATGACAATCAGACGATTCGCTGACCACCGCTAATGGCAGGCGGGGTTCCGCATCGGCGGAAACCCGCCGCTTAGCGGGCCAGCAGCTCGCGCACCGCGTCGTCGAGGAATTTGGCGTCTGGCGGGTGGTGCGCGGGGTTGCCGGCGCGGTGGCCCCAGATCGACGGGATCGGCCGCAATTCGGCCCGCGGCATGCGCGCGACCTCGCGGCGGTTGTCCTCGACGGTGAAATAGAGGTCGGTTTCGCAGGGCATCACCAGCGCGTCGGCGGTGATCGCGCCCAGCGCCTTGCCGAGATCGCCGCCATAGAGTTCGTTGGCGCTGATATCGGCGTGCTGCCAGGTCCACAGCATCGCCAGCAAATCGTTGGCGTTGCGGCGGCGGAAGCCGGCTTCCCAATTGCCGACCAGGAAATCCTCGAGCGACGAAAAACCGAGCTTGCGCCATTCCTCCTCGCGATAGAAGGCCTGGCTCAACCCCCAGCCGGCATAGACCCGGCCCATCGCCTGAAAGCCGCGAGTCGGCGGGGTCGGCAAACCAGCCATCCTGCCAGGCCGGATCGGCGGTCAAGGCTGCTTTGACCCCTTCGAGAAAGACGAAATTATGCGGCGAAGTCTTGGCCGAGCCGCAGATCGCGGCGATCCGCTCGACCCGGTCGGGGAACAGCGCCCCCCAATGAAACGCCTGCTGCGCGCCCATCGAAAACCCGTAGACGAGCTTGATCCGCTCGATGCCGAAGACTTCGTGCAGCAATCGCTGCTGCACCCGCACATTGTCGGTCATGGTAAAATGCGGATAGCGGGCGCGATCGAATGGCGGCGGCGTATTGCTCGGCGAGGATGACAGGCCGTTGCCGAACTTGTTGACGATGATGATGAAGTATTTGGTCGGGTCGAGCGCTTTGCCCGGCGCTACCGCCCATTCGAGATCGTAATGCTGCGCCCCATACGAGGTCGGGTAGATGATGGCGTTCGACCGGGCATCATCGAGCGTGCCGTAAGTCTTGTAGGCAAGCCGCGCCTGGCGATAGGTCAGCCCGGATTGCAGGACCACATCGCCGACTTCGAAGATGTCATAGTCAGCCATGGCGACCGGCGATTTTTGCGTGATCTGGTCTATTACCGGGCAAAGGCGATCCTGCCGGCGCCGTTGACCTGGGTGCTGCGCTCTTTGGGATTGCCATAGATCGTGATCGAACCGGCGCCGGAGATATCGGCGACGATCTGCTGGCGCGCGTCAACCGCCGCATCGCCGGAGCCGTTTAGCGTGATATTTGCCGAATCCGCCATCAGCTGGCGCGCCATCAGGTGATTGGCGCCGCTCATGACACTGGTCAGCGCCGCCACCTGGCCGGCCAGCACTGCGTTGTTGGAGCCGTTCAGCGATATCGACAGCGGGCCTCCGGCAAAGCCCTCGGCATGGATCTGGTTGCTGCCGGAGGCGGAGATCTTGCTGATGCCCGGCGACGACACGGTGATCCTGATCCGCCCGTCGAGCGAATAGGACCGATCGGAATAGATATCCAGCCGGCCGTTCGTCACCGTCGTCTTGATGATCGGCAGAATGTTCTTGTCGGTTTCGATGGTCAGCTTGGGCGCCGCTCCATTTCTTATGGTCAGCGCGAAGGCCCCGTCGCTGTGGATCGCAGTGACCGGGCCGATCGGCCGGTCTTCCGATGTCGGTTGCCCGTCGCCGACCACCCGGCCGCCGCCGGTCGTGGTGGTGTCGACCGAAACCGATCCGCCGCTGACGGTCACGCTGCTGCCCTCGCCGTTTACGCTGACGCTATTCTGCTGGATCGCGCCCGCCTGCGATGAAGTGGTGTTTTGCTGGATCACGCGGGTCTGCGCCCCGGCGTCGCCGGCGATCAGGCAGAGCGTCGTTATGGTGATCATCAGGGCTGCATAAGACACGTATTTCATTGGCTCCGACGGCTTTCCCAACGATCCGGCCGGGCAGTTCGCCGAGACCCGGCGGGCGTGGTGGATCAGGAGCGCAGCACCCGCCCGGCGGTGGCGCCGGTCACCGCGCCATTGGCATAGGCGATTTCGCCGTTGACGATCGTGTATTCGACGCCGCGCGACGGCATCACCATGCGCTTGGCGCCGCCCGGCAGATCGTGGCGCCGCTCGCCGCGGCTCGCCGAGCCGATCGTCGCCGGATCGAAAATGGCGATGTCGGCGGCGAGGCCCGGGGTCAGCCGGCCGCGGTCCTTGATCCCGAACAGATCGGCCGGCTGCGCGGTCAGGCGCTGGATCGCCGGCCTCGATCGGCATGATCTGGCGCTCGCGCACCCAGGTGCCGAGCAGATAGGTCGGATAGCCGGCGTCGCACAGCATGTCGACATGCGCGCCGCCATCGCCCAAGCGCGATCAGCACCCGCGGATCGGTCAGGTTGTCCTTGACCGCGCCGATGTCGGTGTTGAACTGGGCGAGCACGTATTCGATGTCGAGATCGTCCTCGATGGTCAGATCGAGGAAAGTGTCGAGCCCATCCTTGCCGCGCTCGCCGGCGATGTCGGCGACATTGCGCCCTTCGAGCGGCTTCAGTTCGGGCTTGTGCATCTCGTGCACGGTGATCCGCCGCCAGTCGCCGCTGAACCCGGTGGCGGTCTTCAATTCCTCGCGAAAGGCGTTGCGGAATGCCGGATCGGCATAGACGGCGCGCTGCGCCGCCTTCGACTTGTCGGCAAACACCCGTCCCCAGCACGGGAAGGCGGCAAACGAGAACGGGTTGCGCATGTTCAACTCGCGCGTCAATGCCAGGGGCGAGGTCTGCGGCACCGCACCCGGCAAGGTCCTGGTCCGGCGCAAGGTCTCGGGACAGGCGTCGGGAATGTCGTCGCGCTGGAACAGCGCCAGAAAGGTCACCGGCCGGCCGCTCTCGGCCAGCAGGAACCGCAGCAGATCGCGCTCGTCATCGGCCATGACCGAGACCTTCTTGGTCAGCGCGATCTCGATCGCCCCCTTGCCGGTCTCCTTGAGCACATTGGCATAGGCCTGCAATTCGGCGCGGTCGGCGTTGCGGCAGGCGAGCGGGCGCGCCTGATAGCCGATATGCTGGTTCAGGGTCGTCGTCGAAAAGCCGAACGCGCCGGCATCGATCGCGCCGCGGATCAGGCCCTTGATCTTGCGCCCGTTCGTCTTCGGTCGCGGCGCGCTCCATCGAGGCTTCGCCCATGACCCAGTGGCGGAACGGGGTCAGCGGCGCCAGAAAACCGAGATTCAAGGCCGAACCGCGGCGCGCGGCGGCGTCGATGAATTCGGGAAAGGTCTCCCACTCCCAGGTGATCCCCTGGTCGAGAACCTCGAACGGGATGCCCTCGACATTGACCAGGTCGCGCATCGCAATCTCGCGCGCGGCGGGCAGGCACGGTGCGATGCCGACGCCGCAATTGCCCATCACCACCGAGGTGACGCCGTGCCAGGACGAAGGCGAGATCGCCGGGTCCCAGCAGATCTGCGCGTCGTAATGGGTGTGCGGATCGATAAATCCCGGCGAAACCACGCAGTCGGCGGCGTCGATGACCCGCGTCGCGCCATCGCCGATCTTGCCGATCTCGGCGATCCGGCCCGACGCGACGGCGACATCGGCCTGCCGCGGCGGGGCGCCGGTGCCGTCGATGACCGTCCCGTTCTTGATCAGCAGATCATACGCCATCCGCATTGCTCCTGTGTCGGACCGCTTGCCGCGAGCCGGTCGCGACCGGAGCGAGCCTAGCGCCGGATCGCGCCGCGAGTCGATCGAAACCGGCGGCGGGACAGGGGTGCGCCGGGCAGGGGACACGCCGCCGCGGGCGGTTTGCGGCCGCCAGGCGCAGGATCAGGCGTCTGACAGGCCGTTTGACCTCGGGGACCGCGTAATCTACGGTTGCCGCAATTGGATCAGACGCTAAATCCACACGCGGAGGTCATGATGGACGGCTTGGCATCGCAGGATCTGAAGGGTGTCGTGGCGCCGCTGAATTTTCTGCGGCCGATGGCGGAAAAGCCGGTCGCCTACAATTACAATCCGCCGCCGGGGACGCCGCAGCGGACCGGCAGCAATGTCGAATACCAGGTGACGATCCGCGACGCGCGGCCGTTGGTCGGTCAATTGTCCTTGGACAAAGAGGGCTTTGTGCTGCTGCACCACCAGACCGCGGTGACCAATTTCTACGACGAGGACCAGATTGCGGCAGTCTATTACCCGGAATGCGAGCGGGTCATGCAGGCGGCGACCGGCGCCGTGCGCGTCGTCGCCTTCGACCACATCGTGCGCAACGCGGCGATGGCGGCACAAGACAAGACGATCAAGATCCCGGCCAAGCGCCTGCATAACGACTACACCGCGTGGTCGTCGCCGCAGCGGGTGCGCGACCTGATGGGCGACGAGGCCGAGGCACTTGCTGAACAACCGTTATGCGATCATCAATCTGTGGCGCCCGATCCGCGGGCCGGTGCTCGAATCGCCGCTGACCCTGTGCGACGCGCAGAGCCTTTCCGAGGAAAACCTGATCGCCAGCGACCTCAAATACCCGGACCGCACCGGCGAGACCTATTCGATCACCTACAACCCCGGCCAGCGCTATTACTATTTCCCCAAGATGCAGGCCGACGAGGCGGTGCTGATCCGCTGCTTCGACTCGGCGGCCCAGGGTGCGGCGCGGTTTTCCGCCCATACCGGCTTCGACGATCCGACCTCGCCGCCCGACGCGCCGCCGCGCGAGAGCCTCGAAGTCCGCATGCTGGTCTTCTACCCGCCCGGCGCCTAGCAGAGCGCCGCCTCGACCTCTCCTCACTCGGCTGCCCGCACGTTGCGGGCGACCGCGTCCCCGGGACGCCCGTTGCTCGCAGGGGAGGGGATGTTTCGGTCATAATTTACGGGAACCGTAACCCCCTGATTTGACGATGGCATGCGGGCTTGCCGAAAATCTTGACTTCTGCACCGCGGGCGATTGGGGATCGTCGCCTTCTAGAGCTCGCCGGGTGCATAAGCCTCCCGAACGAAGCGCTCCATTTCGGATCGTCATTGTTGTAGCTACAAGGAGCAGCAGATCATGAAATCAACAATGATGATCGCGCTCGCGGCAGTCATGGCCGTCGCCTCGGCGGCATGGGCGGGCTGCAGATCCGATTTCTCCGACGCGGTGCAGACTGTCGGCTGGCGCATCGCGACCCTGACCATCTGGTCGCGTGCGTCCAGTCGGCGAAGGACGATTACGACAGCTGCGTCGATCCTCTGGACGCGTCGACGCAGGCCAAGGTGCAGCGGATCGTCCGTCAGTTCCAGGAGACGAACCAAACTCCAGGAGTCCTTGTTGGCATTTGGAGCCCGAGGGGAACCTTCGTCACAGCGTCCGGCGTCGCCGATCTCGCCACTGGGACGCCATGGCACGACATGCAGTTCAAAATTGCGAGCCAGACAAAGACGTTCACGGCCAACCTCGTCCTTCAGCTCGTCGGGGAGGGCAGGGTGTCCCTCGATGACCGAATCTCCAAGTGGGTGGCGGGTGTGCCCAACGGCGACCAGATCACGATCCGAGAACTCCTCAACCACACCAGCGGTCTCGCTGATGGCTTCACGTCGCCAACCATCCAACAGATGGTGCCCAATGGCTGCACGGTGGAGGAATTGCTCGCTGCCGAGGCATTGTTTCCTCCGGTCGCACTGCCCGGCACGAAGTGGTCCTACAGCAACTACGGTTACAACCTGCTCGGTCGGGTGGTGGAGCTGGCCACGGGCCAGGATCTGAGCACGGCAATTCAGCAGCGCATCGCCGAACCGCTCCATCTGCGCCGGACGTTCCTTCCAGTCTCAGGTAACGGTCTCAGCGTGCCGTTCACCCACGGGTACGGGACCGGAGATGTCGGCCCCACCCAGGCGCCGACTGCCTCGGATGACGCCACCGATCTGCCGGGGTCGTGCCTGTGGGCGCACGGGGGCATGGTCTCGACGCTCTCGGACATGCACATCTGGTCCGTGGCTCTGGCGACCGGTGCACTGCTCAAACCAGCGGTCTGGAGGAGGCAAACAAAGACCTGATCCCCTTCGTGTTCTCTGGGGGGTATAACACCCGGCCGGTGGCGCTACGGACTGGGTTCGTCGATCCGGTGGGTTTGTGGGCGGAGAAGGCAGTTTCGCGGCTACGAATCGGCCACCATGTATTCCCCTGATCGCCGGACGGCCATTGAGGTCGTGTCCACCAAGCTGGCCAACGCAATACCCCTGCCGATGATCCAGGCTCTCGCCATGGCCCTCTATGGCCCCAGATCGGCTTCGGCTAACACCGGCCCAAGCTCTCCAGCCGAACAACTTTGCCGGTGGGTCAGCGGAATGAGCAAGCGTAGGGCGTGTGTGGACGGCCCCTGAGTGCAAGGGGTGAGAGGAGAAGATCCTGCCGGTGCGGTTGCGGTCGTGTGTCCGGCCTGTGTATTGCGGCGCGCGGCCGCTGGCCCAGATGGGTTCCGCGATCCGCTCCCAAACGGAAGAGCGACCTTGCTGGCCGCCACCCTACACGGGTTGTGCGGATCGTCGGACCGACCGATCAGCAAGCGTAGGGCGGAAAAGCGCAGCGCCTTCCGCCGTGCTTGCGCCTGGCTTGGCCGTTTTGATCTCATCGCCGCTCACCCGTTTCTGGCGGCTCGCCGCTGCCGCCCATCCACCCCGCCGGGTAAAGCCCGCCGGCGACACAGCGACGAAAGGAGGAATGCGGCCATTCCGCCGGGTGCTCGACCAGCCCGTGCTTTACCGGGTTGAAATGCGTGTAGTCCACGTGCGCCGCAAAGTCGCGGTCGTCACGGATCGTGTGCTCCCAGTACCGCCGCTGCCAAATGCCGCGTTCGCCGCGGCTTGTCATGACCGGTGATCGCGGCTCGCCGATGCGTACGGATTTCGAAAACGCTTTTTTGATCGCGCGCCAACGGCCGGGGAAGTCGGCATCGCCTTCCGGCAGGGTCCACACGCAGTGCATGTGGTCGGGAAGCACGACCCAGGCGTCGATGTGGAAGGGCGTGCGGGCGCGCACCCGTCGGACCGCTTCTCGCAACGCGTCGATTTGTTCGACCAGCAAATCCGACCGGCGGTCGAGCAGGTTCGCCGTGAAGAAGAACGTCCCGCCCGGAACCCGATTGCGACGATAATCCGGCACGAAGGGAGTATCCTGGTGACGGGGAGGCGGAAGGCGCTGCGCTTTTCCGCCCTACCCGCGCTTCCGTTGGCGTTAGCCGGGCTTGCTAGCGTGGCGCAGCGCCGGCAATAATTCATCGCTGATCAGCCGCATGCTGGAGAGCGCGTGGCCGACCGGCATGCCGCTCCAATGGGTGCGGAAGATCAGGAAGTTCGCCCCCGCCTGTTCCCAGCACGGCCGCAGCTGCTCCCAGCATTCCTCCGGGCTGCCGAGGACAAAGCGGTCGCGCGTGAGCGCGTCGAGCGACTGGCGGAACGAATCGTGGCCCGGCAATACCTGGTCCTGTCCCCATTGGGCATAGGTCTGGTATTTGGCGGCGAGGTACGGGCCGGCCATCTCCAGCGCGGTCGCTCTTGTCCTTGGCGCAGAAGATCTCGCGCAGATACGGCAATACCGTGGGAAACGGCTTGCCGTGGCGGGCGAGTTCGGCGCGGTAGAGCGCCATCTGCCCGGTAATCACCGCCATCGTCGCGTGCGGGTTGATAAACAGGCTGTCGCCGAGGCGGGCGGCGCGGCGCACCGCGGCGTCGCTATTGGCCGCGATCCAGATCGGCGGATATGGCTTTTGCACCGGGCGGCAGGTCGCGGTCGCATTGGTGAGCTTGCAGATCTCGTTTTCAAAACTCACGCGGTCCTCGGTCCATAACCGCCGCACCACTTCGAGGCATTGCTCGAACCGGCGCACGCGATGGCCCTTCGGCACGCCAAACGCGTCGAATTCGACCTCGCGATAGCCGAGACCGACGCCGAACACGAAATTGCCGCGCCAGATCGCGTCGAGCGAGGCGATGCACTCGGCGACCTCGACCGGATTGTGCAGACCGGCCAGCAATACCCCGGCGATGCCGGTCATCTCGCCGGCTTCGGCCGCGAGCCGCGCCAGAAACGGGATCAGCTGCAATTGGCGCACGCCCTCGCTCAGATAATGCTGGCCGCTGGCGACGGCGTCCCAGCCGCGGTCGCGCGCCAGCCGGGTCATCGCGTACTGGCCTTCGAGCTCGGCCACGATGTCGCTGCCGGGCGGGTGCTGGCCGGTCAGAAAAATCCCGATCTTCATGACTTCTCCCATGCGCATGCGCCGATCCCGGGCTTCGCCGATCGACGGCGCGGATGCTCAGGCAGCCTGCGGTACCGCGAGCGGGGGCGCCGCATCCATCTGCTCGATCATCCGGTGAATGTGATAATGCATCGCGCATTTGATGGCGCAGCTCTGGATGATCTCCGGGTTGTCGCGGCGGCGCCGGGCAACCCGCAGGATCCAGTGCCGGTATTCGCGGCGCAATGCCTTATCCGGTACACCCCACGTCAACAGCGTCAGGATCCCGGCCGATTCGAACAGCAGCCGCGCGTTGAGCCGCAGGCGGCGCAGCGGATGGCGGCGCATATAGGCGGCCCGAGTTCGTCCGACTTGCAGACGGGCGTCGATATAGAGCGCCTCGACCCGCCCGAAAAACGCCGCCGGCGCGTTGAGGTCGCGCATCAGCTCGACATATCCGGATCGCAACTCGTCTCGGCTGAGCCGCAGCGGCAGGACATTGGTGCCAAACGCCCCGAAATCCGCCGGGTCGCCCGCGGCGTCCAGCCGGCCTTCGGCGGCGAGCCGCTGGTAAAGTGGCGTCCGCGGGATCGCCACCAGCATGTTCACGATTGCGTTGACGATCCGCGAGTCCTGTACGAATTGCCTCTGCGCCTCGAAAATGCTGGGGTCGTCGTTGTCGAAACCGACAATGATCCCGCACCACACCTCCATTCCGGCGTCCTGGATGCGATGCACCTTGTCGAGCATCGTGCCGCCGCGGTCGCGCAGATTTTGCGTCTTTTTGGTTTCGCGCAGGGACGCCTCGTTCGGGCTTTCGATACCGACGAAAACATCGCTGAAATTGGCGTCTACCATCAGCTGCATCAGCTCTGGCTCGTCCGCCAGATCGACCGACGCCTCGGTCGCGAACATCAGCGGATAGCCTTTTGCCTGCTGCCATGCGACGACCTCGCGCAGCACCGCCTTTATCGCCCGTTTATTGCCGATCAGGTTGTCGTCGACGACAAAGGCGAAATTCATGCCTGCCGCGACGATCGCGTCGAGTTCGGCCAATACCTGGGCGGAAGTCTTGATCCGCGGCCGCCGGCCAAAGGTCACGATGATGTCGCAGAACTCGCATGAAAACGGGCAGCCGCGGGAAAACTGCACACTGGCAAAAGCATATTTCTTCATCTTCAACAGGTCGAGGCGGGGTGCCGGGACCGTCGCCATGTCGGTCCGTTCGGCCTGCTCGTAACGGCGCTGATGGCGACCCTCGCGCCATTCGGCGAGAAAACGTGGCCAGGTCTCCTCGGCCTCGCCGATAAAGACGACATCCGCGAGATCAGCGATATCCCCTTCCTGGACGGTGACGTACGGGCCGCCGACCACGGTGAACACATCACGGGATTTCAGCTCGGCCAGGATCTCGCGCATCCGCCGGCGCTGCACGTTCATGCCGGTAATCCCGACAATGTCCGCTCGCGCGCATCGGTCGAAATCGATCGGTTCGATATTCTCGTCAACGAGCGTGACGCGGTGTTCGGCCGGGGTCAACGCCGCCACCAGCGGCAAACAGGCGACCGGCAGCACCGCCTTGACGCCCAGAAACGGCACTGCATACTCCAGCCCCCAGTACGAAACGTCAAAACGGGGGTTTATCAGAACAATATCGGCCATGCGGTCATCCCGGCGGCTCGCCAGCCCCATTCGCGGCGATCGTGAGAAGCGACCCTAGCGCCGCTTCGCCGATTTGGCGAGCGGCGGCGCACGGCCCGCGAGGATAGCGTGCCTCACATGGCGGCACGCCGACGCTCCACCGTGACATGCAGGCCGCCGGAAGGGCGCAGGCTGATGTGGCCGACCGGCACCACCGGGTGGTCGGCCGCGAGGCGAAAGCGGAAGCGCCGCGCCAGCTCGGCGACGACGATCGTCATCTGCGTCATGGCAAACCCGGCGCCGACACACACCCGCGGGCCGGCGGAGAACGGCAGGTAAGCGAAACGATGGCGCGCGGCCCGCCGCTCCAGGCTGAAATTGTCAGGATCGAACCGGTCCGGGTCGGTCCACAGCCGACGGTGGCGATGCACGACCCAAGGCAGGATCGCGACGATCGACCCGCCGGGCACGTGGTGGCCGCACAGCACATCATCGGCCGCCGCCTGACGCGGGATCCCCGGGATCGGCGGATAGAGCCGCATCGTCTCCTCGATCACCTGGCGCAGATAGGCGAGCTGCGGCAGATGGTCCGGGGTAAGCGGCCCGCCCCGCACGACCCTATCGAGCTCGGCATGCAGGCGGGTTTCGACACCCGGGTCGAGGGCCAGCAGGTACCAGACCCAGGTCAGGGCCCGCACCGTCGGCGACACGCCGCCAGCGATCAGGCTCGCGGCCTCGTCACGTACCTCCTCCCTCGGCAAGACCGCGCCGGTCTTGCGGTCCGGCGTGTTGAGTAATCGCCAGATCAGATCGTAGGGACCGGTGTAACCCGGTGCCGACCGTTCGGCGATCAACGCCTGAAGCCGATCGTCGAACTCCAGCCGTCGGCGACCGCGTCGCTCGCGCGGCCGGAGAGGCTCCAGGAGCCGCGCGACGCCGGCGAGATCGGACAGGCGCGGCTTGCGCGGAACCTTCGAAAGGGCATTCAGCATCGATGTGGCGCCGGGGTCCTGGCCGGTGACCACCTGGTTCCACAAGCCAATCAGCAGGCGGACGATCAAGAGCTCAATATCGAAGGTTTCGTCGCGCGCGCGCTGCTCGATTTCGTCGGCGGCCGCTTCGCTCAGCCGGATCAGCGCCGGAATCTCGGGCGCGATCGCCCGCCGGTCGACGGTCGGCGCAGCGACCCGGCGGTGACGCCACCATGTCTCGCCTTCGCTGGCCAGCGAGCCGGTGCCCAGTTCCGCCGCGAACAGACGGCGAATGCGAGCGACGCGCGGGTAATTCTCGACATTGTCGAGGAAGACCCGTTTGATGCCCTCCGGATCGCTGACAAAAAACACACGCTGGTGCAAATAGCGGCGCGCGACGAACAACGTGTCGAACAGCTCCTCGTCGCAGACGGCGATGGTGTTGGTCGCGGCGGTCTTGAGAAACTGCAACAGCGGCAGCGCGCGTGCCGGCCGCGGCGGCATTACCGGAATCGGCACCGTGGGCAGAGAGAGCCGCTGCAAGCGCCTGCAAACTCCTTATGTTGGTCCAACCCACCGGAACTGAAGCCCATGCGGGCGGATTGGAGGAGGTGCCCGATGGCAAGCTTTACCACGACCGACGGCTTACGCCTTGCTTATATGATCGATGATTTCACCGACCCGTGGAAGCAGGCGCCGACCCTGTTGCTGCTGCACGCGGCGATGGGCAGCGCGCAGGCGCTATTACGCCTGGGTTCCAGCACTCGCCCGCCACTATCGGGTGGTGCGGATGGATTTGCGCGGGCATGGCGGCTCGGAGATCCCGCCGGCCGACCGGGCGCTGACCCTCGAACGCATCGTCGCCGACGTCGCCGGGCTGATGGACCATCTGGGCCTGCCGAGCGCCCATATCGTCGGCAATTCGGCCGGCGGCTATCTCGGCCAGCAATTGGCGATGAATCGACCCGAGCGGGTGCGCAGCCTGATGCTGTTCGGCTCGACCCCGGGGCTCAAGAACAGCCAGGCGCCGAGCTGGATCCCGCAGATCCAGGCCAAAGGCCTGCGCGGCTTTCTCGCCGAGACCATTGCCGACCGGTTGCCGCTCGATCAGGTCGATCCGGGGCTGGTCGAATGGTTTCTCGACGAAGCCGCCCGGAACGACCCGGCCTATATCGGCAAATTCGTCCTGCTGATGGCGAGCTACGATTGGAGCGGCGAGCTCGGCCGCATCCAATGTCCGACGCTCGTTGTCGTCCCCGGCGCCGAGCCGATCGGCTCGACCGCGAATTATGAGCCGTTCCGCCGCCTTGTTCCCGATGTCGAGATGCGGGTCTACGATGGCGCGCCGCACAACATCTGCGACGCCTTTCCCGACCGCTGCGCCGCCGACGTGCTCGACTTCCTGACCCGCCGCTTCGGCCTCGGTGCGTGAGAGGAATTAGTCGAGCTCGGGCGGGCGGCGTTCGTGCCATTGGCTCGCCTGCTGATAGGCCCAGCCGATGCGTAGGGCGGTGGCCTCGTCATAGCCACGGCAGACGATCTGCAATGACAAGGGCAGCCCGGTCGCGGTAAAGCCGTCGGGGACGGCCAGCGCGCACAGTTCGAGCGCGTTGACGAAGCGGGTGAAATGCGCCGGCGTCGAATTCTGGTCGACGGCGTCGAGCGGGATCGCCGCACTCGTCGTGGTCGGGGTCAAGAGCGCGTCGACGTCGCCGAGCGCGGCGGCGAAATCCTCTTTCGCCTGATCGCGCTCGCGCAGGGCGCCCAGATAGTCGCGCGCCGAGATGCCGCGGCCCATGGCGATCCGCGGCCGAACCGCCTCGTCGATCGGCAGGCTCATGTCGTCGATCAGATCGCCGACCAGGAAATAGGATTCGGCGCCGATGATCCGGCCGACCAGCCGGGTGTAGTCGGCAAAGCGGCGCGGCAGTCTGACGGCGACGATCTCGGCGCCGAGCCGCGCCAGGGTATCGAGCGCCGCATCATAGGCGGCGAGCACCTCGGCGGCGACCCGGTCGCGTTCATCCTCGGGCATCCGCGCCAGCCGCAACCCGCGCACGCCGCGCCGCATCATCGCCAGCGAGCCGGCCGGCGGCCGCCCCAGGGTGCGCGGATCGAGCGGGTCGGGCCCCTCGATCGCCTGGTAGAGCAATGCCGCGTCCTCGACCGAGCGGGCCATCGGCCCGGGCGTGTCGAGCGACGGGCTGAGCGGCAGGATTCCGTAGGTGCTGACCCGGCCGATCGTGGTCTTGAGCCCGCTGAGCCCGCACCACGAGGCTGGCAGCCGCACCGAGCCGCCGGTGTCGGTGCCGATCCCCCACGGCGCCATGCACGCGGCGACCGCCACCCCGGTGCCGCTGCTCGAACCGCCGGGAGTGCGCGCGACCGCCGGGTCCCACGGGTTCCACGGGGTGCCGCGGTGCTGGTTGGTGCCCCATCCGCCCATCGCGAATTCGACCGTGTGGGTCTTGCCGATCACGATCATTCCGGCGGCGATCAGCCGCTTGGCGATCGTCGCGGTATAGGTCGATCGCCGGTCGTGCCAGACCTGGGTGCCGCCGGTCGTCACCCGGCCCTCGATCTCGATCAGATCCTTGAGCGCGATCGGAATGCCATGCAGCGGCCCGATCCGATGCCCGGAGCGGATCGCCTTGTCGGCCGCCTCGGCGGCGAGCCGCGCCTCCGTTGCATAGACCTCGACAAAGGCGTGCAGCTTTTGATCCTGCCGGTCGATCCGCGCGAGCAGCGCCTCTACCAGATCGACCGGCGACAGCCGGCCGGCGCCGATCTCGGCGGATAGCAGATGGGCCGGCAGATCGGCCGGATCGGTGTTGGCTGACGGCATGGCTATCCTCGCGAGCAGCGGATGGCGAGCATAGGCCCGCTCGCGCCGCCGCTGTCAACCGGCCGGGGCGATGCCCGGATCGCTTCCGCGCCTGCTATCCGCGGTGATTTGGGGTGGCGTCCGCCCGCCGTTCTGTCGCGGCGCCGGCATGATTGTGGGCGGCCGCTGCATGGACCGCAGCGGGATGGACGCGAGCAGAGAAATGGGCGTGGCCGGCGGCCCGGCCATGGGTGTGCGCGATCGGGATCCGATGCGCGACATGCGCAGGCGCCTTTTTCCGCTGCCAGCCGCGCGCTGCCCTTCGGTGCGCGGTATTTCTGCGCCGGTCGTCGGCGGCGACGGCAAAATGAAACAGAGCGCCCCCCTGGTCCGGCTCGTAGGCTGTCCTGCCGGCGGCGATACCGGGATCGAACCCGCCCGTATCGGCGCTGGCGACGATCTCGCGCGGGCCGGTTTCGGGATAGACAAAGCCAAAGGACGGGTTGTCGCGACCGTATTTCCCCGAACCCAGATCCAGAACCGACACGCTGGTCCAATCGTTATCGGGCGACTCGTCGATCACCGGAACATCGCGGGTCACCCTCCCGCGATACCAGTTGGCCTGGTTGACCACGATCTCGCGGGCGCTGATGATTTGGGCGACAACGGCGACGTGGCCATAGGGGATGTATCCGGTCCGCCTGAACACCAGGATCGAGCCCACCTCGGGAACATGGCCCCGCTGATAGCGGCCGGCCGCCTGATTCCACCACCCGCCGGCAGCGCCGAAAAGATCGACGCCGGTTTGAGCGCGCGCATAAAGCGCACAATTTCCGGCCGCCGCCCGGCGGGTCGGCACGGCCAAAAACGTCATCGCAACGGCGCCCCAGACGAGGCCCCAGCTCAACTTCGCTCGCATTGATTGCCCCCCGGCGGATGGTGGCGTGAAATCCTTCGGTTCCCCGATTCCACGCCGTTAAGAATTGTTAACGACGACCATCAAACCTCAGGTCGGAGGCGGAAATCACGATAAATCTTAACGGGAGAGGAAAAAAACCGGCAGATCTTTACGATTGCGCGCAGGGCTATCCAGGATATTCGCGCTTAACGCGCCGCAACCTTGGCGAATCCCTGCGCCACCGATCCTTACGTCAGCGGATACCGGCAAATCCAGCGCAGATTCGCGCCATTATTGGTCGCGCTATATAATCGCCGGCGACGCAGCGGGAGGGAAACGATGGCCGGGTTGCTCGATGGAAAATCGGCGCTGATCACCGGCGGCGGTGGCGGGATCGGCCGCGCCACGGCGCTGGCCTTCGCCCGTGAAGGGGCGCGGGTCGCGGTCGCCGATATCGCGGCGGATGCGGCGCGGCAGACGGTGGCATTGGTCAACGCCGCCGGCGGGCAGGCGATATCGCTGGCCGGCGAGGTCGCGCGCGACGCCGAGGTCGTGGCGATGGTCGCCGCTGTGATTGCCGCGCACGGCCGGCTCGATTGCGCCTTCAACAATGCCGGGATCGCCGGCTGGCACGTCGAAGCCGCCGGCAAGAGGACCGCCGAATGGTCCGAAGAAGCCTTCGACCGGATGATCGCGGTCAATCTGAAGGGGGTTTGGCTGTGCATGAAGCATGAACTGATCCAGATGCAGGCCCAGGGCGGCGGCGCCATCGTCAACACCGCCTCGATCGCCGGTCTCGCCGGGCTGCCGACCTCCTCGGCCTATGTCGCGGCCAAGCACGGGGTGATCGGCCTGACCAAGACCGCCGCGATCGAATACGCCGAGGCCGGGATCCGGGTGAACGCCGTCTGTCCGGGCTATATCAAGACGCCGATGACCGAGGAGGTGATGACCCGGCGCGGCGCGGCGATCATCGCCCAGACCCCGATGCGCCGCATGGGCAGCCCGGAGGAAATCGCCGAGATGGTGGTGTGGCTGTGCTCGGAGCGGGCAAGTTATGTAACCGGCGCCGCCTACAACGTCGATGGCGGCTGGATGGCGGTGTGAAACGGGAACGGCTTGACGGCATCGTCGAGTTGATCGTTTGTGAGAAAATGAAAAAAACCACGGTATCACTCGATGACGAAGCCTATCGTCACGCGCATATGATCGCCGCGCAACAGGACATCTCCATTTCGGCCTTGGTGAGGCGCTTTCTGCGCGAGCTGGGCCCGGGCGAAAGCGAGACCGAGCGGCTGAAACGGCAGGAGAGAGCGTTGCGCGAACATATCACCGGCCTTCGGGCGTCCGACCGGCTGTCCCGTGAGGATGTCCACGAACGCTGCTTATGAGCCCGCCGCATTTTCTCGATACCAACATCCTGTTGTACTCGATCAGCCGCGATCCGGCAGAAGCCGCCAAGCGGGAACGGGCGATCGCCTCGCCGGAGTGCGGCAACGGGGCGTTGTCGGTGCAGGTGCTCCAGGAATTCTACGTACAGGCCACCCGGCCGACCCGGTCCGATCCGCTGCCGCATGAGATCGCGGTCGGGCTGATTGCGGCCTGGACCCGCTTCCGCGTGCAGGACATCACCCAATCGATCCTGACCGGGGCATTGGAGATCAAGGCGGCCCGCGGTTTTTCATACTGGGACAGCGCCATCATCGCCGCCGCGCGCGCGCTCGGCTGCCGGGTGCTCTATTCCGAAGACATGCGCCACGGCCAGGAGGTCGAAGGCGTCACCATCACCAACCCGTTTCGATGACCGACCCGTTTCGATGACCGGCCCGTTTCGATGACCGGCCCGTTTCGATGACCGGCCCGTTTCGATGATCTGAACCGGCGGGGGACCCTGCCGCCTCGCCGGATCCGGACGAAGCGGGCCTATCTGCAAATGATCTGGAGACCTAGCGATGGGCGATTTTGCGTTGGGACAGTCGGTGCCGCGTTTCGAGGACCCGCGGCTGTTGCGCGGTGGTGGGCGCTATGTCGATGACATGGTCCTGCCGCGCATGGTTTTCGGCCATGTGCTGCGCTCGCCCCATGCGCATGCCCGCATCCGCTCGATCGACGTAGCCCAGGCCAAGGCGGCGCCGGGCGTGCTGGCGGTGCTGACCGGGGCGGATTGGGAAGCGTCGGGCTGGGGCGACCTGCCGTCGCCCAGCGGGCTCAGGCTGCGCGACGGCTCGCCCTCCTTCAGGCCACGGTTTCCGGCGCTGGTCACGGACCGGGTGCGCTGGGTCGGCGACTATGTCGCCTTTGTCGTCGCCCTGACCAGGGACCAGGCGGCCGACGCGGCCGAACTGATCGCGGTCGACTACCAGCCATTGCCGGCGATCGTCTCGACCGCTGGCGCGGTTGAACCGGGAGCCCCGCGGGTCTGGGAGGAGTGCCCCGGACAATACCGCCTTCTTCCATACCGAAGGCGATGCGGCGGCGACCGGGGCCGCGATCGACAGCGCCGCGCATGTCGTCCGCCGCCGGTTTGTGATCAACCGGGTGACCGCAGCCAGCATGGAGCCGCGCGGCGCCATCGGCGACTACAATTCCGCCGAGGATCGCTGGACGATCTACACAACCTTGCAGCGCATCCACGGCTATCGCGCCGAACTGGCGCGGCAGGTGCTCAAGGTCCCCGAGAGCCGCGTCCGCGTCGTCGCCGGCGATATCGGCGGCAGCTTTGGCATGAAATCGGCGATCTACAACGAGGTGGCGCTGGTCTTGCTCGCCTCGAAAACGGTCGGCCGGCCGGTCAAATGGACCAGCACCCGCTCCGAAGCCTTCATGGGCGATGCGCAGGCCCGCGACAACGTCACCGAGGCCGAATTGGCGCTCGGCCCCGACGGCAAATTCCTGGCCCTGCGGGTCAAGACGATCGCCGCGGTCGGCGCCTATCCGCAGGCCGGCTCCAACGCCTTTGTCGCCAATCTCGGCACCTTGGCCGGGGTTTACCGCACGCCCGCGGTGCGGGCCGAGGTGACCGCGGTCTACACCAACACCAACCCGGTGCGGGCCTATCGCGGCAACGGCCGGCCCGAGGCCGCCTATGTGATCGAGCGCATGGTCGACGAGGCCGCTGCCGAACTCGGCATCGATCCGATCGAATTGCGCCGCCGCAACCTGATCCCGCCCGAGGCGATGCCGTTCAAATCGGGGCTGACCTTTACCTATGATTGCGGCGAGTTCGAAAAGAACCTCGACCTGGCATTGCAGCTGGCCGATGCCCAGGGCTTCGCGCATCGCCGCGCCGAGGCGCGGGCCCGCGGTAAATTGCGCGGCATCGGCCTTTCCAACACGATCGAGCGCGCCGCGGCTGGCGGCTTCGAGGCGGCCGAAATCCGCTTCGACCGCGGCGGCACGGTAACCTTGGTGTCGGGCTCGATCACCCAGGGCCAGGGCCACGAGACGGTCTACAAACAGCTCCTTTGCGACCGGCTCGGCATTGATCCGGGTCAGGTGCATTACGTGCAGGGCGACACCGAAAAGGTCGCGAATGGCGAAGGCACCGGCGGCTCGCGATCGGCTGCGCTGGGCGGCTCGGCGGTTTATCTGGCAACCGAGAAGATCGTCGGCAAGGCGAAGGCGATCGCCGCCCATCTGCTCGGCGCCGAGGCGGGCGAGGTCGCATTCGCCGACGGGCTGTTTACCGCGCCGCGCTCGAACCGGGCATTGACGATCGGCGAGATCGCGACCGAATCGTTCAACCCGCCGAGCCTGCCCGACGATATGGAACCGGGGCTGATCGCTGGCGCCACCTTTACCTCAAAGCAGCAGAATTTCCCGAATGGCGTTCATATCTGCGAATTGGAGATCGATCCCGACACCGGCGAGGTCGAGATCCTGCGCTACAGCGTCGTCGACGATGTCGGCACGGTGATGAACCCGCTCTTGCTCGAAGGCCAGATCTGCGGCGGCATCGTCCAGGGCGTGGGGCAGGTGCTGATGGAGGATATCCGCTTCGATCCGGCGTCGGGCCAGCTGTTGACCGGCTCGTTCATGGATTACGCGATGCCGCGGGCCGGCGATTTGTCGGCGATCCATTGCGACAGCAATCCGGTGCCGACCAAAACCAACCCGTTGGGCGTCAAGGGCGCCGGCGAAGCCGGCAATGTCGGCGCGCTCCCGGCAATCGGCAACGCGCTGGTCGACGCGCTCTCCCCGCTCGGCATCCGCCAGGTCGAAATGCCCGCCACCCCCGAGCGGCTGTGGCGCGCCATCCGCGCAGCCGGTTGATCGACCGGGCATTAGCAGCCCGGCCGCACCGTCGCGATCATCGGCCAGGTACGTCAGGTTCTGTCGGGCTGATCGCCGCCCGGGTTCTGCCTCACCCCCGCCGGGTGGCGAAATCGATGCGCGGGTCGATCAGCATATAGGTCAGGTCGCTGACCAGCTTCAGCAGCAGGCCGATCAGGGTGTAGACGTAGAGCGTGCCGAACATGATCGGATAGTCGCGGTTGATCGCCGCCTCGAAGCCCAGCAGACCGAGGCCGTCGAGCGAAAAGATCACCTCGATCAACAATGAGCCGGTGAACAGGATGCCGACCAATGCCGCCGGAAACCCGGCGACGACGAGCAGCATCGCGTTTCTGAAGACATGGCCGTAGAGCACCCGGCGCTCGCTCAGCCCCTTGGCGCGCGCGGTCAGCACATATTGCTTGTTGATCTCGTCGAGAAAGCAGTTCTTGGTCAGCATCGTCAGGGTGGCGAACCCCGATATCACCAGCGCCGTGATCGGCAGCGCGATATGCCAGAAATAATCGGCGATGCGCATCGGCCAGGACAGCGAGGCCCAATTGTCGCTGACCAGCCCGCGCAGCGGAAAAATCGACAGATAGCTGCCGCCGGCGAACAGCACGATCAGCAACACCGCGAACAGAAAGCTCGGCACCGCATAGCCGACGATGATCACCGCGCTCGTCCACACGTCAAAGCGGCTGCCGTCGCGCACCGCCTTGCGAATGCCGAGCGGGATCGAGACCAGATAGGTGATCAGGGTCGTCCACAACCCGATCGAGATCGACACCGGCAATTTGGCCTTGATCAGATCGATCACGCGCTGGTCGCGGAAAAAGCTGGTGCCGAAATTGAAGGTCAGATAGTTGCGCATCATCAGCACGAACCGGGTCAAGGGCGGCTTGTCGAAGCCGTATTGCTTTTCCAGCTCTTTGATCAGCGCCGGGTCGAGGCCGCGCGCGCCGCGATAGCGGGAGTTGGCCGCGCCCGCCTGCGTCTTGATCTCGCCGGTGCCGCCGCTGACCCGCTCGGTGGCGCTGACATTCTCGCCCTTGAGCCGGGCGATCATCTGCTCGACCGGGCCGCCGGGCGCGGCCTGCACAATCACGAAATTTACCACCATGATCGCGAACAGGGTCGGGATGATCAGCAGCACCCGGCGCAGCGCATAGCCGATCATCAACCGCCGTCCGTCCGGCTTTGCGCTTTGTCATGGCGAGAAGCGCGCTCGCCATGACCGCTTGGCGGAGGCCTCACTGCTTCAGCACCTCGCCCTTTTTGGCTTCGACCGACTTCTCGGCAGTCGGGTCGACCCACCAGGTATCAAAGCCGAGCGCATATTTGGGCGACACCGCAGGCCGGCGGAACTTGTCCCAATAGGCCACCCGGAATGCGGCCAGATGAAAGTTCGGGATCACGTAATAGCCGTATTGCAGCACCCGATCGAGCGCCCGGGTGTGGGCGACCAGGCTCGCCCGGTCCGGCGCCTGGATCAGCTGTTCGATCAGCGCATCGACCACCTTGCTCTTGATGCCGAGAAGGTTGCGGCTGCCCTGCTCGTCGGCTGCCTGGGATCCCCAATATTCGCGCT
Organism: uncultured Alphaproteobacteria bacterium; assembly: GCA_963775875.1. Taxonomy (GTDB): domain Bacteria; phylum Pseudomonadota; class Alphaproteobacteria; order ATCC43930; family CGMCC-115725; genus AP-15. The sequence continues at coordinate 126,550 of CAVZKP010000015.1, forward strand.
GCTCGTTGCCCGGCGACAGCGATTCCGGGAACAGCACGACGGTCATGTCATAGTCGAACGTCTCCATCCGCTTTTCGTATTGCGCCGGGTCGACGGTGCGCACCCGCGCGGTGATGCCCATGCGCTTGAGGTTCTGCACCATCGGCAGCACGATCCGCTCGAATTGCGGGTTGTCGAGCAGGATCTCGAATTCGAAGGGCTGACCGGTCTTGGCGTTGACCAGCGTTTGCCCCTTGAAGGTCCAACCGGCCGCCATCAGCAGCTTCAGCGCCTTTTCCAGCCCGGCTCGGATATCGCCGGAGCCGTCATATTTGGGCGGATCGTATTCGGTGGTGAACACGGCGTCGGGGATCTGGCCGCGGAACTTGTCGAGGATCTCGAGCTCCTTGCCTTGCGGCACGCCGGTCGCGGCCAATTCGGAATTGTCGAAATAGCTGCGGGTGCGCTGATAGGCGCCGTAAAACAAATTCTTGTTCGACCATTCAAAGTCGAAGGCATAGGCGAGGGCCTCGCGCACCCGCGGGTCCTGAAAGATCGGCCGGCGCAAATTGAAGCCAAAGCCCTGCATGCCGCTCGGCAATTGGTTGGGGATCTGCTCCTTCTTGATCAGGCCGGCGCGCAGGGCAGGGCCGTCATAGCCGGTGGCCCAATCCTTCGCCGAATTCTCGACCCGCGCATCATATTGCCCGGCCTTGAACGCTTCGAGCGCGATCGTCGCGTCCCGATAATAATCGTAGCGGATCGTATCGAAATTATAGCGGCCCTTGTTGACCGGCAGATCCGCGCCCCAATAATCGGCGACCCGGCGATAGGTGATCGAGCGGCCGGGATCGACCGTTTGGATCGTATAGGGGCCGCTGCCGAGCGGCGGATCGAGCGTCGTCTTCTCGAAATCGCGCTTCGACCAATAGGCCTTCGACAGCACCGGCATCTGCCCGATGATCTGCGGCAATTCGCGGTTTTTCGCCGATTTGAAATAAAACCGAACCCCGCGATCCCCCTCTTTTTCGACCTTGGTCACATCGCCGTAATATTCGCGGTACATCGGCAGCCCCTTCGCCCGCAACGTCGCGAAGGTCCAGATCACGTCATCGGGCGTCATCGGCGTGCCGTCGTGGAACCGCGCCGCCTTGCGCAGGGTGTAGAGCACCGACAGCTTGTCCGGCAGCGAGGTCGATGCTTTTGGCGACCAGCCCGTATTCGCTCGCCGGTTCATCCTCGGACGACGCCGACAGGGTGTCAAAGATCATGCCGATGCCGGCGGCCGGCACCCCGTTGATGACAAAAGGGTTCAGCGTGTCGAAGGTGCCGATCGCCGAATAGCGCATCGTGCCGCCCTTCGGCGCCTGCGGGTCGGCGTAATCGAAATGGGTAAAGCCGGGGCCGTATTTGAGGTCGCCAAATAGCGACATGCCCTCGCTCGCCGCCCTGGCGCTGCCGGTCACCAGCAGCAAAACAAGGCCCGCGGCGATTGCCGATACTCTGCCCATACGCTTTGTCCTTGCGATCGGCTTACCCGTCGAGCAGGGCCAGCGCCGCCTGGTATACGCGGCGGTCGCCGGCGACCAGGACGCGCCCGTCCGATGCCAGCCCCAGCCCGGCGCCGCGCCAGTCGGTGGCGATCCCGCCCGCACCCTCGACGATCGGGATCATCGCGCAGAAATCGTAGGGCTTGAGGCTGGCTTCAAGGACGAGGTCGACAAACCCGGCGGCGAGCAGGCCATAGGCATAGCAGTCGGCGCCAAAGCGGGTCAGCTTGACCGCGGCCGAAACCCGGGCAAAGGCGGCGGCATCCGGCCCGCCAAACATGTCGGGGGTGGTGGCGAACAGGGTCGCGGTCGCCAGTGCGGTGCATTCCCGGCAGCGGATCGCGCGGCCGTTCAATGTCGTCGCCCGGCCCGCGGCGCCGACCCAGCGCTCGCGCGAGATCGGCTGGTCGATGATCCCCAGGATCGGCCGGCCGGCGCGGGTCAGTGCGATCAGGGTGCCGAACAGCGGCACCCCGCTGATAAAGGATTTGGTCCCGTCGATCGGGTCCAGCACCCAGACGAACTCGGCCGCCTCGCGCACTCGCCCGAACTCTTCGCCGATGATCCCGTGTTCGGGAAAACCGGCTTCGATCAGTTCGCGCATCGCCAGTTCCGCGGCGCGGTCGGCGGCGGTCACCGGGCTCAGATCGGGTTTGTCGTCGACCGCGAGCGGCTGGCGGAAATAGGGCCGAATCGCCGCCCCCGCCGCATCGGCTAATCGGGCTGCGAGCGCCAGAAACCCGTCGAGCTCCGAGGCGCGCACCGGCCCTATTTCCCGGCCCTATTTCCCGGCGCTATTTCAAAGTCTGCAGGTAAGCGATGACATCAGCGCGATTCTGCGCCTTGGGAAAGCCGGCAAAAGTCATCTTGGTGCCCTGGGCAAAGTGTTGCGGATTATCCAGCCAATCGTTGAGCAATTCCGGGGTCCACTTCTCGCCGTCGTGCTTGCTCAGCGCGTCGGAGAAGGCAAACCCGCCCCGGTCCTCGGCGATCGGTCCGCCGACAACATCCCACAGATTCGGCCCGATCCGGTTCGGGCCGCCCTTGGTGAAGGTATGGCACGCCTGGCACACCGTGGTCAGTTGCTGGCCCTTTTTCGGGTCGGCCTTGGCCAGCAGCGGCGTGATCGGCGCCAGCTTCTCCGCGGCCGGAGCCGCCGGCGCGCTGGCGCTCGGCTCGCTGCCGGCGACGACAAAGACCGGCTTTTCGAGCGGCCTTGGTCGGACCAGCATGTTGGACAGAATCCCGGCCACCATCGCCACGATCAGCGCGGTGAGAACCGAGGCAATGATCTTGTTCCACTCGAACGACGACATCGACGACCCTTCCGACCGTGCCGGGCCGGCAGAAAATCCAATTCCCCCCGACAACTCAAATGAATTATCACGCTTCCGGCGATCCAACGAACCGGGCATGTTGTCGCTGCCCGATCGCCCGAGCCAGGCTGTGAACAGCGCCACACCCAAAAACCCGATCATTGTCATCCCGGCGCGTCTGGCGGCGACGCGGCTTCCCGGCAAGCCGCTCGCCGACATCGCCGGAACCCCGATGATCATCCATGTCTGGCGTCGCGCGGTCGCGGCCGAGGCGGGACCGGTCGTCGTCGCCTGCGGCGATCCGCAGATCGCCGACGCGGTCCGCGCCGCCGGCGGCGAGGCCGTCCTGACCGATCCGCAGCTGCCCACCGGCTCGGACCGCATCCACCAGGCGATGGCGCGGATCGATCCCGGACGGGCGCACGACGCGGTGGTCAATGTCCAGGGCGATCTGCCGATGCTCGACCCGGCGGCGGTGCGTCTGGCGCTGGCCGGGCTCGCCGAGCGCTGAAACCGATATCGCGACCCTCGCCGCGGTGATCGAGGACGCCGCGGCACTGGCCGACACCAGCGTCAACAAGGTCGTCGCCGGCTTTGCCGACCCGGCGCTGCCGGCGCGCGCGCTCTATTTCAGCAAGGCCGTGGTGCCGTGGGGGGACGGGCCATATTACGAGCATATCGGGCTCTACGCCTATCGCCGCGAGGCGCTCGACCGTTTTGTCGGGCTGCCCCGCGGCGTGCTCGAACTGCGCGAACGCCTCGAGCAATTGCGCGCGCTCGAAGCCGGGATGCGAATCTCGGTCAGCCTGATCGAGGCCGCCCGGCTCGGCGTCCAGGTCGACACCCCGGCCGATCTCCAACGCGCCCGCCAATTGATGCAGCAGATCCAACCAGGATGACCGAACCAAAGCTCGATCCCGCCGACCCGGCGCACGCGATCTCGTTTCAGGGGGCGTTCGGGGCTTATTCCGATCTCGCCTGCCGCCGGGTCTTTCCCGAAATGGCGACCCTGCCCTGCGCCCAGTTCGAGGATGCTTTTGCCGCGGTGCGCGACGGCCATGCCCGCCTGGCGATGATCCCGATCGAAAACTCGGTAGCCGGCCGGGTCGCCGACATCCACCATCTGATGCCCGATTCGGGGCTGCACATCATCGGCGAGCATTTCGAACCGGTGAACCATCACCTGCTGGCCCTGCCCGGCGCCACCCTGGATAAAATCCGCACGGTCAAAAGCCACGTCCACGCACTCTCGCAATGCCGCAAGCTGATCCGCGCCCTCGGCATCGAGCCGGTCGTCGCCGCCGACACCGCCGGGGCCGCGGCCGAACTCGCCGAGCGCCGCGATCCGGCCGTCGCCGTCATCGCCTCCGATCTCGCCGGGCAGATCTACGGCCTGGTCTCGCTCAAGGCGAATATCGAGGATGCCGAGCACAACACCACCCGGTTTCTGATCATGTCGCGCGAGCCGGTGCGGCCGGCGCGCGGGACGCCGACGGTCACAACCTTTCTGTTCCGCGTGCGCAATGTCCCGGCCGCGCTCTACAAGGCGATGGGCGGGTTCGCCACCAACGGCGTCAACATGACCAAGCTCGAAAGCTACATGGTCGGCGGCGCCTTCTCGGCGACCCAGTTCTACGCCGATGTCGAGGCTCATCCCGACGACCGCCCGCTGGCCTTGGCGCTCGAGGAACTCGCCTTCTTTTCGCGCGAGCTCAAGATCCTCGGCGTCTATCCCGCCCACCCGCTGCGCATCGCCGCTTCGGCGCGGGTGGAATAAAACCGGGTCCGCAGCAGTCGTTGATTCGACGCCGGACCCGGCGGCTGGCGCCGGCTGCGAAGCGTCGTCCCAATTCGTCCACGAGCCAGGGGGAGATCATGAAAAACCAGGCGATCCTTGCGGCGGCTTTCGGGCTTTGCCTGTTCGCATCCGGTGCGGCCCGCGCCGATGGCGGTGGCGGCGGAAGCGACAATGCGGACACGACGACCTGCGGCAAGGGTCAGGTCTGGGACAGCAGCAGCAAAAAATGCGTCAAGGCCGAGAACGGGGTGCTGCCGGACAAGGCGCTGACCGATTACGCCTATGCCCTGGTCAGGGCCGGGCGCTATCAGGAGGCGCTCCACATCCTCGACCTGCTGAAGAACCCGAATACCGCGGTCGCGCTCAATTACCGCGGCTATGCGACCCGCAAGATGGGCCGGATCGACGAGGGGATCGGCTATTACCTGAAATCGGTGGCGCTCGATCCGCACTACGCGCAGGTCCGGGAATATCTCGGCGAGGCCTATCTGCTCAAAGGCGACACCGCCGACGCCGAGGCCCAGCTGCGGGCGATCAAGGGCATCTGCGGCTCCGCATGCGAATCATACGAACATCTCGCGGTGGCCATCGCCGATCCTGCCGATATCTGACCGCTGCCAGCGGCGGCGGCCCGCCCGCCGGCTTCCCGGCGCCCGCGGCCGCCGGGCGGAGCGGGGGCGCGCGATTCCCCTTTCCGGCCTAGCGATAGGAGACCGCGTAGCCCTCGGTCCGGCAAACATCGACCCCGCGCTGGATCAGGTTCGTGCCATCGTCGAGCACGGTTTTCAGGTCGAACCGGCACTGGCCGTTATTGTCGTCGATGGTCACCAGCATCGAAGCGCCGGGCTCCAAAAACTCCGAACCCAGGACGTCCGGCTGCCAGTTTCCGCTGCCGGCGTTGGAAAGATAGATTTCGACGATCGGCTGACGCGTGTCGTTGGCGACGACGACATGCCGCTCCAACCCATAGGCCGCAGGCGGCCCGGTGGTGCCGGTCAGCAGCCAAAACAACGAGCCCGCCGCCACGGTAGTACTCACGCTGTTAAGCATAATAAACTCCGATGGCTGGTTAAGCGGACAGTCAGTACACGGCACTGCTTCCGCTTACCGTAAACCTAAGCCGCTTTGCCGCCGGCCGATGTGACCCGGCTCACAGTTACGGACGATATTTTGACGCTTTCCGACCCTAAAGGGCTGCGCGCCCCGTCACCGCGCGTCTGCGGCGATCAATCGTAAGCAGGCAGATCTGAATAATAATCTATCACGACAATCGCAGGTCGACGGAGCGTCGGAAGCGCAAGAGATTCGCGAGCGCGCCGCCCGGGGCGAGCCGTTAATGACATAATCCCCTGGGCCCGGCGTGCATGACAGGCGTGATGTTGAACGTCGAAGTTGCTCTTTTGGGCAATCGGCGTTAGAAGCTTTGTGCGGTGGCAAAAAAATGGCATCGGGGCCGACCTTGCGCTCTTAGGCCAACCCCGCACCTAGACGCAAAATATAAAAAGGGGGAGGAAATGCGGACCACGAGTAGCATAATTGCGGTGGCGTTTGCGCTAACGGCACTCACTGGCCCCAAGCTGGCCGAGGCCACCACAATTAACGGAATTACCGTTAGTGGGCAGTTCCTCTTTACTGACGATCAATCGATTAACGACGTCGGGGTCGCAGGGGGATTCAGGTTTAATTTCGGAGCACAAATATCTGGTGGATCGCTGGGATATTCATATACGATAGCTCTGCAAATAATAACTACCAGGGATGGAAATCCGGCGGGACCAGAGTCGGACTATGCAAATAGGTCATACTCGTTCTTCGATTTTACGCCACAGCTCGGAACTACAACGCCATCGAATATTGCCCTTCCGATGGTCAGCGGAACGACCGGCGTCTATCAGTTCAACGTCGGCAGCGTCGGGCCGGATTCGGTGACGTTTATCGATCCTGACATAGCGATCGGCTACATTTACGATACCGGCATGGGCGATCCGAATTTTGCATCGGTGATTTTGCCGGATGTCGGAGGCGGCGTTTTCGATCTGTCCTACCTCTCCACCATGACGGCGCTGGACGCGGGTGATCAGTATTTTTTCCCGACGGGTGGGGTATCGGAGTTTACCGTCACCGGAATTGATCCCTCGGCCAATCTTGATCCCGCCGACACCTCAGCCTTCGTCACCGGTTTGACATTTGTCAGCGACGGCTCATTTACCGGGACGATGACGCCCATAACGGAAAGCGTTTCCGCCGCTCCGGAGCCAGCCTCGCTGATGCTGCTCGCCTCCGGCCTCTTCGGCCTCGGATTGATCCGTCGGCGTAAAATTTCGTAAAACCGCGCGCGTTAGCTTTAGCGTCGGGGCGAGACGGCGATGTCGAGCCAGCCGAGCGGGGTTACGGCGGCGCGGTCGCCGGGGCGCAGCAGCACCGTGGTCATCGCCAATTCGACGATGGCCGGGCCGACGATCGTCTGCGCCGGGGCCAGCGTGTCGAAATCCCAGACCGGGGCCGCGACCCATTCGCCGAGCCAGATCCGCCGGTCGCCGCGCGGCGGGGTCGGCGAGGCCTCGGGCAGAGCCGGCTCCTGCGGCAGGGCCGAGAGAATGCCGGCGACCGCCACCCGGGCGTTGACCAGCACCGTCTCCTGCTCGGGCGAGGCATAGGTGTAAAGCTCCTCGTGGCGGCGGTGAAACCGCTCGACGATCTGCGGCAGCGGATCGGGAACCGCCCAATCGACATCGTCGAGCCGCACCGCGATCTCGAACACCTGCTCGCCATAGCGCATGTCGACCGAGCGCGTGGTCCGCGCCGGCCCGGCGAACGAGGCGCGCAATCGCGATCAGGCCCTCGGCCTCCATCTCGCCGAACAGCCGGTTGACCGCGGCGCCGTCGAGCGCCCGCGTATCGCCGATATGGGTGCGCGCCACTTCAAAGCGCAAATCGGTCGTCAGCATGCCCCAGGCCGACAGCACCGCGGCGACCCGCGGCACGATTACCCGCGAGAGGTCGAGCTGGCGGGCGATCTCGGTCGCGTGCAGCCCCGAGGCGCCGCCAAAGGCGAGCAGGGCGAAATGGCGCGGATCGACGCCGCGGCGCACCGAGACGAGCCGCACCCCCTCGGCCATATTGGTGTTGACGATGCGGTGGATCCCCTGCGCCGCGGCCAGCCGGCCGGTGCCCAGCGCGGCGGCGATGCGGTCGACCGCCGCCTCGGCCGCGGCCCGGTCGAGGCTTCGCCGCCCGCCGAGAAAGCTCGCCGGATCGAGATAGCCCAGCACCAGATTGGCGTCGGTGACGGTCGCCTCGGCGCCGCCATTGCCATAGCAGGCCGGACCCGGAACCGCCCCGGCGCTGTGCGGTCCGACATGCAGGATGCCGCCCTTGTCGACCCGCGCGATCGAGCCGCCGCCGGCGCCGATGCTGGCGATGTCGAGGCTGTTGAGCGCGATCGTGTGGCCGGCGACGCGCCGGCCGTTTGCCAGGCTCGGCCGCCCGGCGACGATCAGCGAAATGTCGGTGCTGGTCCCGCCCATATCGAACGGGATCAAATTGCCTTCCTCGGCGAGCCGCGCCGCGTGGGCGCTGCCGGCGACCCCGCCCGCCGGCCCGGACAGCACCGCCCCCGCCGCCAGCCGGCCGGCCTCGGCGATCGGCGCCACCCCGCCATGCGACTGGATGATCAAGGTCGGCCCGCGATATCCGGCCTCGGCCAAACGGCCTTCGAGCCGCTCCAGGTATCGCGCCACCGCCGGCCCGACATAGGCGTTGACCACGGTCGTCGACACCCGCTCGAATTCCTTGATCTGCGGCAGCACCTCGGCGGAGAGCGAGACATAAACCCCGGGCAGCTCGCGTTCGACGGCTTCGCGGGTGGCGCGTTCATGGCTCGGGTCGCGCCATGCGTGCAGATAGCACACCGCCACCGCCTCGACCGCTTCGCGCTTGAGCACCGCGATCGCCGCGGCGAGCGAGGCTGGATCGAGCGGCGTTTCGACCCGGCCGTCGCCGCGCATCCGCTCGCGCACCCCCAGCCGCAGCCGGCGCGGGACCAGCTGCTCCGGCGGCGGCAGGCGCAGATTGTAGCGGTCGTCCTTGAGCCCCTCGCGCATCTCGATGACGTCGCGATGGCCCTCGGTGGTCAACAGCCCGACCCGGGCGCCGCTGCGCTCCAATAGCGCGTTGGTCGCGACCGTGGTGCCGTGGACGATGCGATCGGTCTCGGCCAATAGCGCCGCGCGCGGGCGGCCGAGCCGCTGCGCCAGCAGTTCGAGCCCGTCGAGCACCCCGATCGACGGGTCATCGGGGGTGGACGGGATTTTCTCCAGGATCGACCCGCCGAAATCGTCGACCGCGACGAGATCGGTAAAGGTGCCGCCGACATCGATGCCGATGCGGTACATCGCTCACTCCCGATGATAGGGATGGCCGGCGAGGATCTGCTGGGCGCGGTAGAGCTGTTCGAGCAGCATGCCCCGAACCAACAAATGCGGCCAGGTCATCGGCCCGAGCGAAACCGTCGCTTGGGCGCGTTCGCGGACCGCCGCGGCCAACCCGTCGGCGCCGCCGATCGCAAAAGCGAGCTCGCCGCAGCCGCGGTCGCGCCACTGGGCCAGCTGGACGGCGAGATCGCGGCTCGACCACAGGGCGCCATGCTCGTCGAGCGCGATCAGCGGGACGCCTGACGGCGCCGCCTTGAGGATCAGCTCCGCCTCCCGTTCCTTGAGCAACGCCGCCGGCAGACGCTGGCGAACCTCGATCTCGACGATGGTCGGGGATGGCACGATCCGGGCGGCATAACGGGTCTGCAGCTCTTTGAACGGGCCGCCGCGCAGCCTGCCGATAATGAGAAGCCGGTAGCGGATCGATCGCGTTCCCGGCTATTGCCGAACCGCTTCGGCGTCGGGGAGGGCTTCGCTCCACAGCTTTTCGAGGTTGTAATAGGCGCGGATCTCGGGCCGGAACAAATGCACGATGACATCGCCGGCGTCGATCAGCACCCAGTCGCCCTGCGCTTTGCCCTCGATCGCGATCTGCGCGCTGGACGACAGCGCCGCTTCCAGGTGCTCGGTCAGCGCCGCCACCTGGCGGGCAGATCGGCCGCTCGCCACCACCATATAATCGGCGATCGTGGTCTTGCCGGCGAGATCGATGGTGACGACGTCCTCGGCCTTGCCGTCATCGAGCGTGGTCAGAACCAGCCTGAGCAGCTCCTGCGGCGAGGATTGACGGGTGCGTCGCGGGCGGATGCGGGTTGTCAGCGCGGTGATCGTGGCCAATTCGGGTCCTTGCTCCACTAAGGTTGGTGACGGCATTTGCTGGCGCTCGGCCCGGATCCGGGTCGCCGAACTCGGGTCGAGCCGGGTATGGAAAATACGCCCAGGCCGGCGGTTTTGTCTCGGCCAGCCGGCGCGCGGCGCCGGCCATCAGGCGGTGCCGGGCAAACCGCCTTGCCGCTCGGCCGGCGAGCGCCTTCAGCGAGTAGGACGGGCGGTCGAACACGGCGATCGGGACCGTGCGAAAAATCTCGGTCCAGCGCTCCCAGTGCGGGATCTGCGCCAGATTGTCGCCGCCCATCAGCCACACAAAGCGCAGCCTCGGAAAACGCCGCCGCAAGATCCGCAACGTGTCGACGGTATAGTGCGAGCCGCCGAGCCGATTTTCGAGATCGGCAACCCGGACGCGGTTGTGCCCGGCGGCGATCTGCCGCGCCCGCTCGATCCGATCGGCGAACGGCGCCATCCCGGCAACCGGCTTCAGCGGGTTCTGCGGCGAGACCAGCCACCACACCTCGTCGAGGTCGAGACATTTGAGCGCGGTCAGGCTCAGATGCAGATGCCCGCGATGGGCCGGGTTGAACGAGCCGCCCAGCAGCCCGATGCGGCGACCTCCCGCCGGCGGAGTGCGGGTGAGGGGGCTCAGGGGCGCACCTGACCGCTGCCGCGCACCAAATATTTGTAGGTGGTCAGCTGCTCGGCCCCGACCGGGCCGCGCGGCGGCAGCCGCTGGGTCGAGATGCCGATCTCGGCGCCCATGCCGAACTCGCCGCCATCGGCGAACTGGGTCGAGGCGTTGACCAGCACGATGGCGCTGTCGACCTCGCGCAAAAAGCGCTCCGCGGCGGCGGCGTCCTCGGTCACGATCGCGTCGGTGTGGTGCGAGCCCCAGCGGTTGACATGGGCGATCGCCCCGCCGACGCCGTCGACCATCGCCACCGCCAGGATCGCGTCGAGATATTCGGTGCGCCAATCCTCCTCGCCGGCCGGAAAGACCGTGGGATCGATCGCCCGAATCGCCTCATCGCCGCGCAATTCGCAGCCGGCCGCCCGCAGCTCGGCGAGGATCGCCGGCAATTGCGCCGCCGCCTTGCGGTCGACCAGCAGGGTCTCGGTGGCGCCGCAGATCGACACCCGCCGCATCTTGGCGTTCAGCACGATCGCCCGCGCCTTGGCGGGGTCGGCGGCGCCATCGACATAGGTGTGGCAGAGCCCTTCGAGATGGGCGATCACCGGGATCCGGCTTTCGCGCTGCACCCGCTCGATCAGCGAGCGGCCGCCGCGCGGCACGATCACATCGATATGATCGCTCATGCCGAGCATCAGCCCGACCGCCGCCCGGTCGCGGGTCGGCACCAGTTGGATCGCGGCTTCGGGCAGCCCCGCCGCCCGCACGCCTTCGATCAGGGCGGCGACCAGCGCCCGCGAGGAATAAAAGCTTTCCGACCCGCCGCGCAGGATCGCGGCGTTGCCCGATTTGAGCGCCAGCCCGCCGGCATCGGCGGTCACGTTCGGCCGGCTCTCATAGATGATGCCGATCACGCCCAGCGGCACCGCGACCGCTCGATGGCGAGCCCGTTCGGCCGGGTCCATCGCGCCAGGCTGCGGCCGACCGGGTCGGGCAGTTCGGCGATCGCCTCGAGGCTGATGGCGATCGCCGCCAGCCGCTTCGGGTCGAGCGCGAGCCGCTCGCGCAATGCCGGGGCGAGACCATCGCCTGCGGCCTCGGCCAGGTCGCGCGCGTTGGCGGCGAGAATCTCGGCTTCGCCGGCGCGCACGCTTTGCGCCGCGGCCAGCAGCGCCGCACTCTTGGCTGCGGCCGGGGCCAGGGCGAGGGCGGCCGCGGCGGCGCGGGCGCGCTGCCCGATCGCGGCCATTTCGCTCGCCAGGGCGGGGTCGGGGGCCGCGCTGCGGCGCTGTTCCAGGGTTTGCGTCATCATTGGCGTTCGCTCACCACCAGATCGTCGCGATGAATGATCTCGTCGCGCCCACGGTAGCCGAGGATGCCGGCGATTTCACCACTCTTGTGCCCGGCGATGCGGCCAATATCGGCGCTCGAATAAGCCGAAAGCCCCCGTCCGGCCTCGACGCCGGCGCGGGTGCGCACGATGACCGCGTCGCCGCGCTCGAATACGCCCTCGACCGCGACGACGCCGGCCGGCAACAGGCTGCCGCCCTGCCGCAACGCCCGAGCGGCGCCGTCGTCGACGACGATCAGACCCGACGGGTCGACGGTCCCGGCGATCCACGATTTGCGCGCCGAACTCGGTTCGCCCCGCGGCAGGAACAATGTCGCCCGGCCGCCGGCCTCGATCGCGGCCAGCGGTCCCGGCACGCCCCCGCCTTCCGGCACGCCGCGCGCGATCAGCATGCGGCAGCCGGCGCTCATCGCGATCCGTGCGGCGGCGAGCTTGGTCACCATCCCGCCCGAGCTGTAGCCGGGTCCGGCCTCGCCGGCCATCGCCTCGATCTCCGGCCCGATCTCGCGCAATGTCGCGACGTGCCGGGCGTCGGGGTCCTTGCGCGGGTCGGCGGTGTAGAGCCCATCGATGTCCGACAGCAGCACCAGCATGTCGGCGCTGACCATCTGCGCGACCCGGGCGGCGAGCCGGTCGTTGTCGCCAAAACGGATCTCGGCGGTGGCGATCGTGTCGTTTTCATTGACCACCGCGACCGCCCCCAGTCGCAGCAGCTGGGCGAAAGTGGCGCGCGCATTCAAATGCCGCCGCCGCTCTTCGGTGTCTTCCAGGGTCAGCAGGATCTGGGCGACGGTGATGCCGTGGCGGGCCAGCGCTTCCTGATAGGCATGGGCGAGGCGGATCTGCCCGGTCGCCGCGGCCGCCTGCTTCTCGTCGAGCCGGAGCCGGTTTCCGGCGAGACCGAGATGCCGCCGCCCGATCGCGATCGCACCCGAGGAGACGAGGATCATCTCCTGGCCGGCGGCATGGCGGCGCGCCACGTCATCGGCCAGGGTGTCGAGCCATCCGCGCCGGATCTCGCCATTATCGGCGACCAGCAAGGCCGAGCCGATCTTGACCACCAGCCGCCGCGCCGCCGCCAGCGCCTCAGCCGCGCTGACCCCATCGCTCGATGTTCTCCCCACCTCACCCTCCCCGTGCCCGCGGGTCGAGCCCGCGGGCTTGCGGTTGACGCCGCGCCGGGGCCCCTCCCTCTCTCCCCCTTAGGGGCGGAGAGGGCCATTTTAGCTCCCTCTCCGCCCGCTTGCGGGGGGAGAGGGTTGGGGTGAGGTGGGCAATCAGCACGTCGCCGGCGGCCCAGGCGTTGAGGACGCGGGCCAGGCCGAGCCGCTTGCGCGCGGCGCCGGCGATCCTGTCCTCGAAGATTTTTGTGCAGCCAGCGGCCTTCAGCGCGGCCTGCCGAAGGTCGAGATTCTGGTCGTCGGTCGAGACGCGGGCACTAGCCGAAACGCATCGGCTCTTTTTGCGCCTGACTGTCGCGACTTGCAAGCCCTTGATTTAGCTTACCCGCGCTTCGGTCGCAAAAATCCTCCTCTTTGCAACCCTGCTTTCGAGGAACGAGCGATGTGTCCAGCTTCTCTTTTTTTTCCCGACCTCTGAAAAATCTTTGACCCGTGAGGAAGCACCTCCGGCCTCGCCTCACCATCTGAGGCACACTTGCTCAAACAAAAGGAGCGAGGAACGTCTCCAGCGGTGCTTCGCATAGACGCGGTCGGTTACGAGTTTATCCATTACTCACCCTACGGCGCGACTTTCGGGGACGGGGCGAGGACTTTGACGCGTTCGTCACATCGTTCTGTACTGACGCAGATGATAAGCCCTACGACAGAGAGAACGGGCTTCTCAGCCAATGGCGGGGATATGGCGCCAACGGTGGGTATTGTCTCGTCTTCGATACTGCCGCGACCTGCAATATCCTTGTACGGGAATGGGCCGTTCGGGACTACTGGGGCCATCTCCACATGAACACGGTGCAACATGCGGCAGACGAGGTGTCCGTAGACGAGCGATTCCCGAAGCTGATGAGCGCTTGCGACCAGTATCTTTCGCAGATTCTATCGGTCCTCAATCCTCCAGCAGAGCCGTCGCCGCAACATGACCCCGTCCCGTTCGTTTCGAGCGCGACCCTCTTCAAACATCGAGGGTTCCGAGAAGAGAGGGAGGCCCGGATCGTCGCGATTCGCAGTTCGCAGTTCGTACGCGAGGCGGCGGCGCGTTTGCGCGATTATTTCACACCATTGCCTGACCGTACGCGCGAAAAAAACGGCCGCCGATACATCCCTTTGTTCGAAGGGCTTAACGTGAAGCTTCCCGTTAACCGCGTGATTGTCGGTCCATCGCGGAATCAAGCCAGTAAATGTGCGCTCGCGCGTGAGTTGCTCGGCTCAACCCCTCCCGTGACTGCTGCTCCGACACGCCCTTTATTGGACGACCAGAACGTACATCTTGTGCCCATGAGTAATCTCGCAACCGCAGGCGCGCCAGCAGATCGAGGATCGTCGTGGCGTTGGATTGGCCGGCAAAAGGACATGAAAAGCGGATCGCTCGTCGTCATCGGTTTCGCGGCAACTCTGCTTCAAGCAACAGTCGTCACGGCAGCGGGTTCGGAGCCCGGACGGTCAGCGATAACCGTGCAGGCGCACGACGCCCCGGGGAGCGCGCCGCTGCCGCCCAAGAATGCCCAAGCCTTCTCGTTAGAGCGGGATTTAAAGGTTGCCGCAGATCGAGGCGAGCCTGACGCGCAATGGAAACTCGGGAGGCTTTATGCATATGGCGTGGGAGTCGCTCGGAGCGATGCGAAAGCGCTCAAGTGGTTTCGACGAGCGGCTGATCAGGGTTACGGCAACGCTCAGGTTAGCCTCGGGATCATGTACGACACAGGCAAGGGCGTCGAGCGAGACCAGACGGAGGCGCTGCATTGGTATCAAAAGGCTGCAGACCAGGGCAACGTCGATGGTCAATACAATCTCGGCCTGATGTATCTTGAGGGTGCGGGTACCAGCCAAGACTATTCGCGAGCGATGTTGTGGTTCAGCATGCCGGCACAACAGGGGGACCCCGACGCGCAGGATGCACTCGGAGATATGTTCTTATTCGGCGAAGGCGTCGCCGAGGATGACGCCGAGGCTGTAAAATGGTACCGCAAGGCGGCGGCCCAAGGTCTGGCAAGTGCGCAGGCGTCACTGGGCTTCATATATGAATTCAGCGAGAGCCTGCCGCACAATCTCGGGGAAGGCGCCCGCTGGTACCGGCTGGCTGCCAATCAAGGTAACGCAGAAGGTCAATATCGGCTCGGAGTATTGTTTCGGAATGGTCGCGGTGTTCCGCAAGACAATGTTCAAGCCTATCGGTGGTTCAGCCGCGCTGCGGCGAATTCTGATACCGCCTATCATGAGGATGCGACCAAAGAGTTGTTCGCGGTCGCTAGGGAGCTGCCGTCCGGCACTGTACTTGATCCACCTCTTCCCCCAGAGCCTGTCAAGCTGATACTTGAACGGTCGTGGAATTGGTTCAGCAAGGTACTCGGATACGGCCTTGCTGCATGGATGACGGTGGCGATGCTCATTGGTGTTGGCATGGCCCTGCGCGAGAGAATGCAATCTCATCGGGCTCGACGGAAGGCCGCCGCACAGGCGCAGAGCATCGCGCACCGAGAGTGATATCGGCAGGATGCAGGTGATTCAAATTCGCGGCGATTACAGTGAAACGACCTAATGGCCGAGGAATGGGCTTCCTAAATATGGTAGGTCGGCTGCGCACAGGGAATCTCTGCTTTGTCGCACAAGGCCCATTACAATGAATTTTTCTGAAGTATTGAAGAAGTCGAAACCTTAACCTTTCAGTCTTTGCCGCCCAGCCCCTCCGGAACTCCCGCCGGTCACGAGGTTTGCGCGAGCGCAGCCACTTCCGCCCCCTCGCCATCTCGCGCGCGGTCTTCCGCCAGCGCCGCGAACAGCGCGCCCAGCACCTCCGGCACGCCGGCGCCGGAGACGCCGGACATCGGCATCACCGCGGTGCTGCGACCGGCGGCGCGGCGCAGCTGGCGAATCTTCGTCGTCGATCGTCTCGGCATCGAGCGCGTCGATCTTGTTCAGCCCGACGATTTCCGGCTTGTCGGCGAGGCCGTGACCGTAGGCGGCGAGCTCCTGGCGGATCGTGCTGTAGGCGCCCGCGACATCGTCGAGGGTGCCGTCGACGAGATGGAAAATGACCGGACAGCGCTCGACATGGCCGAGAAAGCGGGTGCCGATCCCGATACCCTCGCTCGCGCCCTCGATCAGCCCCGGCAGATCGGCTACCACCAACTCGTCGTCATGGACCCGCACCACCCCGAGCTGCGGCTTCAAGGTGGTGAACGGGTAGTCGGCGATCTTCGGCCGGGCCTGCGAGACCGCGGCGAGAAAGGTCGATTTGCCGGCGTTCGGCATGCCGACCAGACCGACATCGGCGATCAGCTTCAGCCGCAGCCACACCCAGGCCTCTTTGCCCGGCCAGCCGGGATCGGCGCGGCGCGGCGCGCGGTTGGTCGAGCTTTTGTAATGCGCGTTGCCGAACCCGCCATCGCCGCCGCGCAGCAGCACCAGGCGCTCGCCGGCACAAATCATATCGGCCAGCACCTCCCGGTTTTCCTCGTCCATGATCTGGGTCCCGACCGGAACCCGCAGGGCCAGCTCGGCGCCACTGGCGCCGCTCTTTTCCCGCCCGGCCCCGCCGCGCCCGTCCGATGCCCGGAAATGCTGGCGATAGCGATAGTCGATCAGGGTGTTGAGATTATCGGCCGCGACAAACACGATGTCGCCGCCCTTGCCGCCATTGCCGCCATCGGGGCCGCCGAACTCGATGAATTTCTCGCGGCGAAAGCTCGCCGAACCGCGGCCGCCATCGCCGCTTTTCAGGTAGATCTTGCACTGGTCGAGAAATTTCATCGCAAACGCCCGCAAAAAAGGGGAACGGCCGGGCCGTCCCCCTCGGGCTTCGCCAGCTTGGAGGAAACGGCTATTCGGCGGCTTCGGCCGCGACCGGCAAGGCTGGCGGAACCACCGACACATAGGTGCGCCCGGCCAGGCCCTTGTGAAAGCGGACCGCGCCGCCGGTGGTCGCGAACAGGGTGTGGTCGCGGCCGATGCCGACATGCGGGCCGGGATGAAACTTGGTGCCGCGCTGGCGCACGATGATGTTGCCGGGGATGACCGCCTCACCGCCGAATTTCTTGACCCCGAGCCGCCGGCCCCGGCTATCGCGGCCGTTGCGCGACGATCCGCCGGCCTTCTTATGCGCCATCGCTCACTCCTTGCTGGTCCGCGCTGCCCGCCTCGCCGGCGCCTCTGATCGCGGTGATGCGCAACACCGTCTGGTACTGGCGATGCCCCCTTTTGCGCCGATAATTGTGCCGCCGCTTCTTTTTGAAGACGATGATTTTCGCCGCGCGGTTCTGCTCGACCACGGTGGCGCTGACCGCGGCGCCGGCGACCAATGGCGCGCCGGTCGAGACTTCGGCGCCGTCGCCGATCATCAGCACCTGGTCGAAATCGATCACCGCGCCGGGTTCGCCGGCGAGCTTCTCGACCGCGATGACATCATCCTTGGCGACCTTGTACTGCTTGCCGCCGGTCCGGATCACTGCAAACATGCTATCAGCCGATATGGATTGCCGCTCCCCGAACGCAACCGCGCGACGGGCGCACGAGGCTCGCGGCTCGATCTGCCGTCCGCGGAGCGCGCACTATAGATGCGCGCCGAGGGCTGTCAATCGAAAGCCGGCATCGCGGCAACCGGCGGAGAAGACGGCAATGCCGGACTGGATGATACGGGTTCGCCGTCTGACGATCGCCGCCTTCGCCGGCGCTGCCGCCATTGCCGCTGTGGCTCGAGCCTCGGCCGACCAGCTGGCGATGCCGCAGACCGTCGAACGCGGCGCGCTGGTCGCTGTCACCTACCGTTTCGACCAGCCGGCCACCGGGCGCGGCTTTCTCGATGTCGTGTGGACCGATGTCGATGGCCGCGAGGTGGTGCGGCGTCATATCCCGCTCGCTCTCGCCGGCGCCTCGCAGGTGGTTTTTCATCTCGACATGCGCCGCGCGGTGACCGTCGAAAATCGGCTCGCCGTGCATCTGTCGCTCGATGGCGTCGACCCTGGCGGCGCCCCGGTGCGTCGCCGCGACGATCGGACCCTCTCCTTCGTCGCCTCGCCGCCCGATGACGGGTGGCGCGATTATCAGATCGTCATGTGGCAGGGGCAGACTGCGGCCGGCTATGACGCGCTGAAGCGGCTCGGCGTCACCGCCGGCGTGGTCGAGGCCAATCATCGCAGCGAACAGGACACCTATGCGGCGGCCGAGCTCGCTCCTCTGCTCGAACATGATTTGCGCTTTTATCTCGAAAATATCGCCACCGATTTTTATTCGCCCTATCACCGATGGTCGGGCGATCGCCCGGTCAACTGGCGCTTTCTCGCGGCCGAGGCGCTGCATCGGCAGAAGCCCGACGACATTGCCGCCTTCATGCGCGATCCCAGCCTGTCCGATCCGGCCTGGCTGGCCGAAATTCGCGCGCGGGTAACCCGGGACGTGCAGGCGCTGCGCGGCTATCGGCCGCTCTACTACAGCCTCGGCGATGAAACCGGGATCGCCGACCTGTCCAGCTTCTGGGATTTCGACTTTTCGACGCCTTCCCTTGCGGCCATGCGGATCTGGCTGAAACAGCGATATGGCGGGCTGAGCGCGCTGAACCGCGAGTGGGGATCCCGGTTTCAGCGCTGGCCGGACGTCGTGCCGCCGACCACCGACCAGGCGGTCGCCCAGTCCGGTCAGAATTTCGCGGCATGGGCCGACTTCAAGGAATGGATGGACGTCGCCTTCGCCGGCGCTCTCGCCGATGGCACCGCCGCCGTTCACGCCGCCGATCCACGGGCCCTGTCGGCGATCGAGGGCGCGCAGGTTCCGGGCTGGGGCGGCTATGACTATTCCCGCCTGGCGCGCAGCGTCGATGTCATCGAGCCCTATGATCATGGCGACAATATCGAAACGCTGCGCTCGCTCAACCCCAGGCTGGTTTTGCTGACGACCCTCTTTGTCAGCGGCGCGCAAGCGACCTACCGCGTCTGGCACGAATTGCTGGAGGGAACGCGCGGGCTGATCTTGTGGGACGACAACCACGAATTCGCGGCGCCGGACGGCAGAATCGGCGCGCGAGGCCGGCAGGCCGCCGCCTATTTCGGCGAGATCCGCGGCGGGCTCGGCGCGTTGCTGATCAACGTCCGGCGGCACACCGACCCGGTTGCCGTACTCTATTCGCCGGCGAGCATGCGGGTCGAATGGCTGCTCGACCGCCGGGCGCAAAGCCGGCAGCAAACCGCTGGGGAAGCGGGGTCGCGGCGATTTGGCGCTGCCGGCCGCGCCGCGTCCGGCAATTTCGTGCGGATCCTCGAACATCTGGGGGTGCAGCCGGTTTTTGTCGCCGCGGAGCAGGTGGGCAGGGGCGAGCTGCGCCGCCGCGGCTTTCGGCTGCTGATGCTGCCCCACTCGCTTGCCCTGTCGCGGCGCGAGGCCGCGGCGATCCGCGACTTTGTCGAACAAGGCGGCATCGCCGTTGCCGATGGCGAGCCGGGTCTGTTCGACGGGCACGGGCGCCGGGCGGCAAAGCCGATGCTGTCCGACGTCTTTTCAATCCCGGCTGCCGGCTCGGCGGCGGGTGCGGCTTTTGGCGCGGGACGGGCGCTTTATCTTGATCCGTCGCCGGCACCGAGCGACCCGGCCCGGATCAGCCAGATCCTCTCGCTGGCCGGCGTCGAGCCGCTGTTTCCGATAATTCGAGCCGATGGCGGCGTGCCGCAGGATGTCGAAACCCATAGCTTCGCGGCTGGGCCGACGACGATCCTCGCCCTGCAGCGCGACCTGCCCGCGCCGCCCGCGGCAATCCCGGCTCCGGCCGGTCCCGGCGGCCGGGAAGCCGTTATCGTCAAGCTGGCTCATCGGTTCGAGGTTTACGATATTCGCCGGCGGCGGGCGCTGGGCCGGACCGATCGGGTCGCGCTCGAACTCGCCCCCGCCGAGCCTGTCCTGCTGGCTTTGTCGAAGCGACCGCTCGCGCCGCCTGCGCTGACCGGGCCGCGCCGCGCATCCCTCGGCGCCAACGTCGAATTCTGCCTGCGTTCCGGTTTGCCGGGCGCGTTTGATGTCATCCATTTCGAGGTCGTCGATCCCGACGGCAATCTCGTCGCGCATTATTCCGGCAACCTGCTCGCGCCCCGCGGCGCGGCGGTGGCGCTGCTCCCCCTGGCGGTCAACGACAAAACCGGCCTATGGAAAATCCGCGCTCGAGATGTCCTCACCGGCGCGGTTGCGGCCACGGAATTGGCCGTCGGCGATTGAACCCCCGTCACCGCACAACCGCATCCGCCCGCCTCGCGGAGGCGGGTCGCCGCTGACCTCGGTGCGCCTTCCCCGGCGCGGCGCGACATGCTATGATAGGGTCAATGAATTATTAACCCGTGCAACGGGCAGGCGCCGGGCTCGCTCGGGCCGGGCTTCCGAGCGGCGATCCGCTGGGGCTGGTAAATGGACAAGGTGCTTTTACTGGAATTCAACGAGATCTGTCCGCCCTTGCTCGAGCGGTGGATCGCGGCAGGGAAGCTGCCGAATTTCGCGGCTTTGCATCAGTCGTCGCAGGTGTTCACCACCCTCGCTGACGAAGTCGATCCGGTCCATCTCGAGCCGTGGATTCAGTGGTATTCCATTCACACCGGGTTGCCTTATTCCCAGCATCAGGTGTTTCATCTGACCGATGGGCCAAAGGCCGGCCATCCCGATCTGTGGCACGAGCTGCGCGGGCTCGGCAAATCGGTGATGAACTGTTCGAGCATGAATGCCCGCGCCATTTCAGGCGAACGGACGTTTTTTCTGCCCGATCCGTGGTGCGCCGGCGAGCCGTCCTTCCCCGCGGAACTCGACATCTTCAAGAGTGTCGTCTCCCAGGGCGTCCAGGAATACAGCCGCGGCATCGGCGCGGTGCCGCCGCGCCGGCTCGCTGGATTTTTGGCGTTCCTCGCCGGGCACGGGCTCTCCGCCCCGACTGTGGCGGCGATATTGCGCCAGCTCGTCGAGGAACGGTTGGTCCGCAGAGATGTCGGCTGGAAACGCACGGCTCTCGCCGATCGGCTCCAGTTCGACGTGTTCCGGCATTATTACCGCCGGCTGCGGCCGGATTTCGCCACGTTCTTTATCAACAGCACCGCCCATCTGCAGCATGCCTATTGGCGGCATATGGACCCCGGACCATTTTCGCTCAAACCGTCGGCCGCGGAGCTCGATACCTATGGCGACGCCGTGCTGTTCGGCTATCAGGCGATGGATCGGTTGCTTCAGGGGTTTTCGGCGCTGGCCGACGACCGGACCGTCATCATCCTGTGTTCGGGTCTGAGCCAGCAGCCGTTTCTGAAACGGGAGAGCCGCGGCGGACAGCATTTCTACCGGCTGCGCGACCCCGCCGGTTTCTGTCGCCTGCTCGGGATCGCGCCCACCTTGATCGAGCCGGTGATGACCCATCAGTACCTGCTGCGCTTTGCCGAACGCAGCGAGGCCGCCGGCGCCATGGCCGCCCTCCAATCCGTTCGCTGTGCCGGCGACCCGGTATTCGGGGTAGAGCTTTCCGATGATCGCTCGCTCGCCTTCGGCTGTCAGATCTTTGACAAGGTCGCGTCCGATCCGGAGCTGAGCGGCTTGCGGGGCGCCAACGACACCGTGCGCTTCTTCGATGCGCTATACCCGATCGCTGCGGTCAAGAGCGCACAGCACCATCCCGAAGGCGTCTTATGGATCCGCTGCCCTGAGCATCGGGTGCATCAGGAGCCGGTATCGATCCTCGATATCGCGCCGACGATCTGCGATCTGGTCGGGGTTCGCGCCAACCCCGCCTGGCCCGGGGGCAGCCTCGTGCCCCGGTTCCAGGCCGGTCCGCCGGCTGATGCACCGGAAGCGGCGGTCTCGCTCGAACTCGCGCGCTGACCGCTCAGGCGGCGTCGACCAGGACCAGTTCGGCATCCTCGATCGCGCGAATCCGCAATTCGGGCTCGTCGCGGATGGCCGCGCCATCGCGGGCGTCGAGCCTGACGCCGTTGATCTCGACCGAGCCCCTGGCCGGGACGAGATAGCCGTGGCGCTCGCGCCCCAGCGGATAGAGGGCGGTTTCTCCGGCATGCAAGGTCGCGCCCAGCACCCGCGCATCGGTGCGGATCGGCAACGCCTCGGCATCCTCCTGCGAAGCCGCTGGCCAAGGCGACGAAACGGCCGGAACGATCGCCCTTGGGAAACGGCCGGGTGCCCCAGCTCGGCGCTCGGCCGCGGGCCGTCGGCAGGATCCAGATCTGAAACAGCTTCGTCGTCTCCGGCTCCCGATTGTATTCGGCATGGCGGATGCCGGTGCCGGCGCTCATCACCTGCACATCGCCGGCTTCGGTGCGGCCCTTGTTGCCGAGGCTGTCCTCATGGGTCACCGCTCCCTCGGTCACATAGGTGATAATCTCCATATCCGCATGCGGATGCGGCGGAAAGCCGGTGTCGGGGGCGATCGCGTCGTCGTTCCACACCCGCAGCCGGCCCCAGCTCATCCGCTCGGGGTCCTGGTACTCGGCGAACGAGAAATGATGCCTGGTGTCGAGCCAGCCATGGTTCGCCCCGCCCAGGCGCTGAAAGGGTCTGCGTTCGATCATTTTGCTGTCTCCGGCTTGCGGGGCGGCTCCGCGCCCCGGTCATGGCCCTTCAGATCGGGCGCGCCGGGTCGATTTGAAAGAGCGACAGGCCAGCCCCGCCCGGCACGCAGACCGCCCGCCTCGCGCCGGCTGGCTCGAAATCACCCGCGCTGTCTCGGGGGACATGGCCGGGCGGCGACCGGATGGCCGCCCGGCATCGGCCGGCGCCGGGAATTCAGCCGGCGGCTTTTTTGCGATTGGCGGCGAGCCGGGCATCGACCGTCGCCACGGTCTGGTCGACGGTGGCGTTGCGCATGCCGAATTGTCCGCCGATCGTCTGTACCAGCCGGTCGGTCCGCTCGATATTGGGTGCGCCATTGTCGAGCGCGCGCGCCGCCGATGACGGCCGCACCAGATCGCGCGCCGCGGCGGCGTATTTTTCGAACGGCACCAGATCGTTCGCCGACGCTCCCATCTTTTCGCGACAGCCCGGTTACCCAGTTATAGACCGCGCGCGACGCATCCGGGTCGTTGTGCACCGCCTCGGCGATGGTGATCGAGCCGTCCGGCCGGACGCAGCGGTAATTGCCGGTCAGCAGCATCGCCCATTTGGCCAGCGGCACGAAAATCGAGTCATGCACCTTGAGCTTGACCGGCAGATCGATGGCCGCGCCGTCGCCGGGATCATAGCGGACCGCCTCGATATCCGCCTGCATTTGGCGCAGCATGGCGGTGTGCGAATCGGCGGCGAAGCGGGCCGCCTTGAAGTTGGTCGGCAGGGTCACCTGCAGCACATTGATCTTTTCGCCGGGCGGCCGGATCGCCTGCGGGTCCGGGCTGCACAGGGTCGAAAGCCCCGGCTCGAAATTGTCCCACACGCCGGCATCGGTATAGCAGGGCTTCAGCGGGTCGGTGGCCAGGCCGGGGATGCGCTTCAGATAGGGCAGGGGCGGCATGTTCATGATCGACATGCACGGCACCCGCTTTTTTGCCACCGCGTCGAGCAGTTCGCGCACGCCGGGCGAGCGGTATTGCGGCTCCTGCATCGCCAGCACCACCAGATCGTAATCGGCCGGGTCGACATCGCCGGGGCCGGCGGCCCGCAGGCTGCCCGGCAGTTTTCGCGAGTCGAGCTCGATCGGCTCCTTCCGGCCGCGGATCGGCAGGCGCACCCGGGCGCCGTCATTGTTGAACGCCTCGATCTCGGCCGGCAGGCAGACCAGGGTGATCTTGTGCCCGCCAAACAGCAGCTTGGTCGCCAGCAGCGAGCCGTACGAGGCCCCCATCATCAATACGTTGTAAGCGGTCATGGCCTTTCCTCCCAAACCGGGCGCGAGCCCGGTGCGCTGTCGAATTGCCCGCGACCTTGCCGGATGGCGGCTATTTAGGCAAGGCTCCAGGCTCGGCGGCGAGGATCGCGGCGAGCCCGGCGCGATAATCGGGATAGCGCAGGACGGCGCCCAGCTCGCGCTTGATCAATCCGTTTCGCACCCGCTTGTTGTCGTCGTAGAAGCTCAGCGCCATCGGCGACAGCCCGGCCTCGGCGAGCGGCATCAGCGGCGGCGCCGGCACGCCGAGCAGGCGCGGCGGCATGGGCCACCACCGCCTCCGGCGCGGCCGGCTCGTCGTCGCAGACATTGTAGACCGCGCCAGGCCGCGGCTGGCCGATCGAGGCCAGCAGCACCCGCGCCAGATCCTCGACATGGATGCGCGAGAATACCTGGCCGGGTCGGTCGATCCGCCGGGCGGTGCCGGCGCGCAACGCCGCGAACGGGCTGCGGCCGGGGCCATAGATCGCGGCCAGCCGGAAGATATGAACCGGTACGCCGCGGTCGCGCCACAAATCGAGCCAGCCCTGCTCGGCGATCACCCGGCGCCGGCCGCGCTCGCCGCTCGGCCGCAATGCCGCGCTCTCATCGACCCAGCCGCCGCCGCGATCGCCATAGACGCCGGTGGTCGACAGATAGCCGAGCCAGGCGAGCCCGGGCAGTTCGGCGATGTCGCCGCCATGGCGGTCGAGCACCGGATCGCCGGCGCTATCGGGCGGCGCCGAGACCAGCACATGGGTGACCCCGCTGAAGGCTCCGGCGGCGAGCGGCCGGTCGCGGTCGAACGGCAATGCGGCAAAGCCGAGCGCCCGCAGCGCCGCCGCTTTGTCGGCGCTGCGGCAGGTGCCGGTGACACGCCACCCGTCGCCGGCGATCATCCGCGCCAATGCCAGCGCGCTATAGCCGAGGCCAAAGCAGAACAGATGCCGGGTCGCCGGGTTCACCATGGCGCCGCGTCATCGCCATGCCGCGCCCGGAAGTTCTCGATGGCGCCTCGGCCGGCATCGCAAGTCGCGGCGCCGCTGCTCATGCCCGCGCATGACCAAAGGCGAAGGCAGACCCCGGGGCCGATCGCCCGCTTACTGCTCATGATCCTTACTCGCGACGGCGGATCCGACGCCTGCGATGGTAACCCGCCGCGCGATTCCGCGGCAACGCCGCGCCGTGCTATGGGTAGCGGCGAACAGCACGGTGAGGGGAATGCGGGCAGTCTGGCGACGGGCGCGCAGCGGCCGGTTTTTCCAGCTGCTGCTGCCGCTGCTGTTGGCCGCGACCGATGCGGCGGCGGACGCGACCAAGCCGGCGGCACCGCCGCCGGTGCCGGCGGGCCCGCCAGTTTCGGCGGCAGCGGATGCCCAGACCTACGCCCGCTGCATGAACCTCACCCGGCAGAACCCGCGCGAGGCGCAGAGCCTGGCGCGGGCCTGGTTCGCCCATGGCGGGGCGCATCCGGCCGAGCATTGCGCCGCGGTGGCATTGATCGCGCTCGGCAGCTATCGGGAGGGGGCAACCCATCTCGAGGCGCTGGCCAAGGCGATGACGACGGCGCCGGCGTCGCTGCGCGCCGATGTGCTCGACCAGGCCGGGCAGGCCTGGCTGCTGGCCGGCGATCCGGTGCGCGCCTATGCGGCGGCCGGCGAGGCGGTAGCCCTGCAGCCGGGCGATCCCGATCTGTTGATCGACCGCGCCGAAGCGGCGGCCTCGGCTGGCTATTACGACCGAGCCATCGGCGACCTCGACCGGGTGCTGCAGACCCACCCCAACCGGGTCGATGCGCTGATCTATCGCGCCTCGGCCTATCGCGCCCTCGACCGCCTCGACCCGGCGCGCGCCGATATC
The DNA here is from genome assembly GCA_963775875.1 of uncultured Alphaproteobacteria bacterium. GTDB lineage: Bacteria > Pseudomonadota > Alphaproteobacteria > ATCC43930 > CGMCC-115725 > AP-15. Next base: position 152,290 of record CAVZKP010000015.1, read on the forward strand.
GACAACGCGCTGGCGCAGCAACCGCATTCGGCCGCGGCGTTGCTCGAGCGCGGCAATATCCGCCGCCTCGAAGGCGATACCGCCGGCGCCCGCAGCGATTGGCAGGAGATCGGCCGGGTCGCCCCCGGCAGCCCGGAAGACATGGCGGCGCGGGCCAACCTCGAGCATCTCGCCGCCGGCGACGCCAGCGTCCCGCCGGCCACCCCGATCGGCAAGGCGCCGCCGCAATGAGCGGCAGGCCTTTCGAGCCGCGCGGGCCGCGGCGGCGCAGCGTTCTCGCCGGCGCCGTGGCGGCGCTGGGGGCGGGGATCGGCGCCGCGCTCCCGCCGCTCGCCAACGCAGCGCAGACCGCGGCGCTGCGCCAGCTCGCGGCCGAGAAGGGGCTCTTCTACGGCACCACGATCTCGGCCAAGCAGATCACCCATGACCCGGCCTTCACCGCCCTGGTGCTGCAGCAGGCCAGTCTCGTCGTGCCCGAGAACGACATGAAATGGCGGGACATCAACGGTGGTGCGCCGGGAGAGGACGATTATACCCGGGCAGACACCGTCGCCGGATTCGCTGTCGAGAGCGGCATGGCGCTGCGCGGCCACAACTGCTTGTGGTATCTCCGCACGCCATGGTGGTTTTTCAAGCTCCCCGACCAACATGCCAAAGAGCGCGCGCTTGTCGAGCACATCCGCACTCTTGTTGGTCGCTATCGCGGCATTGTCCACAGCTGGGATGTCGTCAACGAGCCGCTCGCGCCAAACGACGGAAATTCCGACTGGCTGCGTGAGGCTCTCGGTCCTGGTTACATCGATCTTGCCTATCGCGTTGCCCGTGCAACCGACCCTGGGGCTCGCCTGGTCGTGAACGAGCACGACATCGAACTGGATGCTCCGGAGCACGAAAGCCGGCGCGCGGCTTTGCTCGACCTGCTGCGGCGGATGCAGAAGGCGGGGACGCCGGTCGACGCGGTCGGCATCCAGGCGCATCTCGATGCGGTCGGCGGCCCGCCGTTTTCGCCGGCGGTGCTGCGCCGGTTTCTCGCCGACATCGCCGGCCTCGGCCTAACCATCCAGATCACCGAACTCGACGTTACCGACGAGCACGCGCCGGCCGACATCGCGATTCGCGATAGGCTGGTTGCCGACACCTACCGGCGGTTTCTCGACGCCGCGCTCGACGAGCCGGCGGTCAAGATGGTGGTGACCTGGGGCCTGTCCGACCGGCACAGCTGGATCGTCCGGCGCGAGACCAATCAGGTGAAATGGCGCAAGGACGGGCTGCCTTCCCGGCCGCTGCCGTTCGACGCCGATCTGCGGCCGACACCGGCATACACGGCGATCGCCGAGGCCTTCGCCCACGCCCCCTGGCGCCGCCCCGGCTAGCGACCGCGCTCAGAATGTTGCGCGGACGCCGACGGTGACGGCGATCGGCGCAGCCGGGCTGTAGCTGCGCGGGTCGGCGGCGCCGGGCGCCTGGACGATCGGCACCGACGAGGTCGGCGAAAAAGTGCCGAAGGTGTAATATGTCGCGTTAAAGGCGTTCTCGACCAGTCCGAACAGCTGCAGGTTCTTGGTGACCTGATAGCTCGTATGCAGGTTCAGCACAAAATAGGGCGGCGTCTTTGGCGTCAGATTGGCCTCGTCGCCGAATAGGAACTGCCCGGCCGCGGCGATGCCGGTGCCGCCGACGGTCCAGGCCTCGGTCACCTTATAGTCGACGCCGAGCTTGAACTGGTTTGCCGGGATGCCGGGCAAATGATCGCCGGGCTGGATCTGGATATTGCCGTTGGCGTCGGCGCCGGGGTTGTTCTCGCTCGATTCGGTAAAGCCGCTTTGAAAAGTGGCGTCGATGTAGGAATAGGCGATCCAGGCGAGCAGGCGGTCGGTCTTGAGCTTGAAATCGAGATCGACGCCCTGCCGCAGCGTGCTGCCGACATTCTGAAAGAAGGCCCGGCCCTGGATCGGGCTGTTGACGAACAGGATGTCGTTGTCGAGTGCCGAGTGGTAGTAGGCGAGGTCGGAAGATGCGGTCGCACCGGCGAAAGGTTGGAACTCGCCGCGCAGCCCGGCCTCGATCGTGTGCGAAACGACCTGCTGCAAATTGGGGTCGCCGACAAAGAAATTGGCCAGGCTGCACGGGCTGGCGGCGCTGGCGCAGCTCAGCTCCGCCGGGGTCGGCGCCCGGTTGGCGTCGGCATAGCTGGCGTAGACGTTCAGCCCTGGAAGGATCTTGTAGGTCAGGCCGCCGGACGGGTTGAATCGGCTGTAGCTGTGATTCCCGGTCAAGCCGCCGCCGAGCTGATCGGCGAGGTCGATCTGCGCGAAGTTGAAGCGGCCCGCCACATTGCCCGACAGCTGCGGGGTGAAGTCGACGGTGTCGGTGAAGAAGGCGCCGTAATAGGCGTTGGCGACGGCCACCCGAACCGGCGCGATCGATCCGTCGGCCTGATCGAGGGTGATGCCGGGACCGGCGAACACCCGATCCTCCAGCGACAGCCCGCCGATCTGGGTGCTGGCGCCGAACAAGGTCTGGGCGCCGTCAAAGCTGAAACCGGCGACGAGCTGGTTATGATGCCCGAGCAACTCCTGATGATTAGTCGCCTGCAGCGAGGCGCCATAGCCGTTGGTGTTGGTCGATTGCTGATCCAGTTCGGAATAGGGGCCGCCATTCAGAAAGTCCGGGATCGGGTTGCCGTCGCGGTCGGTGGCGAACAGGCCGGGCATCTCGCACAGAAAGCCAGAGCCGTCGTCACAAGGCGCGACATTCGGAACATTGCCGTTATAGACTTTTTGCAATAAATAATCGTAGTATAGGTTAGCCTGTACTGAGGTGCGGTCTGACACGTCATAGGCGCCCGATACATTGAGTTGCGTATATTTATTGGTGATCAGGTTCGGGGCGGTGAACTGCGCCGCTGGGTCGACCGCCAGCAGCTGGACCGGCGAGGTCCCCGGCCCGTTGAGCCGGGTCTGGGCCGCGGTCAGGTTGACATGCACCTCGCCGCGCTCGCCCTGCCAGCCGAGATCGCCGTAAAAATTGCCGAGGTCGGAGGATTGCAGGTCGCGCCAGCCGCCCTCGTGCAACCCGCTTGCCGCGACATAGGTGGCGACGTTGCCGCGTTGCACGCCATATTGCAATTCCCCCTGGTATTTCGCGAACGAGCCGCCGAGCAGGTCGAGTTCGGTGCCGTGATAGCTAAAGCCGTTCTTCATTTGCACCGACAGCGCGCCGCCCAGCGCGTTGAGCCCGAAGACCGGGTTCGAGCCGACCAGATTCATGCGCTCGATGGCAAGGCTGGGGATCAGATCCCAATTGACCGTGTCGCCAAAGGCCTGGTTGAAGCGCGCCCCGTTCACATAGACCGCGAGCCCCTGCGGGTTGCCCGGCAATGGCGAGGCCTCGAAGCCGTGATAGAACAGGCTCGGCTGCAACGGGTTGCCGGCGGCGGCATCGAGCGTGACGCCGGGAACCGTCTCGTTCAACGCCCGCAGCGCGTCGGCATTGCCGTCGCGGGTGATGTCCCGATTGGTCAGCACCTGCGTCTGCGCCGGCACCTTGTTGCGATCGACCCCCGAGCCCAACAGCGGCGTCGCCGCGATCACCTCGACCGGTGGCAGAACCACCGTCGTCTCCGGCGCCGCAGCGGCGCCGGTTGCGGAAGAATTGGTCTGGGCCAGCGCGATCGGCGGCCACAGCACCGCCTGAGACGCCAATCCCGCGATGCAGCGCAGGGCGATAATCCATAGCCGGTGGGGCGGCCGGGTCGGGCGCAGCATCGGGTTGGCCAAATCGACCGGGCCGAGCGCGCCGCTGACCTCCATTGCGCAAAAGATGCGTCGGAGAAACCGCCATCCGGCAAGACACCCTTCGTCTTCGAAGTTGCGGCAGGCCCGGAGATTGACGCCCACCCCGCGCCGCGTTCTTCTATTCGCTCGCGGCGATCGGCTACGCCCGGCAGGGCAGGCTGGTTCGCCGCGCATCCCGTCGGACGATTCGATATGGACCAGCGAGGGGGGAAATGAAGCTCTACGGTTTTTTTCGCTCATCGGCGGCGTTTCGCGTCCGCATCGCCCTCAACCTGAAGGGCCTCCCCTACGAGACGGTCCCGATTCATCTGCGGCGCAACGACCAGGCCAGTCCCGATTACCGCGCGGTCAACCCGCAGGGCCTGGTCCCGGCGCTCGATGATGGCGACATGATCTTGATCCAGTCGCTGGCGATCATCGAATATCTCGACGAGACCCATCCCGACCCGCCCTTGCTGCCGCCGACCCCGGCCGAGCGGGCGCGGGTGCGCGGACTGGCCGATATTGTCGCCTGCGACATCCATCCGATCAACAATCTGCGGGTGCTGCGCTACCTGACGCATGATCTCGGCCGCGAACCGGATGATATCGCGACCTGGTACAACCACTGGATCGATGCCGGCTTTCAGGCCTTGGAAGCGCTGCTCGCCCACGATCGCCGCACCGGCATGTTCTGCCACGGCGACCAACCCGGTCTCGCCGACATCGCCCTTGTCCCCCAGATCGTCAATGCCGAACGCTACCGGCTCGACATGGCGCCCTATCCGACGATCGCCCGGATTTTCGAGAGCTGCATGAAGCTCGCGCCGTTCCAGGCGGCGCATCCCGATCGCCAGCCCGACGCCGAACGCTAAAGGGCTGGAGGCGCCGAGGCTGGGAGCCCCGGCGGGCCGCTAGCGCTTGCGCGCGTCGGCCACCATGGTCTTCAGCGCGCCGATATCGACCGCACCGGGGACGACCTGGTCGCCGACGATAAAGGCCGGGGTGCCGTGGATGTTGAGCGCATCGGCGAGCGCCAGATTGGCCTGCAGCTGCTGTGCGATCTCGGGCGCCGCCATGTCGCGCTTGAGCCGGCCGATATCGAGCCCGACCGAGGCGGCCACCTGATAGATCGTGTCGTCGGTGATCTGGCCGCGCTCCGCCATCATCGCCGCGTGAAAGGCGTCGTATTTGCCCTGGCGCTGCGCGGCGAGCGCGGCGCGCGCGGCGGTGACCGAGGCCGGCCCGAGAATCGGGAACTCCTTATAGACCAGACGCAGCTTCGGGTCCTGCTTTGCCAGCGATTCCAGCGAGGGCTGCACCTGCTTGCAGTAGGGGCAGCGGTAATCGAAGAATTCGACGATCGAGACATCGCCCTGCGGATTGCCCCCGACCGGCGTCGCCGGGTCCTCGAAGATGTCGCTCCGGCGCTGCACCACCATTTGCGACGCCTTCGCGTCGCTGTCGCGGTCGAGCTTGGCTTGGGCCGAGCGCAGCGCGGCGATCACCACGTCGGGGTGGTTCATCAGATAGTCGTGGATGATCGCCTCGATATTCTGGCGTTGCATCGGCGTCGGCGCCGCCGCCCGGCTCGAGCCGATCGGCAGGGCCGCGAGCAACACACAGGCGAGCGCCAGGACCACGGATCGTGCGCGAACCAGCATCAACATCAGCTCCTTCAATCCGGGCCCGGCGGGACGCTGGGCTCGGTTCAATCCTAATCGTCGAGATCCTTGGCCTGGCTGCGGATCTCCTGTGCGCGGGCATGGGCGGCGCTGCCTTTGGGCAGCAGATGCTCGGCCCGGCCGGCCTCCCCGACCGCATCTTTCTTATTGTCGGCGGCGAGCCCTTCCTCGGCCAGCGACAGCGCCGCCATGCCGATCTGATTGTCGCGCCCATAGGCCGTCGCCAGCAGGTGCCAGGCGTCGACATCCTTGTCCTCGCTGCGCAGCGCATCGCTCAGATAGGCGATCGCCAGCTTGTTCTGCGCCGGATCGTGATTTTCGACATAGACCTGGGCAAGTTCGATCCGCAGCAGCGGTGCGTCGGGATCGAGGCGGACCGCCTCCTGATAGGGGCCGACCGCATCGGCGATATGCCCGTTCTCGAACAGCATCTGCCCTTTCAGCTCGCGGAAATAGGGGTCTTGCGGATAATCGCGGATCAGCGCGTCGATCTGCGGCAGCGCCTTGTCGAGATCGGGTATCCGGTAATTGGCGATCGCCCGGGCGTAGCGCGCCAGAACCGACCGGTCCTCTGCCGGATATTTCGCCAGGGTCGTCGAGGGCGGCTCGGTGAACGCGGCGAGCTTGACCTTGATGCGGTCGAGCAACGCGATATTGGCCGGCGTGTCCGGGACATTCGACCAAGGCGAGCGCTCGACATGGTCGCGAACATAGTCGATCCGCTCCTGGGTCAGCGGGTGGTCGGTCAGATAGGGGTCCTCTTTGGTCCCGGTCAGCATTTCCTCGCTTTGCAGCACCTCGAAAAACTGCAGCAGCCCGCGCGCCGATTGATGGGTTGCATCGAGAAAATTCATCGCCGCGTGATCGGCGGTGGCTTCCTGGGTCACCGAGAACTGCAGAAAGGCGCGCTGCCCGACACCGGCCGCGCCGAGCAGCGCGGCGCCGCCATCGCTGCCCCGCGACGCCACCGTCGCGGCCACCCCGGCCACCATCGCCAGGATCTCTTCGATGCTGGCGTCGCGCATCGCGTCGGCGCCCTTGTACAGATGCCCGCCGGCAATGTGTCCGGTCTCGTGCGCCAGCACGCCGATCAGCTGGTTCGGCGTCTTGGCGCGCAGCACCAGGCCGGAATTGACAAAGATGTTCTGACCGCCGGCGACAAACGAGTTGATGCTGTCATCCGCCACCAGATAGACGTGGACGGCGTCAGGGTCGAGCCCGGCCGCCTTCCAGATCGGCGTCATCATCGTGCGGATGTCGCCTTCGATCTCGGTGTCGCGCAACAGGCTGGCGCTGCCGCCGGCTTCATGCGCGAACGCGACCCGGCCCAAGGCAAATGCCGCGGCGACCAGGACGGCGGTGGTTCGGACAAAACCGCGAAAAGCCATTGGCGCCGCTTTCAACAGCACGATCAGCCGGATGCCGGCCAGGCCCGCGGAGGCGGATCCCGGCGGCCCGCTCGACGCGATTAGAATAGAATTGCGACCAAGCCGCGGCAAGCCGCGGCGGCCAGCCGTCTCCCGCCGCCAGGGCGGTTCACGACTGGATCAGCCGCTGCCACCAGCCCTTGCGCGGGTTTGCCGGCTTTTCCGTCACCGCCTGGACCATCTCGGCCGCCGGACACTCGGCCGCCTCGGCCGCGTCAGCCGCCTGGACCGCCTCGGGCCGGAGCATTGCCGGCGGTTCGGGCTCCGGCGCCGCGGCAAAGCTCTCCTCGCCCGCCGTCAGAAGCGGCGCGCCTGGTTCAGGCTCGCTGTCTTGCGCCGCGGCCGCAAGCGGGAGCACGGCAATCTCGCCCGGCTGATGCGGATCGGCCGCGGCGGCGTTGCCGGTCGCCTGATCGAGGATCACGATCGGTTCCGGCCGCTGCGTCGCCGCGCCGGCCGCCCCGTTCCAGCCGGGCGCCGCGGCATCGGCCGGTTCGCCAGCGAGCGCCGGCAGGCTCGCGGTCTCGATCTCGGTGGCCGCCGCTAGCCCCAGCATTTCGGCAGGCTTTCGCGGGCATTTCGGCGGGCGTTTCGCCGGGCATTTCAGCCGGCGTTTCGGCCGGCATCGCGGCGAGGATCTCCACCGCCCACGGCGCCGCCGTTTCGACCGCCGCCAGGCCGCCCTCGGCGAACTCGAACCCGTCATGCCGGGTGTCGCCATCATCATCCGCGGTCGGCACCAGTTCGACCGTCACCGCGGCCGGATGCGCACCGCCGAGACCGGCATCGAAACCGGTATCGAGACCGGGTTCCGGGCCGTCCTCGCGCCGCCCGCGCCGTCTGCCGCCGCGCCGCCCGCGGCGCCGGCGCTGCTTGTCGCCGTCCGCGTCGTCCTCGCCGGTCTGCTCCTCGCCGGCCTCGCGACCGGCCGCGGCGACCGGCTCGCCGGCTTCGTCTTCGGCGGCACCGGGTGCGGGCGGGGCCGCAGCGGCGCCGCGGGGGAGGGGTTCGTCCTCGTGCCGGCGGCGGCGGCGGCGGCGGCGGCGAGCGCGGCCGCGCTCCTCCTCGGCCTCGGCGCCATTGCGGTTCGCCTCGGCGCCGTTTCGGTTCGCCTCGCCATCGACCGCTTCGTCGGCTTCGTCGACGTCCTCCTCCGGCTCTTCCTCGTCGATCTCGATCGCCTGGGTCAGCGGCGCCGGCGCAACCGCCACCGCCTCGCCGGGTCCGTAGGCGCGCAGCCTTTCGAGACGGAACGCCGGCGGGATCAGCGTATCGTCCTGCGCCATCAGCACATGGATGCCGTAGCGCGATTCGAGCTGCGCCAGCGAATCGCGTTTATGGTTGAGGATGTAGAGCGCGACCATGGTCGGCACATAGACGCAAACCTCGGCCGAGCGGCGCCGGATCCCTTCCTCCTCGATCGAACGCAGCACATAGAGGGCGGTCGATTCGGTCGAGCGGATAAAGCCGGAGCCGCCGCAATGCGGGCAGGGCTGGGTCGAGGCCTCGACCAGCGACGGCCGCAGCCGCTGGCGCGACATCTCCAGCAGCCCGAACGGGCTGATGCGGCCGACCTGGATGCGGGCCCGGTCGTTCTTCAGCGCGTCCTTGAGCCGCCGCTCGACCGCCCCGTTGTTGCGATGCTCCTCCATGTCGATGAAGTCGATCACGATCAGCCCGGCGAGGTCGCGCAGCCGTAGCTGGCGCGCGATCTCTTCGGCCGCTTCGAGATTGGTGCGCAGCGCGGTTTCTTCGATGTTGCGCTCGCGCGTCGATCGCCCGGAATTGACGTCGATCGCGACCAGCGCCTCGGTCTGGTTGATCACCACATAGCCGCCCGAGCGCAGCTGGACGATCGGCGAGTGGATCGCGTCGATCTGGCTCTCGACCTGGAAGCGGTGCAACAGCCCGATTTGCGGGTCGCGATAGGGCTGGACCCGCTTGGCGTGGCTCGGCATCAGCATCTTCATAAACGCTTTTGCCGTGCGATAGCCTTCTTCGCCTTCGACCAGCACCTCCTCGAGGTCCCGGGTATAGAGATCGCGAATCGATCGCTTGATCAGATTGCCTTCCTCGTAGATCAAGGCCGGCGCGGTCGAGCGCAATGTCAACTCGCGGATCTCGTTCCACAGCCGCAACAGGTATTCGTAGTCGCGCTTGATCTCGGCCTTCGAGCGCTCGGCCCCGGCGGTGCGCACGATCACCCCCATGCCCTCGGGGATGTCGAGCTGCTCGAGGATGTCCTTCAGCCGGCGGCGGTCGCTGATGCTGGTGATCTTGCGCGAAACCCCGCCGCCGCGCGCCGTGTTCGGCATCAGCACGCAATAGCGGCCGGCGAGCGAGAGATAGGTGGTCAGCGCCGCACCCTTGTTGCCGCGCTCCTCCTTGGTCACTTGCACCAGCATGATCTGCCGGCGCTTGATCACCTCCTGGATCTTGTAGTGACGCGGCGCGCGCGAGCGCTGCCGCTCGGCTTCCTCGAACTCGTCGCCGCCGAGCGTTTCGATGATCTCGGCGTCGCCGGCCTCGCCCTCGCCGGGTTCGCGCGCCTCGGTCGCGACCGCGCTCTCTTCGGCCGCGGGCAGGGTCTCCGCCGGCCCGGCGATCGCCTCGTCGAAGGCGGCGGCCGCCGCCATCCTCATGGTCGGCGAACGGTCGACGTCGATTTCGCCATCCTGCCGCAACAACGCCGCCGGCGCCGACGCCGGCTCGGCAGAATCCGCAGCCGGCTCCCAGCCTTCATCCGGCCCGCGCCCTTCATCCGGCTCATGGCCTTCATCCGGCTCGCGGCCTTCATCCGGCGCGCGGGGCTCGGCCGGCGCCTCGGCCTCGTCGACCAGGCTGGCCGGCGCCGCCGCCCCGCTGATCCATGCCGGCTCGGCAAACGCTTCGGTGCCGATGGGTTCGTCATCGCCGTCCGAGCCCGCCGCGGCGACCGCGACCGGCTCCGGAAGCGCGGTCTCGAGCGGTACCCCGGCATCGTCGGCAGCGTCGCCGGCGCCGTCCGGGCCGTCGCTATCCGGGCGCGCCGGCATGCCGCCGGTGGCCGCCCGATCGCCGACCGGGATCCTGAAGTAATCGGGGTGGATCTCGCTAAAGGCGAGAAAGCCGTGGCGATTCCCGCCGTATTCGACAAAGGCCGCTTGCAGCGACGGCTCGACGCGCGTCACCTTGGCCAGATAGATGTTGCCTTTTACCTGCTGCTTTGTCGACGATTCGAAATCGAACTCTTCGAGACGATTGCCGTTGAGCACCACCACCCGGGTCTCTTCCGGATGTGTGGCATCGATGAGCATGCGCTTTGCCATTCGGGCGTAACTCCGGGGCGCGCTGCCGCGGCCGCGCGAAATTCGGCCGGCGGCGCGATCCCGTGGGTAAGGAAGCCGGCAACGCCTGAACTCATGCCCTCTGGGAACGATTGGATATCGGCCACGGCGAATCTCGTCAGGGGACGGCCTCGGGTTCGTACGATCCGCGTCGCCCGACGCTCTGTCCCGGCGCGGCGGCACAAGCCACCGATCATGCGGGCTGGCAAAGCGATCTCCGGCCGGGCGCGGCGCCCGGCAGGCGGACGGCGGTTTTTCGCAAACACCAATGTATATTGGTAACCGCTCCGCTACAATGGTCTCGTCCGCCGGTCCCGCGGCGGGGGCAGGGCGGGCATCGCCGCCGAAACCTACTTGGAATGGCCGGCCCGCTGGCGCATATAAGGCGCTGCCGCGAACGGCCGGGATTCTCGCGGCGATCGGTGGCAACCGGAGCGCCCGCGTCTCGCCGCGTCGGATAAATGGTCAAGCTCATCAGGTTTCTTTTCGTCTGCGCGGTCATTCTGGCGATCGCCGGCGCCGGTTTTGTCGGGATCACGATCTGGTATTTCGGCCGCGACCTGCCGGACTATCAGCAGCTGGCCAATTACCAGCCGCCGATCACCACCCGGGTGCAGGCCGGGGACGGCCGGCTGTTGGCCGAATATGCGACCCAGCGGCGGGTTTTCGTGCCGATCCAGGCGATCCCCAAAACGGTTTCCGACGCCTTCATCTCGGCCGAGGACAAAAACTTCTACACCCATCACGGCATCGACCCCTTGTCGATCCTGCGCGCCGGCTTCACCGATATCGGCCGGCTGCGAGGGGGTCGCCGGCCGATCGGAGCCTCGACGATCACCCAGCAGGTCGCCAAGAACATGCTGCTGACCAGCGAGGTCTCGGTCACCCGCAAAATTAAGGAGATCCTGCTCGCCACCCGGATCGAGGCGGCGCTGCCCAAGGACCGCATCCTCGAACTCTATCTGAACGAAATCTATCTCGGCTCGGGCGCCTACGGCGTCGCCGCCGCGGCGATGACCTATTTCGACAAATCGCTCGACCAGCTGAGCCTCGCCGAGGCGGCCTTTCTCGGCGGATTGCCAAAGGCGCCGAACCGCTACAACCCGGCGCGCTTTCCGGAGGCGGCGACGGCGCGCCGCAACTGGGTGCTCGACCGCATGGTCGAGGACGGCTATGTCAGCCGCGCGGCGGCGGATGCGGCCGAGGCGCAGCCGATCGAGCTGCACCATCGGCGCGAGGCCAGCGAGGTCAAGGCGCCCTATTTCGCCGAGGAGGTCCGCCGCCAGCTGCTCGCGCGCTATGGCGAGAAGGCGTTGTACGAGGCCGGCCTGTCGGTGCGCACCAGCCTCGACCCGCGCCTCCAGGCGGAAGCCGACCAGGCGCTGCGCCACGGGCTGATCGCTTATGATCACGGTCATGAAGGCTGGCGCGGCGCGATCGCCCATATCGACCCCAAGGACAATTGGGCGGCGCATCTGGCGGCGGTCCCGGTGCCGGCGGTCGCGACCGATGTCGGCTGGCGCCTGGCGGTGGTGCTGCGCACCGTGCCGGGCGAGGCGGCGATCGGCTTTGCCGATGGCGACACCGGGCAGATCCCGTTCGCCCAGATGCGCTGGGCCCGGCCGCGCTACCCCAGCGGCCACGTCGGAGCCTTTCCGCGCGGCGCCGGCGATGTGGTCAAGCCCGGCGATGTCGTCATGGTCGCCCCGATCGAGGCGCCTTCGGGCTTGCCGGCCGCGGGCGACACCGGCGCGAAAGCCCGGGGCGGCGGCGACGCCGCCAAGTCCAAAGCCGCCGAGAACCGCGCGCCGCCCGCCGGCTTCACCTTGTGCCAGGTGCCCGAAGTGTCCGGCGCGCTCGTCGTCATCGACCCGCATACCGGGCGGGTGCTGGCGATCAGCGGCGGCTTCAGCTTTGCCATCAGCCAGTTCGACCGGGCGACCCAGGCCTATCGGCAGACCGGGTCGGCGATCAAGCCGTTCGTCTTTCTGACCGCGCTCGACCACGGCTTCACGCCGTCGACTTTGGTCAGCGACGCGCCGATCTCGCTGCCGCAAGGCCCCGGGCTGCCGATGTGGTCGCCGACCAATTACGAGCGCGACAGGTTCCGCGGGCCGACCCCGCTGCGCATCGGGCTCGAACAGTCGATCGATACCCTGACCGTCCGGCTGGCGACGATGGTCGGCATGGGTCCGATCGCCAAGACCATCGAGCGCTTCGGCATCATGGACCACGTGCCGCACGAATATGCGTTCACCCTCGGCGCCGGGGCGACGACGCCGCTGCGGCTGACCGCCGCCTATGCGATGCTGGTCAATGGCGGCAAGCGCATCACCCCGACCCTGATCGACCGGGTCCAGGACCGCAACGGCAAGACCATCTTCCGCGCCGACGACCGGCCTTGCGACGGCTGCAGCGATGTCGATTGGCACCACCAGCCGGTGCCGACGATCCCGGATACGCGCGAGCAGGTGGCCGACCCCGGCTCGGCCTATCAGGTGGTGACGATGATGGAAGGCGTGGTGCAGCGGGGCACCGGCATCGAAGTCAAAGCCGTGGACAAGCCGATCGCGGGCAAGACCGGAACCACCAATGATTTCCGCGACGCGTGGTTCGAAGGCTTCACCCCCGACCTCGCCGCCGGCGTCTATGTCGGCTACGACAATCCGGAAAGCCTCGGCAAGGACGAAACCGGCGGGCATGTGGCGGCGCCGATCTTCCGCGATTTCATGATCGCGGCGCTGAAGGATACGCCGGCGACCGATTTCCGGATCCCGCCCGGTCTGCGCTTGTACCGGGTCAGCGCCGCCACCGGCCTGCCGGTCTCGGGCGACGGGCCGGCGATCTACGAGGCCTACAAGCCCGGGACCGAGCCCGGCAAAAATCCCGATCTGGTCCATGCGAACGCGACCGGCGAGGCGGGATCGGCGATCGACCCGAACGGTCAGACCGGGGCCGCGGATGGCGGCGACGGGACGGCCGGGGCGGGGACCGGTCCGGCCGGGACCGCCCCGGTTGGGCCGGATGGCGGCAGCGCGATGCTGCCGGCGCGCGGCGCTCCCGCCAGCGGCACCGGCGGCCTGTACTGAATTCGCCAAAACGACCCGGCGGCGCGACCCGCCGGTCGGGGGACAGCCGCGCCAGCCAGCGCGGCGATGCAATCATCCCTCGCGGCACGCGGGTGTCGAGATTTCGCCGGGTGTGTGAGCTAGCTCATACTGCCCGGAGCGGTGCCTCCGCTATCATTAACTATACAACAACGGGCTCTCGACATCCGCCCGGGCCTGCCGGCCGGCAGGCTGAAATCCGGAGGAACGCGTCATGGCGGAGAAGGAAAAATCCAGCGCGGTGCAGATTCCGCGCGAGCGGCTGCACTTTCGTGCGTTATTGCTGACCAATCCAAATTACTTTGGCAACGTCAAGCAAAGCCCATTCAAGCCAGTGGCCGAGATCGCCGGCAATACCACTTACGAAGAGCTGGCCTGTGTCGGCTTCGGACCACAGACAAACCTGCTGAACGCGATCATTTATGTAAAGCTGCCATATGGGTTCGGTGGCGGGCTGTGCACCAATGGCTCGCAGGAGTATGTTCGCTTCTACGCCTCTTATGATGGCGGCAAAGCCTGGACTGATCTTGGCCTGACCAGCTTTACCGCGTTCGACGTCCCGGAAGCTCCGGGCAAGCCGTTTGTCAGATTGGAATATGCCGTCGACCTGCCGTTCGATCCCCGGCGCAAGCTCTGTTTTGTCGAGAACCTCGTGCTGGTGCGCGCCATCCTTTCCTGGAATGTGCCGCCGCCGCCGAACGATCCCGATTTCACGCCGGTTTGGGGAAACCACCACGACACCATGATCGAGGTGGCGCCGCTGCGCCTGATCATCCTCGAGGAGGCGCTGGCCGAGTTGGGCGTGGCGCCGTCCGCGCAGCTTGCCGAGGCGGTCGATCTGACCCAGACGATCAGCTCCGCTCCGCCAAAACAGCTCGGCATCGCCGAACTGCAGCGGCTCTACGCCGGCCGTAATGTTCCGCCCCATCGCTATGCGCTGACCGCGCTGAACCGGGCGCTCAACATGACCCCGGACCTGCGCCTGCTGGCCAACAATTTTGGCGGGCCGGCACAGCTGCTGGGGGCGGAGGTCGATGTTGCCGAAGCGGTCGAGGCAATCGCTGCGCCCGCCGGCAACACCACCTACGAGCAGCTCGAATGTGTCGGATTGAACGAAAATACCTGGACCCTGGAAGGCGTCATCCGCATCAAACGGCCGAATGGCTACTCCGGCGGGCCGTGTACCTCCGGCAGCCACGAATACGTCACCTTCTGGGCCGACCTCGACGCCAATGGCAGCTTTGACACCTGCCTCGGGACCGCTTCCGTCACCGTTTACGACATCCCCGACCTACCCCGAGGCGGTCTCGAATTTGCCGTCTCGCTGCCGACCACCTTGTTCGCCTATCGGCAGCCCTGCACCGCGGGGCCAAAGCTCATTCCCATTCGCGCGATCCTCTCTTGGCAGATCGCTCCGCCCTGCGCCAATCCCAACTATGTGCCGGTCTGGGGAAACCGCGACGAAACCCTGATCTGTCTGCCGCCGGGGCCGGTCGTGCAGCCCGGGGTGCAGAGCGCGTTCTTTGATACCGTCGGCTCGATGTCGGTCACCAAAATCAACGCGGTGACCGGCCTCGCGGACGGCACCTCGACCGTCGGCTTCACCGCGGTTCAGAGCCCCTTTGGCGGCGAGGTGACGATCACCGGCTACATCTATCCATCAGCGAATTTGAGCGCCGGCGCTCTGCCCTTCAAATACCGCATCTCGGTCAGCGACGACGGCGGCATGACCTGGGTGGCGCTCAACGACACGTTCACGGTCTCGCGCCAGCTGATCCCGTGGGGCGGCGTTCCGGCCGCCTTGCCCGACGCCTCGCAGAGCGTCGATCTGAGCGGCCTCACCGCCGGGTACTACACCTATCAAGCGGATTGGCTGACCGGCCCCGGCGACGCCCTGATCGTCGTGTCCGGCAATGTGCTGGCGAAATGGCAGACTGCGGGCAAGCCTAATGGGCTGTGGCAGATCAAAATGGACGTCTATGATCCGTCCACCAGCACCTTCTTCCCGGCGGTCAACACCGCGACCATCCTGCTCGACAACGTCGCGCCGTCGCCGGCGATCACGATCACATCGGGCGGCGGTTCCTGCGGCGACTTCTTTGTCGGCGATGAGATCAGCGGCAACTACTCGGTCAGCGATCTGCACTTCTACGAGCTGTCGCTGGGGCTTTTGCCGGGTGGTGGGACCTTCACCGCGCCGGTGCCGCTCCCGCGCTTCTGGACCGACCCCGGGGCCTCGACCCTGGGCGATACCGGGACCTGGACGCTCGACACCACCGGTTTGCCGCCCTGCGGCTACGTCGTGGTGCTGAACGCTTGGGACCGGACAATCGTCAACAGCGGCTTTATCGGAAACTACAATGACGCGCCCGTCGGCTTCTGCCTGAAGGTCAAGGCGTAGCCCCGCGGTCTTGTCGCCGCCATCGGCTGCGGCCTATGGTGCGGGCAGGGACAGCGTTGGACGGAGCGAAGCATGCGCGCCGAAATCGAGGCGGCGGCCAGCGACATCAGAAAGTCGCTGGCGCTGCTGAGGAGGCATCTTTGACTGGGATACCGCAACCCGGCGCCTCGCCGAACTGAACGCCGAGGTCGAAAATCCGCGCCTGTGGGACGATCCGGCCGCGGCGCAAAAGCTGCTGCGCGAGCGCACCCGGCTCGACCAGGCGATCGGCAGCTACCGCCGCATCGAGCGCGAGGTCGACGACGCGCTCGAACTGATCCAGCTGGGCGAGGCCGAGGGCGAGCCGCAGATCGTCGCCGAAGCCGAGGCCGTCCTCGAAAAATTGCGGGCCGAGGCGGCGCGGCGCGAACTCGAAAGCCTGTTATCGGGCGAGGCCGACGGCAATGACTGCTATCTCGAGGTCCATGCCGGCGCCGGCGGCACCGAGGCGCAGGATTGGGCCGAGATGCTGTTGCGCATGTATGTGCGCTGGGCCGAGGCGCATGGCCACAAGACCGAATGGCTCGAAGAGAGCGGCGGCGAGGAGGCCGGGCTCAAATCGGCGACGATCCGGGTGATCGGTCCGGAGGCCTATGGCTGGCTCAAGACCGAGAGCGGCGTCCACCGGCTGGTGCGGATTTCGCCCTTCGACTCGAACGACCGCCGCCACACCAGTTTCGCCTCGGTCTGGGTCTACCCGGTGGTCGACGACAAGATCGAGGTCGAGATCAACGACAAGGATCTGCGCATCGACACCTACCGCTCCTCGGGTGCGGGCGGCCAGCACGTCAACAAGACCGACAGCGCGGTGCGCATCACCCATATGCCGAGCGGCATCGTCGTCCAGTGCCAGAGCGAGCGCTCGCAGCACCAGAACCGCGCCCACGCCTTTGCCATGCTGCGCGCCCGGCTCTACGAGGCCGAACTGGCGCGGCGCGAGGCGGTCACCGACGCGCTGAACGCGACCAAGACCGATATCGGCTGGGGCCACCAGATCCGCTCCTACGTGCTGCAGCCCTATCAGATGGTCAAGGATCTGCGCACCGGGGTCGAAACCGCCAATACCGGCGCCGTGCTCGATGGCGATATCGACCGGTTTCTCGCCGCCGCTCTCGCCGCCCGGATCGAAGGCTCCGACGCGCTCGCCGCCGGCGCCCGATCAACTCCTTAGCCGCCTCCGCGCCCGAAATCGGCCCGAGTGGCGCCCATCGCGCCGGATAGGCCTTTGCCCGGTCGGCAATAAATGCGTAATCTCCGCCGCGCAGACCTCTTCGACAACCTTGCCCGGCGGCGTCTCGCGCATCGGTCGGCGTCCGCCCCAACACACGGGAGAGAAACATGAGTGAGATTGACGGCGCCACCTTGATCGCGAGGAGCCTCAAGCAGCAGGGCATAAACCACCTCTTTGGCGTCGTCGGATTTCCCGTCGGGCCGATTGCGGCCGCTGCGCAAAAAGAAGGTGTCGCCTATGTCGGCATGCGCAACGAGCAGGCCGCTTCTTATGCTGCGCGGGCGTATGGCTATCTGACCGGCCGGCCCGGCGCCTGCATCGTCGTGACCGGCCCCGGCGTCGTGCACGGCCTCGCCGGCCTTGCTGATGCGCAGCAGAATTGCTGGCCGATGATCCTGATCGGCGGCGCCTCGGAAACCTATCGCCGCGGCATGGGCGCTTTCCAGGAAGAGCGCCAGGTGCTGCTCGCGGCACCGCTCTGCAAATTCGCCCACGCCATCGATAGCGTAAAGCGGATCCCGTTTTATGTCGCGGAGGCGACCCGGAACGCGACCTACGGTCGGCCGGGTGCGGCCTATCTCGACATGCCCGACGATATCATCACCGGCACGTGTGATGAGAAGGACGTGGTGCAGGTGCAAAAATGCCCCGACCCGCCGCGCTTCCAGGCCCCGCCGGAGAATGTCGACGCGGCGCTCAACATGCTCGAACGGGCCGAACGGCCGCTGATCCTCGTCGGCAAGGGGATGGCTTGGGCCGACGCCGAAAGTGAGGTGCGCTCGTTTATCGAGAAGACGCAAGTGCCGTTCCTGCGCTCGCCGATGGGCAAGGGTGTGATGCCCGACGACCATCCGCTGTCGGTGGCGGCGGCCCGCACCTTGGCATTGCAGAACGCCGACGTCGTGTTCCTGATGGGCGCCCGCTTCAACTGGATCTTCCATTTCGGGCAGCCGCCGCGCTATGCGCCGGACGTCAAGGTCATCCAGCTCGACATCGCGCCCGAGGAGATCGGCCACAACAAGGCGACCGACGTGGCCCTGGTCGGCGACGGCAAGGCGATCATGGCGCAGATGAACGCCGCACTCGCCGGCCGCCAGTGGTTCCATCCCAAGGAATCGCCATGGCGGCAGATGATCAACAAGAAGGCGTCGGAAAACGCGGCCCAGATCCAACCGCAGATCGACGACGACAGCGCCCCGGCGACCTACTATCGCGCCTTTAAGGACATCGCTGCCTGGATGCCGCGGAACTCGATCCTGTCGGCCGAGGGCGCCGGCACGATGGATATCGGCTTGACGATGCTGCCGGTGTTCAGTGCTAAGGCCTGCCTCAACGCCGGCACCTACGGCACCATGGGCCTCGGCCTTGGCCAGGCGATCGCGGCCGCCATCGTCCATCCGGACCGTCCGGTCATCCACCTCTCCGGCAACTCGGCGATCGGCTTCTCCGGCATGGAGATGGAGACGTTGGTGCGCTACAATTTGCCGGTCAAAATCGTCGTGCTCAACAATGGCGGCATCGGTCCCGGCATGCCCGAGATCCCGGAAAACCCGATGTTCAACATGAAGCCCAACTCGCTGATCTACGGCGCCCGCTACGACCGCGTCATGGAAGCCTTTGGCGGCAAGGGCTTTTTTGTCGAGGATCCGAAGGACATCCGCGGCGCCCTCGACGAAGCGATGAACCACCGCGGCCCGGCACTGGTCAACATCGTGCTCAGCCAAGGCTCGGCCAGAAAGCCGCAAGCCTTCCGCTGGCACAGCTGACCCCCCGGCGCCAACTTTCCCTCGGTCATGGCCGGGCTCGACCCGGCCATCCACGAACAATGGGCCGCTCCGCAAGGGGCGGCCCTTTTCCTACCGTAAAACACGTAGGATGGGTTGAGCGGAGCGAAACCCATCATCATTCCCGAAGCCCGTGCTTTCATCCCGGCGATCGCCGGCCCAATCGACCGGATAGGCGCCGAGCCTGACCCTAAGGGGATCGCGTATCAGCAAGTGTAAAGTTACGGCGATAAGGTCACGAAGGTTACGGTGACAGCAAGCGTAGCGCGAAACAGCGCAGTGCATTCCGCCACTCTCCCCGCGGCGCTATGCGGCCATGGTGATTTCCATATGGACCGCGAGGCCGGCGCGGGCGGCGAGCGCCACTAGGGTATCGAGACTGAATTTGCCGACGCGGCCGCGGAGCAGATCGTTCAAACAAGGCTCGGTCAGGCCGAGTCGTTTTGCCGCCTCGCTTTGCGGCACATGCCATGCCGTTCACGGCTTCGTTGATCGCGATCGTCAGGCTCGACCGCAGCTTCATGTTCTCCGCTTCCGCCGGGGTGTCTTCAAGCGCGTCCCAGACGCTTGGAAAAATTTGCTCGGTCATTGCCTCCTCGCAATCAATTCTCGCAGCCGCGATGTTGCCAGATCCACATCCCGTTTTGCGGTCTGCCGCGTCTTCTTTTGGAAGGCATGCACCACATATATCGCATCCGCGAACGCCGCCACATAGATCACCCGGAAGGCTCCGGCTGCGTCGCGAACCCGGATCTCGCGCGCACCGGAGCCGATCGACTGCATCGGCCGCCAGTCATCGGGGTCGTGCCCCCGCTGCACCCGATCGAGCTGATATCCCGCCTGCCGCCGTGCATCAGCCGGGAACCCGCGAAGGTCGTCCAGTGAGCCACCCAGGAACGCAATCGGCTTCATCACTTTGCGTATATGCGTAATGAAGTCGCGGGTCGAGGCCAGCGGGAGTGGTATGCAATCCGCCATCTGTGCGGCGATCGCCCGTTGCATGAAGGAGGCGGCGATCGCGGCACATGCGCGAAGGCGCTGGCATCCGCCCAATCTCGCCGGCCGGGATCTATCGCCCGGCGCCGACACGGCATAAACTCGGGCGATGGCCTACCAGGTTTTTCGGGTCGAGATTACCCGCGACGAGACGCGCGACTCCGCGCCGGTCGGCATCGAGATCACCGCCTATATCGACCGCATGCCCGAGACCAACGAGGCCACGATCGGGCGATTGAGCCGGGCCTATCGCGGGGTGTGGAACAGCCGGCTGCAATATACCGGCGATTTCGAGACCCTGGCCCAGGCGCTCGCCGCGATCACCGCGGCTTATCCCGAGGCCGACCATATCCGCTGCTACGAATATTCGGTCGACAATGAATTCGCGGTCGCGGTGGCGCCGCTGGTGCGCTCCGGGGAGAAATGGCTGCCCGGCGCCTAGGCTAGAGCCCGGGATCGCGTTCCATGGTTTCGAGCATCGCCGCCGCGATCAGGGTCGCCCGGTCATCGTCGCCATGGACCCGCCGGAGCAGCTCGACGACCTGGCGTTGCAGTTCGTAAGCCTCGGCCAGTTCGCCCTCCTGCCACAGGATCGCCGCCAGATTGCCCATCGCCGCCAGGCTGTCGGCATGTTGCTCGCCATATTCGCCGATCATCGCCGAAATCACCCTTTGCAACAATTCGCGCGCGGCGGCGAGGTCGCCCTGCGCCGCGACGGTTCCGGCAAGATTGTTGATCGCCCGCAGGGTGTCGCGGCCGGTCTCGCCGTCGATCATGCGCATGCCGGCGACGATCTGTTCCTGCAGCCGCCGCGCCTCGGCCAGCTCGCCCTGCGCCGCCATCGTCACCGCCAGCTTGCCGGTCGCTTTCAGGGTGTCGGCATGGCCCTCGCCGAGCAGCCGCCGGCGGCCGGCGACGACCTGTTCTTCGAGCTTGCGCGCGGCGATCAGCCGGCCCTGCGTCCACAGCGCTTCGGCGAGGTCGAGCATCGCGGTCAGCGTTTCCGGGTGCTCGTCGCCAAGTTTCCGGCGCATCTCGGCGAGCGCGCGCTGGTGACCGTCGACGGCGCTCTGCGAACCATCCTCGCCACTCATCGAGCCCGCCTTCCTCGCATTTGCATCAGCGCCGACGAAACCTGTAGTTGGGCAGCCCGGCGCCTCCCCGGCTTCGCGGCGACGGGCTGTTCGCGAGGCTCCAGCATGTGGTGCTTTGCCGATGGCATCAACCCCCTGCTGCCGGGGAGCGCCGAACCTGAAGCGAGATTACCGCGGCGGAGCCCCGCCGCCTGTTGCGTTCGAAACCGCCGGTGGCAGCGCGATCCTGCGGATGGCGTCGGGCGGGTCGCCGATCGGCTTGCCCGCGGCCGGCAGGGTAATGTTCTGATAATTCGCCCGGCCGAGAATCGGCTGGAACGCCGCCGTGCCCAGGAAAACCGGTTGCGCCTTCGCGTCGGCGATTGCGACAAAAAGCGGCGCGGAGGTCTGCGCCGGGGCTGTCACCGGCTGCGAACCGGCAGCGGCGCCGGTGAAGTTGAGCAGGAAATACCCGGTGCTGTCGGTATAGGCAAAGCCATACGCACTCTGGTAGCTGTGCTGCAAATCGACCAGAAACACCGTGTAGCCGCTGACCGGCTGCAACTGCGCGTCGAACACGCGGCCGTAGAGCGCCCAGCCAGTGGCCGAGACCGGCGGCGGCGGGGTGGTAACCTGCTGCCGGACGATGGCGATACGGGCGTTGGTTGCCTGGGAGGCGGTGACCGCCGCCGCCGCGGCAGTCGCCTCGGTCGATCCCGCACCGTACTGCGCCGAGAGCTCTGGCGGCAGTGCGGGTCAGCTGCGTCAGGCGCGCCCGATGCAGCAGATTGAGGTTCTGCACGCGCTGGGCCGTAACGCTGTCGGCAGAGCCGACTGCCGAAGTCAGTCCGGTCCCCAGATCCGCGGCATTGGTTGCGCCGGCCGTGGCATCGCTGCCTGATCGTGTCGCGCTCATGGATCCATTGTCCTTTCCGAACTGCGAGTCGTTCAGCCGCCGCTGGAGGCCAACAGGCTGCGCCCGATCTCTGCACACAGCGAGTTGGGCACCCAGGTGATGTTTGACGAATTCACCAGCATGCTTGGAATCCCCTTGGCAAACAGGCAATAGGTCGAGAGATTCTGCGAGGTGATGTTGATCAGCCCGCATGTCAGGCCGGATGCGAGAACCGAACCGAGCGCCTCCTGAAAGCGATTGCTGTTGACCTGGACGCTAACCGCCAGCAGCAGGGCGTCGAGCGCGGCGCACAGCCCGGCGCCATCGACCCAGCAATGATTGTTGGCAAACAGGATGTGGTCGAGGCTGGCGATCATCACCGAAGTGAGGCCGCGCTGACGGTTGGCCCGCGCCTCCACCTGGCAAACATTGTTGGTGAACAGAACGGTTCCATTGGCCGAGGCCGCGAGCCCGCTATCCGCCCGGTCCGGGGCGGCAGCCAGCGTCTGATTGTAGAGGTCGCCAAAGCCGTTGATCAAATTGGCGAGTTCGATCGACAGCCCGAGGTTCAAAATCAGAACGCTCAGCGCCGGCGGGGTTCCGCGGACGGCAACGCTGCCGCCGGTGGCGAAGTGATTGTTGACAATCGAAAACGGACCAAAGCCGAACACTTCCAGCGCCTGGCCGAGCGCGACCCGCACCCGGTTGTGCTCGACCCGCAGAGCCGGCAGTCCGGGCTCGTAGGTCGGCGTGGCGAGATTGGAGTACTGCGCTGAACCCGCCACGCCCTGAGCCGCGGAGCCCGGCGCCGACCACGCGGCATTGGCGGCGCTGGCGAGGAATGTCGGCGGCGCCACCAGCAGCACCACGATGCCGCCGCGCACGCTGCTCGCATTGCCATCGGCATCGGAAAACGCCAGCGACCAGTCGCGGGTCTCGCGGATCTGGTTGCGGCTGATCTCGGCCATCTCGGCGTTCAAGACAAAAATGCCGCATGCCTGGGCGATTCCCGGTTTCTCGCCAAAATCGGTGATGACGTTGTCGTTGATGATCAGGTTTTCGACATCGGGCACGCAGATGGCGCCGTAGCCAAACGCGGAATTCTTCGCATCGAAGGGCTCGAGGGAGCCGAGCACGCTGCGCCAAATATCGTTGGCGGTGATCGAGAGATTGTGGATGCTGATGACTTCGGTGGTGGTTTCCAGGTCGAAGAACCCCACCGGACCGATCCCGCACAGGCCCGAATTGCGGATCCGGTTGCGGCTGATCTGGATATCGGCCAGCACTCCGCCCGCGCCGAACCGGCGCATGTTCGAGCCGGAGCCCGAACTGCCGGGGATCTGCAGCGTGCTGGTGGTGCTGCACTCGTCCGGTTGGCTGACGAAGACCCCGATCGTGGCGCCCGTGTCGATGCCGCTCTGGTCGAGAATCGCAATGCTGCCGAGGGTGATGCCGTTATGGCTGCCGCCGTCGATTTCATTGTCCACCACATGGACGTCCTTGGACGGGCCACCGATTTGCACGCCGCCGGGCGCGCTGATCCGCTTTGCCAGCGTTTCGGCGGTCTGGGTGCTCGCCGCGCCGGCCGCCGCGGCATCGGCGGCGAGGTCGGCCGCCACGCTCGCCGGGACCCAGTCGGGCGCATTGCTGGCATCCTGAAGCCCGATCCAGTTGTGCTCGATGCGGATTTCCCTGCCGCTGGCGTAGACCGCCGGCCACAGGCTCGGGACGTCGGCCATGGCGATGCGGTTGTCGTTGATTTCGAGCAATTCGACCGTCAGCGCGGCGATCGCCGGAAGGGTCGATGCGGTGATGACGAGGTCTTTAATGGTGATGTCCGTGTCGCCCACGGCCAGCCGCGCATCGACCGAAGCGGGTTTTTGCCCGGCGCCGCCTCCACCCTGGCTGGCCGCCTGGGTCGAGACCCGGTCGAGCAGAATGCCGACCTCCTGGTCGGCCGCTTCGACGCAAAACGAGCGCAGTTCGATGTGCTGCGATCCGGTGATGGTGATGACGGCGGCCAGGCCGCTCGCGGCGGTTGAGCCGGCGGGCGCCAGGCTCGCGCTTCCCGCGCTGCCCGCATGCAGCGACGGCGAGGCCAGCCGCGTCTGGCAGCCGCAGCCATAGATGACCACGTCACTCAGATTCTCGATCACCACATGCTCGAAATAACGGCCGGGCTGAACGCAGATCGCGCCGCCGGTCACCGGCAGCGAGTTGATCGCCTGCTGGATCGAGGTGAATTGGCCGACGCTCTCGATCCCGTCGCCGACCGTGCAGGTGCAGCAGCCGCAGCTTCCCTGGCCGCCGCCCGGCGGCCACTCGTTGCGGCAATTGGTGTTGCTCAAGGGACTGAAGCTGACGATCGAGAGCTTGGTATAATGGTGGTGCGGGCCTCGCGGCGGCGCATCGGCGAGCGGGCCTACCGAACCGTCGGCGGTGCGCGCGGCAAAGGTCCAGAAATCCCCCACCCCAAACGACCCGGTCGGCGAACTCAGGCTGAAGGTGATGGTGATGCCGTTCTCGAGAACCAGCGTCTTGTCCGAGAGCGGCACCGGGATGGCGCCGTTGCTGCCGGCCGCCGCCAGATCCCACCACACGGTGGTCAAATCCTCCTCATAGACCTTGCCCGACTGGTCCCAGCGCCGGATGCGGGTATGGCTGCCGGGTTCGGGCGTTCCGACCGGGAAGGCGGCGGAGGTGGTCGTGGCCAGCGTGATGCTGCGGCTCGCAGCGTCGATCGTATCGATCAGGTGGAGTTCGCCGGGCAGCCCGTTGAGCTGGTGCGCCTCGTCGAGTATCTCGATCCAATTGCCGGGCAGGAACCCCAGTACCTGATCGCGGCCCAGGCTCAATACCGTCAATACGCTGGCGGGTTGGCCCAGCGAGTTCGAGCCGCTGGCGATTGCCGTGACGCCGGTCTCGACCGACGCGTTGTCGCGCGACCATTTGAAGGTGGCGCCCGACAGGCTGGGAGTGTCGCTGTTCGCGCCTCCATTATGAATCTCGACCCGATAGAACTGGTTTTCGATCCCGCTATACCCGGAACCGGTGGTGAGGCAGCAGGGACCGGCCGACGGATTGGTCACGGTCCCGGTGGTGAGCCGGGCCGCAGATGGCGCCGGGTACGGAATTTCGAAGTCCGGGGTCGCGCAACTCCACGGGGTCGCGGTGGGGACCGCCATCAGTTTGACCTGCCAGACCGTCTGCAGCCGGCCGGTGGTATCGACGGCAATGGCCGGATCGACCAGATTGGGGTCTTGCAGATAGCTGACCGAACGCGTCCAGACGTCGAGATAAGCCAATAAGGAACCGCTGCCCGACAGCAGCGAGGTGTCGGGATTGGGGTAATAGGGCTGCTTGGTGTAGTCGATCGTGTTGCTGTTGGTCGATAGTGGCGGCTGTGGCGATCCGGAGAGTTCGGCGAGCGCCGGGTCCCACTGGGCGTTGGCGGAAAGCCCGTGATTCTCCGCCAGCAGACCGTCGACATACATGCGGCCCGCGCCAATCGAGATCGAATTGCTGCCGCCGGCGGTCGAGGCGGTGATCTGGAAGGCGTAGGGCGTCGTCGCCGGGTAGACAGCCCGCCCCAGCGTGTCCAGCGTGCCCGCCCGGATACGGCGCGACAGTTCAGCGAGCCACTCGTTCCAATCTGCGTCCGACTGTACCCGGCCCTGCTCCATTACCACGCCGGAGTAGTCGTTCCAGGGGTCAAAGGTGAACCGGCTGTTATCGAAGGTCACGATAAACTCCAATAAATTCTGGTCAGGTCTGGTAGATCAAGCCAAACTCCAGACCCACGGGGAGGTACTCCAGCAACCGGACCTTGAGGTCGCTCTCGCGTTGCGGCGCCAGCACAAAGTGATAGGCGCCCATCTCGCCACCGTCGGCGGCGCCGCGGCGGATCGCGTCGTCGGTCGAAACCAGCAGCTTCAGATAGGCCGGCTGTCCGTAGCGCAGGGAGAAGAACAAGGGCTGCGCCGCCGCCAGCGCCTGTTCGACGCATTGGTAATTGCGCGGTATGACCGCGTTCACCGGCAGGAAACTGAAACGCACGCAGCCCTGCTGTTTGCGATCCGCGACCAGGCCGGAGACCCAGCTGTCGCCGGGGCCGAGCGCCGCCCAAAAGATGCTGTCGGAGACCAGCGTCAAGACGGCGGCGTGGACCTTGCCGACGATTGTGCAGCCGTCGAGCATCAGGGCGCCGCCGCCGCTCGCGCCGTCGAGCCCGGCATAGGCGACCCGGGTGCGATCGGTCGCATCGATGATGCTGTCGCACAGGTTGACGGTGGCGAGCGGGGCGGCGCGGACCGCGCCAAGGATCGATTTTTCCGCCTTCAGCTCGACCCCGGCCGGCTCGATGATCAGGGTCGGCGCGGTCTCCTGCAGCGGCGCTCCATCCGGACCGGCGGCCCAGCCGGGGACCAATGTGCAATGCGTCAGGTTCAGTTGCGCCAACAGATTGGTCGCACCGCCGGGCCGCAGCGCCGGCACATGGAAGAGCGTCGCCGGGGCCGGGCTGCCGGGCGCCATGCCGGCGCCGGCCGCGAGCACCAGGCCGTTTACGGTGAAACTGCTCAAAGCATCGCCGCTGACCGCGAACTCGCCATCGAGCAGCAGCGTCGGGCGGGCGCCGTCTGCCGCGCGCAACTCCAGCGTGGTGCCGCCGGGCAGATCGACCGTCAGCGCGCCGGGGAGCGGCTGCGTGTCGCTGCCCGAGAGTTCGACTGCGACCTGGCCATTGAGCGCGAGCTGAGCGACCGCAAAGTTCAAGGCCTGCTGCAGGTCGGCATAGCGCGGGACGCTCGCAGTGTCGGGATAAGGCAGAATCCAGGCAGGGTCGCTGACCGTGAAACCGGTGCCGCGCGAATATTCGCCGCCCGCCATGTCGGCGTTGAAGCCGTAGTAGTAGGAGACCGTCAGTTCGGGCGGCGGAGCACCGCCCGCCGGCGCCGGCAGCGCGATGCGGCCCAGTTCGGGATCGATGACCGCGGTGTACGGGCTGTCCGCCGGAGGCAGATTGAGCCAGCTCCCATCCGCTCCGGAGAGGTTGGCGACCTGGATCTGGAAGGGGTTGAGCAGCCGACCGCCGAGGGTGACAGCGAGGCTGTTGCCCAATCCGTAAAACCCGGCGCCCACCCCCTTCTGAATGTCGGCGCAGAGTACCCGGCGGCGCAGACGATCCGGGACATTGACCGGTTGCGCCGCGGCCGTGATCTGCTCGCCCTGCGAGACGGCGCGATGGAACAGCGGGATATCCATGCCCAGCGAATCGAAGCGGTAGCACAGCGGCGCGCCGGCCTTGTTGGTTGCGGCCGCCCTGGGCGTGGCGTCGGTGACGCTGTAGGCGTTCAACGACCAGAGGAAGATTGCGATATTCTGGATGTTGTAGCGCCCGCGCCGGCCGCCGATCGAGCGCACGTCGATGCGATGCGAAGTCCGGTCAAAGCCGGTGTCGATGTATAGGCCGTTCTCCCAGCGACGCAAATCGGGGGCATAGTAATTCTCGCGGCGGACATGGTTCATGTACTGCGTGTCGCCCAGCACCTGAAACATCTCCGCCGCGTGCGCGCCCCAGGCGGTAACATCGCGAGCGAGTTGCTCCATGACCAGCACGGTTCCCTTGCGCCGGCGCAGGGAAATGGTCTCGGCCACCTCGGCGCGCGGATTGTCGACCGCTGCCGCGATCCCTTTGATCGACTGGTAGCCGATCAGATCGCCGATATACGGGAATGACCCAGGAGGCGCAGGTCTCGATAAACTGGTCGTCGTAAAGCTGATCGAGATCATAGGCGACCGCGGCGATCTGCTCGCCGATCAGCATCAACAGCGATTGCAACGGGCCACGCGCGGCCTTGGCGGTGAGCTGATCGAGCTGCGCCTGCTGGTCAGCGGCAAGCGGCGGGGGCAGAGCCTGCAGCGCGGCCAGATCGGCGAGTTCCGCGGCGGTCAGCAGCGACTGCGACTGGGCCAGCTGCGCGTCGCGGTTGCGGTAGACCGCAGGCAGTAGCTGAAACAGGTCGAGACTCATGTCATCACCCCCAGCATGACCTTTCTGGGATCAGGGTCGAGGACCAGAATCTCGGCGGGAGAGGGCAGGACGCCGGGCCCAGCCGCGGGCAGATAGGGGCAGATCGCCATCTGCGAGGCGGGGCAGGGACGTGGCAGGGGGGTGGCGAGCGCTTGCGCCATCCAGTTGTTGAAGGCCGACACCGAATAAGCCGCACTGCCCAGATCGCCGGCGGCGCTGGTAGCCACCACTTCGAGCTTTTTCACATTGACCGCGACCACGCCGGAAACGCCCTGGATCTGCGCTGCGAGCGCGTCGCCCGATACACCCTCGCCAAAGCGGCGCTGGGCAAAACCGTAGGTCTGCGTCAACAGCTGGAGGATCGCCGCCTTGACCGCGGTCGCGTCGTAGGCCGGGTCGTAGAGGATGTCGGCGGCGAGCTGGAACAGGGTCTCCAGGAAGGATTGGGCCCGGATCGCGACATTCGGATTGCCATAGTCATGCAGTGCGCTCAGCAGATTGGCCAAGGTCGGATTGCCGGGTTGCAGCGCCGCGCCGCCGGCGCCGGCGACCGTCAGGAAGACACCGCGATAGGCGCCGCTCGGAATCCAGACCGCACTCGCCTTGGCGATGCCGGCAAAGCTCGCGGCGAAGTTCTGGTAGTCGGTGATCGAGACGGCCCGGCCGAGAGTAAGAACCGACAGCGGCGCATTGGTCCGGATGTCCTCGACCGACTGCGCATCCTGTCCGCCGGTGGCGGGCAGCGGATTGGTGACGCCGCCCACGCCGAGCGGACGGTCGACCAGGGTGGTGATCGTGCCGGCCGCTACATTGCCCGCCGCAGCCCAGGCCGACACGATACTTCGCCTGAATATTGCTCTGGCCGGTCGGCAGGGTGGCGCCTTCGACGCCGTCGCCGAACTGGATTGCCGCCGCGCCGCCGGGCAGGTCCAGGGTCGCGAATACCGGGGCCGTCGCGGCCTGGTCATAGAGGGTCGGCACCAGGGTCCAGGCCACCCCGTTGGCGCTTACCTGCAGCGTCGAGAGGCGGCCGGTAGGCGTCGGCGCCTGGACATAGGTCAGCGGCGACTGCTTGAGGGTGAATTGCTGGTTTGGCGTCGATGCGGACCCGCTGCCGAGCAGCTCGGTGACCGAACTGCCGGCCGTGGCCGGGCCAACATTGGCGTTTACCGTCGTCACCGTGCGGTCGTAGCAATTCAGCAGCGGCGCCTGCAGCAGGATGCGGGTATGCGGGAACGGTTCGGCAATCGCCGACACGGTCGAGACCAGGGCAAACTCCTGGACGACCGGGTCCTTGCTGCCGGCCAGCGCCAGGCTGAAATCCCGCAGCCGGGCCTCGACGGTCCCGGTCCGGCCGCTACTGTCGGCGACGTAGAGGGTGAGCTTGCGGTAGGCCCGGCGCCACTCGGGAACCGTTCCGTCGGCGCGGAGAAAATCGGGCGGTCGGATGACCGTGAGGCTGTCTCCCTGGGCCAGCGCAACCGGACTCGAACCGTCGTCGGGGACGAACAGCAGATCCTTGACGCCATTGTCGACGGTCAGCTTCTGGCTCTTGCCGGTGATGGCGATCGCGGCGACCCCGACAAGATCGTCGCGGACGATTTCGAGATCGAGGAAGGTGCCGTAAAGCGGGTGATCGAGCGGCTGCTCGGCGACCGGCAGCACTTCGCTCTGGGTCAGCACCGCGGCGTATCGCGTCGCGGCATAGTAATCGGACAGCGCCGTTGCCGTGTCGGTCATGACCCGGCTGATCTTCGCGCTGACCCCGTAATCGGCGCGCGGCATCGCCGTCACCGACTTCAGAAGATAGAGGCTGATGAACCCGGAAGGCGATTTTGCGTTCTCGCCGTCCGGATAGCTGATGGCGAGCCAGCCGCCGGGGGCGAGCTTTGAATACACCGCGTCGAGATCGACCAGGCTCTGGTCGGACAGCTGGTTGCCGGTGCCGTTGTCGGTGCCGAAATCCCAATCCCCGGTGCTGCTGCTGATCAGACCGGCGGTCTCCAGCGCGTAGCGCGTCCTCGCGGCCAGCATCAGCGGGTTGATGGCGTTGCCGCCGAACAGCGCCGCGCGCTGGCGCAATGCGTAGAATACGGGGTTGGCTTGCGCCGGCTCTCGGCCGGGAGCGCCCAATGGCTCCGACCAGGTGACCAGCGTGCGCAGATTGATGGTGTCGGGCTGCACCGCGCTGACGATGCGTATATCCCAGCGGTCGCTGCCGGCCGAACCTTGCAGCCGCTCGTCGCCGACGATCAGGATCGCGTCGCCGGGGTTCAGCTGCGTCGCAGTGCCCTGCAGATAGGCGCTGCTCTCCCCGATCTTGGGCAGCCATGGCACGCCGCTCTGCACCGGCAGCGCGTTCCAGTCGGCCTTGGCCAGGATGTCGTTCGACGTCGCGAAGGATTGCGGCGCCTGCCCCTGTACCGGAACGCTCTGCGCCTGGGTGCCGGCCGGGATGGTCAGGGCCGTGCTCGTCGGATCGGCGGGCAGGCCGGTAGCCGCCCGGATCGTAAAGGCGAGGTAGGTCGAAGCGGCAACCCCCGGCGACGGCCGATAGCCGATCAGCCGGCTCAGCTGCGTCATCGAGTACAGCTGGGTTGCGGTGCGCAGGTAGCTCTCATTGGCGAGCCGCTCCTGGTAGAAGGTCAGGATGTCGAGCACCACCGAGGTCGCATCGAGGAAGGCGATGCTGAAATCGTCGTCGTCGCGGGTCTTGAGCGGGGCGAGCGCGGGATAATCGGCGCTCGACAGCCGCGCCAGCATCGACTCGCGGAATGTCGCCCACCTGCCGGTGCGATAGGCGATCGCGGCGAGCCCCGGAAGATTGGTTTCGCCCTGCGGCGTCTGGACGCCGATCCCGCCGCAGCAGCCGCACAGGCAATCAGCCGATCCGGTGCAGTTCATTGCGCTGGTCACTTTCCGCCCATCATCGACAGGGTCAATTGCCCGTGATTGGGAAGACTGCGATCGTTGTCCATGCGGGCCACCTGAAACGGCCCCATCGGTATTTCCCCTTTGTGCAGATAAATCCTGGTCGCGACCCCCTGCGGCTGAAAGACCGTCGCGGTAACGGTCTGCACCCCCGCGACGGTGCGCGCCGCGGCGTAAATCGGGCTCAGATAGACGGTCTGGCCGAGTTCAAAGCTGCCGGGAGCGAACAATGCCGGGCGGCCGTCGGGCAGGGTTCCGCTCCCCAGCACCTGCATCAGCGACTGCTGGACGTTGCTCTGGAAATAGTCGGGGTCGACGCAGACCGCGAGTTCGATCTCGAGCGGCACATAATCCGGGCCATCGAGTTTGATGTCCTGACCGGCGAGACGGTAGCGGTTGACGTATTGGCTGAGGCTCTGCTTGAGCGGCCGGCCGAGATTGGCGCCGCCTTGCGGTTCGGCGGCGATGAACACCGTGTACCAGCTGCCAGTCCAGCGCAGCGCGGCGGCGGCATCTTCGACCTGCGGGTTGGCCTCGGTCGCCGTGGCGTAGTCGGCCATGGTGATCGCCCGCTCCTGCGTCAGAAAGGCCTGCGGCGCGCGGCGGCGGATCTGGTCGTTGGTCTCGGGATCGACGCCCCCGGTCGCGGCCAGCGGATTGATGCACGCTTGGATGCTCGGTCGGACGACCGGGTCGGCGGCGAGGAATACGAGGCTCGCGGCGCCGACATTGCCGGCGCTGCCGTTGCCGATGCGGTAAGCGGCGGTGAAGCTGGTCTGCGTCACCGGGCTCTTGCCGTTGGTGTTGTCCCCGAAACGCAGCTGGGCGGTCCCGTCCGCCTCGACTTCGACGACAAAATTGGTGTCGGTCGGGCCGTCGGCGAGAAGATCGGGAACCGCACTCCAGGATGCGCTGACCCCGTCGGCGACGCCGGTCAGCGTCATCGCCGGCACCGCCTGGCTGGCGTCATAGTTCATCAACGCGTCGGCGGACAGGCTCGGGTTCGGCGCCTGTTCAAAGCTGAGCACGCTCAAGAGGTCGGAGCCGGAGGCGAAACTGGCTGCGACATTGTCGAGCGAAACCCCGATAAACTGCTCGACGACGATCGGGATCGGCACGCCGACGCCGCCCGAGGACGGCTGGTAGATCAGCAGCAGATTGAAGATCGTCGGAATCTGCAGGTATCCCTGGGCGAGCACGCCAAAAAGCGGCGGCCAGGAGAGCGGATTGACCGGCTGGAGCGTCAGATATGGGCTGTTGCCCGCATCGCGCAGCTCGACCGTACCGCTGTTCGCCAGCATGGTCGGCGCCGCCGGGAACGCCGAAGGGTTGCTGGCCGGCGGCGTGTAGGCGGACGGGACGCGGACAAAGCGGGACAGCGAATTCAGCTCGGTCACGGCGTAGTTGGCGGTGCCCGGCGTCAGCGTCAGGTCGGTAAACCTCTCGAGCACGATCGGGCCGGTCATGCCGGCGGGGCCGCCCGGCGGGTTGAAGACGACCGACAGATCGAAATTGGCCGGATCGCTGGCATTGGCCGCGGCCAGCACCCCAAAATATTGCGGCCAGGACAGCGGCGCGTCGGCCGCGACCATCAGGCAGGTGTAGCCATTGGCGTCGGTAAGACCGACAAAGCCATTCGACAGCAAGGGCACCGCGTTCGCCGTCACCGGACTGCCGGCGAGCGGCAATGGCACGGCCTGGGTGACCGGGCTGTCGGGCACCTGCGGCCGATAGCGCACCGCAAAGGCAACGGCAGGTGTGGGGTTGCAGCGGTCGCTGGCCGATGGGGCGCGAAACAGGCTTGGCGCCGGCACCGGCGGCAGCGCCACCCCCGATATCGAGAGCCCCTGGTCGGCGAGCACGACGTTGCCAAAGACCACGCTTACGCCGGTGAGCAACTGCTGATCGCCGTTCGAGTTCAGGAATTTCGACGAGATGCAGACCGGAAACGGCAGCGCGTCGTCCGACGGACCAGCGGATCTCGGTAACCGGCGTCGGCTGCTGCGCGGCAGAGGTGATCGGCGCCCCGGTGCCGGCCTCGAACAGCGGGTCGACCAGCACATCGCCCTGGCCGTTCCGCGTGGCTACCGAGGTGAGCCGCACCGCGCAACGATGCCGGATGTCGGCGTCCGCGGCGGCGCCGGTCTGCGGTCCGATCATCTCCTGAAAGATCAGCACATCGCCGATCTGGAGATTTGCATAGGTGCCGAGCAGCGTCGCTTCGGTGGCCCCCCGCGGCAGGCAGCAATCGGCTATCGCCCCAGGTGTAGAACTGCATCTGGTTGTGCTCGGGAAACAGGTTCGCATCCTGCATCGGCTCGAACACGATCACCCCGGCATCGAGCGCCGCCCGTTCGGTGCCGGCGCCGACCGCCAGTGAGGACGGCATGCCGGGGGCAAAAGTGTAAAAGCGGGTCAGCCGATGATCGAGGAACAGCGCTGCCGACACCGTCAGGCAAACCCACGCTCGGGCGTTGCAGCCATCATGCACCCGATAGTCGACCAGCAGCGCGTGGCGGCGCAGCGATATGCGGCTGCGCGCCGTGCCGAGATAGGCCTCGGTCGTCACCGCGTCCTGGTGATAGCTCAGCTGGTCGGCCGCGTAGGCGATCAGTTCGGCCAGCACCACCCCTGGATCGGCCTCGCTCGAACCCTGCCATGACGGCAGCAATTGGTGCAGGCGGTCGAGCAGGACGGTGCGAAACGAGCCGTAATCCTTGGCCAGATAGTTGATCGGCGGCGGCGTCGGAAGTTCCGGCGGGCAGTCGGCGGCGCTGGGTTTGCAGTCGAAATTCGGGCCGCACTCGACCTTGAAGGAAAACGTCACCTCGGCCAGCTGGGGATCGAACCCGGTCAGCGTTTCGGTCAGCTCGAAAGCATCGGCCGCGGCCTGCGCCGCATTGTTGACCAGCCGCAAGGTGTAGGGCGAAAAGTCGCCGGCGACGCTGGTGCGGATCACCAGGATATTGGCCGGGTTGGCGAGGGTGGCAAAATATGCGGCTTCGGCCGGCGAGGCCTGCGGCGGCGGCGCCGAGGCCGGGGCGATCCACGAGGCGGTGATGCCGGTGATGCTCTCGCCGCCTTCGATCAATACGTTGCTTGGCGAAAGATTGGCGGGCGCCGTCTTGAGGCAATAGACAAACAGTGTCTGCTGCGGTGGGCTGCCCGGCGGCGCCTGGTGATCGAGCACCTCGAGATAGTCGATCCCGTTGATCGTCGGATTGCCGAGGACCGCGGCCTTGCGGTGTTCGTCGCAGCACGAGAAGATCACGCGGCGCCTCCATAAACGAAGGTTTGCACCTGCGTGACTTCGGTATTCAGCGGCGCGTAGGTCACCGTGACGGTCAGCAGCGATTCCTGCGCCGAGGCGACCACCGAGATCACCTTGATATAGCCGCTCAGCCACTTCTGCAGCGCACCCTGCACGGTAAACTGGGTGGCGGCCGCCATCTCGACGCTATTGGGGGCGAATGGCAGCTGCAGCAGCCCGCTGCCAAAATCGGGCAGGTTGACGCGCTCGCCGGGCGAGGTGAACAGCACCTGCTCGACCAGCTGACGCAAGTAATCGTCCAGCGGGTCCAGGGTGCGACCGCGGCCGTCGAACTGATAAGGAAAGTTGATGTTCATCGCCCAGCGCCGATCGTCAGGTCGCCAGCACGAGCGTCTGGGCCGAGATCGGCAGCAGCGGCGTACCGGTCGGCGCGCACACCGAGACGCCGGTCATGATCGCGACCGGCTGCCCGTGCGACAGCACCTGCACCGATCCGGCGACCCACTGTCCGGTAACGCACGGCCCGTTCCCGGCCGGCGGGGCAAAGGCGCATCCGGCGACCAGATACGGCGCGGCGATCGTTGCGATCGGCATGCCCGAGACGAACACCGCGGTGCTGGGCACGCTCGGCACCGCCTGACCGCCATGCGCACAGGTCACCACGGCGCCGATATGGAGTATTGGTCCGGGCATCGGTAAACCTCATCAATGGCAATGGCGTCCGGGTCGGCTACGGCAGCCTCGCGACCGCCGCCGCTAGGGCCCGACCACGGTCAGCGCCGTCAAATTGATCGCGACCGTCGGCCCGATCAGGGTGATCGTCGCCCCCTGTCCGTTGCTGATGTAGATGCCGGTCTCGTTGACCACGATCATGGCGCCGCTCGCCCCCTTGAGGACGATGCCGCCGGTCGCCGGTGTCGGCGGTCCGTCGCTCAGGATCAGCGAATTCTGGCCGGTGGTCTGCAGCACGATGTTCTGACCGGGAGGGATCGCCGGCGGCGCCGTCGCCAGAACCGGAACATCGGCCACCAGGCCCCAGAAGCCGCCGGTCCAGATCGGGTAGTCCGGATTGCCCTGCTCGAACTCGATCCACACCTGGGAGCCGATCGGCGGGACGAGGAAGCATCCCGCCTGGATGCCGGCCGCTGGTACGCAGGGCATCGCCCAGCTCGTCGGGGTCTCGCCAAAGACATCGGGAACCTGCGCCATGATCCGGCCGATCTGCATCGGATCGATGTTGATCAGCACCGTGCCGCGATATTTGCCATAGTAGCGCTTGAGGCCTGCGCTCGATGCTGCGTCGGGGCCGAAGGATCCATCGCTCATATGTTCACCGATTGGACTGTGGAGACCAGGCCGTTGCGAGTGAGCGTGAAATTCTGCTTGTATTCGCCGCGCTTGATCTTGTGGGTGACGCTTTTGACGTAATAGAGGCCGTCGAAGGCGGGTCCGGCGCCGCGCACCCCGACCAGCTTGCGCGCGCTCAGCACGCCGCCGTAACGCTCCACGTCGAGGCTGCCCTCGCAGGTCACGGCCTCGGCGTTTTTTGCCGCGGCAGCGAGACCGAGCATGATCGCCTGCGCGACCGGCAGCTTCGCCACGTCGTCGCGGAAGGCCTTGAGGTCGGGCGGGATCAGGTTGGTCGGCAATGGCGGGATCGCCCCGAGCGGCGGATTGAGCGGGGTGATCGGCGGCATCGGGATCGGTATGCTGACGCCGGTTTCCTGGATATAGACGTAAACCAGCGGGATCTTGTTCTTCTCCTGATCAAAGCTGAAATGCAGACTCTCGACATTGGTGTAGGCGTCCATGTCGGAGTTGAGCGCCGGCTGCACCGGGCCGACTTTGATCTGCGGGCCCCAATAGGCGGTGCTGGCGCCGACCGCCGGACCCGGCTCGAGGTAGAAGACATAGCCGACCTCTTCGGCCATCGAGCGGATGTATTGCAGGTCGGTGCCCTGCTGGCCCGGGATCGACTCGATCGGCAGCGAGATGTCGATCAGCACGCTGGGGATGATCAATGGCAGCACGCCGAAGAACGCGTATTTGGCCAGCAGCAGCGCCACCCGCGCCTCGCGCGGACAGGCCGGGAACGGAAAGCCGCTCCAGTTCGACTGGTCCATCAGCGCGGTGAGGTCGCGGCCGGTGATGGTCAGCGTCGAATCCGATCCCTTGTCGCCCGGCGAGATTTCGTTGTTGGTCACCACGCCGTCGATCAGCACGCTGGCGACGCCGTTGACGGTGGCGATCAGCACGCAGCGCATGAACAGCAGCGGCAGGCCGCCGGTCAGCAGAAACAGGATCTGCAGCGGCGACTGCTTGTTGATGCTGAAGACGAGCTGGAACCCGCTCGCGCCGACATCGTCCACCTTGACTTCGACCGAGGACAACGCGTCGAGCACCGCGCGCGGCGGCGTGATCGGGATCACCGGCCCGATCATCAGCGTCAGCTGAACGCTCTTAAGCAATGATGCCTCCGGGCACGCCCTGCGGCGTCGTGATCGCCAGCACGCGGCCGGGGGTGGCAACCAGGTCGTAAGGCCGCATCGCCCCATTGGCGTCGCAGATCAGCCACGCCATCAGCGGGTCGCCGAGATACCTGGCGGCGATCAGATCCAGCCGGTCGCCCTGCTTTACCGTGTACTGGTTGACCGTGGCATAGTTGGGCGCGCCCGGCTGCGGCACGATGCGCCGCGCCAGATAGGCGATGACCTGACCGTTGGGCGCGGCGTATTGCTGGACGCCGAAGCCGTAATAGCGGCTGTCGGTCGGAAAGCTGACCGGCGGCAACACGCCCAGCTGCATCATCGCCATCAGGGGATAGGTCATGGCAGGCCTCCCAGGCCGAGCACGGTGAGGGCGGCCGAGCTGGCCCGTGCCGCCAGCGCCTCCTTGTTCGTCAGATAGGACAGGAAGAGCCGGCCGCCGGGATGGGCAAAGCCGAGATCGTCGATGCTCAGCACCCGCATGCCCAGGCTGACCTTGGCGCGGATCGGGTTGAGCTGCGGGTCGAAGGCCTCCTCGGTGATCGAGAACTCGGTTAGGCGCACCGGAACGACCCGGCTGCTGCTCCACACAAACAAGGTCAGCGGCTGTTCCAGCGGGATGATCTCGAGCGTCCCGGCATTGGCCATCGCATCGTCGGCCAGCAGCGTCTCGACCGTGGGATTGACCAGCATCTCCAGCTGGGCCAGCTGCGGATGCAGGCCATACTGCAGCGCCAGCGGATACTGGGCTCGGAAATTCGAGCTGATCGGTGGCGTCGAACTCGGCCTCGACCTTGATGGTTTCGACCGCCGGTCCGCGCAGCCGCAAGGCGTCGACGACAACGCCGTCATGCCCGCCCGGCGTCGATTGGATCTGCAGGGTCCGCGACAATGAATCCGGGTTGTACTGCAGCGCGATGACGTTCTGGACCACCGAGGTGTCCGGGTCCAGGGTGACGATGCCGCCTTTGACCAGGCGGGGCGACAGCGGGGAAGCATTTGCCATTATTCCTCACCCCTGATGCGACGCGAAACCACCCGATCGGGACCCGCCGCGGGTCAGAGCCCGGTCGGCGTCGTGGCAGGGCAGGGCGCGGCTCATGGTTTGAACCCCTTGCCGAGGGCGCGGGCGATGCCGCCGCCGAGCCGGCGGGCGCCGGCTTGGCCTGCGTCCAGCTGCATCCTCCCGACCCGCAGCACCGGAATTCGCCGCGAAACCGCCGATGCAATGCCGGTGGCCGGGTCGGCCAAGACCCGCGACAGCTCGCTGGTCAGGCCGTTCACCAGGGCCTGCCGGTCGGCTGGGTCGACGCCGCGCAGCACCAGGCGGTCGATTTTCACCTCGATATGCCTCATACCCACCCCCGGATCTCGACATCCGATAGCGGCCGTTCGATCTTGACCGCCTCCCATTGCGTCGCCTGCAGCACATGCCGCATCTCGACCGATTGACCGGCATCGGCGGCCAGGAACGCCGCGTTCAGCGCGATGTTGCGGATATTGCCGCCGGTCATGTTCAGCGATGCCAGGCGGCCCGGCTGCAGGTTCTTGGTCGGCGTCTGGGCCGGAAACACGCGTGACCAGATCGCCTCCCGCTGCGCGGCATCGGGAAACGGGAAATCGACGATAAAGCGCAGCCGCCGCTGGAAGGCCTTGTCCAGGGAGGATTTCAGATTGGTGGTCAGGATCGCCAGGCCCTGAAAACTCTCCATCCGCTGCAGCAGGTAGCCCACCTCGATATTGGCGTAGCGGTCGTGGCTGTCCTTGACCTCGGCGCGTTTGCCGAACAGCGCGTCGGCTTCGTCGAACAGCAGCAGCACGCCGCCGCCTTCCGCCGCGTCGAACACCTGCTTTAAGTTCTTCTCGGTCTCGCCGATATACTTGCTGACCACCGCGGACAGATCGATGCGGTAGAGGTCCAGCCTAAGCTCGCGGGCCAGCACTTCGGCCGCCAGGGTCTTTCCGGTGCCGCTCGGGCCGGAGAACAGCGCACTGAGGCCCAGACCGCGCCGGCCCTTGATGGCAAACCCCCAATCTTCATACACCCTCATCCGCTGCCGCGACTGCGCGGCCAGCTGCCGAAGCGTCTGCTTGTGCATTTCCGGCAGCACCAGATCATCCCAACTGGCCAATGGCGGAATCCGCTCGGCCAGATCCTCCAGGCGCGGGCGGCAGACCGAGCGGCAGGCGTTCCACAGCGTCGCGGAACTCCGCTCGGGATCGCCGCTGCCCGCCGCCACGGCCACCGCGGCGCCGATCGAGACGATCGCGGCCGCGCTCAGCCGGAACTGCTCGCAGACTTCGTCGACGACGCCATTCAAACCCTCGGCGGCGGACCCGAGCGCTTCCTGCCAGAGATGCTTCTGCCCCACCGGACCGGGCTTGTTGACCTCGTACCGCCCCACCGCGCGATGCAGCCGCACAGGGTCGCGGCTGGCGATCATCAGCCCACCCGGCAGTCTCTCGGCCAGCTGGCGGGCGGCCGCGCTCGGGGTGTCGTCCTCCCATTGCAACAGCAGAAGCGCCGGAAGCAGGTTCGCCTCGCGCATCCATAACCGAACAAACTGATCCATCTCGGCGCCGGCCGGCGGCGTGTCTTCGAGGCGCAGAACAAACAGCTGACGACCCGCCCGATCGGCGATCAACGCGGCGATATCCTCCTGGCCGGATGCGTCGTCGCCACAGAAATGCAGCGCCGTCGCCGGGAGCAGGTCGGCGGCTGCCGGCTGGATCGTTTCGGTCGCCAGCTGCAAATGTTCCTTGGCCATCGCTGGCGGCCGGGTCCGGCTCGACAGCACGCCGTCGAGCCGCTGGTCCAGCTGGTTGACCCCGGCCAGGTAGTGCAGGATGCGCTCGTCGATGTGCAGCGGCGCCGCCGTCAGGCCGTGGCCAGGTTCGATCTCGATCAGGCGAAAGCGGCGCAGCGGCGCCGAGGGAGCGAGCGCGCTCCAATGCGGATCGGCCAGAACCGCCATCGCCAGGGAAAACGTGACGGCGTCGCGTTGCGGTCGGCCACTGGCCTCGGCGCAGCGCGCCGCCAAGGTCGAATCCATTTCGACCCCGGCGCATAGCAGCAATAATTCGCGCTCGAACCGGCTCAATTGAAAGATCTCCGCGAGCGTGTCGATCGCCGCCGGCGGCGTCATCGGCTCACCGCCCGGTGCCGCGATCGGCTGCGGCTCCATATCGCCGAACCGGCGATGCAAGGCGGCAAACTCCTGCACCAGCCGCCCCTGGTTTTGCGCCACCCAGTCCATTGCCGGCGTCGCGTTCATATCGTCACCAGCGGGCCGGTGAAGGTTGGCGGATGCGCCGACAAATCGACCTCGATCTGGCTGGTCACGCCATCGACCAGCAGACGCCCGAGCAGGGCGCCGGTGGGAAGGGTTGGCGGAAACTGAAAGCTGAGGGTGCCGGTGCTGCCGCTGAACGGCTGCGCCGCAGCAGAGCAGGTGAACAGCGCAGTGCCGGGGGGCGGCGGGGTAATGGCGCTGAGCGCCAGAGAGACCTCCTGGCCCTCCCGCGCGTTCGGGCTGAAGCTGACGGTGACCAGACTGCCCTCGGCATTGGCGGCAACGCCCGCGATCTGGGTCGGCAGGGTCGGGGCCAGGGCGAACGGCATCGGGCTGGTGGATTGCACCACTATTCCCGCTGCATCGAGAAACTGCGCGGCAAGACGATAGGCCCCGGCCGGGTGCGTCAGGCTGGCATTGGGAACAAAGGTGAACGAGGTGTAGCCGGCAGCCGCAACCGGGACGGTGTATGGAACGCCGTAGCGCGGATTGCTGAGAGCCACCTGGCTGACGCCATTGAGGAACTCGCCGGTCACCGTCACCGTGTCGGTCGAGGCCGCGGCGATCTGACCGCCGGGCGGCTGCACCCGCAATATCTGCGCCGGCTGCATCGGCCGGGCATCAACCCGGCGGCGCAGCACCGGCAGGGCGAGGCTGGTCGGCTGCTGCGGCTGCATCAGCACCACCGTCACCTGGAACGGGAAGGTCGGCCGGTAGTCCGCCTTTAGCGCGGTCCACAACCACGCCATTTCCTCGCGCCCGAGAATCTCCGGGGTGATCTTGAGCATTTCGATCTGATCGGCGAGCCCCGAAGCGCCGAGCACCGGGGTCAGCGGATTGGTCGGATAGGGCTCCGGGATCGTCGTCAGCGCGGTCAGCGCATTGGCGATATCGGCGCGCGCCAGCACCGGGTTCTCGTGCAGCATCATCAGCGCGTAGCCCAGCAGGGCTTCGGCCTGCCAGTCCTCGGAGCCGTACACCGTCAGCAGATAGTGAAGGTCCAGCGCCAGCGGCGGATTCTTCAACCGCGTCTTGCCGTCGGCGGCCAATGAAGGCAGATCGGCGTTGCGCCAGGCGGCATTGCGCGTCACCTGGTGCAGGAACAGATTAACCTGATTTTCCGGGCCGGATATGTCGCCGAGATTATTCTGGACCTGGTCCGGTGCCAGACAGGTCACGTTTACCGGGTTGGTGAACGGCAATCCCGTCCCGTGGTAAAGATTTACCAGATGGTACTGCAATACGTAAGTCACTGCCGAGATGGCCAGCCCGTTGCTCATCCGCCGCGTCCGTCCCGGCGCTTCAGATAATCGTCGAGGCTGATCGCCTTGCGCGCCGGCGCGGTCGCCCGGCTCGGCGCCGCCTGCGGCACGGCGACGACCTCGACACGGCCGATATGGATCTGGATATCGTTGGCCTCGCGCTCCGCCGCGGGAGGTCGCGCGGCGAACGCCGCCGGCACGCTATCTCGCGCCTGTCGCGCTTCGCCGGCCGGCACCGCCCGCACTATCTGCGCCGGCGGTGGTTCGGCCGCGGCCGCGGCCGCCGCCTGATCGGGATCGCCGCCAGCCGCACGCCCGGCGGGCGCGGCAGCCGGAAAGTTCGTGGCTGGCGTCTGTTGCTGCGCTGCGCCCTCAGACGCCGGCTCGCTCGCCGCCGCTTCGCGCCCCGCGCTCTGATCGGCGATCACCGGAAACCGGGCCGTGACCGGGCTCGGCGGCATCAGCGGCTGAAACCGTTGATCCTCGATCGGCCGAGCCGCTGCCGGAGTTTCTTCGAGACCATCCTCCGCGGCCGGCTCGCCCCGCCGCGGGCGATCCGCCGGGAATTCGGAACCGTCGGTTCTCGTCGCGGACTGCCCGAATTCTTCGGAACCGGCGATTTCCTCGATCTGCGGCGGCGGATCGGCGCCGGCATCCCGGCTGGTTTGGCGAAAGATCGATCCCACCAGCGGATGCAGAGCCGGTTGCGGGCTGGCGGCGGTCGCGGCGATGCGCTGCAGATATCCTGTCATCCGCGCACCATCCCGAGATAAAATTCGCGACGCGTTGCACTGAGCGAAAGTATCTCGGCCTCGCTCCAGCTATAGGCTGCAGCAAGCGTGTGCACATCGTATAGCAGCCGCTTTGCCTGCCCCTCCAGCTCCGCCCACAAAAACGCCGACAGATCGAGGCTCTCGTCGAACGACACGCCACAGACCGGGCAATCGAAATGGATGACGATTTCGGCCAATGGATCGGCCAGCGCCAGCTGCTCGCCGACAGCGTCGAGATCCGCGTCGCTCCATTCGATCCCAGCCGAAGCTGGCGACGCCGGTTCTGGCCCGAGATCCACCCGGCAGCGCTCGGCAAGGCGCCGCGCCGCCGCATCTTGATCGCGTTCGCCGGCGATCGCTGCCAGGTCGCGACTGGTCGGCAGGCGAAAAGCCCGCCCGTTGACGATAATCGGTTGGCCCTCCCGCGATGGCGGGCCGTCCGCCAGGGCTTCGCCGTCGAGCTCGAATTCGAGCCTTTCCGGGCATTGTCGGCACTGGGCCCAGCCGCCGAATCGCGGCCCGAAGCAGAGGCAGCGCAGTTGCGCCAATGCCCGGTTGCGGCGGCCGAGCGGCCAGTCGGCCGTATTGTCGGGCCGCGTCTCGGGAAACCCGGCCTCGATCGCGAGCAAAGCCCGGTCGAGCGGGTGCAGGCTATGCCCGCGCTCCCACAAGCCGAGCATCTCCACTTCCCCGAGCCTGCGCATGCTAGGTCGCCACCGCGCTCAGCGTCGGTTCCACCGGTTCGGTGACGCCGGTATCCCGCTCCCAGCCCTCGTTTTCGAGCTTGATGTGCTCGATGGCGACGGCATTGGCATTGGCGTCCAGATCCGGCATGGCCTGGTATTCGGAGACCCAGCAGCGATAGATCTTGTAGGCGATCACCAGCTGCCCGGCTTCGTTGTAGAATTCGAGGTAGATGTCCTTGCGAAAATTCGCCAGAGATACTTCCGTACCCAGAGCGGAGCCGACGGACCACACCGAACCGGCCCAGTCATGAAAATTCTTATCCTGGGTGAGGCCGCGCTCGAGGGTGATCGCTTCATACTTTTGCCGCCCGGGCGATTTGCGCGACATCGACGGGTCGCCGCCGCTGCGATGCTCGACGACTTCGGTGGTGCGCTTCAGGCTGCTGATTTTGCTGATCCCGGCGACGTACTGCCCATCCCATTTCAGCCGAAACTTGAAGTTCTTGTACGGGTCAAGGCGCGTCGGATTGGCGGGAAAGATCGCCATTGCGTATCTCCATTCCTGTCATCGCGCTTGCGAGGCGGGTCGTGAGTGCTAGCTTTGGTCGACGATCTGCTGGATCTGGATCACGACGAACTCCGCCGGGTACAGCGGGGCGAACCCGACCAATATGTTGACGATGCCGAGCGCGACGCTGGCGTCCGGATTATTCTCGGAATCGCATTTTACAAAATACGCCTGCTGCGGCGTGGTCCCGGCGAACGCGCCTTGCAGAAACAGGCCTTGCAGAAAGGTGCCGACATTGAGCCGGATCTGACCCCACAAGGCCTCGTCGTTCGGCTCGAACACCACCCACTGCGTACCGTCATACAGGCTGGATTCCAGAAACAGCGCCAGCCGCCGGATCGGAATGTATTTCCACTGGGACCCCATGATGTCGGCCCCGGCGACGGTGCGCGCCCCCCACACCACATTCCCGGTATTGCGGAACTGGCGCAGGCAATTGATCCCCAGCGGATTGAGCTGGCCGTTCTGCAGATCGGTCAGATTGGTCTGGAGACCGAGCACCTGGCTCAGTGTCGTAGCGATCCCCGCCGGCGCCTTCCACACGCCGCGGCTGGCGTCGGTAGCGGCATAGATTCCGGCCATAAAGCCGCATGGCGGAAACAGCGCCGCTCTGCCGCCAAAGGCCGGATCCGGCGCCAAAACCCACGGAAAGTAATAGGCCGAATTGCTCGCCGCCGCGGCCGACGCCGACAGCGCTTCGGTGTTGGGCGGCGTGCTCGCCGAGTTGGTGCTGGTGCCATAGGGCGCAGCCAATGTGGTGGCCAGGTTCTGGATGCTCGCATTTTGCGGCGCATCGACGATCAGAAACGCGCGATGGGTATTGCAGAACGTCTGAAGGGCGGAGATGGTCGCCGCATCGGTCTCGCCCGGCACGCACAAGAGGTTGAAGATCGGCACCTGGCTCAGCAGGCTCAGCCCACTGGTGGTGGCGTTCAGCGCCGTCTCGAATTCCTGGGGCGTGGTGATGCTGCCGGGATGGAGAATGTCGCCATCGACACCGGTCTTTGCCGTCGTGAAATTGATCGTGGTTACACCCGCCGGCGGCGTCCCGGTCACCGTTTGCGCTGTCGTGGATCCCGGTGCGGTGAATGTCAGGTAGTTCGAATCTGCATTGATCACCGCCACCACATATTGCGGGTCCGTGGCACTGCAGGAGAGGTTGGTGTAGCTTTCCAGCGTGGTCAGCGCCCCGCTCGCATTGGCCAGCTGCACCAGCAGGCTGAAGCGCGCCTGATTGGGCGAGGGCTGGGTGGTCAGCGTCACCACCAGGCTGTTGCCCCAAACTCCGGGATTGCTCGCATAGAGGGTGACGCCGGCGCCGGTCGGCCAGGGTTCCGAGGCGGGCGCGGCGGTGCTCCCGACCAGCCGCACGATGTAGGCCTGCTGTCCGCCGTTCTGAAAAAACTGGCTGACCGCGTAGGCCAGGTACACCCCCGGCACAAACGTGCCGAAAATCGACTGGAACTCCGGAAATGCTCTGGACCATCACGGCTTCGGTCGTCGGCCCTTGCGGCGCCCAGCCGATAAACGCCGCGATCGAGGTCGCAACCCCGGTAATC
Organism: uncultured Alphaproteobacteria bacterium; assembly: GCA_963775875.1. GTDB lineage: Bacteria > Pseudomonadota > Alphaproteobacteria > ATCC43930 > CGMCC-115725 > AP-15. The sequence goes on from CAVZKP010000015.1 coordinate 196,890, forward strand.
GTGTGCTGGCCGCTGGACAGTTCTTCGATGTAGACGCCTGGATAGGTCAGGGCTACTGGCATCACGGTTTTCCTTGGTTGGCGACGGGGCGCTGGCAATCGGCGGCGCGGCGGACCGCTCGCGCTGCCGGTCGGGGATCACTGCGGTCCATTGCAGATGACGCTGTCGGCGAGGCCGTGGCGAGGCCGCGGCGATGGCCTCGCCCTGGCCGGTAACCGGGATGCCGGTCCGGTCCGGACCTGACGCATCTGTTGCTCGCGACGGTCCGAGACATCTTCTTCGCCACTCCCCCGATGGGGCCATCCGCCCCGCTCGTCGGCATAGTTCAAGCGATCGGTCGGGATGTGTGAGGCAGTTCACATATGGTTAATCATTTCGCGGACCAAGCCGCCATCGGTCACTCGTCTGCCGGCTTCCCGATTTCCGACCCGGCCGCCAGGCGGCGCGCGCAAGAACCCTTCGTTCCGCGCTAGGGCCGCGAACCTGAAATTTGACACCGGCTCGGCGTCACCGAGATTGCTTCGCTTTGCTCGCAATGACACCGCGAATCGCTGTCATTGCGAGGAGTGGAGCGACGACGCAATCTCGATGCCGTCCATGAAGGACAGTCATCCGATTAGTCATCACATTAGGGCCGCGCTTCCAGGATCATGTTGAACGGCGTTTCAACCATCGTCGAAGTCCCACCCGGTTCTTGTTAAGATTTGCGTAAGCCTACCCTGGCTGGCTGGTCCCGTCAACGGTGCGCAGCATCATCTCGACATGGGTGACGCCGAAATCATCGAACGGCTCCGAGCTCACCGCAAAGCCGAAGCTTTGGTAGAACCGCGCCAGATGGCGCTGCGCCCGCAATACCACCGGCCGGCCGCGGTAATCCTCGCGGCACCGGCGCAGCGCCTGCTCCATCAGCATGCGGCCCAGCCCCTGGCCGCGCAAATCCGGGGCGAGCGCTACCCGGCCGATGCTGACCAGCGGCGGCGGCCCCGGCATCGGCGCCAGGCGCAGATAGCCGGCGAGCACGCCCGCCTGGCGCAACAGCAGATGCCGCGCGGTCTGGTCGAAGCCGTCAAGGTCGGGATAGGGCGACCCCTGCTCGACGACGAAGATGCTCTGACGGAACCGCAGGATTTCGTAGAGTTCCTGCGTGGACAATTGTTCGAAGCGCCGCCATTCGGTGGCGATTTCCGGCGTCATCTCTGGCAAGCTCCGGCTCTCCATCATGCAAAGGGAACAGCGTCATGCAGCCGCGCGACTATGGCCCGTTTCCGTACACGCCGATCAACGACCGACCAAAGCTCGAATGGCCGGGCGGCGCTCGGCTGGCGGTGTGGGTCATCCCCAATATCGAGTTCTTTCCGTTGACCAAGGCTATTTCCGGCCATCCTGGCATACCCGCCGGCAATCCGCCGTCCGTGCGGGCCTGGGCGCAGCGGGATTATGGCAACCGGGTCGGCATCTGGCGGATCATGGATGTGCTCAGCAAGCACGGCATCCGCGCCAGCCCGACCCTCAATAGCGACATCTGCGATCATCACCCGCAGATCGTCCGCGCCGCGATCGAGCTCGGCTGGGAGATCCTCGGCCACAACCAGACGAACAGCGTATGGCTCGACGCGTTGAGCCCCGAGGAGGAACGGCGCACGGTTTCCCGCACCTTGTCGCGCATCGCCGAGATGACCGGCAAAAAGCCGCTCGGCTGGCTCGGCTCCGGCCTCGCCGAGACCTGGCATACGCTCGACTTCCTCACCGAGGAGGGCTGTCTCTACGTCGCCGACTGGGTCAATGACGATCAGCCCTACTTGATGGATATCGGCGGCAAGCCGCTGGTCTCGATCCCCTATTCCTACGAGATCAACGACGCGCCGCACTTCAATTACCGGAACGGCACGATCGGCGAGTTCGAGGCGATGATCCGCCGCCAGTTCGACACGCTCTACGCCGAAGGCGCGCAATCAGGACGGGTCATGGCGATCTGCCTGCACCCCTATCTGATCGGCGTGCCGCACCGCATCGCCGGGCTCGATTCGGCGCTAGCCTATATCCGCGCGCATGACGGCGTCTGGTTCGCCACCGGCGAGGAGATCGTGCGTCACTGGCTGCAGTCGGGCGCCACCTTCTGAAGCCAGGCCGCGCGCCCGGTGCTAGCGGCCGGGCGGGCGGTAGCTGACGCTCTTTTCGAGCCCCCGGTCGACCTCCTCGACGGTCATCAGCGCCGTGGTGCGGGTGCGCACCAGCCCGGTTGACGACGCGGTGACGCCGATCGCCGCGGCGGTGCTGTTGTCCGGCAAATCGGCGATGATGTAGACGTCGTCCTTGCCAAGGGCGTGGTAGAAGCACTCGACCTTGCCGCCGACGCTGGCGATCGCCGCGGCAACCGCTTGCCCGCGGCCGGAAGCCTTGTCCTTTTGCAGGCCCTTCAAGCCATCGGCGGTGTAGGACGCGGTGATCAGATATTTGGGCATCGTGCACCCTCCCTGAGGTGGTCCGTTTCGGCAACGGACCAGGCCGGCAGACTACATCCGCCCGAATGCGGCGGCGAGGCCGAACAGCGCACCGCTGATGGCGAACAGAATCAGCGGGTTGAGCCGGGGCCAGCGCAATAGCACGACCGTCGCCAGCAGCGCCGCCGCCCACACCGCGCGGCCGCCCGCCACCTGCAGCACGGCAATGCCGCCGGCCAGCACCAGCCCGGCGGCGATCGGCGCCAGCCCGCGCTCGACCGCGCTGTGCCAGCGCGAGCCGCGCCATCTTCCCCACATCCGCGCCCCGCCATAGACCAACAGCGAGGATGGCAGGTAGAGCGCCACCGTTGCGGTCAGCGCACCGGACCAGCCCGCCACCTTCCACCCGATCAGCGCCGACAGCATCGTGCCGGGCCCCGGCGCGGCGCGCGAGATCGCGAACAGATCGGCAAATTCGTGCTGCGTCGTCCAGTGGTGGACGACCACCGCCTGTTGCTCGATCTCGGCCAGGAGCGAAGCGCCGCCGCCGATCGAAAACAGCGATAGCGGGCCGAACACCAGGACCAGCGCCAGCAGGCTCCGCCAGTCGTCTCGCATGTCAGCTCCGCCGCCCGCGATGCCGCATCCAGGCGAGGCCGATGCTGAGCGGCGCCAGGCACAGGATCACCGGCAGCATCGGCCAGCGCAGCACCCCGACCGCGAGCACCGTCGCGATGGTAATCACGATCTCGCCGAGCTGCGCCACGCCGCGCGGCACCAGCACCAGCCCGGTGGCAAAGGTCAGGCCGATCGCCGCCGCCGCGACCCCGTCGAGAACCGCGTGCGCCACCGGGCTGCCGGCGATCCTGGCATAGCCCACGGCCAGCGCCACCACGATCACCAGCGGTCCCGACAGCAGCCCGACCACCGCCGTCAGCGCGCCCAGCCCGCCGCGCAGCCGCTGCCCGACCTGGACCGTCAGATTGACCCCGGCCGAGCCCGGCATCAGCCGGCTGAGCCCGACATCCACCAGAAACGTCTGATCATTGATCCAGTGCCGGCGCTGCACAAAGGCGCGGTACAGCCAGGCCGCGGTGCCGCCGCCAAAACTGGTTACGCCGAGCCGGAAGAACGCGGCAAAGATCGCCGGCAGGCTTACCCGCGCGGTGCCGTCCGCCTGTCGCTCGCTGATCTCGGCCACAGCGCCCTTCTCCCCCGATCGCCGCCGGAGCCAAGGTTATCTCCTCGCCCAAGGCGCGGCGAGCGGCTTTGCGCCTGCGGCCGGTGCAGCGGGTTAGCGCGTAGGGTGGGTTAGCGAAGCGTAACCCACCGCCAGTCGCAACGCCCCACCGATGATCGGTCTGTCTGTGCTCAACCCATCCTGCAGGTCTTCGATAGGTCGGGTTTTCGCCAGACTACGCTAAACTGGCTGGCGTCTAACCGAGGAGCGCGCGATGGACCTACCCCCGCAGGATGTGATCGTGGTCGGGGCCGGCAATGCCGCCACTTGCGCGGCACTGTCGGCGCGCGAGAACGGCGCCCGGGTGCTGATGCTCGAAGTGGCGCCCGAGGACCAGCGCGGCGGCAATTCGGCCTTTACCGGCGGCGCCTTCCGGGTCGTCTATCATGGCGGCGAGGACCTCGCCCGGCTGATCCCCGACATGAACGAGACCGAGCTCAACGACGTCGATTTCGGCACCTATACCGAGGAGCAGTATTTCGACGATATGGGCCGGCTGACCCAGTATCGCTGCGACCCCGATCTGACCGAGATCCTGATCCGCGGCAGCTTCGAGGCCGCGGTGTGGATGCGCGAACAGGGGGTGCGGTTCCAGCTCGGGCTCGGCCGTCAGGCGTTCCGGGTCGACGGCAAGTTCAAATTCTGGGGCGGGCTCGCCTGCCATATCTGGGGCGGCGGCAAGGAACTGGTCAAGGCGTTGCACGCCCGCGCCGCGCGCGACGGGATCGACGTGCTCTATGACACGCCGGCGATCGCCCTGTTGACCGGCGACCGCGGCGTCGAGGGGGTGAGGGTGCGCCACCAGGGCCGGATCCGCGAGTTGCGGTCGAGCGCGGTGGTGCTGGCCTGCGGCGGGTTCGAGGCCAATGCCGAGATGCGGGCGCGCTATCTCGGGCCCAATTGGGACCTCGCCAAGGTGCGCGGCTCGCGCTTCAACACCGGTCAGGGGCTGAAGATGGCGCTCGATCTGGGGGCGGCCGTGCACGGCCATTGGTCGGGCGCGCATTCGGTCGCCTGGGATCTGAACGCGCCGCCCTATGGCGACCTCGATGTCGGCGACCGCTTTCAAAAGCACAACTATCCGTTCGGCATCATCGTCAACGCCCGCGGCGAGCGTTATCTGGACGAAGGCCTCGATTTCCACAGCTATACCTATGCCGAATACGGCGGCAGGATCCTGAACCAGCCGGGCATGTTCGCCTGGCAGATCTTCGACCAGAAAGTCGTCCACCTGCTGCGCGAGGAATACCGCATCCCGCGCATCACCAAGGAAAAGGCCGACAGTTTCGAGGCCCTGGCGCCGCGTCTCGACGGCGTCGACGCCGCCCGCTTTCTCGAAACCGTGCGCGCCTTCAATGCCGCCCCCCGGCCCGAGGCGGCGTTCAACCCCAACATCCATGACGGGCTGCGCACCACCGGCCTGGCGATCGACAAGACCAATTGGGCCCAGCGCCTCGATACCCCGCCCTTTGAGGCCTATGCGGTGACGACCGGCATCACCTTCACCTTTGGCGGTCTGAAGATCACCAACGCTGCCGAGGTCGAGGACACCACCGGCCATCCGATCCCCGGCCTCTATGCGGCGGGCGAGATGGTCGGCGGGCTGTTCTACCACAATTACGCCAGCGGCACCGGGCTGATGTCCGGCGCCGTCTTCGGCCGCCTCGCCGGCAGGGGCGCGGCGGCCCACGCGCAACGGCGGCGATCGTAGCGTCGCCGGTCCTGGCACGCTGCTTGCTGCTGGAGACCGACATCAACCTTTCGGCGGATCGGGTTTGACCGCACGCAGCCTGTGGCGCTCGCTGACCCGCCGCGCCCTTCGCCCGTTCGAGCGCCGGCGCCAGGGGGCCATGCGCGCCGCCCCCGGCGGGCGCTGGATCGGGGATGACGGCGCGGGCCTGCTCGGCTGGCTGATCACGCCGATCCTGGCGCGGCGCCGCGAGCGGGCGCCGTTCTGGCTGCTGGTCGCGGTGACCGCTTCCGGCACCCTGGCGATGCACATTCTGGTGCCGGTATTGCCGCTGGTCGGCGCCGCTTTCACGGTGTCGCGCGGCACGATCCAGCTGACGATCACGCTCTATCTGTTTGCCATCGCCGGCGGCCAGTTGCTGTATGGCCCGGTCTCCGACAAATTCGGCCGCCGGCCGACCCTGCTGCTCGCCCTATTTCTCTATGTCGCGGCGAGCGCGGTCGCCGGCGCGGCGGCGACCATCGCCACCCTGCTGATCGCGCGGGTGGTGCAGGCGGTGGGCGCCTGCGGCGGGCTGGTATTGGGCCGCGCCGTGGTGCGCGACAGCGCCGCGCCGGGCGAGGCCGCCTCGCGCATGGCCTTGCTGACCATGGTGCAGAGCCTGGCGCCCGGCATCGGCCCGGCCGTCGGCGGGTTTCTCGGCGCCTGGTTCGGCTGGCGTTCGATCTTTGTCATGCTGGTGGCGCTCGGCCTCGTCACCCTCGGCGGGGTGTTGCTGGCGCTACCCGAGAGCGCGGCCTCGCGCGGCGGCTCGGGCCGCATGCTCGCCAGCTATGCCCGGCTGCTGCGGTCGCGGGCGTTCTGCGGCTATATGTTCGGCGGCGCCTTTACCAGCACCACCTTCTTCGCCTATCTGACCACATCGCCGTTCATCTTCACCCAGATGCTGCACCGGCCGGCGACCGAGATCGGGCTCTACTACCTCGTCGTGATGGGCGGCGTGCCGATCGGCAGTTTCACGGCGAGCCGGCTGGCCTCGCGGGTTCGGCTCAACCCGTTGCTGCGCGCGACCAGCGCCGTCGCCGTCACCGGCGCCGCCCTGTTCTTTTTGGTGGCCGCGAGCGGCATGCTGAGCGTCGCGAGCGTGCTCGCCCCGATGATCCTGTTTTCGATCGGCGTCGGCGCCGCCTCGCCGGTGGCGATTACCGCCGCGATCAGCACCGACCCGCAGATGATCGGCGCCGCCTCGGGCCTCTACGGCTTCATGCAGATGTTGAACGGCGCCTTGTGCACGCTCGCGGTCGGCTTCTTCCCGGCCAACCCCGCGCTGTCCGCCGCCAGCGTCCTGCTCGCCGGCCTCCTCCTCGGCCAGCTCTTCTTCCTCCTCGCCACCCGCACCCGCCCGGCGGCGGGTGCGTGACGCTCGCCGCCACCTTGTTCACGTGCTCAAATTCTCGCGGCTAGGGTGAATGCTGGTCGCGAAGGGGTGAGTGGAGCAGAACGGCGGATTCCCGGGCTCTGCCCACGGCTGTCCGGTTCCGCGAATCCGGCTGCAGTGCAGCGCAACGCCTCTACTCCTCGTCGTCATCACCGGGCTTGTCCCGGTGATCCACGCCTCTCTTCGACCCCGACCCAGGCACGTGGATGGGCCGGAACAAGTCCGGCCATGACGGCTTCAGGGGGAAGGAATATTTTGCATACCCGGCAAACTGGTATGCGGAGCTGAACCGGACAGCCGTGGGCTCGTCCCGGTGATCCACGCTCTCTTCGGTCCCCGACCCAGGCACGTGGATGGCCGGGACAAGCCAGGCTTGACCCGGCCATGACGACCGCACCTGCGCCGATCTCTGCCGCGGTTAAGGTCCACCCGCATGTCGGAGCTAAGAAGACTCTTTTACCCCCGCTCAAGGTCGAGCTTGAAGAATTCGACGCAGTTGTCGGCCCAGATCCGGCGTTTGTCGGCTTCGGGGATGTCGGCGTAGATCTTGTCGATCAGCGGGCGCGAATTCGGCCACTCGCATTCGATATGCGGGAAGTCGGTGGCGAACATGATCCGGTCGACGCCGACATGCTGGCGCTCCTCAATCGCGACCCGCTCGTACTGGACGCTGAAATAGACGTGGTCGCGCACGTAATGGCTCGGCAATTCCTTCAGCGGCTGGAAGCCGAGATATTCCTGGGCCCAGCCAAGGTGGCGCTGATACCACAGATCCATGTGCTCGAGCCAGAACGGGACCCAGCCGAGCCGGGTCTCGGCAAAGAAGACTTTCAGCTTCGGGTGGCGTTCGAACACGCCGGCGAGGACCAGTTGGGCGATGCTGACCGATGGCGCCAGGCCGAAATTGCACAGCCATTCTAGGAACGGCCGGCGCAGCCGCTGCATGATTACCGGGTCTTCTTTCGGGTATTTGAAGGTCGGCTGGGTGGCGCGCGCCCCGGTGCGGTAGAACTGGACATGCACCGTCACCGGCATCTCCATATCGACCGCGGCGGCCCAGAATTTGTCGTCCTCCGGCGTTGGATAACCCTTGGCGCTGGGTAGGGCGCCCATCAGGATGCCTTTGAGGCCGAGTTTCTTGCAATGCGCCATCTCGGCGATTGCGTCGTCGACATTGGTAATCGGGATCACCCCCATGCCGATCAGCCGGTCAGGATCGACCGCGCAATATTCCTCGGCCAGCCAGTCGTTGTAGCCGCGGATCACCGCTTTATAGACCTCGTCATGGCTGATGTTGCGCCAGAACACCGGCCCCGCGACCATCGCCGCGAACAGCACCTCGGCGTCCATGCCATCGCGGTCCTGCTCCTTGACCCGCTGCTCGGGCGAGCCGGTGCCGGCGGCGTCGGCGACCTTGAGGCCGAAGGGCTGCCAAGTCCCCTCAGCACGGCCGGCGCGCAGATCGAGAAAATTCGCTTCCAATAATGGCTGGCCCTCGATCATCAGGGCGTCGCCGCCGTCGGGCAGATGGACGGTATGGGGTGCGCGATCGCGATGTTTCTGCGGCACCCGGTGCACCCACCGCTCGGGCGGAACTTCGAGATGCCCGTCGCTCGACATCAGATTGTATTTCCGCGCCATGGTAGCCTCAGTAGTAGTCGAACCGCGAGCCCCTGGCCCGCATGCGGGCAGGATGCCCGCGCTAGCTTGTTTGCCGCAGTTGATCCGCAACTGCTACCGGCGACGGCCTAGGACCTACGGCTCGTACACCGCAAAGCATTTGTTGGAATTAAAAATCCAACTTTCGACGAATGAGGTTTCGCTGGGCCGCCTGCCGATCGCGTTCATCGCCCCCATCAGGCACATCCAGTTCAATACCTCCTGCTGGCCGCTATTTTCGACCGCGTTCAGCGGGCGCTCGCGCCAGGCCGCATAGTCGCCCTTTACCAGCGCGTCGTAGAGCGCGCGGTCGGCCGGGACATCGGGATAGAGCAAATAGTTTTTCGGGGTCAGAAACGCATGCGACCAGCTCGACGAGGCGATCAGCGCCACTCGGTACGGGCTGTCCCTGACGATCCGGGCGCAGGCCGCGCCGAGGTCGAAGCAGCGCCACGGGGCAGGGGAGGGCGGGTCGAAATCGGCCTCGGCCGGTTGTTCGCTCAGGCTGCGCACGCCGGCATGCTGGGCGATGACCCGACGACCGTAGCAATTGACCTGAAACGGTAGCACCGGATAGGGGAACCCCTGCCGGTCGTAATCCAAGAACAACAAGGTGTTCAGAAAAGCGTGGCCGAGCTGGTGATGCAGCGGCTGGTAGGCGTAGGAAACATCGAACCCGGTTTCGAGCAACTTGCCAGCCAGGTATTTGCCGGCGTCCGGATGCCCCTTGTACTCAAAAACCTTGTCGTTTGGCTCGTTCCATGCATTTGGGGCACGATGGATTTCCCACGGTTTCACAGCCATGCCATCGTAAGCCATCAGACAAAACGGCGGGATGATGTCTTCGCGAAAGTTTTCGTACTGGTCGTCGCCCCAGATCACCACCAGGTCCGGGGCGAACTCGTCGAGCACTTGGCGCGCATTGCGAAATCCGCCGATCAGTGCCTCGCGGTGCCGTCGCGCCGCCGACAGGCCGTGGTCGGCGCCGTATTCCTCGCGCATCGCCGCGGGCCAGCCTTCGGGAAGGCGATATTGTACGGGCAGCGCCGGGTCGTCGAGAACCCGTTTCAAAATCCGCCCCATGCTTTCGTCGGTCCCCGAAAGCGGCGGAAAATGGGTGACGCCGAGACCTAGAATAGCGCCCATGTCTTAATCCTCCCAAGTCGCGCGCCCTGCGGTTTCCGGCGTACGTTTGCGGCGCTGCTTTGTCAAGGTTGCACACGGGTCGCGCCGGCCAATTCGCCCGTTGCCGATGACGATTTTTCTTTTTGCGAAAGATGACGCCCAAGGATTTTTCCCGATGTCGCCATGACATTGCACAACCCGGCTCGGTTGTGGCAATAAGCTGGCGGGGGTCAGGCTACCGAGGGGGTTCTGCGATGGCGGCTCGTCGCTTCAGCCGACGGATTATGTTTGCGGTGCCGCTCGCCGCTGCGTCGAGCGGCATTGCCCGATCTTCGGCCGTGGCCTCCGGGGGCGACTTTTATGCCTTTCTCGGCGCGGTCCGGCGCGAGGCGGCGACGCGCGGGATCCGTTTGTCGACGATCGATACAGCATTACGCAACGCCGAATATTTGCCGCATGTGATCGAACTCGACCGCCGGCAGCCCGAGCAGGTCCTGACCTTTTCGCAATATCTGCAAAAAACCGTCACCCCGCAGCGCGAGGAGAACGCCCGCCGCCAGCTATACGACAATCGGCTGCTGCTCAACGCGATATGGCGGCGCTATGAAGTAGAGCCCCGTTTTATCGTCGCCTTGTGGGGCCTAGAAAGCGATTTCGGCGCGGTTACCGGCAATTACATGGTGGTGTCGTCCCTGGCCACGCTCGGATTTGACGGGCGGCGCGGCCCCTATTTCCGCGGCGAGCTGATCGCGGCATTGCGGATCATCGATCAGGGCAACGTCGCGGCTGAAAACATGACCGGCTCCTGGGCCGGGGCGATGGGCCAATGCCAGTTCATGCCCTCGACCTATTTGGGCTATGCGGTCGATTACGACGGCGACGGGCGCCGCAACATCTGGACCGATCGGGCCGATGTCCTCGCCTCGATCGCCAATTTCATCGCCCATCTCGGCTGGCGCAACGGCGAGAGCTGGGGGCGCGCGGTATTGCTGCCGGCGGGTTTCGACGCGCGCTACACCGGGCTCGGGGTCAGACGGCTGACCGGGGAATGGAGCCGGCTGGGGGTCCGCGGTCTCAATTCGAACCCGTTGCCGGCTAGGGAAGTCGAAGCCTCGCTGGTCATGCCGGACGGCGCTGGGGGGCCAGCATTGCTCGTCTACGACAATTTCCGAACTATCATGAAGTGGAACAATTCGACCTATTTTGCTGGTGCCGTCGGCTATCTCGCCGACAGCATGCTGGCTCAGGAGCGCATCGAACACAGCTGATCGCCGGAAGTTGGGGGCGGGGGAATGATGACGGTGGACGGCGGCGGCCGCAGCTGGGGTGCGGCGCCAATCGTTGCGATCGGTCTGTTGCTTGCCGGATGCGCGTCGCACTCCACCATCGGGTCTGGCACCGCCGGGGGCTATCCCGGCGATGGGCATGGCAGCTACCGCGTCGGCGGCCCGTACCAGATCAAGGGTATCTGGTACTATCCGGCAGTCGATTACAATTACGACAAGACCGGCGTCGCTTCCTGGTACGGCGAGCAATTCGAGGGTCGATACACCGCCAATGGCGAGATCTTCGACATGAACCGGCTGACCGCAGCCAACACCACTCTGCCGATGCCGAGCATCGTTCAAGTAACCAATCTGCAAAATGGCCGGTCGTTGCGCTTGCGGGTCAACGACCGTGGGCCGTTTGTCGACGACCGGTTGATTGACGTGTCGCGCCGGGCAGCGCAACTTCTCGGCTTCGAGAGCCGGGGAACGACGCCGGTCGAGGTCAAGATTATCAAGGATGCCAGCATCCAGGTCGCGGAAGCGGCGATGCATAATAGCGGCGGGGCCGTCCTGGCCGCTCAGGCGCCGGATGCTGCCTCGCTGGTGACCGCCGCCGTGGAACCGTCTGACGCCTGGCGGCCGGCCGCGCCCATTGCGCCGCAACCGCCTGCCAATGCCGCCCCGGCCTTGCCACCGTCCGAACTCGCGCACCGTGTGGTGGCGGGCCCGGTCGTCGGCACGCCGAGGCCATGGTCGCCGCCCAGGCAACCTGCAGCCAAATTCGTGGCGGGACCGACCGTCGCCACGCAATTGCCGCCATCGCCGTTCAGGATCGCCGCCGTCCCGGTTGGGTCGTCGGCGGGCCGAATTTTTATCCAGGCCGGAGCCTTTTCCGAACGGGACAATGCCCAGCGGGTGCAGTCGCGCATCGCCCCGTTGGGCAGCGTCCGGGTGATGACAGCGGCGGTCAACGGGATTCAGGTTTATCGAGTGCGGCTCGGCCCGGTGGTGAGCGTCGAACAGGCGGATCGCTTGCTGCAGCGAGTGGTTAGCAGCGGCTACCCCGGGGCGCGGATCGTCACCGACTGAGATCGGGCAGCGGGCCCAGGCGAATGGAAATGAGCATGGCGATGGCGCCCCGTTTTATCGGATCTTTCTTCGCCGCGCTGATGGCGGCCGGCCTCGCCCTTCAGCCCGCAGCGGCGGCGAAGGTCAACGCCAAGACCAAGGCGGTCGCTGCGATCCCGGCGCGGCCAGGACCCGCTGCATCGAAAGTGCCGGCGGCAGCGAACGCGCCGGCTATCGGCATCGACACCCAGGCGGCGCACGCTATCATCATCGAGGTCGAAACCGGCGCGGTGCTGCTCGACAAGGCCGCCGACCAGCCATTTCCGCCGGCCTCGTTGAACAAATTGATGACCGCATACGTGGTCTTCGACATGCTTAAAAAGGGTGAAGCCAAGCTCACCGACCAATTGCCGGTCAGCGAGGAGGCGTGGCGGCTCGGCGGCTCGAAAATGTTCGTGCCGCTCGGCGGCAAGGTCTCGATCGACGATCTGGTCCATGGCATGATCATCCAATCGGGCAATGACGCCTGCCTGGTGCTCGCCGAGGGGCTGGCCGGAAGCGAGCAGGCCTTTGTCGATCTGATGAACAAGAAGGCCAAGGAGATCGGTCTCGATCACAGCCACTTTGCGAACGTCACTGGCCTCCCCGATCCCAACGGCTGGGTGACGGCGCGCGATTTGGCCACCTTGGCAGTCCGCACGATCCAGGACTTCCCGGAATTTTACAAAATCTACGGCGAAAAGGAGTTCGTCTTCAACAACATCAAGCAGGGCAACCGCAATCCGCTGCTTTACGATAATGACGGAGCAGACGGGCTGAAGACCGGGCACACCGAGGAATCGGGATACAGCGTTACTGGTTCGGTCAAGCGCGGCGAGCGTCGCATCGTCATCGTACTGGGCGGTCTGCCGACGATGAAGGCGCGCGCGCAGGAGAGCGAGAGGCTGGTCGATTGGGCATTTCGCGAATTCAACGATTATCGGCTGTTCAGCGCCGGCGATACGGTGGACGAGGCCCAGGTCTGGCTCGGCGCTGATGCGCGAGTGCCGCTTTCGGTCACTAAAAATCTAGTGGTGACGCTACCGCGCCAGGCGCGCCCCGGAATGAAGGTTACCCTCCAATACGACAGTCCGATCCCGGCTCCGGTCGCAAAGGGCGAGACGCTCGGCAAAATCGTCGTCACCGCGCCGAATTTGGTGCCGATCGAGATGCCGCTGGTCGCCACGAAGAATGTTTCGCGGATGAATGCAGTGGGCCGCATCGCGACGCTCGCGGGATATCTCGTCTGGGGCGAGCGGCACTGATCCCCAGATGCTGCGCGCCCAGTTCATCACCATCGAAGGCGGCGAGGGCGCCGGCAAGTCGACACAGGTGCCCTTGCTGCTCGCGGCACTGGAGCGCAGCGGGATCGCGGCGCTGGCAACGCGCGAGCCGGGCGGCTCGCCCGGCGCCGAGGCGATCCGGCGCCTGTTGCTCGAAGGCGAGGGCGGTCGCTGGGACGCCCGCAGCGAGGTGCTGCTGCTGGTTGCGGCGCGGCACGACCATGTCGACAAGGTGATCGCGCCGGCGCTGGCCCGCGGAATCTGGGTGGTTTCCGATCGGTTTGCCGATTCGACGCTCGCTTATCAGGGCTACGGCCGGGGGCTGGCGACGGCCGACATCGAAGCGCTGCACCGCTTTGCGCTCGGCGATTTCATGCCGGACCTGACCGTAATCCTCGATCTGCCAGCCGCGATCGGGCTCGGCCGAGCCGCCGCCCGGTCGCCGGCGACGGACCGGTTCCAGCGGCTCGATCCGAGCTTCCACGAACGGCTGCACCAAGGTTTTCGCGAGATCGCCGCCACTGATCCCGGCCGTTGCGTGCTGATCGACGCTGCGGCCGATCCGCAAGTGGTGCACCGCGCCGTGTGCGGCGTCGTGGCGCAGCGGCTCGGCGTGACGCTGAACCTTTGAAGGAAAATTAATGCGGCTGCATCGGGCTCCGGCTGCGCGCCGGCGGCGGCCTCGATGGCCCATACGGTAGAGCCGGCACCCGCGGCGGAGAGCGTTGCGCCGCCGCCGCGGGCGAACCCGGATCTGGTCGGCCACGAGAGTGCCGAGCGCGAGCTCGAGCGGCTGTACCGGGCCGGCCGGCTGCCCCATGCGATCCTGCTGGGCGGTCCGCGCGGCGTAGGCAAGGCGACTTTGGCCTTTCGCTTCGCCCGGTTTGTGCTGGCCCAAAGCGGGCAGGGGCCCGATGCCAGCGCGGATATCTTCGGCGGAGCCGACGAAGCCGGACTGGCAATCGATCCCCAAAGCGGGGTGTTCCGCCGGGTGGCGGCCGGCGGTCATGCCGACCTGCTGACCGTCGAGCGTGCTTGGGACCCAAGGCGAAGGCGGCTGCGCGCCGACATCTTGGTCGAGGATACGCGAGCGATCGCCGAGTTTTTCGGGCTGACTGCGGCTGAGGAGGGCTGGCGCATCGTCATTATCGACGGCGCCGAGGAGATGAATCGAAACGCGGCGAACGCGGTGCTCAAGATCCTCGAAGAGCCGCCGTTGCGCGCGTTGCTGCTGCTGGTCAGCCACAATCCCGGCCGGCTATTGCCGACGATCCGGTCGCGTTGCCGGCGAATCATGCTCGCGGCGCCGGCATTGCCGGTGGCCGCCGGGCTAGTTGGGCGCTACCGCCCCGAACTGGAAAAGGTGGAGGCTGAAGCACTCGCCGCGGCTTGCGCTGGCAGCATCGGCCGGGCGGTCGAACTCGCCGGCAGCGGCGGGCTCGCGCTGTACCGCTCGCTGGTCGAATTGCTGTCACAAATCCCGGCGCTGGACGTCGGCCGGCTGCACGGCTTCGCCGACCGGCTCGCCCGCGCCGATGCCGAGGACGCATATCGGGCGACCGGGGAATTGCTGTCGCAGTTTCTCGGCCGCTTGGCAGTGGGTGCGGCCCGGCGCGCGCCTGGCCAACCGCCAACTCCCGGCGGGATACTTGCCGGTGGAATTGTCCCGAGCGAGGCAGCCACGATGCAGCACCTTGCCGCGCGCGCCAATGCCGCACGCTGGGCCGAGTTGCGGGCGCAAATCGAATGCAGCTTTGCCGCCACCGACGAGCTCAACCTCGACCGCAAGCAGACCATCCTCGGCGCGTTCTTTGCTATCGCCGAGACGGCGCGCTAAAAACGGGCATCACCGCTCGCGCGTTGGATCGCCTGCGGTTCCGGCCCATATCTGGGCTTTGGAGAGGATGATGAGCGCGGACCGGCCCTTTTTCGTCACCACGCCGATCTATTATGTCAACGATTTGCCGCATCTCGGGCACGCCTATACCACGGTAGCCTGCGACGCGCTGGCGCGCTTCATGCGCCTCGACGGGCGCCGGGTCAAATTCCTGACTGGGACCGACGAGCATGGTCAAAAGGTCGAGCAGTCGGCGCGAGCCGCCGGGATCTCGCCGCAAGCCTTTGCCGACCGCATATCCGGAGCGTTCAGCGACATGAACCGGCTGCTCGATATCAGCCATGACGATTTCATCCGCACCACCGAGCCGCGCCACAGCCGCGCCGTCCAGGCGATCTGGCAGGAACTGGAACGCCGCGGCGAGATCTATCTCGGCCGCTTCGCCGGCTGGTATTCAGTCCGCGACGAGGCTTTTTACGACGAAAGCGAATTGATCGACGGCAAGGCGCCGACTGGGGCCGAGGTGGAATGGCTCGAGGAAGAAAATTACTTCTTTCGGCTATCCGCTTGGCAAGATAGATTATTGGCCCATTACGAGGCCAATCCCGATGCAGTCGCTCCGCGTAGCCGCCGGAACGAGGTGATCAGCTTCGTCCGCGGCGGGCTGCGAGATTTGTCGATTTCACGCACCAGCTTTACCTGGGGCATCCCGGTGCCGGGAGACCCGAACCACGTCATCTATGTGTGGCTCGACGCGCTGACCAACTACATCACCGCACTCGGCTACCCGGATCTTGAAAACAGCGAGTTCACAACATATTGGCCGGCAGATCTTCACATGGTGGGTAAGGATATCGTGCGGTTTCATTCGGTCTATTGGCCGGCCTTTCTGATGGCCGCCGGGCTCGATCCGCCGCGCCGCGTGTTCGCCCATGGCTGGTGGACGGTCGAGGGTCGGAAAATGTCGAAATCACTCGGCAACTTCATCGCGCCCGATCGCCTCGTCGCCACCTACGGGCTCGATCCGGTGCGCTATTTTTTGCTGCGGGAACTACCTTTCGGAAACGATGGCGATTTTTCACATCGCGCGGTCGTGGGTCGCCTCAATGGCGATCTCGCCAATGATTTCGGCAATCTGGCACAGCGCGTGCTGGTCATGATCAGTCGCGACTGCGATGCCAGGGTGCCGGAGCCCGGGACCCGCGCCGCTGTCGACCAGGCATTACTGGCGGCCGCGAGCGGCCTTCTCGACATCGTGCGCAAGCTTATGGAAGAACAGGCCTTTCACCTTGCGCTTGAGACGATCTGGCGGGTGGTTGCCGATGCCAACCGCTATGTCGACGAGCAGGCGCCCTGGGTTCTGCGGCGCAGCGATCCGGGGCGGATGCGCACCGTTCTCTATACCCTCGCCGAGACGATCCGAATGCTCGGGATTCTTGTACAACCCTTTGTTCCAGGCTCTGCGTCTAGGCTTTTGGACCAGCTCTCGGTGCCGGTGGGGTCGCGCGATTTTGGTGCCCTCGCCGCGACGCCTCTGGTCCCCGGGGCACGATTGCCAAAGCCGGTGGGCATTTTCCCGCGCTTTGTCGACGCGCCGGCGGCATGAGCGGCGGCGGGAATAGGGGTCCGATGCTGGTCGACAGTCACTGCCATCTCGACTTCGCCGATTTCGCCGCCGAGCGCGAAGCGGTCATCGTTCGCGCACGGGCGGCCGGGGTCGGGACCATGCTGACGATCAGCACTCGGCTCGACCAATTCGCAGGGGTGCGCGCGATTGCCGAAAGCGACGACGCAATCTGGTGTTCGGTCGGCGCCCATCCCCACGAGGCCTTCGACCACGCCGCCCTGCTACCCGATCAGCTGTCGGCCCTGGCCAACCATCCCAAGGTCGTTGGGATCGGCGAGACCGGGCTCGATTTCCACTATGATCTGAGCCCGCGCGACATCCAGGAACGCGTCTTCCGCGCTCATATTGCGGCCTCGCGCACGACCGGATTGCCGCTGATCGTCCACGCCCGCGAGGCCGACGGCGAGATCGCCGGGATCCTCGACGAAGAACGGCCGCCGCCCGGGGTTTTGCATTGTTTCAGCAGCGGCCGGACTTTGGCCGAGGCGGCGCTGGCCCTCGGCTTTTACATCTCGATTTCGGGGATTGTAACCTTCAAGAACGCCGATGATCTGCGCGCGATCGTCCGCGACCTGCCGCTCGACCGGCTGCTGATCGAGACCGACAGCCCCTATCTGGCCCCGGTGCCGTATCGCGGCAAGCGCAACGAGCCGGCCTTCGTCGCCGCAACGGCGGCGGCCGTAGCCTCGCTGAAGGGGATCGAACCGGAGCAGCTGGCGGCGGCGACCAGCGCCAATTTCTTTCGCCTGTTTGCCAAGGCGGCTGCGCCTTCATTATGAAAGTGACGATCCTCGGTTGCGGCGCGTCGACCGGGGTGCCGGCGATCGGTCCGAACTGGGGCCGCTGCGATCCGGCCGATTCGCGCAACCGCCGCCGACGTGCCTCGGTGCTGGTCGAAGTGGGGCGGGTGGCGATCCTGATCGACACCTCGCCGGATCTGCGCGAGCAATTGATCGATGCGCGGGTGTCGCGGCTCGATGCGGTGGTGATGACCCATGCGCATGCCGACCACCTCCACGGCATCGACGATTTGCGCGGGTTGAACCGGCTGATGGGCCAGGCGATCCCGCTCTGGGCCGACGGCGAAACCCTGGCGGAAATCCGCCACCGGTTCGGCTATGTCCTCGAGCCGGTCTCGGAACCGGGCAGATATTACAAGCCGACTTTGGTGCCACACGAGATTCGCGGCCCGTTTGCGGTCGACGGGGTCAGGATCGTCCCCTTTGTGCAGGATCACGGGTTCAGCACGACCCTCGGCTTTCGCATCGGGCCGATGGCATATTCCACCGATGTTACCATGCTGGACGAAGACGCCTTTGCCGCAATCGCCGGTGTCGAGCTGTGGATCGTCGACTGCCTGCGACGTGCGCCGCATCCGACCCACAGCCATCTCGAACAGACGCTCGCCTGGATCGCCCGGGTAGGCCCGCGGCGCGCGGCGCTGACCCATATGGATCAGAGCCTCGATTATCGTGAGCTCAGCGCCGAATTGCCCGCCGGGGTCGAGCCCGGTCGGGACGGCCTGATCGTCGAGCTGCCGGACCCGTGATCCGGCGGGCAATTCGGCAGGACCGCGCCGCCGTCGAAGCGATCGTTCGAGCGGCCTATTCGCCTTATATCGAACGGATCGGCAAGCTGCCTGGTCCGATGCTTGATGACTATGGCATGCGGATCGCCGAGGGCGCCGTCACGGTGCTGGAAGAGCCGGACGGCCAGATCGCGGCGATCATCGTGCTGTCGCCGAAGCCGGATCATCTGCTGGTCGACAACATCGCGGTGCGGCCGGATCGCCAGCGGCACGGCCTCGGCCGCGCGCTGCTCGGCTTTGCCGAGTTGCAGGCGCGCCGCGCCGGCTTGACCGAGCTGCGGCTTTATACCCATGAAAAGATGACCGAAAACATCGCGCTCTACGAGCGGCTCGGTTTCACCGAGACCGGCCGCAGCCACGAGGCCGGCTATGATCGAGTTTTCATGCGCAAGCTTATCGAATAATTTCCATAATATATATTATGCGACATACGGAAATCCTCGCGCTTGACAACGCCAAAAGCCGCCTCGACCCGCGCATCCTCGACCCCGGCCGCTGCCATGACGTGTATCGCATCGGCGCGGCGGACGATCTCCAATTCTGACGCTTCCACCCACTATTACCTCCCCGACTGACGGCTTATGTTGGTTGCGGCAACATAGCACAGGAGGTGCGGGTGGATCTGCCGCCCGGATTTCGGCTCACGATCGAGGACCAGCCGTCGGCCAAGGACTGGGACCGGCTCGGCGTCGCTCTCGACAAGTATAACCGTGATTTTCTCGGCGAGACCGGCTTCTCCCGAATGGGCTTTTTCGTGCGCGCCGAGGACAGCGAGATCATGGCCGGGCTGGTCGGTACGACATACGCCGGCTGGCTGTTTGTCGCCGAACTTTGGGTGCATGCCGATTTGCGCCGTCGCGGCATCGGCAGCCGATTGCTGGCTTTGGCGGAGCAGCGCGCCGTCGAGTTCGGCTGCCACTCGGCTATGCTCGACACGTTTTCGTTTCAGGGCCCACTATTCTATCCGCGCTTCGGGTACGAGGTTTACGGCACGCTCGATTACACGCCCGATCACCAGCGTTTCTTTATGAGGAAGCGCCTGAACCCCGGAGACTCGATGAACCGGCCTCTTGACCGCTTGCTGGCGATCATGGCGCGGCTGCGCGACCCGAAGCGCGGCTGCCCGTGGGACCGCGAGCAGGATTTCGCCACGATCGCCCCCTATACGATCGAGGAGGCCTATGAGGTCGCCGACGCGATCGCCCGCGATGACATGGCGGGGCTCAAGGACGAGCTCGGCGACCTGTTGTTCCAGGTCGTCTTTCATGCCCGCATCGCCGAGGAGGCCGGCTTGTTCGCGTTTGACGACGTCGCCGCGGCGATCGCCGACAAGATGGTGCGCCGCCACCCGCATGTGTTCGGCACCGCTGAGATCGGCTCGGCCGCGGCGCAGACCGAGGCTTGGGAAGAGCACAAGGCCAACGAGCGCCGTGCCCGGGCCGAAGCGGCCGGGACCAGCGAGAGCGTTCTCGACGGCGTGGCGCGTGCCCTCCCTGCCCTATTGCGCGCGGCCAAGATCCAGCAGCGCGCGGCGCGGATCGGCTTCGACTGGCCGCAGGCGCGCCCGGTCATCGCCAAGCTGGCCGAGGAGATCGCCGAACTCGAAGCCGAACTCGATGCGGATGCCAATCCCGAGAAGGTCGAGGATGAGATGGGCGACATCCTGTTCGCCGCTGCCAACCTCGCGCGCAAGCTCGATCTCGACCCGGAAGCGGCATTGCGTCGCGCCACCGCCAAATTCGAGCGCCGCTTTCGCCGCGTCGAGGCGCTCGCCGCCGAGCGCTGCGCCGGCAGCGATCTCGACGCGCTCGAAATGCTGTGGCAACAGGTCAAGCGCGAGGAGCGCTAATGCAGCCTTTGCTGGTGGCGCAGGCGAGCGAGATCGGCGTCAGAGAGACGCACCGAAAGGTGAGCGGCTTCGCTGTCGTCGCGGCGGCCTAGCACCTCGCCGTGCTGGTAGACCCAGGCCAGTGTTTTGCCGTCGCTCAGCGGGATGTCGAGCCGCACCGCGCGGATGTCGCTTTGCAGCCGGCGATCGATCAGAGCGAGCAGCGCATCGCACCCCTCGCCGGTCGCGGCTGACAAGGCGGCGATCTGCGAATTTCGCAAAGCGTGGTTTTCGAGACTGGCGCGCCGGGCGGGATCGAGCAGGTCGATCTTGTTCATCGCCTCGATCAGCCCGTCCTCGGCCGTCTCGTCGAGCCCGAGATCGGCGAGCACTGCTAGCACGTCGTCGCGCTGGGCTTCGCTGTCCGGGTGATCAGCGTCGCGTACATGGACCACGATATCGGCTTCGGTGACCTCTTCCAGGGTGGCGCGAAAGGCGGCGACCAGATGGGTCGGCAGATCGGAGATAAACCCGACCGTGTCGGATAGGATTGCGGTGCGGCCCGACGCCAGTTCAAGCCGCCGCATCGTAGGGTCGAGGGTCGCGAACAGCATGTCGCCGGCGGTCACCGTGGAACGGGTCAGGCGGTTGAACAGAGTTGATTTTCCGGCATTGGTGTAGCCCACCAGGGCCACCACCGGATAGGGCACCCGGCGCCGCGCTTCGCGGTGCAGGGCGCGGGTGCGCTTGGTCGCGTCGAGTTCGCGCTTCAGCCGGGCGATGCGCTCGCCAATCAGCCGGCGGTCGATTTCGAGCTGGCTTTCGCCAGGACCGCCAAGAAACCCGAACCCGCCACGCTGGCGTTCGAGATGGGTCCAGGAGCGCACCAGCCGCGAGCGTTGATAAGATAATGCCGCCAATTCGACCTGCAGGCGGCCCTCATGCGTGCGCGCCCGCGCGCCGAAGATCTCCAGAATTAGCCCGGTTCGGTCGATGACCTTGGCCTGCCAGCTTTTTTCGAGATTGCGCTGCTGCACCGGCGACAAAGTTCCATCAATGACGACCAGCCCGATCTCGTTCTCGCTGATCATCTCGCGAAAGTTGTCGACGGTGCCGCTACCGAGCAGGCTGCCCGGGCGCGGCCGCGCAATGCGCGTTATTTCAGCGCGCACAACATCGAGACGGATCGCCCGCGCCAAGCCGACCGCCTCCTCCAGGCGCGCTTCGCGCGAACGGGCCTGGGTTTCGGCCACGCCACGACCAGGCGCGGATTTCGGCGTCGGATGGATAACGAGCGCGCGGCCGGTCGAACTGCCGTCCGCCAGCGCTAACCCATCCTCCCCCCGGCTCAGGATTCTTCGTTCTCCCTGCCCGGCTCGAACAGCTGGATCGGCTGCGCCGGCATCACCGTCGAAATTGCGTGTTTGTAGACCAGCTGCGAATGCGCATCGCGCCGCAACAGCACGCAGAAATTATCAAACCAGGTGATGATCCCTTGCAACTTGACGCCATTGACGAGAAAGACGGTAACCGGTGTTTTGTTTTTTCGGACGTGGTTAAGAAACACGTCCTGGACATTTTGCGATTTCTCCGCAGACATGGGTGTCCCCATTCCCTTTTTGGAGCCGAGTCGGCCCGACTCACGCCAAATCGGCAGGCACCCGGGAAGCCGCCGGGCTGCCGGTACGAAGATAGGCTCGCCCGAGGTAAATCACAAGCCCCGGATAAAGCGAAACAGTGCCGCAGGATCGGAAAACGTAAGTCGCGGCGCGTGTTCCAGCAATTCTTCGGATGCCGGTTCGCCGCCGAGCAAAACCGGCACGCAGCCGCTGTTGACGGCGCATTCCATGTCGACCCCGGTGTCACCGACGAACCACACAGCCTCACCTGCCGCGATCCCGCTCGGCTCCAGCGCCATGCGGACCGGAGCGGCGTCGGGCTTGTCCGCGACCGCGTCGCCGGCGCCCACCACCCGACCGAAGTAAGATACCCAGCCGATTTGCTCGGCCTCGCGCCGTAGCAGGGCGCCGGTCTTGTTGCTGACGATGCCGAGAAAGATGTCTTCCGCGGCGAGCCCGCGCAGCAATTCCTCGCGGCCCGGCAGTGCTGCTAACCGTTCGAGGTGGATGGCGCGAAAGCAATCGAGATAGATCTCGCGCGCCTCCTCCCAGCGGTCGCCGAAATGAAGCGGGAAGCTCTCACGAAGGCTGAGGCGCACCCGTGCCCTGGTTTCTTCGATCGACCAGAGCGGTCTGCCCATCGCCGCCATGCACAGATTCAAGGCCTCGTGGATCGTCGCCCAGCTGTCGACCAAGGTGTTGTCCCAATCGAACACAATCGCCCGCGGGCGGACGAAACCCGGCGGGGGCGCAATACTCATGCTACAGCGGCGGCGTGGGCGAGATAGAACGTCCGCAGGGTTCGGCTGAGCGGACCGGGCGCGCCGTCGCCGACCGGGTGGCCGTCGATGCTGACGACCGGCAGCAGATCGACTGCGGTGCTGGTGACAAAGGCTTCGCGCGCCACCTTGGCCTCGGCCACGGTGAACGGCCGCTCAACCAGGCGGTAGCCCTCGCGGCGGACGATTTCGAAGATTGCCAGCCGGGTCACGCCGTTCAGGATCGCGTTGTCCGCCTGACGGGTCAGCACGGCGCTGTCGGCGGTCACGATCCAGGCGTTGGTCGAGGTTCCCTCGGTGACCCGGCCTTCGCTGTCGACCTGCCAGGCCTCATAGGCGCCGGCTTCCCTGGCCTGCTGCTTGCCCAGGACGTTCGCCACCAGCGCTATCGATTTGATGTCGCAGCGCCGCCAGCGAATGTCGGGGATCGTGATCACGGCAATGCCGGCGGCGGCCAGACGCGGATCGGCAGGCTTGCGGCGGCGAGCGGTGACGACGAGCACCGGTTTCGCCGATTGTGGAAAGGCATGGTCGCGCGGGACGGCGCCGCGGGTGACCTGCAGATAGAGGATGCCGTCGCGCACGCCATTGCGGCGGACGACCTCGCGCATGACGATCTTCAGCGCGGCCTCCGAGATCGGCGCCGCAATGCGCAATTCGGCGAGCGAACGCGCCAGGCGCGCCAAATGCGGGGCTTCGTCGAGGAGATGGCCGCCGATCACCGCCAGCACCTCGTAGACGCCATCGGCAAACTGATAGCCGCGGTCCTCGATATGCACCCCGGCCGTGCGGTGCGGCAGGTATTGCCCGTCGACATAGGCGATCCGCGACATCGGCTCAGGTGCCGACCTTGAGCGGACGGTCGTTGCCGAACAATCCGAGCGATTTGAGCTTGCGGTGGAGCGCCGAGCGTTCCATGCCAACAAACGCCGCAGTGCGCGAGATGTTGCCGCCGAACCGTGTCACCTGGGCCAGCAGATATTCGCGCTCGAAAACTTCGCGTGCGTCGCGCAACGGCAGGGTCATGATTTCGCTGCCCCGGTCCCATTTGACCACGGTGGGCGCGATGGCGGTGATCTCATTGGGTAGCATGTCGGCGCGCAGCGGCTCGCGCGCGTCGCCCGGCGCCATGATTAGCAGCCAGTCGATGACGTTGCGCAGCTGGCGCACGTTGCCGGGCCAGGAATAGGCCTGCAGCGCCGCCATCGCATCCTCGCCGATTTCCCGCGGTGTCAGCCGTGCCGCTTCCGAGGAGCGCGCCATGAAATGGCGGGCCATCAGCGGGATATCCTCGCGCCGGTCGCGCAACGGCGGCACTTTGAGCGGCACGACGTTGAGCCGATAGAACAAATCCTCTCGGAACCGGCCGCCACTGATCTCCGCCGCCAGCTCGCGGTTCGAGGAGGCGACAACCCTGACGTCGACTTCGACGCGGCTCGATCCCCCGATCCGCTCAAAAGTCTGCTCCTGCAACACGCGCACGATCTTGCCCTGGGTCTCGAGCGGCATGTCGGCGACTTCGTCGAGAAACAGGGTGCCGCCATGCGCGCGCTCAAAGGTGCCGACCTTGCGCGGTGCCCCGTCGCTCCCGGTTTCGGTGCCGAACAGCTCGATCTCGAGCCGCTCCGGCCGCATCGTCGCGCAATTAACCGGGACAAACGGCCCCTTGGCCCGCCGCGAACGCAGATGTAAGAGCCGGCCGGCTACCTCCTTGCCGGCCCCGGGCGGCCCGGTGATCAGCACCCGGCTGCCGGTCGGTGCCGCCTTGTCGATCTGCTGGCGCAGCTGGTTGGCCAAGGGCGAGGCGCCGATCAGGTCGAGATCGCCGCCGGCGCGCAGCCGCAGTTCTTCGTTCTCGCGCCGCAGCGCCGCTGCTTCGATCGCGCGCTCGACGATCAATAGCAGCCGATCCGATTTGAACGGCTTTTCGATAAAATCGTAAGCACCGATCTTGATCGCCTCGACCGCGGTCTCGATCGTGCCGTGCCCGCTGATCATGACCACCGGCACCGACGGCATCTCGGCGCGCAACAGCCTGAGAACCTCGATCCCGTCGAGCGCGCTGCCCTGTAGCCAGATGTCGAGGACCACTAGGGTCGGCTGACGGGCGTGAATCACCGCCAGCGCCTGGGTGCTGTCTCCCGCCTCGCGCGTGGCGTAGCCCTCATCCTTGAGCACGCCCGCAATCAGCATGCGGATGTCGGCTTCGTCGTCGACGATCAGGATGTCATGCGCCATGTCCGACCGCATTCAACTCCAACTGCTGGTCAGCGGCGTCCGGACATTCCGTCGTGCGCGCTTCGGCGGCGAAGACGAGCCTGACCCGCGCCCCCTCCGGTTCCCCATCTTCCAGCACCAGCTCTCCACCGTGATCTTCCATGATCTTCTTGACGATGGCGAGACCCAAACCAGTCCCCTTCGCCCGGGTTGTCACATAAGGCTCGGTCAGCCGCTCGCGGCCTTGCCGCGGCAGCCCTTTGCCGTTGTCCTCGACGATCACCGCGGCCAGCCCCGCCGCCTCCGACACCAATACCCGGATCTGCCCGGGAGTCGCGTCGGCGCCCTCGGCGATTCGCCCTTCGATCAATTCGATCGCATTTTTGACGATGTTGATCACCGCCTGACCGACCAGGCGCGCGTCGCAGCTGACCATCACCGGACAGCCGGAAATGTCGCTCTCGCCCGAAAAATCGGTCGCGAAGGTGATCTCGCGGTGGGCGGTGCGCTGCAGGAACACCGCCCGATGCACGATTTCGACCAGATTCTCCGGCTTGAGAACGGGCGCAGGCATCCGTGCAAATGCCGAAAACTCGTCGATCATGCGGCCGATGTCGCCGACATGACGGATGATCGTGTCGGTGCAAATGGTAAAGGTTTCCGGGTCGTGTTTGATCTCCTTCAGATAGCGGCGGCGCAGCCGTTCCGCCGCCAACTGGATCGGGGTCAGCGGGTTCTTGATTTCGTGAGCGATGCGGCGAGCGATGTCGGCCCAAGCCGCCTTGCGCTGCGCCGACAGCAATTCGGTGATGTCGTCAAAGGTGACGACAAAGCCGCTGATGTCGCGTTCGCCGTGTTCGGCGGCGATGCGCACCAGCAAGGTGCGGGTGCTGTTGCCGCGGGCGAGCTGAACCTGCGATTGGGCCAAGCGATCAGGGCGGCGCTCCGCCTCGTCGAGCAGGACCGCCATCTCCGGCGCGACTTCGGCGAGGTCCTGCCCGATCGACTGTTCGAGATCGACCCCGAGCAACGAGGAGGCCGAGCGGTTGGGCAAATTGACCCGGCCCGCGCGATCGAGCCCGATCACCCCGGCCGACACCCCGGTCAGCACCGTCTCGGTGAACCGCCGCCGCTCGTCGAGTTGCCGGTTCGCCTCCTTCAGCTCGCGCTGCTGGCTCTCGATCTGGTTGGTCATCCGGTTGAAGGCGCGGCTCAGCGAGGCGAGCTCGTCGTCCTTTTCGCCTTCGGGCACCCGGGCGGCAAGGTCACCGCCACGCACCTGCTCGGCCGCAGTGGCCAGACGGCTGATCGGAACCGCGAGCTGGGTCGCGAAATGAATGCCGATCGCCACCGCGGCGACCAGGAACAACATCGCCACCATCAGGAAAATCAGGGCAAAGGTTATCTGAAAACCCGATCGCCGACTTTCCATCTTCTCGTATTGGGCAGCGGCGCGCTGGGTTTCCAACATATGGTTGATAACCCGCGGTTCGATATAGCGGCCCACATAGAGATAGACTTGGCCGAACTGGTCGAGGCGAACGAGGGCGCGCACCCGGTCGTCGTTGTCGTTGGTCATGATCGCGACATCGCCGCCGTCGGCGACGCGCATCGCATCGTCCGGCACCGGCTCGAAACCAAGGGCGAAGGACAGGCTCGACCGCGCCAGGACGTGCCCGGCGCGATCGAAGACCATCGCTTCGGTCAGTCCGCGCAACGCCGCCTGCGCCGAGACCACCTGCTCCAGGCGCCGTGGATCGAGCTCCAGCTCGGGCGCATCGCGATTGAGATCGTTCGCCATCGCCAGCGCATCGGCGCGAATTGCCTGCTGATGCTCGTGCAGATAGGCTTCGGCGACGGCGAGCAATTCGGTGATCGCCGTGCGCACCTTGTCGCTGAACCAGGATTCGACGCCGTAGCTGAAGAACAAATACGAGAAGATGGCGATGATGATCGTCGGCGTCACCGCGATCAGGCTGAACAGCACCACCAGCCGGATCTGCAGCCGCGAGCCGGCAAGGCCGCGTCGCCGCTCGGCCCAGACCTGCAGCAGGCGCTTGGCGATCAGCGCACCGAGCGCCAGCAGCAGGACCAGGTCGAGATTGAGCAGGGAGAGGACGGCATTCGGATGGGGACCGAAAGGCGGCGTCCCGGTCAGCGCCAGATAGGTCGCGACCCCCGAGCCCAGCGCCGCTGTCGACAGGCCAAAGGCGAGCGTGTGCCGCAGACCGATGCGGCCGGCCCACCTGCGAACCCGCCGCATTGGCCTCATGCAAAACCTCGATCGGAAACCGCCGGGAGCGCGAGCGGCTGGCAACGCCGCCTCGGCCGGCCCGGCGCGGGCCCGGGCCGCAGCTGGGCGATCCGCGAAACTCGCAACCTGGGCTATTTTAGTCCGCGGACGACCGGGATGTCCAACTCGCGGATCTTCTTGCGCAAGGTGTTGCGATTAAGGCCCAGTAGATGCGCCGCCTTGATCTGGTTGCCGCGGGTCGCGCCGAGGGTCAGAACGATCAGCGGCCGTTCGACTTCGCGCAGCACCCGGTCATAGAGCCCGGCTGCCGGCAACCCGCCTTTATGGGCGGCGAAATAGCCTCTGATGTGGCGTTCGACGGCGCCGGCGAGCCCTTCCCCGCCCGACGCTTCGACCGCATCGGCCGGGCTTGGGGCATCGCCGATCTCGGCATCGATAATCGCCGCCCCGATGATCTCTTGCGAATAGAGTGCCGCCAGCCGCCGGATCAGGTTTTCCAGTTCGCGCACGTTGCCGGGCCAACGATAGATCCGCAGCCTCTCCATCGCCGCCTCGTCGAGCCGCTTCAGCGGCAGGCCCTCGCGCACCGCCAGGGCTGCGAAATGCCGCACCAGCGCCGGCAGGTCGGCGCTGCGCTCGCGCAGCGGCGGCAGGCGGATCGGCGCCACGTTCAGGCGATAGAACAGATCTTCCCGGAACAGGCCCTGGTGGATCAGGTGACGCAGATCGTGATGGGTGGCGGCGATCACCCGGACATCGGCGCGGATCGGCAGGCGGCCGCCGACCGCGGTGAATTCGCCTTCCTGCAGCACGCGCAGCAGACGGGTCTGCGCCTCGAGCGGCATGTCGCCGATTTCATCGAGAAACAGGGTTCCGCCTTGCGCCTGCTCGAACCTGCCCATGCTGCGCGCGGTGGCCCCGGTAAAAGCGCCCTTTTCGTGGCCGAACAGCTCGCTCTCGATCAGCTCGCGAGGGATTGCCGCCATGTTGATCGGGACAAACGGGCCGTTGCGTCGCTTGCCGTAATTGTGCAGCGCGCGAGCCACCAATTCCTTACCGGTGCCACTCTCGCCCATGATCGTCACCGTCAGATCGGTGCCCATCAGCCGGGCGATCACTCGATAGATTTCCTGCATCGCCGGCGAGCGGCCGATCAGCGGCAGCTGGTCTTCGCTGTCGTCGTCGTCGTTTTCGTTGATCGGCGCGTCGGGCGGCGTGGTCAGCGCGCGCTCGACGACATTGACCAGTTCGCGCAGGTCGAACGGCTTGGGCAGGTATTCGAAAGCGCCGCGCTCGGTCGCCTTGACCGCCGTCAGCAGGGTGTTCTGCGCGCTCATCACGATAATCGGCAGTTCGGGGCGGATCTTTTTGATGCGCGGGATCAGATCGAGGCCGTTCTCGTCCGGCATGATCACGTCGGTGATGACCAGATCGCCGTCGCCATCGGCTACCCAGCGCCACAGGGTCGCGGCATTGCCGGTCATCCGCACCTCGTGCCCGAGCCGAATCAGCGCCTGGTTGAGCACCATTCGGATCGCGCGATCGTCGTCGGCCACCAGGATCGTCGAAGTCATCACCCGATACCGTCTTGCGCGACCACCGGCAAAAACACCCGGAACACGGTTCGGCGGGGCTGGCTGTCAAATTCAATGACGCCGCCGTGGTCACCGATCACCTTGGCCACTAATGCAAGACCAAGGCCAGTTCCGTTTCGCTTGGTCGTCACAAACGGATCAAACAGATAGGGGCGCATGTCCTCGGGAATGCCGGCGCCGTTGTCGGCGACCGCTACCATCAGCGGCAGATGCCGGCGGCCCTCGCCGCCCGGACCGGCCAGCCGCAACCCGTGGCGATAGGCCGTGGTCAAAACGATCTCGCCATCGGCGCCCGGCACCGCTTCGGCGGCATTTTTGACGATGTTCAGAAATACCTGGACCAACAGGTCGCGATTGCCGTGGACCGGCGGCAATGACGGGTCGTATTCCTCGATGAAACGGGCGTGGCGGGCAAAGCCGGACTGCGCCAGCTTGCGCACCCTTTCGAGGATTTCGTGGATGTTGACCGCCTCACGCTCGATCGGGCGATGGTCGGAAAACGAATCCATCCGATCGAGCAGCGCGACGATGCGGTCGGTCTCGTCGCAGATCAGCCGGGTCAGCTGGCGCCCGGGCTCGTCGGCGTCCTGCTCCAGCAGTTGCGCTGCGCCGCGAATCCCGGAAAGCGGGTTTTTGACCTCGTGCGCCAGCATCGCCGCCATCGCGGTAATCGAGCGGGCGGCGTTGCGATGGGTTAGCTGGCGATCGACCTTGTCGACCATCGCGCGCTCGTGCAGGGTCAGCACCAGCATATCCGCGGCCTCCCCGGCCAGCGCCCCATGGATGGTGACCGAGCGGCTGCCGAACCGCGCACCCTCGAGCGGCATGTCGTATTCCGCGATCGTATTGCCGCTGTGCCAGATCTGTTCAACCAGCCCCAGCAGCGGACTATGCGGGGCGACAAGATTGGCCATTGGGTAACCGCGCAACGCCGTCGCACCCAAACCAAAAAACTGCTCGGCCGCCGTGTTGACCAAGCGGATCTCGCCGCCGCGGTCGATCACGATCACCGGGTCGGCGAGCGCCGCCAGCACCGCAGCAGCTTCGGGCTCGCTTTTGGCAACCGGGCGTGGGGTGGCGCTCCGCCGCCGGAACGGCGCCTTGATCATGCCGCCTGACAAGCCAAAAGCGGTTCGTAGAACCCGCGGATCAGCGCTGTAACCCGCGCCGGGTCGGCGGTCTGGTTGACCGCCGCGCGAAATTCGGCCGAGCCGGGCAGGCCCTTGGAATACCATGCGACATGCTTGCGGGCGATACGGCAACCGATGTCGCGGCCGTAATGCACCAACATCGCGTCGTAATGGGTTAGAACAATGTCGCGCTGTGCCGCGAGGGGCGGGTCGGGTGTGCGTCGACCTTGACGCAGCCAGCTGATCGCCTGATTTACAAACCACGGCCGGCCATACGACCCGCGGCCGATCATCACGCCGTCCGCGCCCGATTGCGCTAGGGCCAACTCAGCGTCCTCGACGGTCTGGATGTCGCCGTTGACCACGACCGGAATCGTTACATTTTCCTTAACCTCGCGGATGAACTGCCAATCGGCCGAGCCGGCATAGAGTTGGCAGCGGGTGCGCCCGTGCACGGTAATCATGCGAATGCCGCAAGCTTGCGCAATCCGGGCGAGCCGGGGCGCGTTGCGGCTGCGCTCGTCCCAGCCGGTGCGCATCTTCAAGGTGACCGGCAGGTCGACCGCCTTGACCGTGGCTTCGAGGATGCGCGCGGCATGGAGTTCGTCGCGCATCAGCGCCGAGCCGGCATGGCCGTTTACCACCTTCTTGACCGGGCAGCCGAAATTGATGTCGATGATCCGCGCGCCGCGGTCTGCGTTGAGTTTTGCCGCCTCGGCCATGACCAGCGGGTCGCAGCCGGCGAGCTGAACCGCCATCGGCTGTTCCTCGGCGCAGCTTTTCGTCATCGTCAGCGATTGCCGGGTCTCGCGGATCATCGCCTCGCTCGCGATCATCTCAGAGACGACGAGACCAGCGCCCAGGCGTTTGACCAGCCGCCGGAAGGGCAGATCGGTCACCCCGGACATCGGCGCCAGGATCACCGGGTCTTCGAGAGTTAATGAGCCGAGATAAATGCCCATATCTTGCGCATACGTTCCAATTGCCTAGAGATTGTGCAGATGTTAATCGTTTTCGTTTTGCGGTGCAACATAAAGAATAAACGGCATGGATTCGTCCGGAGTATCCACGGGCG
This sequence comes from uncultured Alphaproteobacteria bacterium, assembly GCA_963775875.1. GTDB lineage: Bacteria > Pseudomonadota > Alphaproteobacteria > ATCC43930 > CGMCC-115725 > AP-15. The sequence continues at coordinate 227,690 of CAVZKP010000015.1, forward strand.
GTGGTAAAGATGCACTCAGTCGGCTAATCTCACATATGGATTCGGTTTACGCGCTGGTCGTCGCCGCCGGCCGGGGCAGCCGCTTCGGCGGCGATCTACCCAAGCAATATCTGCCGCTTGCCGGGGCAGCGATACTGCGCCACGCGGTCGCGGCCCTGGCCCGACATCCACAGGTGGCCGGGGTGCTGGTCGTGATTCGGCCGGAGGATCGAGAGCGGTTCGATGGCGCCGTCGCCGGCTTGCCGGTGCTGGCTCCAGTCGCCGGTGGCGCTACTCGTCAGGATTCCGTGAGATTCGGGCTTGAGGCATTGGCGGCGCATCGCCCACAGCGCGTCTTGATCCATGATGGCGCGCGGCCGTTTCCCGATCCGGCACTGATCGCCCGGGTTATTGGCGCGCTCGACCAAGCACCGGCAGCGGTCCCCTGCCTGCCGCTGCGCGACACGATCAAGCGCGCCGAAAACGGGGCAATCCGGACGACGGTCGACCGGGCCGAATTGTGGCGGGCGCAGACGCCGCAGGGTTTTCACTTCGACGCCATCCTCGCTGCCCACCGCGCTGCCGCCGGGTATCAGCTGACTGATGATTCGGCAGTCGCGGAGGCTGCCGGGATGACGCCCTCGCTGATCGCCGGCAGCGAGGACAATCTCAAGGTGACGACAGCAGAGGATCTGGCCGCCGCCGAAAGGCTGATCGCCGCGCGCCTGGGCGATGTGCGCATCGGGCAGGGTTTCGACGCCCATGCTTTCGGCGCCGGCGATCGGGTGTTCATTTGCGGGGTCGAGATCGCGCATGGCGCCGGTCTCGTCGGTCATTCCGACGCCGATGTCGGGCTCCACGCTTTGACCGACGCGGTGCTGGGCGCAATCGGCGCCGGCGATATCGGCATGCATTTCCCGCCGAGCGACCCGCGCTGGCGCGGCGCCGCCTCCGACCGCTTCCTGCGCCACGCCGCCGATCTGGTGCGGGCGCGCGGCGGCATCGTCGCCGCGGTCGACATCACAATCATATGCGAACGGCCGAAGATCGGCCCGCATCGCGCGGCGATGGCCGAGCGGGTGGCGGCGATCCTCGGCATCGCCGCCGAGCGGGTCAGCGTCAAGGCGACAACAACAGACGGCCTCGGTTTCACCGGCCGCGGTGAAGGCATCGCCGCGCAAGCCGTCGCCACAATCCGCCTGCCGCTGTGAACGATATACCAGCCGGCGCCAGGCAGCCGTCGTGGCCCGACTTGTTCCCGCCATCCACGTCATGCGGCATCGTGCAACTCGTGGATGCCTGGGGCGAACCCGGGCATGATGGCGAAAGACCGTAAGGCGGAACGCGACGCGCGCCCGTTTGGCCTCCGGCTTTGGCATCCTGCCGTTGTGCTCGCGACCTGGTTCGGCGCCGGCCTGCTTCCGGCCGCGCCGGGCACCTGGGGCTCGCTCGCCGCCCTGCCCTTCGCCTGGGCGATCCGCGCCTTGTGGGGCACAGTCGGCCTCGCCATCGCCGCCGCGACCGTGTTCATCGCCGGTTGGTGGGCCGCTGGCGCGGTCGCCACGGCGAGCGGAACAAAAGATCCCGGCGCCATCGTCATCGACGAGGTCGCCGCCCAATGGCTGGTGCTGCTGGCCGTCCCCCTCGATCCGCTAGCCTATGCCCTTGCCCTTCTGCTGTTCAGGATCTTCGACATCTGGAAGCCGTGGCCGGTGTGCTGGGCCGACCGTCACATCGCCGGCGGCCTCGGCATCATGCTCGACGATCTTATGGCGGCGGTTTACGCTGTTCTGGTCTTGTCGGCGCTGCTAGCGATTGGCGGAGCATTTGGTGTTCGACGCTGAAACCCTGGATCTTGCGACCTCGGTGCTCGATGCCTGCCGCGCCCGCGGCTGGCATGTCGGGACCGCCGAATCCTGCACCGGCGGCCTGGTCGCCGCGGCATTGACCGCGATCGCCGGCTCGTCAGACGTTGTCGAGCGCGGCTTTGTCACCTATTCGAACGAGGCCAAGGCGGAACTGCTCGGGGTGCCACGCGAGGTGATCGCCGCGCATGGTGCGGTCAGCGCCGAAGCCGCCGCTTCGATGGCCGAGGGGGCGCTGGCCCACGCCCCGATCGATCTCGCGGTTTCGATCACCGGCGTCGCTGGGCCCGGCGGCGGCAGCGCCGAAAAGCCGGTCGGCCTGGTCCATTTCGGCCTGGCGCGGCGCGGCAAAGCGCCCAGAACCGAACACCGGATCTTCCCCGGCGATCGCGCTGCGGTGCGCGACGCCGCCTTGCAGATGGCGCTCGGCCTGCTCGCGGCCGAAGCCCGCGGTCAATAAGGAAACCACTCGATGAGCAGCTTTAACATCGCCGTGATCCAGCCCCATTCGAACCCGCCGCCCGATGATGCGAAAAACCTCGACGATGCGGTCAAGTGGATCGAGCGGGCCGCCGGCGAAGGCGCCGATTTCGTCTGTTTCCCAGAGAGCTATCCAGGCCCGTGGCGGATGCCGGCGGCTTACGATCCGTCCGCCCGGATCGCCGAGGCCGCCCGCAAATTCGCCACCCACGTCGTCTTCGGCACGATGGAGCCGATCGATGACGCCAAACGGACCGCCTACAATTTGACCTGCATGGCCTATCCCGACGGCCGCAAACCGGTGCGCTATCGGCGCACCCACCCGAATGGCCCCTGGATCTATTCGAGCCGGACCGGCGGCGGCGGGGTGTGGGAGTTCGAATGGGTCCCAGGCAACGAGTTCCCGGTGTTCGACACCGTGCACGGTAAGATCGGCCTCGGTATGTGCAGCGAGGTCTATATGCCCGAGGTGTCGCGAGCATTGGCCTTGCGCGGGGCGGAGATCATCTTTCTGCCGGCGGGTCTCAGCGGCGCGGGCAATCTATGGGAAACTTGGCACACCCTGCTGCGCGCCCGCGCGATCGAGAATCTGGCGCTGGTGGTCTCGACCCGCAACATCTTCGACCCGGCGACCGAGCGCGGGCTGGCGATCATCGCCGGTCCGGAGCGAACCCATTACGAGAGCATCAATGTCGGAATGTCGGTGGTCAGGGTCAGCCTCGACCGGGTGCGCGAATTGCGCGCCGGCTGGGATGGCAACGACAAGACCCCATTCTGCGGCACCAAGCAGGGCCTATTGTCGCAATGGCAGCGCCCCGAGCTTTACGACAGCATCCTGCCGCGACCACTGCCGGCTGCGGCCGAATGACGGCAGGACGAATTCGATGCAAGGAACCGTCGCCGCGGTCAGCCGCAGCCCGCGGCACACCCTGGCCAAGCCGAATGTGGACCGCATCCGGCTGGTGGCCGGGCTGGGCGTCGAGGGCGATGCGCATCAGGGGGCGACAGTCAAGCACCGTTCGCGCGTCGCACGCGACCCGTCCCAGCCCAATTTGCGCCAAGTGCACCTGATCCACGCCGAACTGCATGACGAATTGCGCGACGCCGGCTTTTCCGTAGCGCCCGGAGAGATGGGCGAGAACCTCACCACCCGCGGCGTCGATCTGCTCGGTCTCGCGACCGGGACGCGGCTTTACCTCGGCGCCGACGCGGTAATCGAGGTGACCGGGCTGCGCAACCCCTGCGCCCAGCTTGACAACATCCACAAGGGGCTGATGGCCGCGACCCTCGATCGCGACGCGCTCGGCAATTTGGTGCGCAAGGCCGGAATCATGGGTGTCGTATTGGCCGAGGGCGAGGTCCGGCCCGGCGACCCGATCCGCATCGAGCCCCCGCCGCCACCGCACCAGCCGCTTGGCTCCGGTGTGAATTCTTGGCGGCAATGAAATGCCGGGTTCGACCCGGCATTTTCAGTCGCGCGCGCCGATCGTCAGATTAGCACCGGAATTTCGACAAAGGACGGTGTCGGCTCGGCGTGATGGATCGTGTTGGTGGCAACGCGGATATCGGCATCGGCGTCGTTCGCCAGCACCGGGTTGCCGCTGTTGGTGTTGCGCGCCCGGCGCGGAAAGTTGCTGCTGGTTATGTCGATTTCGATGCGGTGGCCGGCGCCCAGGGTATGATGGATATGACCAAGGTCGATGCTCAGCCGCTCGACGCGACCTGGCGTAAGCGGCCGAGGTTCGCCCGACGGGTCTCGATACATCGCGCGGGTAACGCCATCCATAATCATGGTGGCGCAGCCGTCGGGCTGGAGATCGACCAGCTTCGCGACGAAGTCGGTGTCGGGGCAATCCGATTGCACCTGCAGGGTCACACGGACATTGCCGGCGATCGTCAGCGGCTCGGGCAGCGCCTCGCCGCGGTAGATCAGACCGTAATCCGGCAAGGCCTGGACCCGCCGCTGATCGCGTGGGCCGGATTCGATCAGCATATTGCGCCCACCTGACGTCGGGATCAGCCGCCGCGGATCATAGCGATAGCTGCGCGGAGGGCCCGCCCCCTCGCCGCCAAGACCACCATCGCCGCGCAGATAGAGCCGGCGCGGCCTTGCTTCCGGGGGCGGCCAGCGCTCCGCATGGCGCCAATCGTCTGGGGTATAGGTTTCGCGGTTTTCGACCCAGGCGCGCGGAGAATAGAATACCGCCGGCCCGTTCATCACGCCGTTCTGTTCGCCTTTGAGCCAGTAATCGAACCAGGAGAAATACGGGTCGCTCGGCCAGAAATGGAAATCGTAGACAAAGTAATGTTCGTTGGGGCCAATCCAGAGCTTCTGGTTACCGACCCGCGCCTGGATGTTGCTGAACGCCCTGATGACGCTGGTCTGGAAAATGTCGAACCAGCTGGTCACGTGAAACCCGGGAATCTCGATGGTGCGGCGGAAATTATGGGCGGCGCGGAAGCTGTCCGGGGCCGGATGGGTGATGATCTCGTCGAGAAACGGCTGCCAGGTCGCGAAATCCGGGTAGCCGGTCAGCGGCAGCCGCAGCCAATCCTCGGAAGCGATAAACGGCGGCTCGGCCTCTCGCGCGGCATCGAGGCGGGCATACCGCGCAGCCGCCGAGGCGGCAGCTGCCTCCAGCTCCTTCGCGCCGATGCCGGAGCGTTGCATGACCGCCTCGCGATGTGCGGCCGACAGGCCCGGGATATTGCGCGCCACCCACAGCCACAGCCGCTCCATCTCGATCGACTGGCCTTCGTAGACCACATCGTCATAGATGCTGGAGGCGCCCGCCTGGGCAAAAAAGGCGCGCAGGGTCGGATGCCGGGTCGATGCGGCGGCAAACGTCGTCGTCGCGCCGGCCGATGATCCCGACATCCCGACCCGATGGTTGGTCCAGGTTTGGCGGGCGATCCATTCGAGGGTGTCGTGCCCGTCCGCTGCGTCGTCAGCATAAACCCGATCCTCGCCCTCGGAGCCGTGTCGGCCCCGCGTGTCCTGATAGACCGCGGCATAGCCATGCGCGACGATATTGCGCCAACCGCGCAGGATCGAACCGCGCAACGGCTCCGCCGGGCTCGGCAGCCAAGCCCTGCTACAGTCGAACTTGTCGCGCGCATCGGCGGCGGCGATGCCGTAGGGCGTGCGGTGCAGGATGATCGGCCAGCGCGGCCCGCCGCTCTCGGGCAGGAACACGAAGGTGTTGAGACGCACGCCGTCGCGCATCGCCACCATTGCCTGAAAGCAGCGCGCTCCCGTATTCGGATCGATAATTTCCGGCACGGCTCCGACCTCAAGGTTGCGGCGATTACACCATTCCCATCCAGAACATCTGCCGATCGCCGACCTCGACATCATATTTGCGGGCGAATTCGAGCTTTCCATTGCTGCCGATGCGGAACACGGAAAGGCAGGCGGGCACCTCGCGGATCGTTGCGCCATCCTTGACCGGTAGCCCCATGATATGCGCTGCAACAAGCACATGGCCGCCCGGATCGATGTGAAAGGTGCGGCAGTGGATGCCGCGTGTGTCGACATGCTGGATCGGGTCGGGCTCACCGGTCATCGGATCGATCGCATAGACCGCCAGCGTGTTTTCGCCTCCGGCAAAAACCCGTCGGCCGTCGCTCTCGACCGTGCTCGAGGCGCGGTTGGCGACATAGACAAAGCGGCCGTTCGGGTGGACATGGATCGTGCCGGCGGCCTGCCGCCCACGGATGTTGCCGGGCTCAGCCAACGTGCCTTTGCTGAATAACGGCATCGGCGACAGCGCGTCGCCGTCAAGCGCAAACATGTCGAGCTGGTTCTGCCGCTCCAAGGAAACATAGACCCACGGCTTTGTCGGGTGGAAATCGAGATGACGCGGGCCGAAGCCGAAACCGTTCCCGGGCGCCACCGAAGCCTCGTTGGTCAACCGCCCATTGCCGTAGTTGAATACTTTCAACGCGCCCGGCTCTTCGGGCCTGCCGCCGGTGGCGTCGTGGCCGCGAGTGACCAGAATCGCCAGCCGGTTATCGAGGCTGACCCGGACCTGATGCCCGTAAATGCCGGGATCGACTGGCTCCGTCTGCGGGACTTCCCCACCCGGCGTGCCGTCTCCATTGACCCGATAGACCCGAAGGCCAGACGGGTTGCTGAAGGCGACCAGAAGGTTGTGCGACGGAATGTCGCTGGTCATATGGATCGGCCGGGTCGGCAGCGCGATCGGCTCGCCATGCGACCTCAGCGCGCCGGTTGCCGGATCGATGCGAAACGCGCTGACATTGTGCTTAAGGCCGACCGGGCCGCCGACCCCCGACGCGCTATCGCTCGACGCCACATAGAGGAATTGTCGCGAGGCGTGCGGCCAAGCGTAATGGACGTTCGCCGGCAAAGCGACCGTTGCGCGCCGGGAAAGCGTAGCCTTGTCGACGTCGAGGTCGTATTGCGTCAGCTCCGGCCCGACGCTGGCATAGACCACAGTTTTTTGCGGCATTGACGAATCCCCCGAAGGCTGCAACCGGACATTTCAGGGGCACCATAAGAGCCGCGGCATCCGGATAGAAGCGTCGCGTCAGGCTGCCGGCTCTCGCGCACTGCCTGGAGACGCGAAGCCGTAGAGCTCGCGCGCGCGCTTCTCGAACGCGCCGACCATGCGCCGAACCGCCTCGCTGAACAAAATTTCGATGACCTTTTGCATCAGCCGCGACTTGAACTCGAAATCGACAAAGAAATCGATCCGGCAGCCTTCCGCTACCGGAGTAAAAGTCCAGTGATTGTCGAGGTAGCGAAACGGCCCCTCGGCATAGGTCACGTCGATCTTTCGCGGCGGGTCGAGCATCACGCGCGAGGTAAAGCGCTCGCGGAACATCTTAAAGCCGATAATCAGATCGGCGATGACGAGATGAGGCTGCCGCTCGCGGATGCGCGCGCCGATGCACCAGGGCAGGAATTCCGGATAGCGTTCGATATCGGCGACTAGCGCGAACAGCTGCTCCGGCGTGTAGGGAAGCACCCGCTGTTCGGCGTGGGTCGGCATCGCGGCAGATCAGCCGGCGGCGGCAAGCTTGGCGGCGCGGGCCGCGCGCAGCCGGGCGAAATCATCGCCGGCATGGTAGGAGGATCGGGTCAGCGGCGAGGCGGACGCCAGCAGAAAGCCTTTGCCGATGGCCATGCTGCGATAGCTGCCGAATTCTTGCGGCGTCACAAAGCGCGCGATCGCATGATGCTTCGGTGTCGGCTGCAGATATTGCCCGATCGTCAGAAAGTCGACATCGGCGGCGCGAAGATCGTCCATCACCTGCAATATTTCGGTATTGTCCTCACCGAGCCCGACCATAATTCCCGATTTGGTAAATAAAGCTGGGTCGAGCCGCTTGACCTGATCCAGCAGCCGCAAAGAATGAAAATATCGCGCGCCAGGCCTTACCTCGCGTAAAGGCGCGGCACGGTTTCGAGATTGTGGTTGAAAACATCGGGCCGAGCCGCGACGACGGTTTCAAGCGCGCCCTCCTTGCGCAGAAAATCGGGGGTCAGAACCTCGATCGTCGTATCGGGAGCGGCGGCCCGAATGGCGGCAATGGTTTGCGCGAACTGCCCGGCGCCGCCATCGTCGAGATCGTCGCGGTCGACCGAAGTGATGACGACATGGGCGAGCCCCAGCTCAGCTACCGCCGCGCCGACACGTTCGGGCTCATGCGGATCGACCAAATCGGGCCGACCGGTCGCCACATTGCAAAAAGCGCAGGCGCGGGTGCAGACCCGGCCGAGAATCATCACCGTCGCGTGCTTCTGCTTCCAGCACTCGCCGATATTCGGGCAGGCGGCCTCTTCGCACACGGTGTTGAGCCGCAACTCGCGCATCAGCCGCCGCGTCGCCTGGTACTCGGGCGAGCCGGGCGCCCGGACCCGCAGCCAGTCGGGCTTGCGCTGGATCGGGCTGTTGGGCCGGCCGGCCTTTTCCGGATGACGCAACGACGCCGGCGCCGCGATCCCGCTCGGAGCACTCATCGGCTAGAAGTGGATGGCGCGCCCATAAGCGTCAAGCACGGCCTCGTGCATCGTTTCCGACAGGGTCGGGTGCGGGAAGATGGTGCGGATCAGTTCGGCCTCAGTCGTTTCCAGGGTCTTGGCAATCGTGTAGCCCTGAATCAACTCGGTCACCTCGGCGCCAATCATATGCGCGCCCAATAGTTCACCGGTCTTGCCGTCGAACACTGTCTTGACCATCCCTTCGGGCTCGCCGAGCGCGATCGCCTTGCCGTTGCCGAGATATGGGAAATGCCCGATTTTAACCTCGTGGCCCGCATCCCTGGCTGCCTGTTCGGTCAGGCCGACGCTGGCCACCTGCGGGCGGCAATAGGTGCAGGCCGGGATGTTGCGGATTTCGAGCGGGTGCACGTCGTTGACCCCGGCGATGTGCTCGACGCAGATCACCCCCTCATGGCTTGCCTTGTGCGCCAGCCAGGGCGGCCCGACCAGATCGCCGATCGCATAAACGCCAGGCTCGCCGGTGCGCAGCCACTGATCGACGACGACATGGGTTCGCTGTACTTCGACCTTGGTATTTTCGAGGCCGATATCCTCGACATTGCCAACGATCCCGACAGCCAGGATCACCTTGTCGACCGTCACCGCAAGCGTCTTTCCGCCGACTTCGATCTGCGCTGTGACTTGGTCGCCGGCGCGTTCCAGGACTTTGACCGTTGCCTCGGTATGGATCTTGATACCCTGCTTTTCAAAAGCCTTGCGAGCGAATGCGGAGATTTCCTCGTCTTCGACCGGAAGCACCCGGTCAAGCACCTCGACGACTGTAACTTCGGCGCCCATATCGTGGTAAAAGCTCGCGAATTCAATCCCGATGGCGCCCGAGCCAATGACCAGCAAGGATTTCGGGATCGCCGGCGGCACCATCGCTTCCTTATAGGTCCATACGCGCTCGCCATCGGGTTCCAGTCCAGGCAACGCCCGCGCCCGGGCCCCGGTCGCCAGGATGATATGGGGGGCGGCGAGTTCGGCGACCGGCTTTCCGCCTTTGGCGACCGAGAGCTGTCCCTTCCCCGTCAGACGCCCCTGCCCGGCGACCACGGCGATCTTGTTTTTTTTCAAAAGGTAAGCGACGCCGTTCGAAAGCTGCTTGGCGACGGCGCGTGAACGGGCGACGACTTTGCTCGCGTCAAAGCGAATGTCCGTTGCCGAAAATCCATATTGATCAAGATGATGCAGAATGTCGTAAATCTCCGAACTGCGCAGCAGCGCCTTGGTCGGGATGCATCCCCAATTGAGACAGATCCCACCCAGCTGATCGCGCTCGACGACCGCCGCCTTCATGCCGAGCTGGGCCGCACGGATTGCCGCGACATAGCCGCCCGGCCCGCTGCCCAAAACGATCAAATCGAAGGAATCGTCGGCCATCTATCGGTTCCGCCTCACAGCAGCATCGTCAGCGGGTCTTCGAGGAGTTTTTTGAAGGCGGCAAGGAATTGCGCGCCGACGGCACCGTCAACGGCGCGGTGATCGCAGGACAGGGTGCAGCTCATCACCGTCGCGACCGAAAGAGCGCCGTCTTTGACGACTGGCCGCTTCTCGCCAGCGCCAATCGCCAGAATGCCGCCATGCGGCGGGTTGATCACCGCGGCAAACTCGCGCACCCCGAACATGCCGAGGTTCGAGATTGAGAATGTCCCGCCCTGAAACTCTTCGAGCTTTAGCTTGCCAGTTCGGGCGCGGGCAGCGAGATCCTTGGTTTCGCGGGCGATCGCCGCCAGCCCCTTGTGGTCGGCCTGCTTGACAATCGGCGTGATCAGGCCGTCGTCGAGCGCCACCGCGACGGCAATGTCGACCGTATCCCAACGCAGGATCGCCTCATCGCTCCACGACGCATTCGCTGCCGGCACCTGGCGCAGAGCGAGCGCCGCCGCGCGGATCACAAAATCGTTGACCGAGATCCGGTAAGTATCTGATTTAGCGTTCAGCTCGGCGCGGATCTTCAGCAGTGCGTCGATCTCGCAATCGATCGTCAGATAGAAATGCGGGACGGTCTGCTTGGATTCGGTCAGCCGCCGGGCGATGACCCGGCGCATCGCACTCAACGGCAGCTCGGTATAGGGCGGGTTGCCGGCCAGCGCGACGATCCGCTCTTTCGACATAACCGGCAGGGGTGCGACCGGCGATGGCGGCGGCGCCGCTGGCCGTACCGCCGTTTGTGACGGGGTGGCAGCGATCTTCCGAGCAGCGGAAAGGGCAGCGTCGATATCGGATTTGACGATCCGTCCTTGGGGCCCGGAGCCGGTCAGCGCGGCGAGGTCGAGGCCCGCCTGCTGCGCCATGCGCCGCGCCAACGGGCTGGCGAAAATCCTGCCGTTGCCGGCATTCTTGGGCGCTTGCCGGCGGCGGCTCGCCGAAGCGGGTTGCAGCTGATCCCGCTGCCCCATCCGGGCGGTGCGACCGGAGCCGGTCTTGCGGACGGCTCGGCGAACCTTGCCGAGCGCCGAGGCATCCTCGCCCTCGCCGAGCAATAGCGCGATCGGCTGGTTGACCTTGACCCCCTGCGTGCCTTCGGGAACCAGGATCTTGCCGACCCGACCGTCATCGACGGCCTCGACCTCCATCGTCGCCTTGTCGGTCTCGATTTCGGCGAGCACATCGCCCGAATGCACCTCGTCGCCCTCTTTTTTAACCCATCTGGCAAGGTTGCCTTCGGTCATCGTCGGCGACAGCGCCGGCATCAGGATCTCGATCGGCATGGTCTCTTCCTCGGTTGGTTGAGCCAGCCGGCCTCAGCGGTAGGTGACTTCGCGCGCCGCCGCGACGATGTCCTCGACTTGCGGCACCGCCAGATGTTCGAGGTTCGCCGCGTAAGGCAGCGGCACGTCCTTGCCGGTAACCCGTCTCAGCGGCGCATCGAGCCAGTCGAAACACTGCTCCATAACGATCGCTGCGATCTCGGCGCCGATCCCGGCGAAGGGCCAACCCTCCTCGACCGCAACGATCCGATTGGTCTTTTTGACCGATGTCACAATGCTCTCGATATCGAACGGGCGCAGGCTGCGCAGATCGATGATTTCGGCCGAAATCCCCGCCCTTTCCAATTCTTCGGCGGCCTGCAGCGCAAGCTTAACCATGCGGGAGAACGCCGTGATCGTCACCTGCTCGCCGGGCCGGGCAATCCGCGCCTTGCCGATCGGCACCAGGAATTCGGGGTCGTCGGGCACCGCAAAGCTCTCGCCGTAAACCAGTTCGTGCTCGAGAAAGACGACCGGGTTCGGGTCACGGATCGCTGATTTGAGCAAGCCCTTGTGGTCGGCGCCGGTGTAGGGCGCCACGACCTTGAGCCCGGGGCAGTGCGCATACCAGCTCGCATAGCACTGCGAATGCTGTGCTGCGACCCGCGCGGCGATGCCGTTGGGCCCGCGGAAGACAATCGGACAGCCCATTTGTCCGCCCGACATATAGCGCGTCTTTGATGCAGAATTAACAATCTGATCAATCGCCTGCATCGCAAAATTGAAGGTCATGAACTCGACGATCGGGCGCAGCCCGGCAAAGCCGGCGCCAACGCCGAGCCCGGCAAAGCCCTGTTCGGTGATCGGCGTATCGATGACCCGCCGCGCGCCGAATTCCTGCAGCAGGCCCTGGCTGACCTTGTAGGCGCCCTGATATTCGGCCACCTCTTCGCCGAGCAGAAACACCGTTTCGTCACGCCGCATTTCCTCGGCGATCGCATCGCGCAGCGCCTCCCGCACGGTGATCGTGCGGGTGGCGCCGGTGTATTTCGGCTCGGTCGCCGGTGCGCTGCGGGCCGGCGCCGGGGGCGCGCTCGGCGAGGGCTGCGGAGCCCGCGCCTGAGGCGCGCCGGCGGCCGGAAGCGCCTGTCGGCCATTGGGCCCTTGCGCGGGTGGCGAGCCCCCCCTCCGCTCATCTGCCGCCGCATCTTCGCCATTCCCGGCGATCAGCGCGATCGGGGTGTTGACCGCGACGTGGTCGGTTCCCTCGGGGATCACGATCTTGGCGAGCACGCCCTCATCAACGGCCTCGACCTCCATCGTCGCCTTGTCGGTCTCGATTTCGGCCAGTACGTCGCCGGCTTTGACCGGCTCGCCCTCGCTTTTGAGCCAGCGTGCGATCTTGCCCTCGGTCATCGTCGGCGACAGCGCCGGCATCAGCACTTCGGTAGCCATGGGTTGTTGCCATCTCCCGCGGGCTTCGCTGCGCATCGGGACCCGCCCGCAGCAGCCTGGGGGGCGCGCGTCCCGGCCAACAGATTAATCGGCGGCGGGTCAGGCGTCGACCAGCACGTCCGTCCAAAGCTCGGGCGGATCCGGTTCCGGGCTGTCCTGCGCGAACTGGGCCGCCTCGGCGACACGGCCTCGCACCTCGGCGTCGATCGCCTTCAAGGCCGCGTCATCGGTCCCGCCCTCGCTCAGCAGCCGCCGCGCATGATCGATCGGATCGTGCTCGGTACGCATCCGGTCGACCTCGTCGCGGGTCCGGTACTTTGCCGGATCGGACATCGAATGGCCGCGATAGCGATAGGTCATCATCTCCAGGATCAGCGGGCCCTGGCCCGAGCGGGCATGCTCGGCCGCGGCGAGCCCGGCTTCGTGCACTGCCAGCACGTTCATGCCGTCGACCTGCTCGCCAGGGATGCCGTGCGCCATGCCGCGGTGGAACAGGTCGGTCCGCGCCGAAGCGCGATCGATCGAGGTGCCCATTCCGTACCGATTGTTCTCGATCACATAGACTACCGGCAGCTTCCACAACGCCGCCATATTGAAGCTCTCGTAGACTTGGCCCTGATTGATCGCGCCGTCGCCGAGATAGGTGACCGAAATCAGCCCGTTGTCGCGATAGCGGTGGGCGAAGCCGAGCCCGGTCCCGATCGGCACCTGGGCGCCGACGATGCCATGGCCGCCGAAAAAGTTCTTTTCGCGGCTGAACATGTGCATCGACCCGCCCTTGCCGCGCGAATAGCCGGTGCGCCGCCCGGTCAGTTCGGCCATGACCCCCTTGGGGTCCATGCCGCAAGCCAGCATGTGCCCGTGGTCGCGATAGGAGGTGACGATCGTATCGCCTTCCTTCAGCGCCGCCTGCATGCCGACGACCACCGCCTCCTGCCCGATATAGAGGTGGCAGAACCCGCCGATCAGCCCCATGCCGTACATCTGCCCGGCGCGTTCCTCGAAACGCCGTATCAGCAGCATGTCGCGGTAAAAGCCGAGCAGCTCGGCCGGCGAGGTATCGAGTTCGGCAATACCGACAGGCTTGGCCTTGCGTGTTGCCGCCATCGCGTCACCTCCGGGCATCCGCCAAAATCACCGCCGAAAAGCTCGGCCCGGAGCATGCTGGCAAATCCGGCGCTTTGCAACCTCGACCTATTCAAATCTTTGTCGGCAAAGCAGAAATTACCGATCGGGCGAGCCGCCGGCAGGCCGCCCGGTAGAGGGTTGGGGCGGGTTCGACGCACCTGGCGATGGCTGCATGATCACCAGCTCGTTCGGCGCGACCAGGTTCAAGGCTGCCCGCACCCGCTCATCGAGCAGATCGGGATCGAGATGAGCTGGCGTCAGATCCGAGACCTTCAGCCGCAACGCCGCGCGCTCGGCGCGAAGCCCGTCAAGCCGAGCGTTTTCGGCGCGAATCTGCTGGGTCAGCCGGGTCCAGGCGATAAAGCCACGATCACCTTCGACGAGGTTGTAGGCGAAATAGCCGGTCAGGGCGATCCCGAGAATGGGACCGACGACAACCCGCGCCCGCCGGCGCAATTCGCGCAATATCATCATCGCGCAACAGGAACACCGCTCGGCCGGCCCGTCAACCTCGGCGCGGCGCGCTTGGTTGCCGCGCCAGAACCGAGCGGCCGGCATAGACTGCGGAACTGCCGAGCTGCTCCTCGATTCGGATCAGCTGATTGTATTTGGCGAGTCGGTCCGAGCGCGACAGCGATCCAGTCTTGATCTGCCCGCTATTGGCGGCGACAGCCAGATCGGCGATCGTGGCATCCTCGGTCTCGCCCGAACGGTGTGAAAACACGGTTCCCCAGCCGGCGCGCTGCGCGATCTCGACCGCTTCGAGCGTCTCCGACAGGGTGCCAATCTGGTTGACTTTGACCAACAGAGCGTTGGCGGCGCGGCGGGCGATGCCGTCGCGCAACCGCGCTGGATTGGTGACGAAAACATCGTCGCCGACGAGCTGGATTCGCTCGCCAAGCTCGCGGGTCAGCAAAACCCAGCCGTCCCAATCGTCCTCAGCCATCCCATCCTCGATCGACACGATCGGATAGCGCTCGACCAGATCGCGCCAATAGCCGGCCAATGCGGCCGAATCGAGGGTCTTGCCGTCCACATGATAGGCGCCGTCGCGGTAGAACTCGCTCGCGGCCGGGTCAAGCGCCAGAACCACGTCGTCGCCCGGGTGGTAGCCGGCGGCCTCGATCGCCTGCATGACAAACCCCAGCGCCATATCGGCCGAGGCGAGGTTGGGGGCAAATCCGCCCTCGTCGCCGACATTGGTGCTGTAACCGGCATCCGCGAGCTTTTTGCGCAAGGCGTGGAAAATCTCGGAGCCGGTGCGGATCGCTTCGGCCACCGACGCGGCGCCGACCGGCATGATCATGAATTCCTGGATGTCGATCGGGTTGTCGGCATGCACCCCGCCATTGACGATGTTCATCATCGGCACCGGCAGGGTCCGGGCGAAGACGCCGCCGACATAGCGGTAGAGCGACTGGGAGAGATCGGCGGCAGCGGCCTTGGCCGCGGCGAGGCTGACGCCCAAAACCGCGTTGGCGCCGAGCCGGGCCTTGTTCGGGCTCCCATCGAGCTGGACCAGGGTGCGATCCAGCGCCAGCTGGTCGGCCGCGTCGAAGCCCGATAGCGCGTCAAAAATCTCGCCGTTGACCGCGTCCACCGCCTGCAGCACGCCGCGCCCGCCATAGCGCGGCCCGCCGTCGCGCTTTTCGATCGCCTCGTGCGCCCCGGTCGAGGCGCCGGACGGCACCGCCGCCCGCCCCATCGTGCCGCTGTCGAGGGTCACTTCGACCTCGATCGTCGGATTGCCGCGGCTGTCGAGAATTTCGCGGGCATGGATGTCGGCAATAGCAGTCATCGAACGCTCCTCACCCGCTGAGCGCCGCCGGCCGGGCCTTGGCGAGCCGGTCGAAGGCGATCAGGTCTTCGAGCAATGCCGGCAGCGCTCTCAATGGCAGCATGGTCGGTCCTTCGCACGGAGCATGGTCGGGGTCCTGATGGGTCTCGATGAAGATCGCGGCAATGCCGACCGCCACCGCGGCGCGCGCCAGGATCGGGGCGAATTCGCGCTCGCCGCCCGAACGGTCGCCGAGGCCGCCCGGTTGCGCCACCGCATGCGTCGCGTCGAACACCACCGGATATCCGGTCCGCGCCATGATCGGCAAGGCGCGCATATCGACGGTCAAGGTGTTGTAGCCAAAGCTGACGCCGCGCTCGCACAGCAGGATCCGGTTGTTGCCGGTCGAGGCGATCTTGGCCGCGACGTTCTGCCATGTCCCAAGGCGCCAGGAACTGTCCCTTTTTGACGTTGACCGGCTTGCCGGTCATGCCCGCGGCCAGCAGCAGATCGGTCTGGCGGCACAGGAATGCCGGGGTCTGCAGAATATCGGCGATTTCGGCGACCGGCGCGCATTGCTCTTTCTCGTGCACGTCGGTCAGCACCGGCAGGCCGGTCCGTTCTTTGACCTCGGCGAGGATCGGCAATCCGGCGTCGAGACCGATGCCGCGCGCGCCGGCGATCGAGGACCGGTTCGCCTTGTCGAACGAGGTCTTGTAGATCAGCGGGATACCAGAGCTTGGCGGCGATCTCGGCCAGCGCCGCGCTCATCTCCAGCGCATGCGCCCGCGATTCGAGGGTATTCGGCCCGACGATGAAAACCAGCGGCAGATCATTGCCGATCCTAATATTGCCAACCGCGACGTGACGCGGGGTCATCTGTACCACCAGATGCCCCGGTACCGACATTCCCGCGAAAGTGGGAACCCAGCGACCCAGGGGCTGCAATAGTCGCCCCGGCCTCCCGCTTGCGCGGGGACGACGAGATTGGATTGGCGTGTCAGCGGAGGCGGACATCGACGATCGCCTAAACCAGGCGCGACTGGTCGCGCGCGGCGCGGATGAACGAGCTGAACAGCGGGTGCGGCTCGAACGGGGTCGATTTAAGCTCAGGATGAAACTGCACGCCGATGAACCAGGGATGATCGGGCAGTTCGACGATTTCCGGCAGAATGCCGTCGGGCGACATGCCGGAAAAGCGCAGCCCGGCCGCCTCCAGCCGGTCCTTGTAGCCGATATTGATCTCGTAGCGGTGGCGATGGCGCTCGCTGATCTGTTCGGCGCCGTAGATTTCGGCGACCCGGCTGCCCGGCGCCAATAGCGCGTCATAGGCGCCGAGCCGCATCGTGCCGCCAAGATCCTCGTTCGAATTGCGCCGCTCGATCGTATTGCCGCGGGTCCATTCGGTCATCAGCCCGACCACCGGATGCAGGCTCGGGCCAAATTCGGTCGAGCCGGCGCCGGGCAGATCGGCGAGGTCGCGCGCCGCCTCGATCACCGCCATGTGCATGCCAAAGCAGATGCCGAAATACGGCACCCGCCGCTCGCGGGCAAAACGGGCGGCCTCGATCATGCCCTCGGTGCCGCGCTCGCCAAAGCCGCCCGGAACCAGAATGCCGTGCACCCCTTCGAGCTGGCGAACCGCCTCGGCCTCGGCCTCGAATACCTCCGAATCGATCCAGTCGAGATCGACCCCGACATTGTTGGCGAGCCCGCCATGGGTCATCGCCTCGGCCAGGGATTTGTAGCTATCCGGCAGGTGGGTGTATTTGCCGACAATGGCGATCGTCACCCGTCCCTCGGGACGGTGGATCAGGTTGACGATCTCGTTCCAGCGGTCGAGGTCGGGTTCGCGGGCCTCGATCCCGAAATGCCGGCAGACCTCGTCGGTCGAAGCCCTCGGCGTGGTAGGCCGCGGGCACGGCATAGATCGTGTCGATATCGAGCGCCGGGATGATCCGGCTTTCGCGCAGATTGCAGAACAGCGCGATCTTCTTGCGCGCCCCCGGCGGGATCGGCCGGTCGCAGCGGCACAACAGGATGTCCGGCTGGATGCCGAGGCCCAAGAGTTCCTTGGTCGAGTGCTGGGTCGGCTTGGTCTTCAATTCGCCGGCCGAGGGAATGTACGGCACCAGGGTCAGGTGGACGAACATCACCCGCTCGCGGCCGAGTTCGTTGCCGAGCTGGCGAATCGCTTCGAGGAAGGGCAGGCTTTCGATGTCGCCGACGGTGCCGCCGATCTCGCACAAAACGAAATCCTCGCCGTCGAGATCGGCCTGGATGAATTCCTTGATCGCGTCGGTGACGTGGGGAATGACCTGGACCGTGGCGCCGAGATATTCGCCGCGCCGCTCGCGGCCGATCACCGTCGAATAGATCCGGCCGGTGGTGACCGAATCGCTGCGCCGCGCGGCAACCCCGACATAGCGCTCGTAATGGCCGAGATCGAGGTCGGTTTCGGCCCCGTCGTCGGTGACGTAGACCTCTCCGTGCTGATAGGGGCTCATCGTCCCGGGATCGACATTCAGGTATGGGTCGAGCTTGCGCAGCCGCACCCTGAAGCCGCGAGCCTGCAGCAGCGCGCCGAGCGCCGCAGCCGACAGGCCCTTGCCGAGAGAGGAGACCACGCCGCCGGTAATGAAGATGAACCGCGTCATGGAGTCCAACCCTAGAGCATCACGCGCCCCAGTCCCATTAATAATATGCGGACGCGGCCTGACGTCGCCCTTCCCCGGCAATGTTCGCTCCCGCGCCCCTCACGCGGGCAGGGAATCGGAGCGAGCCGATCGGCTCGAAACGCCGCCGAACCGCGAATCGCCCGCTCAGTGGGCGAGCGGCGCGCTCGGTGCTGCCGGCGGCAGAGGTTTGGCCGGCACCGCCGGAGCGGTCGGAGCCAACGGGACGGCTGGGACCGCGGGGCCGCCCTGGTCGATGATCGACACCGGCGCATGCTGACGATTGTGGACGACCACCAGCAGCACGCTCGTCGTCATAAACGCGGCGGCAAGGATCGCGGTCGCGCGGGTCAGCAAGTTCGCGGTCGACCGCCCGGTCATGAACCCCGACATGCCGCCGCCGCCCATGCCGAGCGCTCCGCCCTCGCTCTTTTGCAGCAGAATAACCGCGACCAGCGCGATCGCGATCATGATGTGAAGCACCAGAAGCAGGATGGTCATGATCGGAACTTAGTCGCTTTGCCGCGCTCTGGCCAGCCTGCGACGCATCACCGGCAGCAGCGCGCAATCGCCCAGAACGAATCACTGTCGAGGCTGGCGCCGCCGATCAGCGCGCCGTCGACATCGGCGAGAGCGAGGATCGCGGCGGCGTTCGCCGGATTGACCGAGCCGCCATAGAGGATCCGCCCGTCCGGAGCCAGGCGCGCGCGAATCGCCGCATGCATCTGCTCGATATCGTCCAAGGTTGCGCTCCGTCCGCTGCCGATCGCCCAGAGCGGCTCATAGGCGACGATCAGCCCGCCGTTGGCGGCATCGTCGGGGATCGAACCCGCGAGCTGCCCCGTGACCACCGCAACCGCCTCCCCGGCTTGGCGCTGCGCTTCGGTCTCGCCGACGCACAGGATCAGGTCGAGGCCGGCGCGTTGGGCTGCGGCCGCCTTGGCGCTGATGTCGGCGTCGGTCTCGCCGTGGTAGCGGCGGCGCTCCGAATGCCCGAGGATGACGTGGGTGCAGCCGCAATCGGCCAGCATTTCGGCGCTGATGTCACCGGTGAAGGCGCCTTTGGCAGCGGCGTGGCAATCCTGACCGCCCAGCGCAATGCCGCTGCCGGCGATCGCGCCCCCGACCGCCGAAAGCAGGGTCGCGGGCGGACAGATCAGCAGCTCGCAGCCGAGCGCCGCGGCTCCCCTCGCGGCTCGCGCGCGCTCTGCGAGTTCGCTGGCCAGCGCCAAGCCGTCGGCGCGCAATCCGTTCATCTTCCAGTTGCCGGCGACGAGCTTTGTCCGATTGGCCATGGCTCTCTCCCGCTTGCCCGTACGATGCCCGGGCGGTGTTGCAGCCGCGCCCGCGCCTCCCTATCATCGCGCGGCTACGATCACACCGGCATTCGGGCGGGTCAACCGGCCCGGGCCCTTATCGAGAGGCCGACTGCCTCCCATGCTGCAAGCAATCCGCTCCAAGGCCGGGTCCCTCGTCGTCAAGGGCCTCTTTGTCGTCCTGATCGTGACGTTCGGAATCTGGGGCATCGGCGACATCTTCCGCAACCGTCCGACCGACACCACGGTGGCCACGGTCGGCGACCAGAGCATCGACGCCAACGGCCTGCAAATGGCAGTGCAACCGGCGCTCGAGCGGCTGAGCTCACGGCTCGGCACCGCCGTCGACCTGCGCCAGGCGAAACAGATGGGTGTCGTCGACGACGTCCTCGGCCAGCTGGTCGATCAGGCGCTGATCGATCAGGAGGCGGCGCGCCTGCAGCTCGACGTATCGAACGAGGTGATTCGCGACTCGATTTTGCAGGATCCGATGTTCAAAGGCGCGAACGGGGTTTTCGACCGCAGCACGTTCAACGCGCTACTCGCGGCAAACCATATGACCGAGGGCCAGTATGTCGAGCGGATGCGCCACGATATTCCGCGCAGCGACCTGCTGTTGGCGGTAACCGGAGGGGTCGCGGCGCCGCAGGCGATGGTCGATCGCCTCTATCGATACCGCAATCAAAAGCGGATCGCCGAAATTGTGGCGTTGCCCGATGCCGGCGCCGGTGGCGTCGGGCAGCCGACCGACGCCGAACTGACCAAATTCTACGATGCCCATCAGGAACTGTTCCGCGCACCCGAGTATCGCGGCTTCACGGTGGCGAGCCTGACCCCGTCGGATCTCGCGCAAAAGATCGCGGTCCCCGAGGCCAAACTGAAATCGGCATACGACCAGCGCCAGGACGAGTTCGTGGTGTCCGAGCGCCGCGATGTCCAGCAGATCCTTGCGCCCTCCGAAGACCAGGCCAAGGCGGCCGAAGCGGCGCTCGCCGCGGGCAAGGGATGGAAGGCGATTGCCATGACGATCGCCGGACAAGACCCCGCGACAATCGATCTCGGACTGATGAGCCGCGAGGAGATGCCACAGGCTCTGGCCCAGGTGGCCTTTGCCCTGCCGCTCGACAAACCGAGCGCGCCGGTCAAGTCGCCGCTCGGCTGGCACATTCTGCGCGTCGTCAAAATTGAGCCGCCGAAGACGCAGAGCTTTGACGAGGCCAAGGCCAAATTGCAGGCCGAAATCGCGCACAGCGAGGCCGTCGATCAGCTTTATACCATCGCCAACCACGTTGACGATGCGATCGCCGGCGGCGCCGACATCGACGCGGCCGCCGCTCAATTCGGATTGACGAAGACCGTCGTCGCCGCTGCCGATGAACATGGCCACGGCCGCGACGGCAAACCCGTGGCATTGCCGGTCTCGGCATCCGAGGTGCTGAAGCTGGCCTTTGCCACCGAGGAAGATCGCACCAGCCGAGTCACCCAAAGCTCCGACGGCGCCATTTTCGTGCTGCACATGAGCAAGATCGTGCCGCCGGCGGTCCGGCCGCTAGCCGAGGTCAAGGACCAAGCGATAGCCGGCTGGCAGGCGCAACAACGGCGAGATCTGGTCGCCAAGGAAGCCGAAGCGCTGGCTGCCGCAGTCGAGCCGGGCACAAAACTCTCGGCCGTCGCCGCCGCCAAAGGGCTGAAAGCGACAACCTCGCCGCCGCTGCTGCGGCGAAGCCAAGGCACCGACGGGGTGCCGCCGGTGTTGGTCGCCAAGCTCTTTGCGGTCAAGCCCGGCACGGTCGTCACCGCCGCCGATGCGGCCGGCTCCTACGTCGCTCAGCTGAGCGCGGTGCAGCAGCCTTCAACGGCTGCAAAGACGGCGACCGCGGTACTGTCGCACGAAATCGACGCTGGCATGCAAGCCGATCTCGCCGAAGAGTTCACCCGCGCCTTACGCGCTCATTTCCCGGTCGAGATCCACCACGAAACCCTCGACCGATTGTTCTGACCAAGGGCCGGGTCACGTATCGGCTATCCGATCCGGTTTGAGCCCGGCCGTTGCGGCTTGAGGCCCGCCAGCACTGCGGCGATGATCGGCATGCCGATCTCGTCCCGCAAGGTCATCACCGATTCGGGATGAAATTGGACCGCCGCGATCGGTAGATTGACATGCTCGATCGCCATGACTACCCCATCCGAGGTCTGTGCGGTGACCGACAAAGCCGCCGGCAGGGTGCTGCGCCGCGCATGCAGGGAATGGTAGCGGCCAACGGTGAACTCGCCCGGCAGATCGCGCAGCAGCCGACCGCCCAAGACCCGGACGCGTGACGGCTTGCCATGATAGGGAACGCCCATCAAATCGAGATCGCCGCCGAAATATTCGACGATCCCTTGCAGCCCGAGACAGACGCCAAAGACCGGCACCGATCGTCCGATCAATATATCGAGTGTCTCGGCCATCGAAAAATCGGCCGGCCGACCCGGTCCTGGCGACAGCACCACCAGATCCGGCGTCCTGCCCTGCCGCAATTCCTCGCGCGCCAACTCCGGCCGCATCGTCACCACCTCGGCGCCGGTGGTGCGGATGTAATTCGCCAAGGTGTGGAC
Source organism: uncultured Alphaproteobacteria bacterium (assembly GCA_963775875.1). GTDB lineage: Bacteria > Pseudomonadota > Alphaproteobacteria > ATCC43930 > CGMCC-115725 > AP-15. The sequence continues at coordinate 249,666 of CAVZKP010000015.1, forward strand.
GAACGAATCCTCGTGGTCGACCAGCAACACCCGCAGGCCCCGGCCAGTCCCCGCCTCGGCGTCGGGCCGGGTCTCCGATGCAGTCGCCGCCTTGCCGCGGATCGCACCGAACATCGCTGACGCCTTGAGCCGGGTCTCGGCCTCCTCGGCCTGCGGATCGCTGTCGTAGAGCAAAGTGGCGCCGGCGCGAACCTCGGCCACGCCATCCTGCATCCGGATCGTGCGCAGGGTCAGCCCGGTGTTCATGTTGCCGTCGAAGGTGATGCGTCCGATGGCGCCGCCATACCAGCGCCGCGCCGATCGCTCGTGCTCCTCGATAAAGCGGATCGCCCAGAGTTTGGGCGCGCCGGTTACGGTTACCGCCCAGGCGTGGCTTAGAAACCCGTCGAGCGCATCGAATTCGGGGCTCAACTCGCCCTCGACGTGGTCGACCGTGTGGATCAGCCGCGAGTAAAGCTCTATCTGGCGGCGGCCGATCACCCGCACGCTGCCCGGCGTCGATACCCGTGACTTATCGTTGCGGTCGACATCGGTGCACATCGTCAGCTCGCTCTCATCCTTGGTCGAGTTCAGCAATTCGCGGATGCGCTCGGCGTCCTCGACCGGATCGCGGCCACGCGCGATCGTGCCGCTGATCGGGCAAGTCTCGATCCGCCGTCCTTCGACGCGGACATACATCTCGGGCGATGCGGCGACCAGAAACTCGCCCTGGCCTAGATTGATCAGCGCGCCGTAAGGCGCCGGGTTTGCCTGGCGCAGCCGTTGGAAGACGGCGCTCGGCGGGTCGGCGCAACGATCGGCAAAGAGCTGGCCGACGACGACCTCGAACAGGTCGCCGCGAAGGAAAGCCTCCTTGGCGCGCTCGACCAGGGCGGCGTACTCGCCCGGACCGTGGTCGCTTTCGTTCGGCCTTGCTGCCGGCATATGGTCGAGGCGGTACGGCGCCGCCGGGGTCGCCCGCGTCAGCCCCACCGTCGACACCCCATCTACCGCGAATTCGTAACGGTGCGTCGCGGCGATCTGGCGCATATGATCGACGACCAGGATCTCGTCCGGCAGATAGAGCACCAGGTCACGCTGCTCTTCCGGGCGCGGCAGCCTCAGCCGCATCGGCTCGAACTGAAATACCAGATCGTAGCCAAAGGCTCCGTACAGACCGAGATGCTGATCCTCCGGGCTGCCGAACAGATCGATCAGCACGCGCAGCACCGAGAAGACCGAGGGCTGCCGGCTGCGCATCTCCTCGGGGAAATGCTCCGTGGTCTCGGAGATTTCGCCGCGAATGCCGTCATCGCCGATCTGCCAGAGACTTAACGCCGGCAGCCCGGAAAGAGCCCGGGCGACCGCCGGCAGCAGCACCCGGCCCCGTGGATTCAGCGCATCGACCGAAAAGCTACGTCCGCGCGCGGTGAAACACAGCGGCGGATCGACAAACCCCATGTCCCAGCGCGTATAGCGTCCGGGAAATTCGAAGCTCGACGAAAACAAGACGCCGCGGCGATGGTCGAGCGCCTCGGCCAGCGCATTGTCGGCCGGCTGGTAGAGGGCCTCGTGGATCTCGCGGCTCACCCCGATGCCGCCCTTGGTGGTGTAATTGCCGATCTGCATAAGGACCTCCTCTGCGCCGGGTCGCCTCGGGAGATCCGGGGAGGTTCGCCTCAAGAACTCGAAAGGCCGCCCGGAGCTTCGAAGCGGCCTTATCGGAAAACGTCAATCGACAGCCGCCCGTATCAGACGAGCCACCGCCAAGCTGCTGCAGTATACGCGACGCGAACCATGCGCGCACCTTACCAGCGCGTCGTTGATGCGGCAACAGATTGTCGCCCGATCGCTCGCGCTCCCCCTCGGGTCGGGTCCGCGTGTGACTTTCTCTCTCTCCCCTTGCTGGCCGGCACAGGGTTGGCGCGAGCGGCGAACGTCGATCGCGATAGTCAGCGGCCGCCCCCCGCTTCCGCTGCCATACGGTGGCGCACCACCGTGCTGACCGGGACCAGGACCAGACCCTTCCCCGCCAAACTCGGCAGCCAGGCGCGCAGCGCCGCGAGGGTCGTATCGTGCGCATGCCCGATCGCGATGGCGCTGCCGCGGCGGCGGGCCACCACCTCGACCAGCGCCAGCTGGCGGGCGATCGCCGCCGGAGCGAGGTCGTCGTCGAGAAAAACATCGCGGCCGGCATATGGCACCCCATCCATCGCCGCAAGGCGAATGCCAGCGCTCTTTGCCGTCGTGCGCGAATCGAGAAACAGCAGGCCGCGGGCGCGCAATTCGTCGATGACCGGCGCCATCCCTGCCGCGTCGGCAGTAAATCTGCTGCCCATATGGTTGTTGATCCCGACATAGGCGCCAAAGCGGCCGAGTCCCCAGCGCAGCCGGTCGAGAATCTCTTCGCGCGACAGCGAGGTATAGAGCGCATGCGGGCCGGGGTCCTCATGCCGGTCGACCGCTTCCATCGGCACGTGCAGCAACAGCTCGTGGCCGGCCCGGCGCGCCATCTCGGTCTGCTGCGGCAGATCGTCGGCGTAGGTCATGAACGACATCGTGACTGGCCCCGGTAGCCGGATCGCCTCGGCGGTCCGCACCCGGTCGAGGCCGAGATCGTCGAGCACGATGGCGACCAGCGGCCGATTGCCGCTCGGCGGCGCCGGCACCGCAAACCGCAGCCATGCCGGCTCTGCATGCGACGGTGCGGGCAAAGGCGGCGGCAGTCGCAGTGCCGCCTCCTTCACCTGACCAGACCGTGCCGAAGTCTTCCCCGACGCGACGCCTGGTCGGGCCGTCGGCGCGGCGCGAGCCGGGGTTGGAGCGGCCTGAGCCGTGACCACCCGCGATGCCTCCGTCTTCGGCGCCTCTGTTTCGCGAAGAGCCGGGAGCGTCGCGACGAATAACCCGCCGCCGACCAGCGCCATCAGAAACAACAGCCCGACCGGGGAATGCCTGCTGCGCAGCCGCCGCCAGACCCGCCCGAGCCGACGCTGCCCTGCCTTTGCCAACCGGACGATCCGGCGAGCCCGCACCGCCACCCTCAGCCGTATCGGCCACAGTTGACGGGCCGGCGCGCGATCGGGCCGATATCGACGTGCATCGCCGGGTTCGCCTTCATGGGACCCGGCATAACCGGATTTTTCTCCCGATGTCGAGCCCGGGTTGCGATACAGCTGTGCCCCGAACCTTGCCCGGCTGCCCATTCGGCGGCGGTCGGGACGCTACATTCCATCCGGCGACACAGGCTGATATAGAGAGTGCCGTTGGAAGTGAGCCTTGGAATGGCGTTGCGAAATTTTGATTTTCTCCGCTCGGCGATGGCGGAAAGTGCCCCATGAATGCCGCCGTCGGCGATCTCAAATCGCTGCTCGCGGTGGTCGCCCAGGGCCGCAGCCTGAGCGAGGGCGAGGCCGCGGCGGCGTTCGACATCATCATGAGCGGTGACGCCACGCCGTCGCAGATGGGCGCCTTTCTGATGGCGCTGCGGGTGCGCGGCGAAACCGTCGACGAGATCGCCGGCGCGGCGCGGATCATGCGGGCAAAGGCGGTTCCAATCGATGCACCCCGCGGGACGATCGACACCTGCGGCACCGGCGGCGATTCGTCGGGCAGCTTCAACATCTCGACCGCGAGCGCCTTGGTGGTTGCTGGCTGTGGCGTGCCGGTCGCCAAGCACGGCAATCGGGCGCTGTCGTCGAAATCCGGTTCGGCCGATGTGCTGACCGCGCTCGGCGTCAACATCGACGCCGATCTGTCCATCGTGCGGACCTGTCTGTGGGAGATCGGCATAGGCTTTCTGATGGCGCCGCGCCATCACAGCGCCACCCGCCATGTGGCGCCAACTCGGGTCGAGCTCGGGACCCGGACAATCTTCAACCTGTTGGGGCCGCTGTCGAATCCAGCCCATGCGCGCCGCCAGCTGGTTGGCGTGTTCGCCCCCGAATGGGTGCGGCCGATGGCCGAGGTGCTAGGCCGCCTCGGTGGCGAGCGCGCCTGGGTCGTTCATGGCGACGGGCTCGACGAGCTGACCACCGCCGGCCCGACGACGGTCGCCGCCCTCGATAACGGCAAGGTCGAGACTTTCGAAATCGTCGCCGGGGATGTTGGGCTGCCATCTGCGCGGCTCGAAGATCTGCGCGGCGGCGAACCCGCGCACAACGCCCGGCTGATGCGCGACCTGCTCGCCGGCTCCGGCGGCCCGCTGCGCGATGTCGTGCTGCTCAACTGTGCAGCCGCCCTGCTGATCGCCGGCCGTTCCGGGGATCTCGCCGCTGGCGTTGAGCTCGCTGCGCGATCGATCGATTCCGGCGCGGCTCGTCGCGTGCTCGACGAGCTCGTCGCGCGCACCAACCTGCCGGCTGAGACTGCGGAGACGAAGCGATGAGCGATGTGCTCGACCGCATTTGCGCCGAAAAGCGCGCCCATATCGCCCGCGCCAAGGCGGCGGTGTCGGAAGCGGCGCTATTCGCCGATCTCGGCACGGCGCCGCCGCTGCGCCCGTTCGCGGCGGCGCTGGAGCAGCATCTCGCCGGGGGCCGCTACGGCCTGATCGCGGAGATCAAAAAAGCCTCGCCGAGCGCCGGGCTGATCCGCCCCGATTTCGATCCGGCGATCCTGGCGCTCGCCTATCAGGCGGGTGGCGCCTCATGTCTTTCGGTGCTGACCGATATCCCTTATTTCCAAGGCAGCGACCGCGATTTGGGCTCCGCGCGCCAGGCGGTCGTCCTGCCAGTGCTGCGCAAGGATTTCATTCTCGACCCATATCAAATTCTCGAAAGCCGCCTGATCGGGGCCGATTGCATCCTGCTGATCCTGGCAGCGCTGTCCGACCGGTTGGCCGAGGAACTGGCGGCAGCGGCTGCCGAACTCGGCCTTGACGTGCTGGCGGAAGTGCACGACGCCGCTGAACTCGACCGGGCATTGCGTCTCGGGGTGAGGTTGATCGGCATCAACAACCGCAATCTCAAGTCGCTGACGGTCGATCTCAAGATAACGGAACAGCTATCACCGTTAGTGCCGTCCGACCGCATCGTCGTCGCCGAAAGCGGCATTCGCGGTCCCGACGATCTCGACCGCCTGGCCGCGGCTGGTGCGCGCGCGTTTCTCGTCGGCGAAACCCTGATGCGCCAGGCCGATGTCACGGCGGCCACGCGAAATCTGCTCCGGCTCCCCGAATTCACCCATCTCGATGCCCAGGGACGCGCCCGGATGGTTGACATTTCCGCCAAGGGGGAGACCGAGCGGGTCGCGGTCGCCGGGGCCCGTGTCGTGATGCGGCCGCAGACGCTCGAACGCATCCGGGCCGGTGATGTCACCAAGGGCGATGTGCTGGCGGTCGCCCGCCTCGCCGGCATCATGGCGGCAAAACGCACCGCCGAACTGATCCCGTTGTGCCATCTGCTGGCGCTGACTTCGGTCGAGGTCGAGTTCGCCTGCGTCGCCGAGCGCAGCGCCGTCGAGATCACCGCCACCTGCCGCCTGCGCGGCCGCACCGGGGTCGAAATGGAGGCTCTGACCGCGGCCGGCGTTGCGGCGCTGACGATCTACGACATGTGCAAAGCGGTTGATCGCGGCATGGTCGTCACCGACCTTCGCTTGTTGAAGAAAGCCGGCGGAAAATCAGGAAACTGGGAGGCGACGGCGTGATTTCGGTTGAAGAAGCCCTGGGGCGCTTGCTGGCGCTGGTCGAGGCCCTGCCGCCCGAGCAGATTTCGCTCGCCGACGGGCTCGGCCGGGTGCTCGCCGAAGAGGTCGCGGCACGCCGCACCCAGCCGCCATTTGCGGTCTCGGCGATGGATGGCTATGCCGTGCGCGGCGATGATCTGACCCAGATACCGGTCGGACTGCGCATCGTCGCTGAGGTTCCGGCCGGCGCCGGGTTTGGCGGCCTGGTCGGCCCAGGCGAGGCCGCGCGCATCTTTACCGGAGCGCCGATGCCGGCCGGGACCGATACGATCGTGATCCAGGAGGACACCGAGCGCCTGGGCGATCAGGTCCGCGTGCTCGAAGCGGCGCCGCTCGGGCGCTATGTACGGCGCAAGGGTCTCGATTTTGGCGCCGGGGACGTGCTGGTACGTCCCGGCCGGCGGCTCGGCGCGCGCGACATCGGCCTGTTGGCAGCGATGAACCGGCCGTGGCTGTTTGTCCATCGCCGGCCGCGCATCGGCATCCTGTCGACCGGCGACGAGATCGTCATGCCGGGCGATCCGATCGGACCGCACCAGATCGTCAGCTCGAACAGCCTGGCGCTCGCCGCCCTGGTGACCGCCTGCGGCGGGATCGCCATATCGGTCGGCAACGCCCCGGACGATCCCGAGGCACTGCGCCGCGTCGCCGCCGCGACCAGCGGCGTCGATTTGCTGGTCACGACCGGCGGGGTTTCGGTCGGCGAGCACGATCTGGTGCGCGAGGCATTGGCTGCCGACGGGTTCGATCTCGATTTCTGGCAGATCGCGATGCGGCCGGGAAAGCCGCTGATGGTCGGGCGTTATCACGGCACGCCGATGCTCGGCCTGCCCGGCAATCCGGTGTCGACGTTCATCTGCGCGCTGCTGTTCCTCAAGCCCGCGATCGAGCGGCTGAGCGGCCTGTCGCCGGCGCCAGAACCGGTCGCTACCGCGCGGCTCGGCTCGGCTCTGGCGGCGAACGACCGGCGGCAGGATTATCTACGCGCTCGGTTCGCCCGCGCCGCCGACGGCAGCGAGGAGGTGTTTGCGTTCGAAATCCAGGACAGTTCGATGATGCGGCTGCTCTCCGCTGCCGACTGTCTGATCCTGCGGCCGCCGCACGCCCCCGCCGCCGCGGCCGGCAGCGCCGTGCCGATCATCCGCTTCCCGACCGGCGCCTCGCCGATCTGATTGGTGGCCCGCGCCCGAATTTTGAACCTCCCGCGGTACTTGACGCGCCGTGCGAACTAAAGTAGAACGAACTGAGCGTTTAGGATTCGTTCTACACTGCCCAAATGGGGGTTTTATGCTGACCGCAAAGCAGCGTGAATTGCTGCTGTTCATCAATCAAAGACTGATCGCGACCGGCATCTCGCCATCTTTCGACGAAATGAAGGACGCTCTGCACCTCAAATCCAAATCCGGGATTCATCGCCTCGTCGGCGGGCTCGAAGAGCGCGGCTTCATTCGCCGCCTGCCGCACCGGGCGCGGGCGCTGGAGGTGACGAAATTGCCCGAGGAGAGCGCCGCCGGGCCGATCTCCGACCGCGGCCGGTTCTCGCCGACGGTGATCCGCGGCGACTTCAAGGCTTCGTTGCCAGGCGCTCCGGTCGCACCCGATGTCGAAGCGGTCGATCTGCCGCTCTACGGTCGAATCGCCGCCGGTACCCCGATCGAGGCGCTGCGCGATCAGAGCGCGACGGTCGGCGTGCCGGCGAGCCTGCTCGGCCGGGGCGGCGACCACTACGCGCTCGAAGTCGCCGGCGACAGCATGATCGACGCCGGCATCCTCGACGGCGACACCGTAATTATCGAGCGCGGTGACACCGCGGAAAACGGCGCCGTCGTCGTCGCTCTGGTCGACAAGGAGGAGGTCACGTTGAAGCGGCTGCGGCGCCGTGGCGCTTCGATTGCCCTCGAACCGGCGAACAAGGCCTATGAAACCCGGATCTTCGGTCCCGATCGGGTGGAGGTCCAGGGCCGCCTGGTCGGCCTCTTGCGCCGCTACTGAAGATTGCCGCCGCCGATCCTGGTGGCGGACGTCAGCGGGCGGGCATCAGCGCGCTCACCAGCCGCGCACCGTCACTCGCCGGCCGCTGGATCGCCCTTGCCGGCCAGTTCGGCCTCCTCGGCGGCTTCGCGCTTGGCGCGCCCCTTCTCGACCATGCGACAGGCGATGATCGAGGCCTCAAACAGCACGATAAGGGGTATCGCCAGGCTGGTTTGGCTGATCACGTCAGGCGGCGTCAGCACCGCTGCGATGACAAACATGACCACGATTGCGTAGCGCCGCTTCGAGGCGAGCCCGGCCGCGCTAACCAGCCCGACCCGTGCCATCAGGGTCAGCAGCACCGGCAGCTGAAAGGCGACGCCGAAGGCGAACAGCAAGGTCATTACCAGCGACAGGTATTCGTTGACCTTCGCGTCGAGAACGATCGGCAGGGTACCGGGACCCCCCGGCGATTCAAAGCTCACAAAAAAGCGCCAAGCGTATGGGATAACCACAAAATAGGCGAGCGAAGCGCCCATCAGGAACAGCACTGGCGTGGCGAACAGATAGGGGAAGAAGGCCCGCTTCTCGTTCTTGTAGAGGCCGGGGGCGACGAACTTCCAGATTTGGATGGCCACGACCGGAAAGGCAATGCACAGCGCCGCCCAGAACGACACCTTGACGTAGGTGAAGAAAGCTTCGGTCAGGCCGGTGTAGATCAGATGACGCCCGGTCTGGCCGGCAAAGATCACCGCGAGCGGATGGACCAGAAAGCCGTAGATCCGCACTTTGAACTGATAGCAGACAAGAAATGCGGCCATGATCGCGCCGATCGACCACATGAGCCGGTTGCGCAACTCGATCAGGTGATCGAGCAGCGGCATCCGGCCCTCTTCAAGCTCGGCGTCGCGATCCTCCGGCATCGCGCTCACCTAGGGTCTGGGCGGCACGACGTCGCGGACTGCGTGGTCGCGCGGTGCGCTCGCCGCAGGCTCCGGTTCTCCCGACACAGCTTCGCCATCCAGGTGTTCGGGCGTACCAAGTTCGGGCGTGGCGGAGACAGGCCGCACCGTCCCATCCGATGCGGGCTCAAGCGGCGCCGGGGCCTCGGCCGCTGCCTCGCAAGGTGCTGTCTCGACGCCGCCCGCGACAGCCGGAGGCGGCAATGCTTCCGCTGGTGAGAAATTGGACAGTTCAGGTGGTTTCAGGCTTTCTCTTAGGCTTCCTGTCGGATCGATCGTGTTGTGGAACTCCTTGTCGAGGTCAAATTCGGTGGCTTTTTTGAGATCCTGCCGCATCTCGTCGAGTTCGGCCTCGCGGATCATCTGATCGATGCTGCTCTGGAATTCGCGTGACAGGGTGCGGGCCTTGCGCACCCAATAGCCGGCAACGCGCATCGCCTTCGGCAAATCCTTCGGCCCGATGAAGACGAGCGCCACAACTCCGATCAGGAGGATCTCCGACCAGCCCAGATCAAACAGCATCGGATCGCGTTCCGCTCCGAAGGATAGTGATGGCCCAGGCTCCGCAAACCGTCGCGATGATGTCAGAAAGGGCCGATCTCGGCAACGCTGCGCTGGGCGGGGCTACCGCATCAGGCTCAGCGGCGCATTAGCCAGACCAGGGCGACTCCGGCGAAGGCAGCGGCTAGGCCGGCAATCCGCAGCGCCCGCGACGGGACCGAGACGGCTTGTGCCGCGGCGCGCTTCATGCCCTCCGGGAACAGGGCGTAGAGGCACCCTTCGATCACCAACACCAGGGCGAGCGCCGTCCCCAGATCGCTCATTCCTGGGCGGGTTTACCGGCCGCGCCGCGGCGTTCGGCTCACTTCGAACCGAGCTTTGCCGCCGGCGCCGCGGTCGGCCCCGGCATCCCAACCGGGTTCTCGAAATAGCGGAAGAAGCTGCTGTTCGGGTTCAGCACGAAGGAGGTGTTGCTGCCATTGAACGCGTCGCGATAGGCCTGCAGCGACCGGTAGAAGGCAAAGAAATTCTTATCCTGATCATACGCCTGGGCATAAATCTCGATCGCCTTGGCGTCGCCGTCGCCGCGCACCTTCTGCGCATCGCGCTGTGCGTCGGCCAGGATCACGGTCCGTTCGCGGTCGGCGTTGGCGCGAACCGTCTTCGCCGCCTGGGCGCCTTCGCCGCGGTATAGCGCCGCCTGCTGCTGGCGCTCCGAGCGCATGCGGGCAAAAATCGCCTCGCTGTTTTGCGGCGGCAAATCGGCGCGGCGGATGCGGACATCGACGACATCGATGCCGAACGGCTTGGCTTGGCCGGCCACCTCGTCGCGGATTTGCCGCATGATTGTCGCACGCTGCGGCGACAGCAGCGCCGACAGGGTGACGTTGCCGATGACTTGCCGCAGGCTGCCGCTGACCAGCGCGCCGAGCCGGGCCCGCGCGGTGAGTTCGGAGGCGACGGTTTGATAGAACAACAGCGGATTGGTGATGCGATAGCGCGCGTAGGTGTCGACGATTAGCCGCTTCTGATCGGAGGCGATGACCTCCTCGGGCGGCGGTTCGAAGTCGAGCAGGCGTTTGTCGTAGATGATCACGTTTTGGATGAACGGCTGCTTGAACCGCAAACCGGGCGTGCGGATGACGCGGAGCGGCTGGCCGAACTGAAGCACCAGCGCCTGCTCGGTCTGATCGACGATGAACATCGAGCTCATCGCCAGGATCCCGGCAACCACCAGCACCGTGGCGAGGACAAAGAGAACGCGCCGGCTCATCGTACGGTCCTCATCGCCGATAATTTCTCATTGCTGCCCGCCGCCGCTCGCCTGCGGGGTCGAGGTCGTGGCGTCCGAGGGTTGAGACTGCGCCCCGCCGCCGCCCGGCATCGCCGCGCCGGGGGAATTGCCCGGCAGTGGCGCACCGGGTTTGATGCCGCCGCTGCCGAGGGCGGGCAGCGGCAGGTAGGGCAGCACCCCGTTCCCGCCTTGCGCGGATTTGTCGATGATCACCTTGTTGCTGTTCTTCAGCACCTCCTCCATGGTCTCGAGGTAGAGGCGCTCGAGGGTCACGTCCTGCGCCACCTTGAACGCATGGTAGACCGACAGAAAACGCGCCGCGTCGCCTTGGGCGCGGGCCACGGTCGCCAGGCGGTAGGCTTCGGCCTGCTGCTCGATTTGCACCGCATCGCCGCGCGCCCCGGGGATGATGCCGTTGCGGTAGGTCTCGGCCTCGTTGCGCAGCCGGGCGCGGTCGGCGAGCGCCGCCTGAACGTCGCGAAAGGCGTCGATGACCTCCGCCGGCGGGTCGACCCGCTGCAGCTGCAGCTGGGTGATCTCGATCCCGGAGCCATAGCTGTCGAGAATCGATTGCAGCAGGGTTTGCGTCGAGGCCTCGATCTTGGCCCGCCCTTCGGCCAGCGCCTGAGCGATCGGGGTCTCGCCGACCACTTCGCGCATCGCGCTCTCGGATGCCGATTTGACCGTCAGCTCCGGGTCGCGGATGTTGAACAGGTACGCCTTCGCGTCCTTGATCACCCAAAAGACGGTAAAGTTGATGTCGACGATATTCTCGTCGCCAGTCAGCATCAGCGCCTCTTCGGGCACCTGGCGCGCCGCCGCCTCGCGGCCGGCCTCGGTCTCGCCGGAGCGATAGCCGATCTCGGTGCGGTTGACCCGGGTGACGCTCGGCGTCAGCACCGATTCGATCGGGCTCGGCAGATGGTAGTTCAGCCCGGGCTGGGTAGTGCGGTTGTAGGCGCCAAAGCGCAGCACGATCCCGACCTCGTCGGGCAATACCCGATAGAAGCCGCTCGCCAGCCAGATCACCAGGATGGCGACGACGACGATCGCGACCCCGGCCCCGGTGCCGAACCCGCCCGGCAGCAGGCGGCGGAACCGATCTTGGCCGCGCCGCAGCAATTCCTCGAAATCGGGAGGATAGGGCCCACGGCGCGGGCCGGGGCCGCCGCCATTGTTGCGGGGACCGCCGCCCCAAGGGCCGCCGCCGCGTGGGCCGCCACCCCAGGGACCGCCCCCCTGACTTAGCCAGAACATCGGCCGTGAACCTTTCCGCGCCGTTGCGTCGGCCCGAGCTCGGCTTGGCTGCGGTCTCCGAGAGCGCGGCGCACGAGACCCGCGACCCGATAGAGGGCGGGTGCGGGTGTTGTCAAGCAGAGCCGGCGGCCCCAAATCCGCTTTAGCCGGCTGCGTTCGCCGATCGGTGGCGCAGGATCGGCTGATCCTCGCATCGACGGTTCCTTCGGACGGTTGTGCCGCCTACCATACTCAGCCGATGCGCGGACGCCCATCCGACGATCGAACTATCCATATTCTGCCCGGCGCGGGCTTGGGAGCGAGATGGCCGCAATCACCGAAAAACAGATCCTCGATGCCCTGTCGAAGATCCCCGACCCGGAGCGCGGCGGCGACATCGTCTCGCTCGGCATGGTCTCGGGGATGGCGATCCGCGACGGCAATGTCGCCTTTTCGATCGAGGTCGAGCCCGAGCGCGGGCCGCGGCTGGAACCGTTGCGCAAAGCCGCCGAAAAGGCGGTCGAGGCGCTGCCCGACGTGCTTTCGGTCACCGCGGTGCTGACCGCCCAGGCGTCGCCGCGCGGGCGCAGCGCACCCCAGCGGCCGCCGCCTCGCCCGGCCGACCCGCCCCGCACGCCGCCAACCGGATGCAGCGCGGCGCGGTCCCCGGGGTCGGCGCCATCATCGCCGTCGCCTCGGGCAAGGGCGGGGTCGGCAAGTCGACGGTCGCCGCCAATCTGGCGCTGGCGCTGAAGGCCAACGGGCTGCGCGTCGGCGTGCTCGACGCCGATATCTACGGCCCCTCGATGCCGCGCATGCTGGGGATCTCCGGACGGCCGTCCTCGCCCGACGGCAAGCGGCTGACGCCGATGGAAAATTATGGGCTGCGCTGCATGTCGATGGGGTTCCTGGTGCCCGAAGACAAGCCGATGATCTGGCGCGGGCCGATGGTGATGAGCGCGTTGCAGCAGATGCTGCGCGAGGTCAATTGGGGCGATCTCGACATCATGGTCGTCGACATGCCGCCCGGCACTGGCGACGCGCAGCTGACCATGGCCCAGCAGGTGCCGCTCGCCGGCGCGGTCATCGTCTCGACCCCGCAGGACATCGCCCTGCTCGACGCGCGCAAGGGGCTCAACATGTTCCGCCAGGTCGAGGTGCCGGTGCTCGGGATCATCGAGAATATGAGCTATTTCCTGTGCCCGCATTGCGGCGGCCGCAGCGAGATCTTCAGCCATGGCGGCGCCCGGATCGAAGCCGAGAGGCTCAACACCGAGTTTCTCGGCGAGGTGCCGCTCGACCTGCAGATTCGCGAGACCTCGGATGACGGCCGGCCGATCACCGTCTCCGACCCCGACAACCCGCACTCGTCTCGTCTTCCGCGCCATCGCCGCGCGCATCTGGGAGAAAATCGCCGGCGCCGACGCCGTAGGCCGCGCCCCACCCCGCATCGTCATCGAATAAGATGGCTCAAGGCCAATTCCGCGCGCTGTGAAATATGCGCACGATTTCGGTGGCGACAGGGTTGACCCGGTACACGATGATGTAGGGTAGCGGGGCGAGCACGAGTTCGCGGGTGCCGGCGATCCGTCTTATGCGACCGCGATTGGGAAAGAGCTCCAAATCCGAGCAGCGACGATAAATCACCTCCGCCGCTCGACGCGCTGCTGCGGGATTGTCTTGCTTGATCCGATCGGCGATCCGCTCCAGATCGTCCGCCGCTTCCGGCGACCAGCGGATCAGCATCAGCCGGAAAGGAGCCGGTCGATCCGCTTTCCAACTTCTTCGTGGCTAATGAATTCGCCCCGATCGAGCGACGCCAAGCCCTCCATAACCCCTGCGATGAATTTGGCATCGTCCTCGATGTACCGCTTGACCGCCTCCTGCACGAGATCGCCTGTGGTACGGCCGTCGCGGGCGGCGAGCTCGGCTAGCCTTGCCTCTTCCTCGGGCGTCAGCTGCACTTGCATGTTGCAAAAGTGGCTGTGAACGGAGAACGGTCAAGCTCCTGTCCGGGCGCCTTGTCGCTGCCGGCCCGGTCACCTGTGTCGCCGGTCGAGTTCGACCAAATTCCCGGTTCGACGGGAAATAACCGGGAATTTCGCCCTGGCAGCTTGATTTGACCGTCGAAATATCGCTTCATATCAATGGTTTGCGAGAGAAATTCCCGTGGCGTCTAACGGGAAATTCCGGCGGCCTAAACGGGAATTATTTCCGTCGAACCGGGAATTGCGCCGCGGCGTCAAATCCGCCCGATTTGGCATCGTCGCCATATCGAGCCATGCCCCGTCTGGCGTCCCGTTGCCCGCATCCTGTCAAATCTGATCTCCTCCTCAACAACGACATTCTCGCAGTCCTCGCCGAGACCACCCTCTTACGCCGCGAATTTGGCGATTTTACCGTCGCCGGCAAAGGCTCCGGCCATATCCCCGGTCAGGCCCCGCGCGGTCATTCGAGGGTTCGCGGGTCGTCGATGGCGAAGGTCAGGTGCTCGGTCGGCTGCGGGGTGGCGGTCATCAGGCTGACCCCGTCCGGCGCCTCGAAACGATGCCACGCCCCCTGCGGCACGATCACCACCATCCCCGCCTTTAGCGCATAGGATTGCGGCCCGTCCTCGGTCATCAGGTGAAAAGTCGTGGCGCCGTCGACGATTTGGACGATTTCGTCACCATTCGGGTGACGCTCCCACGGCCCTTCGCCGGAAAATTTGGCGACGTTGATGGCGCTGTCGCGATAGGGCGCCAACCGCGCGAAGGCGCCCTCGCGATCGGCGGCGGGGGTTTCCGGGGTACGGCCGCGCAACATCCGCAATTTGGCGAACTCGGCGTTGAGATCGAGAATGGTGAGCATGCTTCCCTCCGCTTGAGGATGAAAGTGGCCGGACCGGCAGCTTCGAGCCGAGAGCGGCGCCGCGCCGATCCGCCGGGCCCCTGCCCGGCTGCCGCGGCTCTGCATCCGACAGCATAACCGCGAGCGGCGCCGGCTCATATCCCGCCGAATTCGCGATGACGAAGGCTGGCGATATCGCCGCCCCGCCTCAGCCCGCCCGCCTCACCCCGCCGGCCTCAGCCCGTCCGGCCCAGCAGCGCCATCAGTTCGCGCCATTCGCGGGCGGAGAGGCCGCTTGCGGCGGGCGTGACCGTTTCGCCGGCGAGCATCCGGCGGATCACCGCCAGGCCGGTGGCCGAGATCGATGCCGCGTTCATCCGATACTCGACAAAGGCGTCGTAAGTCATTGGCACCCAGCGCTTTAGGGTGTCGAGCATCGTCTCGGCATAAGCGCGGATCTCATATTGCGCATGCGGATCGGCACGTAACGACAGGAAATTCATCAAATTATGCAGATCGGTCTTCCAGTACCATTGGGTATAGAAGCCGAGCGTCAAATTGATGCGGGCGAGTTCGCGGGCGAGCCCCGGCCGCGCCGGATCGATCGGTGCGCCGGAGGCGTCTTCGTTCAGCAGTTCGGCATAGCCGGCATAGGCGCGCTCGGCATCGGCGCGCAGCAGGTCGAGCACGCCCCGCGCCGCCGCCCCTTCGAGCGCCGCCCCGCGTCCCTGACGGTTCGTGGTCGCCTGATCGGCCAAATGCTCGGCCGCCGGGAGGTAAAACTCGTTGTCGAGGATCGAATAGCGCGCCGAGTATTCGTTGACGTTGGCGGTGCGGTGGCGGATCCACTGCCGGGCGACGAAGATCGGCAGTTTGACGTGGTATTTGATCTCGCACATCTCGAACGGGGTGGTGTGGCGGTGGCGCATCAGATAGTTGATCAGACCCTGGTCCTCGCTGACCCGCCGGGTGCCGCGGCCATAGGAAACGCGCGCCGCCTGCACGATCGCCGCATCGTCGCCCATATAGTCGACCACCCGGACAAAGCCGTGATCGAGCACCGGCAGCGGCTGGTACAGGATCTCTTCGAGCGCCGGCGCGGTCGCTCGCCGTGTCGCCCGCTCCTCGCCCCGCTGCGCCGCGATCTCCGACTGCTGCTCCTGGCTCAGCCGCATCCTGGCCTCCCTGCTCGGACGCAGAGATTAGGCGGCGAGCTGCCTCATCATCAACGGATCGCTGTCAGCGATGCGCCGCCGAGGCCGGGGGCGATCCGGTCCGCCAGGCCGGCGACGGCGCGGCTCATCGTGGCCGCGACCGCGGCGGTGTCGGCGCCGGCGCCGGGCTCGACGATTTTCGCCGCGCTCGGGGCGCCGAACACCCTGCCGTTCTTGTCCAGTTTCTCCCAGCCCGCCTCGAGCGTCACCCGCCCCGCCTTGTCGGCGTCGAAGCGGGCGATGTCGATCGCCACCGTCACATCCGCCGAAGCCGCCGAATCATTGTCGATCAGGGCGATCCCGGCGGGCAGCCGGGCGCGCAGATCGGTCGACAGCACCCGCCGGATCATCTGGTCGAGCGGGCCGGCCCAGCGGTCGTATTCGGCGAATTCGAGCTGGTTCGGTCCCAGCCGCCGGGCGATCTGCGGCCGGTCGAGCGCCCCGGGCAATTTGATCTCGCCGAGCGCGACGGTGTTCGCTACCGGGCCGGCGGGGTTCGCCGCCTCCGGCTGGCCGCTCAGCACGAAATAGTGGTTGGGCGGCGAGCTGCACGCCGCCAGCAGGCCGGCCAGCAGCGCCAGCACCACGGGCATCCTCATCGCGAGGCCTCGTCGGGCTTGCCGCGGAGCAGCGCCTCCGGGTGGCGTTCGAGGGTGTCGGCCAGGACCCGGATCGAGCGCGCGGCGTCCTTCAGCTCGGCCATGGTCCGGGCCAGATCGTTGCTTGCCGCCGGGTCGTTGCCGAGAATCGTCAAGGTCGCGCGCAGCTGGCTGGCGGCGCCGTCGAGGCGCTCGAGCAGCGGCCCGACCCGCGCATCGGCGACGCGGGTCAGACGCGCGGTGTTGGCCAGGCTCAGGTCGAGATTGTGCAGCGAGCGCTTGACCTCGGGGCTGGCGACGAGGCTGTCGGCATGGCCGAGCATGGCGCGGATCTGCCCGACCAGCTGGTCCAGCGGCAATGCGGCAAGCTTGTTCATCAGCTTGCTCGCCGAACGGGTGATCTGCCCGATGCCGCTGCCCTCGACCGTCGGCAGCTCGGGATAAGGCTTGGCCCATACCACCGGCGCCGGCGCCGCATCGTCGTCAAAGTCGAATTCGATCGCC
Source organism: uncultured Alphaproteobacteria bacterium (assembly GCA_963775875.1). Taxonomy (GTDB): domain Bacteria; phylum Pseudomonadota; class Alphaproteobacteria; order ATCC43930; family CGMCC-115725; genus AP-15. The sequence continues at coordinate 266,443 of CAVZKP010000015.1, forward strand.
CGCTGGCCGGTCAGCAGATTGGCGCTGACCAGCTGGGCGCGCAGACCCTTGGCGACCAGTTGGGCAAACATTTGATTGGTCGCGGCGATCGGGTCCTGTCCGGTCTCGTCGAGGCGTCGGCCGCCCAGCTTGATCCGGTGCGGCGCCACCTCGATCGTCACCGGTTCCAGGATGGCGTCGGCCGCCGGGTCGTATTCGAGCCGCACCGCGGTGACCTGCCCGATCGGCAGGCCGCGCAGCTCGACCGGGGTGCCGACCGCGACGCCGCTCACCGCATCCGGAAAGTGCAGGCGGTAGGAGACGTGGACCGGCTCGGCGGCTTCGTCGGCGGCCTTTTCGTCGGCATAGAGCCAGAACCGCGAATTGGCCGGGCTCGGCGGCCGATCGAGCGATTCATCCGGGGTGTCGAACACGATCCCGCCGGAGAGAATGCTCAGCAACGGAGCGGTGGCGAGCTTTACCCCCTCGGCGCCGATCGACACGTCCAGCCCCGAGGCGACCCAGAACCGGCTGTCGGGATGGATCAATGCCTGGTGCGGCGCGTAGATGAAGATGTGCACGGCGACGGTGCCGTCGCGGTCGGACAGAAGGTGGCCGGTGATCTCGCCGACCTGGACGCCATGGTAATAGACCGGGGCCTGATCGCTGATCTCGGAAAGCCTTTTGGCGACCAGGGAATAGGTCTGGCCTTCGACCAGCCCTTCCTTGGGCGGCGGGGTTTCCAGACCGTGAAAGGCGTAGGCGCCGGCGGCGCCCTTGCCCGGCAGCATGCCGATATAGGGGCCGGAGAGAACCGTGGTCAGCCCGGAGATGCCGCTGAGCCCGACGCGCGGCTTGACGATCCAGAATGTGCTGTCGGTGCGCAGCAATGGTTCGGCGGCGCGGGTCATCGTCGCCGTGACCAGCGCGTGCGAGCGATTTGGGCTGAGGCCGATTTTGCTGACCGTGCCCAGTTCGACATCCTTGTAGCGGATCGTGGTGCGGCCCGCCTCGATCCCGTCCGCTGTCTCGAAGCTGATCGTGATCGTCGGCCCGCGTTCGATCAGCGCGCGAAAGCCGAGCCAGCCGGCGATCACCAGCGCCACCACCGGAACCGCCCACACCCAGGGCAGGCCGGCCCATCGGCTGGGCTCGGGCGCGGGCGGCGCGTCGGGGACCGGGCCCGACGGGTCCGAGCCGCTCAACCCCGCCTCCCCGGCGCTGCCGCGTCCCACATCAAGCCGCGGGTCGAAGGCGCTGACCGCGATCATCGTCAGCACCACGACGGCGGCAAAACTCGCGATCCCGGGTCCCGGCTCGATCGCCGTCAGCGTCCCGAACTGGACCAGCGCGGTCACGATCGACACCATAAAGACGTCGATATTCGACCAGCGGCCGACGAAATCGATAAAGCGATAGAGCGTGGTGCGCTGGCGCAGCCACCGCGGCGAACGCAACCGGATCGCGACCAGAAACCAGGTGAGGCCGGCGAGCTTCACCCCCGGAATGACGATCGAGGCAACCAGGACAAGAATTGCCAGCGGCCACAATCCGGCCTGCGCCAGATCGCGCACCCCGCCCAGGATCGTGTAGGTGTCGGTGCGGCCAAAGCGGGTGATCGTCAGCACCGGGAACAGATTTGCCGGCAGATAGAGGATATAGCCGGCGATGGCGAAGGCGGCGGTGGCGGCGAGACTGCCGGGCCGGCGCGGCATCAGGCCTGCGCCGCAGCGCGGGCAGCGCCGGCGTTCGGCGCCATCGGCGGCACGAACCGCGACGACGAGGTCGCATTCGAGGCATAACACCCAGGGTTCCCCCGGCGCCGGCGCATGCTTTTCCCGATCGTCGATGGCGCTCCAGACGCGCTCGCGGCCGAGCAATTGCTCGATCACGACCTGCACCAGAACCAGGGCGGCGAGCGCATATCCGCCGATGCCGATCGCGACGCGGGCCAATTGGCCGAGCCGGCTATAGGCGACCACGGCGCCGAGCAGATAGACATCGAGCATGCTCCACGGGCGCAGATGGCGGACCAGGCGCCACATCGCGGCGAGCCCGGGCTGCGCCATCGCGCCGTTGCCGTCGGTCGAGGCGAGCCGGCGCAGGACAATAATGACGAAGGCCAGGGTCAGCGCCGGGACGACGACCGAGATCATCGCCACCAGCGCCCCGACGGCCGAGATCCCGCCGCCGAACCGGGCCAGCGCCACCGCGCCGCTGGCGATCAGCCCGCTGCGGCGGTCGCCGGCCAGGCTGACATCGAACAATGGAAAGGTGTTGGCGAGCAGCAGCAGGATTGCGGCGGTGACGGCGAGGGCGAGCGGGTTGGCGAGGCTGACCGAGGACAGCCGCCACAGCTGCGCGCCGCAACGTCGGCACAGCAGCCAGCGGCGACGCGGCGGGCCGGCGCAGGCACGATGGATCTGGCCGCAATCGCGGCAGGCGAGAAGAATTTCGGTCATGCCCAGGCGAAGCTCAGTTGCGCGCTCGGTCGCAAACACCCGCCCACCGGGATTGCGTTCCCTAGCCCCGCATCCTATATCTGGCTGGCCGGTCTACCGGCTATGGCGATACACGGCTTATGGAATAAGCGTTGCGGACCCGGGGGCAGTACCCGGCGCCTCCACCACTCCTCCCACTCACTCAGAGGGGGCGAAACAGGCTCGACGCGCGTAGTAAAGGTAAGATCCGTCGCCCGGCATGATACCACCGATATCGGGTCACAACCTAGCTGCGAACGATAACTTCGCAACAGAGGCGCTCGCGGCCTAACCCTTAACGGGGTAACAGCCTAGAGCAATTCGCGGTTCGAGGGGCACCGGGCAACAGAAGCCCCTCACTCGCCTCCTTCGTCCACCCCATGCCAGCGAGCCGCCGAGTATGGCCCAGGACCTCTTCCACTACGACAAGATGGTCGAGACCGCGCTGCGCGGCGTCGCGCGCGAGGCGCTGGCTCGCGCGGCCCGCGACGGGCTGCCTGGCGACCATCACTTCTATGTCAGCTTTCGCACCGCCGCGCCCGGTGTCGTGCTGCCGCCGCAGCTATTGGCGAAATTCCCCGAAGAGATGACGATCGTGCTGCAGCACCAGTTCTGGGGGCTGGAAGTCGGCGACGAAGCCTTTTCGGTGTCCTTGAGTTTTGGCGGCAGGCTGGAGCAGCTGACCATCCCATTCGCCGCGATCGCCGCCTTCTCCGATCCGTCGGTCAAATTCGGCCTGCAATTCGAAATGCCGGCGGCATTGCCGGCCGAGGCGACGCAGACACAGGCGCGTCCCGCCGCCCTGCCGCCCGCCGAGACCGCCGCCCCGCAGCGGCCGGCCGCCGAAATCGTCACCCTCGATCGGTTCCGCAAACGCTAGCGCCCGCTTGACGCAGGCGCCTAAACGGCGATCCTGCGGCCGAATTCGGCGGCCTACATTCGATTGCGGAGCGACCCATGACCGACCCTGCCTATCACGAGCTGTTTCCGCTCGGCGCCGATGACGCGCCGTACCGCAAGCTGACCGGCGATCATGTATCGATTGGCCGTTTCGAAGGGCGGGAAATCGTCAAGGTAATGCCCGAGGCGATGACCTTGCTCGCGGCGCAGGCCTTTGCCGACAGCGCCCATCTGCTGCGTCCGGGCCATCTCGCCTCGTTGCGCGCGATCCTCGACGACCCGGAAGCCTCCACCAACGACAAGTTCGTCGCCTTCGACCTGTTGAAAAACGCCAACATCGCCGCCGGCCGCGTGCTGCCGATGTGCCAGGACACCGGCACCGCGATCGTCATGGGCAAGAAGGGCCAGCAGGTGTGGACCGAGGGCGACGACGCCGCGGCGATCTCGGCCGGCATCCGCCGCACCTACACCGAGACCAATCTGCGCTACAGCCAGGTGGCGCCGCTGTCGATGTACGAAGAGGTCAACACCGGCGACAATCTGCCGGCCCAGATCGACATCTACGCCGAGCCCGGCGCGGCCTATAAATTCCTGTTCATCGCCAAGGGCGGCGGCTCGGCCAATAAGAGTTTCCTCTATCAGCAGACCAAGGCGGTGCTGAACCCGAAATCGCTGATCAAGTTTCTCGACGAGAAGGTGCGCACCCTGGGCACCGCCGCCTGCCCGCCCTACCATCTGGCGATCGTCATCGGCGGCACCTCGGCCGAGATGAATCTGAAGACGGTCAAGCTCGCGAGCTGCCGCTATCTCGATTCCTTGCCCGGCGAAGGCAATCGCTACGGGCAGGCCTATCGCGACCGCGGGTTCGAAGCCGAAGTGCTCGAACTGACCCGCGGACTGGGGATCGGCGCGCAGTTCGGCGGCAAATATTTCTGTCACGACGTGCGGGTGATCCGATTGCCGCGCCACGGCGCCAGCCTGCCGATCGGCATCGGCGTCTCCTGCTCGGCCGACCGCCAGATCCTCGGCAAGATTACCGCCGAGGGCGTGTTCCTCGAAGAGCTCGAGGCCAACCCGGCGCGCTTCCTGCCCGATATCGACGAGTCGGCGCTGGGCGGCGCGGTGGTGCCGATCGATCTCAGCCGGCCGATGGACGAAATCCGCCGCACCCTCTCGCAATACCCGATCAAGACCCGGCTCAGCCTGACCGGTTCGCTGATCGTCGCCCGCGACATCGCCCATGCCAAATTGCAGGAGCGGCTCGACCGCGGCGAGGGGCTGCCCGACTATCTGAAGAACCATCCGGTTTATTACGCCGGCCCGGCCAAGACGCCGCAGGGCTATGCCTCGGGCTCGTTCGGCCCGACCACGGCCGGGCGGATGGACAGCTATGTCGACGCCTTCATGGCGGCCGGCGGCAGCTTTGTCACCCTCGCCAAAGGCAATCGCGGCGCCGAGGTGCGCGATGCCTGCCGCCGCCATGGCGGGTTTTATCTCGGCTCGATCGGCGGCCCGGCGGCGCGCCTCGGGCTCGAATGCATCCGCAAGGTCGAGCTTCTCGAATATCCCGAACTGGGGATGGAGGCGGTCTGGCGCATCGAGGTGGTCGATTTCCCGGCCTTTATCGTTATCGACGACAAGGGCAATGATTTTTTCGCCGCCTGAGCTGAGCGGTATCGATATCGGGCGGGGTGCGAGGGCCGGTTGGCGCAGGATGGAGGATTGCCGCAAGACGAATTGGTGGCGGCGCTGGTACGCGGCGAAAACGGCGCCTGGCAGGCCTTTGTGCGCCGCTATGCCGGGCTCGTCGCCGCCGCCGTGCGCGGTGTTGCGCGCGAGCCGGGCGAGGTCGAGGACTTGGCCCAGGAGGTCTTTCTGCGCCTGTGCCGCAATGATTTTCGCCTGCTGCGCAGCTATGACCCGGCGCGGGCCGGGCTGTCCACCTGGATCACGATTGTCGCCCGCAGCACCGCGCGCGACGCATTGCGCCGGCATCGGCCGGTCGCCGTGCCGATCGAGGCGGTGCCGGAAGGGTTGCTCGCGGTGGCCCCGGTCGAACTGGTGCGCAAGCTCAAACTGCCGGAGGCGCTATTGTCGCCGCGTCAGCGTGAAATCATGGCGATGCTCTATGATCGCGACATGGAGGTTGCCGAGATCGCCGCGGCGCTCGGCGTCGACCCGCAAACGGTTCGCAGCACCCATCACAAGGCAATGATCAAGCTGCGCGCCCATTTCAAGGCCGAAGCGGAATGAGCGGCCAAACCAAAAGGTTGTGGGGATGTTAGCGGCGCAGCCTGCCTACATTGGGAGGAAGAGACGGGTGCGATGAGCCGAACCAGCAAACAAGCCGGGAACTCGGAAGAATTCGAGAGGGGCCGCGCCTTGTGGCGACGCTGCCGGACGAGTGACGCCCCGGCGGACGAGGCCTCGCATTTCCTCGATCTCGCCGGCTTCGCCGACGGGCTGCTCGACGAAGACGAACGCGATCGGGTGGCCGCCCAGCTCGCCGCCGATCCGGCTGCGGCCGGTGATGTTGCCGCGGCGCGGGCGATCGCCGATGGCGGCGGCGACGCGGCCGCTGGATTGGAGCGCATCATCGCCCGGGCCAGCGCGCTGGCCGCCGAGCCAAGCTCCGAGCCGGGCCTGGTGCTCCGGTTTCGCGCATTGCCGGCGCGCCGCCGCGTCTTGCAGGGCTTGGCCCGGTGGGGCAGCCTTGCCGCGGCGATCGTGGTCGCCAGCTGGTTTGGCTTCGCCATGGGCAGCGGCGCGTCGCTCGAACTCAGTCAGCCCGGCCAACCGAGCCAGGTCGGCAGCGGCGGCGTTCTACCCGAATTGCTCGATCCCTCGACCGGCTTTCTGCGCGATCTCGGCGAAGGCCAGCAGACGTGACATTTGCTCAGGCGGCCGCCGGACAGGGCGCCCGACATCAGCTGCTGCGGGCGGTGCTGGTGCTGTCATTGGCGCTGAACCTGTTCTTTGTGGCTGGCGCGCTGTGGATCCGCGTTCACGCCCCGCCGCCGCCGCTCAGCTCCGGGCAGCGACTTCACTTTATGGCTGGCGAGCTTGGGCTCGACCCGCAGCAGGGCGCCGCCTTTGAGCATTATTCGCAGTCCATGCGCAAACTCCTGCAATCGATGCACGAGGCGGTGCAGCCGTCGATCGCCAATGCCTGGTCGGAGGTGGCCAAGCCCGAGGCGGACGAGACCAGAATCATGCAATCGCTCGACCAGGCGGCGCAGACGCGGCGCCGTTTCGTGCACGAGATGACGACCACCACCCTGGCATTCCTGGCGACATTATCGCCCGAACAGCGGACCAAGTTCGTCACGCTGATCCATCAGCGGCCGCACCCCTGGTCGCCGCCGCGGGACGATCGCGCCGGCGCCCGATAGCCGTCCCGCCGCCGCGGTTGCGGTTCAGCGCCCCTGGGTCGGCAGGATCGGCGGCAGCGGGTTGAAGTTCGAGCGGCGCGGCGTCCTCGATATATCCGCGGTTCGGCAGCTGCGCGGCGTTCCAGCCGCCGCCCAAAGCCTGGATCAGGCTGGCGCTCGCGGTCAGGCGGTTCTGGCGGATGGTCAGCGCGGTTTCGGCATTGGCGAGCGCGGTCTGCTCGGCGACGATGACGCTGGTATAAGCGACGGTGCCGGCCAGGTATTGATTGTTGATGATGCGCTGGGCTTCGCGAGCGGCGGCGACGGCCGCGTCCTGGGCTTTGGCCTGCTCGGCCTCGATCCGCAGTGCGGCGAGCTGATCCTCGACCTGCTGAAACGCGGTCAGCACGGTCTGTCGGTAACTGGCGAGGTCCTGATCGAAGACTGCGACCGCCGCCTGCACCCGGGCGTTGCGCAGCCCGGCGTCGAATACGGTGTCGATCAGATTGGCGCCGTATGACCAGAATTCGCCCGTTTTGCTCAGGAGCTTGTCCAATGTTGCGGCCGTTGTGCCGACATCGCCCGACAAGGTAATCGTCGGATAAAACGCGGCGACTTCGATCCCGATCGCGGCATTGGCCGCTTTCATCGTCCGTTCGGCGGCGGCGATGTCGGGCCGGCGCTCGAGCAGCGCCGAGGGCAGCCCGGCCGGAATTACCGGCACCGCATCGACAAAATCGGTCGGCGCGATCGTCAGCTCGGCCGGCGGCACGCCGATCAGCACCGCGATCGCGTGTTCGAGCTGCGCCCGCATCACCCCGACCGCGATCGCCTGGGCCTGGGTGCTCTGCAGCTGGGCTTCGGCCTGCGACACATCCGATTGGGCGGCGGTGCCGGCGGCATACTGGTTGCGGGTGATGCGCAAGGATTCGGCGAACGCCGTGGCCGAGTCGTCGAGCAGCCGTTTCAGCTCGTCGGCGACGCGCAATTGCAGATAGTCGCCGGCCAACGTCCCCTGGGCCGAGAGCCGCGCGTTGGCGAGATCGGCGGCGCTCGCCTGGGCGGTAGCGACATTGGCCTCGACGGTGCGGCGGATCTGGCCCCAGAGATCGGGGGTCCAGCTGGCGGCAACCGAATCGCTGAAAAAGCTCCCAATTCTGCCGCCGCTGGCGACCAGGAAGGATGACGAGCCCGTGCCGCTCGAGGCGCTGCCGCCGCTGAGCGACCGCTGTCCCTGAAGGCTCACGGTTGCGGTCGGGAAAAACCCGGCGCGGGCCTCGGCGACGATAAATTGGGCCTCGCGAAATGCCGCTTGGGCAGCTTTGAGGTTCTGGTTCGAGATGTCGATCCGCTGCTCCAGGCCGTCGAGCACCGGATCGTCGTAGATCGCCCACCAGTCGCCGCGAGCGAGCGCGTCGGCCGGCTGGCCGACCTTCCAGCCCGGCGGCGCCTTCGCCTCCTTGTATTGCGCCGGCACCAGCGCGGCGGGGCGCCGGTAGTCCGGCCCGACCGTGCACGCCGAGAGAACAGCGGCGACGGCGACGGCGCCCTTCAGTAGAGCGGGTTTCATTCGCCGGGTTCGGCAACCTGTCCGGCGGCGAGGCGCGGCGCGCCGGTTCGCCAACGCCGTTGCGCCCACAGGCGGAAACGGTCGAGATAGAGATAGATGACCGGCGTCGTGTACAGGGTCAGCACCTGGCTGACCATCAGCCCGCCGACGATCGAGATGCCCAGCGGCCGGCGCAATTCGGCGCCCTCGCCAAAGCCGACGGCCAGCGGCACCGCGCCCAGCATCGCCGCCAAGGTGGTCATCATGATCGGCCGGAACCGCATCAGGCACGCCTGATAGATCGCCTCGCGCGAGCTCAAGCCCAGCCGGCGTTCGGCATCGAGGGCGAAATCGATCATCATGATCGCGTTCTTCTTGACGATGCCGATCAGCAGGATCACGCCGATCAGCGCGATGATGCTGAACTCGGTATTGGTGACGATCAGCGCCAGCACGGCGCCGACCCCGGCCGAGGGCAGCGTCGAGAGGATCGTCATCGGGTGGACATAGCTCTCGTAGAGCACCCCCAGCACGATATAGACGGCGAGCAAGCGCCGCGGCGATCAGCACCGGCTCGGTCGCCAGCGATTGCTGGAACACCTGGGCGGTGCCCTGAAAGCTGCCACGCATCGTCGCCGGCATGTCGAGATTGCTGACCGCGCTGTCGATCTGCTGCTGGCGCCTGGCTCAGCGACACGCCCGGCGCCAGGTTGAACGAGATCGTCGCGGCGACGAACAGCCCCTGGTGATTGACCGCCAGCGGGGTGTTGCCCGGGGCGAATTTGGCGATGGCGGAGAGCGGCACCATGGTCTCGGCCGCGGTGCTGACCGCAGCCCCGGTCGAGGTGGCGCCGTGGCCGGTATTGGCGAGCGAATTGTTGGCCTGGTTGCGCGCGGTGTCGCCGGCGATCTGGGCCGCCGCAGTGGTGGCGGCGCTGCCGCTGGCGGCCGGCGTTCTGGCCGCGACCGTGCCGGCGAGAGCGTTGGTCGACTGGGTGCCGCCGACCGTGCCGCCGCTGGTGCTGATGTAGATGTCCTTGAGCGTTTGCGGGTTCTGCCAGAACCGCGGGGCCGCTTCCATCACCACGTGATACTGGTTTCGCGCGGCGTAGATCACTGAAACCTGGCGCTGCCCGAACGCGTCGTACAGCGTGTTGTCGATTTCGCTGACATTGAGCCCGAAGCGGGCCGCGGTGGCGCGATCGATCACCAGATCGCTCTCCAGCCCCTTTTGCTGCTGATCGAGATTGACCTCGGTCAGACCGGGCAGCTTTTGCAGCGCCGCCTCGACCTTGGGCGCCCAATCGAAGATCTGTTTGGCGTCGTCGCCCTGCAGCGAATACTGGTACTGCGCATTGCTCTGGCGGCCGCCGACCGAGATATCCTGCACCGCCTGCAGAAACAGCCTCGCCCCGGCCACCTGGTTGAGCTTGCCGCGCAGCCGGCCGATCACCTGAACGACCGAGACTTTGCGCTCGGATAGCGGCTTCAGCACGACAAAGACGAAACCGGAATTGGTCTGGCCGCCGCCGGTGAAGCCGACGATGTTCTGGACCGCGGGATCCTTGCGGATGATGTCGACGAACTGGGTGAGCTTTTGTTCCATCAGCTGGAACGAGATGCTCTGGTCGGCCTGGATGCCGCCGATCATCCGCCCGGTATCCTGCTGCGGAAAAAAGCCCTTTGGAATGATGATGAACAGATAGACGGCGAGGCCCACCGTGGCCGCCAGGCTCAGCATGACCAGCGCCGGCGATTGCAATGCCCGGCGCAGCGAGCGGTCATAGACGCTCAGCACCGCGTCAAACACGCGCTCGCCGATGCGGTAGAGCCGCCCTTTCGGCTTATCGTGGCGGGCGTCGAGCAGATAGGCGCACATCATCGGCGTCGTCGTCAGCGAGATGACGAGCGAGATCAGGATCGCCACCGACAAGGTCATGGCGAATTCGCGGAACAGCCGGCCGACGATGCCGCCCATCAACAGGATCGGGGCGAAAACCGCGATCAGCGACAGGCTCATCGACAGGACGGTGAAGCCGACCTCGCGCGGCGCCCTGCACCGCCGCCTCCATGCCGGGTCATGCCGGCCTCGATATGCCGGGTGACGTTTTCGAGGACGACGATCGCGTCGTCGACGACGAACCCGGTCGATACCGTCAGCGCCATCAGCGACAGATTGTCGAGGCTGTAGCCGAGCAGGTACATCGCCCCGAAGGTGCCGATCAGCGAAACCGGCACCGCCACGCTCGGGATCAGGGTGGCGCGCAGCGTTGCGCAGGAACAGAAACACCACGAGGATGACGAGGCCGATCGCGATCAGCAGGGCGCGCTCGACATCGTGCAGCGAGGCGCGGATCGTCGTCGTCCGGTCCATCGTCAGTTCGACATTGATCGCGCTCGGGATCGACGCCCTGAGCTGCGGCAGGATCGCATTGACCCGGTCGACGGTGCTCGATGATGTTGGCGCCGGGCTGGCGGTAGAGGATCACCAGAACCGCCGGCTTGCCGTTGGCGAGCCCCTGATTGCGCAGATTCTCGACCGAATCGTCGACCTCGGCGACATCGGTCAGATGCACCGCGGCGCCGTTGCGGTAGGCGACGATCAGCGGGCGATAGTCGGCGGCGTGATTGGCCTGGTCGTTGGTATAGATCTGATAGCGGCGACCGCCGTTTTCGAGCGCGCCCTTGGGGCTGTGCGCGTTGGCCGAGGCCAGCGCCGCCCGCACATCTTCGAGCCCGATGCCGTATTTGAACAATGCCGGCGGGTTGAGTTCGACCCGCACCGCCGGCAGCGAACTGCCGCCGATCACCACCTGGCCGATGCCGGCGATCTGCGACAATGCCTGCTGCATGACCGTCGAGGCCGCGTCGTAGATCTGCCCGCGGGTCAGGGTGTCGGAGGTCATCGCCAGGATCGCGATCGGCGCGTCGGCCGGGTTGACCTTGCGGTAGGTCGGGTTCTGCCGCAGGCTGGTCGGCAGGTCGGCGCGCGCCGCATTGATCGCCGCTTCGACATCGCGGGCGGCGCCGTCGATGTTTCGGCTGAGGTCGAACTGGAGCACGATGCGGGTCGAGCCGACCGTGCTCGACGAGGTCATCTCGGCTGACATCGGCGATCACCCCGAGATGGCGTTCGAGCGGCGTCGCCACCGTCGTCGCCATCGTCTCGGGGCTGGCGCCGGGCATCGTCGCCTGCACCGAGATGGTCGGGAAATCAACCTGCGGCAGCGGCGCCACCGGCAATCTCAGATAAGCAAAAAACCCGGCCAGAGCGATGCCGATGGTCAGCAAGGTGGTCGCCACCGGCCGCCGGATGAACGGCGCCGACGGGTTCACTCGGCGGCACCCGGCTGCGCCGCCCCGCCCTCCGGGCTGCGCCGCAGGAGACTCCCCAGCCGCTCGAAGCCCAGATAGATGACCGGCGTCGTAAACAGGGTCAGCATCTGGCTGACGATCAGCCCGCCGACGATCGTCACCCCCAGCGGATGGCGCAGTTCGGAGCCCACCCCGGTGCCGAGCATCAGCGGCAATGCCGCAAACAGCGCCGCCAGCGTCGTCATCAGGATCGGGCGAAAGCGCAGCAGGCAGGCCTGATAGATCGCCTCGCGCGGCGACTTGCCTTCATGCCGCTCGGCGTCGAGGGCAAAGTCGACCATCATGATCGCGTTCTTTTTGACGATCCCGATCAACAGCACGATGCCGATGATCGCGATCACCGAGAGATCGCTGCCGTCGATCATCAGCGCCAGCAAGGCGCCGACCCCGGCCGAAGGCAGGGTCGAGAGGATCGTGATCGGGTGGATGAAGCTCTCGTAGAGCACTCCCAGCACGATATAGACGGTGACGATCGCCGCCAGGATCAGGATCAGCTCGTTGCCGAGCGCCGCCTGAAACGCCAGCGCCGCGCCCTGGAACAGGGTGATCATGCTGGCCGGCAGCCCGATTTCCCGTTCGGCCTGCTGGATGGCGTCGACCGCCGCGCCGAGCGAGGCGCCCGGCGCCAGGTTGAACGACACCATCGTCGACGGGAACTGGCCGAGATGATCGATTTCGAGCGGTGCGGTCTGCTGCTCGATCTGGGCGATCGCCGACAGCGGCACCTGGCCGTTGGCCGCGGTCGAGGATGGCAGGTAGATCGAGCCCAGCGAGTCCAGCGATTGCTGCTGCAACGGGATCGGCCTCGAGGATCACCCGGTACTGGTTCGACTGGGTAAAGATCGTCGAGACGATGCGCTGCCCGAACGAATCGTAGAGCGCGTTGTCGACGGTGGCCGGGGTGATGCCAAAGCGCGCGGCGGTGGCGCGGTCGATATTCACGTAAGCCGAAAGGCCATTTTCCGAATAGGAGCTGGTGACGCCCTCGATCTGCGGGATCTGATCGAGCCGTTGCAGCAATTTCGGGACCCACAGCGCGAATTCGCTGGGATTGGCGTCTTCGAGGGCAAATTGGTATTGCGAGCGGCTGACCGTCGAATCGATGGTCAGATCCTGCACCGGCTGCATATAGAGCTGGATTCCGCTGACCTTTGCGGTCTCCGTCGCCAGCCGCCGAATCACGTCGCTGGCCGACAGGCTGCGCTGGTCGCGGGCTTTGAGGTTGATCAGAAAGCGGCCGCTGTCGAGGGTCGTGTTGGTGCCGTCGACGCCGATGAACGAGGTCAGGCTGACAACGTCGGGATCGTCGAGAATGGCGCGCGCCAGCGCCTGCTGGCGGTCGGACATGGCGGCGAACGAGACCGATGGCGAGGCCACCGAAATCCCCTGGATCAGCCCGGTATCCTGGACCGGGAAGAAGCCCTTGGGGATCACGATGTAGAGCAGCACGGTCAGCGCCAGGGTGGCAACCGCGACCAGCAGGGTCAGGGGCTGGTGGTCGAGCACCCAGTTCAACACCCGGCCGTAGCGGGCGATCAGCGCATCGAACCATTCCCCGCTGCGGCGCGCCAGCCAAGACATCTGCGACGGCTGCTGATGGCGCAGGATCCGGGCGCACATCATCGGCACCAGGGTCAGCGCCACCACCGCGGAGATGACGATGGTGACGGCAAGGGTGATGGCGAATTCGCGGAACAGCCGGCCGACCACATCGGGCATGAACAACAGCGGGATCAGCACCGCGATCAGCGAAACCGTCAGCGAGATGATCGTAAAACCGATCTGCGCCGAACCCTTCAGCGCCGCTTCGAGCGGCGGGTCGCCGGCCTCGATATAGCGCGATATGTTTTCGATCATGACGATCGCGTCATCGACGACAAAGCCGGTGGCGATGGTCAGCGCCATCAGCGACAGATTGTTGAGGCTGAACCCGGCGAGGTACATGAAGGCCAGGGTCCCGACCAGCGACAGCGGCACGGTCAGGCTCGGGATCAGGGTCGCCGACGGGCTGCGCAGAAACAGAAAGATCACGACGACGACCAGCACGACGGCCAGCCCGAGCTCGAACTCGACATCGGCGACCGACGCCCGGATCGTCGTCGTCCGGTCGGTCACCACCTTGACGTCGATCGCCGAGGGCAATGCCGCGGTGAGGCTGGGCAACAGCGCCTCGATGCTGTCGACGACGCCGATGACGTTGGCGTTGGGCTGGCGCTGGACGTTGATGATGACCGCCGGCTCGGTGTCGACCCAGGCGGCGAGTTCGGTGTTCTCGGCGGCCTCGGTCGCCCGCCCGACATCGGCGAGCCGGACCGGCGCGCCATTGCGATAGGCGACGACCAGATCGTCGTATTCGGCCGGCTTGTGGATCTGGTCGTTGGCGTTGATCGTGTAGGCCCGGGTCGGGCCGTCGAAATTGCCCTTGGGCGTATTGACGTTGGCGTTGGCCAGGGTGGTGCGCAGATTGTCGATGTTGAGCCCGTAGGCGGCGAGCTGAAGATTATTCGCCTGGATCCGCACCGCCGGCGTGTTGCCGCCGCTGATGCTGACCAGGCCGACGCCGGCAATCTGCGAGATCTTCTGCGCCAGGCGGGTGTCGACGAGGTCCTCGACCTGGGTCAGCGGCATCGTCTTCGAGGTCGCCGCCAGGGTCAGGATCGGCGCGTCCGCCGGGTTGACCTTGGCGTAGATCGGCGGCGCCGGCAGGTCCGAGGGCAACAAATTGCCGGCCGCGTTGATCGCCGCCTGGACCTCCTGCTCGGCCACATCGAGGCTGAGGTCGAGACTGAACTGCAAGGTGATGACCGAGGCCCCGGCCGAACTGGTCGACGACATCTGGTTGAGCCCCGGCATCTGCCCGAGCTGCACTTCGAGCGGCGCGGTGACCGACGAGGTCATCACATCGGGGCTGGCGCCGGGATAGAAGGTCTGCACCTGGATTGTCGGATAGTCGACCTCGGGCAAGGCCGAGAGCGGCAGAAACCGATAGGCGAACAATCCGACCAGCATGATCGCCGCCATCAGCAGGGTGGTCGCCACCGGGCGTAGAATGAAGATCCGTGACGGGTTCATGGTGTTGCCGTCTGCCGGATCGATCTCCCCTCGCCCGCCCCGCTCCTCCCGGCGCCAAGCCTGCTCACTGGCTGCTCCGCCGGTGCCCGCCGCCGTGCTTGCGCGCTTGCTGCCCGGCGCCAGCCGCGCCGCTATCGGCCGCGCCAGCCTTGGCCTGCCCCGGCGCGGCGCTGCCGGGCGCAGTTGCCGGGGCGATGGTGATCTTGGCGCCGTCCTTGAGCCGGTCGGCGCCGTCGTCGACGACGCTCTGGCCGGGCTGCAGACCGGAAAGGATCGCGACGCGCTGACCGTCGCTCGGACCGAGCTTCACCTTTTGCACCGTCACCGTGTGGTCGGGCTTGACCAGATAGACAAACGTGCCCGGCGCGCCGCGCTGGATCGCCGCGACCGGCACCAGAACCGCGTTCTTTAAGGTTTCGATCAAGCAGCTTGATGTTGACGAACTGATTGGGAAACAGGATTTCCTGCGGGTTGTTGAAGATGGCCCGCAATTTGACCGTGCCGGTCGTCGTATCGATCTGATTGTCGACGGTTTCGAGCGTGCCGGTATCGAGCTTTTGGGTGCCGGTGCGGTCATAGGCGGTCGCCTGCAGGGTCGCGCCGGCGTGCAGCTGCTTCAGCACATCGGGCAGATTGTCCTCGGGCAGGGTGAAGATCACCGAGATCGGCTGCGTCTGGGTGACCACGACAATGCCGTTGGCATCGCTCGTCTGGACGTAATTGCCGGCGTCGACCTGGCGCAACCCGACCCGACCGGTAACCGGCGAGATGATATGGCAATAGACCAGGTTCAGCTTTTGCGCGTCGATCGCCGCCTTGTCCGATACGATCGTGGCCCTGTCCTGCAAAACCAGGGCGGCCTGGGTATCGCGGGTCTGGGTGGCGATCGAATTTTGCGCCACCAGGGTGGTATAGCGCTTCAGGTCAATCTCGGCGTTGTTCAGCGATGCCTGGTCCTTGCCGAGCTGGCCCTCGGCCTGTTCGAGCGCCACCTGGTACGGACGGGGATCGATCTGGGCGAGAAAGTCGCCCTTTTTGACCCGCTGGCCCTCCTGGAAGCCGACGCTCATCAGGTAGCCGTTGATCTGGGTCTTGACCGTGACCGTCGCCAGCGGGGTGACGGTGCCGAGCCCGCTCAGCGTCACCGGCATGTCGCCTTGTGCCACCGTCGCCACCCCGACCGGCACCGCACCGGTGGAAATGGCGCGCCCCCCCGGGCTGGGTTTGTGGGTCAGGCGCGGCAGAAACCACACCGCCGCCCCGATGATCGCCGCGAGCAGTAGCAGCCACACGATCACCCGCCGCCACCGGCGCCTCGGCCGCGCCGCGGTTTGCCCGGGCTCGGCGACGAGATCGCCGGCATCGCGGCGCGCCGGGTCGCGCTCTTCTCTCGCCCGCGCCTCGGGTGGGTGAATGTCGGTGCGCTGCTCGTCCATAATTGTCGTAGCCGTTCGCCGCAGCGACCTTACCAATCCTTCGCCGGCGCGTCCCCCAGGGCGCTACCCAGCGCTGCCCGGCACAACCCGGTCGGCGATTATAGGCTGTTCCGATCCGCGGCATCCCGGCGCCAGTGCCGCGGTCGCCGCAAGCCTCTTCCGCCCGCGCGACGGATCGTCTCAAATGGGGCATCGCAATTGGTGCGCGAGGCCCGGTGATGGCGACGAATTCTGCTCCCCTGAGCGGCGGCCAGCTGGTCGTCGCCGCGTTGCGCGCGCATCAGGTCGAGATGGCGTTCAGCGTCGCCGGCGAGAGCTATCTCGAAGTGCTCGACGCGCTCTATGACGCACCCGAAATCCGCCTCGTCACCTGCCGCCAGGAAGGCGGCGCGGCGTTCATGGCCGAGGCCTATGGCAAATTGACCGGCAAGCCCGGGGTATTGCTGGTGACCCGCGGCCCCGGCGCCTGCAACGCCTCGATCGGCATCCACACCGCATTCCAGGATTCGACGCCGATGGTCGTGCTGGTCGGTCAGGTCGCGCGCCACCAGATCGACCGCGAGGCCTTTCAGGAAGTCGATTTCCGCCGCATGTTCGCCCCGCTCGCCAAATGGGTGGCGCAAATCGACCTCGCCGAACGCATCCCCGAACTGGTCAACCAGGCGTTCCAGGTGGCGAGTTCGGGCCGAGCCGGCCCGGTCGTGCTGGCCTTGCCCGAGGACATGTTGCGCGACCGCTGCGTGGCCCCGGTCTGCGGCCCCTATCGCGCGGTGCATGCCCATCCCGGTGCGGCGGACCTGGCCGAATTGCGCCGTCTGCTCGCCGAGGCGCAGCGGCCGATGCTCCTGGTCGGCGGCGGCGGCTGGAGCGATGCCGCCTGCCATGACATCACCCGCTTTGCCGAGGCCAACGAGCTGCCGGTCTGCTGCTCGTTCCGCCGCCAGGATATCGTCGACAACCGCCGGCGGTGCTTTGTCGGCGATCTCGGCACCGGCGCCAGCCCGGCATTGGTGGCGCGGGTCAGGGAATCGGACCTGCTGCTGGCGGCCGGCGCGCGCATCGGCGAGATCACCTCGCAATCCTACTCGCTGCTCGGCATCCCCGATCCGGGCAAGACCCTGATCCATATCCACCCCGCCGCCGAGGAACTGGGCCGCGTGTTCCGCCCGACCCTGGCGATCCAGTCGGGCATGGCCGAATTCGCCGCCGCCGCCGCCGCGCTGCAGCCGGCGCCGGCGGCGCACCGGTCGGGCTGGCGGGCGGCGGTGCGCGCCGAATACGAACAGGGGCTGGTTCCCTCCCCGGCGACCAGCGGCGGCATCCTCGATCTCGGCCGGATCATGACCTGGCTGCGCGAGCGCCTGCCCGACGACGCGATCGTGACCAGCGACGCCGGCAATTTCAGTGGCTGGCCCAACCGCTTTCTGCAATACCGCCGGCCAGGGCGCCAGCTCGGGCCGACCAGCGGGGCGATGGGCTATGGGGTCCCGGCGGCGGTCGCCGCCAAGCTGGTCTATCCCGAGCGCATCGTGGTCGGCTTTTGCGGCGATGGCGGCTTCCTGATGACCGGCCAGGAATTGGCGACCTCGCTCGCCGCCGGCATCGGGCCGATCATCCTGCTGTTCAACAACGCGATGTACGGCACGATCCGCATGCACCAGGAACGCCGTTTTCCCGGTCGCGTCGTCGGCACCGCGCTGAAGAACCCCGACTTCACCGCCCTCGCCCGCGCCTATGGCGCCTTTGCCGCGCGAATCGCCCGCACCGAAGACTTCGCCCCCGCCTTTGAAGAAGCCGCCGCCGGCAACCGGGCCGCGATCATCGAACTGGCAATGGACCCCGAGACGATCACCACCCGCGCCACCCTCTCCGCCCTTCGTCGCCACGCCGAAGCACACCCGGCCGAGCATGGGTAAAGCCCGGGGGCTGGGCCGGCCATCCACGTGCCTGGGTCGGGGTCGAAGAGAGGCGTGGATCACCGGGACAAGCCCGGTGATGACGCTGCAGTAGAGGCGTTGTGCTGCACTGCAACCGTATTCGCAGAACCGGAAGCCATGGACTTGTTCCGGCCATCCAGGTGCCTGGGTCGGGGTCAAGGAAGCGTGGATCACCGGGACAAGCCCGGTGATGACGACTGGAGTAGAGGCGTTGCGCTGCTGCAACCACATTCGCGGAACCGGACAGCCATGGGTCAAGCCCGGCGATGACGACGAGGAGTAGAGGCGTTGCGCTGCACTGCAACCGGATCCGCGGAACCGGACGGCGTGGAACAAATCCGGGCATGACGAATTATTTCGTGCCGTGCACCATTTGAAGCTGCGGCGTCACCCGGCGATGGCGACGCCGATCAGCTTGCCGACGCCAAAGGTGACCCCGGCAGCGGCGAGACCCACCACCAGCTGCCGCGCTCCCGAAAAGGCCATGCCGCGTCCAGTGAACAGCGCGGTGCCGGCGCCAATCAGCAACAAGGCGACACTGCTCGCGATCAGGCTGGCGATCACCGCCGGCATGCCGGAAAGCGCGAAAAACGGCGCCACCGGAAAGATCGCCCCGACGCTGAACAACATGAACGAGGTGGCCGCGGCGGCCCAGGCCGAGCCGCCCAGCTCATCGGGATCGATCCCCAGCTCCTCGCGCACCAGGGTGTCGAGGGCGGTTTTTTTGTTGCCGATCAGCTGCTCAGCCAGAGTTTTCGCCAGCGCCTCGGGCAGGCCTTTCGCCTGATAGATCAGCGCCAGCTCCTCCTGCTCCTCCTCGGGAACCTGTTCCAGCTCGGCCGCTTCGGTATCGATCTGGCGTTGGGCCGAATTCGCGGGCGGTATTGACCGACAGCCATTCGCCGAGGGCCATCGAGCAGGACCCGGCCAGCAGGCCGGCAAGACCGGTGACCAGGATCGTCCGCGCCGCCAGATCCGCGCCGGCGACGCCCATGACCAGGCTGAGATTGGAGACGAGCCCGTCATTGGCGCCGAGCACCGCGGCGCGCAGCGCGTTGCCGCCCATGCCGCGGTGCCGCCCCTCCAGGCGCGCGAGGGTCGGACCGCTGAACCCAGCCGAGGAAGGCGCGGCCAGGGCCTCGATGATCCGCGCATGCGAGCGCTCCGCCGCGGGGAGGCCGCCGGCAATGGCCTCCGGTTGCGCTTCGTAAGACCCGCTATCCATCTGTTCGAGGGTATTGACCGTCGGCAGCACGAAAGAAGGGCCAAAGCGGCGCGCCAGCCATTCGAGCGCCCGAGTCCGGAAACCCGGCCGCAGCTGCGGCACGCGTTGGCCGAGAGCCGCGATCTGGCTCTTCCAGAACTCGGCATGGGCAGCCTCCACCGCAGCGAGGCGGCCATAGATCTGCGCCAGTTGCGGGTTCTTTTCGGTCTTGGACAAAGTCTCGTAGAGCGCCGCACTATCGACTTCGCCCTGAAGGTTGGCGGTGTAGCGCTGCGGGGATTTTGGCTCTGCCATCAGCCGCTCCTTTGCGCACCGGGAATCAGGATGGGGCGAACGTCACCACGACCCCGCTCGCGGCGTCCACCGGGTTGGGAAAGGGCGTATCGAAATGCACGACTTCGCCCGGCAGAAGCCGCGGTTTCGGGGGATCGACAAGTTCGAACTGGAGCTCCTTTCCGGTGGCGTCCTGGAGTGCGACGCGCAACCGCGGCACATCGCGGGGCGCATTCCCCAGATTGACGATCTCCCCGGCGATGGTAAGCCCGTCGGCGGTGCGCGTGGGCATGATCTTGCCAATCACCAGACCCGGCCCCGAGGGTTCAGCCGGGCGGCCGATCCAGGCGTAGAGCCGGGCCGCAGATGGCCACAGCGCCACGACGCGGCCGCGGCCGACGATCCCGACCAGAACCGCGAGGCCGAGCAGCAAGGCGACAATGATCGGCGCGAGCCAGACCAGCGCCGGCCAGCGCCGGCTTTCGGTGTAGCGCGGCGGTCCGGGCGGCGGACGCTGTGGATCGTCGAGGATGCGCAGCGATGGTGGACGCGGGGCAGCCGCGACCGTCGCGTCGCCACGGGAATGATCGAGGCGCGGCAGCGCGGCGCCGCTATGCGGCGGGATCGCCGGCGGCGCCTGCTGCCAGGTGTGGCCGCAATTGGCGCAACGGACCGGACGTCCCGCCGCCTCGCCCAATTCGTGCTGGTCGACCCGATAGCGGGTACGGCAGGCGGGGCAGGTCACGATCAACATTGGAGCGGGCGCGCCGCGAGCTAGGGGAAGCGGCACCGCCCGGAGCGGATCATGCGGCGGCCGGCACCGCGCCCCGCCGGGCAAGTTCGCGCAGATGATGACCGGTGTCGCCAAACATCGTCTCGATCATCGTCATGCGCTTGAAGTAGTGGCCGACCTTGTACTCCATGGTCATGCCGATGCCGCCATGCAACTGGATCGCCTGCTGCCCGACCAGCCGTCCGGAGCGCCCGATCTGCACCTTTGCCGCCGACAGCGCGGCGCGGCGCTCGGCGGCGTCCTGCTCCACGCTCATCATCGTCGCGAACATCGCCATGCTGCGCGCCTGCTCCAAGGCGACCAGCATGTCGACGGCACGATGCTGAAGCACCTGGAAACTGCCGATCTCGCGGCCGAACTGGCGGCGGGTCTTCAGATAGTCGACGGTCAGCTCGTGCATCACCGCCATCGCCCCCACCGCCTCGGCACAGAGCGCCGCGATCCCTTCATCGACGACGCGCTCGACGAGCGGCATCGCCGCGCCCGGCTCGCCCAGCACCGCCTCCGGGCCGAGGCGGACGCCGGCCAATGTGATCTCGGCGGCGCGCAAGCCATCCTGGGTCGGGTAGCCTCGGCGCGATACGCCCGCCGCCCCGGCGTCGACCAGAAAGACGCCGACCCCCTCGCGGTCGCGGCGCCCGCCGGCAACCCGCGCGGTCACGATCAGCCGGTCGGCGCTGTCGCCGTGCAGCACCACCCCCTTTTCGCCGTCGAGCACCCAGCCGGCGCCATCGCGCACCGCCTTGGTGGAAATGTCGGCGAGATTGTAGCGCGACTGCCGCTCGGTATGGGCGAAGGCCAGGGTGAGGCCGCCGTCAGCGACCCGCGGCATCAGCGCCGCGCATTGCTCGGGACTGCCGCCATGGCGCAGAAACCCGCCGCCCAGCACCACGGTGGCGAAAAACGGCTCGAGCGCCAGGGCGCGGCCAAAGGCCTCCATCGCGATCATGGTTTCGACCGGCCCGCCGCCGGAACCGCCATAGCGCTCGGCAAAGGGCAGCCCGAGCAGGCCGAGCTCGGCATATTGCGCCCACAGCTCGCGGCTCCAGCCGTCCGGGCTCTGCCCATAGGCCTTGCGCTGCTCGAAGGCATAGCGATCGCCGGTCAGACGGTCGAGGCTCTCCTTGAGCAGCCGCTGCTCTTCGCTCAGATCGAAATCCATCGCTCCATCTCGCTGCGCCGGACCAAGTCAAAATTGTCATGCCCGGCCTCGTGCCGGGCATCCACGGAAGCCGGCGAGGCGCGTGCGGATTCGTGGATGGCCGGGACGAGCCCGGCCATGACGGGAGAGTGACGCATCTACCTACATCCTGCCACTACAGCCCCAGGATCGCCTTGGCGATGATGTTCTTCTGGATCTCGTTGGTGCCGCCATAGATCGAGGTCTTGCGCCAGTTGAAATAGGTCGGCGCGATCGGGCCGGCCCATTCGGGGCCGATCGGCGGCTCGTTCCAGCGTTCGTCCTCCTCATGCTCGGGCTGGTAGGGCAGCGCGTAGGGACCGACCACTTCGAGCAGCAATTCGGTCGTCGCCTGCTGGATTTCCGAGCCCTTGATCTTGAGGATCGAGGAGGCCGGGTCGGGCTTGTTGTCGGTGCGGTGGCGTTCGGCGGCGACGACGCGCAGCTGGGTCATTTCGAGCGCCTTCAGCTCGACCTCGACCGCGGCGAGCTTTTCGCGAAAACGTTCGTCTTCGATCAACGGCGTATCACCGTCGCGCTCCAATGCGGCCAACTCCTTGATCCGGCGGATCCGCTCTTTCGACAGGCCGACCCGGGCGATTCCGGTGCGTTCGCGGCCGAGCAGATATTTCGCGTAATCCCAGCCCTTGTTCTCCTCGCCGACCAAATTCTCGGCCGGCACCCTGACATCGTCAAAGAACACCTCGTTGACTTCGTGGCCGCCCTCGATGGTGATGATCGGGCGCACCGTGATCCCCGGCGTGTTCATGTCGATCAGCAGAAACGAGATCCCCTCCTGCTTCTTGGCCTGCAGGTCGGTGCGCACCAGGCAGAAAATCCAGTCGGCGTGCTGCGCCAGGGTGGTCCAGGTTTTCTGGCCGTTGACGAGGTAATGATCGCCTTCGCGTTTGGCCGCGGTCCGCAGCGAGGCCAGATCGGAACCGGCGCCCGGCTCGGAAAAGCCCTGGCACCACCAATCGTCGAGATTGGCGATGCGCGGCAGAAACCGCCGCTTCTGCGCCTCGGAGCCGAAGGCGATCATCACCGGCCCGACCATGGTCACGCCGAAACCCAAGGGCTGCGGCGCCGGGGTCTGCTGCAATTCGTCCTGAAAGATGTATTGCTGCACCGGGGTCCAGCCGGTGCCGCCCCATTCGGCCGGCCAGTTCGCCACCGCCCAGCCTTTTTTGTTGAGGATGCGCTGCCAGACGATGACATCGTCCTTGGCGAGATGCTTGCCCTCGACCAGCTTGGCGCGGATGTTTTCGGGCAGGTTGGCGCGGAAGAACGTGCGCACCTCGTCGCGAAACGCGGTCTCTTCCGGGGTAAAGCGCAGATCCATGGCGTTTCGGGCTCCCTGTTCAATGATCGCCGAAACCGCGGCCCTCGGCGGCGAGGCGCCTGATCAGCGCCGCCGGACGCAGGCTGTCGTCAGCCGATCGCTCGGCGTAAAGGTTCAGCCGGTCGCGGACCTGCCCGAGGCCGAGGCGATCGGCATAATACATTGGCCCGCCGCGCCACACCGGCCAGCCATAGCCATACACCCAGATCACGTCGATGTCTCCGGGGCGGCTGGCGATCCCCTCTTCGAGGATGCGCGCGCCCTCGTTGATCATCGGAAAGATCGTGCGCTCGATGATCTCTTCTGAGCCGATCGGGCGGCGAGCGATGCCGAGCCGGGCGGAGGCGCCGAGAATGATGCGTTCGACCTCGGCATCGGGGATCGGCGCGCGCGACCCGGTCTGGTAGCCGAAATAGCCTTTGCCGGTCTTCTGGCCGAAATGCCCGGCCTCGCACAAGGCGTCCTCGATCACCGCTTTTTCGCCGCGGCTTTTGCGGATCAGCCAGCCGACATCGAGCCCGGCCAGATCCATCATCGCGAACGGCCCCATCGGCAATCCGAATTCGACCAATGCCGCCTCGACCTGTTGCGGCAGCGCCCCTTCGAGCAACAGCCGTTCGGCCTCGACCGAGCGGCGCGCCAGCATCCGGTTGCCGACAAAGCCATAGCAGACGCCGACCACCGCTGGGACCTTGCCGAGCTGCCGGGCCAGCGCCAAGGCGGTCGCCACGGCATCGGGTGCGCTCTGCGCCCCGCGGACGATCTCCAACAGGCGCATAACATTGGCCGGGCTGAAAAAATGGGTGCCGACCACATCCCGCGGCCGGGCCGTGGCCCGGGCGATCGCGTCGACGTCGAGGGTCGAGGTGTTGGTGGCGAGCAATGCGCCCTCTTTCGCCACCCGGTCGAGATCGGCGAAGACGCGCTGCTTCAGACCCATGTCCTCGAACACCGCCTCGATCACGACATCGGCCTCGCCTGCCGCGTCGAGCCCGACGGCGCCGGTGATAAGACCCATGCGCCGTTCCATCGCGTCGGCGCCGAGCCCGCCGCGCGCGACCGTCGCGCGATAATTGGCGGCGATCCGGTCGAGCCCCTTGCGCAGCAGATCGTCGCCGGTCTCGATCAGGGTCACCGGAATCCCGGCATTGGCAAAGCACATGGCGATGCCGCCGCCCATCGTGCCGGCCCCGATCACGGCGGCGCGGGCGATCGGGCGCGGCTTTATGTTCGCCGGAATATCGGGCACCTTTGCCGCCTCGCGCTCGGCGAAGAAGACGTGGCGCTGCGCCTTTGACTGATCGCCGGCAACGAGCTGCTGGAACAATTCGCTTTCGCGCTGCAATCCCTCGTCAAAGGGCATGACGATGGCATTGCGCACCGCCTCGACACAGGCGGCGGGCGCCTCGCGGCCGCGCAATCGCCGGGTCAGCGCCGCGGCGGCATCGGCAAAGCCTTCGGCCACCAGCTTGTCGTCACGGTCGCGGACCAGGCGCAATGGCCGGCGCTCGGCGACGACGCGGCGGGCAAAGGCGATCGCCGCCTCGGTCAAATCGACCACGGCAATCTCGTCGACGATGCCATCGGCCAGCGCTTCCGCCGCCCCGACCGGCTCGCCGGTGACGATCATCTTCAACGCCTTCTCCGGCCCGATCAGGCGCGGCAGGCGCTGCGTGCCGCCCGCACCAGGGAGCAGGCCAAGCTTCACTTCGGGCAGGCCGACCCGCGCTGCCGCCGCGGCGATCCGGAAATGGCAGGCGAGCGCCAGTTCGAAACCGCCGCCGAGCGCCGTGCCGTGCAGCGCGGCGACGACGGGCTTGGGCATCGCCTCGATCGCGGCGATGACCGCGGCGAGGCTCGGGGATTGCGGCGGCTTGCCGAATTCGGTGATATCGGCGCCGGCGAAAAAGGTACGGCCGGCGCAGGCGATCACCACCGCCTCGACGCCACCATCCTCACCGGCCTGGCGCAACCCCTCGACGAGCCCGGCGCGAACCTCGTGCTTCAGCGCGTTGACCGGCGGATTGTCGGCGGTGACGATCGCGATCCGACCATCGCGGCGGAGATCGACGCTGGCGTTGATATTGCCCATGCCCGGGTCCCATCCTGCCTCTGTTCCCAGATTAGACCGATGCACCCGTCCGATGAAGGTCTAAGGCTCGGCCCCAACCGACAGCGCGCGAAGCAGCCGCTCGACACTCGCCCGCGGGTCGGGAGCGCGCATCACCTCGCCCATGACCGCGATCCCGTGCGCGCCGGCGGCATGGCACAGCGCGGCATTATCGGCGGTGATGCCGCCCAGCGCCAGCACCGGCCCGGCCGCTGCCGCGGCAATCGCGGCGAGACCGTCGAGCCCCAATGCCGGGCCGTAGCCGGGTTTGCTCGCGGTCAGGAAGACCGGGCTCAGGGTCACGTAATCGGCCCCGGCGCGAAGGAGTGCCGCCGCCTCGGGGCCGGAATGCGCCGACGCCCCGATCAGCGCACCGGGCAGACGGGCCCGGGCGGCTTGCGGGCTTGCGCCACCCGGCAGATGGACCCCGCCGGCGCCGGCGGTCGCCACCGCCTCGAGATCCTCATGCACCGTCACGGTCGCGCCGAAAGGGCGGCCGAGCGCCACCAGCGCGGCGAGCAGATCGCGGCGCTCCTGCGGCGGCAGATCCTTTTCACGCAGGCTGAACCAGCGGCAGCCGCCGGCGAACGCCGCTGCGGCGACCTCGACCAGCGGCCGGCGCGCCTGGCTGCGGTCGGAGATGATCAGCAGCGGCGGATCGGGCAGCCTCACTTCATCCTCGCCTCGGCCTCGCTTCATCTTCGCCTAGGAATGTGGGCCGAGCAGCAGTTCGGCGGCGACCGTGACCCGGATCACCGCCTCGCCGGGGGCGCCCACCGGGGGCGCCATCGCCATCGCGGCGAAGCGCGGCATCGGTGCGGCCCCGGTCTCCGCGTTGCCGACCCGCAGATCGCGATAGCGCAGCACCGAGAGGTGCATGCGATCGGCGATCGACGCCGCGCGATGGTCGAGGCCGGCCAATGCCTCGGCGGTCAGGTCATCCTCCGCGCCGCGCACGGTCTCGGGCGAGACCTCGTAGCCGAGCGAGGACATCAGCAGCCCGTCGGATTGCAGGCTCCCGGCGAGCTTGAGCACCGCATCCTCAGCCTTGCCGGTCAAGATCACCGATTGGCTGGCGCGCCAGCGCGACGGGCCGTTCTGCGGCTGCTCCTCGTTGACCGCGTAGGCGCCGGTTTCGACCTCGACCCCCTGAACCTGATGCGCGCGGTCGAGTGCCGCCGCCATCCTGCGGTTGATCGCCGCTTGCAGGGCGAGCGGGTCGGCGCCGGTCTCCTCGATCCTGAGTTCGACGCGCAGCACATCGCGCACGACCTTGCGCTCGGCCGTCTGGCTCAGATGCAGCACGGTCGCCTGCTGACCGGTCGCCTGCTGACCGGTCGTCTGCTGACCGGTGGTCTGGGCCAGCGCCGCGCCCGACACGCATATCGCCAAGGCGATTGCGAGGAGAAGGCTCGATCGGACCCTGCCGACCCCCGCCCGGGTCAGCGGCATCGGTGATCCTCCGGTGTTCGATCGCTCGACAGGCAAGCGAGCATCGAATCGATTATGAACGAGTGCGTCCGCCTCGGCTACCGGTTGAGGGCTCTTGCGGCGCCGGCGGGTTTGGGCGATGAAGACCGATGGTTTCGATGGCACCGCGGCGAGGGTTACAGGCGCTGGTCACGCGCCCCCGCGAGGAGGCCGAGACATTGGCGGCATTGCTCGCGGCGCGCGGCGTCGAAGCGCTGATCGAGCCGCTGATGGAGGTTCGTTTCCGCGCGGCAGCGGCCCCCGATCTCACCGGCGTGCAGGCGGTGCTATGCACCAGCGCCAACGGCGTGAGGGCGTTGGCGCGAGCGAGCGGCGAGCGGCGGCTGCCGCTCCTCGCGGTCGGCGACGCCACCGCGGCGCGGGCCCGCGCGGCGGGGTTCGCCACGGTCGCCAGCGCCGGCGGCGATGCTGCCGACCTTGCCCGGCTGGCGGTGATGCGGCTCGATCCGCGCGATGGGCGTCTGTTGCAGGTGTGCGGCCGCGAGCTTGCCGGCGACCTCGCCGGCGCCTTGCGCGCGAGGGGCTTTACGGTCGAGCGCAGCATCCTCTACGAAGCCAGCCCGATCGCCGAGCTGAGCACGGTGGCGATAGAGGCGTTACGGGCAAACGCGGTGGATTTCGCCTTGTTCTTCTCGCCGCGCACGGCTGCGATCTTTGTCCGGCTGGCGAATAATGCCGAGGTGGCGCCGCGTTGCGCGACGATATCCGCCCTGTCGATCAGCGCGGCGGCCGACGCCGCACTCGGCGAGCTTCGGTGGGGCGAGCGGCGGATTGCCGAAAGGCCCGATCAGGCAGCCCTGCTCGCGGCGCTCGACCATCTGCTCGCCGAGCGGCGGCCGGACTGATTGGGGGCCGAACGTACGATGTCCGAAGAACGCCGCGCCGGGTCCTCGGAGGAACACGGCGCATCACCATTACAGCCAGAGGGGGTCGGGCCAGCGGGGGTCGGGCCAGCGGGGGTCGGGCCAGCGGAGTTCGGACCAGCGCCAGTCGGGCTGGGCGCAGTCGAGCCGCAGCCGCCCGCGACCGGCGAAATCCCGCCCGCGGTGCCGGCCGAGGCCGCGCCCGCTCGAACCGCCCGGCGATTTCGGCAAACCGCATTGTGGCTCGCGGCGCTGCTGATTTTGGTGATCGCCGGGGTGGCGCTGTCGCCGTTCTGGGCGCCCGCCCTGGCGCCGTTATTGCCGTGGGGCGCAAAGACCGGGCCGATGGCCGCGGACGACACCGCGCTCGCGGCGCGGGTGACGGCGCTCGAAGGACGCCCGGCGCCGGCCGGGGTCGACCTCGATCCGGTCAAGACGGCCCTGGCGGCGCTGGCCCAGCGCATCGATCGGCTGGAGGCGGCGAGCGCGGCAAATGGCCAAGCCCAGGCCATGGCGGCGGCGAACAAGACAGGCTTGCAGCAACTGGCCCAGCGGGTGGCGGCGATCGAAGCGCAAGCCGCGCGCAGCGCCGCTGCAAAGGGGCAAGGCGGAGCAGGAGTTGGGCCGGCTCGGCATCGCCGCCGCCGATCTCGGCGACCGGCTTTCGGCATTGGACCAGCGGGTGCGCGCACAGAGCAGCGCCGATCGGAGCGGAACGGCGTTGTTGCTGGCGGTGCTGCAGATGCGCGAAGCGGTCGAGGCAGGGCAGCCCTTCGCGGCGGTGTATAGCGCTTTCAAAGGGTATGCGCGCGACGATACGGCGCTGATTGCCGGCGCCGCACCATTGGCCGATGCTGCCCGCGACGGCGTCGCCAGCGGCATCGTGCTGCGCCGCGGCCTGACCGATCTTGGCGCACAGATCGCCGCCGCGAAGCCGCCCGCGACCGATTCGACATGGTGGCAGCAGGCGCTCGATCGGATGCGCGGGCTGGTCACGATCCGGCGGATTGGCGGTGCGGCCGATAGCGGTCCGCAAGCGGCGGTCGGCGCCGCCCGATCGGCGCTGGCCGGCGGCGATCTGGCCGCGGCGATCTCGGCCCTCGAACCGCTCAAGGGAGCCGATGCCGAGGCGGCGCGGCCGTGGTTGCGGATGGCCCGCGAGCGGCTCGCTGCCGAAGCGGCGCTGGCGCATCTCCAGGATCTGCTGGCGGCGCGCCTCGGCGCCGCCTCGACGCCGGCTTCGCCAGCGCCCGCCCCGAGCCCGGCAGCGCCTGCCCCAAGCCCGGCAGCGCCTCCCGTCGAAACGCCGCCGCCCAGCCCGGCATCGCCGGTGTCGCGCGCGCCATCCTGATGCGCACGATCGGCGCTCTGCTCGCGGTCGCGGCTCTGGTCGCCGTGGCGGTTTTCTTTGCCAACAATCCGGGCCAGGTCGAGATCGTCTGGCGGGAATGGCAGATCGACACCTCGGTTGGGGTATTGGTCGCCGCGGCGATCCTGGCGGCCGCCGCCGCGGCGCTGCTGCTGCGGCTGTTGTCAGGAATTCTCGGCAGCCCGCGCGCGTTTTTGCGGCGGCGGCGCGAGCGGCGGCGGCGCGCCGGATACCAGGCGCTGACCCGGGGGATGGTGGCGGTCGCTGCCGGCGACCCGGAAGAGGCGCGGCGCTATGCCCGCCGGGCCGAGATACTGCTGGCCGAGCCGCCGCTGACCTTGCTGCTTTCGGCGCAGGCGGCGCAGATCGGCGGCGACGAGACCGCGGCGAAGACCTTCTTCACGGCGATGCTCGACCGCCCCGAGACCGAGTTTCTCGGCCTGCGCGGCCTGCTCAACCAGGCATTGCGCGACGGCGACCGCGACACCGCGCGCCGCATGGCCGAACGGGCCGCGGCGCTGCGCCCGAATACGCGCTGGGCGGTGTCGAGCCTGTTCGATCTCGAGGTCCGCGACGGCCGGTGGGAATCGGCGCGCGACACCCTCGCCGAGGCGGTCAAACACGGCGTCATCGCGTCCGAGGCGGGCCGTCACCATCGTGGCGCGATCCTCTACGAGCTGAGCCTCGCGGCGCAGAATCGGGGCGACCGCCGGCGGTCGCTGGCGCTGGCGGCGGCGGCGCAGGCGCTGGCGCCGGATCTGGCGCCGCCGGCGGCGCAGCGAGCCCGACTGCTGTTGGCGGATCGGCGGATCAGACGTGCGGCCAAAGCGGTCGAGCGCGCCTGGCGGACGGCGCCGCATCCGCAGCTGGCGCAGGTCTATGGCGCGATTTGGGAGGGCGACACGCCGCTGGCGCGGGTGGCGCGCTTTGAGCGCCTGGCCGCCAGCAATCCGGGCGCGCAGGAAAGCCATATCGCGCTGGCCGAAGCAGCGCTGGCGGCGCAGCTCTGGGGCGAAGCGCGGCGTCATCTCGAGCGGGCCTTGGCGGCCGACCCGCCGCCCCTGGCGCCGATCCCGGCAAACCCGATCGCGACCATGCCGATGACCCCCACTGCGATATCGGCGCCGGAGGGATCGGTTCGAGCGGCGCCGACCGCCCCCGCCCAGGGCAGCGCCGGCGATACCGCCCGCCCCAGCGTGCGGCTGTGCCTGATGATGGCGCGGTTGGAAGAGGCCGAACACGGTGATCTCGCCCGAATGCGCGAATGGCTCGACCGCGCCACCGCTGCCGCCCCGGATCCGCGCTGGGTGTGCGCCAGCTGCGGCGGGGAGAGCCTCGAGTGGCGATCGCTTTGTCCGCGCTGCGGCAGCTTTGACGCGCTCGCCTGGCAGACCCCGGTCTGGCCCGCATCGGGTGGGATCGCCACCGCCAGGATCGCCGCCGCCGGGATCGCCCCCGCCGGGATCGCCCGCCGCCGGGATCGCCAGCGCCGGGGAGGATGCCGCGCTCGCCGAGCGGCGCCCGTCGGCGCGGCCGATCGCGGAGGCGGGCGGCTGAGCCCACCCGGCGCGGCCTGCCAGCGTCGCAGGCGGCTTGGCGCGAGCCGCGGAACAGGCTATCAATGGTCGGCGTCGCCCCGGTAGCTCAGTGGTAGAGCAACCGCTTCGTAAGCGGTAGGCCGTTGGTTCAAATCCGACTCGGGGCACCAGCCTTTTCAATTGGTTAATAGCTAAGATTGGTCAGACCGCCCGTCGCCCGTGGTGCGCCGCAGATTTCGTCGCTCTCGGCGGCGTGACGATCCTTATTCGCGGACAACGACCCGGCGAGGCTCCGGTCGCCATGAAGAAAGTCTGCGAGATCGGCCGGAGCGATCAGCTCTCCGGCCGAAGCATCAGCTTTGTTGAATGTCATGCGCCATGATCCCCGCTGCCGATAACATCGTCATCTGCTTTGCCCATGTGGCTTATCGGCTTGAGGAGCGGTTCGCGGCGCTCGAGACCGGCATCAACAGCTTCGCGGTCCGCGACCCTCGCGCCGCTGTTCAGACCAGGGAGTTCGGGTTGCGAACGTAGTCCTTGATCGCATCGGCCGTCCAGCAGGCCAGCATGCCGATCGTCTCGGTGGGGCCGTTCGCGGGGTTCTGCGGGAACGCGCTGCCGCCCACCACGAACAGATTCGAAACGTCCCACGACTGCAGGTATTTGTTGACGACGCTGGTCGACGGGTCGCTGCCCATCACGGCGCCGCCGACATTGTGCGTGCTCTGGTATCCCGTGATAGCGAAATGCGTGCCCTTGTTCTTGCCGCCCAGGGCCGAACCGTTGAGCGCCCGGCCGATCTCGGTGCAGCGCTCGTTCATGTACTGCATCATGCGCAGATCGTTGTCGTTCCAGTCGAACGTCATGCGTAAGAGCGGCAGGCCGTAGGCGTCTTTGTAGGTCGGATCCAGATCCAGGTAGTTGTGCCGATAGCTGAGGCACGATGCGTGAATCGCGATCGACATGGCTCGGCGGTAGTTATGGGCTACGGCTTTCTTCCATTCACCGCCCCAACGCGGCGTGCCGGGCGGCACCATCTTGTTCTTGATCGGCGTCGCGCCGCTGTTCGAGGTGTTCATATAGGCGCCCCCGATAAAGCCGAGCGGGCCGCGGTCGATCAGGTCGCCGTTGAATTCGTCGATCGACGTATTGACCTGGCCGCCGCCAATGAAAGGATTGAACTCGCGATCGTCGAAGAACACCTGCACCGAGCCGCCTTGCTGGTATGCGTAGTTGCGGCCGACCACCCCTTTGCCGGTGAGCGGATCGTAGGGCGCGCCGATTCCCGACAGCAGCAGCAGCCGCACGTTGCTAAAGCAATAGGCGCCCAGAACCACGATGCCGGCCGGCTGCTCGACCTCGTTGCCGCGCGGGTCGATGTAGGTCACGCCGGTGGCCTTTTTGCCGGTGGAATCGATGTTGACGCGCAGCACGTTGCATAGCGGGCGCAACTCGAAGCTAGGCTGCCGGGCGAGCGCGGGCAGCACCGCGGTGAGCGGATTGGCCTTGGCGCCTTGCGCGCAGACATGGCTCGAGCAGAAGCCGCCGCTCGCGCATTCGAGCATCTGTACGCGGTAGAGGTTGCGGTAGTCCTGAGTCATCGCCGCGGTCGGGCCCTGGAACGGCACGTAACCGAGCGAGGTCACCGCGTCGGCGAACAGGGCGCCCTCATAGGTGCGCCGCGTCGGCGGGTTTGGATACTCGCGCGTCCGCGGCCCTTCGTGAGGATTGCCGCCTGCCTGGATCTCGCCGCTCAGGTTGCCGGCCTTGCCGCCGACGCCGAAGATCTCCTCAAACTGGTCATAGTAGGGTTCGACCTCGTCCCAGGTGACGTCCCAGTCCTGCAGATTGCAGTCCTCGGGAATGAACGATTGGCCATAGCGTTGCTTAATGCGCGAGCGGATTTCGAAGTCATGCGGTAAAAAGCGGCGCGCATTGCCGCCCCAGTGTGCCGCCGTGCCACCGACCATCTCGCCTGGCTTGAACGCACCCATCTCGCGCATCGGTAGCGCCGTCTGCGAGTTGTTGTTGCGAAATGTAATGGTGTCGCGCGCCAGGTTCTGGAAGATGTCGCTGTGGCGATCGAACTTCAGTTCGTCGTACACGTCGGGTTTCTGAAAGTCGGTGTCGATATCGAACTGCTTGCCGCGCTCCAGGCACACGACGCTCAGCCCGGCGCCGGCCAGTTCCATGGACATGATCGAGCCGACCACGCCACTGCCGACGACGACGACATCGACAGACTTTAATTTCGTGGCCGACATCTCAGCGTTCCCCGTTGCTGTTGCGCGTGATGATGACGTGCTTCGGAAAGCCTTCCGCATCGACCGGCACCTTACCGGTCTGGAGGTCGAGCACGCTGACCGGTTCGGCGTGGTACGGCTCGTGGCTGGTGAGCAGTTCGCGGTATTGGCCGCTGGGCACTCCAGGGAAGCCGAGCAGCCTCCAACCCACTTTATCGCGGTTGCCGCCATATAGCGGATCGGCGAAGTACCCCTCTTCGGTGTTGCGCCACAGCATATCGAAGAAGAATTTCGATGACAGCGACGCCAGCGCGATCTCGTCCTGCTCCAACTGCTCGAGCAGGCGCAATTGTCTGTCGCCGGCAAGCTGCGCGAAAGGCCGGTCGAATTCGGCTCTGCAGTACTGGTTGATCTCGCGAATCGCGATGCGATAGACCTCTTGCGGCGTAAAGCGCGATTGGTAGCCCTGCTGCGGCGTGCCCTCCAGCCATGGGCCGCCGCGATATTGACGGCCGTGGACGCCCCAGTTGCTGGCTAATGCCCGGTCGATATACACCACCACACCCGCATCGCGAGCCCCAGGGCCCAGCTCATCGGTGGGTATCAGATGCTCGACGGCGGCCTCCAGAAAGCGAATCTCGGGCTCCAGCAAATAGAGATAGGAAGCCCCGATCGGGTTGTCGCTCAAGGTCATCTCCTCAGTTCCCCGCTTTGGGGTGCATGATGTGATCGGGCATTGTCAAGTTAACGGGACCAATTTTGTGTGCGGCGTCGCCCGCGGGCCCGGAGCTACCTGTCCGCTTTGGGGCATCACCGGCCATGTGGCCGGACAGGGCGAGCAGCCGATGTGGGTCGAGAGGCTATTCAACGGCATGCCTGCGCGCTCGGCCTGGAGGGTGTCGTCCTCGAAGCTTCTCTGATCCCGATCCTTGACATCACGCGGTCGCCCGTCCTGTTTCAACGACCGAAGCGCGCGGCATACCCAGCGCAGCAACGATGGCCAATTGACCAC
Source organism: uncultured Alphaproteobacteria bacterium (assembly GCA_963775875.1). Classification (GTDB taxonomy): domain Bacteria; phylum Pseudomonadota; class Alphaproteobacteria; order ATCC43930; family CGMCC-115725; genus AP-15. Next base: position 299,981 of record CAVZKP010000015.1, read on the forward strand.
GAGACGCAAAAGGCGGGTGCACAGATGCGCAAGTTTTTCGGGCCGGCGGGTTCCGTCCGCCGCGTCACGATCGAGAGCCAAGCCCTCAAGAACAACATGCTCGGTGACCCATCGGCGCGCACCGTGGATGTGTACGTCCCGGCGGGACATGATGGACAAGGATTGCCGTTGCTGGTGGATCTTGTCGGCTTCACCGGCAGCGGCCTGTCGCACACGAATTGGGTCGGCTTCCGCGAGAACCTGCCGGAACGGCTCGACCGGCTGATCGGCGAACAGCGCATGCCGCCGGTCGTCGTCGCATTTCCCGATTGCTTCACCCGGCTCGGCGGCAACCAATACGTCAACTCGGCTTCGGTGGGTTTTTGGGAGGACTTTCTGCTGGATGAAATGCTGCCGGCAATCGAGCAGCGCTTTGGATGTGGCGGTACCGGGCGCCGCGGCGTGTTCGGCAAGAGCTCCGGCGGGTATGGCGCGTTGACCCATGCGCTGCGCCATTCCGAGATCTGGTCGGCAGCGGCTTGTCATTCCGGCGATATGGGGTTCGAGCTGTGTTATCTGCCCGACATGCCGGCAGTATTGCGCGCGCTCGCCGGCGCCGGAAACTCGATCGAGCAGTGGTGGCGGCAGTTCGAATCAGCCCAGAAGCATCCGGAGGGCTCGTTCAAGGTGTTCAACATCCTGGCGATGGCAGCGAGCTACGACCCCGATCCCACCCAGTTTCTTGGACTGCGCCTGCCGGTCACATTCGACACCTGCGAGGTCATCGAGGAACGTTGGGCGAACTGGTTGCGGCACGACCCGGTCGTCGCGATCGCAACCCAGGCGGACAATCTGCGCCGGCTAAAGGCGCTCTACATCGACTGCGGCGAGAAGGACCAGTTCAATCTGCTCTATGGCGCGCGCCGGTTCGTCCGGCAGCTGAACGAGCTTGGCATTGCCCATCGCTATGCGGAATTCCCCGACAACCACAGTGGTGTCGATTACCGGATGGACGAGAGCCTGCCGTTTCTCGCCAAGGCGCTGGCCGGCTAATACCGTGATGTTGACGGCTTCGACCGACAAGGCGGTGTGTTCCTGAGAGGTCCACCCGACCCCGATGCCGAGGCGGAAGCGGCCGCCCGACAAGACATCGAGTGCAGCGGCCTGTTTGGCGACGAGCACGGTTCGACGTTGCGCCAGGACCACAGCCCATTGCCGCCAGCGCATTATCCCACGACGCGATATCATTTGAGGCAATTAGATTTCGGCAGCCTCATAGAGGGGTCGATGCGATCGAGCTTGCGCAAGAGGGCCGGCCAATCGAACTTGGCCGGATCATTGCGGCCGCCGGTGAGGCGAACCCTGGCATTGAGGGGCGACCATTATGAGCGCACAGCCAAAATCAAAATCGGCGCAGCTGCAGGAACTGATCCGGCGGCGGGACAAGGTTCTGGCGGTCCTCCACCCGCCGAGCGCGGCCCATGCGCGGATCATGGAGAAAGCCGGGTGCGAGGCGCTGTTTGTCGGCACCGGCGGGGTGGTGGGCGCCTATACCGGTCTGGCGGATGTCGGCACCGCGACGATGACCGAATGCGTGACCATCGCCGGCTGGATCGCCGACAGCGTGTCGATCCCGGTGATCATGGACGGCGACACCGGTCATGGCGGCATCATGGCGGTGCGGCGGATGATCCGCGAGTGCATCCGCGCCGGGGTTGCCGGCGTACGGATTGACGACCAGCCGATCGAAGGCAAGCGCAAGACCCAGAGCGCCGGCGTCGAGGTCGTGCCGCTTGACCAGGCGATCGGCCGCTATCGGGCAGCGGTCGACATGAAGAACGAGCTCGATCCGAATTTCGTGGTGATGGCGCAATGCTACGCCCGCGATGCCTCGGGCGGCACACTGGAGAACACGATCGCCCGGATGCGGGCCTATCGTGAGGAGGCCGGCGTCGACTGGGTGCAGTTCGAATCGCCGCATTCGGTCGAGGAAATCAGAGCGGCGCGCGCGGCGGTAACGGGACCGTTTTCGTTTATGAAGGGGAAGCTCGGCCGCTATCTCGATCTCGACGAGCATCTGGCGCTCGGCGTCACCATCGCCTGGTATCCGGGTTTCACGCACCACGTCACCTGGGCAGCGCTGTGGGATTTCATGACCGCGTTCCAGTCGGGCGGCGTCAAGGCGTGGGACAGCTTTGTCGAGAGCCGTCGGGATCGGCCTTATCCCGCGCCCGAGGCGCCGGAGCATGGCGAAAGCGGAGCAAAACAGCAGGCGCTCGAACAACGCTATTTTTCGTCAGGCGATCGCCGCCGATAGATTTTGAACGTCCATTCGCAGGGGAGTGAGCCGTGGCACGCGATGGTTACAGGATCTTCGATTCCGACACCCATGTCGGCCCGGATGCGCGCATCCTAGCCAATTATCTCAGCGCGTCCGAAAAGGACCGATTGCATGGTTGGGCGGCGTACAAGTCGGTCGACCGCTCGGGACACGAGACCTACACCAAGGGGCAGCGCCGCTATCGTCGGCGTCTTGGCATGGCCGAGCCCGACGAGGCGCCGGCCGGATACATGGCCGGGTTCACCGGCGTGAGGCGGACACGCGAGCCCTCGCCGCTGGTCGACGACGATCCCGCCGCGCGCATCAAGGACATGGATTTCGAGGGTGTCGAGGTGAACCTGACGCTGCCCTCGGGCTGGTTCGGGACCTGGACGGCGGGCGACGACATAGCCCTCGAAATGGCGATGTACCGCGCCTATCACCGCTGGATGGCGGATTATTGCGGCGTCTACCCGAACCGGCTCGGCGGCGTGATCCTGGCCGGCGCGCGCGATGTAGACGGGGCGCTCGACGAAATCCGCCGCTGGGGCCGCGCGAGCTGGGCCTGGGGGATGATGGTCTACGCACCGGTTGGCACGCCGCTCGACCACCCGGCGCTGGAGCCGCTCTATGCCGAAGCCGCCGAACTCGACCTTGCCGTCGTGCTTCACACCTTCACGGTGATGCCGCCTTACGCGCCGGGCGGGCAGGATACCTGGGACAATCTGTGGCTCCAGCGCTCGGCGGCGCATCCGTGGTGCGGCATGCGCAATATGGCAGCGCTGATCGGCAGCGGGGTGATGGACCGCTACCCGAGCTTGCGGGTCGGCACGTTGGAGGCCGGGCACGGCTGGCTGCCGTTCTGGATGGCGCGGCTCGACGAGCACGCCCGGACGATCAAGGCCGCACTCCCCGAGCTGGCGCACAAGCCCAGCGAATACGTCACCGGCGGGCGCTATTTCCAGAGCATCGAGATCCCCGAGGGCGCCAGGCTGACCGACACCGTCATCGACCTGGTCGGCGATCACGTGCTGATGTACGCGTCGGACTATCCGCACGGCGAAAGCCATTTCCCCGAATCGGCCTCCCTGGTGCTGGACTGGGCAATGGATCCGGCGCGCAAGCGCAAGCTGCTGTGGGACAATGCCACCCGCTTCTATGCGCGCGCTCCGGTTTGATGCCGCCCGCTCCGTGAGGTCGAGCGCGAATCATCGATCCGATGAAGGGAGGGAATACTATGGCGACAGTCAGCAAGATCCGCGTCGGCATTGTCGGGGCCAGTCCAGACCGGGGGTTTGCCTCGATCGCGCACGTCCCGGCGTTGCAGGCGCTCCCCGAATTCGAGATTAGCGCCGTCTGCACGACCCGTCAGGACTTGGCCGAGGCGGCGGCCAGGCATTTTGGCGTTCCGCTGGCGTTTTCCGACCCCGAAAAGCTCGCCCTTCATCCTGATGTCGATCTGGTCACGGTTAGCGTCAAGGTCCCCGATCATTACCGGCCGGTCATGGCCGCGATCGAGGCTGGAAAGCATGTCTATTGCGAATGGCCGCTCGGCCGCGATACCGCCGAGGCGACGCGGATGCTCGATGCGGCCGAACGCCGGGGGATCCGGCACGCGGTCGGACTGCAGGGCCAAGTGTCTCCGGCGATCAATTTCGTCAAGGATTTGGTCGCCGATGGCTATGTCGGCCGGGTGCTGTCGGCGACGATGATTGCTTGCGCGCCGAACTGGGGAGCCTCGATCGATCGCGCCTTTCAGGCCGACCGCACCAATGGCGCCAACCTCATGACGATCACCGGCGGCCACACGATCGACGCGCTATGCTATTGCCTCGGCGAATTCCGCGAGCTGTCCGCCTTTGTGGTCAGCCAGCGCGACCAGATCCCGCTGCAGGATACGGGCGAGATGGTTGCGAAGACCTCGCCCGACCAGCTCGTCGTCAACGGCATTGTCGGCGATGGCGCCGTCGTCTCGTTCCAAGTGCGCGGCGGCATGACGCGCGGCACCGAGTTCCTGTTCGAGATCCACGGCGAAGAGGGCGACCTCCAGCTCACCGCTGCCACGCGTGCTTCGATGCAGCGTCAGGAACTGAATGTGAAGGGCGCTCGAGGCGACGCCGCGACACTCGTCGATTTGCCAATCCCCGGCAAATACAGGTGGGTGCCGCAAGGGGCGCCGCCCGGGTCCCCCTACAATGTCGCGCAACTCTACCGGAAGTTGGGTGAGGCGATCCGCGACGGCAAACCCTTCAGCCCCGGTTTCGACGCCGCCCTCACGCGCCACCGCCTGCTCGATAGGATCACGCGCGCCTCGGACACTGGGATGAAACAGAGAACAGCTTAGGCCACGGCCTCGCGGTAAGGCTTATCCTCGCCCCGAAAGGCAGCGACCATCGGAGACATTGGCTGATGAACCTTAACTCGGACTTCAACACTCGCGCCGCCGTCCACGCCGCCCGGTTAGACTGGACACCGTCGCCTATCCCCGGGGTCGACCGGAGGATGCTCGACCGGATCGGGGATGAAGTAGCGCGTGCGACCTCGATTGTTCGCTACGCCTCGAACAGCCATTTCTCGGCACACACCCATGGCGGGGGCGAGGAGTTCCTGGTGCTGGACGGCGTCTTCCAGGACGAGCATGGCGACTACCCCGCCGGGACCTATGTTCGCAACCCACCGACCAGCCGGCACACACCTGGTTCCGAACCGGGGTGTACGCTCTTTGTCAAGCTCTGGCAGTTCGACCCGGACGACCGCACCCAGCTGCATACCGAGACCTTCGGCCTCCCATTCCTGCCTGCACCCGGTCTTCCCGGTGTCGAACGGGCGATGTTGTTCGAGACCGCAACGGAGCGCGTCCGCCTGGAACGTTGGGCGCCTCGGGCCGTGGTCGACATGCCGGCCCCAGGCGGGATCGAGTTGTTCGTTCTCGACGGCAGCTTCAGCGAAGCCGGCGACGAGTTCATGCCGCATTCGTGGCTCAGGCTCCCGGCCGGTTCGAGATTGCAAGCCACCGCAGGCCGGGGCGGGTGCAAGCTTTGGGTCAAATCAGACCATCTCGCGCGTGATCTGCGCTTTCCGGCTGCCGCGGCGACGGGCTGAAACAGGATTCAACTGGTTGAGAAACGGCAATGGTCTCCCGAAGTCCGAACAGCTCACTGCGCGATAAAGCCGCCGTCGATCACCAGCTCGGTGCCGGTGACAAACGAGGCTTCGTCCGAGGCTAATAGGTCAACGCGACCGCTTCTCGCGCGATTGCTTCTCGCGAAGTGTTGGCGTCGGCCCTTCTGCGCAATAATTGGTCCAACACAATCAGCCTGCGATCGTCAAACTCGGCGTCAACCAACGCAGCGTCGGCTGCGCGGCGAAATAGCGCGTAGGTAATTTCCGAGCCTACCGTGGTGGACGTCGCCGTCCGATATTGTGCAGCACAGCCTCGGATAAGGCTATCTGCCGCCTGAAACGTGGCGGTTTGGATCCAGGTTTCAGCGGCCAACCCAGGCAGGGAATCAGAGGCAGCACCCTCGTTCTGAAAGGAGCGATGTTATGTTCTTCTCAACTCTATATATGATCCCGCTCGTCGTAATCATCGCCATTCCCCTCGCCCTGGTTCTGATTACCTCGGCGGTAAAAATCCTGCGCGAATATGAGCGGGCGGTGGTCTTTACTCTCGGGCGCTTTCAACGGGTCAAAGGGCCGGGCCTCGTCCTGCTGATACCCTTTTTCCAGGAGATGGTGCGGGTGGATTTGCGCATCCAGGTCATCGAGATCCCGAGCCAGGATGTGATTTCCCGCGACAACGTGTCGATGAAGGTCGACGCCGTCCTGTATTTCAACGTCGTCGATCCCGAACGGGCGATCATTCATGTTCAGCACTACCTTCCGGCGACCAACATGCTGGCCCAGACCACCCTACGCGCAGTGCTGGGGCAGCACGAGCTTGACGAGATGCTGGCCGAGCGGAAAAAGTTGAGCACCGACGTCCAGAGCATTCTCGACGCCCAGACTGAAACCTGGGGTATCAAGGTCAGCAACGTCGAGATCAGAACCGTCGAACTCACCGAAAACATGGTGCGCGCGATCGCCAAACAGGCGGAGGCAGAACGCGACCGGCGTGCCAAGATCATCCATGCGGAAGCCGAGTTCCAGGCCTCGCAAACCCTGGTCAACGCCGCCCAGATCCTGTCGAGCATTCCTGCCGCCATGCAGTTGCGCTACCTGCAAACCTTGACCGAGATCGGCGCCGAACAGAATTCCACCGTGGTCTTTCCAATGCCGATCGACCTGATCAAGCCGTTCCTCGACCTGATCGAGAAACCCGGCAAGGCGGCTGGAGCCAACGGCGCCGCCCGTGTTCCGCTGATCCGGGACGCCGCGCTGGGCGTGTCAGGAACGAATTCACATGGTGAAACCCTCGAATAGAGGGTTCCCATGCGCCTTCCCTGCTTCGTGCCCTCCCTGCCTCCTGCCCTCCCTGCCTCCTGCCTTCCCCGGCTCCTGCCTTCCCTGGCTCGGGCAATGCAGCAAGACCATTGCCGGGCGCCGCGTCGTCCTGAAAGAGGAACAAATGGAAACAGCTGACACCGTCATCGCCGTCTTTACCGACCATCACGCCGCGGAAACAGCCGTCAAACAGCTGACCGCGGGCGGCTTCGAGATGAAGAACCTCAGCGTCGTCGGCAAGGGCTACCACACCGAAGAAAAAGTCGTCGGCTTCTACAGCGCGGGCGATCGGATCAAGTTCTGGGGGACGCGGGGAGCGTTCTGGGGTGGTCTCTGGGGGTTGTTCTTCGGCGGGTTATTCATGATCATTCCGGTCGTGGGCCATGTCATCGTGCTCGGATATCTGGCCGTCGTGGCGCTTTCCGGCATCGAGAGCGCTGTCGTCGTTGGCGGGCTGAGCGCGCTCGGCGCCGCGCTCTACAGCATCGGCGTGCCGAGGGACAGCGTGATCCAATACGAGGCGGCGGTCAAAGCCGACGGCTTTCTAGTGATGGCGCACGGCACAGCAGCGGAAATGGCGCGCGCCAGGGCGATCCTCGGGACAACTAACCCCTCGCGCCTCGATGTTCATGCGGGCAAGGCGACGGCGTCAGCGGATCATCTCGTCCATGCCGGCGGGTGAATGGCGCCATCCAGATGGCCTTGAGATCCATGGGTGCGTGACACAAGGGAGGTCGCCATGAAGATGCTCGCCGCCGCGATCGTGATTGGACCGCTCCTTTTGATCGGAGCACTGCCCGCCGCCGCTCAGTCGACTATGCCGCCTGGCTCGGGCGCGTCGGTCCAAACCCCTGCCCCCGTCGATACGGCGGCCGATCGGGACAAGTACAAGCAGAAAGCGCGGGACGAAGTGCAGGCGTGGCAACGAAAGTTAAGCGAGAAAGTGGCGGCCAGAGGGAACGCGGCTGACAGCGCGGCCGAGAATGATCTGGACAAGGCTTGGATCAAGACCGAGGCTGCGTCAGATAGGTTGCAGACCGTCGGCGCCGAAGGCTGGGACAGCGCCAAAGCCTCTTTCGAGGCGGCATCGCGCGAACTGGCGGCCGCCTTGGACAGGATTTGACCCAAGGGAAGGGCCAGCAGGCGGGAGCCTGAACCGACCTGGAAGCTCGGCTCTTTCGGTGAGCCGACAACGAGGTTGGCGAGGGTAAAGTAGATCATGGCCACGATTGTTCCATCGCCCTCCACCAGCACCGCGCTCGCCAAGCCGCCGGGCGCCGCGAACAATAATCGGCCGGGCGGGCTGACCGGCGACGAGGCGCGCCGGCGGCTGGCGAAATTCGGCCCGAACGCGATGCCCGATACCTCGCTGCATCCGTTGCGGATGGCGCTCGAAAAATTCTGGGCGCCGGTGCCGTGGATGCTCGAGGCCGCGATCGTGCTCGAACTGGTGCTCGGCAAATATGTCGAGGCGGCGATCATCGCCCTTCTGCTGGTGTTCAACGCCGCGCTCGGACTGTTCCAGGAGGGCCGCGCCCAGGCCACCCTCGCCGCGCTGAAGTCGCGGCTGGCGCTGAACGCGTCGGTGCGGCGCGACAGCGAGTGGCACACCGTGCCGGCGGCCGAACTGGTGCCGGGCGATCTCGTCAAGCTGTCGCTCGGCGGCGTGGTCGCCGCCGATGTGCGGCTCACCGAGGGAGAAATTCTGCTCGACCAGTCGATGCTGACCGGTGAATCGATCCCGATCGAAGCCGGTGCGGGGGTAGAGACCTTTGCCGGGGCGCTGGTGCGGCGCGGCGAAGCGGTGGCCGAGGTCACCGCGACCGGCGCGCGCACCAAGTTCGGCCGCACCGCGGAGCTGGTCCGCACCGCCCATGTCGTGAGCTCGCAGCAGAAGGCGGTGTTGCGCGTGGTGCGCAATCTCGCTCTGTTCAACGGCGCCGTCATCGCCTGCCTGGTGGTTTATTGCTACGTCCTCGGATTGCCGCCGGGCGAGATCATTCCCCTGGTCCTGACGGCGGTCCTGGCATCGATCCCGGTCGCCTTGCCGGCCACCTTCACCCTGGCCTCGGCGCTCGGGGCGCGCGCCTTGGCCAAGCAGGGCGTTTTGCCGACCCGCCTCTCCGCAGTGGACGAAGCGGCGACGATGGATGTGCTGTGCGCCGACAAGACCGGCACCTTGACCCGAAACGAGCTGAAGGTGACGGATGTTCGGGCGATGCCGGGGTTCGACACAGCGCAGGTTCTCACACTGGCCGCGCTGGCCAGTTCCGAGGGGGGACAGGACCCGGTCGATGGCGCCATCCGCGCGGCCGCGCAGGGCCAGGCCGCCGCCGGCAAGGCCGCCGCCGATACGCCGCAACTGATAAAGTTCGTACCGTTCGACCCGGCGACGAAGATGTCCGAGGCGACGGCCGCGGACCCGGATGGCGCAACCCAGCGGATCGTGAAGGGCGCCTTTGCCGTGGTCGTCGGCCTCGCCCAGCCGTCGCCGAGCGCGACCGCGGCGGCGACAGCGCTCGAAGGCCAGGGTTTCCGAGTTCTGGCGGTCGCGGCCGGACCAGCGGCGGCGATGAAGCTCGTCGGGCTGATCGCGCTCAGCGATCCGCCGCGCGCCGATTCGGCGGCGCTCATCACCGAATTGCACGCTCTAGGGGTCCGCGCGGTGATGGTGACCGGCGACGCGCCGGCGACCGCGGCGATCGTGGCGCATGCGGTCGGGCTCGATGGCGCCGTCTGTCCGCCCGGGGCGATCCCCGACGGCGTACGCCCCGAGAAATTCGCGGTGTTCGCCGGCGTGCTGCCGGAAGACAAGTACAAACTGGTCAAGGCGTTTCAGCAGGGCGGCCACACCGTCGGCATGTGCGGCGACGGCGCCAACGACGCGCCGGCATTGCGCCAGGCCCAGATCGGCATCGCGGTCTCGACTGCCACCGACGTCGCCAAATCGGCCGCCGGCATGGTGCTGACCGAGCCGGGCCTGGCCGGCATCGTCGCCGCGGTCAAGGAAGGGCGGGTGATTTTCCAGCGCATCCTGACCTACACCTTGAACTCGATCATCAAAAAGATCGTGACGGTGCTGTTTCTGGCATTCGGCCTGATCATGACCGGTCATGCGATCCTGACCCCGCTGCTGATGGTCATTATCATGGTCGCCGGCGATTTCCTGTCGATGTCGCTGACCACCGACAAGGTGCGGCCGTCGCCGCTGCCGAATGCGTGGCATATCGGCAATTTGACGATTGCCGGGGTGATCATGGGGGTCTGCCTGCTGGCCTTTTGCACCGGCGTGCTGGCGGTCGGCAAATTTGCCCTGGGGCTTGGAACCGGGCGGCTGCGAACCCTGGCGTTTGTCGTCATCGTGTTCGGCAGCCAGGCGACACTCTACGCCATCCGTCAGCGCCGGTATCTGTGGGGTTCGCGACCGAGCCTTTGGCTCGCCGTGTCGTCGGTCGCCGATATCATGATTGCTTTGACATTGGCCGTGGGCGGGATCGCCATGACGCCCTTGCCGGCGGTGGTCGCGGCTGGCGGGCTTGCCGCAGCGGCGGTGTTCGCCTTCGTGCTGGACGCGGTCAAGGTTCCGGTATTCGCCCGGCTCGGGATCGCATAGCGCGCTGCCGCGACCAGCCCGACGCGGTGGCATCGCGGATGCGGCCAGTGCCGCCGAAAGGAAGAAGATGAGGATCAATTCCAAGGATTTTCGGGTGCGGGAGGGAGACGAGGTCGATCTTGGCAAGTGGCCGACGACGGTAAAGCCGGTTTACCAGTCGAAAGCGCAGTATCACCTGCTTCTGGCAGAGCATGTTGCACAATTGAGCGCCTTGCAGCAGCTGCTCTATGCATCCGATTCCTACGCCGTCCTGCTGATCTTTCAGGCGATGGACGCGGCGGGGAAAGACGGTGCGATCAAGCACGTGATGTCGGGGGTGAACCCGCAAGGCTGCCAGGTGTTCAGCTACCAACATCCCAGCGCGATCGAACTGCAGCACGATTTTCTATGGCGCACCACCCGCGATCTGCCGGAACGCGGGCGGATCGGGATTTTCAACCGCTCGTATTACGAGGAGGTGTTGATCGTCCGCGTGCATCCGGAAATTCTTCGCAGCGAAGGGCTCGCGGACGCGCCGCAGGACAGCAAGAAGATCTGGCGCGACCGCTATCGCTCGATCGCGAATTTGGAGCGACACCTCGACGATAACGGCACCCGGATCATCAAATTCTACCTTCACCTCTCAAAGGAGGAGCAGCGCAGGCGCTTTCTGCAACGCATCGACCAGCCGGAAAAGAACTGGAAATTCAGTCTCGCCGATGTCGAGGAGCGCAAGTTCTGGAAGGATTATATGAAGGCGTATGAGGAATGCCTCAGCGCGACCAGCACCCGGCATGCCCCCTGGTACGTGGTTCCGGCCGACGACAAGGAGAACGCGCGGCTGATCGTGTCCCGGATCGTGCTCGATACGCTTGAGGGTCTGGAGATGGCTTATCCCAAAACCAGCGCGGAGCGGCACCGGGAGTTGCTGGCGATCCGCGAGCGGCTGGCAAAGTGAGCGATCGAAGGTGCGACAGCTGCGCGGCTTGGAGTTGCTGCCGGGTCAAAGCCTGTTGATCAGAGCATGCGACAGATAAAGGAACAAGGCGCAGCCGAGTAGGACCAGCAGGGCAGCGAGCGCGACATCGATGCGCGAGCCCGTCCCCGGGTGCTGCTCGTCGCTGTCGATGTATCGAGCGGCGATCATGAAGCGGGCCGCCGCGATCGCGACCATCGCCGTGCCGAGTACGATCAGCGCCAGCCCGGCAATATTGCCGAATCTCTGGCCCGGCAATGACAGCGTGCGGCCCGCCAGGGAGGGAGCGGCGACCTCGAGGAACAGATCGAATTTTTCCACGATGAAGCCGAAGGCCATCACCGCGATGGCGGTGCGGACCCAGGCGAGGAAGGTACGCTCGTTCGCCGAATGATCTGAAAAATTCTTGATCATGTCGCTTGATGTCGGCCGACCCTTGTCGCCCTTTGGCCAGTCGCGACCGATCTTACCTGCTACGGCGCGGCCGCGCACGAGAGCCCGTGAAACCCGTAGCGTCGGATACCCTGCGATCGCAGCTCCTTCGGGATCGACAGCACCCGCGCCGCCTGCGGCAGCCCGGCGTGAAAGGCGGCGTCGAATGAAGAGCCGCTGTTCAGCGCCAGCACCGGCCGAGGTTCGGCTCCGGTCACCGGGCGGCCGCGAACAACGCTGCGCTCACGAGGCCCACCGCCAGTCGCGAACCTCCGGCATGTCTTCGCCATGCTCGCTGATGTAGAGCTTGTGGCGCTCCATCATCGTCCAGTAGCGCGCCGTCGCCGTCTCGACCTGATCGGCCAGCCGGGGGATCCGCCGGATCGCATCCAGCGCCAGCTGATAGCGGTCGAGATTGTTCAGCACGACCATGTCGAAGGGGGTGGTGGTGGTGCCCTCCTCCTTGTAGCCGCGCACATGGATATTATCGTGATTCCGCCGCCGATAGGTCAGCTTGTGAACCAGGGCGGGATAGCCGTGATAGGCGAAGATCACCGGCTTGTCGGTGGTGAACAGTTCGTCGAAATCCTGGTCCTCCAGACCGTGCGGGTGCTCCGACTGGGGCTGCAGCGCCATCACATCGACCACGTTGACGACGCGGATGCGGATGTCCGGCACGTATTCGTGCAACAGAGTGACCGCGGCCAGCGTCTCCAGGGTCGGCACGTCGCCGGCGCACGCCATGACCACGTCAGGATCGCCAGCGTCGTTGCTTGCCCACTGCCAAACCCCAAGGCCGGCGGTGCAGTGGCGAACCGCGGATTCGATGTCGAGCCACTGCCACTCCGGCTGTTTGCCGGCGACGATCAGGTTGATGTAGTTGCGGCTGCGCAGACAGTGATCGGCTACCGACAACAGGCAATTGGCGTCGGGCGGCAGGTAGATCCGCACCACGTCGGCTTTCTTGTTGGCCAGGTGATCGATAAAGCCGGGGTCCTGGTGAGAAAAGCCGTTATGGTCCTGGCGCCAGACATGCGAGGTCAGCAGGTAGTTCAAGGAAGCGATCGGCTTGCGCCAGGGAATGGTCCGGGTGACCTTCAACCATTTGGCGTGCTGATTGACCATCGAGTCGACGATGTGAATGAATGCCTCGTAACAGGAGAACAGGCCGTGGCGACCAGTCAGCAGGTAGCCTTCGAGCCAGCCCTCGCACAGATGTTCGCTGAGCACTTCCATGACCCGGCCGTTAGGACCGAGATCGATGTCGACCTCTTCGAGCGCCGCCATCCATTCCTTGCCGGCGACCTCGTAGACCGCCTCCAGTCGGTTCGACGCGGTCTCGTCCGGTCCGAACAGCCGGAAACTTCCAGTGGCGAGGTTCAGCTTCATCACGTCACGCAGGAATTTCCCCAGATTGCGGGTCGCCTCCGCCCTGACCGTGCCGGGGGCGGGGACCGCAAGCGCATGGTCGCGGAAGTGCGGCATCGACAGCGGGACCAGCAATTCGCCGCCATTGGCGTGCGGGTTGGCGCCCATGCGGCGATGGCCGGTCGGCGCCAGCGCGGCGAATTCGTCGCGGAATTTGCCGCGTTCGTCGAACAATTCATGGGCCCGGTAGCTCTTCATCCAGTCTTCGAGCTGCTGCAGGTGTACGGGATTGGTGAAATCCGCGATCGGGACCTGGTGTGCCCGCCAGGTACCCTCGACCGGCTTGCCGTCGACAAATTTGGGTCCGGTCCAGCCCTTTGGCGTGCGGAACACGATCATCGGCCAGCGCGGGCGCTGCGGGCATTCCGCGCCGCCGGCGCGCGCCGTGGTCTGGATCTGGCGGATCTCCGCCAGGATCGTATCGAGTGTCCCGGCGAGCAATTGGTGCATCACCGGCGGATCGTCGCCCTCGACAAAATGGGGCTCGTAGCCATAGCCGCGCAGCAAACCGCTCAGTTCCTCATGGCTGATGCGGGCCAGCACCGTCGGGTTGGCGATCTTGAACCCGTTGAGATGCAGGATCGGCAGAACCGCGCCGTCGCGCGCCGGGTTGAGAAACTTGTTGGAATGCCAGCTGGCCGCCAATGCGCCGGTTTCCGCCTCGCCGTCGCCGATGATGCAGCTGACGATCAAATCCGGATTGTCAAACGCGGCGCCATAGGCGTGCAGCAGGGAGTATCCCAGTTCACCGCCTTCATGAATCGATCCCGGGGTTTCCGGCGCGACGTGGCTGGGGACGCCGTAGGGCCAGGAGAACTGGCGAAACAGCCGGTGCAGCCCGTTGCGGCTGCGCTCGATCGCCGGATAGCGCTCGGTATACGACCCTTCGAGGTAGGTATTGGCCACCAAGCCCGGGCCGCCGTGCCCCGGCCCGATGACGTAGATCATGTCCAGATCGTTCTCTTTGATCAGCCGGTTGAGATGAACATAAATAAAGTTGAGTCCCGGCGTAGTACCCCAATGCCCAAGACGGCGGGGCTTAATATTGTCCAAGGTGAGTGGGGTTTCGAGCAGCGGGTTGTCTTTGAGATAGATCTGCCCGACGGAAAGGTAATTCGCCGCGCGCCAATAGGCATGCATTTTCTCAAGAAGATCGGGCGACAAGGGATCCGGCATCATAATCTCCGAGGTTGATTGCTCGCTACCTGTGGACCGGGATAAGGCGCAATTTGGTCTCGCTCCCTGCACTTAACGAGCCTGCACGCAACAGGTTTTACTTTGGCGACAATCGCCACCGCTTCCGCTCGCGGCGCACTCCGTCGGTTGCGGGCGACTGGCTCCAAGATCCCGGTCTTGCCGAATCCGCCAGATCGTCACTGGCCAGAGTCCGGGGGATGCGGCTGCGGGGAGGCTGCGCCGGAGGCCGCCGCGTGTACGTCGTCAACCCGCGCCGGCGGTTGACGGCTCGCTTCGATCCATTGAGCCCCCAGCGCCAACACCATAAAGATCGCGTACATGTAGATCACGGCCCGCGGACGGGTCGCCGCACCGGCGCCGGCCAACGTCTGGTGTGGTCGGCTATTCGGCCTCGCCGGGCATGGCAAAAGCCCGATCAAGCGGACGGCAATCGTTGCCGGGTCGGGATGCGCCGACGACTGGTCTGGCAGTGTCGCAATTAACGACGCCAATCGCTGCGCCGCAGTTTCCCCTGGCAACCCAGCCAATTGGGCAGCCTCCTGCCAAGGGTCGATATCCAATCTCACCAGCGCTGAAAGCACGCTGAGCAGCATTCCATTGCGGTCCTCGCCGATCGGCGCGAATAGAAAATCATCGAACTCGGAGCTAAGTTCAGAAACGGAAGCGGTGCGCGCCATTTCAATCACCGGGCTGTCGTCGCCCCTATCGAACGATCAGATCCGGCAATGAGGCACGGGGCATTGTTGTCGCATCTACCGAGACCGAACCATATCGCACGGCACCATACTGCGTCAGGCTCGGAAACTACCTATCGCCGGCACGTCCCTGCGCCGCCTCACGCCGAATTTGCCTGCTTAAACAGCTGTGTTATGGCGGCTTTTGCCTCGTCTTGAATAAGGCGCAGATGATTTTCGTCGCGAAAACTCTCGGCGTAGATTTTGTAGACGTCCTCGGTGCCGGACGGGCGTGCGGCAAACCAGCCGCTTTCGGCAATCACCTTGATGCCGCCGATCGGAAGCTCGTTGCCTGGCGTCGCGGCAAGCGTGGCGCGTATCGGCTCGCCGGCAAGTTCGGTGATGCCGATCCGGTCGGGTGAGAGCGCTTTCAGCACTTCCTTCTGTTCGAAGGTCGCGGGCGCATCGATCCTCTCGTAGAAGGGTTCGCCCAACTCGCCCGTCAGGCGCTGGTAGGCCTCGCCGGGGTCCCGCCCGGTTCGTGCGGTGATTTCGGCAGCCAGCAGCCCGAGAATCAGCCCGTCCTTGTCGGTGGTCCAGACCGAGCCGTCCCGCCGCAGAAACGACGCTCCGGCGCTCTCCTCGCCGGCGAAGCCGAGCGAGCCGGCGAGGAGGCCGTCGACAAACCATTTGAAGCCCACCGGCACTTCGACCAGTTCGCGGCCGAGCTTGGCTGCGAGGCGGTCGATGATGCCGCTGCTGACGACGGTCTTGCCGATGGCGCAGCTGCTGCTCCAGTCGGGACGATTACCGTAAAGATAAGCAATCGCCGCGGCGAGGTAGTGATTGGGGTTCATCAGGCCGTTCGAGCGGGTCACGATACCGTGCCGGTCGGCATCGGTGTCGTTGGCGAAAGCAACATCGAATTTGTCGCGCAAGCCGATCAGCCGCGCCATCGCGTAGGTCGAGGAGCAATCCATCCGGATTTTGCCGTCCCAATCGGCGGTCATAAACCGGAAGGTCGGGTCGACCGCATCGCTGACGACCCTCGCCGCGATGCGGTAACGCTCGATGACCGGTTGCCAGAAATGGACGCCCGCCCCGCCCAGCGGATCGATGCCGATCGTCACTCCGGAGGCGCGGATCGCCTCCATGTCGACGATGTTGACCAGATCGGCGACGTAGGGGCCGATATAGTCGTGGCGGTGGATTTGCGGAGATTTGCGCGCCCGGTCGTACGGGATGCGACGCACGCCAGCGAGATTGGTTTCGATCAGCGCATTTGCGGCGCGCTCGATCCAGCCGGTGATCTTGGTCTCGGCCGGCCCCCCGTTAGGCGGGTTGTACTTAAACCCGCCATCCTCGGGGGGATTGTGCGAAGGGGTGATGACGATACCGTCGGCGAGACCGCTCTGGCGATCCCGGTTGTAGGTCAGGATCGCGTGCGAGATGACGGGGGTCGGCGTATACCCGCCGCGCTCGTCGATCATCGCGTCGACTTGATTGGCGGCAAACACTTCGAGCGCGCTTGCCAAGGCGGGTTCCGACAGCGCATGGGTATCGATGCCGACGAACAACGGTCCGGTAATGCCGTTTTGGCGCCGGTGATCGCAGATTGCCTGGCTGATCGCCAAAATATGCGCCTCATTGAACGCGTTATCGAAGGCCGATCCTCGGTGACCCGAGGTGCCGAAGGCGACGCGCTGCGAGGGCTGCGTCGGGTCAGGCTTGCCGGCGAAATATGCCGTCACCAATCGCGGCACATTGACCAGCATCAATGGATCGACGGTTTTTCCGGCGAGCGGACTTACGGTTTCCGGCATGGCATTCCTCTCGTGGCGTGCAACGACGAGTTCCTCCGAGCACGACCCGTGGGCGATAGGCCGCGCCTCACCAGCATTCGTGACGGTTCAGATGAGGCCGCCACTGACCGGATCCGGGCGCCACCGTGGTCGACCGCCAGATGCCGGGATCGGCTTGTGCGCGCCCGCGCGGATTGTACAATAGCTTTCCGACCCAGGCCGAGGCGATCGGAATGGCCGCGCAGGACCGGAACCCGCAAATCCATCAGCAGCCGCTGGCTGGCAGGATAATACGCCGGACGCGCCGAAGCGTCACCGGAGAGGCCGCAACCCTGCCTGCGATCGGCCGCATCGCCGCCCAGATGCTGGAAGGGAGTTCGCGATGAGCCTTGTCGCACCACCGATACTGCCGGCGGCGTTGGCCGCCAATCCGCGCCTCGATCAATGGGTGCGGTTCCCCGAGCGCGGGCGGGTCACGGTCGCGACCGGCAAGGTCGAGATCGGCCAGGGCGTGCTGACCGCGATGCTGCAGATCGCCGCCGAGGAACTCGACGTTACGCCCGACCGCATCCTGCTCCTCTCCGGCGACACCGATCTGACCCCGAACGAGGGCTACACCGCGGGCAGCCAGTCGATCCAATTTGGCGGCGTCGCCTTGCGCATGGCCTGCGCCGAGGTGCGCGCCTTGTTCCTCGACCAGGCGGCGGCGAGCTTCGGTTACTCTCGCGCCGGGTTGTCGGTGCGCGACGGCGCCATCATCCACGGTGGCGAGCCGACCGGGCATGATTATTGGTCGCTGGCTGCCGCGGTCGATCTTGGGCGACACGCCACCGGCCAGCCCGCGACCAAGGATGTGGCCGATTATCGCGTCGTCGGGCGGGATGCCCGGCGCGCCGACCTCGCCGCCAAGGTATTCGGCGAGCCGGTCTTTATCCACGACATGGTGCTCGACGGCATGGTGCATGCCCGTATCGTGCGTCAGCCCCGCCGCGGAGCGGCGATCAAGTCGATCGATGAGGCGGCGATCCGACGCGCCGCCAAAGGGCCGATCGAGATCGTCCGCGACGGCAATTTCCTCGCCATCGTCAGCGCCGATGAAACGGTCGTCGAAGCCGTCGCCGCGGTGGCCCCCGATCATGTCGCCTGGGACGGCGTCGATGCGATCAACCCGCAACAGGAGGAGGCGCGGTGGTTGTTGCAGCAGCCATCGATCGACCGGGTCATCGGCCCGGCGGCGCCATCGGATCCGGGGCCGCGCGAGAGCCGCTATGAGGCGAGCTATACCAGGATGCACATCGCCCATGCCTCGATCGCGCCATCCTGCGCGCTGGCCGTCTACCGCGACGGGCGGCTCTGCGTGTGGACGCATTCGCAGGGCGTCTACCCGCTGCGCGATGCACTGGCCCGGACCCTCCAGCTCGACCCCGCGGCAATTTCGGTCAAGCACGTGCAGGGGCCCGGCTGCTACGGCCATAACGGCGCCGACGACGCGGCGGCCGATGCGGCGGTGCTCGCCTTTCGCATGCCGGGAAAGCCGGTGCGGGTCCGCTGGCGGCGCGAGGAGGAGTTCGGTTTCGAACCGGTCAGTCCGGCGATGGTGGTCAGCGTGCAGGCGGTACTCGACGCCTCGGATCGGCCCGCCGACTGGACCACCGAGATCTGGAGCGGCAGGCACGGCAGCCGGCCGGGCGGCGGCGGCAATCTGCTCGCCGCCGAAGCCATGCCGAACCCGCCACCCCCGCCGCCGGCGGCCGAATCGCCGGCCCCGCCGGGCGCCGGCACCCGCAACGGCGAGCCGCTCTATGATTTCGCGGCCAGGCGCATTGTCCATCACCTAATCGCCGAAACCCCGGTACGGACATCGTCCCTGCGCGGGCTCGGCGCCACCCTCAACGTGTTCGCGATCGAGTCGTTTATGGATGAGCTGGCCGAGCGGGCCGGCCAGGACCCGGTGGCCTACCGGCTGTCGGTTCTATCCGATGCCCGGGCGCGGGCGGTGATCGAGCGCGCGGCCCGCATGTCCGCGTGGCAGGCAGGGCTGCCGACTGGCACCGGACAGGGGCCGCGGGTTCGGCTTTGCCCGCTACAAGAACCTTGCCGCCTATGCCGCGATCGTCGCCGAGGTCGAGGCGGATGAGACGATCCGCCTGACGCGGGTGTGGTGCGCCGCCGATGCCGGTCTCGTCATCAACCCGGACGGCGCCGTCAACCAGCTTGAAGGCGGCATCATCCAGGCGGCGAGCTGGGCGCTCAAAGAAGGGGTGCGCCTCGACGGCGGCGGCATCAGCTCGCGGGACTGGGAAAGCTACCCGGTACTGCGCTTCAGCGAGGTGCCCGAGGTCAGCGTCGAGCTGGTCGATCCCGGCGCGGATCTGCCGCCTCTCGGGGTCGGCGAAGCATCGGGCGGCCCGACCGTCGCGGCGATCGGCAACGCCGTCGCGCATGCGCTGGGCGCGCGGCTTCGCGACCTGCCGCTGACCCGCGAGCGCATCTTGGCGGCGTTATTGAAAGCATGAGGCGGCCGCCGCGTCGCGACGGCGGATGCGGATCAGAAGGCGAAGCCGAGCCCGGCTAGCGCCGCCTTCACCGCCGGATCGTCGAGCAATGCCCGGAAGCGCCGCACCGGCGTCCGCTCGATCCGCGCCTTCGGCACGACGAAATCGTAATGCTCGTCCTGCGCCGCGACGAAGCCGAGGCCATATTGCCGGGCGACGCTCTCGATGGCGATCCCCCAATCGGCCCGGTTCTGGGCCACCGCGACGGCGACCGCGTTGTGCGATTTCGGCTGCGACCAGTAACCGGGCGGCTTCGCGCCCGCAAGCAGGCGGTCGGTCAAAATGCGGGTGCCGCTGCCGGCGTTGCGGTTGACCATCAGGCAGTCCGGTGCGGCAATTGCGGCGGCTATCGCCGCCCCGATCGAGCGGCCTTCGAAGCGCGGATCGCCCTTGCGGTAGACAATGCCCTGCAGCCGGCGATAGCCGGGCACCAGTTCCAAGGCCGGGGTCAGAAACGGCCGGTTGTAATCGCCGGTCTGCGGGTCCATCAGGTGGATGGCGGCGATGTCGCACTCGCCGCGTTTGGCGGCGGCGAGCCCGCCGGTACTGCCGACATTGAGCGCCTTGACCGAGATTCCCTCGGTCTGCAGCCGGCCGATCAGCACGTCGAGCCCGACGCAGTGGCTGCCGATGATGACGAGATCGGCAAGATGGGCGCGGCCGATCAGCTGCACCTCGACCGCGGCGCCGGCGGCCAGGCTTTCGACATGCGGGCCGATCGCGATGAACCCATCGGCCTGGCTGAACGCGGTAACCGCACCGGAGCCCTTGGCGTTGGGATAGGCGGCGAGCGCGCCGTCCGCGCCGCGGACCAGCGACACCATCAGATATTCGGTGCGGCCGCGCTCCGAGGCGATGCGCAAGGGCAGGTTCGCCGAAAGCCGCTCGGCCTGCTCGGCCGGCAATCCGGCAAAGGCGCGGATCACCGGCGCCACGAATTCATGAAAGGTGAAGATCGCCGAGGTCGGAAAGCCGGGCAGCACGATGACGGGCTTGCCGCCGGTCACCGCCAGGCATAGCGGCTTGCCCGGCTTCAGGGCGACGCCGTGGACGACGATGCCGGGATCGCTGAAATGCGCGACCGCGCGGTAGCACAGATCGCCCGCCCCTTTCGAGGTGCCGCCCGAGAGGATCACCATATCGCACTCGGCGAGCCCCTTATCGACGAGGCGCGACAGCACGATCTGGTCGTCGGGGCCGATCCCCAGAGGCATCGGCATGCCACCCGCCTCCTCGACCGCCGCAGCGAGGATCGCCGCGTTCGAATCATAGACCGCGCCCGGCCGGATCGGCTCTCCAGGGGCGATGATCTCGTCGCCGGTCGAGATGATCGCCACTCGCGGCCGGCGCCACACCTCGACGGCGGCAATGCCGACCGCCGCGACCATGCCGATTTCGCGCGAGGTCAGCACCTGGCCGGGGCGCAATACGGTCTCGCCACGGGCCAGATCGCTGCCGGCAAAGGCGATGAACTGACCGGATGCGGCCGGGCGGCGCACCTCGATCACGGTTCTGCCATCGGCATCCCGGGTCTCGGTGTGCTCAACCATGATTACGGCGTCGGCGCCGCGCGGCACCATGCCTCCGGTGGCGATCAAGCTGGCCATGCCGGGCATGACGGCGAAACCCGGCTCGGCGCCCGGCGTCAGGATCTCGGGGTTGAGCGCGAGGGTCTTGGGCGCGCGTTCACTGGCCGCGACCGTATCGTCGGCACGCACCGCGAAGCCGTCGACACTGGCTCGGTCGAAGCCTGGGACATCGACATCGGCGACGAGCGCGCGCGCCAGCACCCGCCCCAGCGCCTGCGCCAGCGGCACCGTCTCGCTGGCGAGCGGCCGCAATTCGAGATGGCGATGAAAGCGCGCGATCGCCTCGTCGCGACCGACCACATCGAGAAACTGCTCCTGTCGCGCCAGGCTGCCTAACGCTGCCGGAATGTCGTTCATGGTGCCAATCCGTTGTGCTCTCGGCCGTCGTTATATAAGTCGGCCAGGTGCAGTCTTCGCTGTCGAATAAAGCACGGCGACAGCGTTGCCGCCGCTCCCCATCCTGGCAAGATCGGCGCCGCGGTGGTGCGGACGGCGGGACTCGAACCCGCACTCTCACAGAGAAGCAGATTTTCTTACCACTTCGGCTTTCGCCGCCGCCAAAGCGTTCGTGGTCTGGACTATCCCTTCGCCATAGCCTGACGGCCTTAGGCGCCACCCGTCTAGTCTCTACACCTTCCGAGCCGGCGACATCGCCGGCCGGGCTTGGCTCGGGATCGGCCTGGGCGACGCCGTTAGCTTTCCCCGAATTTGGGCGGTTCTACGCCGCGGATTTCCCCGCGGGCACTCCAATGAAGTCTGCTGCGTCTACCATTTCGCCACGTCCGCAGTGGCTGCACCTTATACCTGTTCCGTTGCCCGGTGGACAATTCCGCGGTCGGGATGGCCTGTGATCAGCCGTCCCGCAACCGGGTTCACGCCCTTCGCGCCGCCTGGGGCCTGACCAGTTCCGCTTGAGCTTGCGGCAATGCGGCATTGGTTTTGGCCTTGTCGACGCGGGCGATCTTGACCAAAGCCTGGAGCAGGCGGGCGACACCGGTCAGGCGCTGCTTTTCGTCATCCCAGTTGCGCAGATAGACGATCTTCTGGTCGGGGCGGATCTTCAGGCTGCCGGCGTTGCGCTGGATCAGCTCGACGAGGCCGGTCGGGTTGGCGAAGCGGTTGCCGCGCAAGGTGATCACCGCACCCTTTGGCCCGGCCTCGACCCGTTCGACCCCAGCCTCGCGGCACCAGCGCTTGATCGCGATGATCTGCAGGAGATTCTCGACCTCGGCCGGCAACGGCCCGAAGCGGTCGATCAGTTCGGCGGCAAAGGCCTCGATCTCGCGCCGGTCGGTCAGTGCGGCGATGCGGCGGTAGAGGCCGAGACGCACGCCGAGATCGGCGACATAGGCTTCCGGGATCAGGACCGGGGTGCCGATGGTGATCTGCGGGCTCCATTCTTCTGCTGCCGGGGCGTCGCTGCCCTCGGTACGGGCGGCGGCCACCGCCTCTTCGAGCATGTGCTGGTAGAGCTCGATGCCGACCTCGCGGATGTGGCCCGACTGCTCGTCGCCCAGCAGATTGCCGGCGCCGCGAATGTCGAGGTCGTGGCTCGCCAGCTGAAAGCCGGCGCCAAGGGTGTCCAGGGTCTGCATGACTTCGAGCCGGCGTTGCGCCGTCGCCGATAGCTGCTTCCTCTCGGGCAGGGTCAGATAGGCGTAGGCGCGGATCTTGGCCCGGCCGATGCGGCCGCGCAGCTGATAGAGCTGGGCCAGCCCGAACATGTCGGCGCGATGCACGATCAGCGTGTTGGCCGACGGGATGTCGAGCCCCGATTCGATGATGTTGGTCGATAGCAACAGATCGTAGGCGCGCTCGTCGAACGCGGTCATCACCGCTTCGAGTTCGGAGGGCGCCAAACGACCATGCGCCGTCGCGAATTTGATCTCGGGGGCAATCTCGCGCAGGCGCTGGGCGACCTCGTCGAGATCGGCGATCCGCGGCACGACGTAGAAGACCTGCCCGCCGCGGTCGCGCTCGCGCATGATCGCCTCGCGGATCGTCACCGGATCGTAGGGCATCACGAAGGTGCGCACCGCCAGCCGGTCGATCGGCGGCGAGGCGATCAGGCTCATCTCGCGCACCCCCGACAATGCCAGTTGCAGGGTGCGCGGGATCGGCGTCGCGGTCAGGGTCAGCACATGCACATCGGCCTTGAGCTGCTTCAGCTTCTCCTTTTGCGAGACGCCGAAATGCTGCTCCTCGTCGACGATCAGCAGCCCGAGATGGGCGAAGCGCACATCTTTGGCCAGCAATGCGTGGGTGCCGATGACGATGTCGATGCGGCCGTCGGCCAGTTCCTCCTTGACCGCGCGCGCCTCCTTGGCCGGAACCAGCCGCGACAGCTGGGCGATGCGCAGCGGCAGCCCGGCGAAGCGTTCGGTAAAGCTGCGGAAATGCTGGCGCGCCAGCAGGGTGGTCGGCACCACGACCGCGACCTGGCCGCCGGCCATCGCCGCGATAAAGGCGGCGCGCAAGGCCACCTCGGTCTTGCCGAACCCGACATCGCCGCAGATCAGCCGGTCCATCGGCTTGCCGGAAGCCAGGTCGCTCAGGGTGTCGGCAATCGCGTTCAGCTGGTCTTCGGTCTCGGCATAGGGGAACCGGGCGGCGAATTCCTCGTAGATGCCCTTCCGGCGGCGTCAGCAATTCGCCCGGCCGCAGCTGGCGCGCGGCAGCGACCCGGATCAATTCGCCGGCGATGTCGCGGATGCGCTGCTTGACCCGCGCCTTGCGCGACTGCCAAGCCGCCCCGCCGAGCCGGTCGAGCTGCGCCCCGGCCTCCTCGGAGCCGAAGCGCGACAGGACCTCGAGGTTCTCCACCGGGACAAACAGCCTGTCGTCGCCGGCATAGAGCACGCGCAGGCAGTCATGCGGCGCGCCGGCGACATCGATCGTCTCGAGCGCCTCGTAGCGGCCGATGCCATGGTCGGCGTGAACCACCAGATCGCCCGGCGAGAGGTTGTTCGCCTCGGCGATGAACTGGTCGAGGTTGCGCCGGCGCCGCGGGGTTCGCGCCAGCCGGTCGCCGAGGATGTCCTGCTCGCCGAGAACGACCAGCGTGTCGGTGGTGAAGCCTTGCTCGAGCGGCAATACCGCCAGCCCGACCGAGGATCCGGGCAGTGACGCGAGCGCATCGCCGTCAGCGACGCGGCGCAGGTCGGAAACCCCGCGCTCGCGCAGCACGCCGAGCAGCCGCTCGGCCGAACCCTCGCTGAAGGCGGCGATCGCGGTCTTCTTGCCGGATTTGCGTTCGGCTTCGAGATAGTCGCGCACCGCCTCGAACAGCGCCACCTTGGGGTCGGCGCGCTCGATGATGAAATTTCGCACCGGGCGACCGCCCGCATCGAACCGGCCGGGGCCGTCTTCGGGCGCCGCAAATGGCGACACCTGCACCACCGGCCGCCCGTGCAGCGCCTTTTGCCATTCCGCCTCGTCGAGATAGAGGCGGTCGGGACGCAGCGGCCGGTAGACCGGGGAGCCGGCCCGCGCCGCGGTGGTGACATTGCGCCGCGCGCCGTAGAAGTCGGCGATCGCGTCGAACCGATGGGCGCGAACCTCGTCCGCCTGATGATCGAGCGAGATCCCGGCATCGGGCAGATAGTCGAACAGGGTTTCCAGCCGCTCGTAATAGAGCGGCAGCCAATGCTCCATGCCGACATAGCGGCGCCCGGCGCTGACCGATTCGTAGAGCGGGTCGTCGGTGCCGGTGGCGCCGAACTCCTCGCGGTAGCGCTGGCGGAAACGATGGATCGCCGCGTCGTCGAGCAACACCTCGCTGACCGGGCGCAGCACCACTTCACTCTCGCTGCCGGTCGAGCGCTGGCTCAACGGGTCGAAGCTGCGCACGCTTTCGAGCGCGTCGCCGAAGAAATCGAGGCGCAGCGGCTGGGCCGCCCCCGCCGGGTAGAGATCGACGATCCCGCCGCGCACCGCGAACTCGCCGGGCTCGCGCACCGTGTCGGTGCGGATGTAGCCATTGTTGCGGAAGAAGCTCTGCAGCCGGTCGAGCCCGATCCGCCCCCCCGGCCGCAGGGTCAGCACCCTTCCGTCGAACAGCTGACGCGGCGGCACCCGCTGGACCAGCGCGTTGACCGTGGTCAATACCACCAGCGGCGTTTCGGCGGCGGCCGAAGCCAGCCGGGTCAGGGTGTCGATGCGGCGGCTGAGAATCTCGCCATTGGGCGACACCCGGTCATAGGGCAGGCAATCCCAGGCCGGGAAGGTCAGCGCCTCGATCCGCGGCTGAAAAAACCCGAGTATCGCGGCAAAGCGCGCCATCCTGCCATCGTCGCGGCACACATGCAGCCAGCGCCGGGACCGGCCCGCGGCAACGAGCCGGCCGACGAGCGCCGCGTCGTAGCCCTCGGGGGCACCGAACAGGGTGACGGGACGCGGCCGCTCGGCCAGCGAGCGGGCGAGTTGGTCGAGCTGGCTCACGCGGCAGGCGGCGCGCAGTTGAAGGCGAGCAGCAGGCGCATAACGTCGTGGTCATAGGCGGCGGGCGGCGCTGCCCGGCCGCTGACCCAATCGAACAGATCGGCGTCGGCGCATTCGAGCAGCGCTTCGTAGCGGTCGAGCTGAGCGGCGCCGAACCCGGCCAGATGGGTTTCGGCGAAGCGGCCGAGAATGAGGTCGCTTTCCCGCGTACCGCGATGCCAGGAGCGGAACAGCAGGCGCTTGCGGCGAATATCGGAGAGGGGTGTCACGTGGCGCTCTTGGCGGTACCGCCAGAGGGATATAGAGATCCTTTGTCCCGCTGTCAGCCTCGGTTGATGCGAACCTGCCGTGCGTCCCGCCATTCTCGACCGCCTCTTTGCCCCGGTGACCGCGCTTCCCGGCATCGGGCCGCAGCTCGCCCGGCTGTTCGAGCGGCTGGCCGGCCCGCTGGTCGTCGACCTGTTGTGGCATCTGCCGGCGGGCATCGTCGACCGGCGCGCGGCGCCGCCGATCCGCGACCTCGAACCCGACCGGATCGTCACCATACAGGTGCGGATCGAGGCGCATGAAGCCGGGATCGGGCGGCGCCCGTACCGGGTATTCTGCGCCGACGCCACCGGGACCCTGACCCTGGTTTATTTCAACGTCAAAAGCGACTATCTGGCGCATCTGCTGCCGATCGGCGCCGAGCGGATCGTCAGCGGCCGGGTCGAGTTCTACAACGGCATGGCGCAGATGCCGCACCCCGATTTGGTGCTGCGCCCCGACGAGCTCGACCGCCTGAAGCCGATCGAGCCGGTCTATCCGCTGACCGCCGGGCTGTTCCCGCGGGTGGTGCAGAGGGCCGCGGCGGCGGCGCTCGAACGCGCGCCCGAGCTGCCGGAATGGATCGACCCGTCGCTCCGGGAACGGCGCGGCTGGCCCGGCTGGGCCGACGCCCTGCGCCACGCCCATTCCCCCGGCGCCGAGGCCGATCTGTCGCCCGGCGACCCGGCGCGCGAGCGTCTGGCCTATGACGAGGTGTTCGCGAGCCAGCTCGCCGTCGCGCTGGTGCGGGCCCGACGCCAGCGCCGCCCGGGCCGCGCGATCATCGGCTCGGGCAGGCTCGCGGCCAAGGTCGAGGCCGGCCTCGGCTTCAACCTGACCGGCGCCCAGCGTCTGGCGATCGCCGAGATCAGCGGCGAGATGGCGCAGAAGCGGCGAATGATGCGGCTGTTGCAGGGCGATGTCGGCAGCGGCAAGACCGTGGTCGCGCTGATGGCGATGCTGAGCGCGGTCGAGAGCGGGGCGCAGGCGGCATTGATGGCGCCGACCGAGATCCTGGCGCGCCAGCATCAGGCGACCCTGCGCCGGCTCGCCGGGCCGGCCGGGATCGAGATCGGGCTGTTGACCGGACGGGAAAAGGGCCGCGGGCGCGACGCGACCCTGGCCGGCCTCGCCTCGGGGCTGACCCCGATCGTGGTCGGGACCCACGCGCTGTTGCAGCCGGATGTCGGGTTTCGCGATCTCGCCCTGGTGGTCATCGACGAGCAGCACCGCTTTGGCGTCGAGCAGCGCCTGGCGCTGGCCGGAAAGGGAAGCGACGCCGACACCCTGCTGATGAGCGCGACGCCGATCCCGCGCACCTTGATGATGACCGCCTATGGCGATCTCGACGTCTCGCGGCTGACCGAAAAGCCGGCGGGCAGGCAGGCGATCGACACCCGCACCGTGGCATTGGAACGCCTGGACGAGGTGGTGACGGCGGTCGGCCGGGCGCTGGGGCAAGGGGCGAAGGCCTATTGGATCTGCCCCTTGGTCGAGGAATCCGAGGAATCCGACCTGGCCGCCGCGCGCGAGCGGCACCAGGCGCTGGAGCCGCTGCTGCCGGGCCGGGTCGGCCTGGTGCATGGGCGGATGAAGACGATCGACAAGGACCGGGTGATGGCCGGGTTCGCCGGCGACAGGATCGACCTCCTGGTGGCGACCACGGTGATCGAGGTCGGGGTCGACGTGCCGGCGGCGACAATCATGGTCGTCGAGCATGCCGAGCGCTTTGGCCTGGCGCAGCTGCACCAGCTGCGCGGCCGCATCGGCCGCGGCGACAAGCCGTCGACCTGTCTCTTGCTGTATCAGTCGCCATTGGGCGAGGTGGCGCGCCAGCGGCTGCGCACCCTGCGCGACACCGATGACGGGTTCCTGATCGCCGAGGAGGATCTGCGGCTGCGCGGCGCCGGCGAGGTGCTGGGCACCCGGCAGAGCGGATTGCCGACCCTGCGGCTGGCCGATCTGTCCGCCCATGCCGAGCTGATCGCGATCGCCCATGACGACGCTCGCCTGGTTCTCGACCGCGATCCGCACCTCGAAAGCCCGCGCGGCCGGGCATTGCGCACCCTCCTCTACCTGTTCCGCCGCGACGAAGCGGTCCAGTATCTGCGCGCCGGCTGAATTCCCGTGGAACCGGGAATTAACCGGGAATTTCGCGGATCGCGGGCCAGCGGCGCAGTTCGCCACCCGAGCGGCGTGGCAAGCTCCCAACCGGAGCCCGCCACGCGCTTGTCGCTAGGCGATCGTCAGAACACTGCCGACGCGTTTGAATTCCTTGCCGATGTAGGTTGCGAATGTAGCCGAAGCCGCGCTGACGCTGCCGATCTCCTCGCCCGAATTGAAATCATGCGAGCCCTGGGCGACGATGTTCTGCGGCGGCTTCTGCGGCGTGAAAAATACTTCGAGCGTCAGCATCGCGGTGTTCTGCGCATCGGTCGCGCCGAAAATCACCCGCTTGGTACTGGCGTAATAGCCGACCTGCCGCTTTTCCTCGAAGACGGTGCCGCCCTCGTACTGCCACCTTCCGGCAACGTCGTCGACATTGTTCAAGGTCGTGCGCTCCAGCATCAGTGAGAGTGTCATTTGAACCTCCTATGGCGCGGATGGTCGTACCCGCACCAAGGTCATACTCGGAGGCCGGGGCCATCGGGTGTGATATACTTCACATGGCGGAGAGTATCGTTTACAAAGCCGAATAAGTACTTCGTAACATCAAATAAGAATTTAGGTGTTCCATAGAACATGGGCTGACCGCATTATCTGTATCGTCATCTTGGGTATCCGCTCGGGGGCTCGGTACGCACCGATACTCGAAGATTTGGCCGGAAGGTGGGTGGAAGATGGAGACGGTTGGGTTGGGCTGCTATTTCGAGGATCTGCCGGTCGGGCGCCAGTTCAAGACCATCGGGCGCACCGTCACCGAGGCCGACATCACCAATTTCGTCAACTGCACCGGCATGGTCGAGGTATTGTTCACGAACCTCGAATTCCTGGCGCATGACAGCGACATCAAGCGGCGCCTGGCGCCGGCCGCCCTGGTCTACGCCTTTGCCGAGGGCCTGTTGGTGCAGTCGACGATGCAGCACACGGGCCTCGCCTTTCTTCACATGGATTTGAATGTCGAGAGCGCGGTCTGCGCCGGGGATACGGTCCATGCCGAATGCGAGATCATCGAGGCGCGGCGCTCGCGCAGCCGCGCCAACCGCGGCCTGGTACGCACCCGCGTTACGGTGGTGAAGCAGGACGGCGCCGTCGCGCTCGTCTATACGCCGCTGCGGATGGTGCGGTGCCGCGGCGACGCCTGAGCCGGTCCGCACAAATGCGCGAAGATAACCGCGATGGCCTCTGCGTCCTGTTCGCGCCCCCGACGACTAATTCTTGCGTTCCTCGCGTCTGAGCGACCAGTCCAGCCTAGTCTGCAGAGGCAAACAGTTGATTCGCTGAATCGACCTAGAGCGTTATCCGATCAACTTGGCTATTCCTCGTCGCCCCCGCGCAAGCCGGGGTCCAGCGCAACTGCTGCGGCCGGTGGCCCTGGGTTCCCGCTTTCGCGGGAATGACGGTTCAATTCGGTCGGAACCTGCTCTAGACCCAACAGTCGCGTCACCAGGGGCCACTTGGGATACGAGGGGCCCTGTAGCAACGAACCCGAAATTCGATCCAGGCTGGAATCAGGGCTGAGCGGAGAAGTCTGTAGGACCGGATTCCACTCTAAGCGGTCACTCGTTGCAGGCAACAGCAACGGGGAGAAATGCCC
This sequence comes from uncultured Alphaproteobacteria bacterium, assembly GCA_963775875.1. GTDB lineage: Bacteria > Pseudomonadota > Alphaproteobacteria > ATCC43930 > CGMCC-115725 > AP-15. Next base: position 329,471 of record CAVZKP010000015.1, read on the forward strand.
CATGCCGGACCCTCGTCCCCTGGTCTGACTACAGGGAAAGCGATCGATGCTGTTCGCGGCTTGAGGCTCGCGGTGCAAGCGTATTCGCCTCCGGCACGTCAGCGGCAAAAGTGTGGAGGCGGCCGAGACGCTCTTCAGGCGAGTTGCACCGCGGGCTCGGCTGCAATCAGCTCGATCTGGCCGACGGTCTCCTTGCCGAACAGGATCGGAATGAAAGCGCCGATTGCGGAAAAGAGCATCGTCGTGCCGAAGAAGATCGCCGGCGATCCGGTATAGGGCACCATGAGCGCCGGTAACAGGCCGGCGAAGAAAATCCGTCCGCTCGATTCGCCGAAGATGTGGCCGCGGCCGCGCAATGCCGTCGGGAACTGCTCGGACATATAGACCCGGGTCGCGCTAAATGCCGACACCACGGTGAAGCCGACGATCAGGCCGCCTGCGATCATCACGCCGTGGGCGTATGATCCCGCCGAGTGCGCGAGTATCATCAGGCTGTAGCCGGGCACCGCCCCGATCATCACAAAGAAGATCGTCCAGCGCCGGCCGATGATCTCCATCAGCCAGGCCGAGAAGCCTTTCCCGACAAAGCTCACCATGTAGATGAGCGAGGTGAGACCCAGGCTCACGGCGACGGGATAACCCTGGTTGTGCAGCGCCTTTGGCAGCAGTGTCGCGGTCATAAAAGCAGCGGAGGCAGCGCAGGTGCCGGTCAGCACGCCGACCAGGGTGAACCGCAGCTGGCCCTTTGCGAACAGGGCTCTGTAGGGCGGCAGTTTCTCGCCGGCGGCCTCGCGAACTTCGCCCAGCGCCGCCAATGTCAGCGGCGGCACCCGGTTACCGGATCGGGCAATGATGCGGTTGACAATGTCGACGGCGATCCGCGCCTCACCGCGCCGCAGACGCCAGCGCGGGCTCTCCGGCAACCAGAAGAATATCGCCAGCGCGACCAAGATCCCCAACCCGCCCGGTAACGCCAGGAGCCGAAACGCAGCGGGATTGCCGGCGAGCTGGCTGGCGAAGAGCGCCGGGAAGGCGATCCCGAGGGCCAGCGCCATCTCGTAGATCCCGCCGTAGGTGCGGCGGTGCTGCGCCGGCATCAATTCGGCGGCGATCGGGAAGGCGGCCGAGACCACTCCGCCGGCGCCGAGGCCGGTCAACGCACGCAGGATGATCAGCTGCTCGGCATTCTGCACCAGCGGGATCAGAAGCGTAAAAAACGTTGTCGCAATCACGCCGATCAGCAGCATGGCCCTGCGGCTCAAGCGGTCGCCGACCAGCGAAAAGCCGAGGCCGCCGATCGTCAGCATAATGGCCGGGCCGAGGATCAACCATCGGATGTCGGTGCCGGTCAGATGCAGCGGCGCCTTGGCCACCAGGATGAACGAGCCGGTCAGAAAGATATCGTAGGCCTCGATGAGGGCGACGAGGGAGAGGATAAAAATGATCAAGATCTGGTACGAGCTGAACGGAATGCCGTCCATCTTGCGGCCAAGCTCGCGGCCGGCCGAAGAGCCCGACATGTCGATCGACAATTGAGGCGTCATGGTACCTCCCAGAGTTGCGGCAACCCGGGCACCATGCGACGGCTCGAACGAACGAGGCTCGGGCCGCCACTTGCTGCCCGCAGGCCGACTCGTTGCACCTGTTCATCTGCGAGGTCGGTTCACCCGACTCTCATCGGTTCATACCTAGCGGGTTGAGGTCGATGTGTCATCGGCAAAATGCGGCATCACCGTTCAAAGAACGCCCTAACCCTTGTGTCGGCTGGCTGCCGCCGGGAACGGCCGGTTTCCGCCACCCAAAGCAGCGGTAGGACAACTGCGCCGGCTTTGTGCGTCGCGAATATTGGGAGTTACGCGACAAAGCCACGCCCACCGGGATTCCGCCGTTTTTCGCGTCGCATAAATCTGTCGTGAAAGTCCGAACTACCGCGACGTGTTCCGCGACAGCCCATACCGGTCGAAATGGCCCCTGGTGACACGAACCTTTGGTCTGGGCCGAATCGTCATGGCCGGGCTTGACCTCGCCAACTCCCGGCATGACGAGTTATTTAGGGCCGCACCAGGCGACAGATTTGGACCACTAGTCGCGCAATTCGGGGACGATCCAGAACGGCTTCTGGCCGCGGGCGACGCGCTCGAAATTGTCGAAGGCGTTGCGCCAGCGCTTCCAGTGATTGTCCCAGGTCGGGCCGGCGCCGTGCGGGCTGAAGGTGATGTTCTTCAAGGTGAACAGTTCGTGGTCGGGCTTGGGCGGCTCCTCGACCATCACGTCGAGCCCGGCGCCGAGGATCTTTTCGTCGCGCAGCGCGTTGTAGAGCGCCTTTTCGTCAACCACCGGACCGCGGCAGGTGTTGATCAGGATCGCCGTCGGCTTCATCCAGCCGAGTTCCCGCTCGCCGATCAGATTGTGCGTCGACAGGTCGAGCGGCACGTGCAGGCTGACGATGTCGGCGGTCTTGAGCAATTCGGGGAACAGCGCGAAGCGGACGCCCAGCGCATCCTCCTGATCGGTGGTCAAGCGGTTGATGTCGTAATACTTTATGTGCATGTCGAAGGCCTTGGCCCGGCGGGCGACCTTTTTGCCGATATTGCCGAGACCGATGATGCCCAACGTCTTGTCTTCGACCTCGTAGAGCTTGGTCGCGTTGAAATCATTGCCGCGCCAGCGCCCGGACGAGACCCCCTCATGCTGCCAGATCAGCTTGCGGCATACCGCCAGCATCAGCATCATCGCGTGCTCGGCCACCGCCGTCGAATTGGCCCCGCCATTGTTGCAGATCGGGATGCCGGCGGCGCGCGCCGCGTCGAGGTCATAAGTATTGTAGCCGGCGCTCAAGGTCTGGACGATCCTGAGCTTTGGCGCCTTCTGGTAGAAATCCGCACCGTGAGGGAATTGCCCGGCGCCGATATAGTATTCGGTATCCTTGAGCAGATCAAAAAATTCCGGCCTGCCGTGCGGCGCCATGACCAGCTCGAAGCCCGGCGGCAACAGGTCGAAGGCGATCTCCAACGTTTCTTCGGAATGGGTGGCGGGGGTCAGAATGCGAGGCATACAGCATCTCCTCTTTCGGGGAATTGTCGCGTCGGTTTGAACCAAGGAGCGCGCATCGTAGCGACACCGCGCGACCACGCCCAAGCGTAAAAAAAACCGGCGCCGACCGATTGCCGGGCTAGGGTGGCTCGGCTAGGCTGGCTGCCTCCGCCATTCGCTGCGGAAAGCCTCGGCCTTGCCACAGAAGACGAACCAGCGAGGGAGAAAAACCATGCCCGAGTCGCTTGAAGACCGCTTTCAGAATCTGCACGAGTTCGTCACCCAGGCGCGCACCAACCTCAACCGCAACAATTGGGACTATCTGATCGGCGGCGCCGAAACCGAGACGACCTTGGCGCGCAACCGACTGGCGCTGGACGTCATCGGCTTTCGTCCACGGGTGTTGCGCGATGTGTCGAACGTCGATTGCAGCCGCACCCTGTTTGGCAAGAAGCTGCGCATCCCGGTGCTGTGCTCGGCGGTCGGCTCGGTCGAAGTGTTCGAGGCCGGCGGCGGCGCTACCGTCGCCGAGGCCACACGCGAGTTCGGCAACGGCATGATCTTGAGCTCCGGAGCGCATCCGGGGCTGGAAAAGACCGCCGAAGCCTCCGGCGACGGCTTCAAGATCTTCCAGCTCTACGTCCGCGGCGATGCCAATTGGGTCGACGACCATGTCCGCCGCGCCATCGACAATGGCTACGATGCCTTTTGCCTGACGATCGACACCGACAGCTACAGCCGCCGCGAGCGCGACATCGCCAAGCGCCACCAGCGCCGGCGCGCGCGCGCCGAGGAAGCCCGCATCTACCAGGCGCAGTTCAACTGGCGCGACATCGAGCGGATCAAGAAGAACTTTGACATCCCGCTCGTCCTGAAAGGCATCGGCACCGCCGAGGACGCCAAGATCGCGCTCGAATACGGGGTCGACTGCGTCTATGTCTCGAACCATGGCGGGCGCCAGCTCGATCAGGGCATCGGCTCGATCGACGTGCTGCCGGAAGTGGTCGAGGCGGTCGGCGGTCGCGCCCGGGTCATGGTCGATGGCGGCATCTATCGCGGCACCGATGTGGTCAAGGCGCTGATCCTCGGCGCCGATGTGGTCTCGGTCGGCCGGCTCTATATCTACGGCCTCGCCGCCGCCGGCGGACCTGGCGTGGTGCGGCTATTCGAGATCCTCGAAGACGAGATCCGCATCTGCCTGTCGCTTGCTCGGCGTCACCGGTTATCACGAGCTCGACAAATCCTACATCCGCCCGGCGCGCCAGGTCGTGCAACCGCATGTTCACAGCGCCTTCCCGCATCTGAACCTGCCGCGCGAAACCTACTAAAACGCGCAATCCCGGCGCCGCGCCCGGACGGTCTGCGAATTGTGCCTCAGACGGTCCGGGCGCCCTGTCGAGCGGCCCGGAACATCACGGATTTCCGCTGAGCTCGTCATAAAACGCCTTGTCCGCTTCCAGGCCGGTCGCGGACCGGCTCAGCACCCGGTCCTGCAACGGACGGAGCCGATCCCGCAATGGCATCGATTGGTCAAGGCGCCGCAGCTCATTCTCCAGCGCGATCCTGACGGCCTCGGTTTTGGTTGTCCGGCTGCACGCGGCCAAGCGCCCGGCCAGCTGGTTGACGATCTCGCTGCGGATGTTGAGGGGCATCCGGGTTCCTGTGTAGACGTAAAGAAAATGCGCCTACGCACGCCCATAGCAAGCCCCGACACGTCGAGGCGAGGCTGGCGAGCCTCTGCCGGGCGGGATTCCGGGCTGGCGAAAATGCGCGGGAACCGGTTTGGCGCCGGTTCTGCCGGCCATGTGCGGCAAGTTGCTGCGGCGCATCATGCAAGACCGGCCGGCCGTGCTACCATCGGCATCAGGAAGCGCTGCCGAAGGATCGAAATGGGTTGCCATAGCTCGGTGACGGGGCGGTTGCGCCTGGCCTTGCCGGTGTGGGCCTTGCCGGTGTTGGCCTTGCTGGCGTTGCTGGCGGTCAGGGCCGAGGCGCAACCGGCGGCGGCGCCGCCGGCGGTCGGCGTGATCCGCGCCGCGCGCCAGCAGATCACCGAGACCAACGAGTTCATCGGCCGCATCCAGGCGGTCGGACGGGTGGCGCTGGTCGCCCGGGTCACCGCGTTTCTCGAAAAGCGGCTGTTCGTCGAGGGTTCCGAGGTCAAGAAAGGCGACCTGCTTTACCTCCTCGAGCAACCGCCGTTTCAGGCCCAGGTCGACTTTAACAAGGCCAATGTCGCGCAGCTGGAGGCGCAGCATACCAACGCCGTCCTGACGCTCGAACGGGCGCAGTATCTGTTGAAATCGCCGGCGGGCCAGCAGGCGACGGTCGATTCCGCGCTGGCCTCGGAACGATCGCTGGCGGCGCAGATCGCCGCGGCGCAGGCCCAGCTGGAACAGGCCGAGATCAATCTCGGCTATACCGAGATCCGGGCGCCGATCGACGGCAAGATCAGCAGCACCGCGATTACCGAAGGCAATGTGGTGTCGCCGACCACCGGGACCCTGGCCAACCTGGTAAGCCAGGACCCGATGTATGTGGTGTTTCCGATTGCCCTGCGCATCGCGCTCGAATTGCGCGACCGCTACGCCCCAAAGGGCGGCTTCAGCGCCGTCGTGATCAAGCTCCGGCTGCCGACCGGGGAAATCTATGGGGAGGACGGCCGGCTCGATTACGTGGCGCCGACGGTCGCCCAAACCACCGACACGATCACCTTGCGCGGGGTCATCCCCAACCCGGTGCTGCCGGGAATGCGGGCGGGAGACCCCGGCTCGCGGGCGTTGACCGACGGCGAGTTCGTCACCGTGTTGCTCGAAGGCGTGCAGCCGGTCTCGGTTCTGGCGATCCCGCGCGCCGCGGTGCTGGCGGATCAGCAAGGCGATTATGTCTATGTCATCGACGCGCACAACAAGGCGCAGCAGCGGCGCATCAAGCTCGGCCAGTCGACCCCGTCCACGGCGGTGGTCACCGAAGGACTGAAGGAAGGCGAACTGGTCATCTCGGAAGGGGTGCAGCGGGTGCGCCCCGGCGAGATCGTGTCGCCGGCACCGGCGAGCCCGCCGCCGGTAATTTCCCCGGCGGATTCGGGCGGCGCCAACCCCGACTCATCCGCCCCGCCGCCGTCGAGCGGGCCGAAGGCGAGCCCGTGATCTCCGCGATCTTTGTCGACCGGCCGCGGCTCGCGGTGGTCATCGCGCTGGTCATCACCATCGCCGGGGCGCTGGCGCTGCTGCGCATTCCGGTGGCGCAGTTTCCCGACATCGTCCCGCCGCAGGTTCAGGTCACCGCCACCTATCCCGGCGCCTCGGCCGCGGTGGTCGAGGCGAGCGTCGCCCAGCCGATCGAAGCCCAGGTCGTCGGCGTCGACAAGATGATCTACATGAAGTCGACCAGCGGCAATGATGGCAGCTACAAGCTGACGGTCAGCTTTGTGCTCGGCAGCAATCCCGATATCGACACGGTCAATGTCGACAATCGGGTGCAGATCGCGCTGTCGCAACTGCCGCCGGAAGTCCAGCTCGAAGGGCTGGTTGTCAAGAAGCAGTCTTCCGCGATCCTCCAGTGGATCTGTCTGTACAGCAAGACCGGCAAGCAGGATCCGCTGTTCATCACCAATTACGCGATCATCAACGTGTTGGACGTGCTGTCGCGCACGCCCGGGGTCGGCCAGGTGTTTCTGCTCGGCCAGCTCAATTATTCGATGCGCATCTGGTTCGACACGCAGCGCCTGGACAATCTGGGGCTGGCCCCGTCCGACGTCATCGCCGCGATCCAGACCCAGAACGTCGAGGCGCCGGTCGGCCGGATCGGCGCCCGCCCGGTCGGCCACACCCAGCAATTCCAGCTGAACATCCAGACCAAGGGCCGCCTGACCACGCCGGCGCAGTTCGGCAACATCGTGCTGCGCGCCAACCCCGACGGCTCGCTGTTGCGGGTGCGCGATGTCGCCCGGATCGAACTCGGCGCCCAGAACGAGGACACCGAAACCCGCCTGAACGGCAAGCCGGCGGTGGCGATCGGCATCTACCTGTCGCCCGGCGCCAACGCGGTGCAGACCGCCTCGCTGGTCGACGCCGCGCTGGACCATCTGAGCCAGCGGTTTCCGGCCGGGCTCAATTTCGAGGTCAATTACGACACGACGACCTTTGTCCACGCGACGATCCACGACGTGCTGATCACCCTGGTGATCGCCTTCGCCCTGGTCGTGGTCGTGGTCTTTCTGTTCCTCGGCAATCTGCGCGCCACCGTCATCCCGGCGATCGCGGTGCCGGTCAGCCTGATCGGCGCCTTCGCGGTGCTGCTGGCGGTGGGCTATTCGGCCAACACCATCTCGCTGTTGGCGATGGTGCTGGCGATCGGCATCCTGGTCGACGATGCGATCGTCGTGGTCGAGAACGTCGAACGGGTGATCGAGGAGGAGCCGGATCTATCGCCGGCGGAAGCGACCAAGAAGGCGATGGCCGAGATCACCGGGCCGATCATCGCGATCACCCTGGTGCTGTTATCGGTGTTCGTGCCGATCGCCTTCATCCCGGGGATTTCGGGGCAGCTGTTCCGCCAGTTCGCGGTGACGATCAGCGTCTCGATGCTGATTTCGGCGTTGAACGCGCTGACCCTGTCGCCGGCCCTGTGCGCCGTGTTCCTGCGCCGCCGCGGCCCGCGGAGCGGCCCGTTGGGCTGGATCCTGCGCGGCATCGACAAGACCCGCGACGGCTATGCCGGCATCGTGCGCCGCCTGGTGCGGGTTTCGGGGCTGGCAATCGTCGCGATCTTGGGCTGCGCCGCCGCCATATTCTTTATCTCGTTGCATACGCCGACCGGGTTTCTGCCGGACGAGGACCAGGGCGCGTTTTTCATCGCGGTACAATTGCCGGACGGGGCGTCGGTGTCGCGGACCAGCGCGGCGGTGCGGCGCGTCGAGGCGCTGTTGCAGGCGATGCCGCAGGTCGAGAACGTGTTCTCGGCGATCGGCTTTTCGATCATCGACAGCGTCGACGAGCCGAACGCGGCGTTTGTCGTCCCGACCCTGAAGCCGTTCGCCGACCGCGCCGGCGCCGCCAACTCGGCCCAGGCGCTGATCGCCCGGGTGTTTGGCGAAGGCCAGCAAATCCGCGCCGCGACGATCATTCCGTTCAACGTGCCGCCGATTATCGGGCTGTCGACGACCGGCGGGTTCGAGTACGAGCTCGAGGCGCTCGAGGGACAGGACCCGGCATCGATGAACAGCGTCATGCAGGGGCTGCTCGCCGCCGCCAATCGCGACCCGCGGCTGACCCGCGTGTTCTCGACCTTCACCGCGAGCAACCCTTCGGTCTATCTCGATATCGACCGCCAGAAGGCGCAGGCGCTGGGCATCAACATCAGCGACGTGTTCACCACCCTGGAGGCCACCCTGGGCGGGATCTACATCAATAATTTCAACATGCTCGGACGGGTCTGGCAGGTCATCATCGAAGGCGAGGCGGGGGGAAGGAGGGAGGTGTCGGCGCTGTGGCGGATCTATGTGCGCAACAAATACGGCAAGAACGTGCCGCTGCGCTCGATCGCCGACGCCCGCATCATTCTCGGGCCGCAGGTGATCACCCGCTACAACAACTACCGCGCGATCCCGATCCAAGGCGGGCCGGCGGCAGGCAGTTCGTCGGGCGCCTCGCTCGCGGCGATGGCGCAGATCTCGGCCGACACCCTGCCCGCCGGCTATGGCTATGAATGGACCGGAACCGCCTACCAGGAATTTCAGGCGACCGGGCAGACCGGGCCGATATTGGGGCTCGCGGTGATGTTCGCCTTTCTGTTCCTGGTCGGGCTGTACGAAAGCTGGATGATCCCGGTGCCGGTGTTGCTGTCGGTGCCGGTCGGGGTGCTGGGGGCGTTTCTCGGCATTCTGATCGCCCATCTGGCGCTCGACCTCTATGCCGAGATCGGGCTCGTGGTGCTGATCGCGATGGCCGCCAAGAACGGCATCCTGATCGTCGAATTCGCCAAGAACCAGCGCGAGCAAGGCAAGGAGATCCGGGAAGCCGCGGTGCTCGGCGCGCAAATGCGGTTTCGCGCGGTGATGATGACCTCGTTCGCGTTCATCTTCGGCGTCTACCCGCTGGTCGTCGCCAAGGGCGCCGCCGAGATCAGCCGCCACGATGTCGGCACGCCGGTCTTTGCCGGGATGATCGCCTCGAGCGGGGTCGGGCTGTTCGTGATCCCGATGCTCTATGTCACCTTCCAAAGCCTGCGCGAGCGTTCGGGCGCATGGTTCCGCCGCGGCAAGCGGCGCCCAGCGCGGCCGGCTAGCGCGGCCGGCTAGTCGGGGGCAGGCATCGCAAAATCAGGCCGGCCGCTGCCTAGACCGGCCGTTGCTACGCCGCTGGTTGGCTAGGCCGGCGGTTGGCGGGCCGCTGACGGCACCGCCGCCGCCATCGCCGCCTGGATCTTGTCGGGGCGGGTGAAGGCCAGGTACTCGGCCGCGTATTCCGGCGGCAGGATCTCGACCATCGACTGGTTCTCGACCCAGACTTCGATGACATGGAACGGGCCGCGGTTGCAGCGGAAGCAGTTCCAGCCCGCGCGCTTGGCGATCGTTTCGACCGTGTCGGCGTCGGTCGCAACGCTGAGCGCGAAATGGGTCGGGCCGAAGCCGCGCGGCTCTTTCTTGACGAAAGTCCCGCCAACCTCGCCGCCCGGCTGGAGTTCGGTCCCCGCCGGATAGACCTCGACGCCCGAGCCGTGCTCGTCGAGCTGGAGCGCGAAGAAGCTGCCCGGATTGGGCGGGAACGGAACCGCCTTGCCGCCCATCAATTCGGCGAGAATCCCGGCGACGTGTTTTGGATCGCGCGCGGCGATCGACAGATGATGGATCATGATGTCCTCACAAATTTCCCTGCCGACCAATAGCACGGCGAGCGCGCCGGGGCGACGCCGGTCTGCGGGATCACCGCAACAGCGGCGATGCGTCGAAACCGGGCTCGGGGGTGAACAGCTCCTGCGGTTGGGCCACGCCGCGCAGCGCGTAGCGGCCGACCGAGACCAGACGATCTCGCATCGGCGGGCCGAGCGCGTCGGCAAAGCTCGCCGACAGCAGCACATCCTGCTCGACCGACCGGCTCATCGCCAGGATCCGGCTGACCTCGTTTACCGCCGGTCCGATGACGGTGAAATCGAGGCGGTCCTTGCTGCCGACATTGCCATAGAAAACGTCGCCGACATGCAGCGCCAGATAGATTTGGGTGGTCGGCAGGCCGGCTTTGGCGCGGCTTTGGTTGAGCCCGACGACATCCCGGCCCACCCGCGCCGCGGCGGCGAGCCCGGCCAGGCAGGCCTGCTCCCGGTCCTCGCCGGTAAAGATGGCGAGGGTGCCGTCGCCGATCAGCTTCAGCACATCGCCGCCATGGCCGTGCACGGCGGAAACGACGACATCGGCATAGTCGTTGAGCATCGGGATGATCTGCTCTGGCGCGGCGCTGTCGGTGATCTGGGTAAAGCCGTGCAGATCGCTGTACCACAGCACCGCGCTGATCTTTTCGGCGACGCCGCGGGCGATCCGGCCGCTCATCACCCGCCGGCCGGCGTCGCGTCCGAGATAGGTTTCGGCGAGCGTCCCGGCCATGCGCGCGAGCGCCGCCGATTTGAGGGCGAGGTTGAGGAAAGGCACCAGCCGTTTCAACCCGATGACGGCGCCGTCGCCGAACCCTTGCGGCGAATCGGTCGCCCAGGATGAATAAACGCAATCCATCTCGCCGATCACGCCTTCGGCGGCAAATCGATGAACCAGCGCCAGGTAATCCGTCATGCCCTCGTCGCGGGCCTGCGCGATCGCCGAAAAATCGACCGGCTCGCCGGCGGCCAACCGGCGCCGCATCACCGTTTCGCCCGATTGCAGCAGATGGAAGAATGGGCTGCGTTGCCAATTCTCCGCCGCCTCGCCCTCATTGGTGCGCCCATAATCCACCGCCTCGACCGCATCCGGCAGATCCGCCCGCCAGCGCAGCACGCGCCCCTCGTAGATCGGGTGGAGCGTGTCGAGAATGACCATGGCGCGGGCCACCGGAACCCCCGCAGCGGCGATCCGCCGGCAGAACCCGGCCATCAGCTCGCTGTCGGCTCGACCGATTAACCCGGCCTCCGTCACCGAGCTGGCAAGTTCGTAAAAGACCGCACCATCCATCGCGCCGCTCCGCGCCTTATTGGCCGGTTTCGAACGGGTCGGGGTGGGCGGCGCTCTGGTCGGCGAGCGCCGCCGCCGCCCTCAAGTCGGCCGGATCGGCCGGAGTAATGCCGAAGTAGCGGGCCAGCACTTCGCCGAATATGGCAGCGCCCTCGAGGGTACGCCGCTCGACCCGCCCGTCGAGATGGCGGATGGTGAATTTGTCATTGAAGAGGGTGTAGCGGCAGCCCGCCCCGGGAAGGGCAGCGATCAGATGGCGCACGAACAACGAGTCCGGATGGGTCGAGGTGAACCAGTTCGCGACCTGATAATCGACCGGCGCCTGCTCCTGCAGGGAGAAGCGGTAGAGGCTGCTCCAAGCCCGGCCGAGCCAGGCTTCGAGGTCGAATTCGCCGCCGGCGGCGACCAGACGAAAGGTTTCGTGCGGCGTCGTCTGCTGACTGCCGGTTGCCAGCGCCAAAGGAGCGGTCGGGGTGAGCCCGCCGAAGCCGACATCGGCGATGTAGGGCCCTTCGGCCAATTCGACGCGCAGCAGCATATGGGTGCGCGGCCCGGTCGTGCCGGGCGGGCGGCCCCACCGCACGCGCGCCGCGAGGCCGTCGGCGCGAAACCCCAGGTCGCGCAAAACGCCGAGCAGCAGCAGATTGTGCTCAAAGCAATAGCCGCCGCGCCGGCGGTGCAAGAGCTTGCCGGACAGCGATGGCGCATCGAGGCGGATCGGCCGTTTCGCCAGGACATCGAGGTTTTCGAACGGGATCGCCGCCGTGTGCCCGGCGATGATCGCGCGCAGCACCGCGAGGGTCGGTTCGCGCGGGCCGGCGTAGCCGATGCGCGCGCAATAGGCGCCGACATCGCCAGGCTGCGCACTCATCCCAGACGCTCGGTGAATTTGGCGACGTCGATCACCACCCGTTGGTGCGAGCCGACGCCGATCTCCGTGGCGCCCTCGGTTGCCCGGACCGCGAATTCGACCCGCCGGCCATCGACCTTGGTCACCACCGCCGCGCCGGTGACCTGCCGGCCGACCGGGGTCGCGGCAAGGTGACGGATATCGACCGCGGCGCCGACCGCGCTTTCGCCGGGAGCGAGATAGGGCCGGATCGCAGCGAGCGCCGCGTTTTCCATGACCATGATCATGACCGGGGTGGCCAGCACCGGCGGCAGGGTCGCGTCCTTGAAGCGGTTCGCCAGATGCTCCGGCTGGACCAGCAGGGTGAACGAGCCCTCGGCCCCGAGCGGTATCGGCTTCATCCAGAGGCGCCCTCCTCTGCGCTCGCGGCGGTTGTCACAGGATCTCGAAATGGGCGTGGGTCGGCCGCATCGCCAGCCCGTTGACCGGCAGCAGATCCTGCGGGCACGCCGAAAAGGCGACGAGGCAATCGATTTCCGCCCGCAGCGACACATGGCTGCCCGGGGTGCTGACCGGCGGCCGCACCTCGACCCGGTTGCCGTCGACGACCGGGATGTTCATGAACAGATTGAGCGGCGCCGGGGTTTCCGGCGGCGCCAGCCCGAGTTCGGCCAATGCCGCGGCCAGATTGTCGGTGCAGTTGTCGTGATATTCGGAGCAGCCGAGCAGTTCGTATCGCCAGCGGTCGCAGGCGGCGAACAAGGTGTCGTGGATGCCGCCGGAGGTATCCTCGACCAGGGTCAGGATCGGCCGCCGCCGGTTGGTCACCAGCGCGTCGCCGACCGCCGGGATGATCCGGCCGATCGCGACCCGGCTGTGCTCCATCGACATGAACTCGCGCAAATCCGCGGCGGCGAACGCCCAGGCGTCGACAACCTGCTGCCCCGCGGTGTTGATGATTTTGACCGTCTGGCCCTGGCGCAGTTGCGCGGCTTTGCCGCGGCGCGCCGGAATCTCGACCATCTCGCCCCTCCGCCGGCCTGGTTCGCCGGCGAGTGTAGCAGGGATGCAGCCCGCGCCGTCTATCGGTTCCCGGGAGGGACCTCGATCGGCGCGCAATTGCTCCGCCCCGACATCAGGCAATCCTCCAGATGCAATTCCTTTTGCAGCGCGTGGACCAGATAGACCCCGGCAACCACCAGCGCCAGCACCACGATCAGCCCGATCACCGCTGCGGATCGCGATCGCTCGCCGCCATGATCGTCGGGGGGTTGAGCCAAGGTGATGCCTCCGGTGCATGAGCCGACCCGCCGGCGGTCGCCCCCGGGCCGCTTATTATATGCGGCCGAAACGCCGGACAGCGCCGCCGATGCCGTCTTGTCAACCCGATCCGCGATGCGCGAGAGTCAGGGCGATCGAAGAAGCTTGGCTCCAGGAATAGGCGGATGAAGCGATATCTGTGCCTCGGCTGCGGCTTTCTCTATGACGAGGCGCTGGGTCTGCCCGAGCACGGCATCGCGGCTGGCACGCGCTGGGCGGACATCCCCACGGGCTGGGTCTGCCCCGATTGCGGCACCCCGAAATCCCTGTTTGAGATGGTCGAGATTGCCTACTGACAGGAGCGCCTGGTGAGCGAAAGTTTCGTTCTGCGCAGCGGCGAACGCGGCTTTACCAGGCTCGCCTCGACCGGCATCAACGCGAGCTATGTTGCCGGCCATCCCGATGGTGTCATCACCCGTCATTCCAGTTTCAATTTTCATGACTACCAGTCCGGCATTGCCGGATTTGGCAAGATGCGGGTGTTTGGCGAGGAAATGTTCACCGGGAACGGCACCGGCTACAACATGCACCCTCACCACAATTTCATTATCATCGCGGTAGTTCTGCAGGGATCTCTGACGCATATCAACACAATCGGTAAGATCGATGTGCTGGGACCCGGAGATTATTACATTTTTTCGGCAGGCTCGGGCGGCAAGCACTCGGAGCTCAACATCGAGCACGAAGATTTGCAGGTGGTCTATGTGTGGGCAGTGCCCGATCGCCTGATGACGCCGCCTTCGTATCACCGCGGTCATTTTGACGCCGCTGCCAGCGCCGACCGCATCCACACTCTGGTCGGCAACGAAGCCGGCGCATTGCCGATCCGGCAGGACTTCAAACTCGCCAGGCTGATTGGCGGGGCCGGCAAGACCTATGCTTACCGCACCGACCGGCGGCACGGGGCATACCTGTTCGTTCTGGAGGGCGCGGCCGAGATCAGCGGGACGCACCTTGACCGGCGCGACAGCATCGGGTTCACCGGGGGTGAGAGAGTAGAGATTGCGGTGAAGGCCGACGGGACCGACCTGCTGCTGGTCGATACCGCCCTTTGAGGATAGATGGAGTTCGCCGTGACCGACCCCCGCTCGCTGACCGCTCGCGAGGCCGCCCGGCAGATCGCCGAGGGCAAACTCACCGCCGAGGAACTGGTGGCGGCCTATCTCGACCGCATCGCGGCGCGCGAGAGCGTGGTCGGCGCCTGGCAATATTTCGATCGCGAGCAGGCATTGGCCGAGGCGCGGCAACGCGACGCGGAGCCGCCGCGCGGGCCGCTGCACGGGGTGCCGATCGCGGTCAAGGACCTGATCGACACCGTCGATATGCCGACCGGCTATGGCTCGCCGATCTATCGAAGCCATCGGCCGGCCGCCGATGCCTCCTGCGTGGCGCTGGCCCGCGCCGCCGGTGCGGTCGTTCTCGGCAAGACCGTGACCACCGAATTCGCTGCTTTCACACCGGGCAAGACGGCCAACCCGCGCAACCCGGCGCATACCCCGGGCGGGTCGTCGAGCGGTTCGGCCGCGGCGGTCGCCGATGGCATGGCGCCGCTCGCCTTTGGCACCCAGACCGCCGGATCGGTGATCCGCCCGGCTTCGTTCTGCGGCGTCGCCGGCTACAAGCCGAGCCTCGGCCTGATCAACCGGGCCGGGGTCAAGCCGCTCGCCGACAGCCTCGATACCGTGGGCGTGCTCGCCGGCAATATTGGCGACGCGGCGTTTTTCGCCGGGGTGCTGAGCGAGCGGCCGGCATTGCGCCATCTGGCGCTGCCGGCGCAACCGCCGCGGATCGGCCTTTACCGCACCCCGATGTGGGACGAGGCCGAAGCGGCGACCGCCGCTGCCCTCGATCGCGCGCGGGCGGCGCTCGAACATGCCGGCGCCCGGGTCGAAGAGCTGGCGATCGCCCCCGAGCATCATCGGTTGACCGAGGCGCAGGACACGATCATGGGGTTCGAGATGGCCCGTTCGCTGGCGCATGAGCGCATCCGCCACAGCGCCGAGCTGTCGCCGCGGCTGGCCCAGCAGCTCGACGCCGGAATGGCGGTGGGGGCCGAGGAATACGATGCCGCACGCGCCCTGAGCGAGTTGGCGCGGGCCGGTCTCGGCGGATTTTTCGGGCGGTGCGACGCGATCCTGGTTGCCGCCGCACCGGGCGAGGCGCCGGCCGGTCTCGGCTATACCGGGAACCCGGTGTTCAACCGCATGTGGACCCTGCTCGGGCCGCCCTGCGCCACGGTGCCGGCGTATTGGGGCGCAAGCGGCCTGCCGGTCGGGGTTCAGCTCGTCGGCCGAATGCAGGATGATTCGCGGCTGCTGGCCTGCGCGTGGTTTCTCGAACGCGCGCTCGCCGAGACGGCATGAGGCCGCGGGTTGCAGGCGCCGCTTTCCTGCTGGCGGCGGCGGGACTGGCCGGCTGCTCGGCGTTCGATCCCTATCCGACCTATCCGCAGCCCGCCACGGCCGACGAGCACGCCCCCGGAATGCGGGTGGCGATCTGCTACGACGCAATCGTCAGCTCGGGCGACGCGGTGCGCAAGGCGGCACAGGATCAATGCACCCCGAACACCGCCGCGACCCGGGTCGATACCGACTGGAAGCTCGACTTTTGCCCGCTGCTGCTGCCGGCGCGCGCCACCTTCGTCTGCGCGCCAAAGAAATAGCCACAGCCTGGTCTGCGCATTGTAGATTTGCGCTCTCGCCGCGAGGATCGCAGCCGATGCCGTTCGACAAGCCGCATCTCGAATTTCACCGCATCGATATGAGCGCCGGCTGGGAGACGCCGCAGGGCTATCCGCGCGGCATCGAGCAGAAGATCCTGGCCGGCATGCTCGACGAGAAAGGCCGCCGCGGCAGCCGCACCCGCCTCCTCCGCTTTGCCCCCGGCGTCTATACGACCGCGCCGTTTGTCCATGAATATTGGGAGGAGGTCTATCTGGTGTCGGGCGACCTGACCGTCGGCAACGACGCCGATGGCAATGGCGGCGAGAACTTCCCTTCCGGCACCTATGCCTGCCGGCCGCCGGGCGCGGTGCATGGCCCGTTCAAATCGAATGGCGGATGCCTGCTCTACGAAATCCATTATTACGCCGAGTGAGTGCGCGCAAACGCGCACTAGCCGGCTGCGGCGGAACCGGCTAATCGGGGCGGGCTCGGCGCCGTGACGTGTCGTCCGGCGGGAGCGACGGACTATATGCTAGGCTGAGCCGGTATCGCTGATCGTGGCGAGAATGGACTACCAGGCGTTTTTCACAGCTCGTCTCGATGCGTTGCGCGCCGAGGGGCGCTACCGCGTGTTCGCCGATCTCGAGCGGCGCTGCGGCGAGTTTCCGCGCGCCTTCGATCACCGCATCGGCGCCGAGGTGACGGTGTGGTGCTCGAACGACTATCTCGGCATGGGCCAGCATCCAGCCGTGCTGGCGGCGATGGCCGAGGCGCTGCGCGGCTTTGGCGCCGGCGCCGGCGGCACCCGCAACATTTCGGGCAACAGCCACCTTCATCTGCTGCTCGAGCGCGAACTCGCCGATCTGCACGGCCGCGACGCCGCGCTGATCTTTACCTCGGGCTATGTCGCGAACGAAGCGGTGCTGTCGACTCTGGCGCGCGAATTGCCGGGCACGGTGGTGCTGTCGGACGCGCAGAACCACGCCTCGATGATCGCCGGCATCCGCCACAGCCGCGCCGAAAAGCACATCTTTCGCCATAACGACCCGGACGATCTGGCGCGTTTGCTGGCGGCAACCGCCGCCGAGCGGCCAAAGCTGGTCTGCTTCGAATCGGTCTATTCGATGGATGGCGACATCGCCCCGATCGGCGCGCTATGCGAGGTGGCCGACCGCTATGGGGCGATGACCTATCTCGACGAGGTGCATGCGGTCGGGCTCTACGGCGCACGCGGCGGCGGCATTGCCGAGCGCGACGGGGTGATGCGCCGCCCGACGGTGATCCAGGGCACCCTCGGCAAGGCGTTCGGGGTGATGGGCGGCTATGTCGCGGGCTCCGCCGCGCTGGTCGATTTTTTGCGCAGCCATGCGCCTGGGTTCATCTTTACGACGGCGTTGCCGCCG
The DNA here is from genome assembly GCA_963775875.1 of uncultured Alphaproteobacteria bacterium. Lineage (GTDB taxonomy): Bacteria > Pseudomonadota > Alphaproteobacteria > ATCC43930 > CGMCC-115725 > AP-15. Next base: position 346,898 of record CAVZKP010000015.1, read on the forward strand.
GTGCTGGCGGCGGGCGCGCTCGCCAGCCTGCGCCATCTGAAACAGAGCCGGGTCGAGCGCGAGCTGCACCAGCGGCGGGCCGCGACCCTGAAGCGGCGTCTGGCCGAAGCGGGGCTGCCGGTAATGCCGTCGCCGAGCCACATCGTGCCGGTGATCGTCGGCGACGCCGAGCGGTGCAAGGCCGCCTGCGACGCGCTGCTGCACCGGCACCATATCTATGTCCAGCCGATCAATTACCCGACCGTGCCGAAGGGCAGCGAACGCCTGCGCCTGACCCCGACGCCACTGCACAGCGAGGCCGATATCGAGGCGCTGGTGGCGGGCCTCGCCGATGTGTGGGACCGCCTGACCCTGCGCCGCGCCGCCTGAGGCGGACAACCAGGTCAGCCGGGTCGGACGCCAGGCGGTTCCGAGCGGCTCAGCAGATCGAGGTAATGGTCGAGGCCCGCCTCCAGGCGTTCGGCCAGCAGCGCCTGGTACCCGGACGGATCATTGTCGAGCTGGAGCGCCTGCAGCGCGTCGATGTAGCGCGCGCGATGTTCGGGGCCGATAACCACCGGCGGATAACCGGCGCGCAGCAGCAGCAGGTTCATCAGCAGGCGCGCGGTACGCCCGTTGCCGTCGCTGAAAGGATGGATCGCGACGAGGCGGGCATGGGCCGAGAAGGCGGTGTCCGGGTCCGGCGGCGCGGCTTGGAGCCAGCGGACGAAATCGCCCATCAGCGCCGGTATCTCGGCCGGCGACGGCAGCACCATCGGCGAGCCGGCAATCAGGCGCTGGTGATGGCTGTAGGCCCCCGCCTCGTCGGGGTCGATACGCGCCAAAATTAGCCGATGGATCTCGCGGATGTCGGTCTCGCGGATCGGCTCGCCGCGTGCGGCAAGGGTGCGGATGTAGCCGAGCGCGTCGCGATGGCCGAGTGCTTCGAGGTGATCTTTGGCGGCTTGCCGCCGATCGTGATCCCTTTTTCGAGCACGATCGGCGGTCTCGCTGCGGGTCAAGGTGTTGCCCTCGATCGCATTCGAGCGTCCAGGTCAGCTCGACATCGTCCCACTCCGCCAGCGCCTGAAGGCTCCGCGCCGGTCAGCGGGCGCAGCCGGTCGAGGCGCTGTTTCTTTGCCCGCAGCCGATCGCGCCCTGCGGCTCATGGAAGACCCCTCAATAGACGTGCTGGCCGCCATTGACCGAGATTTCGGTGCCGGTGACGTAGGCGGCGTCTGCGCTGCACAGGAAGAAGATGGTGCCGGCGACGTCGGCGGGAACGCCGAGCCGGTGCAACGGGATGCGCGGCAACAGCACCGCGGTTTCGGGCGACAGCATCGCGGTTTCGATTTCGCCCGGCGCGACGGCGTTGACGCGGACGCCGAGCCGGGCGAAGTCGGCGGCCATCTCGCGGGTCAACGCCGACAACGCCGCCTTCGAGGTCGAATAGGCCGAGCCGGCGAACGGATGCACGTGATGGCCGGCGATCGAGGTGACGTTGACGATGGCGCCCCCGCCGAGCGCCAGTGCCGGGGCGAAGGCCCGGGACAAGGTCAGCGGCACGAAGAAGTTGAGTTGAAACACCCGGTGCCAGTCTTCGATCTCGCCGTTGAGGCAGCCGAGCCGCTCTCTGGTCGGCGCTTTGGGCGATACCCCGGCATTGTTGACCAGCGCATGGAGCGGCCCGTCGAGAAAATCCTTCGCCTCGGCAATCAAGTGATCGAGATCGGCGGGGTTGCCGAGGTCGGCGGTGATGTGGTGGGTCCAGTTCGGGTCGCGCCGGCATTCCGCCGGCACCGCATCGCGCGAGCAGGTGATGATGCGCCAGCCGGCCTCGCTGAACCGCTTGACCGTCGCATGCCCGATCCCGCGGCTGGCGCCGGTCAGCAACAGCACTTTCCTTTCGCTGCTCATGGCACACCGACCCTTCGCGGAAAGTTCGAGCGCGGCTCTTCGACCCCTTCCGGGTCCTGATGGATGATGATCTCGGCATGCGGATAGGCGGCGCGCAGCCGCGCCTCGACCTGGTCGGAGACCTCATGCGCCCGGATCAGGCTCATCGCGCCATCCATTTCGAGATGAAGCTGGATGAAAGCGGTGGGTCCGGCGACCCGGGTGCGCAAATCGTGGGCGGCAGCCACTTCGGGATGCGACAGCGCGATTTCACGGATGTTTTCGCGTTCGTCATCGGGCAATTCGCGGTCCATCAGCTGGACCAGCGACAGCCGCGCCAGCCGCGCCGCAGAATAGATGATCCAGATGCCGATCGCGGCGCCGAACAGCGGATCGAGGATGCGCAGGCCGAAGATGCCGCTGAGGATCAGCGCGGCGATGACGCTGCTGTTCAAGATCAGATCGCCGCGATAGTGCAGTTCGTCGGCGGTGATGGCGATCGATCCGGTTCGGCGCACGACATGCCGCTGGTAGAGCACCAGGGCAATCGTCACCGCGATCGAAAAGATCATCACCGCGATGCCGGCCGGGGGGTTTTCGACCGCGGCCGGATGGATCAGCCGGCGCACCGCCTCGGCGAGCAGCAATAGCGCGCTGCCGGTGATGAAGGCCGACTGGCCGAGCACCGCCAGCGGTTCGGCCTTGCCGTGGCCAAAACGATGCTCGCGATCGGCCGGGGTCAGCGCGTGCCGCACCGCAATCAGGTTGACGATCGAGGCGACGGCGTCGAGCAGCGAGTCGATCAGGCTCGACAGCAGCGCGACCGAGCCGGTTTCGAGCCAGGCGGCGAATTTGACCGCGATCAGCAGCAGGGCGACGGCAACCGAAGCATAGGTCGCCCATCGCCGCAGCCGGTCCGCCGCCGGCCCATGGATCACGGAAACAGCCGTTCGCGCCGCCATCCGTCGCCCTCGCGAACAAACAACCAACGATCGTGCAGGCGGGAGGGGCGCTCCTGCCAGAATTCGATCCGCCGCGGCATCACGCGAAAGCCGGACCAGTATGGCGGTCGCGTCACCTCGCCCTCGCCGAACCGATCGGCGAAGGCGTCGACCCGGCGCTCGAGCAGGTCGCGGCTGGCCAGCGGGCGCGACTGGTCCGAGGCCCAGGCGCCGATCCGGCTGTCGCGCGGCCGGGTGGCGAAATAGGCGTCCGCCTCGTCGTCCCCGACCGGCTCGACCGGGCCCTCGATCCGCACCTGCCGGCGCAGCACGGTCCACAGGAAGCATAGCGCAGCCTGCGGGTTGGCGAACAGCTCCGCCGATTTGCGGCTCTCGAGGTTGGTGTAGAAGACAAAACCGCGCGCATCGAACCCCTTCATCAGCACCGCGCGGGCCGACGACCGGCCGTCGCTGGTCGCCGTCGCCAAGATCATCGCCTCGGGCTGCTGCTCGCTCTGCGCAGCCGCCGCAAACCAGCGCTCGAACGGTGCCAGCGGTTCAATCTCGACGATCTCGTCCATGACAGGCTTTCCTCGCATGGCTATTTGGACGCGACCTTTTCCTCGACGGCGCCGGCGGCGCGCCGGGGGCCGCGCGGACGCGGCGCCGCTTCGGCGGCCTCGGCGATCAGCGAGGCGATGGTCAGCTGCATCGCCACGGCTTCGGCGCGGACGATCCGTTCCATGGCCGGGGCGATCAGCCTCTGCCACGGCGCCGACCTGCCGCCGATCCAGCTCCCGGCAAAGCGCAGGTGCAGCGCTTCATAGAGATCGCGCAAGGTGGCGGCTTGCGGGCTCCACGCCAACACCCAGCTCCCCTCCTGGGTATGGGCGACGAACCCGGAAGCGGCGAGCGGCCGCAAATGCTCGTCGACCACAGTCGTCGGCACCCCGAGTTCGGCAGCCAGCGCCGGCGTCGTGCGCCTTGTCGCCACAAGCTGCGCCCGCGCCAGAGCCGCGATCAGCGCCAGGCTCAAACCGAGCTGCACGCCGCCCGACGAAACCGCACCGAATCGCTCGTCGATCCGCCAGTGCGGCAAGGCGGCGGCGACCTCGGCCCCGAGCAGCACCGCCATCCAGGAAATATACATCCACAGCAGAAAGATCGGGATCGCCGCGAGTGTCCCGTAGACCGTCTGATAATAGGACATCGCGCCGACATAAATCGTAAACCCGACCTTCAGGATCTCGATCGCCACGGTCGCGGTCAGCGCGCCGAGCGCGCCGTCGCGCCAGCGCACCGCGCAATTCGGGATCAGGCAGTAGAGCAGGGTCAGGGCGACAAATTCGAGCGCCGCCGGCACCGCGCGGGCGAGCCCGTGCAGCCAGCCGCTCTCGACCCACTGAAAGGCCTGCTGACCGAAGCCGGCATGATGGGCCGCGATCTCGAAATAGGTCGACAGCGACAGGCTGAGACCGACCAGAAGCGGACCCAGGGTAATCAAGGTCCAATAGGCGAGGACGCGCTGACCCCAGGGCCGCGGCGAGGTCACCCGCCAGATCACGTTGAGCTGGTCTTCGACGGTCACCAGCAGCAGCACCCCGGTGGCGGCGATGCCGATGACGCCGACCGCCGTGGTCTGCGCCGCCGAATTGGCGAAGGCGCGGAACCACCACGCCGCCTGGTCGCCGACCGACGGCACGAAGCTTTTGAATACCAGCGCCAGGATCTGGTCGTGGACCTGACCGAAGATCGGAAACACCGACAGCGAGCCGAGCGCAATGGCGGCCAGCGGCACCAGCGAGACCAGTGCGGTATAACCGAGCGCGCCGGAAGCGGCGAAACAGCCGTCGGCGTTGAAGCGGCGCAGCGAATAGAGGACGAAGCCGGCAGACGCGGCCGCCATCCGCCGCAACCTGCCGCCAGGTCTGCTCCGACCGCCCTCTTCCGCCCCAGGCATCATTGTGGGAACCTCGCAGCGTCGCCTCTGGTAAACACAGCCGCGCCGGGCAATTATCCGACGCCTGCCGCCGCGGCGCCAGCACCGAAGGCTGGCGGGCGGCCGATGGCCCTCGTCGAAGCGTTCGTGTAGGGTGCCGCCGCGTGAAATGGGGATGACCATGCCGCTGATGGCCGGTAAGCGGGGCCTGATTATGGGCGTCGCCAATGAGCGCTCGATCGCCTGGGGCATCGCCAAGGCCCTGCACCACCACGGCGCCGAACTCGGCTTCACCTATCAGGGCGAGGCGCTGCGCAAGCGGGTGCAGCCGCTGGCGCTGAGCGTCGGCAGCAATTTTGTGCTGGAGGCCGATGTCGGCTCGGAGCCGAGCCTCGATCTGGTGTTTGCGGCGGTGGCGGAACGCTGGCAGCAGCTCGACTTTGTCGTCCATGCCATCGCCTTTTCCGACAAGGACGAGCTGAAAGGGAAATACCTGCATACCACGCGGGCGAACTTTCTGCGCACCTTGGATATCTCCTGCTATTCGTTCACCGAAGTGTGCCGGCGCGCGGCGCCGCTGATGATCGCCGGCGGCAGCCTGTTGACCCTGACCTATGCCGGGGCCGAGCGGGTGATGCCGCATTACAATGTGATGGGGGTGGCCAAAGCGGCGCTCGAGGCGAGCGTGCGCTATCTGGCGGTCGATCTCGGCGGCGACAACATCCGCGTCAACGCGATCTCCGCCGGGCCGATCAAGACGCTCGCCGCCTCCGGGATCGGCGATTTCCGCTATATCCTGAAATGGAACCAGCTGAACTCGCCGCTGAAGCGCAACGTCACGATCGAGGATGTCGGCGGCGCCGGCCTCTATTTGCTCAGCGAGCTATCGGCCGGGGTCTCGGGCGAGGTCCACCATGTCGATTGCGGCTACCACGTCGTCGGCATGAAGGCGGTCGACGCCCCCGATATCTCGGTCGTGTGAAAAGGGTGGGGTTCTGATGATGCCGACAAACCCCTTGATCGTCGCCCCCGCGCAAGCGGGGGTCCAGGGCGGCGGACGAGGCGCCGGTCGTTCCTGGGTTCCCGCCTTCGCGGGAATGACGATGAATTGTTCGATCCACTAACGATGGCGGGCAATTCCTTCGGCACCTTGTTCCGTTTCACCACCTGGGGCGAAAGCCACGGGCCGGCGATCGGCGTCGTCGTCGATGGCGTGCCATCGCGCCTGCCATTGGCCGAGCCCGACATCCAGCATTGGCTGGATAAGCGCAAGCCCGGCCAGTCGCGCTTTACCACGCAGCGGCGCGAGGAAGACCTGGTCCGGATCATGAGCGGGGTGTTCGACGGGGTCACCACCGGGACGCCGATCCAGCTCTTGATCGAGAACACCGACCAGCGCTCCAGGGATTACCGCAACATCGCCGACCGGTTCCGGCCCGGCCATGCCGACTATACCTATTGGAAAAAGTACGGGGTGCGCGACTATCGCGGCGGTGGCCGGGCCTCGGCGCGCGAGACCGCCTCGCGCGTCGCCGCCGGCGCGGTGGCGCGCCAGATCCTCGGCCCCGACATCTCGATCCGCGGCGCGCTGGTGCAGATCGGGCCGCACGCGATCGACCGCGCCGCCTGGGATTGGCGGGCGGTCGAGGACAACCCGTTCTGGTGCCCGGACGCGGCGATGGCGTTGCGCTGGGTGGATTATCTCGACGGCGTGCGCAAATCGGGCTCGTCGGCCGGCGCGGTGATCGAGATCGTCGCCAGCGGCGTTCCGGCCGGGCTCGGCGAGCCGGTCTACGACAAGCTCGACGGCGATCTCGCGCGCGCGCTGATGACGGTCAACGCGGTCAAGGGGGTCGAGATCGGCGCCGGCTTCGCCGCCGCTGCGCTGAAGGGCGAGGACAACGCCGACGAGATGCGGATGGCCGACGGCAAGGTCGTGTTTCTGTCGAACAATGCCGGCGGCATCCTCGGCGGGATCTCGACCGGGCAGGACATCGTCGCCCGTTTCGCGGTCAAGCCGACGAGTTCGATCCTGACCCCGATGCGCACCGTCGATGTCGACGGCAACGAGGTCGAGATCGCCACCCACGGCCGCCACGACCCCTGCGTCGGCATCCGCGCCGTCCCGGTCGGCGAGGCGATGGTTGCCTGCGTGCTGGCCGATCATCTGCTGCGCCACCGCGCGCTCGGCGCGGATCTGTGAGCCGATGCGTCGTCTCGTCTTCGGCTTTTTTGCCGCTATCGGCGTTCTCGCCGTGCTGCTGGTCATCGCCGGCGCGGTGGCGGTGATCCGGCTGAAGCCGAGCACGCCGGCGCTGCCCGGCAACATCATCCTTTCGATCGACCTGACGCGGGGCCTCGCCGATGGCCCCGATGAAGGCTGGCTCAAATTCATCGTCGGCGCCAAGCCGAGCCTGCGCGATTTTCTCGATGCGGTCGACGCCGCCGGAGCCGATCCGCGGGTCAAGGGGCTGGTCGCGCGGGTCGGCAGCGACCAGTTCGCCCTGGCCGAGGCGCAGCAGATCCGCGATGCGATTGCCGGCTTCCGCGCCAAGGGCAAGTTTGCCATCGCCTTTGGCGACAGCTTTGGCGAGTTCGGCGGCGGCACCCGCCCCTATTACCTGGCGACCGCGTTCGACCAGATCTGGCTGCAGCCGATGGGCAGCGTCGGCCTGACCGGGCTCTATGCCGAGGCGAGCTTTTTCAAGGGGACGCTGGACCTGCTCGGCATCGTTCCGGAATTCGATCATCGTGGCCGCTACAAGACCGCAACCAACACGCTGACCGAAACCAGCATGACCCCGCCGGACCGGGAACAGGTCGAAGACCTGCTCGGTTCGGTCGCCGGGCAGGTCGTCGCCGGCATCGCCGAGGACCGCAAACTGCCGCCGGACCGGGTTCGCGCGCTGATCGACCGCGGACCGCTGCTTCCCGACGAAGCATTGCAGGCCAAGCTGGTCGACCGCCTCGGCTATTTCGACGAAGCGATTGCCATCGCCCGCAAGCGCGCCGGAGCGAACGCCAAGCGGGTCGATTTGTCGACCTATCTCGATGGCGTCGAACGGCCGAACGACCAGGGCGCCCGAATCGCGCTGATCTACGGTTCGGGGCTGATCGTCGCGGGGCAGCGGTTCGGCCGGGCCGCTGTCGGGATCCGAAGAAATGGCGGCGGACGACATTGTCCGCGCCTTTCGCGCCGCGATTCGCGACCCCAAGGTGCGGGCGATCCTGTTCCGGATCGACAGCCCCGGCGGCTCGGTGGTCGCCTCGGAGACGATCTGGCGCGCGGTCGCGCTGGCCGGCCAGCGCGGCAAGCCGGTCATCGTCTCGATGGGCGATGTGGCCGGCTCGGGCGGCTATTACATCGCCGCGCCGGCCGACAAGATCGTCGCCGAGCCGGCGACCCTGACCGGTTCGATCGGCGTGCTCGCCGGCAAGCTGATTGTGGCCGATTTGCTGAAAAAGCTCGGGGTATCGACCGATTCGGCGCAGTTCGGCGCCAACGCGGCGATGTCGAGCGCCAGCTCCGAATTCTCGCCCTTCGCCCGTTCGCGTCTCGAAGCGCTGCTCGATGCGACCTATCAGGGCTTCAAGGATCACGTCGCCGCCGGCCGGCACATGACCGCCGACGCCGTCGAAGCCGTCGCCCAGGGCCGGGTGTGGACCGGCGAGGAGGCCAAGGCGCACGGTCTGGTCGATGCGCTCGGCGGCTATGGCACGGCGCTCCGGCTGGCCAGGAAAGCGGCAAAGATCGCGCCCGACGCGCCGATCCAGCTGACCGAGTTCCCGCGCGAAAAGGGGCCGATCGCGCTGCTCTACGATCGCCTGACCGGTAGAAAGCCGGAGATCAACGGCCTCGTCGGCGGCGCGCTGGGGCGCACGATCGAGGCGGCGCAGCCGCTGTTCCAGCGGATCGAAGCCCTGATCGACACCCCCGGCGTGCTGACCATGCCGCCGATCGGCCAGCCGCGATAGCTCAGCCCGCCGGCCTGCCGCGCATCTCGCCGGCCACCCGCACCCGCACCCGCAGCGCGTTGCCCGGCAGATAGGCGAGCGGCATGTCCTCGACATCGACGGTCTCGAGGCGCGCCGGATCCGCCCCGGAGGCGACCGCGCGCTGCCTGGCCTGCGCCTCGGCCGCCGCGATCGCCTCGTCTCGGCTGAGATCGCGATAGATCTGGTCGGTCTCGCCGCTGATTTGCGCGATCGCCGCACCGACCGCATTGGCGTGCGCGCCATAGGGCACGCGGATCACCTGCGACACCCCGGCGAGCCGATCGGGCACCAGGAATGCGCCGCCGCCAACCGCGATCAAGGGCATATCGCCGGCCTCGGTCTTCACCTGGTCGACCGCATCCTCGATCTTCGCCCGCGCTGCTGCGAGCACCGCTTGGGCGAGATCGACCGGCAGGCGCTCCAGCCGCGTGGCGTCGCCGATGCGGACGATTCCGGCGGCGACCGCGGCGTCGGTCGCGGTCAGGGTATTGCCGCCGAACACCAGCGCCTCGCGGGTCAGCCGATAGCCGACGCTCAGCGGCCCGACCTTGAGCGGATCACGGGAGACGACGCTGCCGCCGCCGAGCCCGATCGACAGCAGATCGGGCATGCGGAACAGGGTGCGCACGCCGCCGATTTCGACGACCGAATTGGCCTCGCGCGGAAAGCCGCGGCGCAATTGCCCGATATCGGTCGAGGTGCCGCCGACATCGACCACGATCGCGTCGGCGAGGCCCGACAGAAACGCCGCTCCCCGCATCGAGTTGGTGGCGCCCGAGGCGAAGCTCGTGACCGGCAGCGCGGTCGCGGCCTCGGCCGCCATCACCGTCCCGTCATTCTGGGTCAGATAGAGCGGCGCCGCGATCCCGCTCGCCGCGATCGCCGCGGTGAAGCCGGCCACCGTTGCCCGCGCCAGCGGGATCAGCGCGGCGTTCAGCAAGGCCGCGTTCTCGCGTTCGAGCAGGCCGATGCGGCCGAGATCGCGCGACAAGGTCACCGCCGCTGCGGGGCACTCCTGGCGCAGAATTTCGGCAGCCCGCTCCTCGCCGGACGGGTCGAGCGGCGAGAAGATCGCGGCGATGGCGACCGAGCGGATGCCGCTCTCGCTGATCCGGCGCGCGGCCCGGCGCATCCCGGCCTCGTCGAACGGCATGATCGGGCGGCCGTCGTAATCATGCCCGCCTTCGAGCATGAACACCTCGCCGCGCACCAATTCGCCGAGATCCGGCGGCCAGTCGCAGAATGGCGGCAGCGAGGCGGCGGCCGGCAAGCCGAGCCGCACCGCCGCGACCCGCGCCAGACCGCGCCGCTCGATCACCGCGTTGACGAAATGGGTGGTGCCGATCACCACCGCGTCGATCGCCCCGGCCGCGACTTCGGGGTGCGCCGAGAGCTCGGCGAGCGCGTTGACGATGCCGGTCGTCACATCCGCGGTGGTCGGGGTCTTGACCGCATGGACGATTGCGCCGCCGGCGAGCAGCACCGCATCGGTATTGGTGCCGCCGACATCGATCCCGATCCGCCGCATCGGCTATCCGCCCTCGGCGAACACCGAGCGGAAATCGAGGTCGTAGCCGAAGGCGCGCGGGCCGACATGGTCGAGGCCCTTGGCGGTCAGAAACACCGGCGGCGCCGGCAGCGCCACGACCGTCACCCGTCGGCCGTAGCGGATCGTTTCGGTGCCGCAGGCCTCGCCCGAGACGGTATCGAGCACGCAGATCAGGTCGGGCGACATCGCGATCGGCGTTCCGTCGCGCCAGGCCACGACCCATTCGTTCTGAAAGGCGATTTCGAGCCGCGCGCCGCGATCCTGGTCGAGCCCTTCGATCGCCACCCGGCCGCGCAGAAACCCCTCGGTCGCGCGGCGAGCGACGTCGACGACCTTGCCGCGGAACAGGTCCCTGCCCTGCGCCTCGTCGAGGACCGCGGCTATCGGGTCGTCGTGAAGGCGCCGCGCCTCGCGCACCCGATGGCCGATGCCGATCGCCTTCGACACGGTGAAGTGGATGCCCCACTCCTTGACTTCGCTCCCGGTGCGCGGCGCTTTGCAGGTGGACGCGATCGAGCCCATCTCGACGCAGATCTTGCGGCTGGCCCGCTCCATCCATCGCCAATTCGGCACCTTGGCCACCACCGCCTCGATGCCGCGCGGGTCGTAGAGCACGCAGGGATAGGGGCGCAGATCGCCGACCGCGACGCTGGTCATCTGCGCCTCGGGATAGGCGCGGCCCATCGTGTCGGCGTCGACCACCGGCAGGCCGAGATGCGCCGCCGCCATCAAGGGCTGGATGGCGTTGCCGCCGCCGATTTCGAGCGACATGACGGCGCGGAATTTGTCGCCGAGCAATTCCTGCTGGATCTCGACCGCGCGGGCGATGTTGCGGCTGTCGGCGAGGCGCTCCTGCCCGACCAATGGCGCGCCCATGTTCGAGACCACCGCGACCCAATCCTGGTCGGCGAGGTCGAACGGCGAGATCAGCCGCACCCGATGCCCCTCGGCATAAAGCCGGCGCATGTTGAGCAGACCGAGATAGGGGCTGCCGCCGCCGCCGGTGCCGAGGATCCAGGCGCCGACCGCCAGGCATTCGATGTCGTCGAGGGTGATTTCCGGTGCGGGGTTGGTCATTGCGAGGGGTGCGAAGTGCGACGATACAATCCCGACAATCTGGCGGCGCGAGATTGCTTCGCTTCGCGCGCAATGACAATGCATTGTGTGACTGGAGGAATCGCATGCCGCTTTCGGGATTGCGCGTGGTCGATCTGACCCGCATCCTCGCCGGGCCGTTCTGTTCGATGATCCTCGCCGATATGGGGGCGGAGGTGATCAAGGTCGAAACCCCGGGCATCGGCGATCCGGTGCGCCGGCAGGGGGCGATCCGCGACGGGCTGAGCTGGTATTTCGCCGCGTTCAACCGCAACAAGCGGTCGCTGACGTTGAACCTGCGCAGCGCCGATGGGCGGGCCGTGCTGGCCAAGCTGATCGAGAAAAGCGACGTGCTGGTCGAGAATTTCCGGCCCGGGATCATGGCGGCGATGGGGTTCGACGCGGCGCGGCTGGCGGCGCTGAACCCTGCGCCTGGTCTACTGCAACATTACCGGCTTTGGTTCGAGCGGCCCCTATCGCGACCGTCCGTCCTTCGATTTCATCGCCCAGGCGATGAGCGGCTTGATGAGCGTCACCGGCGAGCCCGACGGGGCGCCGATGCGCGCCGGGCCGCCGATCGCCGATCTGATCGCCGGCCTGCAGGGGGCGCTCGGGGTATGCGCGGCCCTGTTGCGCCGCGGCCGCACCGGGCGGGGCGACACGGTCGGCGACGAGCCTCAACAATGCGATGATCGGCATGCTCGGTTTTCTTGCCGCCAACTATTTCGCGACCGGCGAGGCGCCGCCGCGCAGCGGCAACGACCATGCGATCGTCTCGCCCTATGGCATGTTCGGCACCGCCGATGGGGAGATCGCCATCGCCCCCTCGCAGGAGCAATCCTATCAGCGGCTGATCGACGCGCTCGACATGCCGGAACTGCGCGACGACCCCGACTTCCGCACCAATGATCTGCGCGTCGCCAACCGCCGGGCGATCAACGCGGCGATCGAGGCGCGGCTCAAAAGCGGCACCAGCGATTACTGGATCGCCAGGCTCAATGCCGCCGGCGTCCCCTGCGACCGGGTAAAGACGCTGCCAGAGGTGTTCGCCGATCCGCAAACCATCGAGCAGCAGATGGCGATCAGCGTCGACCACCCCGGTCACGGCGCGGTCAGGATGCTGGGCTTCCCGATCAAATTCGCCGAAGCGCCGTGCCAACTGCGCCGCCCCGCCCCCGATCTCGGCGCCGACACCGACGAGGTGCTCGACGAACTCGGCTATTCGGCCGAGGACATTGCCGGACTGCGCGCGGCCGGAGCGGTTTGAGCTAGGCGGCGATTTCGTCGGTCACGACCTTGAACCCGGTCAGGGTGGTCGGGCCAAAACTATTGCTGAGGGCGACGTCGGCGGCGTCGCGGCCGCGGCCGATCAGGATCCGGCCGATCCGCGGATGATTGTGGCGCGCGTCGAAGGTGTACCAGCGGCCGTCGAGATAGACCTCGAACCAGGCGCTGAAATCCATCGGCGCCGGATCGGGCGGCACCCCGATATCGCCCAGATAGCCGGTGCAATAGCGCGCCGGAATGTTCATGCAGCGGCAAAAGGTTACCGCCAGATGGGCGAAGTCGCGGCACACCCCGCGGCGCTGCTCGAAGACGCCGACCGCCGACTTGGTCGGGTTGGCGTGCTCGTAGCCGAAGCTGACGTGACCATGGACAAAATCGCAAATCGCCCGCACCCGCGCCCAACCCGGCGGGGTATTGCCGAACAGCGACCATGCGGTGTCGGACAGAACATCGGTCTCGCAATACCGGCTGCCGAGCAGGAACATCAGCGTATCCGAGGGCAGATCGGCGATCGCGCACTGACCGGCCGACGGGGCGACGCTATCGGGCTGGCCGGTATCGCGGACGATCGCCTCGGCCGACAGGGTCAGCCGCCCGGCCGGCGCCAGAATCCGGCCGCAGAGGTTGCCAAAGCTGTCATGATACTCGCCGATCGGGATCGGCGGGATGCTGACGATCGGGTCCGGCGTCACCAGGTCGGCGGCGCGCGAGGGATGGACCCGCAGCATCAGCAGCATCGGCGTCGGCTGCGGCGAATCGTGAATGACCTCATAGCCGACACGGATTTTCATCATCAGCGAAATCCCCGCATTTCCGGGTTCGTCGTCCCCGGTAATGAGCCAAACGCCCGCGAACGGCATTCGTCGCCGCTGGCGTCGCCTCCCGGGGGCCGATCTGGGAAATTCCGATTCCGCTCTGGTCAAGGCTATACGCGCCGCCGAGCGGAGCCGCAAGGCGCAGTCCGCGCCGGGAAACGACGGCACGCCTCGGCGAACTCCGAGGACCGCGAACAGTCCCTCAATCTTGCGCGCAGCGGGCGATAGCGGCTAGAGGCGGGTCGAGAGCCAGATCGCGAGACGCGATCCGGTTTTGACGACGGCGCCGAGCAATGCGTAGCCGGGGATGTCGGCGGCGCCGTGGGCGAGCGCGGTCTCGCGGTGGGCGAGTTCATCATCGCGGAAGGCGAGGATCGTCTCGGTCAGCGCGGGGTCCTGGTCGGCGAGGCGGTCGGCCTGCTCGCGGTAATGCTGGTCGATGACCTCTTCGACCGCGACGGTGCAGGCCATCGCCGCACGCTCGCCGAGCACCGCGGTGGCGGCGCCGAGCGCATAGCCGGCGAATGTCCATAGCGGGTGCAGCAGGGTCGGGCGCACCCGGCGCTGCCGCAGCAGGCTCTCGAAGGCGGCGAGATGGCGCTGTTCGGCCTCGGCCATGCGGCGGATCTCGCTCGTCGCGCGCCCGCGCCCGAGCACCGCGAGCTGGCCCTGATAGATCCGCGTCGCGCCGAACTCGCCGGCGTGATCGACCCGCAGCATCCGCTCGATTTGCGCCGATGGCGCCGGATCGCCGGGCAACGTGTGTCGCGATGGTTCGCTCATGCGAGCGTCCGGCCGGCCCCTCCCCGCCCCTTCGCGCGCCGCCGCCGCGCGGTAACGAAGCAGATGGCGGTCATCGCCAGCGAGGCGAGGAGGTTCCAGCCGGCGAGCGAAACGCCCCATAAAGTCCAGGCCGGCTCATCGCAGCGCACCGGCTGCTGGTGAAACAGCTGCGCCTTCAGCGCTTCGAGGGTGGTGGGGGCGCCGGCCGGCGCGGTGCAGGCGCTCGGGCCGGCAAACCAATGCTGCTCGACCCCGACATGGTAAAAGGCCAGCACGGCGCTGATGGCGAAAACCAGGCCGAGCAGGCCTGCCACCCAGGGCAATGCCGCCCGGCTGCCGGCCATCGTCGCGACAAACGCGATCACGATCGCCACTTCCCAAGGCCAGCGCTCGGTCAGGCACAGCTCGCAGGGCAGCAGCCCGCCCCAATATTGCGACAGCAGCACGGCGCCGAGCACGGCCGCGCTCACCGCAAGAACAAAGATCGGAAAGGCGCGGGCCGGAGATCTCATGCGGTCATAGATAGCGCAACGCCGCAACGCCGCCAACTCGCCTCGACCGTGCCGAGCCGGGGTTGGCAATTGCTAAAGGTGCGGGTGCGGGCGCTCAGGGCTGCGGCGTCGGCTTCGATCTCGATCCCGTCGTAGAGCTCGGCCATCGGGACCGAAGAATCCGCCGAGGCGAGGCGAAGAACGGCGTCGCGACCGCGAACCAGCGTGGT
Source organism: uncultured Alphaproteobacteria bacterium (assembly GCA_963775875.1). GTDB lineage: Bacteria > Pseudomonadota > Alphaproteobacteria > ATCC43930 > CGMCC-115725 > AP-15. The sequence continues at coordinate 361,899 of CAVZKP010000015.1, forward strand.
GATCCATCGGTCGCCGTCCCGGCGCAGCACCTCGGCATAGATGCTCTCGGAGTCGATCAGCAGGATCTCTTCGACGCTGTCGATGCTGCGGTAGACCGGGACCTTGGTCAGCCGGTCATGCCTCTCGGTGCCTGGCGACAGGATCTCGACGATCAGGATCGGGTCCTTGATCGCCTGCCGTCGGCGCTCGTTTGGGGTACAGGTCGTCGCAATATCGGCGACAAAGTAAGAATCCGCGCGATCCAGCCGAACGATTCCCGCCTCGATCTGGGCGTTGCAGGGCCGGCGACCGGCAAGCGCCGCGTCGATCCGAGAAGCGAGCCGCGTCGCCAGCATCCGATGCGCTTCGGCCGGGGGCGCCATGGCCAGCGGAAAACCGCCGACCAGCTCGTAGCGCGTGTCGGTTCCGTCCTCCCAGCGGAGAAATTCCGCCAGGCTCATCGGTCTGACCGCCAGCTCGCTCATCGGCACCTTCCGCCACCTATATAGCGATGTCTGGCCGGTGCGGCAGGCTATTCGGCGGCGGCGTCGAGCCCCGGCGGGGCCACGGGATCGAGGAACCCGCCCGATTGCCGCCGCCACAGCCGCGCATAGGTTCCCTCGGCGGCAAGCAGCGAGGCATGCGTCCCCTGCTCGACGATATGCCCCTTGTCGAGCACGACCAGCCGGTCGAGGCGCGCGATCGTCGACAGCCGATGGGCGATGGCGATGACCGTGCGCCCGCGCATCAGGGTCTCGAGCTGTTCCTGGATTGCCGCTTCGACTTCCGAATCGAGCGAGGAGGTGGCTTCGTCGAGCACCAGGATCGGCGCGTCCTTGAGGATCACCCGGGCGAGCGCGATGCGCTGGCGCTGGCCACCCGACAGCTTGACCCCGCGCTCGCCGACATGCGCGTCCAAGCCGCGGCGGCCGTTCCAATCCTCCAGACTCTCGATGAATTCGAGCGCATGCGCCTGCGCCGCGGCGCGCCGCACCTCCCACTCGCTGGCCTGCGGGCGGCCATAGCGGATGTTGTCGCGGATCGAGCGGTGCAGCAGCGAGGTGTCCTGGGTCACCATCGCGATATGGGCGCGCAGGCTGTCCTGGGTGACATCGGCGATGTTCTGCCCGTCGATCAGGATCTGGCCGCTTTCGATGTCGTAAAAGCGCAGCAGCAGATTGACCAAGGTCGATTTGCCGGCGCCGGACGGCCCGACCAGCCCGACCCGCTCGCCGGGCGCGATGGTCAGGTCGATCCCGTGCAACACGCCGCGCGCCGTGCCATAGCCGAACCGCACCTCGGCGAAACGCACCTGGCCGCGATCGATGCGCAGCGGCACCGCATCGGCCCGGTCCGGCATCTGCCGCGGCACCGCGATCGAGCGCATGCCGTCCTGCACGACGCCGATATTCTCGAAGATCGTGGTCACGTTCAGCGCCACCCAGCCGGCGATGTTGGCGATCTGCCAGGTCAGCGGCAGCGCCATCGCGACGGTGCCGATGGCGATCCGGCCGCCGCTCCACAGCCAGATCGCGACCGCGCCGGTGCCGACCACCATCGCGGCGTTGAGCGCGGCGAGCAGCACGCCGACAAGGGTGGTCAAGCGCAGCTGCGAGCGGAATGCGTCGGTCTGGTCGTCGACCGCGGCGCGGACAAACGCGTCCTCGTCGAGCGGCCGGGCGAAGAGCTTTACCGTCAGGATGTTGGTATAGCTGTCGACGACCCGGCCAACCAGGGTCGAGCGGGTCTCCGAGGAACGCCGCGAGCGCTCGCGCAGGCGCGGCACGAAAAAGCGCAGCAGCACCGCATATCCGGCAAACCACAGCAGCACCGGCGCCGCCAGCCGCAGGTCGCTGCGGCCCATCAGGATCATCGCGCCGCTGCCGTAAACCAGGATGTACCAGACCGCGTTGGTGCCCGAGACGACGCTTTCGCGCAGCGCCGGGCCCGCCTGCATCACCCGGTTGGCGATGCGGCCGGCGAAATCGTTCTGGAAAAAGGTCCAGCTCTGCCGCACCACATGCCAATGGCTCTGCCAGCGGACCATGTTCGACAGCCCGGCGGCGATCGCCTGGTTGGTGATCAGATTTTGCAGCAGCAGCGCCGAGGGCCGGGCCAGCAGCAGCACCGCGGCCATGCCGAGCAGCTGCGGCACGGCATGGTGGAGCGCGTCCGGCCGGTTGTGCGAGATGATCGTCACCACCCGGCCGATGAAGACCGGGATCAGGGTGTCGAGCACCGCGACCGCAGAGCCGGCGGCGAACAGAGCCAGCACCAGGCCGCGCGCCTGCCGCGCATGATGCCAATAGAACGCCGCGAGCCCGGCCGGCGGCGGCGTTTCCGGCGGCAATGCCGTGGGCTCCAGCAGACTCTCGAAAAACCGGAACACGCGCATGATCGGGTTCGTAACGCAGGCTCCTTGAGTAGGCGAAGCGGGGGCGGCCGCAACGCTCGGGCCGCAACTGCCCAGCGAGTAGGCAGCCTAGCACATCCTAGGCGGGCCAGTGGCAGAAGATGCCGATCGGTGTATCGCCGGGGAGCGGCAAAGGGGGTTGCGGGCTACGGCGCATCGGGCGCCCAGCCGGCCCGGGCCACCGGCTGATCGGCCATTCGCGGCACATCGCCGTCGCGCAGGACCCGGTCGCAATAGCGCTCGACTTCGAGCGGCAAAGCCGAGGCCGGGCGACCGGCCGCGATCCATCCATCCATATTTCCGGGACCCCAATTATAGGCGGCAACCGCATCCGGCCAATTGCCATAGCGCCGGTAGAGCCGCGCCAGATAGGCCCGCCCCAGCTGGCGGTTCTGCGCCAGATCGAACCGGTCGCCGCCCCCCGAATCGATCGCCGCGGCGGCGGAGACCTGCATCGGACCCTGCGGTCCGGCCAATTCCGGGCGCCACATTGCGGGATCGGCGCCATGGCTCGATTCGGCGCCATCGACGGCGAAGGCGATGCGATCGAGATCGGCGCCACTCGCCGCCGGAAACAGATCGAAATCGGCGCTGCGCGCCGCGGTAGACGGATTGTCGCCGGGCCATGCCGGCGCCGAGCCGCGCAACACCGTCACCGGCTGTTCCTGCGGATCGGCGAAGCTGACGATTTCGGTTCGGCCAGAGATCGCACGCTGGATCGGGGCCGGGATGGCGGCAACCACCGCAGCCGCGCTTCCGCCACGCAGCAGACGCACCGAACCCGTATTTCCGGCGGAATAGGCGCCGGTCGCGACCCGGCCATGCGCAACCGGTGCGGCCTTGCCTCCGCCGCGCACCACCCTGACCGGCGCCAGCGCGCGGTCGGCGAAGGTGACGATTTCTGCATTCTGCGCATTTCTGCGGATCAGCGCGACGATCCGCGCCGCGATCGCCCGCGGCCTGGCGGTTGACGCGATCGGCGCTCCGGCGGCCGGACCGCAAAGGACCGGCCATGCCGCTACTGCCGCGATCATAACAAGCAGATTGCGACACCTCATGGGCGAAGTGGTGCAAGATCGCCGCATTGTCTGTCAAGGGGATGGGATCGGCGCCATCGGGGATCAACGCTTGTCAGCGAATCCGCCGGTCGGCTAGCATCCGCCGGACACGATCCCCCCGCTAGGTTCGAGGACAGCGCGATGCCGAAAATCCTGATCGTTCACGGTGCGGGCATGAACATGCGCGGCAAGGTCCAGACCGAGATATTCGGCCCGATGACCCTGCCCGAATATGACGAACGCATCCGCGGCTATGCCGCCGAACTCGGCCTCGACATCGAGATCTTTCATTCCAATGTCGAAGGCGAAGTGATCAACAAATTCTATGAGGCCAACGACAAGGGCTTTGACGCGGCCCTGTTCAACCCGGCCGCGTTCGGCAGCGGCTATCCGGCGCTGGTCGCGGCGATCTCGCAGGTCAGCTTCCCGACCATCGAGGTCCACATCTCGAACCCGATCCGCCGCGGCCCGGCCTCGGAGACCGCGCGGGTCAGCCAAGGCGTGGTCGCCGGGTTCGGATTGCCGGGCTACTATGTGGCGCTGCGCGGTGTGCGCGACCTGCTGGCGGTGAAAAAGTGATCCGCGCCGCGATTGTCGGGCTGGGCCGCTGGGGCCGCACCCTGGTCAATGCGATCCAGGACAAGAGCACGGAATTCCGCTTTACCGCCGGCCATAGCCGCACCCGCGCTTCGGCCCAGCCGTTCTGCGCCGAGCACGGCATCGCCTATTATGACGATCTCGGGCAGATCCTCGCCGATCCCAAGATCGACGCGGTCGTGTTCGCGACGCCGCACAGCCAGCACGGGGCCCAGGTCGAGCGCACCGCGGCTGCCGGCAAACACGTCTTTATGGAAAAGCCGTTCACCCTCGATGTCGCGAGCGCCGAGCGGGCGCTGGCCGCGGTGGCGCGCGCCGGCGTCACCCTGGGCGTCGCCTATCCGCGGCGCTTTCATCCCGCGATGATCGAGCTGAAGACGCGAATCGACGATGGGCGGCTCGGCCTCCCGACCCATTGCGAAAGCGCGCAGGCGTCGCCGGCCGGGCATTTCATGCCCGCAGGATATTACTGGCGCGCCGACCCCGAGGAAGCGCCGGCCGGGGCGATGACGGCGACCGGGGTGCACAATCTCGACGCGCTGATCTATCTGTTCGGCCATATCGAGGAGGTCTATTGCCTCAGCCTGCGGCGCGTGCTGCCCCAGCTGGAGGACACGACGAGCGTGCTGATCAGGATGGCGAACGGCATGTCGGCCAGCCTCTATTGCTCGCTGGTCACCGCGCCGACCTACCGCTTTGCGGTGTACGGCGCCAAGGGCCGCGCCGAGCTGCTGGGCCAGGACCCGGATTTCCGCTTTACCCCGGTGCCGGCGGCGATGCCGGTCGGCCGCCACACCGCTCCGGCGACCGAGACCATCGAATATGGGAAATTCAACGCGCTGGCGGCGGAACTCGAAGGCTTTGCCGCGGCGATCAACGGGGTGCGCCGCTACCCGATCACGGCCGACGAGATCCGGCACGGCGTCGCCGCCTTCGAGGCGATCGTGCGCTCGGCCGCAACCGGTCGCCCGGTCAAGATCGCGCCTTAGTGGACCAGGGCGAAATCGCGCCCGAGCTTCTCGAACGCTGGGCATTGGCCTATCTCGGCCGCTTTGCCAGCTCGGCCGAAAATCTGCGGCGGGTGCTGCGGCGGCGGGCGCGGCGCCGTTCGCCGGCCTCGCCCGAAGCGGAGCAGCAGGCTGAGGGGCTGATCGACGCGCTGGTCGAGCGCTACCGCGATTCGGGCCTGCTCGACGACGCCGCCTATGCCGCGGCCCGCGTGCAATCCTTGCATCGGCGCGGCGAATCCGCGACCAAAATCCGCGCCCGGCTCGCGGCCAAGGGGGTCGAGAATGCGGTCGCAGCCGAAGCCGTGCTGGCCCTGCGCGGCGAAATTCCCGACCCCGATCTCGCCGCCGCCTGCGCCTTTGCCCGCCGCCGCCGGCTCGGGCCGTATCGCCGCTCCGCCGCCGATCCGAAACGCGAGCTCGGCGTCTTCGCCCGCGCCGGCTTTGGCCGCCAGGTGGCCGAGCGGGTGCTTGCCTGCGCCGATACCGATGCGGTCGAGGCTCTGGCCGGCGCCGAACCCGACCGAAGGCTGACTATGAGGCGGCGCGGCGCGGCTCGCCTGCCGCGGCGGCGCGGGCATTTTCGGCCGGGGCATTATCGGCGGGGGCCGCGGGCGGCGTCATCATCAACACCGGGGCCGGGTCGCGCGAGGCGACGCCGTGCCGGTCGAAAGCGATCTTGACCAGGCGGTTGAAGGCGCGGCCGACGGCGAATTGCTTCGACGGCAGGGTGCGGATGCGGATCAGCAGGACGACCGAAAACTCGTCGAGCGCGTCGACGCCCTGATACTCGAACGGGTCGAGGATCAGCCCGCCCAAGGTCTCGTCCTCGCTCAATTCGACGCTGACCGCGCGCAGGATCTCGACCACACGGTCGATATCCTCGCCATAGGAGATCGTGATCCGGGCGACGACATAGGCGAATTCGCGGGTCATGTTCTTGAGTGTGGCGACCTCGCTGAATGGAATCGTGTGCACCGCCCCGGCCTGATCGCGCAGCCGGATGGTGCGCACCGAGATCGCCTCGACCACGCCGGTATGGCCCCTGCCGAGATCGACGATGTCGCCGACCGCGAGCTGATCCTCGGCCAGGATGAACAGACCGGTGATCACGTCCTTGACCAATGCCTGGCTGCCAAAGCCGATCGCCAGGCCGACGACCCCTGCCCCGGCGAGCAGCGGCGCGATATCGACGCCGAGATGGGAGAGGATGATCAGCGAACCGAGGACCGCGAGCAGCGACAGCATCGCGGTGCGCAGCAAGGGCAGCAGGGTGCGGATGCGGGTGCGCCGCGGCGGCTGGCTGGCGTCGATTTCGGCTCAGATAGTGCTCGATCGCCGATGCGAAGACCTCCCACACGGCGAGTGCGGCCAGCATCACCAGGCCGATCGTCAGCAGCTGCCCGCCGGCCCGCCGGGCGAAGTCGGAGTCGAACCAGGCGAACGCCCGCACGTCCCAGGCCTGCAGCACGGTCAGCCCGGCCAGGATATAGACGATGGCGCTGCCGAGCCCGGTCAGGATCGGGATATAGCGGTTGGCGCGCTGCTCCAATGTCGGAAATTTCGCCTTGAGCTGCGGCGAGACGGCAAAACCGCGCCGGCTCAGGCTGTGGATCGAGTGGACCACAAGCCGGGCGGCGATGATGACGAGGATGCTCATGACGGTGGCGCGCAGCACATAGAGGAAGCCGCCCTCGATATGCAGCGCGTAGATCGCGTAGATCCCGACGATGTAGAAAATTGCCAGCAACGGCCAGATCTCGGCGATGGTGCGGCGGATCCGGCTCCAGCCGGATGCCGAATTGCCGTCGCCGGCGATCCAGGCGGCGATCGGCGCCTGGTTCTGCAACAGAAAGACCGCGGCGAGGAGCGCCAGCACCAGCCCGGCCAATTTGAGCAGCAGGGTGTAGAGCGCACCGGGAATGCCGAGCCACCAGGCGGCCTCGGGCACGGCGTAACCGTAGATGCCCCAGAAGGTGAAGCGCTTGACCCAGATATAGAGGTAGTTGCGGGTCTCGGCGTCGATCGGCACGAACAGGGCGCCGTCATCGGCGGGCAGCAGGATGGCGCGGGCCAGGCACAGGATCAGGCGGGCCTCGACCGTCGCATCGACCAGCACCGACAGGGTGATGCGGGTCGCGGTCAGGGGGTCGAGCGCCATCGACACCGCGCTGTAGGCGATCGCCGCGAAGACCAGGATCGGCGCCAGGTCGAGCACCAGCCCCAACAGGGCGAACAAGCCGCGCACCGCGTGCGTGTCCCGCCGCCGCACCGGGAATTTTGGCCGCGCCCGGGCCAGCATCCAGCGCAGCGCCCACTCGGCCGCGCCGGCAAGGCCGAAGACGAGAACGAAGGCGTAGGCGGCCTCGATCCAGCGCTGCCGCGCCGCGGCGTCGGAGATCTGCTCACGCGCCCAGCCGACCAGGCGCGGCGCGTCGACGATGATCGCCGCCCCGGCCAGGATCTCGCCGGTGAACGCGTCGATCTGTTGCGACAACTGCCCGAGCAAGGCGATCCCGGCGGGCCTTGGGGCCGGGATGTTGCGCTGGACGGCGATCAGCGCCCGCAATTCCTGGACGAGATTCGCCCGCGCCGCATTGTCCTGCAAGGTGTCGACCAGGCGCTGCAATTCGTCGACCGAAACCGGCGCCGGCGGGGTTCCCGGCTTTGCCGCCGCAGCAGGCGCCGGCTGCGGCGCCGCCGCCAGCGCGGCCGCGGACAGCGCGACCGTCGTCAGCGCGCTGATGGTGAGGCAAACCAGCAGAAAACCGAGCGCCCGCCCGGATCGCAGAAGCGGTCGCAACAAGGTGCTGGCGACCGCGGAGCAAGGGCGCGGGCCGAGGGCCCGCCGGTCAGGCCCGGCCACGCGGATCGGAGGCGGTAGCAGGCCCCGGCGGATGCAGCTCATTTTGCTCGATCGGACAGCAGAGGGTGATGCCCGCTAACAAGGTTTGAAATTGTGTCAGCCTTGGCGGCGACCGCTCGAACAAGGTTGTGACCATTTTTGCGCCGGCCGGCCAAGCCAGCGTCGAGCCAGCGGGCGTGACCCGGCCTGCCATCTCAGCCGGCGCCGGGGGCGCGCTCCCGCATCAGCCGGGCGACAGCGACGGCATCATCGTCGCCCCGCGCCTCGAGCGCGGCGAGGATGCCCGGGCGGTCGGCCGCCGGCCGGTTCTGGCTCAGCTTGAATTTGCCTTCGAGCCGGCTAACCGCGATGTCGAGCCCGATGATCCCCCGGATCATCCCCGCCATATAGGCCTCGGGCAAATCCTCCATCCGCCACGGCTCGGCGCTGCCGGCCTCGTGCCGGTCGGACAGCCGGCGCAGCACCATCCGCAACCATTCCTTGTCATCGATCAGGCGCAGAGTTCCATAGGCATGGACGTCGGCGTAATTCCAGGTCGGGACCGCCGGACCGTTCGCATACCAGCCGGGCGAGATATAGGCGTGCGGGCCGCTGAAGATGGTCAGCACCTCGCCGCCCCCGGCCCGGCCGAGTTCGGCGACCTGCGGGTTCGGGCGGGCGAGGTGGCCGAGGAGGTGCAGCGCGTCGCCGTCGCGCTCGACCAGGAACGGGATGTGGCTCGCCACCAGCCCGGCCGGGCCGCTGCTGACGAGCAGCGCGAAATCATGCCGCTCGAGATGCGCGATCAGCACCTCGGGGCGCGCCTCGGTGAAAGCGGGGGGCAGATAGACCACGAAACCACCTTGCGTTACGGTCAGCTACGGTCAGCCCAGATGCTCTAGCACGACCGTGGCGATCAGCGCTGCACCGGTGGCGAACAGGATGATGCCGGAGGCGCGGCTGATCCAGGCCAGATGACGCGGCTCGATCGCCCGGCGAAACAATCCGATGCCCAGGGCGAGCCCCAGCCACCACAGGAACGACCCGGCCCACACGCCGAGCACCAGGAAGGCCGCGCGCACCAGGGTCGCCTTGGCGCCGCCGAGGCCGAGCGCGGCGAAGATGGCGAGGAAGATCAGGATCGTCACCGGATTGGTGATGGTCAGGGCAAAGGCCGAAGCAAAGTCGCGGAACAGGGTGTCGGGGTCGGACTGCTCGGCGATCTTGTCCTGCGGCTTGGACAGCAGGGCCGCGCCGCCGGAATAGAGCAGATAAACGCCGCCGGCGGCGCGCAGCCAGCCTTCCCAGCCGAGCAGCCAGTCGGAGACAAAGGTGAGGCCGAAGGCGGCGATGACGCCGAACAGCGCGTCGGCGGTGGCCGCGCCGAGCCCCGATGTCAATCCGGCCAGCCTGCCCTCGAAGATCGTCCGGCGCAGGCACAGAATGCCGACCGGGCCGACCGGCACGGCGATCACCACGCCGACCACGATCCCCTTCAGAAGGAACAGCAACAGCAGCGTCGAGCTATCGAGGGCGGCAACCAGGACCAGTCTCCCGGGGAACGAGCGAGGGGACGCAATGCGAAATGCGGCGGCTTTTTCCGGACGCAAGTCGCGCTATGCTCGCGGCAAGCGCGCGATCCACGCCCGATCCATGCTGCACGGAGGTTGCCAATGCCCGCCCTCGAAAACGCCCACCGGTTCACGTTTGTTTCGATCGACGGCGAAAAGCTGCCGCTCGACGCCTGGCGAGGCCGGCCGGTGCTGGTCGTCAACACCGCCTCGTATTGCGGATATACCTCGCAATACGCCGGCCTGGAATCGCTGTGGCAGCGCTACCGCGACCGCGGCCTGATCGTGCTCGGGGTGCCGTCCAACGATTTCGGCCAGCAGGAACCCGGCTCGGCGGCCGAGATCAAGACCTTCTGCGAGACCCGTTACGCGATCGACTTTCCGCTGGCGCAGAAATGCCCGGTCTCCGGCGGGCAGGCGCATCCGTTCTATCGCTGGATTGCCGACACCTTGGGCGAGGCCGGAACCCCAAGCTGGAATTTCCACAAATACCTGATCGCGCCCGATGGCGAACTCGCCGGTGCGTGGCCCGCCCAGGTGGCGCCCGCCGATCCGCGGATCACCGCGGAAATCGACCGGCTGCTGCCGCCGGCCTGAGGTCAGAAGGCGCGGCGCTATGGATGCGCGTGCAGCAGCACCTGTGTCGCCGTCCACACCACGCCGGTGAGGGCGAAGACGGCGGCGACCCCGACACCGATCACCCACTTGATCAGCCGCAGCTCGACCTCGGCCAAGTCGGTCTTGGTCGCAAGGTTCGAAACATCGAGATCCTGCGCCTGCCGCACCGCCCGGGTGACCGCCTCGGCCTGCGCATCGGTAAAGCCCGACGCCTTCAGGTCCTTGACGAGCTCATGCGTGTCGAGGGTGCTGATCATCGCGGCCTGGCATTGCGGTCGGCCGTGGCCGGCCGCCCGAGATGAGCAGTGTAACGGCATCCGCACGACGGACCAGCCGGGGTGAGCTTGTGCCGGCCGCGCTCCGGTCAGGCGGTGGCCGGCTGAATGGGCGCGAGCGGGGCAATTGCCGACGCCGGCAACTCGGCGGCGCTGGCCAGGGTTCTGACCGCCAGCATCTCGCGTTTGCCGCGGATCTCGACCTCCTGGCGCGGAAAGTCGGAGAGATCCATCCCGGCGTGGCGCACCACGTTCTCGGAAACCACCAGCTCGACGCCATATTCCTTGGTCAGCTCTTCGAGCCGGCTCGCGGTATTGACCGCGTCGCCGATCGCGGTAATCGCGGTCGCCCCGCCATAGCCCATCTCGCCGATGATGATCGGCCCGCTATGGATGCCGATGCCGATGCGCAATGGGCGCTCGATCTCGCCGTGCAGCGACGCGTTGAGTTCGTCCATGCGCTCGGACATCAGCCGGGCGGCGAGCAGCGCCTCGCGGCAGCCGGCCTGCGCCCCGCTGTCGATGCCGAACAAGGCCATCACCCCGTCGCCGAGAAATTTGTCGACCCGCCCGCCGGCGCTCTCGACCGCGCGCCCGACGGCGGCGAAATAGCGGTTGAGGATGAACACCACATCATAGGGGAGCCGACCCTCGGACAAGGCGGTGAAGCCGCGGATGTCGGCGAACAGGATGGCGATCTCGCGCTCGCTGCCCTGGGCGATATCGACCCGGCGGCGTCCGTCCATGGCATAGGCGAAAGGCGGCAGCAGCGGCGTCACCTCGACCGCGCCCTTCGGCCGCAACTGGCAGGCCAGGCGCACATTGGCGGTGGCGCCGATGCGGGCCAGCACCCGCCGCTCGGTCTCGCCGGGGGGATCGAGGCTGCCGAGATCGGCGCGCACCCGCACCCGGCAGGTCGAGCAGCGGCCGCGCCCGCCGCAGACATGGGCGTGCGGGATGCCGGCGAGCCGGCTCGCCTCGAGCACGCTGGTGCCGGGGATGACATTGATGAAACGGCCGTCGGGATAGCCGATCCGCACCAGCCCGTGCCGGCGCTGCCACAGCCGGCGCACCAGCCGCGCCAGCAATACCGCGCCGACCATGCCGGCAAAAAACCAGCCGAGATCGGCGCCGATCCGGTCGAGCTCGCGCCCGGCCGAGGGCGAGGGCAGCCGCATATGGGCAAAGGCCGCCCCGGTCCAGGCGGGATCGGCGGCGAGGGCGGCGACCTGGCGCCCGGCCTCGATCGCGCCGAGCAGCGACAGCACCGGGATCAATACCGCAACGACCAGCGCCGCGGGCCGCAGCCGGGCATACCACGGCCTGACCTGGAGCCAATAATGCAGGCCGAACATCGCGTGGGTCCAGGCCACCACCAGGGTCACCAGCTGCAGCACGCCGCGGGCTGGCGCGTGAACGAAATAGACCCACAGGAAAAAGGTGTAATAGAGGTCGTAGGTGCCGAAGTAATCGTCGGAGATCCGGGTGGCGGCGACGTGATGGGCAAGCAGTATCGGCACGGCGAAACCGAGCGCGAGCTGGGCCAGTTCGCCGGCATTGAGGCGCAAGGTGCGCCGCTCCCACAGCGCCCACAGCGCCAGCAGGTAATGCACCAGAAAACTGCCGTAGAGCAGCACCTGCGCCGGCGGGCTCGACCAGATCCAGAAGACATAGGCCAGCACCGCTTCCATCGCCGGCAGCGAGACCAGACCCACGGCGTGGTTGAGCAGATGCATCGTCACATAGGCGAGCATCACCAGGCCCGAAAAAAGCCGCACTCGGCGGATCATAGAAATGCCCGAAGGGGATAATGGCCGATCGCCGACTGCCTTTCCGGCCCGCATTCATGCGGCGGGACGCGGACCGATCGGGCGACTGCGCGCTTGCGCCGCAATGCGCGAACCGGCGGGTAGTGGCAAAACGGCGCGGCCATGCTAGGGGTCTGCTCTATGCTGGAGATACGTCATCTGGTCAAACATTTCGGCCCGCTGGTCGCGGTCGACGATGTCTCGTTCGTCGTTCCGCGCGGCGAGGTGCTGGGCTTTCTCGGGCCGAACGGCGCCGGCAAATCGACGACGATGAAGATGATCACCGGGTTTGTCGCGCCGACCGGCGGCACCGCCATCGTGTGCGGTCATGACATCGCCAGGGAGCCGATCGCGGCCAAGCGCTGCATCGGCTACCTGCCCGAGGGCGCCCCCGCCTATCCCGACATGACGCCCGCCGAGTTTCTCGGCTTTATCGCCCGGATCCGCGGCTATTCCGGGCGCGAGGCCCAGCTGCGCATCGGCCGGGTGGTCGAGATGATCCGCATCGCCGAGGTGCTGCACCAGCCGATCGAGACCCTGTCCAAGGGCTATCGGCGCCGGGTCGGGGTGGCGCAGGCATTGCTGCACGATCCGCAGGTGCTGATCCTCGACGAGCCGACCGACGGGCTCGACCCCAACCAGAAATACGAGATGCGCAAGATCATCGCGGCGATGCGCCCGGACAAGGCGATCATCATCTCGACCCATCTGCTCGAAGAGGTCGAGGCGGTGTGCAGCCGGGCGATGATCATCGCCCATGGCCGGGTGCTGGCCGACGCGACGCCGGCCGAGCTGGCCCGCCGCTCGCGCCACCACAACGCGGTGCGGCTGTCCATCGGCGGCGGCGACATGGCGCAGATTCGCGCCGAATTGCTGCGCCTGCCGGCGGTCGCCGCGGCCGAGACGGTCGAGGATGGCGAGGGCCAGGGGTTGCTGGTCTTCCCGCGGGACGGCGAGGATGTCGTCGCCGATGTCGCCGACCTCGCCCGCGCCCATCGCTGGCATGTCAGCCTGTTGCGGGTCGAGCATGGCCGGCTCGACGATGTGTTTCGCGAGATCACCACGGCGCCGGCCGAGGCCGCCCCGCTCGCCGCTGCGGCCTGACCCGCGATGCGCAACGTCCTGACCATCTTCCGCCGCGAATTCGCCAGCTATTTCGCCACCCCGCTGGCCTATGTGTTCATCGTGATTTTTCTGGTCATGGCGGGGGTATTGACCTTTTTCGTCGGCAATTTCTTTGATCGCGGGCAGGCCGATCTGCAGCCCTTCTTTGCCTTTCATCCCTGGCTCTACCTGATTTTGATCCCGGCACTGTCGATGCGGCTGTGGGCCGAAGAACGCAAGAGCGGCACGATCGAGCTGTTTCTGACCCTGCCGATTCGCATGACCGAGGCGGTGGTCGGAAAATTCCTCGCCGCCTGGTGCTTTGCCGGGATCGCCCTGGCCCTGACCTTTCCGTTCTGGATCACCGTCAACCTGCTCGGCAGCCCGGATAACGGGGTGATCGTGGCGAGCTATATCGGCAGCTGGCTGATGGCCGGCGCATTGCTGGCGATCGGCGCCTGCGTGTCGGCGGCGACCAAGAACCAGGTCATCGCCTTTGTCGTGACCGCGGCCATCGCCTTTGTCTTTACCGTCGCCGGCTCGCCGGTGGTATTGGGGCTGCTCCAGGGCTGGGCGCCGCAATGGCTGATCGACGCCGTGACCCAGATGAGCTTTCTCGACCATTTCAGCGCGATCACCCGCGGCGTTCTCGACGCGCGCGACCTCGCCTATTTCGTGTCGATCATGATCGCCTTTCTGTTCGCCAACGCGATCCTGATCGACCTCGAAAAGGCCGAGTGAGATGAACACGACCGCCCGCTCCCCCGGTCTGTTCGGCTCGCGCCGCGCGGTCGCCGCGGTGGCGCTGACCTGCATCGCGCTGATGCTGGTCTCGGCCAACATCATCATCGGCCGGTTCTTTACCGCGCGGCTCGACCTGACCGCCGAGCACCTCTACACCCTGTCGCCCGGCACCCTGCACACCCTGGCGCAGATCGACGAGCCGATCACCCTGCGGTTTTATTATTCGAGCCGTCTCGGCGACGAGGTCCCGGCCTACGGCGTCTATGCCCAGCGCGTGCGCGAATTGCTCGAACAATACGTCGCCGCGGCGCATGGCAAGCTGCGCCTCGAAATCTACAATCCCCAGCCGTTTTCGGATGTCGAGGACCAGGCGGTGGCCTTTGGCCTGCAGGCGGTGCCGCTCGACCGCGAGGGCGACCAGGTCTATTTCGGCCTCGCCGCGACCAATTCGACCGACGATCAGCAGGTCATCGCGTTCTTTTCGCCCGAGCGCGAGCGCTTTCTCGAATACGATCTGACCAAGCTCGTCCACAGCCTGGCCTTTCCGAAAAAGACCGTGGTCGGGCTGATCAGCACCCTGCCGCTGGAAGGCGACATGGCGGCGATGATGCAGGGCCGGCCGAGCCAGCCGATGGCGGTCATCCAGCAATTGCAGCAGCTCGACAAGATCGAGCCGCTGTCGATCAGCCTCGAGGCGATACCGCCCGATGTCGACGTGCTGATGGTGGTGCATCCGCAGCACCTGCCGCCCAAGACATTGTTCGCGATCGACCAGTTCGTGCTGAAAGGCGGCAAGGCGCTGATTTTCGTCGACCCGCATTCCGAATTGCAGGCCTCGCAGCCGAGCCAGACCAACCCGCCCGGCTCGCCGACCGCCAGCAATCTGGCGCCCCTGTTCAAATCATGGGGCTTCGAGATGGCGCCGAAGGTGGTTGCCGGCGACCGCCGCGACGCACAGGAGGTCAGCGTGCCGGTTCCCGGCCACGGCGACCAGCCGCTCGACTATATCGCCTGGCTCGACCTGCACGCCGCGAACCTCAACCGCAGCGACATGATCACCGCCGACCTGACCCATATCACGATGGCCTCGGCCGGCATCATCGAGAAGCTGCCCGGGGCCAAGACGGTGATCGAGCCGCTGATCACGACCTCGCCCGATTCGGACAAGATCCCGGTCGACAAATTGCAGGGAATGCCCGACGTCGCCGGCCTGCTGGCCGATTTCAAATCCGACGACAAGCGCTACATCCTGGCCGCCCATGTCACCGGCATGGTCGAGAGCGCGTTTCCCGACGGTCCGCCGCAACCGCCGGCGCCGGCCAAGCCGCAGGCGGCAAAGCAGAGCGAAGCGAAACCGGCGGCGAGCCCGCCCGCGCCGGCGCCCTGGCTCAAACAATCGGTGCATCCGATCAACGTCGTCGTCGTCGCCGACACCGATATCCTCGACGACCGGATCTGGGTGCAGAGCCAGGATTTCTTTGGTCAGCAGGTCGCCGTGCCGCTGGCCAATAATGGCGACTTTGTCGCCGATGCGATCGACGTGCTGGCCGGCGGCGAGGATCTGATCGGGCTGCGCAGCCGCGGCACCGCGACCCGGCCGTTCGAGGTCGTCGACCGGATTCAGCGCGAGGCGCAGGCGCGCTACAGCGCCGAGGAGCAGGCGCTGCGGCAGAATCTCAAAGGCACCGAGGCCAAGCTCGCCGACCTGACCGGGAAAGACCAGGCCGACAGCCCGGCCAGCCTGTCGCCCGAGCAGACCAAGGCGATCGAGCAGTTCCGCGCCGAAATGCTGCAGACCCGGCGCCAGCTGCGCGGCGTGCAACGGGCATTGCGCAGCAACATCCAGCACCTCAAACAGGGGCTCGAATTCCTCGATATCGCGCTGATCCCGATCATCGTCGCGGTGGTCGCGATCATCGTCGGCGCGGTGCGCCTGAAGCGCCGCCGCCGGCGCACGGTCGAGACATGAGCGGCGCCAGCCCCGGATCGCGCAAGAGCCCGTCATGCAGAAACGCAGCCTGATCCTGCTCGCCGCCGCGACCTGCGTGCTGGTGGCGGCGGCGATCGCCGCGCTGGCCACCGGCGGCTACGGCGTCAGCCCCGCCGGCTCGGACCGGCGCGCGTTCCCCGGCCTGGCCGACAAGCTCGGCGAGGTCGCCTCGGTCGCGGTCCAGCGCAGCGGCCTGAACCTGACATTCGACCGCAGCGGCGACAACTGGCTGGTCGTGCAAAAGGGCGACTATCCCTCCGCACCCGGCAAAATCCGCCAGATCGTGCTGGCGCTGGCCGATATGACCCTGGTCGAACCCAAGACCCGCCAGCCGGATCTATATCCGCGCCTCCAAGTCGAGGATCCGGGCAAGGGCAAATCGACCCTGGTCACGCTGAAGGACAAATCGGGGGCGGTGCTGGCCCAGCTGATCGTCGGCAAGCGGCGCTATGACCGGCTCGGCACCGGCCATGACGGCGTCTATGTGCGAAGGCCCGGCGACCCGCAATCCTGGCTCGCCCGCGGCTCGCTCGACTTTTCCGACGACACGGCGAACTGGCTCGCCCGGCATATCGTCGACATTCCCGACAGCCGGGTCGCCAAGGTCAGCCTGACCCAGCCCGACGGCGCGACCCTGGTGCTCAGCCGCGCCGGACCGGGCGCGAAATTCGCGGTCGAGGACGCGCCGGCAAACGCCAAATACAAGGACGAGACCGCGCTCGGCGAGCCGGCGATGGCGCTCGAAACCCTCGATTTCGACGATGTGCAGCCAGCCGCGAAACTGCCGGTTCCGGACAAAGGGCGTCACCGCCGCGAGCTATGCCACCTTCGACGGGCTGACGATCAGCCTCAAACTGTTCCAGCACGACGGCAAGGATTGGATCGCGCTCGCCGCCGCCGGCTCCGGCAAAACCGCGGCGGAGGCGAAAAAGCTCGACGGCCTTGCCTCGCACTGGGTCTATGCGATCCCGTCCTACAAGGCAAAAATGATCGAGACCAAGCTCGCCGACCTGCTGGCGCCGCCCAAGGGTTCGTGAGCGCCGGCGCGGCATCGGGAAAGCCGGGAACCGCCCGGCCGCGGCGGCATCCGGCGTGCGCGGCGCGGCGCGGCAGGGCGGATTGGGCGAGGCGGCCGGGCGGTATATGGTGGCCGCAGCCCAAGCCACGCGACGCACATGCCCGGCCTCACCACCCCGTTCTCCCCGCTCGACCTCGTCGCCCACGTCATCCAGGTGGCGCTGACCCCGGTGTTCCTGTTGTCCGGCATCGCCACCCTGCTGAACGTGTTTTCGACCCGGCTCGCCCGCGTCGCCGACCTGATCGCCAAGGCGACCGACGCCGATGACGGCGAGGGCGTCGCCGACCTGTCGGCAATGCTGTCGCATCTGCGCCGGCGCTCGCTGGCGCTCGATGTCGCGGTCGTGCTCGGCGCCATCGCCGGCGCGCTGACCTGCGCCTCGGTGCTGACCCTGTTTGTCGGCGCCCTGAAGGATGCGACCGTCGCCTCGGTGCTGTTCACCACCTTCGGCCTGGCGGTGATGTGCACGATCGGCGCCATCGCCGCGTTCACCGCGGAAATGCTGATGGCCGGCAGCGGCATGCGCGCCGAAGTCGCCGCCGCCCACCGCTCCGCCCAGCGCCGCTGACCCGCACGACGACCTCAAACGTATCGGACCGCGCAGGCAAACATCCGTTACAGCTATTCTAGATTGTACCAATATAGAACATATGACGAACTTACCCGTTGTAGCTGCGTAGGGCTTATGTCATAATGCGTTCGTCGCTCAGTCGGCCTGAAACCGAATAACCGGCAGACACAAGATATTGTTCTCTGTCCGAAAGCGGCTACTATGCGCGGCGGAGGTATGCCTATGGCGGGAGAAACTGTTTCGGTCCGGGCTGGGCAATTCGCTACCCGGCGCTCACGAATCGATGAGCTTTACATCCCTGCGACCGACAACGAGCCGGGAGCGCCGACCGCCCTGCTCAAGGCCAACCGTATCTTGCGCGAACGTCGATGGCCGGCGCCCTATGATCGGACGCGGCATGAAATGATCCTTGGCGACGCTCGCGACTTGAGGGGGATCAAAAGCGAATCGGTGCATCTCGTCGTTACCTCGCCGCCGTATTTCAACCTGAAGGCCTACGCTTCCGATGCGCGCGGTCGTCAACTCGGTCGAATTGGCGATTATGA
Organism: uncultured Alphaproteobacteria bacterium; assembly: GCA_963775875.1. Taxonomy (GTDB): domain Bacteria; phylum Pseudomonadota; class Alphaproteobacteria; order ATCC43930; family CGMCC-115725; genus AP-15. The sequence continues at coordinate 380,103 of CAVZKP010000015.1, forward strand.
TCGTTTCCTTGATGAGTTGGACCGGGTTTGGCGGGAATGCGCACGGGTTCTCGTCCCCGGAGGTCGAATTTGTTGCGTCATCGGCGACATCCTGATCCCGAGGCGAGCAGACGGACGACATCGGGTCTTGCCGCTGCCTTCCGATATCCAGGTTCGCAGCCGCGACAACGGCCTCGACAATCTCACGCCGATACTCTGGTTCAAGATCGGAAACCGCACCAATGAGGCCGGCGGCGGATCAGGCGGCTACTATGGAAAGCCGTATCAGCCCGGCGCGATAATCAAAAACGATCACGAACACATCGTGATGCTGCGCAAGCCGGGCGGCTATCGAACCACGCCAATGATTCAAAAGGCGTTATCGATGCTCCAGCGCGACGAGATGGACGGCTGGATGCGTCCGGTTTGGTCGGACATCCGGGGCGCCAGCCTGCGCGATGGACATCCCGCACCGTTCCCGAGCGAACTAGCCGAGCGCTTGATTCGAATGTTCAGCTTCGCCGGCGATTTGATCCTCGATCCATTTGCCGGCTCCGGATCGACCGCTGTCGCCGCCATTCGCGCAGGCCGGAATTCGGTCTCGATTGAGATCGAAGAACAGTACTTAAACTCAGCTACCCGTCGTTCAGCAGCGGAAGCGGCGAGCCGGTTAATCGCGAGCCACTCGGCCATCGTCGTGGAATCGGCTGGGTAGTCCGGCCACGCGGGCACGCTCGCTGCGATGGCAATAGCTGACGAGTTTGCAGCATATCTGGCTGAGAGGGGCTATGATCCACGCTCTTCCCGGCACAGCAATTTTCTGTCTGACATCATCGTCCAGGATTTGGTCAAACATTGCCCTTTGATCGGCCAGCGAGCTGCCAGCGGTGAAATCGTTGCGAAGTCTCCGCCATCACCAACAGATAGCGCGAGACGACTGGGTTATCGACATCGCGATCGGCACGTGTGCTGGAGTACCGATACCGCCGGCCGCGACCACCCCGGAACTGGGCCTTGTCCGGATGGCCCCTCCAGTGATTATACAAATCGCTATTGAACTAAAAAGCGTGCTCACTGAGCATGGCAAGGCGCGTCGCAACAGATTGCGGGACTTCGGGGCTTTTCATGGTCACGGGCACACATATGATCCTCGTACCGTGGTCGCCGCATTTCTTGTTGTTAACAGTTCCGAACTCTTTTATTCTCCATTAAATTTAGGAAAAACAAATCGATCTGAACTAAACACTCACGTAAACAAGCGTCGTACCGCCCGCCAATTGGCGAAGGAGTCAGTCGACCTATTTCGCACCATTCATCTGCGACGTTCCGAGGCTGATGGTCCCGGCCTTGAGGGCTTGGGTGTTATTGTAATCGAGCACGACAACATCAATTATCACCCGGATCCTGCGAAATACGGCCACCTCAGAAAGCTTACGCAGGTTGCTCCAATACCGCCGAGCCCGGCCGTTGGCGATCCCTTGTCCTACGAATCCATGATCCAGCGGGTCTGCACTCACTATACACAGCGGTTTGCCTAGAGCGATCCTCGACAAATGATCTCATACGGGCTCACACAGTTGCCCCCTGTTCCAGCCAGGGGCAGTCCCTGGCCCCCCGCTTTCCCCACGGGACCAGCCCGTGGGCTGAAGGCGCACGGGACGACGATAAGCGATTGAGATAGCGTGTTTCATTTCGAGCCGGACCCTCAGGTCTGTATACAAGTTGACCGGGCATTCGAAATACTCGCACCTCCAAGGCCGTCATGGCCGGACTTGTTCTGACTTGTTCCGGCCACCCATGGCTGCCTGCGGAAAAACGCGCAAAGTCGCGGGTCACCAAGTCAAGCCAGGTGGTAATGTCTGCGGCTGGGGATGGCTTGCAAACTTAGCCCGAGTTCCCTCTACCGGACAGCCACGGATCATGCCGAGGCAAGGGGTGTTGGGGGTGGCGTCAAATCATCGCCTCCCAGCCCGCCCTCGCCGAGGATCGTCGGCGTCAGATCGAGAAGTCCTGCGAGACGCAACTCTTCGATCGCCGGCAGTTCGCGCAGGCTGTCGAGGCCGAAATGGGCGAGAAAGCCCGGCGTTGTCACCCAGAGCAGCGGCCGTCCGGGGCTCAGGCGGCGGCCTTTGGGGCGGACCCAACCGGCTTCCATCAAGGTGTCGATGGTGCCCTTGCCGAGGCCGACCCCGCGGATCTCCTCGATCTCAGCGCGGGTGACCGGCTGGTGGTAGGCGATGACGGCGAGGGTTTCGACCGCAGCGCGCGACAGTTTGCGCGCAACCGGACGCTCGATGCGCAGAGCAGAGGCCAGATCGGGCGCGGTGCGAAAGGTCCACCCGCCGGCCAGCTGCACGAGATTGACCCCGCGCCCGGCGTAATGCTCGGCGAGCTCGCCCAACAGGTCGGGCAGGTCAGCGCCATCGGCCAAACGCTGTGCCAGCGTCGCGTCGGTCAGCGGTTCGCCCGCGGCGAACAGCAGCGCCTCGACGAGCCGCAATTGTTGCGCCCGGTCGGTCATCGGCGAACTTCCTCAGCTCCTCGATGTTCCGGCGCCAATGGCGGGCTGCGCAAGTAGATCGGGCCAAAGGCACGGTCCTGGCGCAGCTCGACCCTGCCGTCGCGGGCGAGTTCGAGCGCCGCCGCAAAGGTCGCGGCCAGCGCGGAGCGGCGAAGCCCCTCGCCGCCCGGCTCGACCGGCAGAAAGCGCGTCAGTTCCCGCCAATCAGGCACTCGGCCGAGAAAGCGCGTCAGGCGCTTCAGTGCGTCATCCATCGAGTGAAAAACCGAGGGCGCGATCGTCAACACCGCGGCGGTCCAACGCCGATGCCCATCGCCATAGGCGCGCAGCAACTCATAGAGGCCGAGGCGCAAGACCGGGACCGCTATCGTCGCCAGCCCCTCGGGAGCGCCGCGCAAAAAGAAATCGTGGCCAAGGCGCGGGCGGGCCATCAACCGGCGGCCGGCAGTCTGCATCGCCTCAAGGAGCTTGAGGCGATGTCCTAGCGCGGCGGCGATTTCGGCCGCATCGGGCTCGTCCTCCTGCGATGGTTGCGGCAGCAGTAACCGCGATTTCAGATAGGCCAGCCATGCCGCCATCACCAGATAATCGGCAGCGATCTCAAGGCGCAATTTTTGTTGCCGGTAGATAAAGGCGAGGTACTGGTCCGCCAGCGCCAGGATCGAGATCTTCGCGAGATCGACCTTTTGCTCGCGCGCCAAGGACAGCAGCAGATCGATCGGCCCCTCATACCCGCCAAGATCGAGCACGAGTTGCTCGGCCGGCGCGCACCGCTCCTCTCGCCCGCCTTCTCCCCGCACGCGAGGCGAGGGGGCGTCCCACTCAATGGCGGGATCGCTCATCCGCCCTGTCCGGTCAAAATCAGCACAAAATTGATCAGGGCCTGCATCGGCTTGCCGATCACATAGGCGAGGATATTGAGATTGACGCCGATCTGCTCGCCGATCCAGGGCAGCACGAACAGCAGCGCCAGCAGGATCGGGATGCCATACGGCTCGAGCCGGGCGAGCGGATAGGCGAGCGAGCGCGGCAGCAGCCCGACCGCCACCCGGCCGCCATCGAGCGGCGGCAATGGCAGCATGTTGAAGACGCACAGCGCCGCGTTGATCTCCAGCGAATGGACCAGGTTCGCCGCGACCCACTCCGCCGGGCTTGGCGGCAGAAACACCACCCCGTAGAATAACAGCGAGGAGACGATCGCCAACAGCACGTTGGTCCCCGGCCCGGCCAGCGCCACCCACACCATGTCGCGCCGGGGGTCGTGCAGGCGGCCGAAATTGACCGGCACCGGCTTGGCGTAGCCGAACAGAAAACGCCCGCCGGTGGTCAGCAGCAGCAATGCCGGCAAAACGATCGTGCCGAACGGGTCGATGTGGTTCAGCGGGTTGAAGGTGACGCGGCGCGCCTGCCAGGCGGTGTCGTCGCCAAATCGATAGGCGATGAAGCCGTGGGCCGCCTCATGAAAGGTCACGGCGATGACCACCGGCAATACCCAGGTGCTGGCCTGGTAGATTGTCGCCGCCCAGGATGCCGCTCCGCCCATCACCTCGTCTCCGCCATCAGCGCGTCGAACCGGGGCTCGGCTTCGGACCGGTCGAATTCCTCCGGGCGGGGCCGCACCGCCTCGCCGCGCTCCAGTCGCGCCACAGCTGCGTCGGATAGCGGCCCGATCGCGGCGATGATTTCCTCCATCTCGGCAAGATCGCCATTGCAGTGCAGCGCCAGATCGCAGCCAGCGGCGAGCGCCCGCTGCGCCCGTTCGGCAAGGCTGCCGCCCAGGGCTCGCATCGACAGATCGTCGGATACAAGCACGCCGGCAAAGCCGATTTCGCCGCGAATGATCTCGGCAATCACCCGCGGCGACAGGGTCGCCGGCGCCGACGGGTCGATCGCCCGATAGATGATATGGGCGGTCATCGCCCAGGGCATCGCGGCGAGCGCTCGGAACGGGGCGAAGTCGGTGCGCGACAGTTCGTCATGTCCGATCGCCACCGCGGGACAGGCGTAATGGCTGTCGACGCGGGCACGGCCGTGCCCCGGAATGTGCTTCAGGACCGGCAGCACGCCGCCCTCCAGCAACCCCTCGCACACGGCCCGGCCAAGGCGCGCAACGCGCTCGGGCTCGGCGCCGTAGGCACGATCGCCGATCACCGGATCGGCTCCGGCAACCGGCAGGTCGAGCACCGGCAGGCAGTCGACGGTAATGCCGAGACGAGAGAGATCGTCAGCAATCAGGCGAGCGCCGAGCCGAGCCGCATCCTCGGCGGTCGGGTCCGGCAAGGCGGCGAGGCGCGCGGCTGTCGGGTAACGGCGCCAATGCGGCGGCCGGAGACGGGCGACCCGTCCACCTTCCTGATCGATCAGCACCGGTGCGCCAACCCGCCCGACGCAGCCGCGCAACGCCTCGACCAGTCCGCGCACCTGATCGGGCGCGCGGCAATTGCGGCGGAACAGGATGAACCCGGCCGGGTCGGCCTCGGCGAAAAAGCGCCTCTCGCCGGCGCTCAACACTTCACCGGCACAACCAAGGATGACCGCACGCGGTGCCGCTATCGGTCCCCCGCCTACCAAGACGATTCCTGTTCGCGCAACGGGGGCACCTCCGTCTGATCATGCCCGGGTCCGATCCGGGCGTGCTCGCCAATACCCGGCGGGCGGATTGAAGATGGATTACTGGGACAACGGCGGCAATGACGGTGCTCAGGTCGGCGACGTTGGCGCGACGCCGCGACCGTGGTTCATCTGACCATGATGCAGCCGAGGTGCCTCTGCCTCAACTCGCCGCAGAGCCGTTCTGCCGCCGACGCATCCCCGATCGGCCCGGTCTGGATGCGGTAATAGACGCCTTTGTCGCCGAGATCGGCCCGAACCGCCACCGCTGTCAGGTGGCCGAGCAAATCCGGGTTCATCCGCTTGATCCGGTCCCACTCCTCGCGCGCCACCCCCTCGCTCCGCACCGAGGCGATTTGTAGCCGCACCCCGGCCGCCTTGCCTGGGTCCGGCCTGGCTGCGGGCGATTTGGCCGGCTCCCGATGCGGATTTGCCGGCAGATCCGCCGCTACCTCGCCTCGGGCGGCGGCGGGAGCCGGGCCAGGCTCGGCCACGACCGGCGGTAGCGCAGCCGATGGCCGCGCCGGTTGCCCCTCTGGGATCGCCGGTGCGGGTGGCGGACCCGAGGCAGCGGCCTGGCTCGCCGGTACGGCGGCCGAAGGCGGCGGGGGCGGCGGCGGGAGCGCCATCGGCTGCTCCGGGGGCGGTAGCAAATGCTCGACCTCCGGTCGACCCTGGCCGTAGATCAACATGTTCCGGTCCGGGATATGCATTCCGCCAGCCTCGGCCGGCTTGACCTTCATCGGCCGGGTATCGGCGCGGATCAGCGGAATGCCGCCGCTGTCACCGGTCCGGCCCGGATGCCGCGCGCCCTCGACATAAGCGAACCACAAACCGCCGGCAAACAAGCCCATGACCATGAGCGCTACCACGGTCTTCAACACCCGCCGCGGCGAAGGCGGTTCTTCGTCGCTCGGTTCCTCATAGAACCCAGTCTGTTGATCGGGGTCGATCTGTTCAAGGTTATAGGACATGGCTACATTTCCTCGACCGGTTCGACGCCGATTACGGCGAGGCCGGAGGCGATGACTAGGGCGACGGCGCGGACCAGAGCGAGGCGCGCACGAGTCGAGTGCCGGATCCTCAGCGAGAATAAAGCGCAGCGTCGCTTCGTCCCGGCCTTTGTTCCACAACATATGGAACTGCGCCGCAACCTCTTGCAGATAAAATGCGACCCGGTGCGGCTCATGAGCCTCTGCCGCGCTTTCGACCAGCCGCGGCCATGCCGCCAGCTGGCGAATCAGCGCGAGCTCAGCCGGGTCGGCCAGCCGCTGCAGCGACGTCTCGGCTAGCGCCATGTCGGAAAGATCCTCGCCGACGAACGCCTCGGCCGCATGGCGCATGACCGAGGCCGCCCGGGCGTGGGCGTATTGCACATAGAAGACCGAGTTGTCCTTCGATTGTTCAGTGACCTTGGCAAAATCGAAATCAAGCGCCTGGTCGTTTCTCCGGGTCAACATGATAAACCGGAAGACGTCCTTGCCGACCTCGTCGATGACTTCGCGCAAGGTGACGAAGGTGCCGGCCCGCTTCGACATACGCACTGGCACGCCCTTGTCGAACAGGTTGACCAGCTGGCAAAGCTTGACGTCGAGCGCCGCCGCTCCGTCGGTCACCGCGCGCACCGCCGCCTGCATGCGCTTGACATAGCCGCCGTGATCGGCGCCCCAGACATCGATCAGACTGGCAAAGCCGCGGGCGAACTTGTCGCGGTGATAGGCGATGTCGGCGGCAAAATAGGTCCACGAGCCGTCCGATTTTTTGAGCGGCCGGTCGACATCGTCGCCGAATTGGGTGGCGCGGAACAGGGTTTGGGCCCGCGGCTCCCAGTCATCGGGCAGCTTGCCCTTGGGCGGCTCCAGCACGCCGGTATAGATCAGCCCGCGTTGGTCCAATGCCATCAGGCAATCGTCGATCGTCCCGGCGTCGACCAGAGCGCGCTCCGACACGAACAGATCATGGCGCACCCCGAGCGCCGCCAGATCCTCGCGGATCAGCGCCATCATCCGCGCAATGGCGAACTCGCGCACCGGCTGGAGCCACTCGCCCTGTGGCCGATCGAGCCATTTTCGCCCGTCGCGCGCGGCCAATTCCCGGCCGGTTTCGATCAGGTATTCGCCGGGATAGTACCCGTCCGGGATCGGCCCGATTGCCTCGCCCAATGCCTCGCGATAGCGCAGATGCACCGAGCAGGCGAGGACCTCGACTTGGGCGCCGGCATCGTTGACGTAATACTCGCGCTCGACTCGGAATCCGGCCTTGGCCAGCAATGCCGCGAGCGCATCGCCGACCACGGCGCCGCGGCCGTGGCCGACATGCATCGGCCCGGTCGGGTTGGCCGAAACGAATTCGACATTGATCCGCTCGCCGCCGCCGACCGCCGAATTGCCGAAACCGAGCCCGCCGCGCAATATCGCCCGCAGCTGGGCGTGCCAAACCTCGGGCATCAAGGTGATGTTCAGAAAGCCCGGCCTCGCCGTCGCGACAGTGAAACCGGGGCCGCGGTAATCCGCGCTGACCAGTTCGCGCGCAGCCATCGCCGCCCCGATCTGCTCGGCCAGCGCCATCGGGTTTCGCGCCGGCACGCCAAACGGCAAACTACCCAGCGGGGAGTGGCCGAAGGTCGATGCCGGGATTGCGGACGCCAGCACCATCGCCGCGTTGGTGGCGAGATCGCCACGGGTCGAATTGCGCGGCGGCTCGACCGCGACCCTGACCAAATCGAGCCCCGGCGGCAGCGCCCCCTGCGCCATAAGATCGCCGATCGCCTCCAGCACTAGTTGGCGAATATCGGTGAAAATATTGGTCATCGAAAACCACTCAAGTCGGAACGTAGGTGTCGAACAACCGGTGATGCTCATCGAGCGCGAAGCGATCGGTCATCCCGGCGAGATAATCGGCGGCGACGCGGGCGGTCTGCGGATCGTCGGCGCCGGCCGCCAGGCCGCGCCACTCGCCCGGCAGGCATTCGGGTTCGGCAAGGTACAGGGTAAAAAGGTCATGGACCACGCGGCGCGCTTTGGAGCTCATCCGGTTGACCCGATAGTGGCGGTACATTCGCTCGAACAAAAATTCCTTGAGTGCCCGGTCGTTCTTCCGCATTTCGGCGGAAAAGGCGACCACCGGCAGTTTCAGCGCCCGCACCGCCGCAGCCGATCCGACCCCGCTTTCGGCCAGCAGCGCCCGTGTCTCGGCGATCAGATCGCCGACCATATGGTCGATCGCCCGGCGGATCGATTCATGGATCAGGCGCGGTTCCTCGATACCCGGATAGCGCGCTGCGACGCTGTGGAAGACGGGGCCGATCAGCGGCACCTCGGCGAGGTCTGCGACCGTGAACAGCCCGGCGCGCAGCCCGTCGTCGATATCGTGGTTGTTGTAGGCGATGTCGTCGGCCAGCGCCGCCACCTGCGCCTCCGGCCCGGGAAAGGTGTCGAGGTCGAGGCGATGGCCGCGATCGTACTCGGCGATCGTCGGCGGCACCGGGCGGGCGGTGTCGGGGCCGAGCAGCGGACCGTTGTGCTTGACGGTGCCTTCGAGCGTCTCCCAGGTCAGATTGAGACCGTCGAACCCGGCATAGCGGCGCTCGAGCCGGGTCAGTATCCGCAGGGTCTGGTCGTTGTGCGAGAACCCACCGAAACGCGCCATTTCAGCGTTCAGCGCCTCTTCGCCGGCATGGCCAAAGGGCGTGTGTCCGAGGTCGTGGGCCAGCGCCAAGGTCTCGGCGAGATCCTCGTCGAGGCCAAGCGCCCGGGCGATCGTGCGCGCGATCTGCGCCACTTCGAGGCTGTGGGTCAGCCGGGTGCGGTAGTGGTCGCCCTCGTGATAGACAAAGACCTGGGTCTTGTGGGTCAGGCGGCGAAACGCGGTCGAATGGATGATCCGGTCGCGGTCGCGCTGAAACGGCGAGCGCGTCGCATGCTCTGGCTCCGGATGGAGCCGCCCGCGGGACTCCTCCGGCTTCGACGCATAGGGCGCGAGACCGACCCGGGGGACCATGACCTGTCATAACCCTCTGCGGTGCCACCCGTCCATCCTGCCGGGAAAACCGAGCCAAAAGGCCGCGCCGGACCGCAGCCGGGTGCGGTCGCCAGGACGCCGCGGCAGGCGTCGATTCGCTCAAGGCCGTTAGCGGCATTTCAGACCGAGCGGTTTTTGGTTAAGCTCGCCAAACTGGAGGCCGCACCGCAATGGAATATATTCGCGTAACCTTTGACCAAAACGATATTCACGACGTGATCGCAAACGGCAACGTCATCGGCGAGACCGAGACCGAACTTGCCTTGCCGACAAATTATTATGTGATTTCCTTGTCCGGCTCGGGCTACGCCCCGTTGTTCTGGTATGGCGTGGTCAGCGGCACATCCCCCGGCAACCCGCTGCTCATCCAATTCGCCAAAGCATAGAGAGGGTGCATGCCCGGACGATGCCTGATGCTGCTGTGGGTCCTGTTCGCCGGCGGATGCGCCGGCACACATTTCGAAAACGCGCCGCTGCGGGCCGGCCAAGCCAATCCCGATCGTCGCAGCATCGATCCTGCGACCCCGGATCGCCCGGTCATCCTGATGACCTTCTCGGGCGGGGGCTCGCGGGCTGCCAGCGCTCGCCGAATTGGTGCTGCGCGAGATGGCGAGAACCAGCTACGCCGCTTCCGACGGCAGCCATGTTTTGACCGAGGACGTAAAGCTGATCTCGTCGGTGTCAGGCGGCAGCGTGACCTCCGCCTGGTTCGGCCTGCATCGCGACCGTGTCCATCCCGATGGCGACCTCGACGATCTGCGCAACGATTTTCTGACCAAGGACAATATGGCGACGCTCGAGCTCGACGCGGTCAATCCGATTACCTGGTTCGGACTGGTGACCGGGAGTTGACCCGTATCGAGGCCGAGGAGGCGCTGTTTAACGAGCGCCTGTTTCACAACGCCACGCTCGCCGATCTCAATCGAGCCGGGCCAGCCTTTCATCGTGTTGAACGCGACCGACATGGCCGGCGGCGAAACCTCTGCAATGGTCCCGCGACGGTTCGACGACGTGTGTTCGAGTTATGACGCGCTGCCGGTCGCAACCGCGGTGTCGGCCTCGGCGGCATTTCCGGTTCTGCTGACTCCGGTAGGATTTCAGGATTTTTCCGAGGCTTGCGCCGGCCAGCTGCGCAACGGCGCCTGGATCAAGATCGATCTGTCGAACCCGTACACGCCCTATCTCAATCTGCCGGAATACAAAGAGGCACGTTATGCCAATGATCTGCGACACGGGCCCGACCCGTATCGGCCGGATCGACTACCTCTATTTTCTCGACGGCGGATTGGCCGACAACCTGGGCACCCAATCCTTGCGCTCGGCGCTGATCGCGCCCTATGACGATGCCGGCGTGTTGCGGGCGATCAACGACGGAAAGATCCGCAAGCTCGTGATCATCATCGTCAATGCCCGATCGGACGCGCCCAACAATCTCTACCGGCAAAAAAATCAACCGGGTCTGGTCAGCATGGTGCAGACGGTAACTTCGGTGCCGATCGACGCCAACACGGCGAATTCCGAGATCGCCCTTTCCGGGCTGCTGGGCGAGTTGGCGAAGGCTACCGCCGCGGTCGGCAATTCGGCAAAGTTTGGCGGCATGAAGATCTATGGGATCACCGTTGATTACGACCAGATCCCAGTCGACACCCCCGCGCATCGCCAGCTGCGCGACCAGGCCAAAGACGTGCCGACAAGCTGGAGCCTGACCGGCCCGCAATTGCAGGTGACCGAGGAAGCGGGCCGCTTTCTGCTGCGCCGGCATCCGTGCTATCGCGCATTGCTGGCCGATCTGCATGCGGCCCAGCCGGCCGCCGAGGCCGGGACCGACGCCCGACCGGCCGATCGCGACCGAGATCGACATCGCCAACACATTGCCAAACACGCTCCCGGCAGCTGATCGGGCGAGCGGCCAGGCCGCAGTCTCGCCACGTTTCCCAGCGACCGCTCTGCGCGACGAGCTGCGGATCGAGTCGGCCGCCCTTATCCGAGCGCGCCTCAGCGGGTAAGAACGCCGCGCAGGACAGCGCGACCGCAAGCAAACGAGCGCGAGCCGTCCGGAGCTGCCGCGTCAGGTAGGCGGCGCGCAGTAGCGCACCAGGCGGTCGTGCCGGGCAGCGTCGAGACTGGCAACATATTCGCCGAGCATGCCCTCGCCGCTGGCAAACGGCTCCCAATAATCGGCGAAATCCGCGAAA